>NZ_PDWS01000039.1 GCF_010093305.1 Pseudoxanthomonas sacheonensis | reverse complement strand
CCCATGTCGATGTCGACATTGCTGTCGATGGTGCTGTTCCTCTCGAACGTGTCGCTGTACGAGGTATCCATGTCGTGGGTAGCGGTCGTCGTCCGGTCGAACGAATCGCTGTAGGACGTATCCACGTCGTGGGCGATGGTGGTGTCGCGATCGAACGAGTCGCTGTACGACAGGTCCATGGCCTTGGTCACGTCCGAGGTGTATGACGTGTCGACCGTGTTGTTCACATCGGAGGTATACGAAGTATCGACCGTATTGTCGACCGTATTGGTGACAGCGGGGGTGTAGGCCTTGTCTACCGTCGAGGGGTAGGACTTGGTCTTGCTGAGGTTCGTATCGACGTTGGTATCGACGTCAGTATCGATCGTGGTGTTGGTCGTCCAGTTGTTGACGATGTTGTTGTCGATGGTGGTTTCGGCATTGGCCGATGTCGCGGCGGCGATCGCCACGGCAAGCACGGTCCACTTGATGTTCCTTTTCATGGTGTCCTCTCTCTCTTGCTTTTCAGGTTGGTAGGATTACCGCCTCACGGACCGGGCGAAATCGACAGCAACAGCTGGTTGCCGGTTTCATTGGGAAAAAAAATAATCCAAGAAAAACCGGTACTGATGAAACGAAAGCCGACACTGCGCCGTCTAGACATCTCGGCGCTCGAGCAGGTTTTGAACGAAATCTGAGCACACCAGCAGTGTCTAAAGGTGTACACGGTTATCACCGCTGCCTGCTACG
>NZ_PDWS01000038.1 GCF_010093305.1 Pseudoxanthomonas sacheonensis | reverse complement strand
GAATCCACCCCAGCCACCGTGGCGGGCATAGCGCCCCGCCGAAACCGACATCAGCCCGTAAATGAGCCCGAAGAACCCGGCGAGGCCGGCCAATGGAATGATCGAAGACAGCAGCCAGGCGACTCCGCCGGCCGCACCGCCCGTGAACAGGCTGCGCAGGCCCTTGGGCGCCTTGCCGAATACCCCGCGCACCAAGGTGGCCGCGATGAAGGCCGCGAACAGGGCGAACAGCCAATCGCCACCGCCGTCGTTTCCTTTTGCGCGGTTGTCGCTGACCGGCGCCGGCAAGGGCTCGCCGTCGATCAGCTTGACCAACTGCGCAGTGGCATCGGCGATGCCGCCACCGTAGTCGCCGGCGCGGAACTTGGGCGCCAGGTATTCCTGGATGATGCGATTGGCGATGGCATCGGGAATGGCGCCCTCCAGTCCATAACCGGTCTGGATGCGCACGCGGCGGTCGTCCTTGGCCACGACCAGGATCACCGCATCGTCCACCGCCTCGCGGCCCAGCTTCCATTGGTCGAACACGCGCTGGGTGTATTGCTCGATGGTTTCCGGTTGCGTGCTGGGGATCACCAGCACCTGCAGCTGGCTGCCCTTGCGCTGCTGCAGGGCCAATGCCTGTTGTTCGAGTTGCTGCTTCTGTTCCGCGCTGAGCGTGCCGGTGGCGTCCACCACCGGCGAAGTAAGCGCCGGAATCGCCGCCGCCTGCTGCGCCCACGCGGGCAGGCAGGCGAGCAGCAGGAAGGCGAGCGCGAGCGCGCGTCGCAGCATGTCGATCAGCTATCCGCCACCGATCAGTTGCCGGGCGCAGGCGGGGGTGGCGGAT
>NZ_PDWS01000037.1 GCF_010093305.1 Pseudoxanthomonas sacheonensis | reverse complement strand
TCTTCTTCCATTCCAAGAAGGAAGTCTACGACTCCTACGCGCGATTCACGGAAGACGATGGCGGCAACGTCCTCAAAGAAGAAAGCTTCTGGATCCGCTTCAGGCGTGGCCCAGGCCGCAAGACTGCTGGTGTCCATGAATTGAAGGGCACGGTCAATGGGCCCAACGGCAAGAGCCGACCCAAGCAGATTCACAATCTGGCGCTTACCCCGCCGCAAGTTGCCCAGATCAAGAAGGACATACTGGTGGAAGAGGCCTTGGCACGCGGATCGTTCCTGGTGGAACAACAGAACCTCGTGTGCGATGACGATCCATTCGGTGACAGCCAGCCGAGGATTGAACGCCAAGAACATCGCATTCCACAGTTCAATCCCTCCGAGTTGGTTGAACTGGAACGACTGAACCAGCTGGCCACGTACAAGCACTGACCATGACATACTCCGGCAAACCCCTTGCCGGAAGCGACAAATGGCCAACTCGGTCAGCGATACCGAGACCGGGCGAAAAACCGCCCGGGTCTCGCCCGCCATCACCAAACGCATTGCCCAGGTGGCCCAAGCCCACCAGGGATTGGACGAACGCCGGCCTCCCCGGTCATGGCAGCGGGACATGCCCCGCGATGAAGTTGAAGCGCGGGTGCTAGGGCTGATTGCCGATTACGAAGCCGTCGCACCGCACCTATCGGCGCCCACGTTGAAGGCCCTGCGCCGCATGTTCCGAGCCCACCCCTTCCTGCGCTTGCGTGGACAGGAATATCTGCAGGGAAAGAAAAAAAAACGGCAATCGGTAGTAATGAATGGTTAGGAGAAAGCACACGGAGGCAGTAACAGTGAAAGGATAGGTCCGCGCATAGGCTTGTGACGAAGGGGGGCGGAGAGGGTGCGCACTAGAACATGGTGGTCTCAGTATGTTTGCGTGA
>NZ_PDWS01000036.1 GCF_010093305.1 Pseudoxanthomonas sacheonensis | reverse complement strand
TTGACGATCGTCAGCAGCTTGCGCATGCAGGCGACCAGTGCCACCTTGCCCAGCTTTCCACGTGCCCTGAGTTGTTGGTAATGCGCACGCATCAACGGATCCCAACGCACCGCCGACAACGTGGCCATGTACAGCGCCACCCGCACCGGTGCGCGTCCCCCTCGGATCCGGCGTTTGCCCGAGCTCTGTCCACTGTCGCGGTTCATGGGCGCCACGCCGACGAGCTTGGCAATCTGCTGTCGGCTTAGCCGGCCCAGTTCGGGCAGCAGCGTCAGACTCGTCGCCTGGAAGATCGGTCCCATGCCCTTGGACGAGCGCAGCGCAGGGCTGGCATGCGCTTTCAACAACGCCTGCATGGCCGTATCGATGGCGGCCAGCTCACGCGTGAGCACTGCAATCGTGCGTGCCATGAGTTGACGCACGGTCGGCGAGGCCAGTGCGGCCTGCTGCTTCTGCGCTTGCAAGGTCGCCACCACCTGGCCGCGTCGGCGCAGCCAGTCGCGCAGCTCCCGCTGCCACAGTGGCGGCGCCTCGTAACGACGCATGCGCTCGTGGAAGAGTCGCGCCATGAGGGCGAGCAACGCTGCATCAATGGCATCGGTCTTGGCCAACTGGCCCGTGGCACGGGCAAAGTCCCGCGCCTGACGCGGGTTGACCCGGCAGATCCACAGGCCCGCCTCGCAACAGACGTCCAGCAGAGGATCTTCATACCCTCCGGTCGCTTCTACAACGATCTTCGGCGCGTTCAGCCTGCCCAGTCGCGCCACCAGCTTGCGGATACCCACCGCGCTGTTGGCAAAACGCGTCACGCCCGACACCCCATCGACCGCAAGGTCCAGGGCCGCCTTGCCCACATCAATCCCGACTGCTGTTGTCATCCCGATTCTCCGATAAAGTACGAAGGGTCGAGAGCATCGCGCCCGAGGCCCACGCTTATCAGTTCGAGGGAAACCTCGTCCAACTGTCCGGGCGCAGGGCGCGAGATCCGGCGTGCGGCCCCTGCTGAATTACGGTGCTGCTGACACCGAGGCGTTATCGGGCGCGC
>NZ_PDWS01000035.1 GCF_010093305.1 Pseudoxanthomonas sacheonensis | reverse complement strand
GCTGATCATCCTGATCAGTTGCGTGGCCACCATCGGCGGCTTCCTGTTCGGTTTCGACAGCGGCGTGATCAACGGTACCGTCGACGGGCTCAAGCAGACCTTCCACTCCAGTTCGGCCGGAACCGGTTTCGAAGTGGCCTCGATGCTGCTGGGTTGCGCGGTCGGCGCCTTCTTCGCCGGCCGCCTGGCCGACCGCTGGGGACGGCGGGCGGTGCTGATCATCTCGGCGGTGCTGTTCCTGGTTTCCGCGCTGGGCGCGGGCATGGCCAACACGTCGCTGGTGTTCATCATCGCGCGCGTATTGGGCGGTTTCGCGGTCGGCGCGGCCAGCGTGATGTCGCCGGCCTATATCGCCGAAGTGGCTTCGGCCCGCTACCGCGGACGCCTGGCGACGGTGCAGCAGATCGCCATCATCGGCGGACTGTTCTGCGCCTTCCTCAGCAACTACCTGCTGGCCAAGACCGCCGGCGCCTCCACCGAAACGCTGTGGCTGGGCTTTGCGGCGTGGCGCTGGATGTTCTGGATGATGGCCATTCCCTCTTTGATCTTCCTGTTGCTGTTGCTGCTGATCCCGGAAAGCCCGCGTTACCTGGTGGTCAAGGGCCGCACGGAAGACGCCTTGAAGGTGCTGACCCGCCTGTACGGCGCGGCGGAAGCCAAGGCCAAACGGGTCGAGATCGAGGGCTCGCTGTCGGCCGACCACCATCGTCCGCGCTTGTCGGATCTGGTCGACAAGGCGACGGGGAAAGTGCGCAAGATCGTCTGGATCGGCATCGGCCTGGCCACCTTCCAGCAGCTGGTCGGCATCAACGTGGTGTTCTATTACGGCGCGGTGCTGTGGCAGGCGGTGGGTTTCTCGGAAAACGACGCGCTGCTGATCAACGTGCTGTCCGGCGCGCTCAGCATCGGCGCGTGCGTGCTGGCGCTGATCCTGATCGACCGGATCGGCCGCAAGCCGTTGCTGTGGATCGGTTCGGCCGGCATGGCGGTGTCGCTGGCACTGGTGACCTTCGCCTTCGCCAGCGCCGGGCTGGATGCGCAGGGCAAGCTGGCGATGTCCGACTCGATGGGCATGCTGGCGCTGGTGGCGGCCAACGTCTACGTGGTGTTCTTCAACATGTCCTGGGGTCCGGTGATGTGGGTGATGCTGGGCGAGATGTTCCCCAACCAGATCCGCGGTTCCGG
>NZ_PDWS01000034.1 GCF_010093305.1 Pseudoxanthomonas sacheonensis | reverse complement strand
TGGATCACCGCGGCCACCGATGAGAACGGGTTCACCACCAGCTACGGCTATGACGCCATGGGGCGCATGGCCAGCATCGTCTATCCCACCGGCGACAGCACCGTCTGGAATACAACGACGCAGAATTTCATCCAGATAAACTACGATGAGCACGGCTTGGCGCCGGGCCATTGGCGCTCCAGTCGCGCGACAGGCAATGGCTACCTGAACGTCTATTACGACGCTATGTGGCGTCCTGTGCTGGAAGAGAAATTGGATCTCGGCAACGTCAGTGGCACCGTCAGTCAGGTGGTCAAAAGATACGATGTTAGCGGTCGTTTGGCTTTCCAGTCTTATCCGGCCAACAACGTCGCTGATTTCCAAGCGGTCACGCAAGGCATCCGTACTTCTTACGATGCGCTGGATCGTGTGACACGGGTGGAGCAGGATTCCGAGCTGGGCGTATTGGCCAGCACTACCGAGTACTTGACTGGTTTTCAAACGCGGGTCACCAATCCGCGCACGTTTCAAACCACGACAACCTATAAGGCGTACGACACGCCTTCCTTCGATCTGCCGATCACGATTCAAGAGCCAGAAAACAAAAGCACGACCATTACTCGTGACGTATTCGGCAAACCCACCTCCATAGCCCGGAGCGGTGGTGGCGTCTCGGCAGTTCGGTCCTATGTTTATGACGGCTACCAGCAATTGTGCAAAACCATCGAGCCGGAAACCGGCGCCACGGTGATGGATTACGACAATGCCGGCAATGTGGCGTGGTCTGCTAGTGGTTTGACGGGCTCCAACTACGCTGATCCGGCTCAATGCAGCCGGAATGAGGGCGCAACTTCGGGCAGAGCTGCCGTTCGGCAGTATGACAGTCGAAATCGTCCTACGTATCTGTTCTTTCCCGATCACCGGGGGGATCAATCTTGGACGTATACGCCCGATGGTCTAGTGGCAACCGCAGCTACCGACAATGAAGGATCTGCGCTCGGACGCGTGAACAATGCGTACACCTACAACAAGCGTCGCATGCTGACCGGCGAGAGCGTTAGCCAGCCTGGCTGGTACACCTGGAGCATCGGCTATGGCTACGATGCCAATGGCAGCCTGGCCAGCCAGACCTATCCTACGGGCCTGGCCATCAACTACGCCCCCAACGCCTTGGGCCAGGCTACCCAAGCGGGAAGTTACGCCACCGGGGCGCAGTACTACCCCAATGGCGCCCTCAAGCAGTTCACCTACGGCAATGGCTTGACCCATAACCTGAGCCAGAATGCCCGGCAGTTGCCGCTCCGGGTCACCGATGGCGGCAATGCACTGGATCATGAATATGCCTACGATGCCAATGCCAACGTAACCGCCATCTACGATTACATCATCGGCGCCCCCACCGCCCAGCACCGCTTTATGACCTACGACAATCTGGATCGTCTGACCGGGGCGGGTTCGGCGATGTTCGGCGGGAGCGACCACTGGCATTTCTTCACCTACGATGCGCTGGACAACCTGAAGTCGTGGAAGCAGGCGGGCCTGAAGGACTATGCCGAGTATGTGTATGACGCCAAGAACCAGCTGACCAACATCAAGAACACGGCCGGGGCCACCGTGGTGGGCCTGAGCTACGACGTGCAGGGCAATCTGGCCAACAAGAACGGTCAGCTGTATAGCTTCGACTACGGCAACCGCCTGCGCACAGTGCCGAACAAGGAGGCGTATCTGTACGATGGCCACGGGCGCCGGGTGCAGACCACCAAGATCGACGGCAGCAAGACGCTGTGGCAGTACAGCCAGTCCGGGCAGATGCTGTTCTCCTGGAACGGCCCCAGCAGCGAGAAGACCCACGAGAACGTCTACCTGGGCGGTAGCCTGGTGGCCACCATTGACCACGACTGGCCCAGCAATGCGGTAATCGCGACCAAGTACCAGCACACCGATGCCCTGGGCAGTCCGGTAGCGGTCACCAACGAAGCCGGGACGGTGATCGACCGCACCAACTACGAGCCCTATGGCGCGGCGATCAACAAGCCGGCGTACGAGGGCAT
>NZ_PDWS01000033.1 GCF_010093305.1 Pseudoxanthomonas sacheonensis | reverse complement strand
ACCGAACGCCGGGTGTACAACGCCGCCAACACGCTTGTCGCCAAGTCTACGTACACCTACAACACCCGCGGCCAGGCGCTGACCGCTTCGCAGATCGATCCGGCCACCAGCGTTGCCCGCACCACCACGACGACCTATTGCGAGTCCTCGGACGTGATTGCTGGCACCTGTCCGCTGGTCGGCTTGGTGACCTCGGTCAACGGCTCCCGCACCGATGTCGCCGATACGACCACCTACACCTATCGCATGGCCGACGACGCCAGTTGCGCCACGGCCCCGACCACTTGCCCCTACCGCAAGGGCGACCTGTGGAAGGTCACCAATGCCCTGGGCCAGGTCAGCGAGACGTTGGCCTACGACGGTGCTGGGCGGGTGCTGTCGGTCAAGGACGCCAACGGCGTGGTTACCGACCTTGCGTACCACCCGCGCGGCTGGCTCACGGCCCGCAAGGTGCGCGGCGCCAATGCTTCGGTGGAGACCGATGACGCCATCACCCAGATCGAGTATTGGCCGACCGGCCTGGTCAAGAAGGTCATCCAGCCCGACGGCGCCTTCACTTCTTACACCTACGATGCCGCCCATCGACTGACCGATATCGCCGACAACGCCGGCAACACGATCCACTACACCCTGGACAACGCCGGCAACCGCACCCAGGAAGACACCAGGGATCCGGGCAACGTGCTCAAGCGCACCTTGAGTCGGGTGTACAACCAGCTGGGCCAGTTGCAGACCCAGGCCGATGCGCAGGCCAACCCCACCGACTTCGCCTATGACGCCAACGGCAACACCGACACGGTGACCGATGCCCTGGATCGGGTCACCAACAACGACTACGACCCGCTGAACCGTCTCAGCCGCACCCTGCAGGATGTGGGCGGCATCAACGCCGAGACCCAGTTCCAGTACGACGCCCAGGACCACCTGACCCAGGTCACCGACCCCAAGGGTCTCAACACCACCTACACCTACAACGGCCTGGGCGATCTGACCCAGCTGGCCAGTCCCGATACCGGCACCACGGTTTACACCTATGACAGCGCCGGCAATCGCGCCACCCAGACCGATGCGCGCAACCAGACTGCGACCTACAGCTACGATGTGTTGAACCGGCTGACCGGCATCGCCTACGCCACTTCCAGCCTCAACGTGGGCTACACCTACGACAGCCCCCAAGCGGTTTGCCAGAGCGGGGAAACCTTCTCCGCCGGCCGCCTGACCCAACTCACCGATGCCAGCGGCAGCACTCAGTACTGCTATGACCGCTTCGGCAATCTGGTGCGCAAGGTGCAGACCACCAACGGCATCGCTCTCACCGTGCGCTATGCCTACACCCTGGCCGGGCAGCTGAGCAGCGTGACCTATCCCGATGGCGCCGTGGCGACCTACACCCGCGACGCCCAGGGCCGCACCACCCAGGTCGAGGTGCAACGGGCCGGCGCCGCCAGCGAAGTGCTGTTGAACCAGGCCAGCTACCACCCCTTCGGCCCGGTCGCCGGCTGGACCTACGGCAACGGCCGGCAGCTGCTGCGTCCGCTCAACCAGAACTACCAGCCCACCGCCATCCACGACGCCGGCACAGGGGGCCTCTCCGTCGGCTTCCAATACGACCCGGTCGGCAACCTCACGCAACTGACCCCGGCGGCCAGCAGCACTCCGCTGGTGAAGTTCGACTACGACGCCTTGAGCCGTCTCACCAAGTTCAAGGATGGTCCCACCGACGTGGCCATCGAGAGCTACGCCTATGACGCCACCGGCAACCGCCAGAGCTTCACCAACAGCGCGGGCACCCAGGCCTACACCTATCCCTCGACCAGTCACAAGTTGAGCCAGGTAGGTGCGACTGTCCGCACGTATGACAACGCCGGCAACACCACCGCCATCGGTGGCACGGCCAAGGAGTTCGTCTACGACGATACGGGCAGGATGAGCCAGGTCAAACAGAACGCGATCGTGCAGCGGAACTACGCCTACAACGGCAAGGGCGAACAGGTCCGCAAGTACGTCGGTACCACCAACACCTACACGCTCTACGATGAAGCCGGCCACTGGCTGGGCGACTACGACAACACCGGGGCGGCGCTACAACAAGCGATCTGGCTGGACGATCTGCCGGTCGGCCTGATCGCCAACGGCAACCAGCTGCACTAC
>NZ_PDWS01000032.1 GCF_010093305.1 Pseudoxanthomonas sacheonensis | reverse complement strand
GGGCGCAGGGGAGGGCCGGGGAGGGGTTAAGCGGTCATTCGCAGAGTGTCAGCGTTGAGCTCGAACCGCGCCGCATCCTGGCCGCCATAGACGCCCGAATGGGCGAAGTCTACGCAGGCGCCTTCGAGCGTCGTGGCGATCAACTGGTAGCCATCTCCGCCGAAGTCGTAGCAGCCCCGAACCAAGTCGCGCTCCCCGACAACCAAGGCAACTGGCACGGAGCAGGCACCGGCTTCGCCGCCGCCGACAACGCATTGCAACTGCACCTCGGGTCGCAACTGCTCGACGTGGACGCCAGCATCCTGCCGCACGCCGCCGACGTCGCACGCCTGGCGGTCGCCGCCTACGCGCGCGGCGAGGCATTAGCGCCGGAACGGGTAGAGCCGGCCTATCTGCGCAACAACGTGGCGTTGACGCTGGAAGAACAGAAAGCGTTTCGCGCATCGAAGTAATTCCGGATATTCGCCAGATCGCTCAGGAAGTACTAGATCCGCTTACCGCCTAATTCGCACGGATGCCGGCGGCCGTTGATCTGGATATACCGGCGAACCCAATACGGATAGGCCTATTTCGTCCGCAAACGGTGGTGCTTCACCCGCAATCTGCGCCGAACTTCATCGAACAGCTGGGGCTTTGGCGAGGCAGATTTTGAATTGTTTATAACCGCGAAATCTCCCGCAGTGAGCGTTAGACAGCCTCCATGCCGGTAAACACCCTCAACGTTGCATATCCTGTGGGCCCACGAAATCGCCATAACCCTTTCTGTCGTTTGGGGAAAGCCTGATTGACGGACCTCCCAAGCCCCACCCACAATCCGCGCTACACCCCACTTTTGGGTCTAATCGTAGTTAGGCCCCTCAGTCGCAGATGGAGCTATGGTCAAGTACGGTCCGCCTGAGAGGGTCTACGTAGAGAACGAGTGGTACGACGGTCCACGAGCTGGCCTCGCGGACATCAATGGGATACCCCATCGTTTCAAGTCACTCTTCGATGAAGGGGAAGACCAGTACCTCGGAACGTTTGTGGTTTGGCCAGTAGACAAGGAAGTGCTCGACCTCGAAGTCGAGCAGTGGCGGATCTTCGTTGCGTGGAATGCCTTGTACGAGTCTGGCAGCGCTGATACTGACTCCCATCCGGGGCATGGGGGTCGAAACGCGAGATGGAATGAGATCGAAGCGCTTCTCAAACAAAGCCGATCGGACGTCCCCGCCCAGGCCAAGCGCGCGGTTGCGGAGCTAAGTCACATCGATAGAGCGGCCCGATATGCACCGTCTGGACCTGCCTATATGTTGAGCTGGAGTGTCCTATGACCCCGGCGCGTGACACAGCGCGGCCTAACCCTTCCATCGAGCGGACGTCTTCCAGCGGGCTTCGCCCGCTTCCAGCCGCCGCTCATGTCAAACGTTAGGGCGCTATGGAAAATTTTCGGACAACCACAGAAACAGCTGAGCTGGATCTCCCGCTCATTCACGGCTTCCTCTCCGAGCACACCTCTTGGGCCAAAGGCATTCCTTTTGCCCTGGTGCAGCGGTCCATTGACCATTCACTCTGCTTTGGCGGCTTCCTCGGAAAGTCCCAAGTCGCGTTTGCTCGCGTCATTTCCGACTACACGACCTTCGCCAATCTAGTGGACGTCTTCGTCCTCCCCGAGCATCGAGGCAAGGGTTATAGCAAGGCGCTCATGGAGGCTGTCTTTGCACATCCGCAGCTTCAAGGGCTACGACGGTTCACTCTGGCCACAGGAGATGCGCACGGGCTGTATGCTCAGTACGGGTTTACGGCACCGCTGTATCCGCAGTCACTCATGGAGCGCTACTTTCCGGGTATATATGCAGCCGCGCCCTAACAATTCATTCAAGCCGAACCCGCTTCGCGGGTCGGCTTAATTCAAGCGTTAGGCCTCAGGTTGGTTTGCCGTGAGTTCGGTTCGGCTGGCATCCGACCCAAAATGGTGTTTCCCTTTAGTCCTAAGAATTGGAGGTGGTATGAGCATTAGGGGTACGTTTTACGCCGTCACAGACTCCCAGCTCGCCCGGGTGCTTGAAGGATCGCTTGATGGAGATGATTTCTTGGCCGGCCATTCGCCAGAAGCTCCGGCAGAACGTTTCTCGGGCGGCGAGGCCGTTTGGTATGAATTGACGAAATTGCTAGGCCCCGAGGACGGTTGTGGGGTTGAAGGCACTGAGGTGATCCCGGAGGGTGGTGCTTATTCGTTCTCCGCCGATGTGCAGCGCATCTCGGGTCGCCTGAGTGCGTTGGATAGAGAAGAGCTCACTCGCCGTTACGCTGAGCTAGATACCGACTTTGCTTTCGATGAGATCTATGCGGCGATATTGGGTCTGGTCCCCTTCTATCAGCGCTTGGCCGCAACCAAGCTCGCAATGCTCTTCAATGTCAGATAGATGTTCGCGTGGAGGCCTAACAATTCATTCAAGCCGAAGCCGCTTCGCGGCTCGGCTAAATTCAGGCGTTAGGCAGACAAGGAGAGATCATGGCAGACGAAGTTGAGAAGCGTGCAAACCTGGCGCTCGATGCAATCCGGAATGCGTATGGGACAGAGGCGGGCGAGTTCAGCACCACTATGTTCGTCGGGCATCACCTAGAAGAACTCCCTCAGGACTACTGGCAAGAGCACACCGGTACTGATGCACCCGATCCAGCTGCGGTACTCAGGCTGCTCCAGCTCAAGTCCAACTGGGGCGAGGGTGACATTGAAAACTTTGACTTCTCGCTCCCTGGGGACGTAACGGACTACGTTCTCTCCGTCCGCTTTGACGACGCCGGAGCGATCGATGAAATTTCAATGGAGAGTTGACGTGTGTCTGCCTAACAATTCATTCAAGCCGAAGCCGCTTCGCGGCTCGGCTTAATTCAGCAACTGTCTTGTGATGTGATCTTTCAGGCGGCGATGGCATCTCCTTGAACCCGTAGTTCGTCACGCCGCCGTGCGTTGACGATCGTCAGCAGCTTGCGCATGCAGGCGACCAGTGCCACCTTGCCCAGCTTTCCACGTGCCCTGAGTTGTTGGTAATGCGCACGCATCAACGGATCCCAACGCACCGCCGACAACGTGGCCA
>NZ_PDWS01000031.1 GCF_010093305.1 Pseudoxanthomonas sacheonensis | reverse complement strand
ACCTTCGACCATGCGCCCGTTCCCCACCCTGATCGCCCTCGCCGCCGCTGCCGCCTTTGGCGGATTCGCCGCCACCGGCCTGAACGCCCTGCTGGAGCAGCCCGCCCAGGCCGCGCCGGCTCCCGCGCACGCCCCTGCCCTGGTCCCGGCGATCGGCTCGCTGCCGGCGGCGGTCAATGGCCAGCCGCTGCCTTCGCTGGCGCCGATGCTGCAGAAAGTGATGCCGGCGGTGGTCAGCGTGAACACCAAGCAGGTGGTGCGGGTGCGCAACCCGTTCGCCAACGATCCGTTCTTCCGCCGCATGTTCCCCAACATTCCGCAGGAACGCATCAACGAATCGCTGGGCTCGGGCGTGATCATCGATGCGGTCAACGGCTATGTGCTGACCAACCACCACGTGATCGAGAACGCCGACGACGTGTCGGTGACCCTGGCCGACGGGCGCACGCTGAAGGCCGAATTCCTGGGTTCGGACGCCGACACCGACGTGGCCCTGATCCGCATCCGCGCCGACAATTTGACCGCGGTGCCGCTGGCCGACAGCGGCGCGCTGAACGTGGGCGATTTCGTGGTGGCCATCGGCAATCCGTTCGGGCTGAGCCAGACGGTGACTTCGGGCATCGTCTCGGCGGTCGGGCGCAGCGGCATCCGCGGGCTGGGCCTGCAGAACTTCATCCAGACCGATGCCTCGATCAACCCGGGCAATTCCGGCGGCGCGCTGGTCAACCTGCAGGGCCAGCTGGTCGGCATCAACACCGCCAGCCTCAATCCGCAGGGCAGCATGGCCGGCAACATCGGCCTGGGCCTGGCCATTCCGACCAACCTGGCGCGCGATGTGGTGGATCAGCTGTTGAAGAACAACGGCGTGGTGATCCGCGGCACCCTGGGCCTGGAATCGCAGACGCTGACCGCCGATCTGGCCAAGGGCCTGGGCATCAGCGAAACCCGCGGCGCGCTGATCACCCGCATCTACCCCGGTTCCGGCGCGGCCGCTGCCGGCCTGAAGGCGGGCGATGTGGTGGTGGCCGCCAACGGCCAGCGCATCGACAGCGCCGAAGCGCTGCACAACTACGAAGGCCTGCAGCCGGTGGGCAATGCGATAGCGCTGGACCTGCGCCGCGACGGCAAGCCGCTGACCCTGCGCGCGGCGCTCAAGGCGCAGCCGGGACCGGTGGCCGGCGCGTCGCTGGATCCGCGCCTGACCGGCGCCTCCTTCGCCGAACTGCCCGAAGCCCTGCGCAGCGCCGGGCTGAGCGGCGTGCTGGTCAAGGACGTGGCGCGCGGCAGCCGCGCCGCGCAGAACCGGCTGCAGCCCGACGACGTGGTCCTGGGCGCGACTACTGGCGAGTTCACCGACCTGGCCGGTTTCCAGGCGAGCTTCGCCCGCAAGCCGGCGCAACTGGTGCTGCAGATCATGCGCGGCAATGCGCGCGGCAATCTGCTGGTGCAATGACGGCGCGGCCAAATGACGGCACGTTAATGGCCACCTGCTATAGATAGTCCTCACGCGGGCGTCCAGACGCCTGCCCACTCAAAGGAGATGACGATGAACAACCCCACCGCGACCGATGCATTGAAGAGCAACCTGGGCGAAGCCGGTTCGCATCTCAAATCCGCCGCCGCCGCCGCCAGCGAAGCCATCAAGGGCGCCGCGGGTTCGGCAGGCGACGAACTGAAGCTGGGCAAGGCCAACGTGAAGGCCGAACTGGCCGACAGCGCGCTGTCCGGATTGGCCGCCGCCGAATCGGGCGGCGCCGCCGCGATGGAACAGGTGGACCATCTGATGGACAAAGGCCGCGACCTGATCGACAGCGCCGCCGACCTGATCCGCGAACGTCCGCTGGCTTCCTTCGGCGTGGCTTTCGCTGCCGGCTGGATCATCGCCAAATTGGCGCGCAGCGGCGGCGGCGACAAGTAAGCCGCACTCCACGTGAGCGACAACGAGCTGCCCGGCGCGTCGGCAGGCGACGAGCCCCAAGCCGACGTCAAGCCACCACACCTGGATGAAAGCGTGCGGCGCATCGGCGCCGCCGGCAAGGCGACCCTGGCCTCGGCCAGGGACACCGGGCGTGCGCTGCGCCGCCTGATCTCGGCCGACCTGGCATTGGCGCGCAGCGCGATGGGCCGCGCGCTGGCGTGGGTGGCGGTGGGCATCGTATTCGGCGCTTCGGCCTGGCTGCTGGTGGTGGGCGCGCTGATCGCGGTGCTGCAGCGGCTGGGCTGGTCGTGGCTGCAGTCGCTGTCTTTCGCGGCGGTGCTGAGCAGCGTGGTCACCGCCGTCGCCGTGTGGCGCACCATCCATTACTTCGAATGCGCCGGCCTGCACGCCACCCGCCGCCAGCTGGCGCGCCTGGGCATCGGCGACGAAGGCGAGGAAGAGGAAGACGGCAAGCCCGGGACGCCGCCATGAACTACAAGCAGCTGCAGCGGCAAGTGGACATCGCCGAACGCCGGGTGGAGAGCCGCGGCGAACGCACGCGCGAGCAGTGGGCCGCCCTGAAACTGGATTGGCGCGAAGGCTGGACCCCGGCGCGCATCATCGCCGCCGGACTGGTCAGCGGTTTCATCTCCGGCCGCGCCGAACCGCTGCGCGCGCTGAGCGGTCCGCGCCTGCTGCAGATGATCGGCGCGGTGTCGGGCTTGTTCGCTTCGGTGCAGGCGACGGTGGCGGCGGAGACGGCGCAAGGCGCGGCCGACACGGCTGAAGGCGTGGTCGCCGATGGGGCGGTGGAAAATGCAGCGCCCGCAGACCCGGCGCAGTCGCAGTTCGATTACGTGCGGCCATCTGCACGGCAGAGCGGCACGCCGGACGAAGTTTTCCAGACCGAACCGCGACCGGCCGAGGCGGCTACCGAAATTTCCGAACGCTGAAACTTCCTCTGTGGGAGCGCCGTCCCGGCGCGAGCTCTTGAGTCGATCGCCAATCCATGCAGTCGCTCCACAGCCAAAAGCTCGCGCCGGGACGGCGCTCCCACCGGTCATTCTTTAAGCTGGTCGTCTCCTCATCCTGCGCGAGCGTGTCCCTTGAGCCTTTCCCCCAGCGATCCGCAAGCGGTTGACCACAGCGACGAAACAGTGCCACCCCCACGCCGCCCGCGCGCCTCCACCGCGCTGCTGGCACTGGCCACGCTGGCGATCGGCTACACCCTGTGGGCGGCGCAGGATCTGCTGCTGCCCATCCTGCTGGGCATGTTCTTCGCCCTGGTGGCCAACCCCATCATCCGTCTGCTCAAGCGGCTGTGGGTGCCGCGCTTCGTCGCCGCCCTGGTGGTGGTGGTGGGCGGCATCGCCGGTGCCGGCGCGCTGGGCAGCCAGCTGATCGTGCCGGCCGGCGACTGGTTCCGCGACGTGCCGCAGGAACTGCGCGAGCTCACCCCCAGGCTGCGCCAGCTGGCCAAGCCCATGCAGGACGCCAACCGCGCCGCCGAGAACATCGCCCGCGCCGCCGGCGGCGAGAGCGCCAAGAAAGTGCAGGTGGTGCGCACCCAGGTGGACGACCCCTACAAGGTGCTCACCGCCACCCCGCGCCTGCTGGCCTCGGTGCTGGCGGTGGTGCTGCTGACGTTCTTCTTCCTGGTCTACGGCGAAGACCTGCAGCGCAATGCGATAGCGCTGCTGCCCGGCCGGCAGAAGCAGAAATTCACCGTGGACCTGATGCATTCCATCGAGCGCGAACTGTCGCGCTACGTGCTGACCATCACCGTGATCAACGCGGTGGTGGGGCTGGTCTATGCGGGGATCCTGTATGCGCTGGATATCCCCCTGCAGGAGGCCCTGCTGTGGGGCACGATGGTCGCGCTGTTGAACTACGCCCCTTACGTGGGACCCCTGATCGGCATGGGCGTGATGCTGCTGGTGGGTTTCGTGACCTACAACGAACCCTGGCTGTCGGCGTTGCCGGTGCTGATCTATCTGGGGCTGCATACGCTGGAAGGCCAGATCGTCACTCCCATCGTACTGGGCCGGCGCATGGCGCTGTCGCCGCTGGTGCTGATCCTGGCGCTGATGCTGTTCGGCTGGCTGTGGGGCATCGTCGGCCTGCTGCTGGCGGTGCCGCTGCTGGTCTGCGTCAAACTGGTGCTGGCGCGGGTGGAAGGCATGGAAGGCTGGGCGCGGTTGTTGGAGTGACCGGCGGACCCTGATCAGGCTCTAGCTCTAGCTTTGCCCCTGCTCTTGCTTTGCCCCCTTTGGCAAAGGGGGCTACGGGGGATTTGCTCTTGATCTTGCTCCTCCTTTCTTTTCTTCGTTGAAGAAGCAAAGCAAGAGCAAGATCAAGAGCAAATCCCCCTCAATCCCCCTTTTTCAAAGGGGGAGGCAAAAGCGGGGCATTCCCTATCCTTGGCATCTCCTTCATGCCCCCCGCCCCCTGCACCGTTAGAATGCGAGGGTGAATTTCCCCGTCCGCGCCATCACCCTGGATCTCGACGACACCCTGTGGCCCTTCGCCCCGATCGGCGCACGGATCGAGCAGGTGCTGCATGCGTGGATGCTGGAACACAGCCCGCCCACCGCCGCCCGCTTTCCAATCGAGGCCATGCGCGCGCTGCGCGAGCGGGTCTTCGCCGAACATCCGCACCTGATCCACGACCTCAGCGAACTGCGCAGGATCACCTTGCGGCGCGCATTGCAGGAAAGCGGCTCCGACGCAGCGCTGCTGGAGCCGGCCTACGAGATCTTCTACGCCGCGCGCAACCAGGTGGAATGCTACGCCGACAGCTTGGCCGCGCTGGAGCGCATCGCCGCGCGCGTGCCGGTGGCGGCGGTGACCAACGGCAACGCCGATCTTGAACGCATCGGCCTGTCGCGGCATTTCGCCTTCCAGCTGGGCGCCCGCGAACACGGCGCGGCCAAACCCGAAGCCAGCATCTTCCACGCCGCCTGCCAGCGCCTGGGCGTGCCGCCCTTTGAGGTGCTGCACGTGGGCGACCATATCGAGATGGATGTGATCGGCGCCGCGCAGGCCGGGTTGCGCAGCTGCTGGATCAACCGCGAGGCGCAGGCGTGGACCCACCCCACTCTGCGTCCGGATCTGGAATTCACCGACCTCGCCGCACTGGCCGACTGGCTGGATGCAACGCATCGCCACACTACGGAGCACGCCGCCGCATGAGCCTGCCGAACGGATTCACCGACACTTCTTCCTCCGCACTGCCGCTGCACGTACTGGGACGCGACCGGTTCGGCGAGTGGCGCAACGGCTTGTCGCCCGCCTTGCAGGCCTGGGTGGACGCGCAGCAGTTTTCCGCAGCACCTGGCGCGCTGCTGCTGCTGCCGGGCGAACACGGCATCGCCGCCGCCGCGATCGGCATTGGCGATCCGCTGGATCCCTACTCCTATGCGCATGCGCCGCTGGGTCTGCCGGCAGGCGACTGGCGGCTGGCTTCGACGCTGGAAGCCGATGCGCGCGCGGCGTTGCAACTGGGTTGGGGTCTGGGCAGCTATCGCTTCGACCGCTACAAGAAACCCGCACGCCAGCCGGCGCGCCTGCTGCTGCAGGATGCCGATGCCGAAGCGCTGGATCTGCTGGCCGCGTGCGTGCGTGTGCGCGATCTGGTCAACACGCCTACCGAACACATGGGACCGGAGCAGTTGGAAGCGGTGGCGCGCGAACTCGCTACAACGCATGGCGCGCAGCTGGAAGTCATCGCTGGCGACGAGTTGCTGGCGCGGAATTTCCCGGCCATCCACGCGGTCGGCCGCGCTTCGCACCGGGCGCCGCGTTTGATCGCGCTGCGCTGGGGCGACAGCGGTCTGCCGCACGTGGCATTGGTCGGCAAGGGCGTGTGCTTCGACACCGGCGGTCTGGACATCAAACCCGCCGACGGCATGCGCAACATGAAGAAGGACATGGGCGGCGCGGCGCATGCGCTGGCGCTGGCCGAACTGATCATGGCGCGCAAGCTGCCGGTGCGGTTGACGGTGCTGGTGCCGGCGGTGGAAAACGCGATCGGCCCGGATGCGTTCCGTCCGGGCGAAGTGATCGCCACGCGGCAGGGCTTGAGCGTAGAGATCGACAATACCGATGCCGAGGGCCGGGTGATCCTGTGCGACGCGCTGACTTACGCGGGCGAGCAGGAACCGGACATCGTGCTGGATTTCGCCACGCTGACCGGCGCGGCGCGCATCGCGTTGGGGCCGGACCTGCCGGCGTTGTTCGCCAACGACGATGCGTTGGCCAGCGATTGGATCGCGGCGGGCGAACGCACACGCGATCCACTGTGGCGCATGCCGTTGTGGCGTCCTTATCTTCGTTATCTCAATAGCGGCATCGCCGACATGGCCAACGCGGGTTCGCGCATGGCCGGCGCGGTCACCGCGGCGTTGTATCTGGAACGCTTCGTTCCTGCGCAGCAGAAGTGGGCGCATCTGGATGTGTATGCGTGGAACGATAGCGATCGTGCGGGGCGGCCTGCGGGCGGTGAGGCGATGGCGTTGCGGGCTGCGTTTGAGATGTTGAAGGCGCGCTATCCCGCGTGACCCCCAGACGCCACCTCAGCACGCGCCGCCTATCTTTGTAGAGCCGAGCTTGCTCGGCTGCCTTTGATTCCTCACGAGAGCAGCCGAGCAAGCTCGGCTCTACAAAGCGTGGCGGAAGGTCTCATTTTCGTCTCGTGCCCGCCTATTTTGCGATCAGCAACAACACCGAGTGCCATTGCTGAGTAACTATTGATTGGACGGATATTTACTCTAACCATTTGGGGTTCCTCTCCCTGGCGTGTTCAGTGCCCGCGCAGCAGAGGGGGCACATCTGGATGTGCATGTGTGGAACGACAGTGATCGGGGGATGAGACGATGGCGTTGCGGGCTGTGTTTGAGATGTTGAAGGGGCGGTACTTGCTGTAACACCTTGCATCTCGGTTTCCGACGCCAGGGCTACAACTCAACGTGTTGTCCATTGCCTTGCGATAATTGCAGTTAGCGATCTATTTTCGTTAGCGCGGAATAATTGACTCAGCATCAGGTTGCTATTGCATGCGCGTGGCGTGCAGCCGATATGCTGGTCATGCAAACCCCTATCGCCATCTGAAAAGCGAGCGATCTCACAAGATTGTTCTTCAAAGACCGTCACAAATTTTTTGACGGCCGTGCTTCACGCTGGGAGCGGGGTTGGAATCAAGCAAGCAGCATGGAAAATCAAGGGTTGACGGCGGGAAGCGGGGGGAATGCGGCCAGAGAATCATGCTCGTTCCAATCGCATATGTTCTATTTCTGGAACCTCCCAATCGACTAAAAACCCATTCTCACACAGTCGAAATCTGCAGTCTGAGAATTACTCTCAGCCTGCATCAATGGAGAAATATATGCGGATCGATATGCGCTGTTTGGGAGTTCGGTCCATTTTGTGTATGGGCTTGAGCTTTGCCGCCATGAACGCGGAAGCGTCTGGAGGCTTTGTAGTGGCGCCCTGGGGGAGCGATCACATCTACGGGCTTGCAAGTATTGAAGAAGCAGGCGAAGCAGGCTGTGCGGCAAGCGTGAAGCCTTATCATGCCGATCCGACCATCTGGTGTGACGGTTCGACAACAACTCACTTTAATCCCAATGGTCCTCCAGTCTCGTTTCCTCCAGCTGGCGGCTGGTTACCCGTCCACCTGGCTTTCTATTATGCGAATGGCAGTATTGCTGCCGGCGGACCGATCGGGTATTTCGGGGACCCGCCGACAAAAAATTGCGACCCATGTAATGGGATCGGAAACCCGATTGACGTCTCCACGGGTTTCAAGCGACAGAGCGAAGCCCCCGATATCGGTGAAGGCGACCTGCAGTACGTTAGGACGTACCTGTCAAAGTCGACATTCGTCAAGCGAGTGACAGGTACTAACTGGCAATCGACCTTCACCCAACGGATTTCTCTCGGAATCTATCCGAACTGGGCATTGGCGGTAGTACGGCGTCCGAACGGGCAGGATTTCTCTTTCGAACGTACGGCGCCATCCCTTGCTTGGGTTGGCGATACGGATATCAACTACAAGCTCGAATCGCTTGTTTCTGGCTACAAGCTGACCACGCCGGAAGATATGGTTGAGATATACGATGCGAACGGACTGCTCCAGTCGATCACAACAAAGAGCGGACGGGCAACTACGCTGGCGTACTCGACTAACCCGCCCCCTGGGGAAGCTCCGAAGCTGTTGTCGGTCATGGACAACCAAGGAAGGTCCCTCAGCTTTACCTATAACCCAGCGAATGCGACGACGGGCGCCGGCAACATAGCCACGATCACGGACTCCGCCGGACATTCCGTCGCCTACACCTATGACGTCAATAATAATCTGGCTTCCGTGACCTTTCCTGACGGAAACTCCAGGGCCTATGTTTATAACGAGCAAGGCTACACGCAGAATTCGAGCTTCCCGAATGCGATGACAGGAATCGTCGATGAGAATGGGGTTCGCTATGCGACCTTCGGCTATAACACATCGGGCAGTGCGATCTCTACGGAACATGCGGGTGGAGTGAATAAGTTCCAGTTCAGTTTCCCTTTCCTTAACGCCACGACGGTTGTAACAGATCCCTTCGGTGTGGCGCACACTTATAATTTTCAGACGATTCAAGGTGTCCACAAACCGGTCGCAATCAGCCCGAAATGTCTTGTCTGTGGTAGCGGTCTATCGGTCTATAGAAGCTACGACACGAATGGCAACCTAGCGACGGAAACGAATCCGGACGGTTATCTGACGAATCGCACTTTCGACACGACGCGAAATCTTGAAACCGAGCGTATCGAGGCTTCCAACGACGCCACCGGCAAGAAGCGCACCACGCAGACCGATTGGCACACGACCTTGCGCGTGCCGACCGAACGCCGGGTGTACAACGCCGCCAACACGCTTGTCGCCAAGTCTACGTACACCTACAACACCCGCGGCCAGGCGCTGACCGCTTCGCAGATCGATCCGGCCACCAGCGTTGCCCGCACCACCA
>NZ_PDWS01000030.1 GCF_010093305.1 Pseudoxanthomonas sacheonensis | reverse complement strand
GAAAGTGGAGGCCTCCGGCATCGCGGTGGGACTGACGAACACGAAGCGTCGGCCCTGCTACTGGCAGCCGTACGGCAGGGTCGAGGCGAAAACACCGCTCACGTCCCCACCTCCCGCCGAGCCTGCAGTTCCGCCTCGCCCGCCGCCCGCGCGGCTGGCGCCCCCCCGGCCACCGACCACAGGGACGCCCCGGCGCCCGGGGTCCCCGCCCCCTGGCCCGCCCCCGCTCCCGCCAAACCCAAGCCCGCCGTCGTGAAAGTGGACCGCAGCCAGGATGAAAGCTCCTACGCCGAGCCCGGCAAGGTCGTCATCACCGATCTGGCGCTGGATCTGGCCATCGATTTCGACAAGAAGATCATCGGCGGCACGGCCACCTACAAGTTGAATTGGAAAGACAAATCCGCGACACAATTGGTGCTGGACACCCGCGCGCTGACCCTGTCCAAGGTGGAAGGCGACGACGGCAAGGGCAACTGGACGCCGCTGAAATACGAACTGGCCGCCAACGACAAGATCTTCGGCAGCAAGCTGACCATCGAAACCCCGGCGCGCAACCCCAGCGTGCGCATCGCCTACCAGACCTCGCCCGAAGCTTCCGGCCTGCAGTGGCTGGAACCGTCGATGACCGAAGGCAAGAAGCTGCCCTTCATGTTCAGCCAGTCGCAGGCCATCCACGCACGCAGCTGGGTGCCGCTGCAGGACACGCCCAGCGTGCGCTTCACCTACAGCGCGCACGTCACCAGCCGCCCCGACGCGATGGTGCTGATGAGCGCCGACAACGACCCGGCCGCGCCGCGCGATGGCGACTACAGCTTCAAGATGCCCAACCCCATTCCTTCGTACCTGCTGGCCATCGCCGCGGGCGACCTGGTGTTCAAGCCCATCTCCGCGCGCAGCGGCGTGTGGGCGGAACCGACCATGGTCGACAAGGCCGCCAAGGAATTCGAAGACACCGAGAAGATGATCGCCACCACCGAGGCGCTGTACGGCCCTTATCAGTGGGGCCGTTACGACATGCTGGTGCTGCCGCCCTCGTTCCCGTTCGGTGGCATGGAGAATCCGCGCCTGACCTTCGTCACGCCCACGGTGATCGTCGGCGACAAGTCGCTGGTGTCGCTGATCGCGCACGAGCTGGCGCACAGCTGGTCCGGCAACCTGGTGACCAACGCCAGCTCCAAGGACATGTGGTTGAACGAAGGCTTCACCACCTACGTGCAGTCGCGCATCACCGAGGCGGTATACGGGCAGGAAGCGGCGGAAATGGAGCGCCAGATCGACCAGGCCGATTTGGCCGAGGAGATCAAGAGCGCCGCGCCGGCCGACCAGCTGCTGGTGCTGGCGCCGCTGACCGGCCGCGATCCGGACGAGGCCTTGTCCGGCGTTCCTTACAACAAGGGCGCGTGGTTCCTGCAGTTCCTGGAGCAGCGTTTCGGCCGCGAAGTATTCGATCCATTCCTGCGCGGCTGGTTCACCGACCACGCGTTCCAGAGCGTCAACAGCGATCAGTTCGTCGATTATCTGCGCAAGAACCTGCTGCCCAAGAATCCCAGCGCGGTCACCGATGCCGAGCTGAACACCTGGCTCAACGAGCCGGGCATTCCGGCGTTCGCGCCGAAAGCGCAGTCGCGCGGCTTCGCCATCGTCGATACCGCGCGTATCGCCTGGCTGGGCAGCAAGACCCTGCCTAACGCGCAGATCACCTCGGTGTGGACCACGCAGCAGTGGGTGCATTTCATCGCCGGCCTGGGCGACAAGCTGAGCATCGAGCAGCTGAAGCAGCTGGACGACGCCTACAAGTTCACCGGCACCCAGAACGGCGAAATCGCGATGCGCTGGTATCCGCTGGCCATACGCAGCGGTTATGCCGAAGCGCAACCGGCGATCGGCGCGTTCCTGGAACGCGTGGGCCGCCGCAAGCTGATCATGCCTATCTACGAGGAACTGGTGAAGACGCCCGAAGGCCTGGCCTTCGCCAAGCAGGTCTTCGCCAAGGCGCGCCCCGGCTACCATCCGATCACCACCGGATCGGTCGAAGATCTGCTGGCCAAGACGGAAGCCGGCAAGTAAACGATGCGTTCGCGCCGCCGCACTCTGAAAACGGTCGCCTTGCTGGCGGCCGTTTCCGTTGGTGCGATGGCGGCGTGGCTGTGGCGCGATCCGCTGGCGCTGGTCCATGCGGAGTTCGCACGGCAACGTTGGGTGGCGGGCCTGTCGTTGCGGCAGGCGCAGGTGGCCGGCCATCGCTGGGTGTATGCGGTGCGCGAAGCCGACCGGGCCGATGCACCCACCGTGGTGATGATCCACGGCTTCACCGGCAGCAAAGAGAACTGGTACCCGCTGGCCGAAAAGTTGCGCGGCCGTTATCGGCTGGTGATCCCGGACCTGCCGGGCTGGGACGACAGCGAGCGCATCGAGGGGCAGGACTACGGATTCGTGGCGCAAAGCGAAAGGGTCGCCGCCTTCATCGATGGGATAGCCAAACGGCAGGGCAGCGAAGTCGTTCTGCTCGGCCATTCGATGGGCGGCGGCATCGTCGCCCTGGCCGCGGCCGACCATCCGCAAAGCGTGGCGCGCGTGGGCCTGTTCGACGCTGCCGGGGTGCGTTTCAAGGACAACCGGTTCGGCGCCGAGGTGCTGGCAGGCAAGAACCCGTTCGGCGTGGAAGACGAAGCGTCGCTCAAGCGTTATCTGGATACGGTGTTCTATATCGACGCCGCCAAGCCCTCGATCCCATGGCCGGCATCGCGCGCGGTGATCGATTGGCGCAAACAGCAGGCCCCATTCGAACAAAGCGTGCTCGACAGGATAGGGCGCGGTGACGAGCGTTTCCTGCCGGGCCAGGCCGCCGCGCGCATCCGCCAACCCGCCTTGCTGTTGTGGTGCCGGCAGGACGCGGTGATCGATTCCAGCGCCATGGATCTTTATGCCGCGCAGATGCCGCAGGCAAGCAAGGTATTGCTTGACGGTTGCGGACATATGTCGATAGTGGAAAAACCCGACGAGGTCGCGGCCGCGGTCGAGTACCTGATCAACAAGGGAGAGCCAAGATGAAAATCAGCCCGAAGAAGATTGGCAAGAGGAAGAATGCCGCCTTCCTGCTCTTCTGCGCCCTCGCATTGAGCGCTTGCGGCGACCGCGAAGCCGAGCAACGCGCCGCCGCGCAGGCGCAGGCCGCCGCGCAGGAAGAAGCGGCCGCCGCATTGGCGCGCGAGTACGACAATGCCGTTACCAGCCAGAACTGGGACATGGCGCGCGTGCACGGCGCGGCGCTGTTGTCGCAGTATCCCGACAGCGAGGCCGCGGTGAAGATGAAGGCCGGCTACGAGGACGTGAAAGCCAAGGGCGAAGCCGCGCGCGAACAGCGCAGGCTCGCGGCGCTGTGGAACTACGCGCAGGTCGCCGCTCCCGGCGGCACCCAGAAGTCGGCGATGATCTACAGCAAGGATCCGGTCGATCTGGACGGCAGCGGCGCCAGGCCCGTGCAGCTGGTCTTCCGCGACCATCCCAAGTGGAAGCGCAGCGCCTACCTGGTGCTGCAGGCCAGCGATTTCCGTTGCGCGGGCGGCTGCAACGTAAAGGTGGTCGCCGATGGCGCGGCGGCGAAGTCGATGGCCGCGTGGCGCCCCGATACCGACGAAGCGATCGCCATGTTCGTGACCGACTACAAGTCGCTGTGGCGATTGGCGGGCAAGACGAAAACCCTTTCGATCGAATTCCCCGTCAAGGGCGGCGGCACTCGTACCGCGACGTTCGAGACGGGTGGCCTGGACGGCGCGCAGATGCCGGGTTGGAACTGATCCCCCATTCGTAGCAAGTCGACGCATCTCGTAGCAAGTCGACGCATCGACCTCCCCCTTTGAAAAAGGGGGATCGAGGGGGATTTGCTTTTGCTTTGCCCTTGATCTTGCCCTCGCCTTCGCGAAGATCAAGAGCAAATCCCCCGTAGCCCCCTTTTCCAAAGGGGGGCGCTCCGTGTTCTGCTTCTTGTCCCTGTCATTCAAGCTCCTTGCAGAACATAGGGCGGGCTCAAGCCCGCCGAATGCTGTGTGGGACCGTGCGGCGGGCTTGAGCCCGCCCTATGCGTTTTATGCGTCCCATTCCGTCTCACGCAGCGTGTTGAAGCATTGTCCTCCCCCTTTGAAAAAGGGGGATCGAGGGGGATTTGCTTTTGCTTTGCTCTTGCTCTTGCTCTTGATCTTGCCCTCGCGAAGATCAAGAGCAAATCCCCCATAGCCCCCTTTTTCAAAGGGGGCGCTCCATGCTTCGTTCCTTATTTCCTGTCAATCGAGCTCTTTGCAGTAGCGGACAGGGTCATCACACCATCTCCGGCCATCCGGAGTATGCTCGGCCCAAGACGAGCGCGTGCGTATCGAGCGCGCCGCCAAGGCGACGCGACGCCGGAAGCGCGCGCCCGGTAACCCAGCGACGCATCGCCGCAGCGGACGGCAGGCGTGCGTCACGCGGAGGCGACCATGCTCTCCCCACGACTTCACCACTTCCTAGACGAGCGCCACGGCCACTACACCGCGCTCACCCACGAACGCACCATCACCGCCGACCAGACCGCGGCGGCGACGCACATCGGCAGCCGGCATTTCGCCAAGACCGTGATGCTCAAGGTCGACGGCAAGCTGGCGATGATGGTGATGCCCGCGTCCTACCGCGTGGACCTGTTGCGCCTGTCGCGCGCGCTGGCCGGCAGCGAGGTGGAACTCGCGCAGGAAGACGAATTCCGCGACGCGTTCCCCGATTGCGAACTCGGCGCGATGCCTCCGTTCGGCAATCTCTACGGCATGCCGGTCTACGTGGATTCGCGCCTGACCGGACAAGCCGAAATCGCCTTCAACGCCGGTTCGCACACCGACGTGGTGCGCATGCCCTATAGCGAATTCGAACGCCTGGCGCAGCCGGAATTGCTATGGCTGGCGCATGTGATGTGATTGGCGCGGTAGGGTGGGCCTTGGCCCGCCACTCCGTCAGGCGTTATCGCGAACAGGTGGATGGCAATGGTGGGCCAAGGCCCACCCTACGCAATCCTTACAGCGAATAGCCGAACTGCTGCTTGAACTGCTCGGCGAATTCGGCGTAGTCGAAGCGCTGGTTCTGAGTGCCGGGGTGCTCCACCTTCAGCGCGCCCATCAGATTGCCCATGCGGCCGATGGTCAGCCAGTCGTAGCCTTTCTCGATGCCGAAGATCAGGCCGGCGCGGAACGCGTCGCCGCAACCGGTGGGGTCGGTGACCCGGCGTTCGTGCGCCGGCGGGATGTCGAAGGTCTTTTCCGGGGTGTGGATCTGCGAGCCGTGCGGGCCGCGGGTGGTGATGTAGGCCTTCACCCGCTGCATGATCTCGTTCTCGCTCCAGCCGGTGCGTTCCTGCAGCAGGTTGGATTCGTAGTCGTTGACGGTGACGTAGTCGGCCTGTTCGATGAAATGGCGCAGCTCGGCGCCGTTGAACAGCGGCATGGCCTGTCCGGGATCGAAGATGAACGGGATGCCGGCCTCGGCGAATTCGGTGGCGTTCTGCAGCATGCCCTCGCGGCCGTCGGGGCTGACGATGCCGAAAGTGACGCCGGGCACGTTCTTCACGTGGTTTTCGTAGCTGCGCATCATCGCCCCGGGGTGGAAGGCGGTGATCTGGTTGTTGTCCAGGTCGGTGGTGATGAAGGCCTGGGGGGTGAACAGTTCTTCGATCACCTTGACCTGGCTCATGTCGATACCCTGTTCGACGAACCATTCGCGGTACGGGCCGAAATCCTGGCCCACGGTGGCCATGGGGATCGGTTCGCCGCCCAGCAGCTTGAGGTTGTAGGCGATGTTGCCGGCGCAGCCGCCGAACTCGCGGCGCATGCGCGGTACCAGGAAGGAGACGTTGAGGATGTGCACCTTGTCCGGAAGGATGTGGTTCTTGAACTGGTCCGGGAACACCATGATGGTGTCGTAGGCAAGGGAACCACAGATCAGTGCGGACATCGGGCGGTCTCTTCAATGAGGAAAGTCGCGGCCGGCGGGCCGGACTACGGCCCAGGCGGACACCTCGGCGGCGCAAAGGTTAACGGTTAGGCCATGCGCAAGCCAGCAGTGGGCGAACTGCGCAGCGAACGAACGATCGCGCCGGATGTCCCGAAACGCCGGAATAGTACGGTTTTCCCGAGATTTTCCCTTGCCGCCCCCCGGGGCGGTTGTTAGTCTAGCGAACCCCCGAATTCCCCACCGCGCGGACTTTGCGCCGCGTCGGCACAGCAGGACTCTTCCCTCGATGTTCTTCAAGAAACTCCGCGGCATGTTCTCCAACGACCTGTCCATCGACCTGGGCACGGCCAACACCCTGATCTACGTGCGCGGCCAGGGCATCGTCCTCAACGAACCTTCGGTGGTGGCGGTGCGCCAGGACCGCGCTTTCGGCGGCACCCGCACCGTGGCTGCCGTCGGCGCCGAGGCCAAGCAGATGCTGGGCCGCACCCCCGGCAACATCACCACCATCCGCCCGATGAAGGACGGCGTGATCGCCGACTTCACCTACACCGAGGCGATGCTGAAGTACTTCATCAAGAAGGTGCACAAATCGCGCTTTCTGCGCCCCAGCCCGCGCGTGCTGGTGTGCGTGCCGGCCGGTTCCACCCAGGTGGAGCGCCGCGCGATCAAGGAATCGGCCGAAGAGGCCGGCGCCCGCGACGTCTATCTGATCGAAGAACCCATGGCGGCGGCCATCGGCGCCGGCATGCCGGTCACCGAGGCGCGCGGCTCGATGGTCATCGATATCGGCGGCGGCACCACCGAAGTGGCGGTGATCTCGCTGAACGGCATCGTCTACTCGCAGTCGGTGCGCATCGGCGGCGACCGCTTCGACGAGGCCATCACCAACTACGTGCGCCGCAACCACGGCATGCTGATCGGCGAGGCCACCGCCGAGCGCATCAAGCTGCAGATCGGCTGCGCCTATCCGCAGCCGGAAGTGCAGGAACTGGAGATCTCCGGCCGCAATCTGGCCGAGGGCGTGCCGAAAATGATCAAGATCAGCTCCAACGAGGTGCTGGAAGCCCTGCACGAGCCGCTGGCCGGCATCGTCAGCGCGGTCAAGCTGGCCCTGGAGCAGACCCCGCCGGAGCTGTGCGCGGACGTGGCCGAACGCGGCATCGTGCTGACCGGCGGCGGCGCCCTGCTGCGCGACATGGATCGCCTGATCTCCGAGGAAACCGGCCTGCACGTGCAGGTGGCCGACGATCCGCTGACCTGCGTGGCCCGCGGCGGCGGCCGTGCGCTGGAGCTGGTGGACATGCACGGCAACGAGTTCTTCGCTCCGGAATGACGAGGTCGGGAATGGGGAATCGGGAATCGGGAATGGCAAAACCTGCATCGCCTCCCGCCTTCGATTCGTCAGGCCCGTCCAATGTCTCTTCGGATACGCGCGCCGTACCCGACAGGCACCACGCAGTTTCCCATTCCCGATTCCCGATTCCCCATTCCCGGCCTTAATCCGTGCCCTCCTACGCCGGTCCTCCCGTCACTGCCCGTCCAGGCGAAGTCGCCAGCACGCTCAGGCTGTTGGGGTATCTGGCGTTGGCCATCGCGCTGATCATCTTCGATCACCGCGGCGGCTGGCTTTCCCAGTTCCGCGTTCAGGCCAACATGGCCACCCAGCCGCTGTGGTGGCTGGCCGGCCTGCCCGGCAGGCTGGGCGCGCGCATGCAGGACGATGCCGGTACCCGCACCCGCCTGACCACCGAAAACCGCAACCTGCGCAACGAGCTGCTGATCGCCAACGCGCGCCTGACCCGCCTGCAGACGGCCGCCGCCGACAACGCACAGCTGCGCGCACTGTTGGGCGCCGCCGAAAGCCGTGGCCTGGATGTGCAGCTGGCCCCGATCCTCAACATCGACCTCGACCCGACCCGCCAGCGCCTGGTGCTGGATGCCGGCAGCAGCGAGGGCGTGCACGTGGGCCAGGCGGTGATCGACGCCGGCGGTCTGATGGGACAGATCATCGAAACCACTCCCTCCCATTCCACCGTGCTGCTGCTGACCGATCCCGACCATGCGGTGCCGGTGGTGGTGTCGCGCAATGGCGTGCGTTTGATCGTGTACGGCCGCGGCGATCATCTGGAACTGTCCGACGTGCCGCTGAACACCGACGTGAAAACCGGGGACGTGATCGTCAGTTCCGGTCTGGGCGGGCGGTTTCCGGCCGGGTTTCCGGTGGGAACGGTGACCGCCCTGCGCCCGGACGACAGCCGCGCGTTTCTGGTCGGCGAGCTCAAGCCCGCCGCCCAGTTGAATCGCGGCCGCGACGTGCTGCTGTTGCGCTCGGCGCCGAAGGCGCTAATGGGGAATAGGGAGTCGGGACTGGGCGAAGCCGCCGCATCGAGCCCCTCTCCCCCCGGGAGAGGGGTGGGGGAGAGGGTAGGGGGTGAGGCGAATGCTGGCACTGGCGTTGGACCGGCATCGCCCGCTGTCGAAAATGCGAATCCGCAGTCGTCTGCAGGTTCCCGTGTAAACCGTACCCTCACCCCAACCCCTCTCCCGCCGGGAGAGGGGCTCAAGACCGCGCCTGCGCAATCCTCGTCGAACCAGTCTCCACCCACCCAGCAGGAGCCCCGCCCATGAGCCGTCAGCGCAGGGGCTGGATCCTGCCGGTGAGCATCGTCATCACGCTGTTGCTGGGCCTGCTGCCCTTGCCGGGCATGCTGCAGCCGCTGCGCCCTTACTGGCTGGCGCTGGTCATGGCTTACTGGGTCATCGAAGCGCCGGACAGCGCCGGGCTGGGTTTCGCCTTCGTGGTCGGGATCATCGCCGATCTCATGTTCGGCGGACTGCTCGGCGAACAGGCGCTGCGTCTGGTGATCATGACCTTCATCCTGCAAAGGTTCCGCGCGCGCCTGCGCTTTTTCCCGACCTCGCAACAGGCGCTGGCGATCGGAGTGCTGCTGCTCAACGATCGCGTGGTGACCGGCGCGGTGCATCTGGCGCTGGGCGAACCGGCGTTGCCCTGGAACTACTGGTGGGCGCCCGTGCTGGGCATGCTGCTGTGGCCGCCGCTGTTCCTGATGCTGGATGCGCTGCGCCTGGGCAAGCGCCAGTAGCCATGCGGCCCGCTCGCCGACCGTCGAAGAATCCGCATGCGGAAGCCGAACAGTTCCGCCGCCGCGCGGCGCTGGGCTTCGTGGTGGTTGCGCTCGCGCTGCTGGGACTGGCGGGGTGGTACTTCAAGCTGCAGGTGATCGACCACACCGAGTACGCGACGCTGTCGGAGGCCAACCGCATCAAACCCAAGCCGGTGGTGCCCGGCCGCGGCAGCATCTTCGACCGCAAAGGACGGCTGCTGGCGGAAAACGTGCCCGCGTTCCGCCTGGAAGTGATGCCGGAGAAGGCCGGCGACCCGAAAAAGCTGGTCGCCGAACTGGGCAGGATTTTCGTGCTCACCCCGGAAGACATCGAGCGTTTCGAAGCCACCCGCAAGGCGACCCGGGGCTTCCGGCCGATCACGCTGAAGCTGCGTGTCAGCGAAGAAGAGATGGCGCGGTTCGCGGTGGACCGCTGGCGCTTTCCCGGCGTGGAGCTCGAGCCCTATCTGACCCGCCGCTATCCGTACGCCGATCTGTTCGCGCACATCGTCGGCTACGTGGCGCGCATCGACGACAAGGACCTGGAAACCCTGGGCGAAGGCAACGCCGCGCTGACCCATATCGGCAAGACCGGCCTGGAACGCTATTACGAAGAAACGCTGCGCGGCAAGATCGGCTACGAGCAGGTCGAGACCAATGTCGAAGGCCGCGCCCTGCGCACGGTGGGGCGCGTGCCGGCGCAGGCCGGTTCGGACCTGCGCCTGAGCGTGGACGCCGACCTGCAGCTGGCCATGGTGCGGGCGTTCGGCGATCTGGAAGGTTCCGCGGTGGCCTTGGACCCGCGCACCGGCGAAGTGCTGGCCATGGTCAGTCTGCCCAGCTACGACCCCAATCTGTTCGTCAACGGCATCTCGCATGCCGATTTCAACGCGCTCAACAGCAATCCTTCGCGTCCGCAGTTCAACCGGCTGGTGCTGGGCGGGGTGGCGCCGGGTTCGACAGTCAAGCCGTTGACCGCGCTGGCCGGCATGGACAGCGGCCTGCGCAAACCCGAGGACCGGGTCCTTTCCACCGGCATGTTCCGCCTGCCAGGCATGACCGGGCGCGGCTGGGGCGACTCGCATCGCGGCGGTCATGGTTGGACCGACGCGCGCAAGTCGATCTACGAATCGGTCAACACCTACTACTACCGGCTGGCGCTGGACATGGGCGTGCAGCGCTACGACGAGTATATGGGGCGGTATGGTTTCGGCCAGAAGACGGGCATCGACCTGATGGGCGAAATCGAAGGCATCGTGCCCTCCCCGGAAAGCAAGCGGAAATACGCAAAGGAACGCTGGTACCCCGGCGATCTGGTCAATTCGGCGATTGGCCAGGGCCTGTGGAAAGCGACCCTGCTGCAGCTGGCGCGCGGCACCGCGGCCATCGCCGACGACGGCCTGATGCGCCGCCCGCACCTGGCGGCCGAACAGCGCGCCGGCTTCGACGCACCGTGGCAGCCGTTGCCGCAGCCGGCGCCGCTGCGCATCAGCGACCGCGCCGACCACGTACGCGTGGTCCAGGAAGGCATGGAAATGACCGTCGCCATCGGCACCGCGGCCAGCGTATTCCGCGGCTCGGCCTATCGTTCGGCCGGCAAAACCGGTACCGCGCAGGTGGTCAACCGCAGCACCGTCGCGGTCAACCCGAAATCGTTGCCGCTGTGGAAGCGCCACCGTGCGCTGTACATCGGCTATGCGCCGGCCGAGAACCCGACCATTGCGGTGGCGGTGGCGGTGGAAGGCGGCGGTTACGGCGCATCCACCGCTGCGCCGATCGCGCGCAAGGTCTTCGATGCGTGGTTGCTGGGCAAGATGCCGGAAGTTCCGGAAGTGCCAGGGTCGGAAAAGACCGACGCTGCCTTGAGTCCCTCTCCCGTTTCGAGCCCCTCTCCCACCGGGAGAGGGGTTGGGGAGAGGGTACGGGGTGAGGCGAATGCCGGTACTGGCGTAGAACCGGCTTCGCCCGCACCCGAAAATGCCAGGGCAGTGCAATCTGCTACTCCACGTGTAAACCGTACCCTCACCCCAACCCCTCTCCCAGCGGGAGAGGGGCTCAAGCCGAAACCGCAGGAGCGCACGCCATGAGCGAGATCCTGCGCTGGCTGGCCGACCTGGTCCGCTACTTCCTGCGAACCCTGGACTGGCCCTTGTTGCTGGCGCTCAGCGTGTTGATGGGTATCGGTCTGGCCGTGCTGTACAGCGCCGGCGGCGATGCCCAGGGCATGCGGCTGATGCTGGCGCAGGGCGCGCGCTTCGTGGTCGGGCTGGCGGCGATGTGGGGCTTGTCGCGGGTCACGCCTTCGCGCTTGCGCGCATGGACGCCCGGTGTGTTCCTTATCTCGCTGCTGCCGTTGATCCTGGTGCTGTTCATCGGCAGCGGCAAACACGGCAATCACTGGATCGACCTGAAGCTGTTCTATTTCCAGCCTTCGGAATTGATGAAACTCTGCTTGCCGATGATGATGGCCTGGTATCTGCACCGTGAGCCGTTGCCGCCGCGCATCCGTACCGTGCTGGCGGCAGGCGTGCTGATCGGCGTGCCGACCGGACTGATCCTGCTGCAGCCCGATTTCGGCACCGGCATGCTGGTCGCGGCCAGCGGCGTGTTCGCGCTGCTGCTGGCCGGCTTGCCGTGGTGGTGGGTGGGCGTGGCGGTGGGCGGGGCGCGTTTGTTTACCGCGCCGCTATTCACTTTGGCCTGGGGGGTGGTATGCGAGCCGGGGGCGGGGGGGATGTGGCTGGGGAGGAATGTGGTGTCGTGTGATAGCGAGGGGGCAGTCGACACCGG
>NZ_PDWS01000002.1 GCF_010093305.1 Pseudoxanthomonas sacheonensis | reverse complement strand
GTTGTTTTTTGATGGGGAGGGGCAGCCGATTCGGGGGATTGAAGTGTTGACTGCGACGGAGCGTGCGGCGTTGCGCACCGACGACCCTTAATCAGTCAGAACCTCTGGGCAGCGCATCGATGCCAGCACCAATGCTGCGTTGCGCTATGTGAATTATTTACACCTACGACAGCGCGCTAGGGCGTCGCGAATCCGTCTTTATGACTATGAATTCAAGTATTGTCATGCCTCGATGCGCGACAGGGGCGTTGTATCGGGTGTGGGATGTGCCTGTCGATCTGCAATGGCAGGTTTGGATGGTTGAGGGTGTGCTGGTGAGCTGGGAGTGTTCTGTAGAGCGGCGGCGGGTGGTCCGATCGTAAGGCAACTAGCCTTGTTGGGAGGTTAGTTCCTCCTGGGTTCGCGGTTGAGTCCGTTCATTGGTTCCCAGCTACGCGTTTAGACTTGTTCGATACAAGCTTGGATTTTGACTCTGCAGATGGGTGTCCTTTTATAAGTGCAGGATATTGTTTGGAGTCAAAAACTGTCGATATTCAGTTGATGGCCGGAGCTAGGGAGGCTGGTCCCCTGGCTGCGTTCGGAATTTTGACAGGAGGTAGCATGATTGCTGTCACTGGCCGACCATATACGATTCTGTATTCACCTGAACGTCTGTCAGGCGACGTAGGAAAGGTAATTGAGCAAGTTGTTGCCAACTCCCCTGTTGCGGAGCGATGGCCAGATCGAGTGCCGAGGGGTTGGTAAGGACCGTAGGATGGGTCGAGCGAAGCGACACCCATCGCCTCGAGGCGACGAGATAGTCAATATCATCGAAGCAACAGCCCAACTATCAGACCGTCATCCCGGCGAATGCCGAGATCCAACCGTCCGTGCACGCATAGCTGGATCCCGGCGTTCGCCGGGATGACGACCTGTTGGTGGAACACACACCCCGCCGAAGAATTCGGTCTGTAGACATCCAATTCATATCTGTTTTTCAGATATCCGGAAAGCGCGGATAGGGTTACGTAATTCGTAGTATCCGACTCGCCCAGCGTCGGGTATCTATGGATGGACCTTGTATGGATCAGCCATACAGCAAGCACCCCGCGCGCATCACAGACCAAGGAAGCCGTCGCCATGACAAACCCCGAATTGCGCCAAGCATTCGACAAACCCGCCGGACTCACCTTCGCAGACATCCCGCCCGGGCTGGCCGAAGGCCCAACCCCGCTGGAAACCCTGCTGAACCTGCTCCAGGGCGGCAGCGCCTGCGCACTGGCCGATTCCGGCATCGCCGCCTGCGACCCCCATACCCTCGACCGCATCAGCGCCGCCGCACAACTCGAATCCGACGACTGCCTGGACCGCATCCACTGCCTGCTGGAACTCCTGCACGCCAGCCTGGCCACCGACCCACCCACGCTTTCCCACATCACCCTGACCGGCACCCTCCGCCACCTGACCCGCCTCCTCACCGACCACCAACGCTGGCACGCACTCGCCGACAACGCCGCCTACTACCGCGACCATCCCCAAGTCGCCAGCAAGATCTCCAACTACCAGAAGCCCGCCCAGACCCAGTAGGATGAACCACGGGCAGCAATGCCCATCGCCTTCCGTGGGGACGGAATGACCGGACTGAAGAACGTACGCAACCGCCGCGACGACGCATTGGCGCGGGTGGGGTGGGACCAGCTGGAGACGATGCTGGCCGATTACTACCGGGGGCAGGGCTGGAGCGTCGACCATGTGGGCACCGGCGGCGGTCGTACCCGTTTCGATGGCGGCATCGACCTGAAACTGCGCAAGGACAACGAATACGTCCTGGTCCAATGCAAACACTGGAACGCCAAGCAGGTTCCTCACAACGCCGTGAACGAACTGCTCGGCCTCAAGACCAACGAAAACGCCACCGGCGCCATCGTCATCACCAGCGGCGAATTCACCCAGGCCGCCCACGAAGCCGCCACCCGCCAAGGCCACGTCCAACTCGTCGATGGCGACTCCCTGCGCGCCATGCTCGGTCCACAACTTGATGCTTTGACGTCACTCGTGCCACCCCTGCCTATTGCTGCATCGTCTTATCGCCGAAAACGAAGGGAAAGATCGGTCGGTGAGCGCTCCGCCCTGTTATTCGGAGCTTTAGTGTTTGCCGTCGTGGTTTGCTATGGCTTGTTCAGACTTGCCACCTGGCCCATGCACCACACCTTCCAAGTGCAGCTCCCCCAGGGAGGAAGCGTGCGTGTCCAGAGAACTCCTGTGCCGTACACCAGGCCTCAAGCGCCTGCGCCGGAAGCCAAGGTCGAGATTCCACCGCGTGTGGAACCGGGCATGACCGGTGCTGAAAAGGAAGAGTGGGAGCGCAAGAACGCAGAATCGATGCGCATCCTGGAAGAGAACGAAAAGCAGGAAACCGAGGCGGGCGCAGTCGAGCCCGGCTAATTAAGGTCGTCATCCCGGCGAATGCCGGTCGGTTACGGCTTGTTGGCCGCTGCCGTCGCCACACCGCGTTGGGCTACGTGCGACCAGCCGGACAGGGGCGACGGGTCACGCCATGCGGGTGTCCGCGTGGCCCGTTCACCGGGAGCTTTCCATGAATCGTCTGTACGCCAGCCTGTTGTGCCTGTTGCTTGCCGTCGCCGCCATGCCGGCCATCGCCCAAGAGAAGCCTTATGCCGATGGCCCCGTCATCGTCGTCAACGCCATCAAGATCGTCGATGGCCAGTTCGAAAACTACATGGCCTATTTGAACGGGACCTGGCGGAAGGTACAGGAGGCGTCCAAGCAAGCGGGACTCATCACCGAGTACCACGTCTACAGCGCAACGGCCCACAACCCGAACGAAGCCGACCTGTACCTGGTCGTCACCTACCCGAACATGGCCGCCTTCGACGGTATCGACGAGAAGATGGATCCGATCATGGCCAAGGTCACCAAGATGAACTACAAGCAGGCCGACGAAGCCTCCGGCAAGCGCACTGTGATGCGCACCCTGTTGGGCAGCGAATTGCTGCGCGAGCTTGTGTTCAAGTAAACCCCTGAGGCGAGTTCACAAGGCGGAACCCGCATGGCGGATTCCGCCGCCTTCGCTTCCAGCACCTCGACTGCGAATGGAATCAACGCAGACATCCGCACCTGTACCGGCGCCGATAATCAGCGCTGGATAATCTCGGCGACCAGCGGCGGCTTCTGCCGGCTCTCACTCGCCAGCAGCACCGGCTCCGCGCTGGATGTCGCGGGCGTCTCCACGGCCAATGGCGCAAACGTACATCAGTGGGCCTGGACGGGCGGCAACAATCAACAGTGGGCGATCCAGGCCCCCTGACCGCTTTTTTGTTGATCCGTTTTCAGGCCGGGCGCATCAACGCTGATCCAGCTCGTAGTGGATCAAGACCACGCACTGCGACGCGAACAGCATCTTCGACCCCAGCGCGATCTTCTTCGCACCCAGACGCTCAAGACTGTGGAAAGTCTTCTTCGGCATCGGAATATGGTCGGTCAGCAGAAAGCAGGGATTGCCCTCGAAGGCCTGCTCGCGCATCGGCGTGCCCTTCCTGTCCATGACGAACAGCTGATGATCTTCCGCCAAGCCCTGCACCAGCCGCTCGAAGCTCAGCGTGCGCACCGTAAGGCCCGATTCCACCGGCCGCGTTTCCTCCTTGCCCATGCCCCTGGAAACGTCCAGCGCCTTGGCGACCTTGCCCAGCAGCGCGCGCTCATCGAAGCCGCCCAGGTCATGCATGGCGTTGGCGTCGAAGCAGAGCGTGCGGGAGAAGTCCTGCGTGCTTTCCAGCACCAGGTAGACCGTCACATCGGCCCGGTGCGACTGCGCCACGAAGATCGCGTTCATCAGCGTATGCGCCAGGATTTCGGTATGGGCCTCCTTGCCGACCGACGCCAGCAGCTTCTGGCTGTCCGTAGGCGCCGCACGTGCTCTCAATACAAAGGTCCGCATATGTGTCGTAACCGCTCCGCCGTCCGCGCGCCGCATTGTAATTTAAAGGGACGGAGGCAATTCGGGTTTTGAATCTTGCGGTTCGGTACTGCGCGAACGTCAAGATGGATGATTCCCCAATCAGGCGCAGTCATCTTTGGCGCGGGCGCTTCCTGCTCCCGCGACTCGATTGCATTCACGCGGATCCAGGAAACAGTGATGCCAGCTTCCGCCACTGTTCGCAGGCACCGGACCAAGCCGCCCAGGCGGGCGGCTTCGGCACCCGGGAATCAGCCCATTGCGGCGTGAGGCGCCTGCGCGTGCCGCGGACGCCAGCCCAGCAGGCGTGCCGGCAGGAACAGCAGCGCCTGCAGGAACGCGAACAGGGCGGTGAAGGTGATGCCCACCAGCCGGAACGGCAAAGCGACCAGCCAGACCAGGGGCCAAAGCACCAGAACCAGCAGGGCGAGCGGCCAGCATAGAACGAAGAGGATGCACCAGGCAGCCACGGCAAACAGTGTCTTCAACTCCAGACTCCTCGGCGTTTCACGGGCTGCCGGCCCCGGCAGCAGGAGCAGATTGCGACGCCCGAAGCGGGCCGGCAACCCACGCACGACAAAACCGCCCCAACCGCCGATCAAACCGGAAATAGGGCGACGAAAAGGCCCCTGCGTTGACCTTGTCCGGCGGGTAGGGGGATAGGTTGCGCGGGCTGACGCTGAGAGCGGAGGAGGGGCAGGAGTGCAGGGTGTAGGAGCGACGCGAGTCGCGAAGCTGGGGATGGTTCTGAGTTGAGGGCTTCGCGACTTGCGTCGCTCCTACCGTTGCTGTCGTTCGTGTTGACCTCGGGGGCGGCGCCCTTGGTTCCGACGCCAATGCGATTGGATCCATGGCGATGGTGGGCCAGGGCCCACCCTATGAGGCCTCTATACTGGCCGTCCTTGCACAAACCCCAGGAACTTCCATGCTCGGCACCACCCTCATGCTGGCCGCCATCGCCGTGGCCGCCCTCATCGGCATTTCCCTGTTCTTCTGGACCATCGCCCTGCGCCGCGTGGTGCCCGTCAACGAAGTCCACATCGTCCAGACCCGCAAGAACACCGTTTCCTACGGCAAGGGCTTCGCCAGCAACACCTACTACGAATGGCCCTCGCGCATTCCGATGATCGGCCTGGTGCGGGTGACGCTGCCGGTGTCCAACTTCTCCATCGACCTGCCGGACTACGCCGCCTACGACAAAGAGCGCGTGCCGTTCCTGGTGCACGTCATGGCCTTCTTCCGCATCAGCGACTCCAACACCGCCGCCCAGCGGGTGGCCTCGTTCGAGGAACTCAAGGAACAACTGACCGCCATCGTGCAGGGCTCCGTGCGCACCGTGCTGGCGGCGCACGAGATTGACCAGATCATGCTGGACCGCAGCCGCTTCGGCGAAGCCTTCACCAAGGAAGTGACGCCGCAGCTGGGCGGGTGGGGCGTGGAGGCGATCAAGAACATCGAACTGATGGACATCCGCGATTCCAAGGAAAGCGAAGTGATCCAGAACATCATGGCCAAGCGCACCTCCGGCATCGAGCGCGAATCGCGGCTGGTGGTGGCCGACAACGCCCGCCAGGCCGAGATGGCCGAGATCGCCGCCAAGCGCGAGATCGAGATGTCGCGCCAGCAGGCCGCCGAGCAGGTGGGCCTGCGCACCGCCGAGAAAGAGAAGAACGTCGGCGTGGCCAACGAACAATCCTCCCAGCAGGTGAAAGTGCAGCAGCGCGAAACCGCGGCCAAGGAAATGGACGTGGTGCAGGTGAAGAACGTGCGCGGGGCCGAGATCAACCGCGAAGTGGCGGTGATCACCGCCGCCCCGGCCAAGGAAGGGGGCATCGTGCAGGCCGACGCCGCCCAGCAGGGGGCCATCGTCTCGGCCGAGGGCAGCAAGCAGCAGACCGTGTTGACCGCCGAGGGCAAGCTGGAAGCGGCCAAGCGCAATGCCGAGGGCATCGCGGTGGAAGGCAGCGCCAAGGGCACGGCGGAAACCGCCATCCTGATGGCGCCTGTGGACGCGCAGATCAAGCTGGCCGAGAAGATCGGCAGCGACCAGGGCTACCAGAACTACCTGCTGGGCATCCGCAACATCGAAGCGGCGCAGGCGGTGGGCACGGCCCAGGCAGAGGCGTTGAAGTCGGCCGATGTCAAGGTGATCTCCAACGCCGGCACTCCCAGCAAGGGGCTGTCCAGCGTGATGGACCTGTTCTCCGCCGACGGCGGCACCGCCATCGCCAGCATGCTGGAAGGCCTGGCGCAGTCGCCCGAGGGCAAGAAGGTGCTGGAGAAATTCGCGAACAAGAAACCGGAATGAACCCGCGAACCGCATAAGGGAAATAAGCCGTAGGAGCGACGCAAGCCGCGAACCCTCAACGTTAGAGCAAGAGGGCTTCGCGACTTGCGTCGCTCCTACGGCGTTGTGAGGCGACAGGCCTCGCTTGCGTGGATCAAGGAAAATCGACGGCACGTAAGCGACCGACCCACCTTCAGGTCGTCATCCCGGCGAAAGCCGGGACCCAAGCCGGCACTCGCTGAAAGTCGGGTCCCGGCCTTCGCCGGGATGACGATCCTTGGGGCTGGCGCGAACCGCATGGGCGCGTTTAAAGAGCTTGCGCGTGGGCACGGAACGCGGCGTGCAGGATTGATTCCTCAATCCTGCATGCTGCCATCGCCAGGTATTGGAAACGCCATGATCGTCCACCGGCGGGGGCCGTTGTCTTCCCTTCAACGCAGAGGGCGGAGGAAAGCTGCCATTGCACGGATCGGAACCGGAGCGATTTTTTCGAATGGGCCGCCGGAATCTTGCCTGATCGGAACCTGTTTCCGGCCGGTCTTTCCGCTCAGCACTTCCACTGGAACGCCGGGGGAGGCTGCGGCAATCCGGCGCGGGAAAGCGCGGCCAGCAGGCGTGCGTGAAGCCGGCTGCCTTCCTTGATGTCGGCCGCATTCCTCATCACCGATTGGGCTTCGCCGCAGAACCAGCGCCAGAAGTCGTCTTCCGACGAGGAACGCATCCACATCCTGGGAATATGGCCGGCGATCTCGTTGGTCATCGTGGCCATGTCGTGTCGTCGCCGACGCGGGGGCGTTCGCTTGGAGGGGGCACGGGCCATGGCTTTCATGCCTTCATCCTGCGGCATGCTCCGTTAGATGGAGATGCCCGGGGCGGAGATAAACGGATGCGTGGATTTAACACCGCATTCTTTGCCGGTTCACTCTTGCCGATTCCCATGCGGCCGATCGCATGCGCCGATTGTGGCGGCCGTCGCGCGAAATCGCCGTGAATCGCCTTTACATCGCTCTCACCCGGTTTTCACGGCCGCCTGCATGCGCCAGATGTTCGAATGGGCGTTCATCCGTATCGGCATCGGGAGAACGAGAATGAGGAAATATTCCATCGCCATTGCTTTGGCGCTGCTATTGCCCCTCTCCGGCACGGCCATGGCCGCGGTGGTGTACGTAAGCGGACAAGGCCAGAGCTACGATCCTGGCATCGCGCTGGAGAACGCGCGTGCCGACGCCGTAGCCAAATGCACGTTACAGGCGGGAACGCCGGTGGAAGAGGTGTACAACCATTTGACCAGGGCCAACCTCTGGCTGGCGAGTTCCATCTGGGAATGCGATGTGCCCTGACCCGCGCGAGGCGGGCTGAGCTCCCGCCGGCGGCCGACATCCGGGGGTTCCGCTCCGCGTTGCCGGCGCATTGACAGCATCCGTTTGTCTGACTAAAGTCAGATAAATGGACAAGAACCAGATCCGGCAAGTCCGCAACTTCAACCGGGCCGTGACGCAGCGGATCGGAGTGCTGTCCGACGACTACCTGGGCCGCGGCCGGCCGCTGGGCGAATCGCGGCTGTTGTTCGAGATCGGCAGGAGCGGCGCGGACTTGCGCGATCTGCGCGCGCGGCTGGCGCTGGATTCCGGATACCTCAGCCGCATGCTGCGTTCGCTGGAGGCGCAAGGCCTGGTGGATTCGCAGCGCGCCGCCGGCGATGGGCGGGTGCGGCGGGCGGTGCTGACGCGGAAAGGGTTGGGGGAATTCGACGCGCTCGATCGTCGTTCGCAGGATTTCGCGACTTCGTTGCTGGCCTCGCTCGGCGCGGCGCACCGCGAGCGCATGGTCACGGCGATGGCGGGGGTGGAGCGGCTGATGCGCGCATCGGCGGTGACGATAGAACCCGCCGACCCCGCCAGTGCGGATGCCCGCATGTGCATCGAGGCGTATTTCAGCGAACTGGAAGAACGCTTCGAAACGGGATTCGATCCGGCGCGCACGGTATCGGCCGATCCCGAAGAACTGATGCCGCCGGCGGGACGGTTCCTGATCGCGCGGCTGGACGGGCGTCCGGTCGGTTGCGGCGGTTTGAAGACGACAGGACCCAAGCTTGGCGAAATAAAGCGCATGTGGGTGGCGCCCGATGCGCGCGGCCTGGGCATCGCGCAACGTCTGCTGGATGCGATGGAAGAACAGGCCGTGCGGATGGGCCTGGATACGCTGCAACTGGACACCAACCGCGCGCTGACCGAGGCCCGCGCGCTGTATGCGCGCAACGGCTACCGCGAAATTCCCCGCTACAACGACAATCCCTATGCCCATCATTGGTTCGAGAAACGGGAGCTCCAGGACCATAGATCCGCTTGATGCCTCAACGCGGTCATGGCACTGGCTGTAAGAGGTAGGAGCGACGTGAGTCGCGAAACAAGTGCGCGGATTGCAGGCCAATCGGGTGCCGGAAGGATGGGGGGCTTCGCGACTCACGTCGCTCCTACGTACTGCAGAAATTTGCCGGAAGGACGCCAGAAAAAAGAGCACGCCCCAACCAAACCGTCATCCCGGCTTTCGCCGGGACGGCGGTCCATCTCGGGTTGCCCATCGGTCGTCTTACTGCGCGCGCTTCTTGTAGGTGATTTCCATCATCCTGGTTTCCTTGCCGTCCATGCCCGGGCCGTACATCTCGAACACCTCGGTGCTCTTGTCGGGCCAGCGGCTGGTCATGCGCGAGGTCTGCGGCTTTTTGGTCACCGGGTCGTGATAGGTGCCGGTGTAGGTGCAGACCAGCTTGGCGTCGCAGCTGCCTTCGCTGACCATCAGGCCGGTGCTCATGCTGTCGCTCCAGGTCGCCCAGTATTTGCCGGTGACGTTGTCGTAGCCATGCAGGCCCTGGCCGTTGTAGGGCTGGCCCATCATCTGCGAGGTCACTTCCTCCACCATCACGCGATTGCCCAGGATCATCCTGCGCGTCGCGGTACCGGTATCGATCGCCGGTTCGGCGCCGGGGCTGTGCCAGCTCTTGACGGTCAGATCGTAGGTGCCGGCCGTCGAAGCCAGTTGCTGGTGCTGCACGCCGGGCGTGCCGGCTTTCTGGAACGCTTCCATCATCGCCTGCATCTCGGGCGTCATCTTCGGCCCCGTGGCTTCCTGCGCCGCGAGGGGGGCGGCGAACAGCAGGGCGAGGACGGTCATCGAAACGGCGTGCTTGCGGGTCATGGCGAATCTCCTTGGCTGGACGGGAATCGAGCACGCGCACTATGTGCGCCACCCGGTGCTTAAACCATGTGAAAACGGACGGTGCGGCCGGTTGGCCGCGGCGTTCCGGAGCGGTTCTACATCTCCGGCATCGGCAGGCATTCCATGATCTCCACGCCGTCGCCGGGGAAGATCGAGAAATGCGGGTGGTCCACGAACATCCTGGCGGCCGCTTCATGCGATTCGGCCTTGACCACGGTGTAGGCGGCCATCGCGTTGCGGATGTCGGCGATGCCTTCGGCGGTGACGCGCTTGGTCTTGCCCAGCGGCGCACCGTGATCGACGATGCTGCCGGCGTTACTGGTGGCCCAGTTCTGCCAGGCCTGCATGCCTGCCTGCTCGCGTTGCTGGCGCGTGTTTGCGTCGAGCGATTTCCATTGGTCCATCGCGGCGGCCGAGCCGGTAAAGATCGCCAGAAAATTCTTCATGATCGTCTCCGTGGATAGCGTGGTGTTTGCGGGTCGTTTGCGGGGTTGGCAGATGCGATCGATGCCGGCCGGTTTGCGGTGTCTGTCGCCGTCATCGGTCGCCTTCCTTCTTGGTGCCTTTCAACAGCGCCACGATGGCCATCGAATGGCCGTGGCCCAGTCCGAAATCCTGTTTGAGCCATGCCAGGATATCGCCGGCCTTGACTCCGGGCAGCAGGCCCTTGGGATTGGCGTAACCTTTTTGGGCGGCAAGGGCGCGCAGATCGGCGGGGCTTTTGCCGGTCTTGGTCTGGATATTGTCCAGATAGGCTTGGAAGGACATGAAGGCGGCTCGTTGAGTTGAAGGGAAGGGCGGGCAGGCAAACCGGGGGAGGGAAGCGATGCTCTTGCTGGACGACGAACGGGCGGGAGCGGAATCGACACGCTGTTGAAAAAAGTTCGCCGGCCTGTATTGCATGGGCAGCGCAAGGCCAGGGCGGCCGCGATGGTAAAATTCCCAGCATCCTCCAGACGACATCAATAGAGCGAGCGATCAGATGACGACCCAGGCCTTCTATTCCATCGGCACGCCCGGACAACCCTGGGGGCCGGCGGAAGTGGCGGCCTGGCGTTCGCGGCAGATCCGCCAGCGCAGCTACCAGGACGATGTGGTGCGTGCGATCGACGGCCTGCGCCCGCGCTTCGATGTGGTCGAGTACGGACGCCTGGACTATGGTCCCGATACCTATCCGCTGTTCGCCCTCAAGAGCCGCACCTGGCGCGAAGAGCTTCCCGTCGCACTGGTGACCGGCGGCGTGCACGGCTACGAAACCAGCGGCGTGCATGGCGCGCTGCAGTTCCTCGAAGATCGTGCATCGGACTATGGAAATTCGGTCAATCTGGTCGTGGCCCCATGCGTCAGCCCCTGGGCCTACGAACGGATCCATCGCTGGAATCCGGATGCGGTGGATCCCAACCGTTCGTTCCGCGACAACAGCCCGGCGCAGGAGTCCGCCGCGCTGATGCGCCTGGTCGCGCCGCTGCGCGATCGCGTGTCGATGCACATCGATCTGCACGAAACCACCGACACCGACGAGTCCGAGTTCCGTCCTGCACTGGCGGCCCGAGACGGCAAGCCATACGAACCGGGCGAAATTCCCGACGGCTTCTATCTGGTCGACGACACCGACAATCCGCAGCCCGATTTCCAGCGCGCGGTGATCGCGGCGGTGGCCCAGGTCACCCACATCGCGCCGGCCGACGCCAAGGGCGAAATCATCGGCTCGCCGGTGGTCTCGCCCGGCGTCATCCAGTACGCCTTCAAGCGGCTCGGCCTGTGCGCAGGCGTCACCGAAGCGCGCTACACCACCACCACCGAGGTCTATCCGGACAGTCCCCGCGCGACCCCGGAACAGTGCAACGCCGCCCAGGTCGCAGCGGTCTGCGCGACCCTGGATTTCATGCTGGCGCACGGCCGATAGGCTGCAGTCAGCCGGTCGGCGCAGCCGCGCTGTCCGTTCTTCCCGCGTCAGGGCGTTGGCATCTTGAATGGGGCATCTGTTTGCCCCGGGAGCTGTCCGACATGACCCTGAGCCGACGCCGTTTCCTCACCGCCCCGACCGCCCTGGCCGCGGGCGCCTTGCTTCCTTCCGCATTGATCACGGCGCTGGCCGCGCAGGCGGCACCGCATGCCGACCTGTCCGACTGGGAGGCCGTGCGCGCCCAGTTCGTACTGGACCCGGCGTATCTGCATTTCGCCAGTTTCTTCATCGCCAGCCATCCTGCGCCCGTGCGGGAGGCTATCGAAGGCTACCGGCGCGCGATCGATTCCAATCCTTTCCTGGTTGTGGAACAGGGACTGTTCGAGGACGAAGCCCACAACGTACCGCTGCAGGTGAAAACCGAAATCGCCCAGTACCTGGGCGGCCGTGCGGAAGAGGTGTGCCTGACTCCCAACACCACCACCGGCCTGGCCCTGGTCTATCACGGCTTGCCGCTCAAGCCGGGCGATGAGGTGTTGTGCACCACGCACGATCACTACTCGCATCACGAATCCATTCGCCTGGCTACCGAACGCGCTGGCGCCAGCATGCGCATGATCCCGCTGTTCGCCGATGCGGCTGTCGCCAGCACCGACTCGCTGATCGCCGCGTTGCTGGCCGGCATAGGCCCGAAGACGCGCGTGGTGGGGCTGACCTGGGTGCATTCCAGCAGCGGCATCCGCCTGCCCATCCGCGAGATCTCCGCCGCGTTGCGCGCGCGCAGCGGCGCGCCGGTGTTGCTGGTGGTCGACGGCGTGCACGGGCTGGGCAGCGTCGACGAAACCGTCGCCACCATGGGCGCCGATTATTTCTGCGCCGGCACGCACAAATGGATGTTCGCCCCGCGCGGCACCGGCCTGGTCTGGGCCAGTGCGGAAAACTGGGCCCGCCTGCGCCCGCTGATTCCGAGTTTCAGCGATCTGGATCAATACACGGCATGGGAAAAGCAGGTCGCGATCGCTTCGCCCAACAACGCCGACCGCATGAGCCCGGGCGGCTTCGTCGCCTACGACCATCAATGGGCCGCCGCGGCGGCGTTCCGCATGCACCAGCGGATGGGCAAGGCGCGCGTGGCCGCGCGCATCCGCGCCCTGAACGACCAGTGCAAGGCCGGCTTGGCGGAAAATCCGAAAGTGAAGATACACACGCCGATGTCGGGCGCGCTGTCGGCCGGGCTGGTGTCGTTCGAAGTCGACGGCATGAAGCCCGCGGAGGTGGTGAAGCGCTTGCTGGCCAAGAACATCGTCGCCAGCACCAGCCCCTATGCGATCACCTATGCGCGGCTGGCGCCGAGTCTGGTGAACACGCCCGAGCAGGTGGAGCGTGCGGTGAAGACGGTGCGGGAGATATCGGGTTGAGGAAGCGCTCGGAGTCCGTGCCTTTCGTACCCATGGTCCGTAGGCCGTAGGAGGCCGTAGGAGGCCGTAGGAGGCCGTAGGAGCGACGTAAGTCGCGAAGCCATGCGAGTGTTCGCGACTTACGTCGCTCCTACGAACTGTTTGACGGTATTTGGCTTCCTTTGCGCCCCTTGGCGGCAGGGCCGCACCCCCTACTTAAGCCACACGCACCCGGCGAGTGCGCGGTGCGAGAGTAGGGCTTCCGCCAATGTCCTGGAGATGCCGCATGCCCACTCGCCGCGACCTGCTCAAACTCGGCGCGCTGACCGCCGCCGCAACCGCACTGCCAGCGCTTGCGGCGCAGTCCACGGTACCGGTGACCCGTGCGGCCAAACCGCTGCGCATCCTGATCCTGGGCGGCACCGGCTTCACCGGTCCGTTCCAGGTCAACTACGCGCTTGCGCGCGGACACAAGGTGACCCTGTTCAACCGCGGCAAGCGTCCTTCGCCGGAATGGCCGGGCGAAGTGGAGCAGTTGCACGGCGACCGCAACACCGGCGACCTGAAATCGCTGGAGGGCCGGAAGTGGGATGTCTGCATCGACAATCCGACCAGTTTGCCGTTCTGGGTGCGCGATGCGGGCAAGGTGCTGAAGGGCAATGTGGGGCACTACCTTTTCATTTCCACCATCTCCACCTATGCCGACGGCAGCAAGCCGGGCATCACCGAAGACGCCGCGCTGGCTCCTTACAAGGGCAAGGATGCGATGGCCGAAACCCAGGAGACGCTGCGCGCCGACATCGAGAATCTGTACGGTCCGCTGAAAGCGCTGAGCGAAGCGGAGGTGCGCAAACAGTTCGGCGAACGCAGCACCATCGTGCGCCCGGGCTATATCGTCGGCCCGCGCGACGAAACCGACCGCTTCACCTACTGGCCGCTGCGCGTCGCGCAAGGCGGGCAGATGCTGGTGCCGGGCGACCGCGACGATCCGGTGCAGATCATCGACGGCCGCGACCTGGGCGAATGGATGGTGCGGCTGGCCGAAGCGGGCACCTACGGCACCTTCAATGCGGTAGGCCCCGATTACACCCTGGGCATGGACGCGATGCTGCATGGCTGCCAGGCGGTCACCGGCGGCGGGGTCGAGTTCACCCGCGTGCCGCTCGCCTTCCTGGAAGAGAACAAGGTGGAACTGCCGATCTGGGTGCCTGCCCGCGACAATCCCTACGCCGGCTACGGGCAGGTCAGCAATGCGCGCGCGATCAAGGCCGGTTTGACCTTCCGCCCGCTGGCGACGACGGTGACCGACTTGCTGGCGTGGTTCCACAGTCTGCCGGCCGAGCGCCAGGCGACGGTGAAGGCCGGCATCACCCGCGAGCAGGAGGCCAAGCTGCTGCAGGCCTGGCAGGCACGCAAGGGCGCATAGGTTCGACGCCCATCGGCCGTCGCCGGCACATGCGGGCGGCGTGCCGGAGAAATGGCACGGCGCCCTTTCCCGGCGTAAGGTAGCGGACAGCCCTGGGGAGGGCTTCTGTCGACCGACAATCGCCTGGGGGGCGTCGCGATGATCAAGCCGTTCGGAAACAACGTGAGCTCGGTGCTGGCGCAGCCCGACTTCCATAACGTCGCCAGCGACGCCTTCGACCGCGGCCAGACCTTGCCGCAAATGCTCATCGCCGCCTGCCAGCGCCATGCCGAACGGCCTGCGTTCACCAATCTGGGCCACACCCTGAGCTTCGCCGACGTCGAACGCATGAGCGACGATCTGGCCAGCTACCTGCGCAATGGCCTGCGTCTGGAGGCGGGCGAGCGCGTGGCCATCATGCTGCCCAACCTGCTGCAATACCCCGTGGCCGTACTGGGAACGCTGCGCGCCGATCTGGTCGCGGTGCTGGTCAATCCGCTCTACACCGCACGCGAGCTGCGGCACCAGCTGGCCGATTCCGGCGCCGCGGCGCTGATCGTGCTGGACAATTTCGGTTCGGTGGCCGCCGAGGCGCTGGAGGGCACGGCGGTACGGCACGTCATCACTACGCGCGTCGGCGACATGCTGCCGTGGCCGAAGTCGCTGCTGGTGGACACCGTGCTGAAGCACGTCAAGAAAATGATCCCGCCATTCCGTATCCCCATGGCGTTGCGCTGGCCCCGGGCACTGGCCGAAGGCAAGCGCCTGCCGCGCGTGCAGGCCATGGCCAAGGCAAGCGACACGGCGCAACTGCAATACACCGGCGGCACCACCGGGATATCCAAGGGTGCCGTGCTGGCGCATACCGCGCTGATCGCCAATGTCGCCTCGGCCGAGCAATGTTTCGGCCATTGCCTGGATCCGGAAAAAGACGTGGTGATGATCTGCCTGCCGATGTACCACATCGCCGCTTACAGCAACCTCACCTTCGACATGGCGCATGGCTTCCATTCGGTGCTGGTCACCAATCCGCGCGACATTCCGGCGTTGGTGGCCACTTTCGACAAGGTAAAGCCGGCGTTCTTCTCCGGCGTGAACACGCTGTACGACGCGCTGCTTAATTCTCCGGACTTCGCCAACCTGGATTTTTCGGGGCTGAAGCTGTGCCTGCAGGGCGGCACCGCCTTGCGCCGCGGCACCGCCGAACGCTGGAAGGCGTTGACGGGCAAGGACGTGGTGGAAGGCTACGGTTTGTCCGAGACCAGCGCGGCGATCACCTACAACCGCTGGGACGCGCCCAATCCGGTGGGCTCCATCGGCCTGGCGCTGGCCGATGTGGAAATCAGCCTGCGCGACGAAAGCGGCAACCCGGTTGCGCTCGGCGAACCGGGCGAACTATGCGCGCGTGGCCCGCACATGACCACCGGCTACTGGCAGCGGCCGGAGGAAACGCGCGAGGCCTTCTTCGACGGCGGCTGGTTCCGCACCGGCGACATCGCCAAGGCGGACGGACAGGGTTACTACTTCCTGCTGGACCGCCGCAAGGACATGATCCTGGTGTCGGGCTTCAACGTGTTCCCCAACGAGGTGGAAGACGTGGTGTCGATGCATCCCGGCGTGCTGGAAGCGGCCGTGGTCGGCGTGCCGGACGAGAAGTGCGGGGAAGCCGTGCGCCTGATCGTGGTGCGCAAGGACCCGGACTTGAGCGAGGACGATCTGCGCGCGCATTGCCGCAAGTACCTGACCGGCTACAAACAGCCCTCACGGATCGAATTCCGCGACAGCCTGCCGAAAACGGCGGTCGGCAAGATATTGCGAAGGGAACTGCGTTAGCCGGATCGATCGAACGTTCGCAATGACTGCGCGACGTAAATATTTCACAAGCGGGCGGTGGCCGGGATGGTTGCGGGTTCGCGAATAAAGCCCGGTCCGACTTGGGCTATGCTCCCAGGCCCGCGGGTCGGAGCGAAGGAGACGGCATCAGCCATGCACGGAGAGAGCGCCAACACCCTTTCCGCCGAACTGCTCTCGCAGCTGGCGCAGTGCGGGGATGCCCAGTGGTATGGCCGGAACCAGATGCTCATCGTGGAAGGCGACGTATCGGACGCGCTCTACATACTCATCGCCGGGCAGCTCAAGGTGTTCACCCAGGACAGCAAAGGGCGCGAGCTGGTCTACAACATCCTGCAGCCGGGCGAGTTCTTCGGCGAGCTTTTCCTGGACGGCGGCCTGAGGTCGGCGTCGGTGAAGGCGGTGGTCGATTCGCAATGCATCGTTATCGACCACCTGGCGATCCGCGGCTTCATGAAGACCTATCCGGAATTCGCGGAGTGCCTGGTCTACAAGCTGATAGCGCGGCTGCGCCATGCGACCGAACTGAGCAAGGGCCTGGCGTTGCACGACGTTTACGAACGGACGGTGGATCTGCTGAACAAGATCGCGTTGACCGAAGGCGATATCCGCGTGGTGCCGTTGACGCTGACCCAGCAGGAGATCGCGGACCGGGTGGGCGCCACCCGGGAAATGATCAACCACATCCTCCGCGATTTGATGCGCGGAGGTTTTCTGGCGCGAGACGAAAAGAAACGCCTGGTCTTCACCAAGATGCTGCCGAAGCGCTGGTGAGCCTGCGGGCGGAGGCGCCGATCAACGCCGGGATCTCAGTGCGCGCGCGTGCCGACGGTCAAGTACGGCCCTTTCCAAGGAATCCGGGCCGCGTCGCGCTCATTGCCTGTCCAGCCAATGGTCCACCGGATGCGGCCGTCCGAACAGATAGCCCTGGCCGTAGTCGCATCCCATCGTGGCCAATACCTCGCGCTGGTGCCGGGTCTCGATACCCTCGGCCACGATCTCCACGCCCAGTGCGTGGCCCAGGGCAAGAATCGCCCCGATCACCGCCGAGCTGCGCGGCGATGCCCCGGCCGCGAACGGAGCGATGAAACTGCGGTCGATCTTGATCATCTTCAACGGGAAGCGTTGCACGTGCCCCAGCGAGGAGTGGCCGGTGCCGAAATCGTCCAGCGCGGCTTCGATGTTGGCGTCGCGCAGCCGCTGCAGCACCGCGACCATCGCCTCCGGATCGCCGAGCAGAGTGCCCTCGGTCACTTCCAGGCGCAGATGCGTGGGGTCGAAACCGATTTCCGTGGTCAGATCCAGCATCCGGCGGTCGAAGTCTTCCTGCTGGAACAGGCGCGGCGAGACGTTGAGGGTGAGGTAGCCGCCGTTGCGCACCAGTGCCTGTCCGCACACCAGCGCCAACCGGAACATGCGCCAATCGATCGCCTGGATCAGGCCGCTGTCCTCGGCCACCTGCAGGAACTCGCCCGGCGCCAGCACTCCGCGTTGCGGATGCTGCCAGCGCAGCAGCGCCTCGTAGCCGACCACCGCGTCGTCGGCCAGCCGCACCAACGGCTGGAAGTAGGGCATGAACTCGTCGTTGAGCAGCGCATCGCGCAACGACTGCTCCAGATCCAGCACCCCCGTGGTGGCGTGCTGCATGGCCCCGTCGAACAGTGCGAAACGATTGCGTCCGGCGGCTTTGGCGCTGTACAGAGCCAGGTCGGCGTCGTGCAGTATGCGGTCGGTGGAATCGTAGCTGTCGTCGATGATGGCGATGCCGACGCTGAGGGAAACCTGCAGTTCGCGTCCGCCGGCGACCATGGCCGGTTGCATCGACTGCAGTACGCGCTGCGCTATCTTGGAGACCGCTTCGGGCATCTGCACCTGTTCGATCAGGATCGCGAACTCGTCGCCGGCCAGCCGCGCGACCATATCCGGCTCGCGCACGCAGGCGGCCAGGCGCCGGGCGACTTCCTTGATCACTTCGTCGCCGGCAAGATGCCCCAGGCTGTCGTTGACCACCTTGAAACGGTCGACATCGATATACAGCAGCCCCAGGCGGTGGCCCGGATTGCGCCGCAGGCGGGCGATGCCGCGCTCGAGACGGTCGCGCAGGTAGACGCGGTTGGGCAGCTTGGTCAGCGCATCGTGCATGACCTGGTGCTGCAATTGCGCCTCGACGCGTTCGCGTACGGCGATCTGTTCGCGCAGTTCGCCGGTCCGCTCTTCCACCCGCTGCTCCAGCGAAGCGTTGGCCTGCTTCAGGGCATCGGCGGCCTTGTGGCGCTGGATGCTGCTGGCGAGCTGGTAGGACACGAAAGTCAGCAACTCCGCGTCGCGTTCGTCGAAACCGACATCGGAGTCGTAGCTCTGCACCGCGACCACGCCTATGGGGCCTTCCGCGCCCAGCAGGGGAGCGCCCAGCCACATCAGCGTCGGCTTGACCATCATTTCCGGTTCGATTTCCCCGGCTTCGAGCAGGGCTTGCGCGCGCGCGCCGTCGACCAGCAGCGGCTTGCCGGTGCGCAGGATGTATTCGGTCAGGCCGCGCCGGTGCGAACGCGCATTCCAATCGCGTTCGTGCCGGTCCCTGGCGTAGGGGAACGAAACGGTGGCGCCGTCGTCGGAAGCCAGGGCGATGTAGAAATTCTCGGCATTGATGAGTTCGCCGACGATGGCGTGCACGTGGTGGTAGAAGTGCTCGTTGGTGTCCTCGACGTTGGTGAGCGCGGCTATCTGATAGAGCGCCGCCTGCAGGCGCTCGCCGCGTTCGCGCTCCACCACCTCGCGCCGCAGCTCGAAGTTGGTTTCGGCCAGCTGCCGGGTACGTTCCTCGACCCTGCGCTCCAGTTCCTCTTGCGTGGTCTTGCGCTCCAGTGCGGTAAGTACGTGTTCGGCCACGAACGCCAGCAGGCTCATTTCCGCCGTGGTGTACTGCGTTCCTTCCAGGTAGCTCTGCACGACCAGCGCCCCGCGGACCTGGCCTTCGCGCATCATCGGCACGCCCAGCCAGTCGCTGCTGTCCGCGCCGTGCAGGCGCAGCGGGCCGGACACCTGCGTGCGCAGCTGCGCGCTCGAGCCCATCAACGGCTTGCGGTCGCGGACCAGGTACCAGGTCAGCCCGCGTTCGATCTGCGCCAGCGGAACTTCCTGGTCGGGATTCAGCTCCTGGGTGTCGACCGCGTCGGCGAAATACAGGAAGCGCAGACTGTCGCGGTCGCTGTCGTACAAGGCGATGTAGAAGTTCTCCGCGTACATCAGATCGGAAACGATGCGGTGCAGGCCGCGCAGCATGTCGGGCATGTCCAGATCGGAACCGGCCATGTCGGCTATGGCATAGAGCGAGCGCTGCAGCATTTCGGCCTGCTCCAGGCGCAGCACGCTTTGCTGCATGCCCAGCACCGTCAGCAGCTCGCGTAGGCGGTGCGCGACCGGCTCCAGCGGCTCGGGGCAACCGGCGGGGCAATGCAGCACCGCCGCTATCTGGTCGCCGTCGTCGTGGAGGATGCGCAGATGCTCCGGCGGCACGCCGCCGGTCCGCGCGACATCCACCGCATCCACGGCTTCGGCCAAGACGGCGTCGGCGGGCGCGGCGGGATGGCAGGCGATGTCGCGCGGCCAGTGCGTCGACCACAGTACGGTAGCGCGGCGATCGGTCCCCAGCAGCACTTCGATGGCTTCGGCGGGCGTGGCGGCGTGCAGCAGGCGGGTGGCCGTCTCTTCCATGCGTACGGAAACGGCTGCCGCATCCTCGGCTTTCGCCTTGCTTAGCCGCGGTATGGTCATCGCGTTCTTTTCCCCTCGCTTGGTGGAGCTGCCGCCGTTGTCGTCACAAGCGCCTGTCGCGGGGGAAAAACAGCGCTGATTCGATGACGGACACGGACGGACGCATCGGTAATGCTACGGGCAGCCCGCCCTGCATACCGTGACGGCATTCGCCTTAGCGTCGGATGGCGGAGAGGGGAGTGCGGCTTCCCGGGCGGAAATCCTGCACTGACAGCTGGCCTGCACCAACGGCTGGCCCGGGCGCCGTCCACGGAAGGACCGGGAGTTGCGGCGGAGGCCGTCGCTGCTTCGATCGACGCGAGCCGGGAACCCGTCAGCCGGGCATCGCATGCAGCGCTACGTTCAACCGGTCCACCACCATGGCCCAGTCTGCATCGTCCTGGCGTTCCTCGCGCAGGAGCTGCGATTGCGCGGGCGACCAGAACGGCGCGTCCTCCAGGCGCATGCCGTCGGGGAGTGGCGAATGGATGGCGATGAAGCGCTGGATGCTGGCGTTGTCGTTGGCCAGGCCCAGTTGGGCGAACAATTCGGAGAACGGGTGTACGGTCGGTTCCATGGCGCTGTTAGAAATGGCGGGAACGGCAGCCTAACGGCGGGCAGGTTAAGCCGCGGGATAGGCGGCGCCAATGCCGCGTCGATCCAGGTTATTCCAGCGCATAACTGAAGTCGTAGGAGTGCTTGCCGTCCTCGACGACGATCCGCATCGAACCGGACAATCCTTCCAGCGCGCCGGTCCCGGACTCCGGAACCACGGTCACCGTCCATTCCTGCGGTGTGCCCCGGACCATCAGCGCGCGGTGCACCATGACGAAACTGCCGTTGCGTCCGTGCAGGGTGCCGGTGATCTTCTCGAGAGCCACGTAGGCGCCGGACGCCGTTCCATCTCCCGACGCCAGCATCTCGCCTTGGCCGGTCGCTTCCAGATCGCCGTGGAAGCGCTTGTCCAGGGAAAGGCGGCCGAATCCGGACGCCTGGGCAGGCGGATTGTCCGCGGTTTGCGGTTGAATCTTGACTTCGAAGGTGCCGAGGGCATGCATGGGAACGGACTCCGTGACGGTTTGCGCCGATGCCGCGGCCGGCAGGCAGGCGGTGCAGGCGAGCAGCAACGGGGCAAGGGCTTTCATGGGAAACTCGAGCGGGGCTGGAGTACCGATGAGAGCATGGCGAAAGTGCCGACGATTGTAAAAACGCGACTTGCGCATGCGCGGCCGGGAACGCACCGGTGAATTCCGGAGCGGGCAAGGCCCGTGGCTTGTTGCGTTCTGCGCCGGCGCCCGGTGTTTTCCACCATGCGCGCCTGTCGCCGCCGGCTGCGCTGGCGGCGGTGGTTCAGCACTTTTGGATCGTGCGCTGGGATTTGCGCGGGTGCCCTGCGCAAATCCGCGAGACTTTGCCGCATCCCAACGCGCATCTGGTGCTGGAAACCGGTCAGGCGCGCGTGCACGGCGTCCACACCGGCCGCTTCGCCACCGTGCTCGAAGGACAGGGCGCGGTATTCGGGGTGAAGTTCCGTCCTGGCGGTTTCCACCCGTTCCTGCGGGCGCCGCTGTCGACCTTGCGCAACCGCAGCGTGCCGTTACGGGAATTGTTCGGCGCCGAGGGCGACTGTCTGGGCCCGGCCGTGCTTTCTCAGCAGGACGATGCGGCAATGGCGGCGGTAGCCGTCGATTTTCTTGCTCTGCATTTGCCGCCGGTCGGCGAGGAAGTGGAGCGCGTAGGGCGGATCGTCGACGGGATCGCAGTGGACCGCAGCGTCAACACCCTCGAGGACTTGGTGGCGCAATGGCGTACAGGCAGGCGCGCGTTGCAGCGGATGTTCAACGAATACGTGGGCGTCGGACCCAAATGGGTGATCAACCGGTACCGCATGCACGAAGCGCTGGAGCGCATGGAGCAGGACGATGAGCTGGAATGGGCGCGGCTGGCGCTGGAATTGGGCTATTTCGACCAGGCGCATTTCATCCGCGACTTCAAGGCCCTGGTAGGGTGCCCACCCGCCGAATACCGGCGACGTCGCCACGACGGTTGACGCTGTTCGCACAGCGTCAGGCGGCGCGGAGAACATTTGCAGCGGCTTCCCGGAGGCAACGACGTTTTTGCTTGAACGCCGCGCATGCGTTAGCGTGTCGCTCTTGCGGGAAAATGGGCTTGGGAATGAAGGCAAGGCATCGTAAGGCCGATCACACACCGCGTATGGCGCCGAGCGGCGCCGATGTGAAAAACGCGTGAGCGTGCGCCGGCACTCGCCCGTTCCCCTGCAGGACTCTCTCGCCGGCATGGAAGTGAGAACCGAAACAGGCAGCCTGTTTTTTTGCGTATTTCCGGACCCGGCGGCAAGGGAAGCCATCGCCGCCGAAACCGATGCCCTGCGTGCCGAGCATTCGCTGGTCGGCGCGGTTATCAAGCCCAACCGGCTGCATGTCACGCTGCATTACCTGGGCGAGCATCTGATCGATCGCGCCGACATAGTGGAGGCGGCGACGACGGCGGCATTGCGGGTCAGGCACGCGCCGTTCGAAGTGACCCTGGCGCGCGCCTCCAGCTTTCCCACGCGCAGCGACAAGCACCCTTGCGTATTGCTGTGCCCGGAAGAGCGCCCGCCGGTCCACGGATTGTGGCGCGAGCTCAGCAACCGTCTGATGGCCGGCGGGTTCGGACGCTATCTGAAACGGGAATTCACTCCGCACGTCACGGTGCTGTACGACACGCGCGTGCTGATCCCGCAGGCGATCGAACCGATCCGCTGGCAGGCGCGCGACTTCGCGCTGGTGCGCAGCTGGCAGGGCGAGTACGAGGTGGTCGGCAGCTGGGCGTTGCGCGCGTCATGAACCGCCGGCCGCGAGAAGGCCGTGCAGCATCGCCCGGTATTGAGCCAGCGCCGCCTCGTCCTTGCCCGCGGCCAGCGCCACCGCCCGCTGCAGCGCGCGGCGGGCGCTGCGCGAATTTCCCGCCTGCGCATAGGCGCGGGCCAGTCCGTGGTAGAACCGGTGTTCGCCGCCATGCAGGCGGATCGCGCGCTGATAGCGTTTGATGGCCTGGGCGTAGTCGCCTCGTTGCTCGAACTGCATGGCGAGCATGAACTGGTGGAAAGGATCCCGCGACTGCACCTTGTCCAACCGGCGCTGGAACTGCGCTTCGCGTTCGTGGTCGCCGCTGCGCTTGTACAGGGCTACCAGATTGAACAGGGCGCTGGAATGCTCGGGCGCCAGCGACAGCGCGGTGGCGTAGGCCCGCTCCGCGCCCGCCAAGTCGCCGCTGTGCAGACGCAGTACGCCGGTATTGCTCCAGGTAGTGGGGTAGGCGGGGTCCAGTTCCAGGGAGATATCGGCATGCGCCAGCGCGGCGGGAAGATCGTCCAGGACCATCAACTGGGCGGCGCGGTTGTTGTAGTACTGCGCCAGCAGTCGCTGTTCGCTGATGACATGGGCAGGATGGCGCCCGATCACGAAACTGCTGCCCACATCCACCACGTAGCGCTGCGCGCCGAGGCGTACCGCGGCATTGACGTGGTTGCTGCGGTAGACGACGTCCTGGCGCTGCTGCCAGGACAGTGTTTCGTCGATCTCCTGCGGATAGGCGTCCAATCCCGCTTCGCGCGCCAGAGCCAGGAACACCAGGGTGTAGGTGAGGCAGTTGACCTGCCGGTTGAGGTAGGCCTGTTCCACTGTCTGGGTGGCGTCGTCCTGGTATTCCAGGCGCAGCCCGTCCTGGCTGGTCGACATCAGCCCGATCAGTCGCCGCAGGCGTTGCGATTGGCTGCGGCCCGGTGCGTTTACCCGCTCTTGCACCAGCGCACGGAGGGCTGGCGGCACTGCCATGAGCTGCGCCGGGTCTGGCGGGGCATGCTCCAAGGAAGCATGCTCGACCGCCGGAGTGGACAGCGCCAAGGCCGCCGCAAGCGCCCAGCCGATCATCGCCGACCCTCCTACAGCAAACGGCCCATGCCGCTCGCGGCGAGTCTAGACCCTAGTCCGCGCCAATACCTGTGCGCAATCGGTCAACATGCGGCGCTGCGCAAATCCCCGGTATCGCACCATGGCAATATCGTTCATTCCGGCGGGGTTATCCTCGTCCCATACCGCAACAGGAGGCCGCCATGGCTACCGGCTGGGCAGGCGACGGCGCCGTACAGGACCAGATAGACGCCACCGTAAAAGACGGCATCAAGCGCGCCCGCAGCCAATTGCCGCAGGGTCCGAGCCTGAGCCACTGCGAAGAATGCGATGCGCCCATTCCCGAGGCACGGCGCAAGGCGGTGCCGGGCGTGCGCCTGTGCGTTCCCTGCCAGGAAGCGCACGACGAAGAGCAAGGTGCGCACAGCGGCTTCAACCGGCGCGGCAGCAAGGACAGCCAGCTGCGCTGAGCGTCGATCCGCGCGCCTGCGGTTGAAGGAAACGGTGGCGAACGATTAGGCTGGCCGGCATGCCTACCTCTATGATCATCGTCGACGACTTCCTGGACAACGCGCAAGCCTTGCGGGAAGCCTCGCTGCGGCTGACCTATCCGCCGCAAGAGGGCATGTTTCCCGGCCGCAATTCGGTGGAGCGGATCAACATAGAAGGACTCGCGCAACAGGTTTCCCGGCTGGTGGGCGAACCGCTGGAAGCGATGCCGCCGCCGCAGGCGCATGCCAAAAGCCGCATCACCCTGGCTGCGGACAAGGGCAAGGCGAAAGTGCATGTGGATGCCGCTCACTGGTCGGGCATCCTGTATCTCAGCCGTCCCCAGGACTGCCAGGGCGGCACCGAATTCTTCCGTCACCGTGCCACCAACACCGATCGGGCGCCGTACGACGATCGCGAAGCGGCGGCGCTCGGGTACTCGTCCGCCAAGGGCATGGTGGATGAGATCCTGGAGAGAGACGGCACCGACGACTCGAAGTGGGAAATGACCCAGTGCGTGCCCATGCGCTTCAACCGCCTGCTGCTGCTGCGCCCGTGGCTGTGGCATACGGCAGGCGCGAACTTCGGCGACACCCTGGAAAACGGGCGACTGGTCTATCTGATGTTCTTCGCCTCTTCCCAGCGCTGAGGCCAAGCACGCGCATGAGAAACGCCCGGCAGCGCCGGGCGTTTTCGTTTCCATCGTCGCGCCGCGATCGACAACAAGCCCGTTACGGCAGGTACTCCACGCGCAGTTTCGCGGTGGCGCCCTTGTCTATCCACAAGTAGTTGGTGGATGTGGGATTGCCACTGAAGCGCAGGCGCAGCTGGGTGCGGCCGCCACGGTTGATCGCCGACAGGCCGGCGCTGGCGAACGCGTTGCTGGTCTGGCTGCCGCCGCTGAAGCTCAGCAGCTGCGCCACCGCGCTCGCGCTGGCGGCCGCTGCGTAGTCGCCCGTCTCGATGACGCATGCGCCGAAACAGCCGTTGTTCACGTCCACCACCAGCGTGTTGCCGGCGGGGTTGCCCCACGGATTTCCCGAAGCGCTGCGATACGCCACCGTGACCGTGGCCGACACGACAGTCGCGCCATCGGGCAGCGAGGAAGTGTCGAACGACAGCAGGCTGCGGTTGAACTTGCCGTCGGTACCGCGTCCCAGGGCGAGCCCGGAATAGGCTTCCAGCGTGCCCACCGCCGGTGCGCTGCCGTCGGCATTGGCCTTCACGTAGCCGTCGTTGGAGTCTTCGTTGGAGAACTCCGCCAGCAGCGGCGTACCGCCGCCGGAGCCTTCCAGCACGTTCACCGCAACCGTGGCCGATGTGCCCACGTTGTCCACCAGGTCGAAGGCGCGCGCCTGCAGCGTGTGATTGCCGGTACTGGCGGTGGCCGAGTTCCAGCTGATCGAGTACGGCGCGCTGGCGTCGCTGCCCAACAGCGTGCCGTCAAGCAGGAATTCCACGCGGTCCACGCCGATGTCGTCGCTGGCCGTTGCGCTGACCGTGACCGTGCCGCTGACGCTGGCCCCGTTCGCAGGCGCGGTAAGGCTGACGGTGGGCGCGTTGCCATCCAGGTTGTCCAGACTCCAGAAGTGGCCGATGTAGTAACTGGAGCACAGGTTCACGTCGAGGATGTAGGCGCCCGCGGTACCGCACTGGGTTTCGCCGGTGCCCGGATCGACCGGCGTCCCGTGGCCCATGCCGGTGATGGTGTAGGTCTCCACGCGCGGCGTACCGTCCGCATCTTTGTACACCTTGTGCGGAAATCCGCCCACGGTGTCGCTGACGTCCGCGGTCTGGTCGATGCCGTGCACGTTGGTCCACTGCTGCATGCTTTCGGTCAGGTTGGCCGGACGCACCACGTAGTCGCTGTCGCCGTGCCAGATCGAGACGACAGGCCAGGCACCGGTGTGGCTGCTGGCCGCGCGCACTTTGTCGCCCCACTGCGCCGGTGTGAGGTCGGTGCCGGGATTCATGCAGCTGAAAGCGGCCGACTGGCTGGTGGCGCAACGGTAAGGCAGGCCGGCGACGATGGCGCCGCCTGCGAAGACTTCGGGATACGCGGCCAGCATCACCGCGGTCATCGCGCCGCCGGCCGAAAGCCCGGTGACGTAGACGCGCGCCGGATCGCTGCCGTGATCGGCCTGCATGCGGTCGACCATCTGCTTGATCGACAGCGCCTCGCCCGATCCGCGCGCGGTGTCGCCGGCCTCGAACCAGTTGAAGCAGGTGCTGGAATTGTTGGAACTCTGCTGCTGCGGCAGCAGCAACGCGAACTGCCACCGCTGCGCCAGCATTTGCCAGCCGGTTTCCGCGTCGTAGCTGGCCGCGCTTTGCGAACAGCCGTGCATCGCCACCACCAGCGGCGCATTGGCGGGCAGGCCTGGCGGCACGTACTTGAACATGCGCAGATTGCCGGGATTGCTGCCGAAGCCGGTGACTTCGGTCTGGGCGAAGGCAGGCAGGCACAGCAGTCCCGTCATCGCCAGGGAAGCCAGGGTCAGCCAGCGCAGCATGCTGGTACGCGGGGTGCGGCGCGAAAGAAGCGGTATGCAGTCGGACAGGACGGACATGCGTTCGGTTCCTTGTGGACGACGGGCAGGGCGCAGTAGCGCATGCACCCGCAGGCGTCGCCATTGTCCAAAAGGGCAAGCTGCGGTGCACCATCGCCGTATGCGCCGTGCATCGACCCGCGTATCCATCGCTCATGCGAAAAAACGCCCGGCATTCGCCGGGCGTTTCCCATTTTCCGGATTCGTGCCGCCTATCAATCGATCAGTTGCAGCCCCACGATCACCGCCAGGATGCCGGCCAGAATGGCGTAGCTGCCGTCGCTGCCGCGATGGCCGTAGCGATAGCGGCCGTAGTAACCGTCTTCGTAGCCGCGTTGGAAGCCCTGGCGGAAGTAGTAGTTGTATTGGCTCTGGTCGATGTAATAGCCGTTGTAACCATAATTGGCATCTTCATAGGCATAGCTGTTGCGGTAGTCGCTGCGCCAGCCGTCCATACGATCGGCGCGACCGGCGTTGAGGCCTTCCCGGTAACCGTAGTTCACGGCCTGGCGCAGCAGGTCGCCGCCATAGCGGTTGGTTTCGTACCAGCGGCCGCCGTAGGAATAGCGATAGCTGGCCGGGGTGTAGTAGTACGGGTCGTTGTAGTAGTTGTAGTTGCGCGAGCTGAAGCGGATCTGCTGTTGGCGCAGGCGGTCGTAATACTGCTGCTGGTAGCGGTACTGCGAGTTGCGGCGCTGTTCGCGCAGTTGGCGGGCGTAGCGCTGTTCCCAATCGTTGCGGTTGCTGTAGCGCTGGCGTTCCTGCTGCCGGAAGCGTTCGGCGCGCTGGCGCTCCTCGCGGATGCGGCGCTCCTGCACTTCACGGCTCAGGCGGTTCTGCTCGTTGCGGCGGTCGTAGTCGTGTCGTTCGTCGCGTCGGCCCGGCTGGTTGCCGCCCATGACGCGTGCAGGCTGGCCGGAGGCCTGGCGCTGTAGCTGTTGACGGGCAGCGTCGTCGCGGACGGCTTGTTGGCGCAGGTCGCCATCGCGCCGCTGTTCGCGGATGCGTTCGTCTCGGCGCGCGTCCTGCTGGCGCTGCAGCTGTTCGCGCTGGGCGTTCTGGCGGGCCTCGTTCTGCTGGCGCAAGGCGCGCTGTTGGTCTTCGTTGCGGCGCTCCCATTGCTGACGCTCGCCTTGGCGCGCGGCCTGTTGGCGCTGGGCGTTCTGGCGGGCTTCGTTCTGCTGGCGCAAGGCGCGCTGTTGATCTTCGTTGCGGCGCTCTAATTGCTGACGCTCGCCTTGGCGCGCGGCCTGCTGGCGAGCAGCCTGTTCGCGTTGGATGTCGTTGCGGCGTTCCAGCTGCTGGCGGGCGGCGTTCTGGCGCGCTTCCATCTGCTGACGCTGGGCATCGTCGTTGCGACGCTCCATCTGCTGGCGTTCGCCCTGACGCTGGGCCTGTTGCTGGCGGGCCTGCTCCTGGCGTGCTTCGGCCTGCTGGCGGCGCTGGTCGGCGCGGGCCTTGTTGTCGCTCTGTTCTTTGTCTTCGCGGTCGCGGTCGTTTCGATCCTGCGCGGTGGCGGCCGCACCCATGCCGAGGGCGAGGGCAGAGCCTAGCGCAACGGACCAAAGCGTCTGTTGGCGGGGAGAGAGTTTCATGTCGGTTTCCTGTTCGGACTACCAACGGTGTAGTTGGCCTGTGCGTAGTTGGCGGCCGACGCTATGAATGGATTCTGAGGCCGTCCGGCGCCGTTTAGCCGGCAGAAGGCGTAACCGATTACAGATTGGAATCCAATTTGGAACAGCGCGTTTTGCCCTCGCCATGCGCCATAGGTGTCAACGAAGACTCGTGCCACGACCGCCAGGCAACGTTCGCCTGGTGCGCAGCGACTACGGCGTCAGCAGCGTGCGCAGTCGATTCCATGCCTGCAGCCAACGCGACTGCAACTGCTGCACGCAGCGCAGGGCGCCGCCACGCAGCAGGCAGGCGTTGGTGCTGGCAGACACGGGTTGCTGCACGGCGCCGACCGACGACGGCGAACTCTGCGCGGCGTTGCCGGTGCCCGGACGAGCGGGAAGCGGACTGGACATGACTCGTGCATCATCGGAAACGATGGTGCCGGTAGCCTGGCCATCGGCCAGCGTGGCGCCGGTCGCGCCGCTGAGATTGACAGTGAAAGTCTCGCTCGGTTCGCGTTCCGCATCGCCGTTGACCGTGACCGTGAAGGTCCGGCTGGTCTGCCCGGCGGCGATGGTTTCGCCGGCCAGCGAACGGGCCGCGTAATCGCTGCCCGCCGTGGCCGTGCCGTTGGCGGTGGCGATGTTGTAGCTCACGGCGGCGGTGGACGCGCGCGTCAGGCTGACCGTGAAGGTCATCGCCACGGTGCCGCTGGCGCCTTCGGTCACCGATGCGTCGCCGATGGCAAGACTCAGCGGCGCGGCATTCACGGTAACGGTGCTGGTGCGGGTGATGCCCGCATAGGTCGCCGACAAGGTGCCGGAGGCCGTAGTGTCCGAGGCGGCCGTGGCGATCGGGAACGTGGCGCTGCTGGCGCCCTGCGCCACGGTGACGCTGGCCGGCACGGAGAAGGCGCTGCTGGCGCTGCTCAACGCGATCTGCGCACCGCCGCTGGGCGCAGCGGATGTGAGCGTGACCGTGCCGGTGGCCGCCTGGCCGCCGGTCACCGGGTTGGGCGAGGCGCTGACCGCACTGAGCGCAGCGGTGACCACGGTCGGTTTCCAGCCCAGCTGGATCACCTCGAAATCGCTGGCCTTGAGGGTGGCGAACGCGGGATTGAGCGTGCCGTTGTTCCAGCGCACATCGAAAGTGCCCGAGATGTACAGGTCCGACCCGTTGTCGACCATGATCAGGCCGTACTTCTGCATGGCGCGGAAGATCTTGCGCGATATCGGATCGGTAGTGCGCAATGCCGGATCCGCGCCGCCGACATTGGTTTTCAGGCGCAGGCGCGCGCCCATGGGCAGCGCGCCGGAAGTGCTGCCGGCACTATGCGAGGCCGGGTACACATGGCCGTTGCTGGCGCGCAGCGTGACGCGCAGGGCATGGGTAATTTCCGGTACGGCCGCATTGGCCGCTTCGTCGTAGCGCACCAGGCCCGGGAAGATCGCAAGGCCCGAGGCGTCTGCCGAAGTCCAGCCTTCCGGGCGGCGGCCATTGGTGTTCAAATCGAAGAACGCGCCAGAACCGGCGTACCAGCGATTCTGCGAGGCGTTGTAGTAGACGTTGTAGAGCTCGTAGAGATGCCGGTTGGTGCAATCGATCATCAGCAGGTGGCGGTCGGAACTGCCGCGCTGATCGACGTTGCCGGGCGCGCCGCCTTCCACCCAGTGGACCTGGCTGATGGCCTGGGCGGGAATGGGGTAGAACGCCACGCCATTGCCGTCGCTTTCATCGTCGTAGTCGAAGGTGACGGTCTGCTTGGGCTGCGAGCCATCGACGACAGCGTAGGGAAAGCCATAGATGTTGGTGCTGCCGGGCGACTCTTCGCCTCCAAAGTCGGGGTGCAGCGCGCGGGTGGCGCCGATGAAGGAAATGTAGCTGGCCGAGGACGCATCGACCGGCGCCGCACTGATGTCCGTATTCCACCAGTTGTCGGCGGGAAATACCGGCGCGGCCACCGGCGCGCCCTGTACCGGGACGGTGGCGGGGCAGGATTGGCCGAAGGCCACGGGGAGAACGGCGAGGAGCAATAGGGGGGAGACAAGCCATCGGCACAACCACGAACGGCGCATGCGCATCTACTTCATCGACTACAGGGCCCGGCGATGGTCGGGGCCGGGCCAAGGGGAGTCAAACGCAGCCGCAGCGGTTTTCTAGCTGAATTGGCGCTATGCGAGACGTAGGCCACATAAAGCGCTAAATGCGAGGTGAACGCCAAGGGATCGCCCGCTTATCGGCCAGTGCGGGCGCGCCATCCGGGCCGGGAATGCGGCCGGATCCAGACTCGGCCGATGGATTCCGCTACAGATACGAGCGGATTTTCCCTTTGATCTGCTCCACCAGCGCCGGCGTCAGCCTGCCCAGCAAATTGCGCCGTTCCGCCGGGATGTGAGCGGCAGGGTCGTGGTCGTCGAATACGTAGTGATCGAACAGATGCTTCCAGGCCTTGCGTTCGCTGCGTGGCAACGATTTCAGCGCGAGGATGGCGTGCATCAACGCACCCAGCCCGGATTCCGGCACCACCCCTTGCCCAATGGCCGGTTTCCACCAGTAGTTCACCAACGCGTTCAATCGTTCCAGCGAGGCGACGTGGTGCCACCACAGCGGCGGGATATAGATCGCGTCGCCCGGCTCCAGCTCCGACACCAGCGATTGCGCCAGCGCCTGGCGCAATCGCGGAAAGCGCGGGTCGTCCGGACGGTCCAGCCGCGCCATGCTGATGGCGGCCCCGGTCGGGGCGAAATCCAGCGGACCGATGTAGAGATCGCCTACCTGTTCCGGCGCGAACAGGGTGAAGCGCCGGCGGCCGCAGACCACTACGGCCAGGTTGTGGGAGGCATCGAAATGCGCGGGCGTGGTGACCCGGTTGCCGATCCACAGGCGCGGCTCGATCGCCGCCTGCAGTTGCGGCAGCGGGTGTTCCTGACGGAAACCCGGCAGGCAGGCGGAGACCGGCGCACTCTGCAGCGCTACCCCCGAAGTGACGCCGTCATGGCGGCTGTAGGCAGCCAGACGCCGCAAGGCTTCGGTGACCGGCACGCGGAAGTGCCGGTAGTTGAAGCCATCCATCTGCGGGTTGTAGCCGATGACCCCGTCCTCTTCGGGCGCCATCAACAGCGTGTCGACCTCGGCGCCATTGTCGAAGCCGGCCAGGTAGTGGGCGAAAGAGGTGTCGGATTCGCGCGCCGCCGCGACCACCGGCCAGTCACGGCACAATCCGCGGATCACCAGCGGTAGTTCGCGGTCGGCCAGGTCGGCTTGGGTGAAAGCGCGGTCGCCGACGTGGGATTCTTCGATTGCGGAAGGCATGCGCCGGTCCAGTGGAAGCGGATCAGCGAATCCTAGCGCGCCCGATGCAATGCGTGGCCGCTTGGACGACAATGCCCTTGGTGCCAGGGCCGAGGGCACCGCAAATACGCCGACAATTCCGGCTGAGGATTTCGTATGCGTGGTTTCGTTTTGGTTTCCTGCCTGCTATTGCTGACGACGGCCGGCCCGTGTCCGGCACTGGCGCAGGCCGCCGCCCCATCCGTCCGCTATTCCGGCGGCGATGGGCTCACGCTCAAGAAAGCCGTCGTGATCGCCGGCGTAGGCAGCGTCGATGAAGGCATGGCAGCCGAACAGGAATGGATACGCATTCACTATCCCGGTGCGGTAGTCGAATCGAAGGGCAGGGTGGTCGGTCCGCCGCATTACGACGTGATCACGCTGAAACTGGCCAGCGGTTCACGGGTGGATTTGCATTTCGATATCACCGCGTTCTTCGTGGAATGAGCGAGGACCGGCGCGGAAGGAATCTTGCGATGCAGACTGTTTCCTGGGGCGATTTCGAGAAAGTCGAGCTGCGGGTCGGGCGGATCATCGCCGCCGACCCTTTCCCGGAAGCGCGCAAGCCTGCGTATGTGCTGCGGATAGATTTCGGCGAAGCGCTGGGCATTCGCAAATCCAGCGCGCAGATCACCGCGCTTTACACGCCAGAACAGCTGATTGGCAGACAGGTGGTGGCGGTGGTCAATTTTCCGGCCAAGCAGATCGGTCCGCTGATGTCCGAATGTCTGGTGACCGGTTTCCACGATGCCGAAGGGAATGTCGCTTTGTGCGTTCCCGAGCGGGAAGTGCCGCTGGGTGCCAAGCTGTTGTGATCGCAAGGCGACGGGCGCCGCTGGCGATATAGTGTCCGCATAAGTCCTGGCTGGAGCCGAAAAAATGTCCGCGCCACTGACGCTGCCCACATCGATGCTGTCCGAGCTGGAAGCGGCGTACGCCACGCCGCCGCGCGCGTACCACAACTTCGGACATGTGCAGGAAGTGCTGCACCGTTTCGCCGAGGTGACCGCGGGACCGGGCTGGGCGCAACCTGCCGAGGTCTATCTTGCGGTGCTGTACCACGACGCCGTTTACGAAGCCGGGCGCAAGGACAACGAAACGCGTTCGGCCGATCTGGCGATGGCGCAGATCGCGCAATGGCTGCCGCAACACGGGGTCGACACGCTGCGCGTCGCGGAGTTGATCGATCTCACCGCACGCCACGGCCAGTTCTCGCCGGCGGATTTCGGCGACGACGGTTTTTCGCTGGATACGCGCCATTTCCTCGATTGCGACATGGCGATCCTGGGCGCGGAAGCGGGCGTGTTCGATGCGTACGACGCCGGCATCGCGGAGGAATACCGGGGCCATGTGCCGGGATTCCTGTTCAGGCTCAACCGCAAACGATTCCTGAAGGGATTGCTTGCCCGCGAACGCATCTACCTGAGCGACTGGTTCCATCAGCGTTACGACGCCGCGGCGCGAGCGAACCTGCGGCGCGCGATCGACCGTTAGGCGGGGCTGCCGCCGCAATCGAGGTGGGTCAGGTACAGGCGCAGATCGAATTCCAACTGGTGGTAGTCCGGCGCCATGTGCGCGCATAGCTGATAGAACGGCTTGTTGTGGTCGCTTTCCTTCAGGTGCGCCAGTTCGTGGGCCACGATCATCTTCAGGAAATCCGCCGGGGCGTCGCGGAAAACGGTGGCGATGCGGATCTCGCGGCTGGCTTTCAAGCGGCTGCCTTGCACGCGCGATACGGTGGTATGCGTGCCCAGCGCATGCTTCACGACCTGCAGCTTGTTGTCGTAGACGACCTTGTTGAGCGGCTCGGCCTTGCGCAGGTAGCGGTCCTTCATTTCCAGGGTGTATTCGTACAGCTGACGGTCGTTGCGCACGGCATGTTTCTGACCGTACTTGTCGGCGAGCACCGCACCCAGCCGGTCCTGCTCGATCAGCGTGCGTACCCGCATCTGCAGGTCTTCGGGATATCCGGCGAGGTATTTGAGCGCTTGCATGGCGCAACCATACCGGTTCCCGGCGTTACAGTAAGCCTATGCAGCCGAACGACGATCCGCCGCCGCAGCCTCCCGTCAAACCCGACCCTGGCGATTGCTGCGGCGGGGGCTGCGTGACCTGCGTTTACGACGCCTACGAAAACGCATTGGAGCGCTACGAACAAGCGCTGGCCGCCTGGAAAGCGCGCCATGGGGACGCGTAGCAGAGCGTAGGAGCGACGCGAGTCGCGATGGGGCATTACCGGTAGAGCTTCATCGCGACTCGCGTCGCTCCTACGGAATCTCTATGTGGGCGGATGGTCGTAGCGGTTGCGGTAGATCCTGCGTTCATCCACGCAGTACTCGCTGCCCATGGCGAACTTGCGGCAGATTCCCGGGCGCTGGTCGTAGATGCTGCAGCACATGCGCAGCGGGTCGATCGCCACGCACCATCCGTCCTCGCCGTGGGCCATGACTTCCACCCCGTGCTCGTTGCGATCCACCAGGTGGCGTGGCACCTGGTCCTCCGGCATGACCACCACGGTCAGCCTGCAACAGACCGCATCGCAACGGCTGCACGACACCGAGGCGTCGATGCCGTTGTGCAGGCGTAGGGGAATGCCGCTCATGGCAGCGCCGGTGCGGGGTTGGTTTTCGGACTGCCGCGGCGGTAGCTGAGCAGGCGGCCGCGGAAGGGCTCGATGTCCTTTTCGTTGAAACGGCTGCGGCGCTCGGTGACTTCGTATCCCTGTTCGGCCATGGCGCGGGTGAAGGGCCCGCTGTTGCCGCGGCCGGGATCGGTGACCAGCAATTCGGCGTCGGCATTGGCGTGGCGCAGCATCATCGCCGCGACCTGCGCGGCGTGATCGCGTTCGTACAGGATGTCGCTGCCGATGATCAGGTCGAAGCTGCCAAGGGTCGCGTCCGGCACCGACCAGGGCAGGTCGCGGTAGCTCACTGCAGGCAGATTGTTGAGCCCGGCGTTGTAGGCCAGGAAGGATTCGGCCAGCGGATGGTGATCGCTGGCCACCACGTCGGCGCCGCGTTTGGCCAGCACCAGACTGGACAGGCCCAGGCCGCAGCCCAGTTCCAGGATGCGCTTGTCTGCGATGTCGAAGCTGCTCATGGCCTCGGCCAGCACCCGGCCCGAAGGCCAGACCTGCCCGAACAGGCTCCACAGCGACGAAGAGATGCCCGCACGATGCGCCTGGCCGGTGGGATCGGCGAACTGCTGCAGATCGCTGAGCGCACGGATGCGGTAGTCGTGGCCGCCCAGACGGACGGTGAGCAAACGGGTGGCGTAGCCCGGCATGGGCGCTCCGGCAATGGCGTCTCGAGTGTTCCCGACAACGGGCGAGACGCGGGGGAAAGGAGCGAAGCGGGCGACTGGAGTACGGCCGGGCGAGACGCGCGAGCAAGCATGCAACCCCGGCATCCTACGCCAGACTTCCTGAAGCTGGCCGCCCTGCCTGCAAATGGCGTCCGCGGGCCTGGGCGGAGCGTTTCAGAAGCTGGACAGGCCCGTGGCCTCGGTAAACCGGTAACGCCAGTAGCGCAGACGCGAATCGTCGGCATAGCGGGCGTAGGGCAGACTGATCCGGCGGCCTTCGGTATTGCTCCAACTCTGCTCGAAATAGGAGGCCGCCCGGCCCATCACGGCGGTATCGGCGGCTGCCAGCACGCGCGCGCTGCTTTCCAGGTTGTAGTCGTCCAGATTGCGCCTGGTGTAGTTGGCCGAACCCACGATCAATTCCGCTTTGCCGGCGGCGCTGCGTTTCAGCAGGAATTTGGCGTGGCATTGTTCGCCATGGGTGTCGCACCAGCGTATGGGCACTCCGGCCCGGTGCAGTTCCAGCGCCGCCTGGCGATTGGGAATGCCGTTCTTCTTCCTGCCGAAAGCGTCCTCGTTGGGGTCCAGCAACACGCGCAGCTTCACGCCACGCCGTTGCGCCGCCGCTACCGCCTTCAGCAATCCACGGTGAGAAAAATAGAACACCGCGATATCCAGCCGGTCGCCCGGCTTGGCGCTGGCGATGCTGGCGAGCAACGCATCGCGGATGCGTCCTTCGGTGAGGATCTGCACCTGGGTGCCGTCGGCAGTGCCGGCGGGGCGGGCGGAAGGCGCGATCGAAACCAGCGATCGCGGCCAGGCGGCGCCGGACATCTCCACCACCGCGCGTTCGCTTTGCAGCAGGTCCAATGCGGCCGGACCGCGGAACCGCAACGCCACGTTGCCATGCGCGCTGCTGCCATCGTGTGGATTCGCGCTGGCCACCAATCCCACCCAATCGCCGCCGGAATCCACCACCAGGGTCTTGCGGTGGTTGGCATTGAGATTGAGCAAGGCCAGATAGCTGCGCAGCGTCGCCTTGCCCTGGCCGAACGGGCTGGGCAGCGAGCCGCCGCGGTCGCTGTTCCCAAGCCATCGGCAGCACAGCTGCCAGAGTCCGGACCACGCGGGGTTGGGCGCACGGATCCGGGTCAGATCGGTGACCACCGTTTCTATGCCAGCCGCGCGCAACGCGTCCAGGTGCTTGGAGGTCATTCCGCCATACAGCGTGTTGATGGGGTCGGTGATCATGACGACCTGCAAGCCGGGCACCGCCCGTTTGCGTTCGACCAGCGCCTGGGTCAGTTGCGCGCTCAGCGGGCGCAGGCTGGGTGCGGCATCGGCGCCGGTGAAGTCGTTGAACAGGAACATGTCCACCACGACCACGCGTTGCGCCTGCCCGATCAGGCGCAGGATTTCATCGAACACCTGCTGATCGCTGTAGCGCGCGCCGGCCGCATCGACATAAGTGATGTCGGTCAGCAATGCCGTATCGCCGGAAGAGGCGATGGGAAAATTCCGTCCGATGCCGGCGGGCAGCGGTTTGTAGGCCTGCCAGGCGGCTGAGATCAGATAACAGGCCAACAGCACCAGCAACAGGCGCTTGCATGCGCGCCGGAGATGCCCCTTTGCGGTCCCATGAGAGGAAGCCTTGGTTCCGTCCAAACTATTCACCCCATGGAAATCGTTTGCGTGGATGAACGGATGTTACGGGATGGCGGGCACTTCCCGTAGGATGGACCCTTATCGAGCCACGGAGGAAACCCCCATGATCCAGCGATTCGAAATAGGTCCGCGCCTGTCGGAAATGGCGATCCACAACGGCACCGTCTACCTGGCCGGCCAGATTGCCGAAGACGCCGGCGCCGACATCCAGGGCCAGACCCGGCAGGTGCTGGAATCCATCGACGGTTTGCTGGCGCAGGCCGGCAGCGACAAGAGCAAGATCCTGCATGCGCAGATTTTCCTGCCCGACCTGGGCGATTTCGCAGCGATGAACCAGGTCTGGGAAGCATGGGTGGTGCCGGGCCATACGCCCACTCGCGCCACCGTGCAGGCCGCGCTGGCCAATCCCAGATGGAAGATCGAAGTCGTGATCACCGCCGCGGTCTAACGGCGGCGGTCTGAAGTTGTAGAGCCGAGCTTGCTCGGCTGCCTAGGTTCTTCCGCGAAGAGCAGCCGAGCAAGCTCGGCTCTGCAACGAAGAAGGGCGGGCGCTTACTTGTTCTTCTTCTTTTCCTGCTTCTCGGCGCGCTTTTCCTTCAGCGTCTTGGTCGGCGCCTTCTTCTCGTTTTTCTTCTGGTCCATACCCTTGCTCATACAGGCCTCTTCTTCGTTTGCGTTGGTTGGAGAACGGCGGCCGCAACGACCATGCCGGTGCGGCGAGTAGTGTTGTCAGCCCGGCGGCCTTAGTCAATCGCCGGAAAAGCCGCTGCGGGGATCGAACAGCAGGCGGTCAGAAGCGCTCGCCGACAGGCAGGTAACGCCACTCGCCTACCGGCATCCTGTTGAGAGCGATGCGGCCGATGCGCAGGCGGCGGATCGACAGCACTTCCAGGCCGACCTGCGCGCACATGTGCCGCAGTTGACCGGGCCGTACCGCCTTGATCGCGAAGCGCAGGTTGTTCTCGTTCTGCCAACTGACCTTGGCGCGGGGCAGGGCGCGGCCCAGGTAGAGCATGCCGTCGCACAGACGCGGTAGGCCGTAGGGCGCGAGTTCGCCTTGCACCTCCACCACGAACTCCTGTTCGATCATGTCCGCGTCCTCGCTCAGCCGCCGCCAGACGCGCCCGTCCTGGCTCAATACGACCAGGCCGCTGGCTTCGGCATCCAGCGGCATCAGCGGGGTCAGGCGCACGAAATGGCGCTTGAGCACCCGGATGCCGGGATCGTCGCCTTCGGTGTGGCTGGCGGGGGTGGCCAGTCTGGATGCTGCTTCGAACTCGACGCCGGCCGGCTTGTGCAGCAGCAAAGTCGCCGGTTCGGCGGCTTCCAGATCCGCTTCAGGGTCGATCAGCACGGTCTGCGTGGTGATGGGGTGCTGGGGAGCGTCGATCACTTCGCCGTCCACGGTCACCCAGCCGCCCTGGATGTACTGGTCGGCCTCGCGCCGGGAACAACCGGCGAGTTCGGCGACGCGTTTGGCAAGGCGGACGGGTTCGGACATGGAAGGCAAGGCACGGGTAGGGTGTGCAGTGTAAGCGCTGGCATGCCAACGCAAGGTTTACCCCGATGAAGGCCCCGCGCAGGCACAATGGGCTTCCTTTGCCACCCGCCCCACTGGATGAAGACCCCGCAAGGCCTGCAAGCGCTGATCGACGACGGCGTGATAGACGAAGTGATGCGCCCGCTGAAGAGCGGCAAGGAAGCGGCCGTCTATGTGGTGCGGTCCGGCGACGACGTGCGCTGCGCCAAGGTCTACAAGGACATGGCACAGCGCAGCTTCAAACAGCGCGTGCAATACCAGGAAGGCCGCAAAGTGCGAGGCAGCCGCGAGGCGCGAGCCATCGGCAAGGCCAGCAAGTACGGGCGCAAGCAGCAGGAAACGGCCTGGAAGAACACCGAGGTCGACGCCCTCTACCAGTTGGTCGAGGCCGGCGTGCGCGTGCCGCAGCCGTACGGGTACTTCCATGGCGTTCTGGTGATGGAACTGGTCACCGATGCCGATGGCTTCTCGGCGCCGCGCCTGGGCGAGCTTGAACTCGAACCCGGTCAGGCCCGCGAATACCACGCTTTCCTGGTCAAACAGGTGCAGCTGATGCTGTGCATCGGCCTGATCCATGGCGACCTTTCGGCCTACAACGTGCTGGTGGGCGCCGAAGGTCCGGTGGTGATCGATTTCCCGCAGGTGGTCAGCGCCGGCGGCAACAACGCCGCACGGGCGATGCTGTTGCGCGACGTCAACAACCTGACCGCCACTCTGGGCGCGTTCGCACCGGAACTGCTGGACAGCTGGTACGGCGAGGAAATGTGGGCGCTGTTCGAAACCGGCGATCTGTTGGCGGACACGCCGCTGACCGGCAAGTTCGTGCACGACGAGCGCAGCGTGGACCTGGACGGCGTGCGCGACGCCATCAACGACGCCCGCGAGGAGGCGCTGATCCGCCAGCAGGGCCGCGAGGCCGCCGCCGAGCTGGATTGATCCCCTTTAATGCTTTTGTAGGAGCGGCGTAAGCCGCGATGAGGCCTTACCGGTAAGGCCTCATCGCGGCTTACGCCGCTCCTACAAAACCCCACATATTCTCCAACCCTGGATATCCCATGACTATTTCAATGCACGCCGCTTCCGTTCCCGTTTTCCAGCAACTGCTCGGCAGCCTCGACCAGTTGTTGGCCAAAGCCGAGGCGCACGCCGTCGAACACAAGATCGACGCTGACGCTCTGCTGCAAGCGCGGCTGTTCCCCGACATGTTCCCATTGGCCAAGCAGGTGGTGGTGGCCTGCGACTTCGCACGCGGGGTATCCGGTCGCCTGGCAGGCGCGGAACTGCCGGTACTCGAAGGCGACAACAAGAGCTTCGCCGATCTGCGCGGCCTGATCGGCGCCAGCCTGGATTTCATCGGCGGCCTGGACCCGGCTGCATTCGCGGCCGCCGGTTCGCGCGAGATCGTGCTGCGCCCGGGTACGCCGAAGGAACGCAGGATGGAAGGCCAGCCCTACCTGCTGCACTACGGCCTGCCGCAGTTCTTCTTCCATGTCACCACAGCTTACGACCTGCTGCGCCACAATGGCGTGGTAGTGGGCAAGCGCGACTACATGGGCGCGTACTGAGCCCGCCGCACAAGGATCCAAGCAATGACCAGCCGCACCGCAAAACCGTGGGACCGCAAGAATCCGGCCGGACCCGGCGGACACGTCAAGTTGACGCCGGAACAGATAGAACAGGCCAAGGCACGCGCCGAAGCGGCGGGCCGCGCTTATCCGAACCTGGTGGACAATATGTTCGTGGCGTCGCAGGCGCGCAAGCGCGGCATCAAGAGCAAATGAACTTCACACAACGCAGCCGCGGAGAAAACGCATGAGTTGGATCGGAATCGTGCTGGTCGTGGTCGGCATCTACCTGGCGATCAAGGTCGCCGGCTTCGCCCTCAAGTTATTGCTGTGGGTGCTGGTGTTCGGCATCGCCTACTGGTTGCTGGCGCCTGTGTTGGGATTGCCGATTCCGTTCTGAACACATGCTCTTCTGTCATCAGAATGACGCGGAGTTCTAACCGAATTTCAACACCGCGCTGGATATCCTGTTGCCACGTCCGCGATCGTCGCAGGCAGGGATCTCTCCCCTTGCCGGGCCATGGCGGACGACCAGATCGAGCAGGCATCTCAAGCGGGCATCGATGCCTTGAGCCAAGCCACCGCGCCTTCGCCGGCGCGGTGGCCGCTTGCCAGGCAAGCGGTCAGCAAGTAACCGCCGGTCGGCGCTTCCCAATCCAGCATTTCGCCTGCGCAGAACACTCCGGGCAATGCGTTCAGCATCAGTCGGTCGTTCATCGCTTCCAGGCGCACGCCGCCGGCGCTGCTGATGGCTTCAGCCAGAGGACGCGCGCGTTTCAGGGTCAGCGGCAGGCGATGGATCGTGCGCGCAAGCAGCACGGGATTATCCAGTTGGGTCTTGTCCAGAATTTCGTGGATCAACGCCGCCTTGATTCCGCTGATGCCCGCGTGGCGGCGCAGATGTTCGCTGACGCTGCGATGGCCGCGGGGCTTGGACAATTCCTGCTGCAGGCGCTCCAGGCTGCGCCCTGGCGCCAGATCGAGTTGCAGGGTGGCGTGGCCGTTGCGGGCTATGGCCTGGCGTAGTTCGGCCGACAGGGCATAAATCAGGCTGCCTTCGATGCCATCTGCGCTGATCACGCACTCGCCTTGCAGTGCGTGTTCGCGGCCATCGGCATCGCGCCAATGGGCGACCACCGGTTTCAGCGGCGCACCGGCATGGCGCGCGGCCAGGTGCTCGCTCCAGCCGACATCGAAACCGCAGTTGGCCGGCTGCAACGGCGCGACATCGACCCCGCTTTCGGCCAGCAGTGCCTGCCAGGTGCCATCGGAGCCCAGCTGCGGCCAACTGCCGCCACCTAGCGCGAGCACCACGGCGTCCGCGCGAAGGCTTGTTTCTCCCGCGGGCGTATCGAAACGCAGCTGCTCGCCATGCCAGCCCGACCATCGATGATGCACATGGAAGCGCACACCGCTTTCGCGCAGCCGCCGCACCCATCCGCGCAACAGCGGTGCGGCTTTAAGGTCGGAAGGAAACACGCGCCCTGAGCTGCCTACGAAAGTCTCCACGCCCAGTCCGCGCGCCCATTCGCGCGCCGCGTCTGCGTCGAAATCCCGCAGCCAGGCGCCGACTTCGCTACTGCGCTCGCGGAAGCGTTGGATAAAGGCGGGCAGGGGTTCGGAGTGGGTGAGGTTCAATCCGCCCTTGCCGGCGATCAGGAATTTGCGCCCCACCGAACCCTTGGCTTCATAGACATCCACTTCAAGGCCCGCCGCGCGCGCGACTTCTGCCGCCATCAACCCGGCGGGGCCGCCGCCGATCACTGCCAGGCGTGGAGAAGATGCTGCGGAATGGGAGGTCATCGCGTATCAGTGCGGCTTGACGGCAAGCAGTTCGACTTCGAAGACCAGCGAGGCGTTCGGCGGAATCACGCCGCCCGCGCCATCGCTGCCATAACCGTAGTGGGAAGGAATCAGCAAGCGCCGCTTGCCGCCGACCCGCATGCCGGCCACGCCGTCGTCCCAGCCGCGGATCACCTGGCCGCCGCCGAGCAGGAAGGTGAAAGGTTCGCCGCGATCCACCGAACTGTCGAACTTTTCGCCGCGCATGTCCTTGGCCTTTTCGTCGTAGAGCCAGCCTGTGTAGTGCACGGTGACGTCGGATCCCGCGGTTGCGGTCGCGCCGGTACCGGTTTTTTCGTCGATCCGTTGCAGCTCGGCCACGCTGCCGCCGGGCGGCGGGCCAGGGTCGGCGCAGGCGGAAAGGGCCAGCAGGGCGAGCAACGGCAGTGCGAAACGCATGGGGGATCCTTGTTGTCGGAGGCGCGCAGGGTAACGCATGCCGCGATTCCCGGTTACGCCGTTATCATGCGGACATGGCCAAACTACTGCTAAATCTGCGCAACGTGCCCGACGACGAAGCCGACGAAGTGCGCGCCTGGCTGACCGAAAGCGGCATGGATTTCTACGAAACCCAACCCAGCCCGTGGGGAATCTCGTCGGGTGGCATCTGGATGCGCGAGGATGCGGACATCGTCCGCGCCAAGGCTTTGATGGCCGACTACCAGGCCAAGCGCCTGCAGCGGGCCAGGGCGGCGCAAGACGCGGCGCGCGAACAGGGCAGCGAGGAAACCTTCGGCAAGCTTTTCAGCCAGCGTCCGTGGTACGTACTGGGGATACTGATTGCGATCATCGGCATCGTGGCATTGACGCTGGCATTGCCGTATCTGTTCTTGCGCTAACGTGTTGTCCAAGCATTAAGAACCATGTCATCCTGAGCGCAGCGAGGGATCTGCTGGCCGCCCTAAGAACAGATCCCTCGCTGCGCTCGGGATGACAAGGAACGGGAGAGCTGACTTAGTCAGCCCTCGCTTGGTTTCCTTCAAATTTGCCATCGGCTACGGAATGAGCTTTTCGTACTCCGCCTCAAGCCGCGCATGCGTCGGCCAGAAACCCTCCGGCTCGCGGCCTTCCAGCTTGTCCAGCAGGATTCCCAGGTGCGTATGCCAGCCGCCGGCGACGCTGAGCATCTCCTCGCGGTCGGGCAGGCGGCTGTGCACGAGGACCAGATGCACGGCATCGCCTTGGGGGGTGAGTTCGAAGCGTACGTGCGAAGCGTCTTCGCCTTCGCCCCATTCGTAGGCGAGCAGGCGCGGCGGTTCGCAGGCGGTGATGCGGCCGTGCATGCGGCTTTCGCCGGCGTGCGCAGCGTATTTCGGGGGAGGGTTGCCGTCGTGCCCGGTCAGTTCCGAGTTGCGGAATACATGCTCCACCGCGCCGCCTTCCTTCAATTCCATCTCGCCGGCCGCCAGCCATTGGCGGCGCTTTTCGGATTCGGTGAGAAACGCCCAGACCCGTTCGATCGGGCCGGGCAAGGTGCGTTCGATGCGCACGGTATTCGGGGCGATGACTGCGGCGTAGGAATTGTTCATGGTCGTACCTTGCGGGTGGATGGTCAGAAGAGCCCGGCGAGCGCGTCGAGCATGGTGTTCCAGCCGTCCTGGGTGCGTTGCGCGTATTCGGCCCACTTCGCATCCATGCTGTGGACGAGGGTCAGCACGCAGCCGCTGCTGGAGGCGGCGATGTCGATACGCACCTGGCTGGGTTCGTCGTCCGACTGGCCTTTGACCGCCCAGGTGAAGACCAGCCGGTGGGGCCGTTCGATTTCAAGGTACCGGCCCACGTGATCGATGATTTCGCCGTTGCGCTCGACTTTGAGCGAGAAGCTGCCGCCGACGCGCGGGTCCACGTCCAGCCGAACCACGTTCTCCTCGCGCACGCGCGGGCCGAACATCCATTGCCCCAGCGTGCGCGGCACCAGCCAGGCGTCGAAAACGCGCTCGGGAGCGGTTTCGAAGTAGCGCGTCACGCGCACTTCGATAGGTGGGGCAGGGCTCATCGCGATTTCCTCCTGGTTTGCGCGGCGGTGTCGGCGTGCAGCGCGATTTCCAGCGCATCCAGGCGTTCGCTCCAGAATTGCTGGTAGTACTGCAGCCATCGTTCGGCTTCGGCCAGAGCTTCGGCGCGCAACTGGCACAGATGGGTGCGGCCCTGGATGCGCTTCTGCACCAGGCCGGCGCGTTCCAGCACTTTGATGTGTTTGGAAGCGGCGGCCAGCGAAATCCTGAAAGGCGCGGCCAGCTCGCCGACGCTGCGCGGTTGCGCGCTCAGGCTGCGCAGCATGCGGCGGCGCGTGCTGTCGGAGAGGGCCTGGAATACGGAGTCCAGCTGGGGAGAGTCATATTCAACCATGAGGTTGAATATTATCGATCCTGATTTGATTGTCAACCCTTTGGTTGAATGTTTTCCGGTTCCCGCCTGGCGCCATTTACAATGGTGCCCATGATTCTCAATACCGCCGCCTACCATTTCGTTCCCATCGCAGATCCGTCGGCCCTGGCCGCGCAGGTACGCGCATGGGCGGAAGCGGGCGCATTGCGCGGCACCGCATTGATCGCATCGGAAGGCGTGAACCTTTTCCTTGCCGGAGAAGAGCGGGCGATCGACGCGTTTTTCGAACAGCTGCGGGCCGATCCGCGGTTTGCCGAGCTGCGGGTCAAATACAGCCGCAGCGGTGCGCAGCCTTTCGCCCGGCTCAAGGTCAAGGTCAAGCCGGAGATCATCAGTTTCCGTCGCCAAGAGACTTCTCCTTTGGCGGGACGCGCCCCTGCCGTCGCTCCGGCGACACTCGCCAAGTGGCTACAGCAAGGCCATGACGACGCAGGCAAGCGCGTGGTGTTGCTGGATACGCGCAACCGGCAGGAAGTCGAGTACGGCACCTTCGCTGGCGCGCTGACCTTGCCGATAGACAAATTCACCGATCTGCCCGAGGCCATGCAGCCCCACCGCGACGATCTGTCCGACGCGACGGTGGTGAGCTTCTGCACCGGCGGCATCCGCTGCGAAAAGGCAGCTTTGTGGATGCAGGCCGCGGGCATGGACAACGTGCTGCAGCTCGATGGCGGCATCCTGGGCTATTTCGAGCAGGTCGGCGGGCAGGGCTACGACGGCCGCTGCTTCGTGTTCGACGAACGCGTGGCGCTGGATCCGGAGCTCAAGCCGCTGGTGGACGCAGCCTGAGGAGTCGCGTTGTGGGAGCGGCGTCCCGCCGCGAGCTTTTGCACTTTCAATGAAGTCGCTCAATACTCGCCCTGTCGGTACCGGCTAGGAGCTCGCGGCGGGACGCCGCTCCCACAAGCGCGCTCCCACAGGGGCCACTCCCGCATTAGTCGATAAGTACGTTGGGCTATGATCGGCATGCGTCTCTGACGCGTTCTCCCACTATGTCGAGGCATCCATGGTCGCCGTCCACCATCTCAACAACTCCCGTTCGCAGCGCGTGCTCTGGTTGCTCGAGGAGCTGGGGCTGGACTACAACGTGATCCGCTACCAGCGCGATGCCGAAACCATGCTGGCGCCGCCATCGCTGCGCAAGGTGCATCCACTGGGGAAATCGCCGGTGGTGGTGGACGGGGAAAACACGTTGGCCGAATCCGGCGCGATCCTCGAATACCTGGTCGAACGCTACGACACCGCGCACGATTTCGCCCCGTCGCCGGGCACGCCCGAGAGGCTGCGCTACCGTTATTGGATGCACTATGCGGAAGGCTCGGCGATGCCGCCGCTGCTGATGAGCCTGGTGTTCTCGCGATTGAAGAAGGCGCCGATGCCGTTCTTCGTCAAACCGGTGGCCAAGGGAATCGCCGACAAGGTGATGAAGACCTTCGTCGGCCCGCAGGTGAAGCTGCACCTGGACTACATGGAAAGCGAGCTGGGCAAGTCGCGCTGGTTCGCCGGCGACGGATTCAGCGCGGCCGACATCCAGATGAGCTTCCCGGTGGAAGCGGCCGCGGTGCGCCATGGACTGGAAGACAAGCCCAATCTGAGCGGATTCCTGCAGCGCATCCACGCGCGTCCCGCCTATCGGCGCGCGCTGGAGCAGGGCGGTCCTTTCGATCTGCTTGGCTGATGCGGAACTCAGCGTCCCGCCAGTCCGGTCGCTGATCGGATTGGCAATGCCCGGCGCCGGCCCCATGTCGAAGCCATGACTTCGACGGCAGCCCCAATGATTCCCTACTCGATACTCGATCTGGCACCGGTCTGCGAAGGCAGCGATGCCGCACAGGCGTTCCGCAATACCCTGGATCTGGCCCAGCATGCCGAGCGTTGGGGTTACCGGCGCTACTGGCTGGCCGAGCACCACAACATGCCGGGCATCGCCAGCGCAGCGACCGCTGTGTTGATCGGCCATGTCGCCGGCGGCACCAAAACCATCCGCGTCGGCTCGGGCGGAGTGATGCTGCCCAACCACGCGCCGCTGCAAGTGGCCGAACAGTTCGGCACGCTGGCCTCGCTGTATCCGGACCGCATAGACCTGGGACTGGGCCGCGCGCCCGGCACCGACCAGCCCACGGCGAAGGCGTTGCGGCGTTATTTCGATAGCGCCGAGCAATTCCCGCACGACGTGCAGGAACTGCTGGGCTACTTCGCACCGGTGCAGCCCGGCCAGCTCGTGCGTGCCGTTCCGGGCGCCGGGCTCGAAGTGCCGGTGTGGTTGCTGGGTTCCAGTCTCTTCAGCGCGCAATTGGCTGCAGCGCTGGGGCTGCCGTTTGCTTTCGCTTCGCATTTCGCCCCGGACGCGATGGACCAGGCGTTGGCGGTCTATCACCGCGATTTCCGTCCTTCGCAATACCTGGCCAAGCCGCACGCGATGCTGGCCTTGAACGTGGTCGCCGCTGATACCGACGCCGAAGCCAGACGTCTGTTCACTACCGCGCAGCAGAGCTTCGTCAACTTACGTCGCGGCAAGCCCGGACTGATCCCGCCGCCTATCGACGATATCGAAACTTATTGGCAGCCGCATGAAAAGCTGGGCGTGGAGAATGCGCTGGCATGCAGCGTGGTGGGCAGCCCGGAAACGGTGAAGCGCGGGATCGCCGCATTCGTAGACAGACATCGTCCGGACGAGCTGATGCTGGTGGCCAATGTGTTCGACCACGGGGCGCGATTGCGATCGTTCGAGTTGGCGGCCGAAGCCATGAACGGGTAGGTCGGCCCTACGTGGCCGACGCGCGGATCCTGTGAGGTCTGGGACGTCGACGTTCATGATCGGCTCCGTTCGTCGGGGACGTAGCCCCGACCTACGCGATCGCATTGCCAGCGGCGTGGCCGGAGGCCCAGGCCCACTGGAAGTTGTAGCCGCCCAGCCAGCCGGTGACGTCGACCACTTCGCCGATGAAGTACAGCCCCGGGGTTTTCTTCGACTGCATGGTGCTTGAAGACAGTTCGTCGGTATCCACCCCGCCCAGAGTGACCTCCGCGGTGCGGTAGCCCTCGGTGCCGCTGGCGATCAGCGGCCAGCTTTGCAGTTGCGCGGCGATCTCGCGCAGTTGCGGATCGTTGAACTGCTTCATCGGCCGATTCGGCAGCCACAGCTCGCACAGGCGCTGGGCGAAGCGTCGCGGCAGAAAATCGGACAGTACGGTCTTGAGTTCGGCGGCGGGGCGAACGGCCTGTTGTTCGCGCAGCAGCTGGAAAGCGTCGTCGTCCGGAAGCAGGTCCAGGCGCAGATCGTCGCCGGGCTGCCAATAGGAAGAGATCTGCAGGATCGAAGGCCCGCTCACGCCGCGATGGGTGATGAGCATGAAGTTGCGGAAGCTTCGGCCGTTGCAGGTCGCTTCCACCGGCAGCGCCACGCCGCTCAGGTCCTGCAAGTGTTCCTGATGCTTGCCGGTCAGAGTCAGCGGCACCAGCCCGGCGCGCGTCGGCAGCACCGTATGGCCGAACTGGCGCGCCAGCTCGTAGCCGAAACCGCTGGCGCCCATGCTGGGGATGGAAAGGCCGCCGCAGGCCACCACCAGCGCGGGCGCCGACAGCGTGCCGCGTGTGGTTCGCAGGCGGAAACCGCCGTCGGTATGCTGCACGTTCTCCACGCTGCAGCCGGTTTCGATGCGCACGCCGGCCGCTTCGCATTCGTCCACCAGCATCTTCACGATCTGCTTGGAAGAATCGTCGCAGAACAGCTGCCCAAGCTCCTTCTCGTGATAGGCGATGCCATGGCGTTCGACCATCCCGATGAAATCGGAAGGCGTGTAGCGCGCCAACGCCGATTTGCAGAAATGCGGATTGGCCGACAGATAGTTCGCAGGCGTGGTGCCGGTGTTGGTGAAGTTGCAGCGCCCGCCGCCGGACATCAGGATCTTCTTGCCCACGCGGTTGGCGTGTTCGATCACCGATACGCGAAGCCCGCGCTGGCCGGCCGTCGACGCGCACATCAGCCCGGCCGCGCCGCCGCCGATGACCAGCACGTCGTGGCTGTGGCTCATGCGCTTACTGGCCCGTGGTGGCCGCCTGGCGGACGACCGGCTTGATATCGATGGTGACATCGCCGCCCAGCACCTGCAGCTCGCCGTCCTGGATCATCACGTTCAGGCGCATGCCGCGCACCATCATCGCGGTCAACTGTTCCACCGCTCCGACCGGGATGTCGATGACGGTGAGGTTCCTGCTGCGGGCCAGCGAAGCGGCGTTCTTTTCCCACCAGATATCCGAGCTGCGTCCGGCATAGGTGAACAGCACCACCTGGCGGGAACGGCCGCAGGCCTTGCGCACGCGCGCTTCGTCGGGTTGTCCCAGGTCGATCCATTGCACGATCTCGCCGGTCATTTCCTTGCGCCACAGATCGGGCTCGTCGTCCTGGCTCAGGCCGCGCCCGAATTCCAGGCGTTCGTCCGCGTACATGGCGAACGCCAGCAGCCGCACCATCAGGCGCGCATCGGTTTCGGACGGATGCTGGGCCACGGTCAGGTTGTGGGTCGCGTAGTAGTGGCGATCCATGTCGCTGATCTGCAGTTCGGCCTTCACGACCGTGGATTTGAGCGCCATCGAGGTGCCTGGGGAAAAGGTCGGCCATGATACGGCTTTGCTCCAGGGAGGCTTCGTCTTGTCCGCACTCCATTCCGATCCGGGGGAAACCCCCGCCAGCAGCCTGCAGCTCCCGCCGGGCGCCTGGGCGACCCTGCTGGACGGCTTGTGCGCGCGCTTCCCGCAGATCGACCGCGCGCAGTGGCTGGACCGGTTCGCGCGGGGGAGGGTGCTGGACTCGGAGCGGCAGCCGCTATCTGCCGACACGCCGTACCGCGTCGGCGCGACCATCCATTATTTCCGTGAAGTGGCGGAAGAGCCCCGGATTCCGTTCGAAGAAACGATCCTGCATGCCGACGAGCACTTGGTGGTGGCCGACAAGCCGCATTTCCTTCCGGTCGCTCCGGCCGGGATTCATGTGCGTGAAACCCTGTTGACCCGGCTGGTGGAGCGTCTGGGCAATCCCGATCTGGCGCCGCTGCACCGCATCGATCGCGGTACCGCCGGGCTGGTGCTTTTTTCGGCCGACAAGCGCAGCCGGGATGCCTATCAGACGCTGTTCCGCGAACGTCGGATCGAAAAACGCTACGAGGCGGTGGCTCCGGCACTGCCAGAGCTGCAGTTTCCGCGAGTGCGGGAGTCGCGCATCGTGAAGGCGGAGCCGTTCTTCCGGATGCGGGAGGAGGAAGGGGAAGCCAATTCCTTCAGCCGGATCGAGGTGTTGCGTTCGGACGGGGAGTGGTGGCGTTACGCGCTGTTCCCGGTCAGCGGCCGCAAACACCAGCTGCGGGTGCATATGGCTGGCCTGGGGGCGCCAATCCGACACGATCCCTATTACCCGGATCTGACGGACCAGGCTCCTGATGACTACGGGCGCCCCCTGCAGTTGCTGGCCAGCAGCCTGTCCTTCGTGGACCCTTTGAGCGGTGTCCGACGGGTTTTCGAGAGCCGCAGGGAGCTGGAAAGCCTGGACTAGCGGCCGCCGCCGGACGAATCCGGCCCGGCTGGCGGGTTGCCGTCGGCCTGGCCAGGGTCCCGCGCAGCCTGCTTCTTGGCCAGTTTTTCGTCCTGTTTCTTCTTCTTGGCCAGCTCGCGCTGCTTCTTTTCGAACGAATAATTGGGCTTGGCCATGGGCTTGTTTCCGGTAGGGGAGGCCAGTTTAGGGCAAACCGCCCCACTGCCGGTTATCCGCGGTTGGGCGGGGGATTGGCTTTTCCCGGAAAGGTGTGTAGTGTGCACGGCACTGTGTTTGCTTGGGTCACCGTAAATCGTGGCCTGATGCAGTCGATCCAAAACGATCAGCTACATCTTTCCGCTTTGCTTAACACCTGCAACTCAGTCTCGGCCCGGGGTCCCCAGGTCGTGATTTTCTTCATCCGTTTCAGGAGTTTCAAAGATGTCTGACCGTCAAACCGGTACCGTCAAGTGGTTCAACGATGCCAAGGGTTTTGGCTTCATCACCCCGCAGAGCGGCCCGGACCTTTTCGTGCATTTCCGCGCGATCCAGGGTTCCGGCTTCAAGTCGCTGCAGGAAGGCCAGAGCGTGAGCTTTGTCGCCGTGCAGGGCCAGAAGGGTATGCAGGCCGACGAAGTCCAGCCGCTCTAATAGCGACTGTATCGTTGTCCGAAACGCCGGGGCTTGCCCCGGCGTTTTTATTTGCGTCGCTTTAATGGTGGTACCGCTGGCGCGTAGCCTGTACAGATGAAGTCACTGACATTCGATAACCGTTTCATCGCCGATCTCCCCGGCGATCCGCAACAGGGAACGGGCGTGCGCGAAGTCCGCGCGGCGCTGTATTCGCTGGTGAATCCGACTCCGGTCGCCGCACCACGGCTGTTGGCTTGGTCGCGGGAAACGGCCGCCCTGCTGGATCTGGAAGAAAGCGACGTCGCTTCTCCGGAATTCGCCCAGGTCTTCGGCGGCAATGCGCTGCTGCAGGGCATGCGGCCCTTTGCGGCCAATTACGGCGGCCACCAGTTCGGGCATTGGGCCGGGCAACTGGGCGATGGCCGCGCCATCTCGTTGGGCGAGGCGATCAATGCCGCGGGCCAGCGCTGGGAGCTGCAGCTCAAAGGAGCCGGCCCGACGCCTTATTCCCGCACCGCCGACGGCCGCGCCGTGCTGCGCTCTTCCATTCGCGAATTCCTGTGCAGCGAGGCCATGCACCACCTGGGCGTACCCACCACGCGCGCGTTGAGTCTGGTGACGACCGGCGAGCCGGTGATCCGCGACATGTTCTACGACGGGCACCCGCAAGCAGAGCCGGGCGCCATCGTCTGCCGCGTCGCGCCTTCTTTCCTGCGTTTCGGCAATTACGAGTTGCCAGCCTCGCGCGGCGAGCTGCCCTTGCTCAAGCAACTGGTGGACTTCACCATCCGCCGCGATTTCCCCGAACTGGAAGGCGAGGGCGAAGCGCTTTATTCGCGCTGGTTCGCGCAGGTATGCGAGCGCACCGCGGTCATGGTGGCGCACTGGATGCGGGTCGGCTTCGTGCATGGGGTGATGAACACCGACAACATGTCGATCCTGGGCTTGACCATCGACTACGGTCCCTACGGCTGGATCGACGACTACGACCCGGACTGGACGCCCAACACCACCGATGCGCAGGGGCGGCGCTACCGCTTCGGCTGGCAGCCGAAGATCGCTTACTGGAATCTGACCCGGTTGGCAGTCGCATTGTCTTCGCTATTCGCAAGTCCAGAACCTTTGCAGGAAGGGTTGCAGTGCTATCGGGAAACCTATGCCCGCGCCGATCACGACAACATCGCGCGCAAGCTCGGTCTGGCGGAATGCCGGGAAGACGATGTGGCGCTGATGGAGGACCTGCAGTCGCTGCTGCATGCGGGTGAAGTGGATATGAGCATCTTCTTCCGCGAGCTGGCCCGGATCGATCCCGCCGTGCCGGCCCTCGATCCTTTGAACGAAGCCTTCTATGACGCCGACAGGCGCGCAGCCGCGGAGCCGGCGCTGCTGGATTGGCTGCGGCGCTATACGGCGCGGATCGGTGCCGATCCGCTCGATTCCGACGCCAGGCAAGCACGCATGCGCATGGCCAATCCTCGATTCGTGCTGCGCAATTATCTGGCGCAGCAGGCGATAGACCGTGCCGAGCAGGGCGATGCGGCGGGGATTGAGGAATTGCTGGAGGTCATGCGCCGTCCCTACGACGAACAGCCGGGCCGTGAGGCCTTTGCACAGCGCCGTCCGGACTGGGCACGCGATCGGGCGGGATGTTCAATGCTTTCCTGCAGTTCCTGAGAAGCCTTACCCTTGCATCCGGAACGTCGGGGGCGTAGCCCCGACCTACATCTTTCGGACACGGAAGTTCTTGCCCTTGATCCGGCCCTTATCGAGCCGCGCCAGCGCATTGTTGGCCTGGTTGCGCGCGATGGCGACATAGGAACGCGTCGCGAAAATGTCGATCTTGCCGATGGCGCTGGCGGGCAATCCCGCATCGCCGGTGAGCGCTCCCAGGACGTCGCCGGGGCGGAGCTTGTCGGTGCGTCCGGCGTCGATGCGCAGCGTCGCCATCGCGGCAGGCGGTGCGCTGCGCGCCGCGGGCGCCATGGCGACCGGTTTTTTCCAGCGCAACGGCGAACCTTGTCTTTCCTCGATCACATGCGCGCGCGATATCTCGCGAGGAGTGACCAGGCTCAGCACTTGGCCGCCTTTGCCCGCGCGCCCGGTGCGGCCGATGCGGTGCACGTACACGTCCGGGTCGGTGGGCAGTTCGTAGTTGACCACCGTGGCCAGCTCGTCGATATCCAGCCCGCGCGCGGCCACGTCGCTGGCGACCAGCACATTGCAGCTGCGGTTGGCGAAACGCACCAGCACTTCGTCGCGGTCGCGCTGTTCCATGTCGCCATGCAGGGCCAGCGCGGTGAAGCCGAAGTGCTTCAGCGATTCGGCCACCTCGTCGACGTCGCGGCGCGTGTTGCAGAACACCACGCACGACTCGGGCCTTTGCTCGAACAGCAGTCCGGCCAGCGTGGTCTGCTTGCGCGACAGATCCACTTCATAGAAGGTCTGTTCGACCACCGGTTGCTCGGTCACGCCGCCGGCGGTGACCTCCAGCGGGTCGCGCATGGTATTGCGGCCGATATCGCGGATGGCGTCGGGAAAAGTGGCCGAGAACAGCAAGGTCTGCCGCTCTTTCGGAGTCTTTCCCACTATTTCGCGGATCGCTTCCTCGAAGCCCATGTCGAGCATGCGGTCGGCTTCGTCCAGCACCAGCGTGCGCACGCTGGCCAGGTGCAGGACCTTTTTGCGCATCAGCTCCTGGATACGGCCGGGCGTACCGACCACCACGTGCGGGTCATGGGCCGCCAGCGAAGCCAGTTGCGGCGCCAGCGGCATGCCGCCGGTCAACACCAGCAGCTTGAGGTTCGGAATGCCGGAAGCCAGTTTGCGTAGCTGCTTGCCCACCTGGTCGGCCAGTTCGCGGGTAGGGCAGAGCACCAGCGCCTGAGCGCGGATCAGCGCCGGGTCCAGCCTGTGCAGCAGGCCCAGGCCGAATGCGGCCGTCTTGCCGCTGCCGGTGGGCGCCTGCGCGATGACATCGCGTCCGGCGAGGATGGCGGGCAGGCTTTCGGCCTGGATCGGGGTCATCTGCGCGTAGCCGGCCACCTCCACGCCCTGCTGCAGGCCTGGCGAGAGGGAGAGGCTGTCGAAGTCTGTCGGCTGGTCGGTCATGCGCCATGATCGCAGCATCGCGCTGAACTGCGTAGCCTCGCATGGTGGGGCGAGCGCCGGCGTCAATCCTCCAGTTCGTCGAAATCCCTTTCGCGCAGGGCCAGGAAGGCCCAGAACGGCACGTCGCGCTCGGCCCAGGCGCGGTTGGCTTCGTCCAGGATGCTGACCAGCGTGTCGAAATCTTCTTCGTCCACGTGATGCAGCTCTCCGGCGCCGTCGAACAGCAATACGTAGCCCTGGGCCGGCATCCAGTCCAGATCGCGCAGGCTGTCGGAAAGCGCATCCCAGTTGCGGCTGGAAGTGGTGGGGAAATCCATGGCGACCGCGATCCGCAACAACAGGGTGGCCTTGTTGCCGCAGCCCATCAGGTCGATGAGGCAGGGCAGCAGGCCCGCGTCGTGCGCGGCGGCCGCGAGCACGTTGAGATCGTCGGCGGTGACGAAGAAAACACCGGCGCGGGTCGGGTCGCTCAGCCCCAGATCGAAGCCTGTTTCAGTCATCGCGCGACCTGGAAGCTGCGGAATGAGTCGTAATGGTCATCGGTGTAGTAATAGACATCCGGTGGTTGGCCTCCGGTGATGATGCGCCGCGCGCCGCGGTGGCCGAGGCCCGGCGTCTCGACGGTGTATTCATGGTAATAGCCGCGCGGCTTGGACGGCAGGCGCCTCTCGCGGTTGCCGAAAACGCTGCCGTCCTGGCTGTGCGGGAACGGCCCGCCCTGCGCGATCAGGCGCAACGTCGCGTGCGCCTCCGCCGGCAGGAATGCGGCAGTCGCCGGGGCAGCCTGCGTCGAAGCTGCCGGCGCCGACGCTGGCGGGGTGTCCGTCTGCGAGCCATTGCGCGTGGTTTCCAAGGGCGGCAAGGGCAGCGGCTGGCTGTTGCCGGCATTGGCGGCAGGCGCGGCGGCCGGTGCGGGATCGTTCCCCGCGGCATGGCGCGTACGATTCTGCTGCCAGAACCATCCCGACAGCAGGACCACCAGCACTAGCGCGATCAGCGCAGGCTTGCGTACGCCGGACCTTCTATGTGAGCGGGAACGAAGCGGCATGCGGTTTCCAATCGAACGGGAGGTGCGCGCAACGGCCGGAAGCCCTGGCCCGTGTTGCCCGGGAGTGCAGCATAGCCGCAGAAAACTTCAGCGACCGTGACGGAAAGCGGCCTGGCGATCGGACCGCAATCGCTGATCCAGGGCCGGCTTCGCCTTGATTTCAAATGCGGCCAGGCGCAATTCGACGAGCATGCCGAAATGGTCCGAGGCCCATACGCCTTGGGCATCGGGCTGGCTGAAGAGGATCGTGGCGCCGAGGGGGGCGAACGCGCCACGCTGGAAGAACACGTGATCGATGCGTTTGGGCGCGACGAAATACTTCGGGTTCAAGGTGCTGCTGGAGGCCGCGTCGGCCTGTGGGTGCCGGTCGCCGTAGGTATCCACGAATCCTTCGCGCAGCGCGGCCAGTTCCGGCGAATCGGCGGTCGAATTGAAATCGCCGGCCACCAGGCTGGGGATATTCTCCGAAGTGGCGGCGATGTACTGCATCAGGTCGGCGATCTGCCGGGCGCGGATCGCTCCACCCTGGTCGGTCCAGTGCAGGTGGGTGACGTAGAGGTTGAGCGGCCGTCCGTCCAGATCGATACGCAGGAACCCCGCGCTGCGGCTGTCGTCGAGCGGCTGCAGGAGCTTCTGGCCGCGCTCGAGGATCGGGTGGCGGGTCAGCAGGGCGTTGCCGTAGCGCCGCGGCTGGCCGGCCGGATCGATGCTGACGAAATGCCACTGGTAGCCCAATTGCGTCGCAAGCCATTCGGCCTGGTTGGTCAGGCCTTCATCCTGCAGCACTTCCTGCAGGGCTATCGCATCGGGGCGTAGACGCTTCAATTCCTCCACGATCTGCACGCGGCGCTTCGGCCAGTCGTCCTTGTCGTGGTAGAGGTTGAGAGTGACGACTTTCAAGGTTCTCTCCGATAGCGCGGGCGACGAATCGGCCGCGCCTGCGGGCAGCGAGAAGGCGATCAGCGACAGCAGGGCCAGAACGAGCGTCTTCATTCCATGAACTCACCAAAGAATCAGCGGGGAACCGTATCGATGCGCATCACCGGATACAGATTGTTGCGTTCGTCCCATGAGGAATGCAGCCGGTAGAAGAACTCCAGGCGCGCCTGCGGGTCCTTGGCGAAAGCGGCATCCTCGCGGACGCGCTTTTCGAACCGCGCCTTCAGCGCCGCGTCTTTGGCCAGCATTTCGCGCGCTACTTCCTCGGCCACGTAGTCCTCCATGTATTCCTTGCGCTCGAAAGCGTTGTTGAACTCGCCCCAGCCCACCAGCGAGTCCGGCGCCAGCGGTTCCAGGATCGACATGACCAGGCGCGATTTGGGTTGCGCGATCGGCACGAACAGCGCGCCCGCGCCGATATCGCGCTTGTCGGCTTTCCATTCGCCCTTGACCGCCATCCGCTGATGGCCTTCGGAGGACTGCGCGGCAGGCGTCGCCTCGCTGGCGCGGAAGCTCTCGACCGCCAGTCCCGGGTGCGCATCGAGCGTGCGGAATTCGATTCCGTGCTGTTTCAGCTTCGCTCCCACCCAGCCGGCATGCGCGGCTGGAATGAGATAGCCGCCGGCAGGTGCGGCCACGCTCAGGCTGGGCTGTACGTTGTCGCGCAGCGGAATCCGCCAGATCTGCGGCTTGCTCTCGTCGTATCGCGTCATCAGCGCGCCGGAAATCTCGGAAGGCGTACGCGTGTATTCGTAGCCGCGGAAATCGACCAGGTGCGATTCCTTGCCGGCCGCATAGGCCAGCGGTACGGAACTTCCCTTCAATTCGCGGGCGCGCGCATCGGCCTGGTGCGCAAGCTGCATCCATTGCCAGCCGTTTTTCGCCACCTGTTCCAGCACCGAGACCACGGTGTTGCGGGTGATGCGCACGCGCACCGGGTAGGTCTTCCAGGAGTGGGTTTCCACCAGCATGCCCAAGCGGTTGCGCAGCCAGAAGTAGCCATGGGAGAACCGCGGCGGCGGCACGCCGTCGTCGAAACCCGAGGTCGGGTCGTCGGACACCGCGAAGGAAGGGTAGTAGGGCAGGGGCAGCGAGCCTTGCGCCGCCAGGTCGGCGATCACGCCATCGCGCCATGCGCGGCCGGCCTTGCGCAGTTCGCCGTCGCCGGCGTGGATGGGTTCCACCTGGATGGAGACATCGTGTTCGAACTTGGCGCCGTCGGTGACATGCAGGTCCACTTCGACCAGTGGATCCCATTCGTCGATCAGGGCCAGCATCGCCTGCATTTCGGGCGCATCGGCCTTCACGTAGTCGCGATTGAGGTTGTAGCCCTGCGCGGTGGTGCGCCAGCCCATTTCCTCCGGGCCGCGCTGGTTGGGGCGGTTCCAGGCGCCGAAGCGTTCATGGCCATCGACGCTGAACACCGGCACGAACACCCACACCAGCTTGTCCAGCGCGCCTTTGGCCGCCTTGCCTTCCAGGACTTCGCGCAGCGCCAGGAAGCCGGCGTCCTTGCCGTCGATCTCGCCGGCGTGTATCCCACCCTGGATCAGCACTACAGGGAGATCGCGTTTGCGCGCGGTTGCGGCATCCAGCGCGCCGCTGGTGGAAGCGACCAGCGCTTTCATCGGCCGGCCCTCGGGAGAGTTGCCGAAGTCGATACAGCGCACCGCGTCCGGATAGGCTTTGGCGAAGGCGTCGCACAAGGCCGCGACTTCCTCGTAGCGTCCGGTCTTGAGGAAGCCTGAGCGCTCGGAAACCGTGGTCAGTGCGTCGTTGGCGGCGGAGGCGGGCATGGCGGGTGCGGTGAGCAAAAGTACCGCGAGAAGCAGGAGCAATGAGCGCATAGGGGTGGATTCTCGCCTTCAAAAGCCAATGATGCACGTTGCGGGCCGGCATCGCATTAGCCGGGAGTGTCCATTCGTGCAGTCGATCCGCGCACGTTCCATGGGTTACCCTTCCCGCAACTATTCGCTGGAATACCGGATGAGCACGACAGCCAGGGCGCAATCGGCACGCCTGCCGCGGCAGGTTCCCTACATTATCGGAAACGAGGCTTGCGAGCGCTTCAGTTTCTACGGGATGCGCAACATCCTGGTCCAGTTCCTGGTGAGCAGCGTGATCCTCGCCTATCTGCCGGAAGCCGACCGCGAGGGAGCGGCCAAGGACGTATTCCACAGTTTCGTGATCGGGGTTTACTTCTTCCCCCTGCTCGGGGGGTGGCTGTCGGATCGATATTTCGGAAAATACAACACCGTGTTGTGGTTCTCGCTGATCTATTGCGCGGGCCATGCCTGCCTGGCCGCATTCGACGACAACCGTAACGGGTTCTATGCCGGGCTGTTCCTGATCGCGCTCGGTTCCGGCGGCATCAAGCCGCTGGTGGTGTCGTTCGTCGGCGACCAGTTCGACGAGTCGAACAAGAGCCTGGCCAAAATCGTGTTCGATTTCTTCTACTGGACGATCAACTTCGGCAGTTTCTTCGCCTCGCTGCTGATGCCGCTGTTCCTGCGCAATCACGGACCCGCCGTCGCTTTCGGCATCCCGGGCATCCTGATGTTCATCGCCACCCTGATCTTCTGGCTGGGGCGCAAACAGTACGTGCGGGTGCCGCCGACGCATGGCGACGACCCGAACTCGTTCTACAGCGTCGCCCGCACCGCGCTGACCCGGCACGAGCAGGGACAGGGCCGGCCCGGTCTGTCGGTGGCCCTCGCCGGGGCCGCGCTGGCGGTGGCGATGCTGCTGTGCTGGGCGCTCAAGCCTGGTTTCTGGCCGGAAGGTTTCGGTTTCGTCATCACCGCCTGCCTGGCGCTGGGCGCGTTGATCGCGTTCGGCGGCATCGGCGTGTCGATGCAGCTCGAACGCGCCCGCGGCCTGCATCCGGATTCTGCGGTGGACAGCGTTCGCGCGGTGCTGCGCGTGATCATCGTGTTCGCGCTGATCACGCCGTTCTGGTCCTTGTTCGACCAGAAGGCTTCCACCTGGGTGCTGCAGGGCAAGACCATGATGGTGCCGCACGATCTGTGGTGGTGGCCCAGCTGGCTGGTCAAGGAAGCGGGGCAGATGCAGGCGCTCAATCCGCTGCTGGTGATGCTGATCATCCCGTTCAACAATATCGTGCTGTATCCACTGCTGCGGCGCATGGGTTTCGAGCCCACCGCGCTCAGGCGCATGGGGTGGGGCATCGCGTTCTCCGGCGTGGCATGGATAGCCGCCGGTGCGATCCAGTTGTGGATCGATGGCGGCGATCCGGTATCGCTGGCCTGGCAGATCCTGCCCTACCTGCTGCTGACCTTCGGCGAGGTGCTGGTATCGGCTACGGCGTTGGAATTCGCCTATAGCCAGGCTACGCAGGCCATGAAGGGAGTGATCATGGCGCTTTGGTACCTCTCGGTTACTTTCGGCAATGTGTGGGTGCTGCTGACCAATGTCAGCGTGCGCAATGAAGCGGTGATTTCACGCATCGCCAGTACAGGACTGAGCGAGAATGCATTTCTGATGTTCTTCTTCGCCGTGTTCGCCTTCATCGCGGCCTTGGTATTCGCGCTGTACGCGTGGCGCTATCCAATGCAGGACAACTATCGCGCCGTCGGAGCCGTTTGATGGAAACCCCCGTTACCTATGCCTTGATCGCCATCACCTGCGTGGTGTCGTGGATCGCGTTCAACAACCGCAAGCTGGCCGACCGGCTGATCCTGTGGCCGCCGGCGATCGACAAGCACAAGCAGTACGACCGGCTGGTGACCTACGGCTTCATCCATGCGGATTTCATGCATCTGCTTTTCAACATGATCACGCTGTTCTTCTTCGGACCGCCGATCGAGTCGTTGATGGGCGACATGGGCGTGTGGGTCTATCCCGTGTTCTACGTATCTGCGCTGGTGGTGTCCATCCTGCCCACGTATCTGAAGAACCAGAAGAACCCCAACTACCTCAGCCTGGGCGCGTCGGGCGCGGTGTCGGCCATCCTGTTCGCCTACATCCTGGTCAGGCCGTGGTCGATCATCGGCGTGTTCTTCATTCCCATGCCCGCCATCCTGTTCGCCGTGCTCTACGTGGGCTACAGCATCTGGATGGACCGTCGCGGCGGCGATCGCATCAACCACAGCGCACACCTCGCCGGCGCTGCCTATGGCGTGCTGTTCATGCTGATCATGGAGCCGCGCGTATTGGGGCATTTCCTGCGGCAATTGCAGCAACCCTCGTTCGGAGGCTGAACTGCGCGTCGGCGCGATCACCGTATCTGAATGTTTTGCGTGCTATCGAATAGCCACGAGACATCAACGGAGATCGTGAGCGATGGCTACCCGCAAACCCGCCAAGACATCCAAGGCCGCAAAAAAGACGCCCGCAAAAAATAAAACACAAGGCAAGACCGCGAAGAAGGTCGCCAAGAAAGCGATAAAGCCGGCGGCCAAACCGCGAAAGGCCGTCAAGGCGGCAGTGAAGAAGACTTCTGCGAGGAAAGCGCCGGCCAGGCAAGCGACCAAGAGCGTAGCCAAGAAGGCCGTCGCAAAAAAATCGGTAGTCGAAAAAACCGCTAAAAAGGCGGTCGCCAGCAAGCCGGTGGCGAAGAAGGTTGCGGTAAAGCAGGCCACGGCTAAGGTCAGGAAGACGCAGGCCAAGCCGGTTCCATCGAACTCCGCGGCGAAATCGGCACCCGCCAAACGAGCCAGCAAGGCTGCCCCACGCAAAGTCACCCCGCATCAGGCGCTGGCCAATACCCGCAAGCTGCTGGAACAGAAGCGGGCGCACGACCGGGAAACGCAGCCCTGGCAGCTGTTGGATCCGCACCACGCGCCAGTGCCGGACCCGGGCTTCCAATCGAACGAAGCGGCGGACAAGGCGGTGGAACTGCATGCCGCCGAAAGCAGGATGAAAGCGATACAGGGTAGTCTGGGCACGCAGGACAGGCGCAACCAGGGCAAGCGGGACAATCGCTGAGGCGATACGGCCAAAAAACGGACCCAAAAAAATGACGCAGGCGACCCCCGTCACCTGCGTCCGGACCTGTGTACAGGCCGTCTTATTGTTCTGGTTGTTGCGTTGTCGCGATATCGTCGAACCGGTATCGCAGAGTGAAGCGTGTTTCAGCCCACCAGGTTCATCGGATTGGCGGTTTCGTGCATGCCCATGTCGACACCGCTGTTGTAGGAAGAGAGCAGGCGCTCGTATACCGCATTGTTGAGGCGCTCGAATTCCCAGTCGTCGGTGTGGCCGGTGACGGCAAGCTGGTAAAGGCCTTCCAGCAGGGTGAAGTCGCTGGACGAGTTGTTGTTGCTGATGGTTGCGTCGTCGAAGTTCATTGCCGTTCCCCGTGTGTTTGCTCTTGGGAGGGTTAAAGCAGTTATCGTGCCAACTGTGAGTTATGGCACTGAAAGCGTTGAAGGACGGGGGCAAGTGGCATGGGCCAGCCCGAATGTGACGCGCCGCGTCCAGTTTTGCCGCCCCTGAACCGCCTGCGGCACAATCCAGCCGTGATGCATTCCCCATTGGAGAGACCCATGCCCCTGGACATCGCCCACGACCCCGCCTCCCGCCGTTTCGCTGTCCGGGTAGAGGGATACGAAGCGGAGCTGCTTTACCGCCGGGACGGCGGGCGCCTGACCATCGACCACACCGGCGTGCCTGAGGCCATCGGTGGACGCGGGATCGCCGGGGAATTGGTCAAGGCCGCGCTGGAGTACGCGCGCGCGGAGGGGTTGCGGGTAGTGCCGGCCTGTTCCTATTCGGCTGCCTACGTCCAGCACCATCCGGAGTACGCCGATCTGGTCGACTGAAGAGCGCGCCGGTCGGAATTGCGGCTGTCGCGCTGCTGCGTCGCGGCATAAACTGTATGCATTCCCTGGAAGGAGTCTGGTCGTGCGATCCGTGTCGAAATTCCCCCTGTTTTTCCTGTTGGTACTGGCACTCGGCGCCTGCAGGCGCGAAGCCGACACGCCCGCCGCCCCGGCGCAACCCGACACCGCGCCAGCGCAGGCCCCGGTTGCGGGCGCGCCCGCCGTGCCCGAGCTCAAGGACGTCATCGAAACCAACGATGCCTACATAGTGGGCATCAGCTATCCGCCGACGCTCAACAAGTATCCGGGTCTGGCGCAGGCCGTCGCCGCCTATTCCGACGCGGCGCGGGCGGAGCTGATGCAGGCGGTGGCCGGATTCGGCAACGACAAGCCGTCGGCGCCGTACGAACTGTCGCTCAGCTTCGAACAAGTCGCCGAAACGCCGGAGCTGGTGGCGGTCGCCGCCGATGGCAGCCGCTACACCGGCGGCGCGCACGGCGAACCGCTGGTGGCGCGTTTCGTTTGGCTGCCTCCGCAGAACAAGCTGCTGACGGCCAAGGAACTGGTGCCCAAGGTGGAAGGTTGGGCCGCCATCGGCGCCTTCATCCGGGAACAACTGCACACCAGCGTCTCCGTGCGCGCCGATGCCGACGAAATGCCGCCCGAGGAACGGCTGCAGTTCGTGCGCAGCGCCGACAAGATGATCGACGAAGGCACCGAACCGGACGTGGACAATTTCAGCCAGTTCCAGCCGATAGTCGGCGCCGACGGCAAGGTGATCGCGTTGCGCTTCGTATTCCCGCCGTATCAGGTGGGCCCGTACGCGGACGGGACGCAGACGGTGGACGTGCCGGCGGCGGTACTGCTGCCCTACGTCGCCCCCGAATACGCCGGCCTGTTCGCCAAACCCCGATAATCCGGCCCGGGCCATGTCGCAGCAACGCTTCCAACGACGGGTCGCCCACCTGCTTGCGGAGGCGGACGTGCAGATCGGCGGCGCGCGCCCTTGGGATCTGCAGGTGCACGATCCCCATTTCTATGCGCGGGTGCTGGGGCAGGGATCGCTGGGCCTGGGCGAAAGCTATATGGACGGCTGGTGGGATGCGGAATCGCTGGACGGATTCCTGTTCCATCTGCTGCAGGCGCGGTTGGAGCAGCGCGTGCACGGCGCCGGCGAACTCTGGGACGCGCTGCGCGCGCGCTTGCTGAATCTGCAGAGCCGCAACCGCAGCCGGGAAGTGGGAGAACGCCACTACGATCTGGGCAACGATCTGTATGCGGCCATGCTGGGCCGGCGCCTGGTCTACAGCTGCGGCTACTGGACGCAGGCCGACGGGCGCGTGCTGGACGGGCTGGATGCGGCGCAGGAAGCGAAGCTGGACTTGACCTGCCGCAAGCTTCGCCTGCGACCGGGCATGCGTGTGCTGGACATCGGCTGCGGCTGGGGCGAGGCGCTGAAATTCGCCGCCGAACGTTACGGGGTCAGCGGGGTGGGCATCACCATCTCGAAGGAGCAGGCCGAGTATGCGCGCGAACTGTGCGCCGGCCTGCCGATCGAAATCAGGCTGCAGGATTACCGCGAGCTGCACGAGCCGTTCGATGCGGCGCTGTCCATCGGCATGTTCGAGCATGTGGGCGTCAAGAACTACCGCGGTTATTTCGAAGTGGCGCAGCGCTGCCTGCCGCCGGGCGCGCTGTTCCTGCTGCACACCATAGGCACCAACCGTTCGGTCAACCATACCGACGCCTGGATCGGGCGCTACATCTTCCCCAACTCCATGCTGCCTTCCACGGCGCAGATCGCGCAGGCGGTGGAAGGCCTGTTCGTCATCGAAGACTGGCACAACTTCGGCGCCGACTACGACCGCACGCTGCAGGCATGGCGCGGCAACGTGGAGCGCGCCTGGCCGTCGGATCCGCGTTACGACGAACGCTTCCGCCGCATGTGGCGGTTCTATCTGGCCGCGTCCATGGCCACTTTCCGCACGCGCAATTCGCAGTTGTGGCAGGTGGTGCTGTCCAACGGCGGGGTGAAGGGCGGTTATCTGGCTCCACGCTGAAACCGTCTTTTTCATGGTGCGTGAAGGTAGAGGGGATTACGGTCGGGCTATTCCTTCCACTGGAGCCCCCTCATGAAACGCATTTCCCTGGTTTTAGCCGCGCTGATCGGTTTGGCCGCACAGCCGGCGTTGGCGCAGCAACTGCAGCAGCCCACCGTACCCGCCGCCAAGCCGGTCACGCCGCCCAGCGATAGCGGCATCGGCCCCAAGCTCGATCAGGCGCAACCCGTGCAGACGCCCAAGGTGGCCAGCGATCCCAACCAGCGCCCGCAGGCGCCTGCTGCGATTCCCAGCAAAGGGCCGGCGCATGAAGTGCCGACCGGATCCGGGTCGCGGAAACAGCCGGCCAATCTGTTGGACGCGAACGGCAAGCCGGTCAACGGCATGATCCAGGTCGCGCCCAATCGCGTGTACGACCCGGCTACCGGCCGCTACCACTGGACGGAGACTTCGGGTCAGCAACAAAAGCTGTTGGATTAGGCGCGGATTGCGCGGCGTTCAGCGGAATGGGGCGCCGCGACGTCGGCGGCACGGTTCGGAACAAGTTCCTGTCTTCATTGGAGATAGCGGGCCGGCATCACACGTCGCATGCGGGTCATGCGATGTAAGCCATTCGGTAAAACGGCTGCAATCTGCGTATTCGAGGCTGGCCGCGTCGGCTTGAGGGGGAAGCCCGGCATCCCGATCTCCCAAAAGGACGAACCGATGAACAAGAGACCGAACCGCGTAGCGCTGGCGCGTGCATTATCTGTATGCGCTCTGTTCTCATTGGCCGCCATTGCCTTCGCGAAGGAAGCCGTGAATTCCCACAAACCCGAACAGCGCGGGCACGACAAGCAAGGGCTTATCGTCATCGCGCACCGCGGCGCCAGCGGCTACCGCCCCGAGCACACGCTGGCGGCCTATCGCCTGGCCATCCAGCAAAGCGCCGATTTCATCGAGCCCGATCTGGTCGCCACCAAGGACGGCGTGTTGATCGCCCGCCACGAAAACGAAATCTCGGGCACTACCGACGTCGCCGCCCATCCCGAGTTCGCCAGCCGCAAGACCACGAAACTGGTCGATGGCGTGGCGATGACCGGCTGGTTCACCGAAGATTTCACCCTGGCCGAGATCAAGACGCTGCGCGCCAAGGAACGCATTCCGCAGATCCGTCCGGGCAATACCCGCTTCGACGGTCAGTACGCCATTCCGACCTTCGCCGAAGTAGTGCAGCTGGCCAAACAGGAGAGCCGCGGCGGGCGCCGCATCGGTGTGTATCCGGAAACCAAGCACCCGACCTATTTCGCCAAAGAGGGTCGCCGCATCGACGGCAGTCCCATCGCGGTCTCTCTAGGCGCCAAGCTGATCGAGACTTTGGTGGCGGAGGGTTTCATCAATCCGGCGCAGGTCTATATCCAGAGCTTCGAGTTCGAGAACCTGATCGAACTGGAGAAGCGTTGGATGCCTGCGGCCGGCGTCGATCTGCCGCTGGTGCAGCTGTACGACGATTTCCACGCGGCCAAGCCATATGACGTGGTCTACAACGCCAGCCATGGCGCCAATCTCGCTGCGCTGTACGGCGGTCTGATCGGGCAGGTCGAGGGCGGCATCAGCGCCAATACGCTGTACGGCGCGTTCGCCACCGAACAGGTCCTGCAGTGGATGAAGGCGAATTACGCCAGCGGCGTCGGCCCCTGGAAGGGCAATCTGCTGCCACGGGTGACGCTGGCTTCGAAGGTCGATGCCGACCGCAACGGCAAGGCCGAGCTGGCCAGCCAGGGAACCGGTCTGGTCCACCCGATGCTCGGCTGGGCCTTGAAGGCAGGACTGCAGGTGCATCCCTACACCTTGCGCGCGGAAGAGTCCTTCCTCGCGCAGACGCCAGGTGGAATCCCGCAGTCGGTAATCGCCGAGGCGGTGCAACTGTACGGTCTGGGCGTGCAGGGCTTCTTCATCGATCATCCGGACCAGGGTGTGGCGGCTCGTGAAATCTTCCTGGATTTGAGCCGGCCTTTACGCGAGCGGTGAGACCGCCGGGATCGTGCTTCCCAAACAAGCACGCCACCCGAAGGTGGCGTGCCTGCACAACGAGGACGATAGGATTTATTTCTTCGGTGCTTCTGGGGCGAGCGTCGGATTGGCGCCATCGGCGGCATCGGCCACCAATCCGCGTTTCTTCAGCAACGGCTCGATCTTCGGCGCATGCCCGGCGAAATCCTGGAACAGCTGCAGCGCGTCCTTGCTGCCGCCGCGCGAGAGCAGGGTCTTGCGGAAGTGGTCGCCGTTGGCGCGGGTCAGACCGCCATGCTGCTCGAACCATTCCACGCTGTTGGCGTCCAGCACTTCGGACCAGATGTAGGCGTAGTAGCCGGCCGAATAGCCGCCCATGATGTGGCTGAAGTAGGGCGTACGGTAACGCGGCGGCACCGGCGCGTAGTCGGTGCCGTCGGCTTTCTGCGCGGCGGCTTCGAAAGCCATCACGCCGGACGCGTCGGGCACCTGGTCGGCGGTGATCTGGTGCCAGCGCTGGTCCAGCATCGCCGAGCCCAGGTATTCGGTGGTGCGGAAACCCTGGTTGAACTTGGATGCGGCGATCACCTTGTCCAGCAGTTCCTGCGGCATCGGCGCGCCGGTTTCGTGGTGCTTGGCGTAATTCTTCAGGATCGCCGGCCAGTCGGCCCACATCTCGTTGACCTGCGAGGGATACTCGACGAAGTCGCGCGGCACGCTGGTGCCGGTGAAGTAGGGATACTCCACGTTCGAGAACATGCCGTGCAGCGCATGCCCGAATTCATGGAAGGCGGTAGTGACTTCATCCCAGGTCAGCAGCGTGGGCTTGCCGGCCGGCGGCTTGGGGATATTGAGGTGGTTGGCGACCACCGGCTTGTAGCCGGTCAGGCCCGACTGCGACACGTACGAATTCATCCACGCGCCGCCGCGCTTGGACGGACGCGCGTACATGTCGGCGATGAAGATGGCCAGCTGCTTGCCGTCGGCGTCGAATACGTCGTAGGTCGTCACGTCCGGGTTGTACACCGGCAGGTCGGTGCGCTTCTTGAAGGTAAGGCCGTACAGCTGGTTGGCGGCGTAGAACACGCCGTTCTCCAGCACGTTGTTCAATTCGAAGTACGGCTTCAACTCCGACTCGTCGAAGTTGAATTTGTCCTTGCGCACTTTTTCCGAATAGAACGCCCAGTCCCATGGCGCCAGTTCGAAAGTGCCGCCTTCCTTCTTGATCATGGCCTGCAGGTCGGCCGCTTCGCGTCTGGCGTTGGCCACGGCCGGCGGGGCCAGTTTGCCCAGCATGTCGTTGACGGCCTGCGGGGTCTTGGCGGTTTCGTCTTCCAGCACATAGGCCGCGTGGTTGGGGTAGCCCAGCAGCTTGGCGCGATCCGCGCGCAGCTTCATGATCTTGCTGATGATTTCGCGGTTGTCGAACTCACCGCCGCGGCTGCCGCGCGCGATGGAGGCTTCATGCAGCTTCTGGCGCGTGGCGCGGTCGGTCAGTTCGGATTCCGGCGGCTGGCCGGTGGTGTTGAGCAGTGCGATCACGTACTTGCCATCGAGCTTGCGCTCCTTGGCGGCCGCGGCGGCGGTAGCGATCTGCTCCGGAGTGAAACCGGCCAGCTGCTTGGCGTCGTCGATGACCACGGCCGAGGCGTTGACCTCCTTCAGCACGTTGTCGCTGAACTTGCTGCCCAGTTCGGCCAGCTGCGAGTTCATGCCTTTCAGGGTGGCTTTGTCGGCCTCGGACAGATTGGCGCCGCTGCGCACGAAATCGGTGTGGTAGCGCTCCACCAGCCGTACGCCTTCGGCATCCAGGCCCAGGGTGTCGCGCGCTTTGTACAGCGTGTCGATGCGCGCGAACAGTTTCGGATTCAGCGCGATGGCGTCGCCATGCGCGGCGAATTTGGCCGCGTAATCGGCGCGCAGCTTGTTGCGTGCGTCATTGGTATCGGCGCCGACCAGACTGAAGAATACGGTCTGCGCGCGGTTCAATACCTGGCCGCTTTTTTCCATGGCCAGGATGGTGTTGTCGAAAGTCGGCGCGGCGGCGTTGTTGGCGATCGCATCCACTTCCTTCAACTGCTCGGCCATGCCGGCGTCGAAGGCGGGGGCGAAATCGCTGTCCTTGATCTTGTCGAACTGGGGGTAATGCAGCGGCAGCGGGCTTTCGGAAAAGAACGGATTGGAAGCTTTGGCGGCTTCGGCGCTCGCCGGTACGGCGGCCTGGGAATAAGCGGGCATGGCAAGTCCAAGAGAGGCGGCAAGCGCCAGGGCGAGACGGGTGGTCATTCGGCAGCTTCCTTACAGATACGGACTTTACAGGCTACCCGATGCGAGGCATGGCCGACCTGTGACGAAAGACAGGGGTAGGGGTCGGGGACCTGGGCTAAGCTGCGGTAGCCGCTTGCCGGCCACCCCTTATTGCCCTTGGAGTTTTCTGGATGAAGCATGTCCTGTGCCTGTCCCTCGCGCTGCTCCTCGCAGGCCCGGTCCTAACCGGCCCGGCAGCTGCGGCCGAAACCATCCGCTACGTGGCCTTGGTCGATGGCGGTACCAAGGCCGGCGAACAGGTCGTGCGCAAGGACGACGACGGCACCACCCATGTCGATTTCATCTTCAAGGACAACGGTCGTGGTCCGGAGCTGAAAGAGGAATACAAACTGGCCGCTGATGGCACTTACAGCCAGTACAAGGTCAGCGGTACCTCCACGTTCGGAGCCAAGGTCGACGAAACTTTTTCGCGCACGGGCGACAGCGCGGAGTGGAAGTCGACTTCGGATCAAGGCAAGCAGTCGGTTTCCGGCACGGCCCTGTACTCGGCCCTGGGCGGTACGCCGGAAGGTTTTTCGGTAGCGATGTCGGCGCTCGCCAAACGCAGCGACGGCAAACTGCCTTTGATTCCCAGCGGCACCCTGACCGTGCGCAAGGTCGCCGATGCGGAAGTCACCCGTGGCGGCGAAAAGCGCGCGGTGCAGCTGGTGGCGATGACCGGCGTGGGCCTGACCCCCTCGTTTGCCTGGTCCACCACCGGCGATAATCCCCGGCTGTTCGCATTCATCTATCCCGGTTTCCTGCAGCTGATCGAGGAAGGCTGGGAATCCAATGCCGCAGCGCTGGAAACGCGCCAGAAGCAGGCCGAAGGCGAAGTGCTGCTGGGCATGGAACAACGCCTGGCCCATCCGCTGCCCGGTACCACCCTGATCCGCAACGCGCGCGTGTTCGACAGCGAGAAGGCGACTCTGGGCGCGGCCTCGGATGTGTTGATCCGCGACGGCAAGATCGTGTCCATCGCCAATGCCGGCGGCGGACAAACCAAGGCCGACAACGTCATAGAGGCAGGCGGCAAGGTGCTGCTGCCGGGTCTGTTCGACATGCATGCGCATTTCGGTCCCTGGGATGGCGGCCTGCATCTGGCGGCCGGCATCACCTCCATCCGCGACATGGGCAACGACAACACCACTTTGCAGCAGCTGATGGCGCAACTGAGCGAGGGCAAGCTGCTGGGCCCCAGCGTAGTGCCGGCCGGTTTCATCGAAGGCGAAAGCAAGATGTCGGCGCGCAACGGCTTCGTCATCAAGAACCTGGACGAAGCCAAGAAGGCGGTCGACTGGTACGCCGACCACGGTTATCCGCAGGTCAAGATCTACAACTCCTTCCCCAAGGACATCCTGCGCGATACCGCCGCCTACGCGCACCAGCGCGGCCTGCGGGTCAGCGGCCACATTCCGGCCTTCATGCGCGCGCAGGACGCGGTGGATCAGGGTTACGACGAGATCCAGCACATCAACCAGGTGATGCTGAACTTCTTCGTCACCCCGGAGACCGATACGCGCACGCTGGAGCGTTTCTATCTGGTGGCGAAAAAGACCGCGGGCCTGGATTTCGATTCCAAGCCGGTGCAGGATTTTATCGCCAATCTGGCGAAGAAACAGATCGTGATCGATCCCACGCTGGCCACCTTCGAATTCATCCATCAGCGCGAAGGTGAGCTGTCGCCGATCGTGGCCGATGTGGCCGACCATCTGCCGCCCGACATCCAGCGCAGCCGCCGGGTCGGCGAGATGGATATTCCCGACGACGCCACCGAGGCGCTGTACGGGAAGTCGTTCGATAAGCTGGTCGAATTCGTCGGCCGCATGTACAAGGCTGGCGTGCCCATCGTGGCCGGCACCGACGAGATCTCCGGCTTCACCCTGCAGCGCGAGCTGGAGCTGTACGTGAAAGCCGGCATTACCCCCGCGCAGGTATTGCAGATCGCCACCTGGAACGGCGCCAAGTACACGCGCACTACGGAAGACCGCGGTTCGGTGGCGGTGGGCAAGCGCGCCGACCTGGTGCTGGTGGACGGCGATCCTACCGTCGACATCGCCGATATCCGCAAGGTGGCCCTGGTCATCCACCAGGGCAAGGCCTATTACCCCAGCGAGATCGATGAAGCGTTGGGCATCAAGCCCTTCGCCGAACCGGTGCGGGTGCAGACGGCGCGCTGATCGCGTGCGGCGCGATCAGAACAGCAGCGCTTCGTAGCGGCGCAGGATCCAGGAAAGTTCGTAGAGCAGGGCCACCACGGCGAAACCGCCGTGGTAGTACTTGTTGCGGGTCTTCATGGCGACCAGGCTGGCCAGGATGTAGCCGGTGTTGCGTATGAGGTATTCAGGACCGAAGTGGCGGAAGTAGTCGGCGCCTTTGATGGCGGTATCGACTACATCCACCGCGAACATCACCGCCAGCAAACCGAAGAACCAATGCCCGCGGGAATAGAAATAATCGCGGTAGTCCTGGTAGTCGTCCACGCTTTCCGGAAAGATCAGCGCGCAGAGCAGATACAGCAGCAGTGCATAGACGGTGACGAAGAGATAGAGATTGAAATTCCAGCGCGTCTGGTGCGACAGGTAGAACTCCCACCACCAGAAATGCAGCAGGTAGACGAACATGAAGAGCGCCCACACCAGGTGCACCCAGTAGATCCGCCGCACCTTGGGGCGTTCGACGATGCGCGCCAGATGCCGCAGCAGGTGAGTCAGTCCCAGGCCCACGATCATGCCCAGCAATATCCGCACGTGGATATACAGGGTGGCCAGGGAGTTGGGGTCGGAAGCTGCCTGCATGGGCGGGGACCGTTCTGCGCTCGTCTCGTACGGCATAGGCTATTCGATCCTCGCACCGGACGCACAGGGCCGGACTTGCCCATTGCCCGCGTCGGGTGTCTCATAAGCCATTGTCCGGAGCGCAATCATGACCACCGCCTACGAATTCGACGCCATCGACATCGATGGCAACAACGTGTCTCTGGCCGACTATCGCGGCAAGGCGCTGCTGATCGTCAACGTGGCCTCCAAGTGCGGTTTCACCCCGCAATACACCGGTCTGGAAAAACTCTGGCAGGACTACCGCGAACGCGGGCTGGTGGTGCTGGGCTTCCCCTGCGACCAGTTCGGCAACCAGGAGCCGGGCAACGAGGAGGAGATCAAGAACTTCTGCTCGCTGACCTACGACGTGGATTTCCCCATGTTCGCCAAGATCGAGGTCAACGGCGCCAACACCCATCCGCTATGGAAATGGCTGAAGAAGGAAAAAGGCGGGCTGCTGGGCATCGATGCGATCAAGTGGAACTTCACCAAGTTCCTGGTCGGCCGCGACGGCAAACCGGTCAAACGCTATGCGCCGACCGACAAGCCGGAATCCATCGCGGGCGATATCGAATCCGCATTGGCTGAGTAGGTCGGGGCTACGCCCCCGACGCACATACAGGCAGAGTATCCGTGCGTCGGGGGCGTAGCCCCGACCTACGGCGGGCCGCGCTTATTTTTCGACGAAGGCGCGCTCGAAGACGTATTGGCCGGCGGTACCGATGCGGGGGGCGGGAACGAAGCCGCGCGCATCCAGGATGCGGCGCAGGTCGGCCAGCATCTGCGGGCTGCCGCAGATCATGGCGCGGTCGTGCTCCGGGTCCAGCGGTGGGAGTCCCAGCGACTCGGCCATGCGGCCGCTTTCCAGCAGGTCGGTCAGCCGTCCCTTGTTGACGAAATCCTCGCGGGTGACGGCCGGGTAGTAGAGCAGCTTCTCGCGGATCTGTTCGCCCAGGAACTCGTGGTTCGGCAGTTCCTTTTCGAAGTAGTCGCGATAGGCGAGATCATGCGCATGGCGTACGCCGTGGGCCAGTACCACGCGGTCGAAACGGTCGTAGGTTTCCGGATCCTTGATGATCGACAACCAGGGCGCAAGCCCGGTGCCGGTGCCCAGCAGATAGAGGTTGCGTCCGGGGTGCAGGTCGCTGATCAACAGCGTGCCGGTGGGTTTCTTGCCGACCAGTATCGTGTCGCCGGGCCTGATGTGCTGCAGGCGCGAAGTCAAGGGACCGTCGGGTACCTTGATGCTGAAGAATTCGAGCTGCTCTTCCCAGTTGGCGCTGGCGATGGAATAGGCGCGCATGAGCGGCTTCGCCGAGCCATCGGCACCCTGCAGGCCGATCATCACGAACTGGCCGTTGTCGAAACGGAAACCGTCGTCGCGCGTGGTGGTGAAGCTGAAGTAATCGTCGGTCCAGTGACGGACGTCGAGCACCGTCTCGGTGCCGAAAGCGGAGGACATGGGGAACGTCGGAGGTGAAGAGGGTTCGGTGCGTATTGTAACCGAGCGGGTAAGAGCGGTTCCCATCGTGCCGCCGGCAGGCACGGGGTTTCAGGCCGCGTCGCTTTCGGGCCGCGTCGTCCTGGCTGAACCGCGCTTGTGGAAGTAGATGCGTTCGGCGGCCCAGCGCAGCGGCGCGGTCCTCAACAGCAGATCGAAGGGCCAATCCATCTGCGCATGATCGAAGGCCCAGCGCATCAGCCGTTTGCTGCGGAACCGCGGCGCCTGGCAGATCGCGATTTCCTCGGCAACGCCGCCCGCACCCGCCAATGCGCGGCCGACCAGCCAGCCATGGCGCCAGGCCGAATGGATTCCGCCCGCGGTGACCGGGGAGACGATGCCCGCGGCGTCTCCCGTCAGGATGACCCCGTCGCGCGCCAAGGGCGCCACCGGGCCTCCGCAGGGAATCAGCCCCGCGCGTACCGCGTCGGCTCGGCGCCGTGCCGGCAGACCTACCAGACCGCCTACGCGATCCAGGAAACCGGCGATGTCAGGCGTGCGCGCGGCCGCCGGGTCGTAGCGCATCGCCAGACCGCCCTGCACACCGGTAGGCGTCTGCGCGACCCAGCCGATGTAGCCCGGTGCGAACCGCCGGGTGATGAAGCAATGCAGCGTGTCGGGCTCGTGCAATGCGACCCCGTCGAACTCGTATTCGATGCCGTAGAGGAAACTCTTGGGTCTGCCCAGGCCGAAGCGTTCCGCCACGCGCGAACGCGCGCCATCGGCGCCGATCAGGTGGCGCGCGGTGCCCACGCCGTCCACATGCCATCCGGAACCGGTGCGTTGCGCGGCTTGGAAAGAATGGCCCAACCGCAGTTCCACCCCCGCGTCGCTTTGCCGCTGGGCCAGCCAACGCATGACGTTGGGCGTGTCCGTAGTCAGGAAGAAATAACCTGGCGCCGACAGCAGCGCGCTGCGCAAGTTGGGCGAATACAACCGCACCTTGTCGATCCTGCGGACCAGGTTCGCAGGCAGTTCTCCGAGCGCGGTGTCTTCGGCGGCCTCCTTGACGATGATGCCGGTGGTATGGAGGCGTTCGCCCGGGTCGCGCTTGCGTTCCAGCACGCATACGCGCAGGCCGGCTTCGCGCGCCGCCAGCGCACAGGCGGCGCCGCCGAAACTGCTGCCCACGACAATTGCGTCGTAGTGCGGGGTCTTGCTGATTGCCATCGATTTCGTGCCGGTTGTCGTGGTACGCGCACAGTGCCGGCGCAATGTGAGGCGGGCATGAAGTGACAATAAAAAAGGGCGCCTGAGCGCCCTTTTGTTTATCCATAAGCTTGCAGTGATTCAGCCGTGGCCGCCGCCGCGCGGGCCGCGATTGCCGCCCGGCGGGCGTCCGGCGCCGCGCGGGCCGCCGGGACGCGGACCGTTCGGACGCGGACCCGCGTTGTTGTGCGGCCGATTGCCGCCCGGACGCGCGCCCTGCGGACGCGGAGCGCGCGGTTGTTGGCCATATGGATTGTAGGCGCCGGGGTTGGCGTGGTCGGAAGGAAAGCTGGGCGCATTGCCCGGGTGCCCGTAAGGACGCGGTGCGCGCTGCTGCCCTTCACCCTGGCCGCCGGGACGCGGGCCCTTGGGGCCGGCGCCGCGCGGACCGCGCGATTCGTTGCCGAAGTTGCCTTCGCTGCGGGCCGCGTAGGGGCGATTGCCGCCTGGACCCGGCCGGCCGGCGCCCGCGGGACGCGGACCACCGGGTTTCTTGCCATAAGGCTTCGGCGGACCGGCGTTGCGGTGACCGGTCGGACCGGTGTCCACGCCCTCGGGCACGTACCAGCTGCGGAACGCGGCGGGATTGCCGTCGGGCAGCGGCTTCGGGCCTTTGGTGGGACGCGACTTGAACGGCTTCTGCGATTGCTTGGCTGCCGCTTCGCCGCTGACGGTCAGGCCGCCATGCGGCTTTTTGCTGCCGAAGCGGCCACGGCCGCGGTCTTCGCGCACGTGGTCGAAGCGGCGCAGCTCGCGCCCTTCATCGGCGGTGTTGTGGCCGTTGACGTAAGCCTGGCCGGTGCTGCGGCCGGCGCCGATGTGCACGGTGGACTTGGCCGCCTTGCGCTGGCCGATCACCGGCTGCAGCGTCAGCGCGGGCGGAGCGCCGGTTTCCAGGCCCAGCTCGGCGCGGAGCTTTTCCACCTGCACGTCGGGCAGTTCCTGCGACTGGCCGCGCAGCAGCGGTTGCGGCAGGGAAATCTTGCCGTAGCGCGTGCGCTTGAGGCGGCTGACCTGGCAGCCCTGCGATTCCCACAGGCGGCGGACTTCGCGATTGCGGCCTTCCTTCACCACCACGCGGAACCAGTCGTGAGAGTCGGTGCCGCCGATGCGTTCGATCACATCGAACTTGGCCGGGCCGTCTTCCAGCGCGACGCCGCGGGCGAGCCGATCGACCAGATTGTCGGGAACGGTCTCCATGCCTTCCGGTGCGCGCACGCGGCAGACGTATTCGCGTTCCACTTCGTAGGACGGATGCATCATCGCGTTGGCCAGCTCGCCGTCGGTGGTGAGCAGCAGCAGGCCGGTGGTGTTGATGTCCAGGCGGCCGATGGCGATCCAGCGCGCGCCCTTCAATGCGGGCAGCGCTTCGAAGATGGTGGGGCGGCCTTCGGGGTCTTCGCGCGTGGTCACTTCGCCTTCGGGCTTGTTGTACAGCAGCACGCGGGCCGGTTCGGTCAGGGCGCTGGCGACGAAGGTCTTGCCGTCCAGTTCGATGCGGTCGCCGCCCTTGACCGACATGCCGGTCTGCGCGACCTCGCCGTTGACCTTGACCAGGCCGTCGGCGATGCGCTGCTCCAGCGCGCGGCGCGAACCCAGGCCGGCCTGGGCCAGCACCTTGTGCAGGCGCTCGGAAAGCTTGGCGGTTTCGCCGGCTTCGGCGGCGTCGCCGCGTTTCAGCGAAAGTTTGCCCAGGGAGGGCTTGTTGCGGGGGGTGTCGCTCATTGTTTCTGCTCCGACGAATCCTGGCTGACCGTATCGGCGCCTTCGGTTTCGTCCTGGTTCTCTAAGGGATGTTCTTCATCGGCGATCGCTTCGGAAGAAATTTCTTCGAAAGCGTCGTCTTCGAAAGGGATGTCTTGTTCTTCGTCGTCCGTCGCGTCGTCCGCGGACGGTTCGTCGTTGGCGGCCTGCAATTCTTCGCCGTCCTCGGCCGCGTCGCCTTCCTGCGCCGCTTCCGGGTTGGGAAGGCCGGCCGGCACCGGCGCTTCGTCCATGAACAACTGCGGTTCAAGTTCGCCGATGTCCTTCAGTTCCGACAACGGCGGCAATTCGTCCAGCCGCTTCAGTCCGAAATAGTCCAGGAAGATCTTGGTGGTGCCGAACAGCGCCGGCTTGCCGGGCACATCGCGGTGTCCGACCACGCGGATCCATTCGCGCTCTTCCAGCGCCTGGATGGTGTTGCTGCTGACCGCCACGCCGCGCACCTGTTCGATTTCGCCGCGGGTGATCGGCTGGCGGTAGGCGATCAGCGCCAGCGTTTCCAGCGTGGCGCGGGTGTACTTGGTCTTGCGCTCGGTCCACATGCGCGAAACCCAGCCGTGCACTTCTTCCTTCACCTGGTAGCGGAAGCCCGAAGCGACTTCGACCAGCTCCACACCGCGCTCGGCGCAGGCTTCGCGCAGTTGTTCCAGCGCCTGTTCGACGCTGCCGGGCGGGGCCGGTTGTTCTTCGGGGAACAGGCCGTGCAGCTGCGCCAGCGTCAACGGCTGGTTGGCGGCCAGCAGGGCGGCTTCGACGATGCGGGTGATGAGCGCTTGATCCATGCGGTGCTTGGCTTCTGGGTGTCGGTTCAGTTGTCGTTGGCGGCGTCGCCGTCGTCGAATTCGCTGGAGAACGCCAGCGGTTCGTTGGTGTTGTTCAGGGCCAGCGACTTCAGGTAGATCGGCGCCAGCGGCGCTTCCTGCACGAAGTCGAGCAGCTGTTCCTTGGCCAGCTCCAGCATGGCCAGGAACGTGACCAGCACGCCCTGCCGGCCTTCCTCGGGCGTGAACATGGATTCGAAGCGGTGGAATTTGCCGTCCTCCAGCCGCGTCAGCACATCGCCCATGCGCTGGCGCACGCTCAGCGCGTCGCGCTTGATGGCGTGGCCGGTGAACAGGTCGGCGCGCTTGAGCACGTCGTGCAGGGCCAGCAGCATCTCGCGCAGGTCCACCGGCGGCGGCAGGCGCAACACGGCGCGTTCGGGCACATGCGCCTGCACCGGGGTGGTGTCGCGGTCCTGGCGGGGCAGGGCGTCGAGGTCTTCGGCGGCTTGCTTGAAGCGTTCGTATTCCTGCAGGCGGCGCACCAGGTCGGCGCGCGGGTCGCCTTCCTCGCCTTCCTCGCTGACCGGGCGGGGCAGCAGCATGCGCGACTTGATCTCGGCCAGGATCGCGGCCATGACCAGATATTCGGCGGCCAGCTCGAAGCGCAGGTCCTGCATCACGCCGATGTACTGGACGTACTGGCGGGTGATCTCGGCCACGGGTATGTCCAGGATGTCCAGGTTCTGCCGGCGGATCAGGTACAGCAGCAGGTCCAGCGGACCTTCGAACGCGTCCAGGATCACTTCCAACGCGTCGGGCGGAATGTAGAGATCCTGCGGAATCTGCAGCACGGCCTGCCCATGCACCATCGCCAGCGGCATCTCATGTTGCTGAGGGGCCGGCTGCTGTTGCTTGTGCGTATCGATTTGCGGATTCGCGTCTTGCGCGAGGTCGGAAGTCATCTAGTAAGCCATGAATTGCAGGCATCGCGCGGCTGGGGCCGGCGCGCTTGGGTATTGCGGCTGAACAGTGCGTCGCAGTGCGATCGCATTCCCACACATCAAGCAGGCAACGCACGCCAGGGGGCATGGCGGCAGACTAGCGAGAAGGTCGTTGGGCCCGGGCGGGTGGGGGCAGCGAATCGGTCGACGGGACTGCTGGCAAATGAGCCTGAAGGCGAATGAGCCGGGTCCGGGCGGGCCGCTGCTTCCGGCCGTGCAATGGATCAAGAGTAAGCGGTGACGGAGCGGGTGTCCAGCGTCCGGCATGCCGCGCCACCGTACAATTCAGGCTGGAACGGGTTCTGGAGAGATCGGATGTGGTACGCCATTGAAGGATATGACGCGGTCGACGCCCTGCCCAAGCGGATGGCTGCACGACCCGCGCATCTGGCGCGGCTGATCGCGTTGCGCGATGAAGGCCGGCTTTTGCTGGCGGGGCCGTGTCCGGCGATCGATGCCGAGGATCCGGGCCCTGCAGGGTTCAGCGGCAGCATCGTGATCGCCGAATTCGACTCGCTGGAGGCCGCGCGCGCCTGGGCCGAGGCCGATCCTTATGTGGAGGCGGGCGCCTATGCGCGGACCGAGGTGCGCCCCTTCCGCAAGGTGCTGCCTTGAGCGGACAGGCCCCGGGCGGACGGCTCGCCCGCATCCGCGAAGCGTTGGAGGCGGCTTTCGCGCCCACTCATCTGCTCGTGAACGACGACAGCCATCTGCATGCCGGCCACGCCGGTGCGCGGGACGGCAGGGGCCACTACAGCGTCGAAATAGTCAGCGCCGCCTTCGCCGGCAAGAGTTCCCTGGCCCGGCACAGGTCTGTGTACGCGGCATTGGGGGAAATGATGACGACGGACATCCATGCACTGCAGATCCGCGCCCGGGCGCCGGGCGAGGCCGACTGACTTTCTCCAATGTGCTGCGCTGCGACTTACACCCTTCCCTGAAAACGTTTACATTTGCCCGCCTGAAAATCTGGAAGGAGGAGCCGGGAAATGAAAGCGACGCATCGGAAGGGGAACCGTGGAGGACGCGCCCGGAGTTCCCTGGCACTGTGGATGATGGCCTTGGCGCCCTTGGGAGTGTTGGCCGCCGAAGCGGCAAAACCCTCCGATAGCGGGGAAAAGGCTTTCGTCGACTCCCTGCTTGCGCGGATGACCCTCGAGGAAAAACTGGGCCAGTTGAACCAGCCGCCCGGCATCGGCAACGACACGGGGCCCAAGGCCAAGGCTGCCGGTACCGAGCAAGTGCGCAAGGGCCAGGTGGGTTCGTTCCTGGGCATGCAGGGCGTAAAGCAGACCTGCGATATGCAGCGCATCGCGGTCAAGGAATCCAGGCTGGGCATCCCGCTGCTGTTCGGCTTCGACGTGATCCACGGTTATCGCACCGTGTTCCCGGTGCCGCTGGGCGAAGCGGCCAGCTTCGACCCGGCCGCCGTGGAAAACACGGCCCGCATCGCCGCGGTGGAAGCCACCGCGCACGGCATCCATTGGACCTATGCGCCGATGGTGGACGTGGCGCGCGATCCGCGCTGGGGACGGGTGGTCGAAGGCTCCGGCGAAGACACCTATCTGGGCGAAGTGCTGGCGGCTGCGCGGGTGCGCGGTTTCCAGGGCAAGGATCTGCGTGCCGCCGACAGCGTGCTGGCCACCGCCAAGCATTTCGTCGCCTATGGCGGTGCAGAGGCAGGCCGCGACTACAACACCGTGGACATTTCCGAGCGCACCCTGCGCGAGGTCTATCTGCCGCCCTTCCACGCAGCGGTCGATGCGGGCGTGGGGTCGGTGATGGCTTCCTTCAACGAGATCGCCGGCGTGCCGATGCACGCCAACGGCCCGTTGATCAACGGTGTGCTGCGCGGCGAATGGGGCTTCGACGGCGTGCTGGTCAGCGACTACACCGGCGTGATGGAGCTCATGCACCATGGCATCGCCGCCAACGCCACCGAGGCCGGGACGCGCGCGCTGGACGCTGGCGTCGACATAGACATGGTCAGCGAGATCTACCGCAAGGACATGCCCAAGGCGGTGCGCGCCGGCAAGGTTTCCGAAGCCACCGTCGACGACGCGGTGCGCCGCGTATTGAACGCCAAGTACAGGTTGGGACTGTTCGACAATCCGTACCGGAATTGCGATGAGTCGCTGGAGAAAAGCCAGACGCTCACCGCCGCCAATCGCGATGCGGCACGCGGCATGGCGCGCGAATCCATGGTCCTGCTGAAGAACAAAGGCGCCGTGCTGCCGCTTTCCAAACAGGTGCGCACGCTTGCGGTGATCGGGCCGCTGGCCGACAACCCGCGCGCGATGCTGGGCAGTTGGGCCGGTATGGGCCGTCCCGAGGACGTGGTGACGCCGCTTGCCGGCATCCGCGCGGCGGTCGGGCCCGAAACCAAGATCCTTTATGCGCGCGGCGCCGACATCAACACTGCCGACACCACCGGCATCGCCGAAGCGGTGCGCATCGCAGGGCAGGCCGACGCGGTGCTGCTGATGCTGGGCGAAGCCGAGGACATGAGCGGCGAAGCCAACAACAGGACCTCGCTCGATCTGCCGGGCGTGCAGGAGCAACTGGCGCTGGCCGTGCAGAAGACCGGCAAGCCGGTGACCGCGGTGCTGTTCAACGGCCGGCCCTTGTCGGTCAATAGCCTGCAGGAACAGGTGCCGGCGATCCTGGAGGCGTGGTTCCCCGGCGTCGAAGCGGGCCATGCGTTGGCCGATGTCCTGTTCGGCGACTACAACCCGGCCGGGCGCCTGCCCATCACCTTCCCACGCAATGTCGGGCAGGTGCCGATCTACTACGCGCACAAGAACACCGGCCGTCCGCCGCGCGAGGAGGAGAGATATTCCTCCAAGTACCTGGACGTCTCGTGGAAGCCGCTGTACGCCTTCGGCCACGGACTCAGCTACACCAGCTTCCGTTACGATGCACTGCGCTTGAGCCAGAAAAAGATCGCGGCCGACGGCACGCTACAGGTGGAAGTCACCGTCACCAATACCGGCGACCGCGCCGGCGACGAGGTAGTGCAGCTCTACCTGCGCGACGATGTCGCCAGCATCACGCGCCCGGTAAAACAGCTGCGCGGGTTCCGCCGTGTCCACTTGCGGGCCGGGCAGTCGGAAACTTTGACCTTCACTTTGACCGCAAATGACCTGGCCTTCTACGGAGCGGACATGAAGCGGGTCGTGGAGCCGGGCAGTTTCACGGTGTTCGCCGGGGGCAACTCGGTCGACAATCTTGAAGCCAAGTTCGAAGTGACCGCTCAGTAAGCGGCGACGACAGGCGCAATCGGCCGGCCGGCGATAATCCGTCAGGCCGGCCAAATATGTTGCGCTGCGGCACTGATTCGGCCGGATTATGCTCTGCAAGTAACTGAAAAATAACGGATTGAAAGCGCGACTTATGAAAGCTTTACATATGCTCGTGGAAACGTTTACAGTCGCCGCCACTTAAAGCAGTCGTAACCGCGGAGGGGCGGGAATGGCGCGAACCAATGTCACCATCAAGGATGTCGCACGTGAAGCGTCGGTCTCCGTCGCCACCGTGTCGCGCGCGCTGAACGGGCATGAGAATGTCGCAGAAGGCGTACGCAAGCATGTGACGGAGATCGCAAATCGGCTTCGCTATCAGCCGCACGCGGCTGCCCGCAGCCTCAGCAGCCGCCGTACCCAGACCATCGGCGTGGTACTGCCGGATTTGTACGGCGAATTCTTTTCCGAACTGATCCGCGGTATAGACGCCGTCGCCCGCGCCCGTCGCCAGCATCTCTTGGTTTCCAGTTATCACGGCCATCCGGAAGAGCAGGGCGAAGCGCTGCGCGCGATGCGCGGCCGCGTCGACGGCCTGCTGGTGTTGTCGCCTTACGCGGACCGCCCCGGCTTCCTTACCGACAACCTGCCGACGGCGTTGCCGGCGGTGCTGATCAATACGCACCTGCCCGACGCCACCTATCCGGTGCTGAGCATCGACAACTTCGGCGGCGCATCGGCCATGGTCAAGCATCTGGCCGAAGCCGGGCACAAGCGCATCGCTTTCATTTGCGGCCCCGAGGACAACTTCGACGCCAGCGAACGCCTGCGCGGCTATCGCACCGCGCTGGCGCAGCATCTGCCCGATGCCGAGCCTGTCGAGTTGCCGGGCGATTTCGACGAATCCTCCGGTTACGAAGCCGGCAAGCGGATCCTGGCTGCCAAGCAGCGCCCCGATGCGGTGTTCGCGGCCAACGACATGATGGCGCTGGGGTGTCTCTACGCCTTCAACGAAGCGGGAGTGAAAGTTCCCGCGGATATAGCGCTGGCCGGATTCGACGACATTCCGCTGGCGCGCTTCGTTCACCCTACTTTGACCACGATGCGGGTCAGTATCGCGGAGCTGGGTGGATTGGCGCTTACCCGCTTGCTGCAATCGATCGAGTCCGAGGAATCGCAACCGTCCACGCTGCAGACCCTGGTGCCCGAACTCATCGTGCGCGAATCCAGTACCCACGCAACACGCCGGAGCACCCAATCCGGAAGTTCCTGAGCCGAATATTTTTTTTTGTCGATGTAACCGATTCCATAGTTGTTTCCAATTTTAGTTTGCATACCCTGGGAGGGGAGAGGTCATGAAGAACCGCAAGCCGCGCAACATCCGTCCGACACGCAAGTTGCTTACCTGTGCTTTGGCCAGTTGCTTGACGCTGAGCATGGCTCCCGCCTTCGCCCAGTCCTCCAACGCGACTCTGCGCGGCAAGGCGCCGGTCGGAGCCGAGGTAACGGCGAAAAACACCGCCACTGGTGCGACACGTCGGGTCATGACCAATGCCGATGGTTCCTACTCCTTGGTGGGCTTGCCTCCCGGCACCTATCAGGTGGATGCTGGTCCGGGTACCCAACAAACGGTGACCCTCAGCGTCGCCACTTCGGTCAGCCTGGACCTGGGTGGCACCGCCGCAGCTCCTGCCGCAGGCGATGCGACTACTTTGGATACGGTGACGGTGGTGGCGCCGCCATTGACCGAGGTCAAGACTTCCGAAGTGGGCACCAACGTGTCGTTGAAGCAGATCAACACGGTCCCGCAGCTGACCCGCAACTTCCTTGAGTTCGCCGACACCGTTCCGGGTATGCAGTTCACCACCGACGGTTCCGGGCACAGCGACATCCGTGGCGGCGCACAGACCACCAGTGCGGTCAACGTCTACATCGACGGCGTCGGCCAGAAGAGCTACCTGTTCGGCGGCGTGTCGGGTCAGCAGCAGAGCGCGGGTAACCCGTTCCCGCAGTTGGCGACCGGCGAATACAAAGTCATCACTTCCAATTACAAGGCCGAGTTCGACCAGGTGGGTTCTGCGGCTATCGTCGCGGCGACGAAGTCCGGCACCAACGAGTTCCATGGCGAGGTGTTCGGCCGGCATACGGATTCGGGCTGGCGCACGGAAACCGCAGGCGAAAGGGCTCCAGGCAAGGAGAAGCAGAAAACGCACCAGAACGAATACGGTTTCGCCTTGGGTGGCCCGATCATTCAGGACAAGATGCACTTCTTCTTCAGCTATGAAGGGAAGGGTTTCGTCATTCCCGCGGACCCAATCGTCCCGGGCACCAACGTCGGTATCGGCCAGTATCTGCCGGCCGAGGTTCAAGACAAGCTGGGACCGGTGACGCGGCCGTTCCAGGAGGATTTGTACTTCGGCAAGATCGACTGGGAGATCGGCGACAACGATAAGTTGGAGTTTTCCGCCAAGGTGCGTGACGAAGACAGCCGCGACAGCGTTGGTGGTATCACCACGGCCGACGCCGCGAAGCTCAACAAGAATACCGAAGAGCGCTACGACCTGAATTGGGAGCACTACGGCGAAAGCTACTTGAACGAACTGCGCGTCACCTATGAGGACGTGTTGTTCAACCCAACCGCTTATACCATCGGCAACCAGTCGGTCTATACGCTTGGTCTGGATCAGAATCGAGTCGTTCTTTTCGATGATGCGACCAGCGGCCTGGCTATTCAGCGCAAGGGCCAGAAAGGACCGGCCATCCAGAACGACATCACCTTCAACGGTTTCGAGTGGAATGGCGATCACGTCATCAAGGCGGGCATCAAGTACAAGGAAGTGGACCTGACCCAAAGCGAGAACTCCACGTCCAACCCGTCGTTCTACTATGCGGTGAACGACGGTACACAGGCAGGCCTGCCTATTGGCACCAGCAGCATTCCATATCAGGTCAGATTCAATCTGCCATTCGCTGGCGCCACGCCTTCCGTTACTACCAAGTCCAAGCAGATCGGCCTGTACATCCAAGACGACTGGAACGTGACCGACAAACTGCAACTTAATCTCGGCGTGCGCTGGGACTATGAGGAAATCCCTTCCTATACCGACTTTGTCACCCCGCCGGAGGTTGTCGCTGCACTGACCGGCCCGGGCACCAATCCGGCGATCACCGCTACCTACGCCGAACAGCTGGCGCTTGGCGGCATCGACCTGGACGACTACATCAGCAACGGAAACAACCGCAAGTCCGATAAGAACAACTGGGCGCCCCGTCTGGGCTTCTCCTACGATCTCAACGGCGACGAGCAGCACGTGATATTCGGCGGCGCTGGCCGCAGCTACGACCGTAATTTGTATGACTACATGGGTCTGGAACAAGTCAAATCCGCACTTTCTGGCTACACGATACGTTTCTCGGACACGACCGGCTGTACCCCGACGCCGGGCAGTTGCGTGGCCTGGAATCCGAATTATCTCAACGGCACCGATCAACTGGCGGGCCTGGTCACCTCCAACGTCCGTAACGGCGAAATCGATCTGCTCAATAACGACCTGGTGACTCCGTATTCGGACCAGTTCTCGTTGGGCATGCGGAACAAGGTGGGCGAATGGAACACGTCGGCGACAGTGGCTTATATCCATAGCAAGGAAGGGTTCGTTTTCACGCTCGGCAACCGTTATCCCAATGGCGACTTCTTCCAAGGCGGCTCGCAGCCGTGGGGCCATTCGCCGCCGGGTTTCGGCGCATTGATCATCGGTAACAACGGCATCGAGACCAAGACCACGCAGTTGCTGCTCTCTGCGGACAAGCCCTACACCAAGGAATCGGGCTGGGGCGTTTCGGCGGCCTATACGTTCTCGCACGCCACAGGCAATCGCGGTGGCGATGAGCATTACGCCTTCGATGCCGCAAGGATCGAGGACTATGCCTTCATCGATCTGAAGGCCGTGCCCAAGCATCGCTTGGTCGTGACTGGCATCTACGATCTGCCTTGGAATATAACTGCTTCGGCCAAGCTGACCCTGGCCACTCCGGCGCCGTTGAACGAGATCGTGGGCTTCTACAATTACGGCGCGCCCAACACGGTGCTCCCGCGCGCAGTGGCCGTGGATGCGCCGGGCACCTTCGGCGTCAAGCAGCTCGATCTGTCCTTGTCCAAGGACATGCTGGTGACGGAAAACGTGACGGTGCAGGTGCGCGGCGATCTGATAAATGTCACCGATGCCGACAATTTGAGCAGTTACAACATCAACTGGGGTAGCGGCGGAGTCTATAGCCCGGATGTCAGCTTCAACCAGTACGGCTCGCAATACACGCCGCCTCGTACGCTGTTTATGAGCGTCCGGGTGATCTGGTAATCGCAGCTGGCGCAACAGGAGAAAAGACAAGACCCGCGAATGCGGGTCTTGTCTTGCGATAGGGCAGAAACGCTGGAAATGGTTGGAATTAGGTTGATGAAATTGAGCCGTATTTGCGTGAAGAGCGTCATGCGATGAGCGAAAACGCGATCAAGAATATTGTCATCGTCGGAGGCGGAACCGCCGGCTGGATGGCGGCGGCCGCGCTCTCCAGGGTGCTTGGGGAAAGCTATTCGATCCGATTGATCGAATCCGAAGCCATCGGCACCGTCGGCGTGGGCGAGGGCACGATCCCGCACATCCGGCTGTTCAATCAGATGCTGCAGATCGACGAGGCGGATTTCGTCCGCAAGACCCAGGGCACCTTCAAGCTGGGCATCCAGTTCAACGATTGGACCCGCATCGGCGACTCCTACATGCACGGTTTCGGCAACGAAATCGGCCGCAGCCTGGGCATGCTTCCGTTCCACCAGTACTGGATCAAGGCGGTGCAGTCCGGCAAGGCCGCCGACATCGGTGCCTACCTGCTGACTGCGCTTGCGGCCAAGCGCGGCAAATTCATGGTTTCGGCGACGGACGTGCCGGCGGCGTCGCCGCTGGCCAGTATCGCTTATGCCTATCACTTCGACGCCGGCCTGTATGCCCGCTACTTGCGCAGCTATGCCGAACAGAAGGGCGTCAAGCGTACGGAAGGCATCGTTTCCCGCGTTTCGCAGAATCCGGAATCGGGATTCATCGAGGCAGTGGAGATGGAAGGCGGCGAGCGCATCGCCGGCGATCTCTTCGTCGACTGCTCGGGCTTCCGCGGACTGTTGATAGAAGAGACGCTGCGAACCGGATACATCGATTTCACCCATTGGCTGCCCTGCGACCGCGCCATGGCCGTGCCCAGCGAGAACGCAGGTCCCGCGCTGCCGTACACGCGCGCTACCGCACGCGAAGCAGGTTGGCAATGGCGCATCCCCCTGCAGCACCGCACCGGTAATGGTTACGTGTATTCCAGTGCGCACATCAGCGACGACGAAGCAGCGGCTACACTGCTTCGCAATCTGGACGGGCGCGCGCTGGACGATCCGAGGCCGCTGCGCTTCACCACCGGCCGACGCAACAAGTGCTGGAACAAGAACGTCGTCGCCCTGGGGCTTTCCAGCGGATTCATGGAGCCCTTGGAGGCGACCAGCATCCACCTGATCCAGGTAGGCATCATGCGCCTGCTCAGTCTGTTTCCGAAAGACGGCATCAGCGAAGTGCTGGTCGATCGCTACAATGCGCAGCTGGCATTCGAGTTCGAACGGATCCGCGACTTTCTGATCCTGCATTACCACGCTACCCAGCGCGACGACACCGCTTTCTGGCGACAGTGCGCGGCCATGTCGATACCGGCCGAACTTCAAGCCAATATCGACCTGTTCCGCGACAGCGGCCGTTTCTTCCGCAATGCCGACGAGATGTTCGCGGAGATGAGCTGGGTGCAGATTCTGATCGGGCAGGGCATCCTGCCGCAGAGCTACCATCCGCTGGTCGATCAGTTGCCGAACGAAGAGTTGGCTCGATACATGGCGAGCATCGGCGGCACGATTTCCGATTGCGTCGACGTCATGCCGATGCAGCAAGCCTTCATTGACCGCTACTGCGCGGCTGCTCCTCCAACAGCAATGTAGAAATGCCTGGATGGATTGCCAAATACGTGCGATCCGATCCTCGATTCAAGATGAAAACGTTTACAACGGATCGCAAGATGAATTCAGCAAATTCGAAACTTGTTCGCACGATCGCATTGGGCGCGCTGATCGCCCTCGTGGCCGCGTGCAACAAGGCGCCACCGCCCGCCGCAGCGCCAAAACCAGCGGCGGTCGTGCCCGCCCAGAACGTCAAGCCGGAACTCCCACCGCTTTTCCGCGACATAGAACGCCGCACGTTCCAGTTCTTCTGGGATACCACCAACGAAGTCAACGGACTGACGCCCGACCGCTTTCCGTCGCGTCCGTTCGCCAGTATCGCCTCGGTGGGCTTTTCGCTGACCGCCTATCCCATCGGCATCGAGAACAATTGGGTCAGCCGCAATCAGGCGGTGGATCGAACCTTGCTGACGCTCAAATTCTTCCGCGACATGCCGCAAGGGCCGCAGCGCACGGGCAAGAGCGGCTACAAGGGGTTCTACTACCACTTCCTGGACATACAGAAGGGCCAGCGCTACGACAGCTGGGTGGAGCTGTCCAGCGTCGACACCGCCTTGCTGATGATGGGAGTGCTGTTCGCGCAGTCGTATTACGACCGCGACGATCCGCGCGAGAAGGAGATCCGCGATGTCGCCGAAGAACTTTACCGGCGCGTGGACTGGCCCTGGATGCAGCAGAACAAGCCATTGATCTCCATGGGCTGGTACCCGGAGAGCGGTTTCATCAAGCACGACTGGGCCGGCTACAACGAAGCGATGATGGTCTATGTGCTGGCGTTGGGTTCGCCCACCCATCCGATCAGCCCGGACGCATGGGAAGTGTGGACGCGTACCTACAACGAGGTCTGGGGCGTTTACCAGGATCAGGAATTCCTGGCGTTCGGCCCGATGTTCGGACATCAGTACAGCCAGGTCTGGATCGACTACAAGGGTATCCAGGACGACTATATGCGCGAACGCGGCCTCGACTATTTCGAAAACAGCCGCCGCGCCACGCTGGCGCAACGCTCGTACGCGATTTCCAACCCGATGAAGTGGAAGGATTATGGCGAGAACGTGTGGGGCCTGACCGCCAGCGATGGTCCGCAGCAGACACTGCAGGACTATCGCGGCGAGCAGCGCGAATTCCGCCACTATTCTTCGCGCGGCGCGGGCCTGCGCGAGAATTTCGATGACGGCACCATCGCCCCGACCGCGGCGGTCGCCTCATTGCCTTTCGCTCCGGAGATCGTGATACCGGCGACCACGGAAATGCACAAGCGCTATGGCGAATACATCTATTCCAGCTACGGCTTCCTGGATTCGTTCAATCGCAGCTTCGAGTACGACATCCCGCTCAAGACCGGGCGGCTGGTGCCGGGCGAGGGCTGGGTATCCAGCGATTACATCGGTATCGACCAGGGTCCGATCCTGACCATGATCGCCAACTACCGCAACGGATTCGTCTGGAACGTGATGAAGAAGAACGCGCACATCAGGCAGGGTCTGGAGCGCGCCGGATTCAAGGGCGGATGGCTCACGCCGAAAGGCGAGCCCGTGCCCGCCCAGGCTCCCGCCGATCCCAAGGCCGCTACGGCGCGCGCACTGGGCACCGCCGAATCCCGCGGCAGCAATCCGGACGGCCAGCAAGAGGAAGCTGCGCAAAGGCCGCAGCAGCCGAAGTAAGCTGTGCGGATGTGGAGTAGCAGGAAAATCGACGAGGCGATGGCGCAACTTCGGGTTGGCGCAAGAATCCCCGTGTCGTCATCCCAGCGAAAGCTGGGATCCATCTTGCTCTTGCTTTTCTTTGGCCTGATGCCTGCGAAGACAAAAGCAAAGTCAAAATGGATCCCAGCTTTCGCTGGGATGACGGCAAGAGTGTGAGGTTGCGGACGACCATGGCCTTGCGCGCACTCCTTGTAATCGTCGTCTTGCTTACCCTCTGTGTGGCCTGCAACCGCAAGGCCGACGACCGCGAAGTGGTCACCTTCTGGGCGATGGGTTACGAAGGCGAAGTCGTGGCCCAGTTGATACCGGAATTCGAGCGGCAGAACCCCGGCATCCGCGTCGACCTGCAGCAGTTGCCGTGGCTGTCGGCGCACGAGAAGCTGCTGACTGCCTTCGCGGGCGAGTCGCTGCCGGACGTATCTCCGATAGGCAATACCTGGATTCCCGAATTCGCCGCGCTCGATGCGCTGGAGCCTCTCGACGACGAAATCGCGGCGACGCCGGATTTCGACGTGCCCGATTATTTTCCCGGCGTGTGGGACAGCGGCCTGGTCGAGGGGAAAATCTATGCGGTTCCGTGGTACGTGGAGACGCGCCTGCCTTTCTACCGCACCGATCTGCTGGCCAAAGCCGGTATCGCCACGCCGCCGCGCAGCTGGGACGAGTGGCGCAAGGCCATGCAGGCGGTGAAGCGCGAAGTGGGGCCAGAGCGTTATGCGATCCTGCTGCCGTTGAACGAATTCGAGCCGCTGTTGAGCCTGGCCATACAGGAACCCGACCCGCTGCTGCGCGATGGCGGCCGCTACGGCAATTTCCGCAGCGCCGGCTTCAAGCATGCGTTGGGTTTCTACAAGGAAATATTCGACCAGAAGCTCGCGCCGGTGGTCACCAACAACCAGATCTCCAATGTGTGGGACGAATTCGGCAAAGGCTTCTATTCGTATTACATCTCCGGCCCCTGGAACATCGCCAAGTTCAAGGAGCGTTTGCCCGCCGCGCAGCAGGACGACTGGATGACCATGCCGCTGCCCGGTCCGAACGGACCAGGCGCATCGCTGGCCAACGGCACCAGCTTCGTGGTGTTCCGCCAGTCCAGGCACAAGGCGGCGGCGTGGAAGTTGATCCACTATCTTTCCCTGCCGCAGACGCAGGCCCGCTTCCATGCACTCACCGGGGACCTGCCGCCGCGGCGTTTGCCCTGGCAGACGCCGGCGCTGGCCAACGATCCGCACGCCAAAGCCTTCCGCGAGCAACTCGAGCGTGCCGTGCCGACGCCCAAGGTGCCCGAATGGGAGCGCATCGCGCAGGAGATGCGGATCATCGGCGAGGAGGTCGCCAACGGACGCATGACCGTCGACCAGGCCGCCGAGGAAATGGACCGCCGCGCCGATCGCTTCCTGGAGAAGCGCCGTTGGATGCTGGACCAGGCAGCCAAGGCGGGTGCGCCGTGAAGGCCTCGACTGCGGGCTGGTTGTTCGCGGCGCCGGCGCTGACCGTGATCGGTCTGTTCTTCGGGTTGCCGGTGGTCGCCGCGCTGGCGTTGAGCCTGACCGACTTCGACATCTATGCGCTGGCCGATCCGGGCAATCTGCGCTTCGTCGGCCTGGGCAACTACGTGGGCTTGTTGCAGAACCCGCTGTTCTGGAAGTCGCTCGGCAACACTTTGTACTTCGTGATCGTGGGCGTACCGCTGTCGGTGGCGATGTCGCTGGGCGCAGCGCTGCTGCTGCATTCCAAGGTCGGACGTCTGAAGCCCTTCTTCCGCACCGCTTATTTCGCGCCGGTAGTGACCACGGTGGTGGCCGTGGCGGTGATCTGGCGCTATCTGTTCCACACCAGATACGGTCTGGTGAACTGGGGTCTGTCGGTGTTGGGCATCGACGCCATCGACTGGCTGGGCGATCCGCGCTGGGCCATGCCCACCATCATCCTGTTCGCGGTGTGGAAGAACTTCGGCTACAACATGATCATCTTCCTGGCCGGCCTGCAGAGCATCCCGGAGGACCTTTACGAAGCCGCGCGCATCGACGGCGCCAACACCTGGAAGCAGTTCCGCCACGTGACCCTGCCGATGCTGGGGCCGGTGCTGCTGCTGGTGAGCATCCTGACCATGGCCGGTTATTTCCAGTTGTTCGCCGAGCCCTACGTGATGACCCAGGGCGGGCCGCTGGAAAGCACCAAGAGCGTGCTGTATCTGATGTACGAAGAAGGCTTCAAATGGTGGAACCTGGGCAACGCTTCGGCGGTCGCGTTCCTGTTGTTCCTGCTGATGGTGGCGACCACCAGCGGGCTGCTGTGGTTCGCGCGCCGCAAGGGGGTGGAATGAAGCGTCGTCCGCTCTGGTCGTTGGCCGTGAACGCGATGCTGGTCGTGGTCGCAGTGATCAGCCTGGCGCCGTTGTTGTGGATGCTGTCGGTGTCCTTCATGCAGACCGGCGAAGCGGGGCATTTCCCGCCGCCGCTGCTGCCCTCGCACGCCACCTTTGCCAACTACCGCGAGCTGTTCATGCGCGCGGGCATGGGCCGCTTCCTGTTCAACAGTTTTCTCATCTCCAGCTGCGTGATGGTGTTGTCGGTGCTGTTCAACACGCTGGCCGGTTACGCTTTCGCCAAGCTGCGCTTCAAGGGCCGCGACCGCACCTTCCGGGCCTTGCTGGCCGCACTGGTGATCCCGGCGCAGGTGGCGATGATGCCGTTGTTCCTGCTGCTGAAACAGATGGGCCTGGTCAATACCTACATGGGCGCCATCGTGCCGGGCATGGCCGCGATCTTCGGGATTTTCCTGGTACGGCAGTACGCGCGCACGATTCCCGACGAACTGCTGGAAGCCGCGCGCATCGATGGCGCCGGCGAATGGCGGATCTTCTTCCAGATCGTGCTGCCGGCGCTCAAGCCGATCCTGGTGACGCTGGCCATCTTCAGCTTCCTGGGCGCATGGAACGATTTCATGTGGCCGTTGATCGTGTTGAGCGACGACCGGCTGCAGACGCTGCCGGTAGCGCTGGCCTCGCTGTCGCGCGAACACGTGATGGACTACGAGCTGATGATGGCCGGTTCGGTGGTGACGATCCTGCCGGTGCTGTTGTTGTTCCTGGTGCTGCAGCGGTACTACATCCAGGGTCTGTTGCTTGGAAGCGTAAAAGGATAACGATGATTGTTGTGCGCAGGATAATTGAACCGTCATTCCCGCGCAGGCGGGAACCCAGCGACTTGGCCTTGCGGCTATCAATGCGGGAAAAGATTCCCGCCTGCGCGGGAACGACGAGGTCATTTTTGTTGGCTGTTTTCCTTGGGTCGATTGCAATTACTGCAAGAGCACAAGAAAAACCCTACATCCTTGACGACTTCAGCAATCCCGCCACCTGGCGAGTGGTCACCTCCAACCAGGTCAGCGGCAGCCTGCGCACGGTCGAGGGAACGAAGGGGAAGGCCCTGTGCCTGGATTACGATTACAACGGCGTCTCCGGCTATGTCGGCATCCAGCGCGACCTGCCGTTGGAATACCCGCAGAACTATCGTTTCGATTTCCAACTGCGCGGCGATTCGCCGAAGAACGACCTGCAATTCAAAGTGACCGACGCCAGTGGCGACAATGTGTGGTGGGTGAACAAGCCCAGGTACGAGTACCCGCACCAATGGACCGGCGTGCGCTACCAGAAGCGGCATATCGACAAGGCCTGGGGCCCCAATCCCGACCGTGTCCTGCGCAAGAGCGCCAAACTTGAATTCACTATTTACAACAACGAAGGCGGCAAGGGCTCGGTCTGTTTCGACGAGTTGACCTTCACTGTACTGGCGCCGGAAGACCGTTCGCCGCTCGCTGCCACGGCCAGCGCATCAGTAGCCAATGGCAGTGGCGTGGGCGGCAATGCGGTGGATGGCGATCCGGAGACGGCCTGGTATGCGGACTTCGCTGCCGCGACGCAGCCGCGGCTGACCCTGGATCTGGGCAAGCAGCGCGAGTTCGGTGGCCTGAAACTGGTGTGGAAGCAAGACGAATCGGCCTCGGACTACCTGTTGCAGCTTTCCGACGACGGCACGCGTTGGCGCGACGTGCGCACCGTGGTGGGCGGCGACGGCGGCAGCGACTATCTGGCGCTTCCCGAATCCGAAGCGCGTTATTTGCGTTTGAGTGTGGCGGCCGGGCCTGGGAAATCGTTCGGGCTTGCCGAGGCGGTAATAGAACCGTTGCAGTTCGCTGCGACGCCCAACGATTTCATCAAGTCGGTCGCTGGCGAAAATCCGCGCGGCTGGTTTCCGCGCGGCTTCGTCGGCGAGCAGCCGTACTGGACCATCGTCGGCATCGACGGCGGCCACGAGCAGGGTCTGATCGGCGAAGACGGCGCCATCGAGCTGGGCAAGGGTGCGCCCAGCATCGCGCCCATGGTGCTGGTCGACGGCAAGCTGGTCACCTGGGCCGACGTAGAGTTGAGCCAATCCTTGCAGGACGGCTATCTGCCGATTCCCAGCGTCGACTGGAAGCATGCCGATTTCGGTTTGCGCGTGACCGCGTTCGCTGAAGGCAAGCCCGGCGATGCGAGACTGGTGGGACGCTACCGGCTGACGAACACCGGCAAGCGCACGCGCGACTACGTGCTGGCCTTGGCCGTGCAGCCCTGGCAGGTCAATCCGCCCAGCCAATTCCTCAATACCCCTGGTGGCGTCAGCGCGATCACCAAGCTGCAGCTGACCCCGACCCATCTCTGGATCAACGACGATACCGACCGGCCTGAAGCTCTCCAGCACAAGATCGTGCATGCCGTCGAGCCTGCCGATGCGATGCTGGCGACGCCCTTCGATGCAGGCATGATCGCCCAGCGTCTGCAGGCGGGTAGCGATTTCTGGGGCGCGAAAGACGCCAAGCTGGCCGCAACCGATGAGGATACGACGGGCTTGGCTTCCGGTGCGTTGCTGTACCGGATCAAGCTGGCGCCCGGGGAAAGCCGCGAGGTAGCGTGGCTGCTGCCGCTGGAAGGCGGCGTCGCCTACGACCACGTCGGCACCACCGGTTTCGATGCCAATACCGCCCAGGAACAAGTCGCTGCGCAGTGGCGCGAAAAACTGGACCAGGTGCGGATCGAGGTTTCCGCGCAAGGCCAGGCGCTGGCCGATACCCTGCGTACCGCCACCGCGCACATGCTGATTTCGCGTATCGGCCCGCGCCTGCAGCCGGGCACGCGTTCGTACGCGCGCAGCTGGATACGCGACGGGGCGATGATCTCCGAAGGCCTGTTGCGCATGGGCCGCGAAGAAGTCGTGCGCGACTACGTCGAATTCTATGCGCCGTACCAGTTCAAGGACGGCATGGTGCCGTGTTGCGTGGACGACCGCGGCAGCGACCCGGTACCGGAGAACGACAGCCATGGCGAACTGATCTACAACATCGCCGAGCTGTACCGCTACGACGGCGACAAGGCGTTCCTGGAAGAGATGTGGCCGCACGTACTGGGTGCGTACCAATACATGGAGAAGTTGCGCCTGAGCGAGCGCACCGAGGCCAATCGCGCGCTCAACCCGGCCTTCTACGGAATGATGCCGGTGTCGATCAGCCACGAAGGTTATTCGGCCAAGCCGGTGCATTCGTACTGGGACAATTTCTGGGCGCTGCGCGGCTACAAGGACGCGGTGGACGTGGCCCTTTGGCTGGGCAAGAACGAAGAGGCCAAGCGCTTCGCCGCTTCGCGCGACCAGTTCCATGAAGACCTGTACCTTTCTTTCCAGGCTGCGGTGCGGCAGCACGGCATCGACTTCCTGCCGGGCTCGGCGGAACTGGGCGATTTCGACGCCACCTCGACCACCATCGGTCTGGCCCCTGGCGGCGAGCAGGACAGGATGCCGAAGCAATTGCTGGATGCGACCTTCGAGCGTTATTGGAAAGAGTTCGAGAAGCGCAGCAACGGCACCCGCGAGTGGAAGGACTACACGCCCTACGAATGGCGCAATGTTTCGGCCTTCGTGCGTCTGGGCTGGCGCGAACGGGCGTGGGACGCGGTGCAGTTCTTCTTCAAGGACCGTGCGCCGCAGCCCTGGAACCAGTGGGCCGAGGTGGTCTCGCACACGCCGCGCAAACCGTTCTTCGTCGGCGATCTGCCGCATGCGTGGGTAGCGTCGGATTTCGTGCGCTCGGCACTGGACATGTTCGCTTATGCGCGCGAGTCGGACGACAGCATCGTGCTGGCGGCGGGCATCCCGACGGACTGGCTGGAAGGGAAGGGCATCGCGATACGCGACCTGCGCACGCCGGAGGGCAAGCTGGGTTATTCGCTGCGCCATGCGCGCGGCAAGCTGGAGCTGGAGATCAGTGCGGGCCTGAAGAAGCTGCCAGCGGGTGGCCTGATCCTGCCATGGCCGTATCCGGACGCTCCTGGGCGAACGACCGTCGACGGGCAGCTCGCGGAGTGGAAGGACGGCGAGTTGCGCGTGTTGAAGTTGCCCGCGCGCGTGATAGCCGAGACGCCCTAGAAGAATGTCGATTGCCGTAGGAGCGACGTAAGTCGCGAATACATCTTTTCCGGCAATCCTTCGCGACTTACGTCGCTCCTACGGCATTCCCGACTAGTCGGTGTTCCGGACTACAAGAAGCTCTGAACAGCGGACTACGCCCCACGTACCTCGGCGACGATGGCAGCGGCCTTCGCCGAACTGGCAGTAACCTTGTCCCATTCGCCGGCCTCGATCCAGTTCTTCGGCACCATCCACGAACCGCCGATGCAGACCACGTTGGGCTGCGAGAGGTAGTCGGCTGCGTTGTCTTCGGTAATGCCACCGGTGGGGCATATCTTCAGATCCGAAAGCGGGCCGGCCAGGCCTTTCAACATCGCCAGGCCGCCCACGGCACTGGCGGGGAACAGCTTGCACACGCGGAAACCGCGCGCCATCAGCGACAGCAGTTCGGTCGGCGTCGCCGCGCCGGGCACGACCGGAATAGGCGCCTTGGCCAGCGCGTCCGCCATCTCCGCGGGCGTGCCGGGCGTGACCAGGAAATCGGCGCCGGCGGCGATGGATTGCTCCATCTGTTCGACCGTCAGCACGGTGCCCGCGCCGATCACGATATCGGGCAGTTCCTTTTTCAGCATCGCCAGCGCTTCCATCGCTACCGGCGTGCGCAAGGTCAGTTCGATCGCCGGCAGGCCGCCCTTGAGCAGCGCTGCGGATACTTTGCGGGCTTCGTCCAGCGTGTGCACGGTGACCACGGGCAGGATGCCGGCGGCGCGGAGGAGTTGTTCGGCTTTTTGCTGGTGTTGGGCGATGGTCATGCGATTCTCTGGCTCCGGTAGTAGCCCCTCTCCCATCGGGAGAGGGGTTGGGGTGAGGGTACGGCGGAGTGAGGGTGGCGCAAACATCATGGACTTCGACGTACCCTCATCCGACGCTTCGCGCCACCTTCTCAGCTTTGCACACCCTTCGGGCGCCAATGGGAGAAGGGGAAAAAATCAAGCGTCCTTGTCTTCATGCGGCGCCGCAGCCGCAGCATGATCATGTCCCAACTCGTATTCCGCATCGTATTCCCAACCACCTTCAGGAGAAGGCGGACCACAGGAAATCGACAACGCCCCCTGATCGGCAGGCGTCACCAGATTGCGGCTCCAGGCGAACAGATTACGGCCAAGATCCTGCGCGGCCGGCGCGGTGTTGGGCGCATGACTGCGCGAGTTCCACTCGTCCGCATCGACCAGCACTTCCAGAGTGCCTGCCACCGCATCCAGCCGGATCATGTCGCCTTCGCGCAGCTTGCCGATCGGGCCGCCGCGCGCCGCTTCAGGAGTGAGGTGGATGGCGGCGGGAATCTTGCCCGAAGCGCCGGAAAGGCGGCCGTCGGTGACCAGCGCCACGCGCCGGCCCTGGTTCTGCAACAGACCCAGCAGCGGAGCCAGCGAATGCAGTTCCGGCATGCCGTTTGCGCGTGGACCCTGGTAGCGGACCACGGCGATGAAATCCTGCGGCAGTACGCCAGCGGCATGCAGCTTGTTGAGCGCGCGCGGATCGTCCAGCACTACCGCAGGCGCTTCGATGCGGTGGTATTCGGACTTCACCGCTGAGATCTTCATCAGCGAACGGCCCAGATTGCCGCGCAACAGACGCAGTCCGCCGTGCGGGTCGAAGGCATCGCTTACCGGCCGCACCACCGCTTCGTCCGCGCTCTTGGCAACGCCCGGCGTGTAGTCCAGCTTGCCGTCGGTCAGGCGGGGCTCGTCGCAGAAGGCGCGCATGCCGCCGGCAACGACAGTGGCGATATCGCCATGCATCAGGCCGGCGTCGATCAGTTCGCGGAACACGAACTGGGTGCCACCCGCCGCCGCGAAACGGTTAACGTCGGCATCGCCGTTGGGATACACGCGCGCCAGCAGCGGCACGATCTGGGAAAGCTCGTCCATGTCGTCCCAGGTCAGCATGACGCCGGCGGCACGCGCCACGGCGATCCAGTGGATGGTGTGGTTGGTGGAGCCGCCGGTGGCCATCAGCGCGACCATGGCGTTGACGATGGCGCGTTCGTCGATCAGATGACCGATAGGGCGGTAGTCGTTGCCAAGCGCGGTGATGCGTAGCGCCCTCTCGGTGGAAGCGCGGGTCAGCGCATCGCGTAGCGGCGTGCCCGGATTGACGAAGGAAGTGCCGGGAAGTTGCAGGCCCATCGCTTCGAGCAATACTTGGTTGGAATTTGCCGTACCGTAGAAAGTGCAGGTGCCTGCGGCATGGTAAGAAGCCGCTTCCACCTCCAGCAATTCTTCGCGGGTCGCCTCGCCGGCGGCGTAGCGCTCGCGGACTTCGGCTTTTTTCTTGTTGGGAATACCCGGCGTCATCGGACCGGCCGGCACGAACATCGCCGGCAAATGGCCGAAGGCGAGGGCGCCGATCAGCAGGCCCGGAACGATCTTGTCGCACACGCCCAGGTACAGCGCAGCGTCGAACATGTCGTGGCTCAGCGAGATGGCGGTCGCCTGGGCGATGTTGTCGCGCGAGAACAGCGACAGTTCCATGCCCGGCCGGCCTTGGGTGACGCCGTCGCACATCGCCGGCACACCGCCGGCGACCTGCGCGGTGGCGCCTAATTCGCGGGCAACCTGGCGCACGATCTCCGGGTAATGCTCGAACGGCTGATGCGCCGACAGCATGTCGTTGTAGGCGTTGATGATGCCCAGGTTGGGAGTGATGTCGGCGCGCAAGCGACCCTTGTCGGTCGTGCCCGAAGCGGCGAAGGCGTGCGCCAGGTTGCCGCAGCTCAGACGCGTGCGGTTGGGGCCTTCGCGGTGGGCGGCGTCGATGCCCGCCAAGTAGGCGCGCCGCGAATCGGCGCTGCGCTTGCGGATGCGTTCGGTGATTTCGTGGAGTCGTGGGTGCAGGGTCATGGCGAAAGGCTGGGTCCGCAGAAAAGGGCAGGGACAATCCGGCGAAGGCGGGTTGGGACTTTCCGCTAGCAGACCACAGCAATACCAATTATCGGAATGGGTCTGCGAGAGCGCTCCGCCCGATTGAGTTTAGCCGTTTAGGCGTTTCATTTCCTGGCTAATTTTAATGCCAGTGAAATACCACTTCGTTAGCCCTAATGCCCCCGGAAGGTTACTTCGCGCCGAAGCTTTCCACCGCAAAGGCGGCCGCACCCAGCAATCCGGGGCGCGGATGCACCACGGCCAGGGTAGGCACGCGCGACATGGCGGGCGAGAACCGGCCTTTATGCTCGAAGCGTTGGCGGAAACCGGAATGCTGCAGCGAGGACAACAGCTTGGGCACCAGGCCGCCGGTGAGGAATACGCCGTCCCAGGCGCCGGCGCTCAGCACCAGATCGCCAGCGATGGCGCCGAATACGGCGCAAAACACATCCAGCGTGCGCATGCAGCGCGGATCGCCGGCCGCGGCGCGCGCGGTGATGTCGGCCGGTTGCATCGGGCCAGGGTCTTCGCCAGCGATCTCGCTCAAGGCGCGATGCAGGTTGACCAGACCGGGGCCGCAGATCAGGCGTTCATTGGAAACGCGGCCGAACTGCGCCGAGAGTTTCTGAAGTATCTCGATCTCTTCCGGCGTGCCGGGCGGAAAGCTGACATGGCCGCCTTCGGTTTCCAGCGGATAGCGGCGGCCATCGCGCACGATAAGACCGCCCACGCCCAGTCCGGTGCCCGGGCCGATGACGGCGTAGGTCTTGTTCACCGACGCCGGCGCAGGTGACCAGCGCGCGCCGCCGATCGGCACCACGTCGGCCGGAGTGAGCAGCGACACCGCCATCGCCTGCGCGGCGAAATCGTTGACCAGCTTGATGTCGTCGAAGCGCAGCGCGGCGCGCGTACGCGAAAGCGAGATGACCCAGGGATGGTTGGTGATGCGGGCTTCGTCGCCGTCGACGCGGCCGGCGACGGCGAACACTCCGTTTTGCGCGGTCGCCCCGGTCTTGTCCAGGTAATGCTGCGCGGCATCGGCAAGCGAAGGGAAATCGGCGACAGCGAATTCCCCGACGCTATCGACGATCAGCGGCGTTTCCAGCGAGGTATCGGCCAGCGCGAAGCGCGCATTGGTGCCGCCGATGTCGGCGAGCAACACGCGTTCCGTAGAGGCGCGTTCCGTAGAAGCACGTTCTGCCGAAGCAGCAGGCGCGGCGGTCATGCGGAGTACTTCAGGTGATGGTTACAAAGAGTATTCCGCGGCATCCGACTCAGTCGTCCTCGTTGGCCAGCGCTGCGCCGTGAGTGGCGACAACTTTCGCATAATAGCGTGCGCTGTCCTTCGGTGTGCGGGTCTGGGTCTCGAAGTCCACGTGGACGATACCGAACCGTTTGGAGTAGCCCAGCGACCATTCCAGGTTGTCCAGCAACGACCACACGAAGTAGCCGCCGATGTCGCAACCGGCTTCGATGGCTGCGTGCACCGCGCGCAGATGCTGGCGCAAGTAGCTGAGCCGCAAGGGATCGCGGACGCGTCCGTTCTCGGATTTGGGCGGATCGAAGAAGGCCGCGCCATTCTCGGTGATGAAAACCTTGGGGTTGCCGTAGCGTTCCTTCACCCATACCAGCGTGTCGGTCAGTCCCTGCGGGAATACCTCCCAGCCGGTTTCTGTATACGTATGCTGCTTCTGCCGGACCGGCGCGACCTTCAGCGGCCAGTTCGTTTCGTCGTGCTTGGCCACGTTGCGGGTGTAGTAGTTGACGCCGATGAAATCCAGCGGCTGCTTGATCAGGTCCATGTCGTCCTGCGACCACTCCGGCCAGGCTTCGCCGAAGATCTCGCGCAGCTCTTCCGGATAGGTCCCGAAGAACGCCGGATCCAGGTACTGGCGATTCATGTAGGCCTCGGCGCGGCGGGTCGCGGCCAGGTCTTCGGCGCTGTCGCTGGCCGAATACTTGGGTTCGATATTCACCACCAGGCCGATTTCGTGCTTGCCGACTTCGCGGTACGCCTTCACCGCCGCGCCATGCGCGCGCATCAGGTTGTGCGAAGCGATGGGCGCTTCGAAACGGTTGCGGTGGCCCGGCGCCAGCGCGCCATGTAAGTAGCCGCCGTCGGTGACCACCCACGGTTCGTTGAGCGTGGCCCAGCGCTTGATGCGGCCGTCCAGGCGCTCGAACATCAGGCGGCCGTAATCGGCGAACCAGCCGGCGATGTCGCGGTTCAACCAGCCGCCCTGGTCGTCCAGCGCGGCGGGCAGGTCCCAGTGGAAGAGGGTGGCGACGGGCTGGATGTCGTTCTCCAGCAGGGTATCGACCAGGCGTTCGTAGAAGTCCACGCCTTTCTGGTTCACCCGGCCACGGCCTTCGGGCAGCACCCGGCTCCAGGAAATGCTGAAGCGGTAGGCCTGCATGCCCAGTTCTTTCATGATCGCGATGTCTTCGCGCCAGCGGTTGTAGTGGTCGCAGGCCACATCGCCGGTATCGTTGTTGAGCATGCGGCCCGGGGTGTGGGCGAAACGCTGCCAGATGCTGGGGCCGGCGCCATCGGCGAGCGGGGAGCCTTCGATCTGGTAGGCGGCGGTGGCGCTTCCCCAGACGAAATCGTCCGGGAACTGGTAAATATTCGACATGGCCCCTCCGGCGGTGTCGGTGGATGTATCTAAGATTCGGAGTATTGCGTTGTGAAAACGGTTACATGGCAGAATACCGCAAGCCTTCGATCAGCGGAACCGTTCTAGGGCAGAAATAAAGCCGATTGCATCCCGATTGCCGCAGCCGGCGAATACGGGCATGCCAGCAGTCACCGGGAGGGCCGGCGACCGTCAGTACTTCATCGCCGGAGAAATGATGGCCAGCGTTCAATTGGATAACGTCCGCAAGGTATACGAGAAAGGCCAGGTGGCCGTGCACGGGGCCAGTTTCAAGGTCGCCGATGGCGAACTGATGGTGCTGGTGGGGCCATCGGGCTGCGGCAAATCCACTTTGCTGCGGATGATCGCCGGGCTTGAGGAAATCACCGGAGGCACTCTTTCAATCGGCGGTCGCGTGGTCAACGAAGTGGCCCCGAAGGACCGGGACATCGCCATGGTGTTCCAGAGCTATGCGCTTTATCCGCACATGACCGTGGCCGAAAACCTCGCCTTCGGCCTGAAGCTGCGCAAGCACGACAAGGCCACCATCAAGAAACGGGTCGCCGCGGCGGCCGAAACCCTGGGGCTCACGCCGATGATGGACAAGCTGCCGGGGCAGATGTCCGGCGGCCAGCGCCAGCGCGTGGCGCTGGGCAGGGCGCTGGTGCGCGAGCCTTCGGTCTTCCTGCTCGACGAGCCGCTCTCCAACCTGGACGCCAAGCTGCGCCACTCGGTACGCACCGAGATCGCCCGCCTGCACCGGCAACTGGGCACCACCATGATCTACGTCACCCACGACCAGGTCGAAGCCATGACCCTGGGGCAGCGCATCGTGGTGATGAAGGACGGCGAGGTGCAGCAGATCGATACGCCGATGGCGTTGTATCTGAAACCGGCCAACCTGTTCGTGGCCACCTTCATCGGCAGTCCGAAAATGAACCTGCTGTGGGGCGAGCTGCAGCAGCGCGACGATGGCTTGCGTCTGGTCGTCGGCGAGGGCGTCGAACTGCCGTTGCGGCAGGCGGCCATGCAATCTGCGTTGCAGGCTTATGTAGGCAGGCAGTTGACCATAGGCTTGCGGCCGGAAGACATGCACCTGGGGTCGGCGGGCCCGGACAGTCTGCCGGCAAAGGTCGAAGTGGTGGAGCCGGTGGGCAACGAAGCCTTCCTCAATCTGGGCTGCGGCGGTTGCGATCTGGTGATCCGCCTGCCTCCTTATCACTTGCCCGCGGTGGGCGACCAGGTCCACCTGGGCTATGCGGCCGAACGCATGCATTTCTTCGATAGCGGAACCGGCCAGGCATTGTCGCCCTAGAGGCCGGACAGGTCGCGGCCTTTCACCCGTAGGTTGCGTCGCAGGTATTCGCGCAGCGGTTTGCCGGGCGGTTCCGGCGCCGCACCGCCCAGGCGGCGATGCAGGAATTCCTCCATCAGATAGAAATAGGCTTCTCGCGTGCGCGGGTCCTCCAGCTGGTGACGGCCTTCGGCATCGATGAAGAGGCTGAAATCCTTGCCTAGCGATTTCAGCTCGGCAGCGTAGTGGGTCACGCTGCGGATCGGCACGCGCTCATCGTCGGCGCCGGCCAGCAACAGCAGCGGACGCGACAGCTTGCCCGCGTTGGCGATAGGCGATTGCATCCGCAGACGCTCGGCTATGCTGGGGTCGGCGGGATCGAGCGACAACAGCCGCATCGTGGTGGACATCGGAATGCCGTCGGTGAACTGATCGGCCGAATGCGAATACCAGCGCAGCACCCAGCCAAAATCGGCGGGCGGCACGGCGGCGATGGCCACCTTGAACAATTCCGGCTGGAAGGTGGCCCCCTGCAGCGCGGAATAGCCCCCGAAGGAGGCGCCGTCGATACCCACGCGCGATGGATCGCCTATGCCTTGCGCCAGCAAAAAACGCACGCCTTCCACGATGTCCTGCTGGACGCGGCCATTGCCGAAATCGCCGCGCGCGGAAAAAAGATAGTCGCGGCCCAGGCCGGTGGAGCCGCGGAAATTGGGTTCGAAGACGATGTAACCGCGGTTGGCGAGCAACTGGCCGGTCGAACTGAATTCCGGGCGCGCCAGGTTGAACGGCCCGCCGTGCACATGCGCCATCAACGGCGCGTGCGCAGCGTCGATCCCCGGCGGCACCATCAGGAAGCCGTGCAGGCGCATGCCGTCGGAGGCGCGGTAGGCGAAGGCGATCCTGCGCGCCATCGCCGATTCGGGCGGCCGCGCGACGGTCTTTCCTGCGTGCCGGAAAGCGATGCCGTCCAGGATGTCGCGGAAACCGCCGGTGGCGGGGTCGTAGAGGTGGAACAGCGCGCCTTTCAGCGAGCCCGCGCGGTCCCGCACCAGCCATTGCGCATGCGCGCCGCTGCCAACCTCGATGCTGAGGTTGCGTGCCGGATAACGCCGCTCGATCGTTTCGACATGGCGACGGGCGACTGGCGTCAGCCCGTAGTTGGCGGCGACGGTGCTGCGGTAGCCGGCGATGAGAGGCTGTCCAGTGTCCGGTTCCAGCACCACTTCGTCCAGATCGGCTTCGCCCCGCGGATCGGCATGCAGCGTCGTCAGTTTTCCCTTGTAGTCCAGCAACGCCAGGCGCCGGAAACCGCTGCCGGTATCGGTGGACAGCAGGAGTTCCTGGCCGGCATGGAGGGTGGAGACGATACGGCAGCGATCCAGGCCTTCGCAGCGCATCGCCTGCTGCAACCGGTCGCCCTGCTTGCGGTAGATGACGTACTTGTCTTTCTCGGCCAGGGTCACGTACGCAAGGCGACCGTTGGGGCCGATAGCGAAATCGACGATGGGTCTGGCGTCTTCGTGCAGCAGAGACTGCCTGCCGTCAAGGCCGATGCGTAGCAATCGCCACTTGCGCGGCAGGCGCGACACCTTGGGCGGAATCTCCACGACCAGAGCCGCCGCGGGAAGAACCGGATCGGCGCCCTTGAAGACGCGTTGCCAGCGTCCGTCCAGCTTGGCGATGACGCCGGATCCCGATTGTCCGCCCGACGCAAGCACGGACAATTGCCGTGGCGACGACAGGAACAGCCAACGGCTGTCGCCCGACCAGCTCAACTGCGCCGATTCGGTGTCCGGCAACAGCTGTTTCGCCGCACCGCCCGCGGTCGGCAGCAACCACACTCCGCGATTGCTGCCTTCTTCGCGCAAATAGGCGACATGCCGGCCATCGGGCGAAAGCCATGCGCCCGGGACGCCGGCCTTGGCGAGGAACTGGTCGCGGTCCAGCTGCGGCGCGCGTGGCCGCGCGCGTTCGGCGGAAACGGCGGCGCGTAGAGCGGCCGTCTCATCCGAGAATGCGGATGATGCGGGCGATAGCGTGAGAACCGCGGCCGCGAGCGTGCACTGGATACTCTGCATCGAGGCAACGGCCACCCGCCCCCCGAAACTCTTCGGGAACTTCAACATGTTCTTCTCCTGCGAACCCGTGCAAGGACGGGCCGGAATGGGATCAGCGGTGGGTCATGCCGTAGCGGCCTGCGCCAGCGGCAGGTCCTCCAGCGCTTCGCGTTTGGGATGGATCAACCAGAGGCTCATCAAGGCGGGCAGGCCGACCGCTCCGCAAACCACGATCCAGGCGATGCGCGCCGGCATCGCAAGCGCGGTCTGGCGCGTTCGCCAGACTGCGCCCAGCAGCGAAAGCAGCATCAGCACGGCGGCGATCGTCCGGGCGCTGCGGGGCACTGCGGGGCGGTCGGTTTCCTCGTCCGGCAGGTAACCCGAGAACAGGCGGGCGATGGCCCTCTGCGCGGAATACAGTGCGGGCGAGGTGTACCAGTTCTGGTAACGCCAGGCGACCGGATAATCCATGACCAAATCGCGCCGCGCGACCTGGGCGACGTGGCCCTGCGTGTCCACTCTGATCAATTGCTGGAAAGGCAATGCGCCCTCGGCGTTGTAGGAACGGCGCGTGTAGGTGAAGGAACCCAGCCAGCCGTCCAGCAGTTCCATCAACTCGATGCGTATCAGGTCGCCCGGCTTGCCCGGCAGCGGAACGCGCTGACGCGGCGTCAGCACGCCATCGTCGTTCTTGAATTCCTCCAGGTCGTAGAAATACAGGCCGCGGTTGCTGAGCAGCGCCAGATCGTCGCCGACTTTTCCGTAACCGGTGACGACTTCGCCCGACGGCAGATGCGCGCGCGGCAGCATCGACTCGTCGTCTTCGTAGTACTGGTACACGGTGTCGGCGGTGAAAAAGACGCTGCCGGGACCGGACAGCGGAGGCGAGGGGAACGGCTGCTGCCCAGCGACGCCCAGCGTGCCCACCGGGCGCTTGTCCACCAGGCTGTAGCCGTGGAAACGCATGTCGTCGTGGCTGAACACCCAACGTACGCGGCGGGTCGTGTCGTCGAATTCCATCGGCGCCAGGTTGGTCAGTTCGTTGCGCACCGGCACCGCACGCAGATAGGACTCTATCCCGAACATCTCGGAAATGCCGGCCTGTTCGCGCCATAGCGGCGCTTGCGGATCTGCACTGTTTCTCAGCCCGGCGATCATCAGATCCTTGGCCTCGGCGTTTTCCGCTTCTTTCTCGCCACCCGGCAGCGGCACCGCCATGTTGTTGGGATGCGAACCCTGCGCTATCCAGACGAATTCCACTCCGAAACCCACCATCACCAGCGCGAACCACATCGCCATCTGCAGCGGCAGCGCGGTGACCGCGATGCCCGCAAGATTGCGTGGCGCCGCGTCCAGATCCGGTTTGAACGCGGTCAGGTTCATGGCCGCCAGGAACGCGAGCGCCATGCATTGCATCGCGATAGCGCCCATGCCCGTAGCCTTGCAGAAGACCAGCAACAGCACGAATACCAGTGCGCAGAAGCTGTAGCGTTTGTTGGCCAGCATGGCGTAACCGCCGGCCAGATAAGCGCACAGCGCCACCAGCCACCCCGACAGCGCCAGCAGCAAGTGGCGCGTATCGACCACGCGCGCGGTCATCGATTCCTGCCAGCCGGCCAGCACCAGCAACGGAAGCAGCACGGCGATCGCCAGCAACAGCGCGCCGGCGCCGTACAGAGCGGCGGCGATTCGCCAGGACGGCATGGGCCGATGCAGCAGGTTCAACCAGGTGTTGGGGCGCCGGTAGCCGCCCATCTGATAGAGCCCAAGCAGCAAGCCGGTCAATCCGTACAGACCGCCTATGACTTCGTAGACCAGCAGCGGTTGTTGCGCCATGTCGACCACGCGGCTCATGAAGCCGAGCAGGACCAACTGCAGCGCGGCATAGGCGATGGCCCAGCTGCGGAAACGCAGTAGTTCGGCCTTGAACAAATCCCACATGTTTCGATTCTCCGGGGTTGGCGCCGCGTCAGGCGGACGCGCTTGCAAGCGCCTGCGGCGCGGCGTGGTTCTTGGCCAGGAAGCTGTTGACAGCGCGATCCAGGCTCACTTGCATGCTTTGCACCGAACGTGCGCCGTGGGTGCGCAGGAAATCGCCGAAACGCTCGTCCTGGTCCAGCACCAGATAGTGGTGCAGGCCGTCCAGGCGCTGCACCTCCAGCAAGCCGGGCACGGCGGCAGGCTCGGGCCCCTTGAAAGGCATGTCGGCGACCCAGTGCGTTACCCGTGCGCAGAAATCGTCGGGTGCGGACATGTTCTTCAGCTGTCCGCGCTCCAGGATGATCAGGTTGTCGGCGACGCGCTCGATCTCTTCCATCTGGTGCGAGCAATAGATCACCGTGCATTCGTCGGCGGCGTTGCTGTACATCAGCGATTCCAGGAACGCGCGCTTGGCGACCACGTCCAGGCCCAGGGTCGGTTCGTCCAGCACCAGCAGCTCGGGGCGCTGCGCAAGCGCCAGGGCCAGATTGAAACCGGCGCGCTCGCCGCGCGAGAGCTGGCCGACCTTCTGTTCCGGCAGTACGTGGTAGTGGTCCAGCACGCCGCGGAAGGCGGCTTCGTTCCAGCGCGAATACAGGCGGCGGTGCATCGCGGTGACCGCCGACACCTTCATCCAGCCGGGGAGCGTGTGCTCTTCGTTGACGAAGCCGATGCGTTCGCGGTCGCCCGGCGTCAGCTTGCGGCTGTCGCGTCCCAGGACCCGCGCCTGGCCCGCCGTCTGCGGAAGAAAGCCGAGCAGGACGCGGAACAAAGTGGATTTGCCGGCGCCGTTGGCGCCGACGATGGCGTGGATGCGTCCACGCGGGATGCGCAGGTCCAGGCGGTCGAGCGCCAGCTTGCGTCCGTAACGCTTGCTCAGCGTCTCGGTTTCGATCACGTAATAGTTTTGCGGAACGGACATGGCGGTCTCGTGCGTAGCGGGAGCTGGCGAAGGGAAGGGGTCAGGTGATGGAGTCAGGCGGTCTTGCGGGGCGCCAACGCGCGAAACTCGGCTTCCAGGCGCGCCTGCACCTCGCCAGGCGGGTAGTCCAGCGCGATCACGTCGTTGAGGAAGCGCCCGATCGCCTCGTCCAGTCGCCGTTCGCGTTCGGCGTCGCTCAGACGCTGGCGCGGCGTGGCCACATACAGGCCCAGCCCTTGGCGCGATTCCAGCCAACCCTCTGTGGTGAGTTCGGCATAGGCCTTGGCCACGGTGTTGGGATTGATGGTCAGCTGCTGCGCCAGCCCGCGCACGCTGGGCAGTTGGTCGCCGGTGGCCAGCTCGGCCGTGGCGATCTTCATGCGGATCGCATCCACGATCTGTTTGCTGATGGGGCGGGGATCGCCAGTGGCGATCTGGAGCATCAATGCCTGGGTGCGCGCCATTGTCCGTCTCTACTGTGTCTTCTGTACTGTGACTATTAGTACAGTACGAACATTACCCGCTGTCAACCCCCTGAAAGTCATGCAAAACGAGGGGGCGGCCGGCTGCTGCGATGGACTGTCGTTGATCGGTGTCGTCGGGGAAGCCCGCTTCGATCCGGATCGACGGTGCGGAATGCCGCATCTAGCGAAGCGCATTCATGGGCACGATTCGAGGAACTCGATCTGCGACCCATGCCGCTTAGCCCGCCTGTCCGCTATAACGAAAACTACTGCATGATGATCGCCCCCAAGCGGGCATGCGGTGGCGTCATGTCGTTCTGGAAGAAATCCAGGCTGCTTTTCTTCGTCCCTCTCGCACTGGCGCTGCTGGTCGGTCTGTACGCCTTGCTGGGTTTCTGGGCGCTGCCCAGATACATGCGCTCCCAAGCCATCGGATACGTGGCCACGGAACTGGGCAAGGATCTGGCCCTGGGCGAGATCAAGTTCAATCCTTTCACCTTCCAACTGGAAATCCGCGACATCGCCATCCGCGACCGCGGCGTCGCGCGCGGCAAACCGCTGGTGGCGCTGAAGCGCTTGTCCGCCGATTTCCAGGTTTCCTCGTTGTGGAAAAGCGGTTACGTATTCCGTCAGGTCGCCATGGACGAGCCGTTCGCGCGCGCCATCATCCGTGCGGACGGTTCGCTTAACCTGGCGGAGTTGATACCGAAGGAAAAGGAAGAAACGCCGACGCCGGAAGTGCTGATAGAGCAATTCCAGGTCAATCGCGGCCGTGTCGATTTCGCCGACCAGAGCCGTCGCCTGAAGCCGGAAAAAACCCTGGCGCCCATCGATTTCAGTCTGCGCGATTTCCGCACCACCGCCGAGAGCGGCGGTTTCACCTTGGCCGCCGCAAGCGAGCGGGGCGAGCGTTTCGATTGGCAGGGCAAATTGAACCTGCAGCCGTTGGCTTCCACCGGCCAGTTCCGCGTCGCTGCGCTGCAGGCGCGCAGCGTTTACGAATTCCTGAGTGACGAACTGCCGATGGAACTCAGTGCAGGCAGCTTCGACGTGGATGGGCGTTATGTGTTCTCCGCCGGCAGGCAGGCCGGTACGCAGCTGGATGCGACCTTGTCCAAGGCCATGGCCACCGGGCTGGCCCTACGCGCACGCGGCGTGGACAAGGACTGGGTGACGCTGCCGAAAGCTTCACTGGACAATACCCGTCTGTCGCTGGCGCGGCGGATGGTGGACATCGACGCCCTGCGTCTGGAAGGCATGCAGGCCACGCTGTGGCGGGAGCGCGACGGTTCGTTGAATCTGGACCGCCTGTTGGCTCCGTCGCCGGAAGCCGCTACGGTTGCACCGGCCTCCAGACCAGCGGCCGCGTCGTCGGATTGGAAGGTCGCGCTGGGCCAGCTTGCGTTGCAGCAGGGGCGGCTGGATTTCGAGGATCGAAGCGTGAGCCCGGCGGCGAAATTCCAGCTCTCGCCGTTGGCGTTGAATGTCGAAGAGGTCAGCCTGGACCTGACCAAACCGTTGTCGCTCACCTTGCAGACCACGCTCAACGGCAAGGCGCCGTTGTCGCTGAGCGGCAGCGTGGTGCCGGAAACGACAGCGGCGGACCTGCAGGTGGAATTGTCCGGCCTGCCGTTGCGCGAGGTGATGGCCTATCTGCCGCAATACCCCGGCTTGACCTTGAAGTCCGGCGTAGTGGGCGCCAAAGGCCAGCTGCGTCTGCAGCCGGAACCGGAGCCGGGCCCATCGCTGAGTTTCGATGGCGACGCTTCGGTATCGGATTTCGATTTGCTTGAAACCGCCGGCGCCCGCGAATTCATTTCCTGGGATCGCCTCGATGCGCAGGGCATCGCTTTCGCGCAGGCACCCGATTCGGTTTCCATCAAACAGATAAAGGCGCGCAAGCCGTTCGCCCGGGTGATCGTGGCGCCGGACCGCACCATCAACCTGGTCAGCATCCTGTCCACGCCGTCGGGCACTGCGCCGGCCGCGTCCAGCGAAAAAGAAACGGCGGAGATGCCCATCAAGATTGGCCGCCTGTCGCTGGAGAACGGGGTGATGGGCTTCGCCGACTATTCCATCGAACCCAACTTCCAGGCCCGCATCGACGCGCTCAGCGGCAGCATCGCCGGCCTGTCCACCGCCACCGACTCGGTGGCCGACATCGACCTCAAGGGCCAGATCATCAACAAGTATTCGCCGGTGACCATCCAGGGCGGCACCAACCTGTTCGCCTACGACAAGCACACCGACATCAGGATGACCTTCCGCAACATCGACCTGCCCATCTTCAATCCGTATTCGGGACGCTTCGCCGGCTACGCGATCGCCAAGGGCAAGCTGACCACCGAGCTGCACTACCGGATCGACGACCGCAAACTGCAGGCCGCCCACCATGTGATCCTGGATCAGCTGGAATGGGGCCAGGCCACCGACAGCAAGGACAAGGTTTCGCTGCCGGTGCGGTTGGCGACCTCGCTGCTGAAGGACCGCCACGGCGTCATCGACCTCGACCTGCCGGTCAACGGCACCCTGGACGATCCCAAGTTCCGCGTCGGTCCGGTGGTCTGGCAGATCGTCAAGAACATCCTGACCAAAGTGGTGACCGCGCCGTTCTCCTTTCTCGGTTCGCTGTTCGCCGGAGCGGAGGATGCGCAATACGTGAGCTTCGCGCCGGGTTCGGCCGAACTTTCCGAAAGCGCCAGGACCCAGCTCGCCGCACTGGCCAAGGGCCTGGCGGACAGGCCGGCGCTCAAGCTGGACATTCCCTCCGGCGTAGTCGCCGCACTGGACCCCGGTGCGCTGGCCGAGGCGCGCCTGCAGCAGGCGCTGGCGGGCCAGGAGAAAGCGGGGGAGGCCGGAGTATCCCTGGCGACGATGGACCCCGAACGGCGGGTGGAATTGCTCAGCAAGCTCTACAGGCAAGTGGTCGGCAGCAAGCCGGAATTGCCCGATCCGGAACCCCCGGCGGCTGAAGAAGAAGCCAGCCGCAAGGAAAAGCGGGCATTGCGCGAACAGGCGCAGGCGGCCTGGCTCAAGACCGAGCTGCTGACCCGCTACCAGGCAACGCCCGCCGAATTGCAGGAGCTGGGCCGTACCCGCGCCAGCGCCATCCAGGACGCCCTGCTGGCGGGCGGCGAACTGGACCCGGTCCGAGTCTTCATCACCGCCAACAAGGCGCCGGTGGCGCACGAGGGCCAGGTACGGCTGGAACTGGGCTTGGAATGACAGGCCGACAGGTCGCCGGAAGCGGCTGGTGGCCATGCGCTTTGTAGAGCCGAGCATGCTCGGCTGCTTTTCCATCCGTGCCAGGAGCAGCCGAGCAAGCTCGGCTCTACAAAACATAAGGTCCAGGCTTGCAGCGACAGCCGTTCCACCCTTGCGGCCCGTTATACTCCCTGGTTGATACTCTGTTTTCGGAGTGTCTTCGCCATTTGAATCAAGCATTTGGCGTTGAAACCTAATCCCGATTAACAAATGTGGCAGCGCGCCGGCCGGTCCGGCCGCGATGCCTGGAAGCAACCGCCGCATGCGCCTTTCCACCATCAAGCTGTCCGGTTTCAAATCCTTCGTCGACCCGACCACCCTGCATCTGCCCACCAACATGACCGGCGTGGTCGGTCCGAACGGTTGCGGCAAATCCAACATCATCGATGCGGTGCGCTGGGTGATGGGCGAAAGCTCGGCCAGCCGTTTGCGCGGCGATTCGCTGACCGACGTGATCTTCTCCGGTTCGGCCGCGCGCAAGCCCGTCTCGCAGGCCACGGTGGAGCTGATCTTCGACAACAGCGACCACACCATCGCCGGCGAGTTCGCCGCCTTCAACGAAATCTCGGTCAAGCGCCTGGTCAGCCGCGACGGCACCAGCAGCTATTACTTGAACGGCACCAAGTGCCGGCGCCGCGACATCACCGACCTGTTCCTGGGCACCGGCCTGGGCCCGCGCAGCTACTCGATCATCGAGCAGGGCATGATCAGCCAGATCATCGAAGCGCGCCCGGAAGACCTGCGCATCTATCTGGAAGAAGCGGCCGGTATCTCCAAATACAAGGAGCGCCGCAAGGAAACCGAAACCCGCATCCGCCACACCCGCGAAAACCTCGACCGCCTGGGCGACCTGCGCGAAGAGATCACCAAGCAACTGGAGCACCTGAAGCGCCAGGCCAGGCAGGCCGAGCAGTACCAGGCGCTGCAGGAAGAGCGCAAGATCAAGGACGCCGAATGGAAGGCGCTGGAATACCGCGGCCTGGACGGCGAATTGCAGAAGCTGCGCGAAGGCCTGTCGCAGGAAGAGACCAAGCTGCAGCAACTGATCGCCGAGCAGCGCGAAGCCGAACGCCAGTTGGAAACCGGCCGCGCCGGCCGCGAATCGGCCAGCGACGCCCTCAATAAAGCGCAGGGCGAGGTCTATCAGGTCGGCTCCGCGCTGGCCCGCATCGAACAGCAGATCCAGCACCAGCGCGAGCTCGCCGAACGCCTGCAGAAGGCCCGCGACGAAGCGCAGAACGCGCTTTCCGAACTGGGCCAGCACATCAGCGGCGACGAAACCAAGCTGGCGGTGCTGCGCGAGTCGGTGGCCGAGGCCGAGCCGCAACTGGCCCAGCTGCAGGAAGACGACCAGTACAAACAGGAAGCGCTGCGCGAAGCGGAGACCCGGCTCTCCGACTGGCAGCAGCGCTGGGAAGGCCACAGCCGCGAATCCTCCGAGGCCGCGCGTGCCGGCGAAGTGGAGCGCACCCGCGTCGATTACCTGGACAAGCAGTCGCTGGAAGCCGACCGCCGCCGCGAGATCCTGACCAGCGAACGCAGCGGTCTGGACCTCGATGCGCTGGCCGCGGCCTTCGAACAGGCCCAGCTGCAGCACGAAACCCAGAAGGCGTCGCTGGACGGACTCAATGCCGACCTGGAAGCCCGCAAGCAGGCCGTCGGTGCGCTGCAGGAACAGCAGCGCGGCGCGCAGTCCGAGCTGGCCGAAGTCCGCAAGAATACCCAGGCCGCGCGCGGCCGCCTGTCCTCGCTGGAAACCCTGCAGCATGCCGCGCTGGGCCAGGAGCAGGGCGCGGCGGTGGCATGGCTGAAAGCGCGTGGCCTGGATTCGGCTGCCCGCGTCGGCGAAAAACTCTCGGTCGAATCGGGCTGGGAGAACGCCGTCGAAGGCGCGCTCGGCCAGTTGATCGAAGGCGTGCTGGTCGATGCTCCGGAATCGTTGGTCGAAGCGCTGGGCGAACTAGGCGAAGGCCGCATCGCGCTGGTGTCCTCCGACGACGACGGCTCTTCCTTCGCGCCCACCTCGCTGGCAGCCAAAGTGCAGGGCCCGCTGGCGATCCGTCGCCTGCTGGCACGCCTGCACGTGGCCGAAGACCTGGCCGAAGCGCGCCGCCTGCTGCCGCAATTGGGCGAGGGCGATTCGGTCATCACCCGCGGCGGCGAACGCATGGGCGCCGGCTGGGTGCGCGTGCTGCGCTCGGGCGCGGCCAAGCAGGGCGCGCTGCTGCGCGAGCGCGAGATCCAATCCCTGCGCATCGACATCGAAGCGCTGCAGAAACGCGAGGCCGAACTCGACCAGCTGCTGACCAGCTTCCGCGACCAGCTGCTGGCCGCCGAACAGCATCGCGAAGACGCACAGCGCGCTTTGTACATGGCCCACCGCGGCGTTTCCGAACTGGCCGGGCAGCTGCAGAGCCAGCAGGGCAAGGTGGAATCGGCGCGCAACCGCATCGACCGCATCGACGGCGAACTGCTGCAGCTGCATGAAACCCTGGACAACAGCCGCGAACAGGCCCGCGAGGCGCGCTCGAAGCTGGAAGACGCCATCAGCCGCATGGGCGAGCTGGAAACCACGCGCCAGGCGCTGGAAGCCGAGCGCCGCCAGTTGGCCGAAGCGCGCGACGCCGCGCGCGACGCGGCCCGCAATTCCCGCGATACCGCCCACGCGCTGGCGCTGACGCTGGAGTCCCAGCGCACCCAGATCGTCGCCCTGAGCCAGGCCCTGGAGCGCATGAGCGGCCAGCGCGGCCAGCTCGATACGCGCCTGGGCGAACTGTCCTCGCAGTTGAGTGCTGGCGACTCTCCGGTCGAATCCCTGGAAAACGAACGCCAGGCGGCGTTGGAACAGCGCGTGCTGGCCGATCGCCAGCTGGGCGAGGCGCGCGCGGCGCTGGAAGGGATAGACAACGACCTGCGCAACTTCGAGCAGATCCGCCACCAGCGCGACGAACAATCGCTGACCCAGCGCGAAGTGATTTCGCAGCGCAAGCTGGACCAGCAGGCGCTGAGCCTGAAGGCCGAGCAGCTGTCGTCGGCCGTGGTCAATGCGGGCTTCGTGCTGGAAGACGTCATCAACGGCTTGCCCGAAGTCGCGGCCGTGGCCGACTGGGAGCAGGCGGTCAGCAGCATCGACGGCAAGATGCGCCGCTTGGAGCCGGTCAATCTGGCGGCGATCCACGAATACGGCGAGGCCTCGCAGCGTTCCGAATACCTGGAAGCGCAGAATGCCGACCTGACTGCGGCGCTGGAGACCCTGGAAGAGGCCATCCGCAAGATCGACCGCGAGACCCGCGGCCGTTTCAAGGACACTTTCGACCGCGTCAATTCGGGCGTACAGGAACTGTATCCGCGCCTGTTCGGCGGCGGCCATGCCTACCTGGAACTGACCGGCGAAGACCTGCTGGATACCGGCGTGGCGATCATGGCCCGCCCGCCCGGCAAGCGCGTCTCCAACATCTCGCTGCTGTCCGGCGGCGAGAAGGCGATGACCGCGGTGGCGCTGGTGTTCGCCATCTTCCAGCTCAATCCCGCGCCGTTCTGCCTGCTGGACGAGGTGGACGCGCCGCTGGACGAGGCCAACGTCGGCCGCTTCACCGCGATGGTCAAGGAAATGAGCGAGAAGGTGCAGTTCCTGTTCGTCAGCCACAACAAGTCGACCATGGAGGCCGCACACCAGCTCAGTGGCGTTACCATGCGGGAGCCCGGCGTCAGCCGTCTGGTCTCGGTGGACCTGGAAGAGGCCGCGCGCCTGGCCGGAGCCGCCTGATTTTGGAGGACATCGACCTTGTGCAGCATGGCCGTTGCGTTACCCTGAAAGCACGACCTTGAACAGCATGATTCCCTCAGCGACCCCCACGCGGAGAAACAGATAAATGTCCGACATGGCCTTGCTTAGAATCGGCATCTTGATCGCAGGCGTATTGCTGATCGCAGCGATCATCTTTTTCGGCCGCCCCAAGAAGTCCAAACAGGGCAAGCGCATCGAACCCGGCGAGCGGGACGCGGCGCGCACCGAACCCAGCCTGGCTGGCGACCTTTCCGCGGACGGCTCGGGCCTGGATTACAGCAGCGACGCCGTTTCCCAACCCGAGCTGGGCCTGCCCGGCGGCGCCACCGAAACCGACCTGGGCAAGCGTCCCAGCCAGGATTTCGACAAGATCGTCTCGCTCTACGTCGCCGCGCGCGCAGGCCACACCCTGCGCGGCGAGGACATTGTGGTCGCCGCCGAAAAGACCGGCCTGACCTTCGGCCACATGAACGTGTTCCACCGCCTGGTGGAGAACCATCCCGAGCGCGGCCCCATCTTCAGCATGGCCAACATCCTGCAGCCCGGCAGTTTCGACATGGCCAACATCCGCGAATTGGAAACGCCGGCCATCGCCTTCTTCCTCACCCTGCCGGCGCCGCTGACCGCGCTGGACGCCTGGGAGAAGCTGCTGCCCAACGTGCAGCGCATGGCCGAACTGCTGGACGGGGTGGTGCTGGACGACAGCCGCAACGCGCTGGGCCGCCAGCGCATCATGCATATCCGCGAAGAACTGCGCGCCTACGACCGCCAGCACGAAGCGCCGCCGCTGACCAAGTCGCCGCGCTGGTGAATAGAGCCCCTCTCCCTGCGGGAGAGGGGTTGGGGTGAGGGTACGGCGAAGTCATGATGGTTGAACTACGCTGGCTCCGCCGTACCCTCATCCGGCGCTACGCGCCACCTTCTCCCGATGGGAGAAGGGTTTGAAAGCCGCCACCTTATGATTACTGCCGCCGCCCGCGCCGCCAAATTCCGCCAGCAACTCGACACAGAACCCCTCTCCCAATGGGAGAGGGGTTGGGGTGAGGGTCCGGCGAAGCCGCGATGGTTCACGCCGCCGACTCCGCCGTACCCTCATCCGGCGCTACGCGCCACCTTCTCCCGATGGGAGAAGGGTTTGAAAGCCGCCACCTTATGATTACTGCCGCCGCCCGCGCCGCCAAATTCCGCCAGCAACTCGACACAGAGCCCCTCTCCCATCGGGAGAGGGGTGGGGGTGAGGGTACGGCGAAGTCATGATGGTTCCGACGCCGCCGACTCCGCCGTACCCTCATCCGGCGCTACGCGCCACCTTCTCCCGATGGGAGAAGGGCTTGGAAAGCCGCCATCGCATATGACCAACCCCGCCACCCGCGCCAGCAAACTCCGCCAGCAACTGGACGACGCCAGCTACCGCTACCACGTCCTCGACGAGCCCAATATCCCGGACGCCGAATACGACCGCCTTCTGCGCGAACTGGACGAACTGGAAACCGCGCACCCCGAATTGGCCACGCCCGATTCCCCGACCCAGCGCGTCGGCAGCGCGCCGTCCTCCAAGTTCGCAGAAGTCCGCCATGCCATTCCCATGCTGTCCCTGGGCAATGCCTTCAGCGAAACCGAAGTGCGCGACTTCGCGCGCCGTATCGAGGACAAGCTGAAGCGGCCGGTGCTGGAGTTTTCCGCCGAACCCAAACTCGATGGCCTGGCCATCAGCCTTCGCTACGAAAACGGCCGGTTCGTGCAGGGCGCCACCCGCGGCGATGGCGCCAGCGGCGAGGACGTCACCGCCAACCTGCGCACGGTGAAGGCCATTCCGTTGCATCTGCGCGGGAAAGGCTGGCCTGCCATTCTCGAAGTCCGCGGCGAGGTGTACATGCCGCGCGCGGCTTTCGAGAAATACAACGAGCAGGCGCGCCTGCATGGCGGCAAGGTGCTGGCCAATCCGCGCAACGGCGCGGCAGGGTCGCTGCGCCAGCTCGATCCGCGGCTGACCGCGCAGCGCCCGCTGTCCTTCTTCGCCTATGGCGTGGGCCTGATCGAAGGCGGTGCGTTGCCGGATACCCATTCGGCAACGCTCAAGCGGTTGCGCGAATGGGGCTTTCCGGTCAGTTCGGAATCGGAAGTGGTCGAAGGCGTCCAAGGCCTGCTCGACTACTACCAGCGCATCGGCGGCAAGCGCGACGCGCTGGCCTTCGACATCGACGGCGTGGTCTACAAGCTGGACGACAACGCCGGCCAGCGCGAGATGGGTTTCGTCTCGCGCGCGCCGCGCTGGGCCATCGCGCACAAGTTTCCCGCGCAGGAGCAGTCCACCACGGTCGAGGCCATCGAGATCCAGATCGGGCGCACCGGCGCGGCCACGCCGGTCGCGCGCCTGAAGCCGGTGCAGGTCGCCGGCGTGGTCGTCACCAACGCCACCCTGCACAACGCCGACCAGATCGCGCGGCTGGACGTGCGCGTGGGCGACACGGTGATCGTGCGGCGTGCGGGCGATGTGATCCCTGAAGTAGTCAGCGTGATGCTGGAGCAGCGGCCCAAAGGAGCCCAGTCCTGGACAATGCCGACGGCCTGTCCGATCTGTGGCTCGGAGATCGTGCGCGAAGAAGGCGAAGCGGTATGGCGCTGTTCCGGCGAGCTGTCGTGTCCGGCCCAACGCAAGGAAGCGATCCGCCATTTCGCATCGCGCCGTGCGATGGATATAGAAGGACTGGGCGACCGCTTCATCGAAGCTTTGTCGGACCTGGATTATCTGCAATCGGTAGCCGATCTGTACAAGCTGAAGCTGGAGGATCTGCTGGAAATGAAGCGCCGGGCGGACGAACGCGACGGCACCACTCCGGAGACCGTGAAGTCGGGAAAGATCGCCACCAAGTGGGCCGAGAACCTGATCGAAGCCATCGACCGCAGCCGGTCCACCACGCTGGAGCGCTTCCTGTTCGCGCTCGGCATCCAGCACGTCGGCGAGAGCACCGCCAAGGCGCTGGCGGCATGGTTCGGCGACTTGGAATTGATCCGCCGGTTGCCCTGGCCTTTGTTCAAACATGTCCCCGATGTCGGTGGCGAAGTCGCACGTTCCATCGGCCACTTCCTGAGCCAGCCCGGCAACCAGCAAGTGATCGACGACCTGCTTGCACGCGGGGTGACGATTTCCGATACCCATCCGCCGACGGCAAAACTGCGCGAAGGATTGGATATGGCGACTTTGCTGGCGGATCTGGAAATCCCCAAGGTGACCCGCATCCGCGCCGAACAGCTCGGCAACGCCTTCGCCACGGCGCAGGCGCTGGTCGACGCGCCTGCGCACAATTTCGTCAGCGCCGGCCTGCCTTCCGAATCGGCCAACGCGCTGGCTGCATGGCTGGAAGATCCGGAAAACGCCGGGCTGCTGCTGCGCGGCGGCGAAGCGATCGCGCGGCTGCGCAAGTTGGTGCCGGAGAGCGAAGAAGTCGTTTCCGGTCCATTGGACGGCAAGACCGTGGTGCTGACTGGCGGCTTGAGTTCGATGAGCCGCGACGAGGCGGGCGAACGGCTGGAAGCGCTGGGCGCGAAAATCGCGGGCAGCGTCTCGAAGAAGACCAGCCTGGTGGTGGCTGGCGAAGCCGCCGGTTCCAAATTGGCGAAGGCCGAAGAGCTGGGCATCGAAATCTGGGACGAAGCCAAGCTGCTGGAGTTCCTGGAAGCGCACGCATGATCAATGGACCGGCATTCTGTAGGAGCGACGCGAGTCGCGAAGCTCTGAAACCTCCACGGCTTCGCGACTCGCGTCGCTCCTACCTTGGGACCGCAGCGCCTTGACCGCCATCGCCCTGGACGCCCTGCGCCTGCGCGCGGCGGTCAATGCGTTGTTCCGTCTGTATTTCGCCGAACGCGATGTGCTGGAAGTGGAAACGCCCGTCCTGTCCGAAGCCGGCAACACCGAACCCAACATCGAGAGTTTCACCACCCATTTCACCGGCCATTCCGGCGCGGGCGCGCGCACGCGCTGGATGCGCACCTCGCCCGAGTATCCGCTCAAACGCCTGCTCGCTGCGGGCGTGGGCGACTGCTACGAGCTGGGTCGCGTATTCCGCAATGGCGAAGCGGGCGGGCGCCACAACCCCGAGTTCACCATGCTCGAGTGGTATCGCGTGGGTTGGGACCACCTGCGCCTGATCGAAGAAACCGTACAGCTGGTGCAGCGCGCATTGGGCCTGATCGGCCGTCAGGCCGAAGTGGTTTCCTGCACTTACCGCGAGCTGTTCCTGCAGGGCCTGGGCCTGGATCCGTTCGTCGCCACCGAAGCGCAGCTGCGCGCGCCCTTGTCCGCTCACGAAATCGATGCGCAGGGTCTGACCCGCGACGATTGGCTGGATCTGCTGATCACGCATCTGCTGCAACCGGCCTTTCCGACGGGCCGCATCACCGTGGTCCGCGATTGGCCCGCCACCCAGTGCGCGCTGGCCAGAATACGCCCCGGCGATCCGCCGCTGGCAGAACGTTTCGAGTTGTACCTGGGCCATCACGAACTTGCCAACGGATACCACGAACTGATCGATGCAAACGAGCAACGCCAGCGTTTCCTGCGCGACCTGTCGATGCGCGAGTCCAGAATCGCGTCGCTGCCGCCGTTGGACGAGCGCCTGCTCGACGCCATGGCGCACGGCATGCCCGCCTGCGCGGGAGTGGCGCTGGGCGTGGACAGACTGCTGATGGCCATGATCGGCACCGATCGCATCGCCGAGGTGCTGGCTTTCCCGTTCAGCGAAGCCTGAACGGATGAGGACGCACTCCGCGTTCAGACGCCTGTTTTACATATTCGTTAACGACATTAATGCGACCCTGTCGCCGACGTTGTGGGGGCGGGCATGAACATCGTTCTTAAGAGTTGCCTGGTATCGCTGCTGGTTTGCCAGGCCCATGCGCTTGCCGAACCGCCGTCGCCGGCTGCCGGCGGCATGCGGTTCCGCTGCGAATCCGACCGCACCCAGCAGCATTACTGCCAAGTCGATACGACGGAAGGGATCACCCTGGTCAAGCAACTGTCGAAAATCCCCTGCATGCAAGGCCGCAACTGGGACTACGACCGCCATGGGGTCTGGGTATCGCATCGCTGCCGCGCGGAATTCGTCGCCGGCAAGCTGGTTCCAGTGCAGGAAGAAGCCCGGGGCGCACTGGTGCGCTGCGAGTCCCTCGCCAACCGCGTGGAGCATTGTCCCGCCGATACCGGCCACGGCGTGCGCCTGACGCGGCTGCTGTCGACCTCGGACTGCGTCGAGAACCTGGACTGGGGCTACGACGAGACCGGCATCTGGACAGCCCGCGGCTGCCGCGCGGAATTCAGGGTGGGTTTTGCAGATGTTCCCGCCGGGCCTGTGGATGCGCGCTCGAAGAAGCTGGTGTGCGCATCAGACGACAAGCAGCGGAAACGTTGCGAAGTGACCGTGGACAACGGAGTGGACCTCCTGCGCCAGCTGTCGCGGACGCGCTGCGTGAAGGAAGCCAATTGGGGTTGGGACCGCGCCGGGATCTGGGTGGACAAAGGGTGCAGGGCGGAATTCGGGGTGCATTGAGCGCAACATTCCGTCCACCGTCGATGCTCTAAACTTGATGCATGGAAAAAGACATCGACTACGCCCGCTACGACCGGATCCGCCCGATCCTCTGGACCGGCGAAACGCTGGACCTGCTGGACCAGCGCAAGCTGCCGTTCCAGGTGGAACACCTCAGTTCGCACGACAGCGATGAAGTCGCCGCCGCGATCCATTCGCTGGCGGTGCGCGGCGCTCCTGCCATTGGCATCGCCGCGGCCTGGGGCGTGGTGCTGGCCGCGCGCCAGACCGACGCAGCCGACGGCGCCGAAGCGGCCCTCAAGCTCGAGCCGGCCCTGCAGCGCCTCAATGCGGCACGGCCCACGGCGGTCAATCTTGCCTGGGCCCTCGCGCGCATGCGCAGGGCGATGCAGAGCGCAGGCGCCGATTGGCGGCAAGTGCTGGAGCGCGAAGCGCAGGCCATCGCCGAGGAAGACCTGGCCGCCAACCGCCGCATGGGCGCGCTGGGCGCGGCCCTGATCGGCGAAGGCAGCGGCGTGCTGACCCATTGCAACACCGGTTCTCTGGCCACGGCCGGTTTCGGTACGGCGCTGGGCGTGATCCGCGCGGGCGTGGCCCAGCAGCGCATCGCCAAGGTTTTCGCTGGCGAGACCCGGCCCTGGCAGCAGGGCGCCCGCCTGACCGTGTGGGAGCTGCAGCAGGACGGCATCGACGCGACCCTGATCGCCGACTCGGCCGCCTCGCACCTGATGAAGACCGGGGCGGTGCAGTGGGTCGTCGTGGGCGCCGACCGCATCTGCGCCAACGGCGATACCGCCAACAAGATCGGCACCTACCAGCTGGCCATCGCCGCACGCCATCACGGGGTGAAATTCATGGTGGTGGCGCCGTCCTCGACCGTGGACATGGACACCGCCAGCGGCGACCTGATCGAGATCGAGGAGCGCGATCCGGCGGAGATGCTGGGCATCGGCGGCACCCGCATCGTGGCCGAAGGCATCCATGCCTGGAACCCGGTATTCGACGTGACCCCGGCGGAGCTGATCGATGCGATCGTTACCGAGAAGGGCGTGATAGAGCAGCCGACTGTCGAAAAGATGCGGCTGGCTTTCGGTTGAAGTAGGGCGGGCACTGCCCGCCGCTCTCCGCGCGCACGGCATGGCGGGCACTGCCCGCCCTGCGTTGGAGTCACCTGGTGCATGGTCGCTGGGGCGCCCTCTGGTGCGTAGTGAAATTGGAAGGAGTCCACCGCTTCCCGATAGCCACTTTCGCTCCTCTAAGTGCTTGTTTTTTCGGCTTTCCAGAGCTGCTCCCAGGTACCCATCCGTGGTACAATTCCACAGTTGAAAATCCCACCACTACCGGACCGCCGAACCCGCTTCGGCAGCCCGGTCTTTGGCCGTAAGAAATAACCAGAAAACGGAACCCGAATGGCAGAACTCGCCAAGGAAATCATCCCGGTCAACCTCGAAGACGAGATGCGCAAGAGCTACCTGGATTACGCCATGAGCGTGATCGTGGGACGCGCGCTTCCCGATGTCCGCGATGGCCTGAAACCCGTCCATCGCCGCGTCCTGTTCGCGATGAACGAACTCGGCGCGCACAGCAACAAGGCCCACTTCAAGTCGGCCCGTATCGTTGGCGACGTGATCGGTAAGTACCATCCGCACGGCGACCAGTCGGTGTACGACACCCTGGTGCGCATGGCGCAGCCGTTCTCGCTGCGCTATCTGCTGGTGGACGGGCAGGGCAACTTCGGTTCGGTCGACGGCGACTCCGCCGCGGCCATGCGCTACACCGAGGCGCGCATGTCGCGCCTGACCCACGAACTGATGGCCGATATCGACAAGGAAACCGTCGACTTCCAGCTCAACTACGACGAAAAGGAATTCGAACCGACGGTCATGCCGACCCGGTTCCCGAACCTGCTGGTCAACGGCTCGGCCGGCATCGCCGTGGGCATGGCCACCAACATCCCGCCGCACAACCTCACTGAAGTCATCGACGGCCTGATCGCCTTGATCAACGACCCCGAGATCGACGTCGACGGCCTGATGCAGTACATCCCCGGCCCCGATTTCCCCACCGCCGGCATCATCAACGGCACCAGCGGGATAGTCGCCGGCTACCGCACCGGCCGCGGCCGGGTGCGCATGCGCGCCCGCGCCACCATCGAGGTCAACGACGACACTGGCCGCGAGTCGATCATAGTCACCGAGATTCCGTACCAGGTGAACAAGGCGCGGTTGATCGAAAAGATCGCCGAGCTGGTCAAGGAAAAGAAATTGGAAGGCCTGAGCGAGCTGCGCGACGAGTCCGACAAGGACGGCATGCGCATCTACATGGAGGTCAAACGCGGCGATTCGGCCGACGTGGTCCTCAACAACCTGTACCAGCAGACCCAGATGGAGTCGGTGTTCGGCATCAACATGGTGGCGCTGGTCGACGGCCGTCCGCAGACGCTGAACCTGAAGCAGATGCTGGAGGCGTTCATCCGCCACCGCCGCGAAGTGGTCACCCGCCGCACCATCTTCGAACTGCGCAAGGCGCGCAACCGCGCGCACATCCTCGAAGGCCTGACCGTCGCGCTGGCCAACATCGACGAGATGATCGAGCTGATCAAGACCTCGGCCAATCCGCAGGAAGCGCGCGAGCGCATGCTGGCCAAGACCTGGGAACCGGGTCTGGTCGGCGCCTTGCTGGCGGCGAGCGGTGCCGATACCTCGCGTCCGGAAGACCTGCCCGAAGGCGTAGGCTTCCTCAACGGCACCTACCAGCTGACCGAAGTGCAGGCCACCCAGATCCTGGAAATGCGCCTGCACCGCCTGACCGGTCTGGAGCAGGAAAAGCTGACCGAGGAATACAAGGAGCTGCTGGAAACCATCGCCGGCCTGATCCGCATCCTGGAAAACCCGGACGTGCTGCTGGAGGTGATCCGCACCGAGCTGCTGAACATCAAGGAAGAATTCGGCGACGCACGCCGCAGCGAAATCCGCCACAGCGAAGAAGACCTGGACATCCTGGACCTGATCGCCCCGGAAGACGTGGTGGTGACCCTGTCCCATGCCGGTTACGCCAAGCGCCAGCCGGCCAGCGCCTACCGCGCCCAGCGCCGCGGCGGCCGCGGCCGCAGCGCGGCGGCGACCAAGGAAGAGGATTTCATCGACCAGCTGTGGCTGGTCAACACCCACGACACCCTGCTGACCTTCACCAGCAGTGGTCGGGTGTTCTGGCTGTCGGTGTACCAGCTGCCGGAGGCCGGTTCCAATGCGCGCGGCCGCCCGATCATCAACTGGATTCCGCTGGAAGCCGGAGAGCGGGTGCAAGCGGTGCTGCCGGTGCGCGAATACGACGAAGGCCACTTCGTCCTGTTCGCCACCCAGGACGGCACGGTCAAGAAGACTCCGCTCACCGAATTCGCCTACCGGCTATCGCGCGGCAAGATCGCCATCAACCTGGACGAAGGCGATGCCCTGATCGGCGTGGCCATGACCGACGGCAACCGCGACGTGATGCTGTTCGCCTCCAACGGCAAAGCCGTGCGCTTCGCCGAGAAGGAAGTGCGCAGCACCGGCCGCAACACCACCGGCGTACGCGGCATCCGCCTGGCCAAGGGCGAGCAGGTGCGCAGCCTGATCGTGGTCGAGGGCGACGGCGACATCCTGACCGCCAGCGAGCGCGGCTACGGCAAGCGCACTCCGGTCGAGGACTACCCGCGCAAGGGCCGCGGCACCCAGGGCGTGATCGCTTTGCAAACCACCGCCCGCAACGGCCAGCTGGTCGGCGCGGTGCAGTTGTCCGACCATCACGAAGTGCTGCTGATTTCCGATGGCGGCACCCTGGTGCGTACCCGCGCCGCGGAAATCTCCCAGGTCGGCCGCAACACCCAGGGCGTGACCCTGATCAAGCTGGCCAAGGAAGAAACCCTGCAGGCGGTCGAGCGTTTGGATGCGTCGCTGGACGACGAGGAAGAGAGCGCTGCCGAGGTGGCGTCGCTTGATGGTCCCAGTCCGCAAGCCTGACCAACGTTGCCTCCCCCTTTGAAAAAGGGGGATTGAGGGGGATTTGCTTTTGGCGCCAAGAGCAAATCCCCCGTAGCCCCCTTTTCCAAAGGGGGCAAAGCAAGAGCCGATCGCTGACTTAAGCCATGCGTTTGAGCGAGGGCAGAATCTTGCAATTGTGAGTAGGGTTGACCCCGAACAGGTCAGGTTTGCGTTCTATACTGCCAGTACATCCTAGGCAGGGAAATGCAAATGGAATCGGCATCGCAGAGCAAGGCAAACGCGCGTACCCATCTGGTGCGCGCGTTTTTCGTTTCAGCGTTATTGCTGCTGGCGCTGGGCGCCTGCAAGCGCAACGAAACCGGGCAGCTTCCCGAGCCCAGCGGCGAGCCGATCAAGGCGCAGAAGCAGGAGATCAAGGGCTTCGCGCTGGCCAGCATTTACCCGGACGAACACGACGGCGACCTTTCCATCGCATTGGAATTCAGCCGCCCGTTGGTGGGCTCGCAGAACTTCGACGACCTGCTGGCGGTGACCGACGACAAGGGCGCTGCGGTCAAGGGCAGCTGGGTGCTGGACGAAAAAGGCCTGATCCTGCGCTTCCCTTACGTGGAAGCGGCCAAGGACTATCAGGTCCTGGTACGCGCCGACCTGCTGGCCGCCGACGGCAGCCGTCTGGGCAAGGAGCTGAAAGAGAAAGTCCATACCGGCCAGTTGGATCCTGCAGTGGGCTTCGCCTCGCAAGGCAGCGTGCTGCCGGCGCGCGAAAGCCGTGGCCTGCCGGTGGTGTCGATCAACGTCAAGGAAGTGGACGTGGAGTTCCTGCGCGTCGGCGAGAAGAGCCTGCCCAAGTTCTTTTCCGAGTACCAGCGCGGCGGCCGCCGCGGCAGCTGGGACCTGGACAGCGACTACGGCGACAACACGCCGATCGGAGATCTGGCCGAACCGGTCTACGTCAACCGCTTCGTGCTGGGCGGCAAGCCCAACGAACGCATGCTGACCTACCTGCCCATCCAGGACATCAAGGAGCTGCAGGAACCCGGCCTGTACTTCGCGGTGATGAAGCGCACCGGCAAGTTCTCCGGCGATTTCGAAACCGCCTTCTTCACCGTCAGCGACATCGGCCTGCACGCGCGCGCCTACAAGGACAAGTTGTTCGTGCACACCGCCTCGCTCAACAACGGCGATGCCATCGGCGGGGTGGAGCTGAAGGTCCTGGACCCGCAGGGCGAAGTGTTCCTGAAGGGCGAGACCGACGGCAACGGCAACGTCCTGCTCAACTACAAGCTGGATGCGGGACAGGTGTTGATCGCCAAGCGCGGCAACGACGTGTCCATGCTGCCGTTCAACCAGCCGGCGCTGGACCTGTCCGAGTTCTCGGTGGCGGGCCGTGAAGCCGCCTGGTTCGATGTTTTCGCCTGGTCCGGACGCGATCTCTACCGCCCGGGCGAAACCGTACGCATCAACGCGCTGTTGCGCGACAACGACGGCAAGCCCACCAAGCCGCAACCGGTGTTCCTGCGTTTGAAACAGCCGGACGGCAAGACCTTCCGCGAGACACGCCTGCAGCCTGGGGCGCTGGGTTATTTCAGCTTCGAACAGACCATTCCGGTGGAAGCGCCCACCGGCCGCTGGCAGGTGGAATTCCGCACCGATCCGGCCAGCAAGGAAGCGGTGCAGGGCATGACCCTGCGCATCGAGGAATTCCTGCCCGAGCGCATGAAGCTGGACCTGGAAACGACGCAGGCCGTGCTCAAGCCGGGCGAGCCTTTCAAGATCAAGGCCAAGGCCGCTTATCTGTACGGCGCGCCCGCCGACGGCAACCGCTTCACCGCCAAGCTGGCGATCGCCGTGGAACAACATCCGCTGGAACAGCTGCCCGGTTACTTCTTCGGCGACCCAACATTGCAGTTGCCCAAGGAAGCCAAGGACATCATCGACACCACCTTCAATGCCGAAGGCGTGTACGAAGAAGACATAGCGCTGCCCGCCGAAGCCAAGCCCACCAGCACCATAGCGGCGGTGGTGTCGGGCAGCGTGTACGAAACCGGCGGACGCACCGTCAACCGTACGCTCAAGCGCGTGCTGTGGCCGGCCGCTGCGCTGGTCGGTGTGCGCCCGCTGTTCGACGACAAAGACGGCGCCGATGCCAACAGCAACGCGCGCTTCGAACTGGTGCGGGTGGACGCCGCCGGCAAACCGCAACCAGCCAAGGGCCTGAAGGTCACCCTGGTGCGCGAGCATCGCGACTACCACTGGAACTACGACGAGGACGACGGCTGGGACTACGACTTCACCCAGCGCTTCGAGAACCTGGAGGTGAAGACCCTCGATGTCGGCGCCACCGCGGCCAAGGTCGATTATCCGGTGGAGTGGGGCGGCTACCGGCTGGAAGTGTTCGATCCGGCCACCGGCCTGACCACGCGCTATCCGTTCAATGCCGGCTGGAGCTGGGACGACGAGAACCGCGGCCTGGACGCGCGTCCCGACAAAGTGAAGATCGCGCTGGACAAGACCGGCTACAAGGCCGGCGATACGCTCAAGGTCACCGTCACCCCGCCGCACCCCGGCAAGGGCCTGCTGATGGTCGAGAGCGACCGCCTGCTGTACGTGCAGGAGATCGACGCCAAGCCGGGCAGCACCTTCGAGATTCCGGTGACCAAGGATTGGGAGCGCCATGACGTGTACGTCACTGCGCTGGTGTTCCGCGGCGGTTCGGTGCCCAGCAAGATCACTCCGGCGCGCGCCGTGGGCGTGGCGCATGTGCCTATGGACCGCAGGGCGCGGCGTGTTTCGGTGGGTCTGGTCGCGCCCAAGCAGATGCGGCCCGAGCAGGATATGCCGGTCACCGTCAGCGTACCGGAACTGGCCGGCAAGCAGGCGTTCGTGACGGTGTCGGCGGTGGATGTGGGCATCCTCAACATCACCCGTTTCCCGGTACCCGACGCCAATGCGCAGTTCTTCGCCCAGCGCCGCTTGGGCGTGGACGCGTACGACGTGTACGGCCGCGTGATCGAAAGCTTCGAAGGCGATACCGCCAAGATCCGTTTCGGCGGCGACATGGCGCTGGCGGCGCTGCCGCAGGCCAAGCGCCCGACTTCGCGCGTGCAGACCGTGGACCTGTTCGCCGGGCCGGTGCAACTGGATGCGAAGGGCAATGCGCGGGTCAAATTGAAGGTTCCGGATTTCAACGGCACCTTGCGCGTGTCGGTGCTGGTGTATTCCGACGACCGTTACGGCAACAAGGACCGCGAGACCCTGGTGCGCGCGCCCATCGTGGCCGAAGCCAGCCTGCCGCGCGTGCTGGCGCCGGGCGACAAGAGCACGGTGACCCTGGACGTGCAGAATTTCACCGGCGCGGCAGGCGACTTCAAGGTGCAGGTGGATGGCATCGGGCCGTTGAACATCGCCCAGTCGGCACGCAGCGCCAAGCTGGGCAAGGACGCCAAGACCACGCTGAGCTTCCCCATCGTTGCGGGCGAGGGCTACACGACCGCGCAGGTACGCGTGCGTGTGGACGGGGGCGGTTTCAAAGTGGACCGCAAGTACGACGTGCCGGTGCGCGCCGGCTGGCCCTCGGTGCTGCGTTCGCAGACGCGCGTGCTCGATACGCTGTCGCCGGTGGAACTGGGCAGCGGGTTCGCCGATGGTTTGATGACCGGTTCGGTCACCGCCCGCATGATGGTCAGCGCATTGCCGCCGATTCCGTTCGCAAGCGCGCTGCAAGGCGCGCTTGAATATCCGTACGGCTGCGCCGAGCAGACCACCAGCAAGGGTTATGCAGCGCTGGAACTGGACGAGGCCACCGCCAAGATGCTGGGCGTGAAGGGCCTGGATCCGAAGAAGCGGCGCGAGCGCATGGAAGGCGCGTTCGGGCGGCTGGCTTCGATGCAGGTCTCGACTGGGCACTTCTCCATGTGGGGCGACGACGGTTACGTCAATCCCGGCCTGACCCCGTACATCGTCGAGTTCCTGCTGGATGCGAAGGAGGGCGGATTCGCCGTGCCCGATAGCGTATTGCAGAAAGCGCTCAATCGCCTGAGCGAGGATCTGCTGGCTGGTGGCGCGCAGTTCTACGGCTACGACTCGCGCGACCATCTGAAGTTCGCCAGCCAGGCTTACTCGGGCTACGTGCTGGCACGGGTGAATCGTGCGCCGCTGGGCACGCTGCGCGCGTTGTACGACAACGAGCGCGGCAAGAGCCTCACCGGTTTGCCGTTGGTCCATCTGGGCATCGCGCTGTCGCTGCAGGGCGACAAGAAGCGGGGCGAGAAGGCCATCGCCGATGGTTTCGCCAAGACCGGCGACCGTCCCGGTTACCTGGGCGACTACGGCAGCCGCGTGCGGGACGATGCGCTGATGATCGCGCTGGTGCACGAACGCAAGCTGTCCAAGCCGGCTTACGATGCGCGTTCGGTGGCCTTGGGGCGCGAGTTGGATGCACGCCGCAATTCCGGCTGGATGTACTTGAGCACGCAGGAGCAGGTCGCGCTGGCGCGGCTGGGCAAGGCCTTGATGGCCGACCAGACGAAACTGGTGTCCGGCAGCTACAGCGTAGGCGGCGAAAGCGAAAGCATTGCGCCAACCAAGCTGTTCGGCCGTGCGTTCGACTACGTCACCCTGGCCAAGGGCGTGAAGTTCACGCCGGAAGGCGCGCCGCCGCTGTTCGCCAGCCTGGAAATCGCCGGCATTCCGCGTAGTGCGCCGGCCTTCGACAACAAGCAGATCGGCATCGAGCGCGATTACTACACGACCGACGGCAAGGAGTGGAAGGGCGGCGTCTTGAAGGAAGGCGAGGCGTTGATCGTCCGCGTCAGCATCACCGCCAACGTGAGCATGCCCGACGCCTTGTTCACCGATCTGCTGCCGGCGGGCCTCGAGATCGAGAACTTCAACCTGGGCGACGCCAAGCAGTGGGCGGATGTGGTGGTGGACGGCATCAACATCACCGACCGTTCCAGTTCCGCCGACGTCAAGCACGAGGAGTACCGCGACGACCGCTACGTGGCTGCGCTGAAGCTGGACCGCGGCGACGCGGCCAAGGTGTTCTATCTGGTCCGCGCGGTCACGCCCGGCACCTACAGCGTGCCGCCGCCGCTGGTGGAAGATATGTATCGGCCGGATATCCGCGGGGTGGGCAAGTCGACGCCGGCTTCGATCACGGTGGTTCAGCCGTGACTTGCGGGCTTCCCTTCTCCCTCTGGGAGAAGGTGCCCGAAGGGCGGATGAGGGAGCGGACTATCCGCTCGCGGTAGACATCCGTGACGCGGAATTTCCACTCCCTCATCCGTCGCTTCGCGCCACCTTCTCCCGGAGGGAGAAGGAAAGGCGTGCGACGCCTGCTGTCCTGGCTTCGATGGGGCACCGTCGCCGTGCTGGTGACGGTCCTCGTTCTGGATCTCGCCTTTCCGCTGCCACTTCCCAAGGCCCGCGACACCAGCACGCTGGTGGTAGCGCGCGACGGAACTCCGCTGCGTGCCTTCGCCGACCGCAATGGCGTCTGGCGCTACCCGGCCACTCCCGAAACCGTGTCGCCGCTGTACCTGCAGGCGCTGCTCAACTACGAAGACCGCTGGTTCTGGAAGCATCCCGGCATCAACCCCTGGGCGTTGCTGCGCGCGGGCGGGCAATGGCTTAGTGGCGGACGCATCGTCTCCGGCGGTTCCACCTTGACCATGCAAGTCGCGCGCATCCTCGACCCGCACTCGCGCACGCCCTGGGGCAAGGCCAAGCAACTGCTGCGTGCGCTGCAGCTCGAAGCGCATCTGTCCAAACGGGAAATCCTGCAGTTGTATCTGGAGCGCGCACCGTTCGGCGGCACCATCGAGGGCGTGGAAGCGGCCAGCTGGGCCTATCTGGGCAAACCGGCTTCGCGACTGTCGCAGGCCGAAGCGGCTCTGCTGGCGGTGTTGCCGCAATCGCCCAGCCGCCTGCGCCCGGACCGGCATCCGGAAGCGGCGCGCGCGGCGCGGGACAAAGTGCTCAAGCGCATGGTCGCCTTAGGCGTCTGGTCGCAAGCGGAGGTGGACGATGCCCGCGTCGAATCGGTGGTCGCCCGTTCCCTGAAACCACCGCTCAACGCCGCCTTGCTGGCCGAACGCCTGCATCAGGCCGATCCCAAGGCCGCGCGCATCGTCTCCAGCATCGATCCCGAACTCCAGCGCACACTGGAGGAACGCGTGGCCGCTTATTTCTCCAATCTTCCCGAACGCACTTCGGCGGCCCTGCTGGTGGTCGACAACGCCAGTATGCAGGCGCGCGCCTACGTGGGTTCGGTGACTTTCGGCGACAAACAACGACTGGGCCACGTGGACATGGTGCAGGCCTGGCGCTCGCCCGGTTCCACCTTGAAGCCTTTCCTGTATGGGCTGGCGCTGGACGACGGGCTGATCCATTCGGAAAGCCTGCTGATCGATGCGCCGCAGACTTTCGGCGGCTATCGTCCCGGCAATTTCGATTCGGCGTTCAACGGTCCCATCGGCGCGGCCGAAGCCTTGCGGCTTTCCTTGAATGTGCCCGCGGTGGACTTGCTGGATCGGGTAGGCCCGGCGCGTTTTTCCGCGCGCTTGGCCAATGGCGGGATCGAGCTGAAATATCCGCGTGGCGGCAAACCCAATCTGGCCATGATCCTGGGCGGCACAGGCGCGCGGCTGGAAGACCTGGTGGGCGCGTTCGCCGCATTCAACCGCGAAGGCCTCGCCGGGCGCGTGCGTTATACCGATGCCGACCCGGCGGTGGACCGACGCATGATGTCGCCGGGCGCGGCCTGGATCCTGCGCGAAATACTCGAAGCCAACCCGAGGCCTGGTTATGGGTTGGGTACGTTCGATATCGGTTCGCGTCCGCGCGTAGCGTGGAAGACCGGCACCAGCTACGGTTTCCGCGACGCATGGGCGATCGGCGGCACGCGCCGCTATACGGTCGGCGTGTGGGTAGGGCGCCCGGACGGTACGCCCTTGCCGGGCCAGTACGGCGCGGTCACCGCGCTGCCTTTGATGTTCGAAGTGATCGACAGTCTGCCGCGCGCGCGCAGCGATGGCGTTCCCGTGCCGCCGCCGGCCAACGTGGCGGAAACCGAGATCTGCTGGCCGCTCGGGCTGCCGCCAGAAACCGAAGCGCCGCAACTGTGCCAGCGGCGGATGAAGGCATGGACGCTGGACGGAGCCGTCCCGCCGACTTTCGCCGAGCGCGATGCCAGACTCTGGAGTGCAGGACGCGAGCGCTTCGAGGTGGATGCGAAAACAGGTCTCAGGCTCTCGGGCGAGTGCGCGAAAGCGCATGAGCCGCGTGCGGCGCAGATCGCGCGCTGGCCGGCACTGGCCTCGCCGTGGCTGTCGGCGGAAACGCGCAAGCAATCCCGGTTGCCGGCCCTGTCCCCGGACTGCATCGCCGATGGACGCGAAGCTTCCACGGAACTTCGCATCGAAGGCCTGAACGACCGCGCCACCATCGCCCGTGCGCCCGGCAGTGCGCATGCCGCGAGATTGCAGATACGCGCGCTGGGCAGCGACGCCAAGATCCAATGGCTGCTGGATGGAAAGTGGATAGCGCAGACCCAGGGCGCGCAGTCTTTCCAGCGCGACTATGCGGAGCCCGGCGACCACACCCTGACCGCGCTGGCGGAGAACGGCGCCTGGACGCGGATAGGTTTCCGCGTCCTTTTATGAGGATCGTGTAGGGCCCTGCCCGCGACGCTTTTCATTTCGCCCGATAAAAGCGTCGCGGGCAGGGCCCGCTCCTACAAAACCGGTCAGTCGCCTATCCAGCCGTCGAGCAGGTCCGAGAACTCGTCGGCGTGCTCTTCTTCCTGGGCCAGGATGGATTCCAGGATGCGCTTGGTGGTGGTGTCGCGGTCGCCGATGTAGTTGATCATTTCGCGATAGCTGTCGATGGCGATGCGTTCGGCGATCAGATCCTCCTTGACCATGTCGCGAAGGTTGTGGCCCACCTTGTATTCGGCATGCGCGCGTTTGCTCAGCGTGTCGGGATTCAGATCCGGTTCGCCTCCCAGTTGCACGATGCGTTCGGAGATCTTGTTGGCGTGCTCCTGCTCCTGCTGCGCGTGTTCCAGGAACTCGGCCTTGACCGAGTCGGCCAGCATGCCCGAAGCCATGAAGTAATGGCGGTAGTAGCGCAACACGCAGACCCACTCGGTGGCCAACGCTCCGTTCAGAAGGCGTATCACTTCCTCCTTGTCTGCGCCGTAGGTGCTGGTGACCGCACCGTCCTCGATGTTCCTGCGGGCATTGGCGCGCAGGGTGGCGGTGTCGGTCAAAGGCGACTTGCCGGTAACGGCAGCTTGCCGTGGCTTGGATTTGCTGGCTGGCTTGGACATCGGCTGGCCTTGTGGCGTGGGGGAAGGAATCAGTTCGGCAGGTTTTCCAGTACGTGCTCGGCGGAAGACACCTTGAATTCGCCCGGGGATTCGACCCACAGCTGTTTGACCACGCCGTCTTCGGCGTACAGCGCGTAGCGTTTGGAACGCACGCCCATGCCGTAGCCGCTGGCGTCCATTTCCAGGCCCAGCGCGCGGGTGAAATCGGCGTTGCCATCGGCCAGCATCTGCAAACCTTCGGGCACGTGTTGCGACTGCCCCCAGGCCTGCATAACGAACGGGTCGTTGACCGACACGCAATACACATCTATGCCGCGCTTGCGGAATTGGTCGAAGTGTTCGATGAAGCCGGGCAGGTGGCGTTCGGAGCAGGTGGGCGTGAAGGCGCCGGGCACCGCGAACAGCACCGCGTTGTGGCCTTGGAACAACGTCGGCGTGTCCACCGTTTCAACTCCCTCGCGGATGCGCTTCAGGGTGATTTCGGGGATTGCATCGCCGGTCTGGATGGTCATGGAGACTCCTTGAGAATGAACGAAGGGTAGGCGGTGGAATGGTAAGGCCGTGTCAAAGGTACTTGAAATCGGCTGCTTGACGCCTATTTCCTGTGCATGGCGGCCGAGTGCCGCTCCCTACCGGAAACAGATTCCAGGAGTTACACCATGCATGCCGTTCGTTACCGCCATTGGCCGCGCCAGGTCGCGCGCCAGCAGCAGATCAACCAGTTGTTCGAGCACTTCTTCGACAAGACCGCCGCCAACGGCCCCGCAGAAGCCCAGTGGGTGCCGCGCGTGGACGTGCGCGAGGAAGCGGAACGTTTCGTGATCCTGGCCGATCTGCCGGGCATCTCCGCCGACGCCATCGAGATCCAGATGGACAAGGGCGTGTTGAGCATCAAGGGCGAGCGCGCCAATCCGGCGCTCGGCGAAGGCGAGAAATACTCGCGCACCGAGCGGCGCCAGGGCGCGTTCCACCGCGAGTTCGCCTTGCCGGACAGCGCCGACGCCGAAGGCATCGTCGCCAAGGGCAGCAACGGCGTGCTGGAGATCAGCATTCCCAAGAAGGCCCAACCGGCTCCGCGCCGCATCCAGGTCGGCGAACCGACGGTGCAGTAAGCGGAGCGGGCACGGCATTCGGCGTGTAGCGCCGCCCGTGCCCCGCAGTTAAGTAGAATCGGCTCGCAGTCGCAGGATTGCGGGCCGATTGCTCATGAGGTGAACGATGCAGTTCAAGGATTACTACCAGGTGCTCGGGGTCGAGCCGACTGCCGGCGATGCCGAAATCAAGACCGCCTACCGGCGGTTGGCGCGCAAGTACCACCCCGACGTCAGCAAGGAAGCGGGGGCCGAAGAGAAGTTCAAAGGCGTCAACGAAGCCTATGAGGCGCTGCGCGACCCGCAGAAGCGCCAGGCCTACGACCAGTTGCGTGCGCGGGGTTACCGGCCCGGCGAGGAGTTCCGTCCGCCGCCCGATTTCGGGCGCGGCGGCGCTGGCGGCCCGGGTTTCGATTTCGAAGAGGTATTCGGCAGCGATGGCTCGAACGGCGGCTTCAGCGATTTCTTCGAAGGCCTGTTCGGCCGCCGCGCGCAGCACCCCGGCGCGGGCGCACGCGGGCCGCGTCCTCCCAGCGATACGCGTGCCAAGGTGTCCGTGCCGCTGCAAGCGGTCTACGACGGCGGCAGTGTGCGCCTGGGGCTCAACGGCAAGCAGCTTGATGTGCGCGTGCCCAAGGGCGTGCGCCCCGGACAGGTGATCCGTCTGGCCGGGCAGGGCGACGGTGGCGGCAACCTGCTGCTGGAAGTCGAGTACGCCGCGCACCCGCAGTTCGAGGTGGACGGACGCAACATCATCTATGTACTGCCGGTGGCTCCCTGGCAGGCCGCGCTCGGCGCCACGGTCAGCGTGTCCACCCTGGGCGGCCCGGTGGAGCTGAAGATTCCTCCCGACTCCGAAGCCGGGCGCAAGCTGCGGCTACGCGGGCGCGGATTGCCGGGCACGCCCACCGGCGACCAGATCGTGGAATTGGAAATCACCGCGCCGCGCGCAGTGAACGAGCGTCAGCGCACCGTCTACCGGATGCTGGCCAATGCGTTCGAGGAAAAAGAAAACGACGGGTGAGCCCCGTCGTTTTCGTGGATATTCCGATCGCTTGCGTCAGGCCGCGGTGGACGGCGGCATTTCGCTGGTGCTGAAGATGCGCTCGATGACTTCGGCCAGCTCGTCTTCCGAGAACGGCTTGGTCAGGTAGGCCTTGGCGCCCTGGCGCAGTCCCCACATGCGGTCGGTGTCCTGGTCCTTGGTGGTGACCAGGATGACCGGGATGTGCCGGGTGGTGGCTTCGCGGCTCAAAGTGCGCGTGGCCTGGAAGCCGTTGAGGTTGGGCATGACCACGTCCATCAGCACCATGTCCGGAAGTTCGCGCTTGGCGACTTCGACGCCCGCAGCGCCGTCTTCGGCGGTGAGTGATTCGTGGCCAAGTTTTTCGACGATCCGCTGGATGCCCAGCAGCTGGGAAGGCGAATCGTCGACGATCAGAATGCGCGCCATGCTTTACCCCAAGTAGTCCCCAGCGCCGATTGTAGTGCGACTTTGCGTCAACGGAAAATGGGGTAGGCGCCGGGCTGGCGCGACCGGGCTGGCGTTCAGCCTGTTTTGACCAGGGTGCGGCCGAACGACCGGCCCGAAAGCATGCCGTTGAACACCTCGGGAAGGCCGTCCAGCGCCGTTTCCCGCTTGCAGATGGCCTCCAGGCGCTTCGGTTTCCAGTCGTCGGCCAGATGCCGCCAGATATCGTCGCGTATGCCGCGGGCGGTTCCCGCCGAGGCCACACCCAGCAAAGAGACGCCGCGGATGATGAATGGCATGACCGTGGTGGGCAGTTCCTGGCTGGCCACCAGGCCAGCGGAAGCCACGTTGCCGTAAGGAGCCGTCTGCGCCAGCAGGCTGGTGAGCATGCCGCCGCCCACGTTGTCCAGGCCGCCGCCGAAGCGCACCGATTCCATCGGGCGGGTGGTAGCCAGCGCGTCGCGTCCCAGCACCTGGACGGCGCCCAGCGACTTCAGGTAGTCCGCCTGGTCGGCCTTGCCGCTGATGGCATGCACCTCGAAACCGGCGCTGGAGAAGATATCGACCGCCAGCGAACCCACGCCGCCCGTGGCGCCGGTGACGGCCAGCGGCCCCAGGCCGGGCGTCTGCCGGTTGTCGAGCATGCGGTAGAGCGCGAGCGCTGCAGTGAAGCCGGCCGTACCCAGGATCATGCTCTCGCGCAGGCTCAGGCCGGTGGGCAGGGGAATCACCCACTTCGACTCCAGCCGCGCATAGGCGGCGTAACCGCCGTCCCGGGTTTCGCTCAATCCGGAGCCGGTGACCAGCACTGCGTCGCCTTCCTTGAAAGCAGGATCGGTGCTGGCAACCACGTGGCCGGCGACATCGATGCCGCCCACCAGTGGGAACTTGCGCAGGATCTTGCCTTTGCCGGTGCCGGCCAGGGCATCCTTGAAGTTGACCGAGGAGTATTCGGTTTTGATGACCACTTCGCCGGGATTGAGGTCATCCAGCGAAATGGATTCGATGCCGGCGCGGTAGCCGTCGGCGTCGTCGTGGATGCGGAAGGCGGGGAACTGATTCGGGATGGTCATGACAATGAACTTCTCCAGTCGGCATCCCGGCGAACGCTGGGATCCATTTTGATCTTGTTCCAGGGCCGAATCAGAGTATTCCGGAATAACGATCCAGCCACTCCGGATTCGACTTCTCCACCAACTCGATTTTCCAAAGCCGCTTCCAGGCCTTGATCGCCTTCTCGCGCAGGATTGCAGATTCCATGGTCCCGTGCACCTCGTACCAGACCAAAGTATGTATCCGATACTTTTTGGTGAATCCGTCCACCTGATTGTTCTTGTGCTGCCAGATGCGGGCGGGGAGGTTGGATGTAACACCTACATATAAAGTGTGCCCCGCCTTGAGCTGGCGAGGATATAGACGCAAGGGATGCGCTCTCGTTGCATTTGGCTTTCCTTAGCCCGGATTTGCACGAAATAATGAATCGTCATTCCAGCGTAAGCTGGAATCCATCTTGATCTTCGCAAATTACGCCGGCGCGCGCCAAATGGGGATGGCGCGAAAGTCAAAATGGATCCCAGCTTTCGCTGGGATGACGTCGATGAGGATTACGAAATGACTAAAAAGGACAGCTGACCAGCTCTCAGCGATCTCCCTAATGGGCGGAGTCACCGCAACGCCATCCGCCGCTTCTCATCGATCCACTTAGAAGCCTGCGCCGGCTGGTAATCGCGCATCCATTGCAGCATCGCGGCGATATCTTCGCCGTGCCACAGATCCTGCCGTTGGTCCGCGTGCAGGAAGCGCTCTTCCACCATCCGGTCGATCATGCCGATCAGCGGCGCGTAGAAGCCGTCCACGTCCAGGAAGGCGCAGGGTTTGTTGCCTATGCCCAGCTGGCGCCAGGTCAGCATCTCGAAGATCTCTTCCATGGTGCCGAAGCCGCCGGGCAGGGTGACGAAGCCGTCGGCCAGGTCGAACATGCGCGCCTTGCGCTCGTGCATGGAGCCGACGATTTCCAGTTCGGTCAGGCCGCGGTGCGCCACTTCCCAATCGGCCAGTTGCTTCGGAATCACGCCGGTCACTTGGCCACCGGCTTCCAGCACGGCATTGGCGACCACGCCCATCAAGCCGACATTGCCGCCGCCGTAGATCAGGCGAAGCCCTTCCTTGGCGATACGGTCGCCCAGCGCCGCTGCACGCTCGGAATAGACGGTCTTGCTGCCGGCGTTTGAGCCGCAATAGACGCAAATCGATTTCATGGTTGCTCTTGCTTCCTTCTCCCGCCGGGAGAAGAGCTTGCCCCGTACTTGATACGGGGTGGCGCGCGGCGCCGGATGAGGGAGGCGGAATGACTCGCCATGAAGCTGACACCAACGCCGACAGCCCATGCCCTCATCCGCCCTGCGGGCACCTTCTCCCGATGGGAGAAGGACGAGAGATCAATTGACTTTGTGGATAGACCGCTTGGCCACCGACATCGCCGCATCGTGCACCGCTTCGGAAAGCGTCGGGTGCGCGTGGCAGATACGGGCCAGGTCGTCGGCCGAGCCGCTGAATTCCATGGCCAGAACGCCTTCGTGCACCAGTTCGGAAACGCCCACACCCACCAGATGCATGCCCAGGATGCGGTCGGTCTCTTCGTGCGCGATGACCTTGACGAAGCCCGCGGGCTCGCCCATCGCCACCGCACGGCCCAGCGCCGCGAACGGGAAGCTACCGGTCTTGTACGGAATGCCTTCGGCCTTGAGCTGCTGCTCGGTCTTGCCGACCCAGGCGATTTCCGGCTCGGTATAGATCACCCACGGAACCGTGTCGAGATTGACGTGGCCGGGCAGACCGGCGATCAGTTCGGCCACCGCGATACCTTCCTCGAAACCCTTGTGCGCCAGCATCGGGCCGCGCACGCAGTCGCCGACCGCCCACACACCATCGACGCCGGTGTGGCAATGCTCGTCCACTTCCACCTGGCCGCGCTCGTTGAGCTTCACGCCCGTACCTTCGGCCAGCAGGCCCTTGGAGGCCGCTTTGCGACCGACCGCTACCAGCAAGCGGTCGACGACGAGGGTTTTCTCGCCTTCGGCGCCGGTGTAGGTGACGTGCACCTCTTTCTTTTTGACCTCGGTCTTGCTGACCTTGGCGCCGAGGCGGATGTCCAGGCCCTGTTTCTTGAATTCCTTGGCGGCCGTCTTCGAAACTTCGGTATCGGCAGCGGGCAGGAACTCCGGCAGCGCTTCCAGGATGGTGACTTCGGCGCCCAGGCGCTTCCACACGCTGCCCAGTTCCAGGCCGATCACGCCGGCGCCGATCACGGCCAGGCGCTTGGGTACGCTGGTGAAATCCAGCGCGCCGACGTTGTCGACGATGTATTCGTTGTCGAATTTGGCGAACGGCAGTTCGATCGAATCGGAACCGGCGGCGATGATCACGTTGGTGCCTTTCAGTTCCACTTCGGTGCCGTCGTGCTGCTTCACCTTGACGATGTTGCCGGGTTGCAGCTGGCCGAAGCCGTAGTACGGTGTGATCTTGTTGGCCTTGAACAGCAAGGCGATGCCGCCGGTGAACTGCTTCACGATCTTGTCCTTGCGGCCGATCATGGTGCCCACGTCGATCTTGGCGTCCTTGGTGGTGATGCCGTGTTCGCCGAACAGGTGCTGCAGGTTCCAGAACTGGCGAGAGGAATCCAGCAGCGCCTTGGACGGAATGCATCCGACACGCAGGCAGGTGCCGCCCAGTGCGGGTTTGCCGTCCTTGCCAAGCGCCGCGTCGATGCAGGCGGTTTTCAGGCCGAGTTGCGCGGCACGGATGGCTGCGTGGTAACCGGCGGGGCCGGAGCCGATGACGACGACGTCGAATTGTTCTGCCATGTTCTGAATTCCTTTGCCTTTCCCTTCTCCCGTCGGGAGAAGGTGCCCGTAGGGCGGATGAGGGTACGGCGGAGTAGAAATGGTGCCGCTGGAAGGGGATTAAAAGAGCCGATTACTATCTTCTGAGGTCACCAGAAGTGCTTCGCCGTACCCTCACCCCAACCCCTCTCCCGATGGGAGAGGGGCTTTAAGCATCACATCCCGAGCAGCATGCGGCTCGGATTTTCCAGCTGATTCTTGATATCCACCAGGAACAGCACCGCGTCCTTGCCGTCGATGATGCGGTGGTCGTAGGACAGGGCGATGTACATCATCGGCGCGGCGATGACGACGCCGTTTTCGACGATGGCGCGTTCCTTGATCGCGTGCATGCCCAGGATGGCGCTCTGCGGCGGATTGACGATGGGCGTGGACATCAGCGAACCGAAGGTGCCGCCGTTGGTGATGGTGAAGGTGCCGCCCTGCAGGTCTTCCAGCGCCAGCTTGCCGTCGCGCGCCTTCTTGGCGTATTCGCCGATGCCCTTTTCGATATCGGCGAAGCTCTGGCGCTCGACATTGCGCAGCACCGGCGTGACCAGGCCCTTGTCGGTGGAAACGGCGATGGAGATGTCGGCGTAGCCGTGGTAGATGATGTCGTTGCCGTCCACCGAGGCGTTCACCACCGGGTGGCGTTGCAGCGCGTTGGCGGCGGCCTTGGCGAAGAAGCTCATGAAACCGAGCTTGACGCCGTTGGCTTTTTCGAACGATTCGCCCAGTTCCTTGCGCATCGCCATGACCTTGCCCAGGTTCACTTCGTTGAAGGAAGTGAGCATGGCGATGGAGTTCTTGGACTGCATCAGGCGTTCGGCGATGCGGGTGCGGATGCGGGTCATCGGCACGCGTTCTTCCGGGCGGGCGCCACCGGACACGCCGGCGGTCTTGCCGCTGGCGTAGTTGATCAGGTCTTCCTTGGTCACCGCGCCCTTGCGGCCCGTGCCTTCGACGTCGGCCGGATTGATGCCTTCCTTGATAGCGGTGAAGCGCGCGCCCGGTGGCAGGTCCGTAGTGGTCGAGGTGATCGCGGTGCCGGCCGAAGGCGGGGGATTGGAAGCTTGCGCTTTAGGGGCTTCGGCGACCGCCGCGGTCGGCTGTGTGGATGCCGAACTCGGCGCGGTGCCGGCCGAAGCAGGCGCGCCTACCGCCGCCGCCGCGCCTTCCTCGATGATCGCCAGCAATTGCTGGCTGGTCACCGTGGCGCCTTCGGCGAACTTGATTTCCTTCAGCACGCCGTCGACCGGCGAGGGCACTTCCAGCACGACCTTGTCGGTCTCCAGGTCCACCAGGTTCTCATCGCGCTTGACCGCGTCGCCGGCTTTCTTGTGCCAGGTGGCGATGGTGGCATCGGAAACGGATTCGGGAAGAACCGGGACTTTTACTTCGGTGGCCATGTTGGAAAGGCTTCCTGTTTGGATGGTTTATTCGAATGGAATTATTCGGCGACGATGACGTTGCCGAACTTGTTGACCAGCGCGTCGGCGACCAGCTTCAGCTGTTCTTCCACGTGCTGGGCGAAATGGCCGGCGGCCGGCGAGGGCGAGCGTGGACGGCCAGCGTAATACAGCTCCTGCTTGTCGCTGGTGCAGGCCTTCAGGTGGTGGCGGATCTGGTACCACGCGCCCTGGTTCTGCGGCTCTTCCTGGCACCACACCACTTCCTTGGCGGCGGCGTAGCGCTTGAGTTCGGCGGCCAGCAGTTCGCGCGGGAACGGATACAGCTGTTCGATGCGGACCAGCGCCACGTTGTCCTGGCCGCGCTTCTGCTGGTCTTCCAGCAGGTCGTAATAGACCTTGCCCGAGCACAGCACCACCCGCTTGACCTTCTTCGGATCGGCGCTGGCATCCGGAATCAGGTGCTGGAACTCGCCATTGGCCAGCTCGTCCAGCGACGACACCGCCAGCTTGTGGCGCAGCAGCGACTTGGGCGTCATCACGATCAGCGGCTTGCGCGTGGTCATGCGCAACTGGCGGCGGATCATGTGGAAGCACTGCGCCGGCGTGGTGGGCACGCAGACCAGCATGTTCTCCAGCGCGCACAGCTGCAGGAAGCGTTCCAGGCGCGCGGAACTGTGCTCCGGGCCCTGGCCTTCGTAGCCGTGCGGCAGCAGCAGGGTCAGGCCGCTGATACGGCTCCACTTGGCTTCGCCGGCAGCGATGAACTGGTCGATCACCACCTGCGCACCATTGGCGAAGTCGCCGAACTGGCCTTCCCAGATGTCCAGCGTGTTGGGGTCGGTGGTGGAGTAGCCGTACTCGAACGCCATCACCGCTTCCTCGCTGAGCAGCGAGTCGATGATGGTGGCGTCTTCGGGATTGTCGACCAGTTGGCGCAACGGCAGGTAATAACTGTCGGTCTTCTGGTCGTGCAGGATGGCATGGCGGTGGAAGAAGGTGCCGCGTCCCGCATCCTGGCCGACCAGGCGCAGGCGGTGGCCTTCGGACAACAGAGTGGCGTAGGCCAGGTTCTCGGCGAAGCCCCAGTCGCCGGGCAGCTCGCCCTTGCTCATCTTCACGCGGTCTTCGTAGATCTTGGCCACGCGCGGATGCAGGGTGACGCCTGCGGGAATGGTGTTGACGATCTTGGCCAGCTGGTCCAGCGTCTTGCGCTTGACCTTGGTGTCTACCGGATCGGTGATCTTGCCGGACAGGTACTTGGACCAGTCGATGGCCAGTTCGTCGGGCTTGGGCTTGGCCAGCTCGGTGGTGACTTCGCCCGAATCGAGCTTGTTGCGGTAGCTGTCGACCAGCGCCTGCGCCTCGCCCGGACGGATCACGCCTTTTTCTTCCAGCTGCGCGGCATAGAGCTCGCGCGTGGTCTTGTGGGCGCGGATCACCTGGTACATCAACGGCTGGGTCGCCGCCGGCTCGTCGGCCTCGTTGTGGCCCCAGCGCCGGTAGCAGACCAGATCGATCACTACGTCCTTCTTGAAGGCCTGGCGGAATTCGTAGGCCAGGTTGGCGCAGAACACCACCGCTTCCGGATCGTCGCCGTTCACGTGCAGCACCGGCGCGCCGACCATCTTGGCCACGTCCGTGCAGTACAGGGTGGAACGGGCGTCGTCGCGCGCGCTGGTGGTGAAGCCGATCTGGTTGTTGATGACGATATGCAGCGTGCCGCCGACCGCGAAACCGCGTGCCTGCGACATCTGGAACAGCTCCATCACCACGCCCTGGCCGGCGAAGGCGGCGTCGCCATGGATGATCACCGGCAGCACGGCCTTGCGCTCGTTGTCGCCGCGGCGTTCCTGGCGCGAACGCACGCTACCGGCGACCACGGGGTCGACGATTTCCAGGTGGGAAGGATTGAAGGCCAGCGCCAGGTGCACCGGATTGCCCGGAGTGGCGATGTCGGCGCTGAAGCCCATGTGGTATTTCACGTCGCCGGTATGGGCGCGGTCGTCTTCGGCATGCTCGAACTTGCCTTCGAACTCGTCGAACAGCTTGCGCGGCGACTTGCCCAGGGTGTTGACCAGCACGTTGAGGCGGCCGCGGTGGGCCATGCCCAGCACGATGTCCTTGACTCCGTCGGTACCGGCGCGGCGGATGGTCAGGTCGAGCAGCGGGATCAGCGCATCGCCGCCTTCCAGCGAGAAGCGTTTCTGACCCACGTACTTGGTGTGCAGGTAGCGTTCCAGGCCCTCGGCCGCGGTCACGCGTTCCAGGGTCCTGCGCTGGGCATCGGCGTCCAGCCCGTAATTGCCGCCGGCCGCTTCAAGGCGCTGGTACAGCCACTGGCGCTGCTCGACGTCGGTGATGTACATGAATTCGGTGCCGATGGAGCCGGCGTAGGTGGCCTTCAGCCGCGCCAGCAGGTCGCGCAGCTTCATGCGCGGCTGGCCGGCCACGCCTCCGGTGCTGAATTCGGTATCCAGGTCGCGGTCGGACAGGTTGTGGAACGCAAGCTCCAGGTCCGGAGAGTCCTGGCGCGGGGTCAGCCCCAGCGGATCCAGGTTGGCGGCCAGGTGGCCGCGCGAACGGTATGAAGTGATCAGACGGCCGACGTTGCGCTCGCGCTCGTCGCCGGCGGCTGGAGCAGGAGCGCTGGCATAGCCGTTGTTGGCGGCATGGCGCGCGGCCTCGGTGATCTGGGCGATGACCGCCGAGTGAGGGATGTCGCCAGCTTCGCGGCCCTTGAAGCCGTCGAAATAGGCCTTCCATTTGGGGCCGACGCTATCGGGAGAGACCAGGTATTGCTCGTACAGGTCTTCGATGAAGGAGGCGTTGCCGCCGCCGAGTTGCGAGGATTGCGCAAACTGCTTCAGGAGGTTGTCCACGATGGCGTAGGTTGGCTTTGTCGGAGGGCCGATGTCTGGCTTGGGGGGTTCCGGCGGGTATGGGTGGGGCCCCGCCCGGGCGAGATGAATACGCGGAAATTATACGCGCATGGTGAATGGGGCGGGCACCCGCATTGGACTAATGGCGAAGGAAAACCGCCCAACCGGCGGGCATGGCTGTCACGGAACTGTCGTGCACGCCGCCTTCACCGGAGCTGCCGCTCAGATCCCCAGTGCCCGGTACTCGGTGCAGGGCCGTGAACGCTCCCAGAAGCGGCCGAACTCCTCGTACAACTGCCGGGCGCGGCCCGCGCCGTCCAGGTCGGCCTCGCCATCGAAGCGGTGGCCCAGCGGGCGGAAGTAGTAGCCGCTCACATCGTTGCAGACGAAAGCAGATGCGTAGGCCTTGTCTACGGGCTCGCGGACTTCACGGAACGCGAACACGCTCGGCAGACGCTGGGCCAGGGTCAGCAGCGGCGCGAGGGTGCGCTGCGGAGTGGCGGCGTCCTGCAGCAGGATCTGTATTTCGCCGCCACGGGTACCGGTGGCGAAGCGGCGCAGCGCATCCAGCGCCAGCGGATTGTCCAGCAAGCCGGGATCCAGCTCCCGACTGTAGATGCGCAGGCAGCGGCGGGCCTGCGCGGTCACGGCGGTCAGCGCGGCGATGGCCCCGGCGGCGTTCTCCACGACGGTGGGGCCGTGCAGGACCCGGCGCATGGCCTGGTGTTCGATACCCGCTTCCCAGAAGCGTTCGCCGTAGGGAACGAAACCCTGGCGCGCATAGAAGGCTTCGGCCGATACCTGCGCGTTCAAAGACACCGCCGGCCAGCCCTGGTTGCGGGCCTCTGACAGCAGCGCGGCCAGCATCGCATCGCCCACGCCCTGGCCGCGCCAGTCGGCCAGTACCGCCATGCGGCCGATCTTGCGCTCCGGCGTCAGCCGTCCGGTGCCGATGGGTTTGCCGTCGCGGTCGCGGGCGATGACGTGCCGGCAGAGCGGATCCAGCGCGTCCCATTCCTCTTCGACCGGCACCTGTTGCTCCAGCACGAACACCGTTTCGCGCACCGCGCGCAGTTCGGCCAGCCCGGTCGCGTAGTCGATGGGTTCCACATGGAAGGCGCGTGCGTCCATCAGTCGTCCTCGTCCACCAGCAGCTGATAATGGCCCTGGGAATGGAGTTCCATGGCCACGTCGCGGCCGCTTTCGGAAAGCCCGGCATAGGCGTCGCCGTCGAGCGTCTCGGCAGCGGCCAGGCGCTGCGCGTCCTTCACCGGCAGGCTGAATTCCAGGCCGCTGCAGAACAGCGTGGCCTGGCGGCCGCTGCGGCGCCAGGCCAGGCGCGAGAACGGGTGGCGTTGCAGTACAGCGCCTTGTTGCAGGTCCCATTCGATTTCGATGCGCGAGCGCGGATCGCCGCCGGCCACCACTTCGCCGCCGGCGCGGTAGGTGGTGATGAAACGACCGAACCAGTCCCCCAGCTTGTCCGGATCGTTGAGCCGCAACGCATTCAATGCCTCGACCGCGCGGACCATCGCCGCAGCGTCGATTTCGTTGGGATCCTTGGGCGGGACCAGATCCGGGTCGTGGTAGCGCAACGATTCGTCCGCGTCGGCGATCAGGTTGTCCAGGTAGTCGCTGACCAGTTCGGCCGAAGATGGCGCGCGCATGCCGATGGAAAGCGTCAGGCACGGGTTGACCGCAACGCCATGGTGCGGCACGCCCGGCGGCAGGTACAGCATGTCGCCCGGTTCCAGGACCCAGTCGTGGGTCGCGGTGAATTCACGCAGCAGTTTCAATTCCGCATCGTCGCGGAAACGGGTGGGTGGATTCTTGCCGGCATCGATCTGCCAGCGGCGCTGGCCCTGGCCCTGCAGCAGGAATACGTCGTACTGGTCCACATGCGCGCCCACCGAACCGCCGGTGGCGGCGAAGCTGACCATCACATCGTCGATGCGCCAGCGCGGCAGGAAATCGAAGTGCCCCAGCAACTGGCGCACGTCCACGTCCCACTTGTCCACATCCTGCACCAGCAGGGTCCAGTCGTGGTCGGGCATGCCGGGGAATTCTTCCTCGCTGAAGGGGCCGGTGCGCAGCGTCCAGGCATCGGCCGCACGGTCGTGGGCGACGATGCGCGACAGGGCCAGTTCTTCGCAGGCCAGACCAGCCAGGTCCTCCGGTTCGATGGGCGACACGAAGTCCGGAAAAGCGGCGCGGATCAGCAGCGGCTTCTTTTGCCAGTATTCCTGCAGGAACTTCGCCGCAGGCATGCCCAGGAAATGTTTGGCGGTGGCGTGGACTTCGATCATGGCGCGCTCTTGTCGGCGGGGGCGGCGGCTTCGTCGGCCAGACGCTTGTCCAGCCGTGCCGTGGCCTTCTGCGCGTAAGCGCGGCAGGCGCCGGTGTCGGCCAGCGGCTGGTTGGCGCCGGGACCGATACGCGACCACAAACCGCTGGCCGAAGGATGCGGCGTGATCAGGATATCGCAGGGCAGCGCGTCCACGCGCGCCAGCGTTTCGCGGAACGCGGCAAGATAGCCCGGATGCGCGTCGTCGTCGCTGAAACGATAGGTATCGTCGGAGATGGCGGTCAGGCTGTCCGCATAAACGATCTGCCGGCAGTCATCGCCTTCGCACGAACGCCAGGTCCAACTGGTGCCGCCGGCCGTATGTCCGGGCGTGGCGATGGCCTGCAGCGCCAGCGGACCGACCGCGACTATTTCGTCATCGGCGATGGACTTCACGTTGGCGACTGCGGGGAAGGGCGTGAGTTCCAGGAGCTGCGGGTCGCTGCGGTCGCTGGCGCCGCGTTTCAGCGTTTCCACGGCGGGTGCGCGCGCAAGCACCGGGGCGCCGGTGGCGCGTTGCAGTCCGGCCAGTCCGCCGGCATGGTCGGAGTGCTCGTGCGTGGACAGGATGGCGCGCACGTCTTCCGGCCTGAAGCCAAGGGAACGGATGTTCGCCAGGATCTGCGCCCCGGCTTGCGAGGTGGCGCCGTCGATCAGAATGTGGCCCTGCGGCGAAGTCACCAGCAAGGCGCCTATCCCGCAGGTGCCGACATACCAGGTGTTGCCGTAGACCCGCAGCGGAGCGGACGGATCGCTCCAGTCCGCGTCGTCGGCACACACTTTGGTGGAAGTGGGGGGCGCTGCGATCTTGTCCGAGGCGGTGACCTGCTGGGCAAGCAGCAAAAGAGCGGGTGCGAACGCGTAGCGGAGCAGGGTGTTGCGCAGGGTCATGTGGCAATCTCGTCGTAGCCGCGGCCCACGAACTGCAACAGGCACCAGCCATGGCCAAAGGGATCGGCCAGCTGGACGATACGCCCCCAGCCGGCTTCGCGAATCAATCCTTCCTTGATGGCGCCCGCGGCAAGCGCGCGTTCGAGCGCCGGTTCCAACTCATCGACCACCACGTCCACATGCATCGGCATCCAATGTCGCTGGTAGGTGCGCGTATCATCTGCCGCGCCGATGCTGTCGGGTGCTTTCTGCAAGAGGTATAGCGGCGCAGTGCCGCCGAGCATTTCCAGGACTTCGCGGCCGAGACGGCGGCCGGGCCGCAGGCCGAATGCTTCGCCATAGAAAGCTTCAGCGGCCACAAGATCTGGTACGTCGATGTTGATGAGTTGCTTCATGCGGAGATCGCTTGGGCGAAGCGAAGGCCGAAGCCGGCCGGATCCTTGAGAACGAAATCGCGCAATCCATAGGGTTTGTCCGCGATCGGATTACTTATTTCCAATTGCAACCGGTTGGCCTCGTCCCACTTGGCATCTACGTTGTCGACCATGATGCGCAGGCTGCGCCAGCAGTCGGTGACCGGCGCATCGGGGTTGCCCGCCAGGAATAGTCGCGTGCCTTCCCAATGCACCACTGCGAAATCGCCGTCGCGACGCTCCAGTTCAAAGCCTATCGACAGATAGAACTCCAGCAGTGCCTCGACATCGGGTCCGACAATCTCTATGACGCCTTGAGCCTGGTTTTCGGGGAGTGCGGGCATCATCGCTTGCTCGTCATCCCAGCGAAAGCTGGGATCCATCTTGATCTTGGCTGGACATCGGTGCATTCCTGCTGAAACGCGAAAGTCAAAATGGATCCCAGCTTGACCAGCCATTTGGCTGTTGAAAGCCGCTGGGATGACGTCGTTTATATTTTTTTTGCTAGTGAATCGGCAAGACCGGTGTAGCTTCCCGGCGTCAACTCCAGCAATCTTTGCTTCGCATCGGTCGGCAACTCCAGCGTCGCGATGAACTCCCGCATCGACTGCTCGGTAATGCCCTGTCCGCGGGTCAGCGCTTTCAGTTGTTCATACGGGTTGGGCAGCCCGTGGCGGCGCATGACGGTCTGCACGGCTTCGGCCAGCACTTCCCATGCGCCATCCAGGTCGGCGTCCAGGCGCTCGGGCGCGACGGTCAACTTGCCCAGGCCTTTGCCCAAAGAGTCCAGCGCCACCAGCGTGTGGCCGAAGGCGGTGCCCAACGCGCGCAGCACCGTGGAATCGGTAAGGTCGCGCTGCCAGCGGCTGATCGGCAGCTTGGCGCTGAAGTGTTCGAACAGCGCATTGGCCAGGCCCAGGTTGCCTTCCGCGTTCTCGAAGTCGATCGGGTTGACCTTGTGCGGCATGGTGCTGGAACCGACTTCGCCTTCCCTCAACGTCTGCTTGAAATAACCCAGCGAGATATAGCCCCAGATGTCGCGGGCCAGGTCGATCAGGATGATGTTGGCGCGGCGGGTAGCGTCGCCGATTTCGGCCACGTTGTCGTGCGGCTCGATCTGGGTGGTGTAGGGATTGAACACGATGCCCAGACTGCGGATGAAGGCTTCGGCGAAGGCCGGCCAGTCCACGTCCGGGTAAGTGATCACGTGCGCGTTGTAGTTGCCGACCGCGCCGTTGATCTTGCCGGTCAGCTCGACCCCAGCGATCTGGCTGCGCTGGCGTTGCAGACGCGCCACCACGTTGGCGATTTCCTTGCCCAGCGTGGTCGGCGAAGCGGTCTGCCCGTGCGTGCGCGACAGCATGGGTTGCGCGGACTGCGCATGGGCCAGCGTGCGCAGGGTGCCGATCACCGCGTCCAGCGCCGGCAACAGGACTTCGCTGCGCGCCTGCTCCAGCATCAGCGCGTAGCTGAGGTTGTTGATGTCCTCGCTGGTGCAGGCGAAGTGGACGAATTCCAGCGCCGGGCCCAGTTCGGCATCGGACTTCAGCTTTTCCTTGATGAAGTATTCGACCGCCTTGACGTCGTGGTTGGTGGTGCGCTCGATTTCCTTGACCCGCGCCGCATCGGCCACGGAGAAACCGGAGGCCAGCGCGCGCAGGCGCTGCCGGGCGGCGTCGCTGAAATCGGCCAGCTCGGTAATGCCCGGTTCGGCCGCCAGGGCGAGCAACCATTCGACCTCCACCTTCACCCGCGCCTTGATCAGGCCGTACTCGGAAAAGATCGGACGCAGGGCATCCACCTTGCCGGCATAGCGGCCATCGAGCGGGGACAGGGCTAGCAGGGCGGAGTCGGACATGTAGGCAAGGCTGGGCAGTGGGGCCGACATTCTAAACGTTGTGGGCGTATCCTTCAGAAAACCCGATTCGTCATGACCAGCCATTCGGCTGTTGAGAACCCCGCAAAGGCGGGAACCCAGTGCCTTGGCGTGAAGATATCGCCACCTGCCCGAAAGTCGCTGGGTTCCCGCCTTCGCGGGAATGACGGTAGAACGATCACTGGCAATGGAGACCGCCATGAGCGATTCCTTTCGCATCGAACACGACAGCATGGGTGAGCTGAAAGTCCCCGCCGAAGCCCTGTGGGGCGCGCAGACCCAGCGCGCCGTGAACAATTTTCCGATCTCCGGCCAGCCGATGCCGCGCGGCTTCATCCGCGCACTGGGGCTGATCAAGGCCGCCGCCGCCGAGGTCAATGCGGGCCTGGGCCTGCTGCCCAAGGGCGTGGCCAAGGCGATCCGCACGGCCTCGCTGCAAGTGGCCGTGGGGGAATACGACGCGCATTTTCCTATCGACATCTACCAGACCGGTTCCGGCACCTCGTCGAACATGAATGCCAACGAGGTCATCGCCAAGCTGGCCGCGGCCGGCGGCAAGACCAAGGTGCATGCCAATGACCACGTCAATCTGGGCCAGAGTTCCAACGACGTAATTCCCACGGCGATCCGCGTCTCGGCGCAGCTGGCGGTAGTGGAGCACCTGCTGCCCGCGCTCAAGCATCTGCGCCGGACCATCGACCGGCGCGGCAGATCGCTGGCCAAAGTGGTGAAGACCGGCCGCACGCATCTGATGGATGCGATGCCGCTGACTTTCCAGCAGGAGTTCTCGGGCTGGTCGGCGCAGTTAAAATCGGCGGAAGACCGCCTTCAGGACAGCCTGAAGCGCCTGCGGCGCCTGCCTCTGGGCGGAACCGCGATAGGCACCGGCATCAACGCCGACCCGCGCTTCGGCGCAAGGGTGGCGCGCACGCTGTCGTCGATGACGAAGTCCCGTTTCGAATCGGCCGCGAACAAATTCGAAGGCCTGGCCGCGCAGGACGACGCGGTGGAACTGTCCGGCCAGCTGAGCGCGCTGGCGGTCGCCCTGATCAAGATCTCCAACGATCTGCGCTGGATGAATTCCGGACCGCTGGCGGGCCTGGGCGAAATCGAACTGCCCGCCTTGCAGCCCGGCAGCTCGATCATGCCGGGCAAGGTCAATCCGGTGATCCCGGAAGCCGCGGTGATGGTCTGCGCGCAGGTCATCGGCCACCACACTGCCATTACCGTCGCCGGGCAGACCGGCAATTTCCAATTGAACGTGGCCTTGCCGCTGATCGCCGCCAATCTGCTGGATTCGATCCAGTTGCTGGGCAATGTGTCGCGGTTGCTGGCCGATTCGGCCATCGCCGGCCTCACCGTGCGCCAGGCGCATATCCGCCAAGCGCTGGACCGCAATCCGATCCTGGTGACGGCATTGAATCCGGTGATCGGCTATGAGAAGGGCGCGGCCATCGCCAAGCAGGCCTACAAGCAGAACCGTCCGGTGCTGGAGGTGGCGATGGAAGTCACCGGATTATCCGAGAAGACCCTGAAAGCCTTGCTCGATCCGGCGGTATTGGCCAAGGGCGGCATCCACGGCAAGCCGGGCGGTGGCGCGGGCTAGGATGTGGGTGTTGCCGTCACGCATGCGCGCGACGGCAGCCGGAATCAGCGGTTCTTTGCGTCGTTGTCGGCGGCAGTGGCAGCGGCGTCAGCCTGCGCAGCCGCGTCGCCAGGCTCGGCAGCGGCCCGTTCGGCTTTCTCGTTCTCGCCCTTCATCGCTCTGGCCAGCGAGCCGCCGGCTTCCTTGCCCGCGGCGTAGCTATCGCCGCTCTCGGACCCGCAATCGTCCACATCGGAAGCATCGATGGTGGCGTAGGGCTTGAACGCAGGAAGCTGCTCGGCCAGCGCGTCCTGCGAAGCCTTGATGGTCGCCAGCCGTTTGCATAGCTGCATGGCCTGCTGTTCGATCTTTTTGGCTTCGGCCTCGACTTTGGCGTCGACCTGGTCGCCATCGCCCTTGATCGCGCCCTTGATGGCTTCGCTGACCGCAGTGCCCGCCAATGCGGCGCCCTGCTTGCCGATGGCGATGCCGTCGGCGGTCATCGCATTCATTTCCTTGAGGTAGCTCTGCAGCAGCGCGCGTTGCGCATCGTTCACGGCCACCACCTTGCCATCGATGGTCAGCTCGCCATCAGCGGAAATTTTGGCGTCGGGCTGGCCGTTGGCGCGCAGCGTGATGACCTTGCCATTGCTGGTGACATTGCCCTTGTCGGTGGAGACGTGCGTGCCCGGGCTGCAGCCGGCGACCAGTACGGCCAGGGAAAGCGCGAGCAGGAGAGAAAAATGCATGGTCTTCATGGGAGTCTCGAGTGCGGGGCGGAGTCAGTTGTCGCTGGGCACGCTGATGCGGCCATCGACGCGATTGTGGCTCACCGAGCCGCTGCTTTTCGAAGCAACGGACAGATCGCCGCGGATGTCGTCGACCTCGACGTCGCCCGATCCCACCGAAGCCACGTTCACGCTGCCGGAGACTCCCGTGACTCTGGCGTCGCCGGAGCCGACCGATCCGATCTCCACATCGCCCGATGCGCCATCCAGTTCGAAATCGCCCGAACCGACGCTGCCTACCTTGGCCGGTCCGCGCACCTTCCTGGCGGAAAGATCGCCGGAACCCACGGAGATGACGTGCAACGATCCGATATCCTCCAGGGTGATATCGCCGGAACCGACGGTCGCCGCGACCAGCCCGCGTATGTGCCTGGCTTCTACATCGCCGGAGCCCACATCGGCGCTGAGCAGCGGGGCGCCGGTGACCACGGCATCGCCCGAGCCCACTTTCAACTGCACCATCACATCGTCCGGCAACGTGGCGGCGAGTTTCAGATAGGCGTAGTTGCTGCCCAGGAAAATTCCGCTGGCCGAGCCTTCGCGGCGGGCGGTGACGTACAGCTTGTCGCCTGCTTTGTGCTGGGTCAGCTTGAGTTGCTGCAGGTATTTTTCGTCGGACGCGCAGGCTTGGCCTCCGAGGGCCGCCTTGGCGCCGGCGATGGCGTCCACGGTCAGGTCATTGGAGGCGATGTCGAAAACCACCGCCTTGACGCCGGTCAGGTCCAGCGCGAGATTCCGAGGCTGGGAGTGCTTGCATTCCGGCGTTGCCGCGAAAGCCGCGGCGGGCGCCAGCAACAACAGAGTCAACAGGGACAGCTTGCGCATGGGAGAACTCCAGTTCGAACCAGTGCTATGCGGGTTTCGTTGCCGGGCGGGTCCCCATGGGCCCGCCCGGTGCCGGCATCAGTCGGCCAGCTCGCGCCAGCGGCGCAGGTAGATGGCGCCGGCGATGAAGGCCGCGCCGACGGCCGCGCCGATCCACAAGTCCGGCGAAGCCAGGACGTCGAGGTTGCTGACGTTCATGAGGTGCATCAGATCGGCCGGCCCGTGAATTTCCGAGTTGTTGTTGAAGTTGGACTCGAACGCGCTGCTGGCCGGAGCCCAGCTGCCGGGCACCACGCTCAGCAATCCGCGGTAGACCAGCGTGTACCAGACGGTGCCGTAATTGATGTCCATTCCCGGCAGGATGCCCGACATGCTCACGATCACGCAGGCCAGAACCGGAATCAGCACGGCCCACAGGAACGGCTTGCTGCGCGCCCAGGCCGAGCACAGCATCAACCAGCCGACCGCGGGCAGCGCCCACAACAGGTAGACAGGGATGACGGTCAGAGTGTTGCCGATCACGCTCAACGGATGGGCATGGGTGAAGACGGCGGACATGCCCGGCATTCCCGCTGCCGCCAGGGTGACGCCGACGATCAACCAGAGCACCACGCCGATCAGCACGCCCACCGCGATGGACAGGGCGGGGGCCAGCAGCAATGCCCAGGTCGCCTTCGACAACACCATCTGCAGGTCCGAAGTCGGCAGCGATTTCCAGAACAACGCGCTGCGGTCGCGGCGGTCGTCGTAGAGACAGCCCAGCGCGTAGAAGAACACCACGAACGCCAGCACCAGTGTGGTCAGGCTGATGCCGACCAGCAGGGCAGTGTCGCCGATGCCGCCGATCTGACGGGCGTGTTCGGCCATGTTTCCGCTGAACTGCAGGTCCGACCCAGCGCCGCTGTTCTTGAACCGCACCAGACCGATCACGGCGAATATCGCGGTGAGGATGCAGATGATGGCGCCGGTGATCAGCGGGGCCCACAGGAAACCGCCGCGGTTTTCCCAGAATTCCCGCTTCAGCAGCCACTTGAACTTGTTGGTCTTGTGGTCATGGGTGGTGACGGCATTCATGCGTAGGTTCCTTTCATGATGGCCACGAACAGATCGGCCAGGCCGGGGTTGCGGGTTTCGCCCAGGGCGGCGAGCTGCTGCCTGGGAACGCCATCGAACAGCATCACGGTCTTGCCGAAGGGCAGGGCGCGTTCGTCGATGGGCTTGAGCGCGCGGGCCGTTTCGACGTGTTCGGCCGAGGCCAGCACTTCGGTGTAGCGGTCGGCCACTTCGTCCATGGCCGCGGTCAGCACGATCTTGCCGTCGCGGATGAACATCACGTCGGTGAGGATGTTCTCGATCTCCTCCACCTGGTGGGTGGTGACGATGATGGTCTTCTGCTCGTCGAAGTAATCCTCCAGCAGGCGCTGGTAGAACTGCTTGCGGTACAGGATGTCCAGGCCCAGAGTGGGTTCGTCCAGCACCAGCAGCTTGGCGTCGATGGCCATCACCAGCGCCAGGTGCAGTTGCACGATCATGCCCTTGGACATTTCGCGCACGCGCAGATTGGGATTGAGCTGGGTGTGGGCGATGAAACGCTCGCACTTGGCGCGGTCGAAGCGCGGGTGGATGCCGTCGACGAAATCGATGGCTTCCTTGACCCGGATCCAGCGCGGCAGCACCGCCACGTCGGCGATGAAGCAGACTTCGTTCATCAGCTCGTCGCGCTGCTTGCGCGGATCCAGCCCAAGCACTTTCAGATCGCCCTCGAAGGGCACCAGCCCCAGAATCGCTTTAAGCGCGGTGGTCTTGCCGGCGCCGTTGGGGCCGATCAGGCCGATGATCTTGCCGGCTTCGATCTGGAAGCCGGTGTCGTTCAGAGCGACCTTGTTGCGGTAGGCCTTGCGCAGGTTGCGCGCGCTGATGACCGTATTTGAACCGACCACATTGTCCGCAGCGTTCATTTGGCACCCCCCTGGCGCAGCAATTCTTCGGTGGACAGACCCAGACGGTTGATGCGCTCGGCGACTGCCGGCCATTCATCCTGGAGGAATCGTTCGCGCTCGCTAACGAGCAGTTTTTTTGCGGCTTCGTCGGTGACAAACATCCCCAGTCCTCTCCGTTTTTCGACGAGTGCCTCGTCCGCCAGTTCCTGATAGGCGCGCGAGACGGTGATCGGGTTCAGCTGGTACTCGGCCGCCACCTGGCGCACCGAGGGCAAGGCATCGCCCGGTTTAAGCACACCGTCCAGCATCATCGCGATCACGCGATCCTTCAGCTGGCGGTAAATGGGAGCGCCGTCGCTCCATTGGATAGAAGTAAGAGTCATCATGGTTCAGCCCCGCGGACGCAGTGATTGGGCGAAGGAGAAATAGGGCATCGACAGCGAGGAACGGCCGCGACGGTGTTTTCGCTCAACCGGGACCACAACTTCTTCGGTCGCCTGCGCGGCGCCGGTTTCGACGGATTCGACCAGCGGACTGTCGCTGACCGGATCCGGCAGGCGGGCAGCCTCGCCGTTGGCCATCAGGCCCACGGCCAGCAGTGCGCTGCTGATCGAGAGGCTGGACAGTGCGGTGAACAGTTTGTGGTTCATGGGACCCCCGCTGCGTTGGGTGAGTGGTGTTGTATTGAACTATAACACCTAATCACGGTGCGTCAATAGCCCATGTCAACTTTGTGACCCCAACTGAAGGCATACTGCCTGCCGATTCTCCCCAAGGCGTTATTGCTATGACTAACATATTGAAAACATTGATATTAATCGGTCTTCTGGTGACCGGTCAGAGCGTAATGGCGCAAGGATTGCTGGACCAGAACTACCGGGCGCTGGCCGGGAAAACCGCCGTCAACCTGAAGGAAGCCTATGGCGGCGACGTCATTCTGGTGGTCAATACCGCCAGCAAGTGCGGTTTCACTCCCCAGTACGAGGGCCTGGAGGCGCTGCAGCGGAAATACGCCGCGCGCGGCTTCACGGTGCTCGGCTTTCCTTCCAACGACTTCATGGGCCAGGAACCGGGCGAGGAAGCGCAGATCAAGGAGTTCTGCACGCTCACCTATGGCGTGAAGTTCCCGATGTTCGAAAAGGTGCACGTCAAAGGCGACGAAGCCACGCCGCTGTATCGGGAATTGGCGAAAGCGACCGGCGTGTCGCCCGGCTGGAATTTCCACAAATACCTGATCGCACGCGATGGCACGGTGGTGGCGAATTTTCCCAGCAAGGTCAAGCCGGACGATGCTGCGCTGGTGGCTGCGATAGAACGCGAACTGAAGGCCAAAGGTCCCGGCAAGTAAGCCGCCACGTGATCGGAGCCGTGCATGCGACAATATCCGCATTGCGCCGGGTACCGGCGTCGGTTCCCAATTTTTCAGGAGTTAGCAATGAAGCGGGCGATGCGCGGCGTAGCCGCATTGATGGCGGCGACTTTGGCGATGATGGGAGGCAACTTGTCGGCGCAAACGGCGGAGAAGGGCGGCAAGGCCGCGCTGGTGACGGAGAAGGACAAAGTCAGCTATGCGGTGGGCATGGATGTGGGCCGGTCCTTCCAGCCGATCGGCGAATACATCGACGTGGCCGCGTTCGAACGCGCCATCGGCAACATCTTCGCCGGGGGGCAGCCGCTGATCAGCGAGGCCGAAGCCAAAGCGACCGATGAAGCCCTGCGCATGAACCTGGCGGTGAAGCAGGGTGCGCCTGTTCCCGGCATGCCGCCGGGTTCGCAGCCGCCGGCCGTGGCCAAGGACAAGGTGGGCCTGATGCTGGGCAGTTTCGCGGTAGGCCCGTCGCTGGCGCCCCTGAAGGACGAAATAGACCTGCCCGTGCTGATCCAGGCAGTGCGCAGCTCGCTCGCCAAGAGCCCGTTGCTGATGACCGAGCAGGAAGCGCAGGCCACCATGCAGGCCTACATGACCAAGAAGCAGAGCACCGCCGGCCAGAAGAACCGCGAGGAAGGGGCCGCTTTCCTGAGCAAGAACAAGAACGAGAAGGGCGTCATCACCACGCCGTCCGGCCTGCAGTACATGGTGCTGCGCCAGGGCAGCGGCGCGCGTCCCACGCCGCAGAGCCGCGTGCGGGTGAACTACGAAGGCAAGCTGCTCAACGGCACCGTGTTCGACAGCTCCTACCAGCGCGGCCAGCCGGCCGAATTCGGCCTGAACCAGGTCATCGCCGGCTGGACCGAAGGCGTTTCGCTGATGCCGGTGGGCGCCAAGTACCGTTTCTGGATCCCATCTAGCCTTGCGTACGGCCCCAATGGCGGCCAGGGACCGATCGGTCCTGACGCGACGCTGACATTCGATGTCGAACTGATGGGTATCCTGCAGTAGTCCTTTGTTGATTCAGTGAGTCCCCCATGCGGATTGCAATATTCGGAACCGGTTATGTTGGTTTGGTCACCGGCACTTGTCTGGCGGAAGTAGGCCATGACGTGGTCTGCGTCGATATCGACGCAGGCAAAGTGCACAGTCTGAAGCAGGGCGTAGTGCCCATTTTCGAGCCGGGCCTGCAGCCCATGGTGAAAGCCAACCATGCTGCGGGCCGGCTGGATTTCACCACCGACGCCGCCTCGGCCATCGCCCATGGCGAGGTCATTTTCATCGCGGTGGGTACGCCGCCCGACGAAGACGGCAGCGCCGACCTGCAGTACGTGCTCACGGTCGCGCGCACCATCGGCCGGCACATCGACAGGCCGACCCTGGTGGTCAACAAGTCCACCGTGCCGGTAGGCACGGCCGACAAGGTGCGCGCCGCCATCGCCTCGGAATTGCAGTCGCGCGGAGCCGATGTGGCCTTCGACGTGGTCTCCAATCCGGAGTTCCTGAAGGAAGGCGATGCCGTCAACGACTGCATGCGCCCCGACCGCATCGTGATCGGCGCCGACAACGCGCGCGCCGTCGACAGGATGAAGCGCCTGTACGCGCCGTTCAACCGCAACCACGAGCGCATCGTGGCGATGGATGTGCGTTCGGCCGAACTGACCAAATACGCGGCCAACGCCATGCTGGCCACCAAGATCAGTTTCATGAACGAGATCGCCAACATCGCCGAACGCGTGGGCGCCGATATCGAACACGTGCGCCACGGGATAGGCTCGGACCCGCGCATCGGCTGGCATTTCATCTATCCCGGCGCGGGTTACGGCGGTTCCTGCTTCCCCAAGGACGTGCAGGCGCTGGCCCGTACCGCGCACCAGCACCATTACGACGCGCGCCTGCTCAATGCGGTGGAAGCGGTCAACGAATCGCAGAAGGGCCATCTGTTCGAGCTGATCCAGCGCCACTACGACCTTGGCGAGGACGAAGGCGTGCGCGGCAAGACCTTCGCGGTCTGGGGGCTCGCCTTCAAACCCAATACCGACGACATGCGCGAGGCTTCCAGCCGGCGCCTGCTGGAGCAGCTGTGGGGAGCCGGCGCCCTGGTCCGCGCCTACGATCCGGAGGCTTCGCATGAAGCGCGCCGCATCTTCGGCGAGCGCGATGATCTGGTGCTTTGCGAATCGGCCACGGAGGCGGTGCAAGGCGCCGATGCGCTGGTGGTGGTCACCGAGTGGAAACAGTTCCGCAGCCCGGATTTCGCGCGGCTGCAGGCGGCGCTGTGCGATGCGGTCGTGTTCGATGGCCGCAATCTCTACCAGCCCGCCGACGTCGAGGCGGCGGGCCTGGCGTACTACGGCATAGGCCGGGGGAGATCGGTGCATGCCGGATGATCCCAAAGCACTGGATCCCGCGCTGGAACAACGCCTGATCGAACTGGAGACCCGGCTCGCCTTCCAGGAACACGCGCTTGGCGAGTTGAGCGAAGCGCTCGCCGATGCGCGCGCGGAAGGCAACCGCACCTCCGAGCTGATGCGCAACATGCTGTCGGATCTGCGCAAGGTGCGGACCGAGCTGTACGCCGATGCCGCGGACGAACCGCCGCCGCCGCACTATTGATACCCTGCGATTCCGCTGGCTCCGGTAGAGATGGATGCCGGACCAGCGATTCCTCCATCCCCTACGACCATGACCGACTCCCTACGCGACCAACTCCTGGGGCTGGGCTTCAAGCCGGCACCGAAGCCCGAACGCAAACCCGAGCGTAAGCCGGAGCGCAAACCCGACTCCAGGGCTGATTCCCGGCCCGGCAACAGGCAGGCCGGCAACCAGCCCACAGGCAAGCCAGCTGGCCGGCCGGGCCAGGCCCCCAGGCCGAACAACGCGCCGCGTGCGGCCCAGCCCAAGCCTGCACGTTCGCGCGAGGAAATGGATCTGGCCAAGGCCTACGCCATCCGCGCGCAGAAGGAGAAGGATGAACGCATCGAAGCCGAGCGCCTGAAGCAGGAAGAGGCGCGCGTGCGCCGCGAAGCCAAGGCCCGCGTCGAGGAATTGCTGAAGGGCAAATCGTTGAACGACCCCAATGCGGAGATCGCGCGCCATTTCCCCTATGGCGGCAAGATCAAGCGCATCCATGTCAACGCGGAGCAGCTGAAAGCGCTCAATGCCGGCGAACTGGGCGTGGTGCAGCAGAACGGCCGCTATCTGCTGGTTACCGCGGCGCTGCTGGCCGAAGCCGAAAGCATCTTCCCGGCATGCGTGGCTTTGAAGGTGGATCCGGATGCGCCGGTGGGCGACGACCCGTATGCCGACCCGCAGTACCAAGTGCCCGATGACCTGATTTGGTAGCCGACGATCAACGTCTGATTGTCTGTCTATTGCCTGGTCTGGATGGCACCGGTCGACTGTATAACCGTCTCGCCGCGGATCTGGCGGCTGACTTCGATGTGCGGGTATCAGCTATCCGGTCGATGAATTCGATGGTTACCAGGCCCTTGCCGAAGCGCTTGCACCTCGTCTCCCCCAGGATGGGCGCTTCCTGATCGCGGCGGAGTCGTTTGCTGGCCCCTTGGCGGTTCTGCTGGCTGCGACGGCGCCACCTGGCCTCAAAGGCGTAGTCATCGCTGCCTCGTTCCTCCGCAATCCAGTTGCGCGGGCCGGCTTGCTGTCGCGAGTCTTGCGCTTCCTACCCGCCTGGGCGCCACCACCTCTTCCCGCACTCGAGGCCGTCCTGATGGGTGGTTGGAAGGATGCCGAAGTGAAGCGCGAACTCGGAGCATCGCTGCGCCTCGTCGAGCTCAAGGTACTGAAGGCACGTCTGATGGCGACGCTGCAAGTGGACGTCAGGGTGGATTTCCAGCGGATAACCGTGCCCGTGTTGTATTTGCGGGCCAACCGCGACCGGCTGCTTCAAAGCGGCGTGGAGAACGACTTCAACATGCCCGGCGTGTGGCGCACCGACATCGAAGCGCCGCATTTCATATTCCAGGTAGTGGCTTCCCAAGCCGCCGAAGCTATACGGAATTTCCTGCGGGACCGCGATATCCGGAACGGTTGACCGAGGACCCAGCGCGCTGGCTTGGCGTAGGAGCGACGTAAGTCGCGAATGTCATTTGTGCAGAATTCCCTGGCGTGTCCAATCGCGGCTTACGTCGCTCCTACGCAGTCCTACGCAGCGTTCCGTCTCACCAGCCAGTACCAGGCTATGAAAGCGGCCAGCAGCGCGAAGCAGCCTGCCGCCAAAAACGCGACATTGCCGCCGAAGTGCCACAGCTGTCCGGCCGTCAGCGCACCGACCACGCCGCCTACGCCCGACGACAGGCCGTAGAAAACGCCTTGCCCGTGGCCGTTCATGCGTCCCGGGAAAAAGCGCACCAGCAACTGCATCACCGCCGCGAAGAACGCGCCGAAGTTGAGCGCGTGGGTCAGCTGAGCCAGGACCATCACCGGAACGTTGTCGGGCCAGAGCGCCGTCGCCCACCAGCGCAATGCCGCGCTCAGCAGGGCGAACATCAGCACTTTGCCGGCGTCCCAGCGCCGGAAGATGCGGCTGGAGAGGAAGAACACCCCGATCTCCACCAGCACGCCCACGGTCCAGAACACGCCCAGCATGGTCGCCGAGTAATGGTGCTCGGTCAGATAGATCGAAAAGAACGTGTAGTACGGCCCGAACGAAACCTGGGCAAGGAACGCCGCCACGAAGAAGGCGATCACCTGCGGACGCTTCAACCGCGCCCGGAAACCCACATGGTTCTCGTCATGCGTTTCTTCGACGGGGTGCGCGTAGTTGTTGGCGAAAGACGACGCCAGCAGCCCGGCCAGCAACGGCAGCATCAGCCAGGGCAGGGTGCCTACGCCGAAGCGGTCGAGCAGCACGCCGAACAGCGAGACCACCGCTATGAAGCCGATGGAACCCCAGACCCGGATATGCCCGTAGCGGTCGCTGCGCGCGCCCAGGTGCGACATGGTGATCGATTCGAACTGCGGCATCACCGCGTTGTAGGCGAAACAGAACGCGCACATCACCGCGAACAGCCCGGTGAAATCCAGCGGCAGCAGAAAGGCGGCGAAGCTCACCAAGGTCAGCAGGCAGCCCAGGCGCAACCAGCCGATGGGATGCGCCGAACGCGAGGCCAGCGTGGTCCAGGTGCTGGGCGCGACGATACGGGTGGCGTACCACAGGCTCATCAGCACGCTGATCGCGGCCACTTCCATGCCGCGCGACTTCAGATACAGGCTCCAGTAGGGCGTGAAGGCGCCCAGCGCCGCGTAGTAGGCGAAATAAAAACCGGACAGGCGGACCATGGGCACGCGCGCGCCGGCGATCGCTTGCGGCGCTGCCTCAGCCATGGCGGCGGATGCTCAGAGCAGATCCTCGACCGGCGTATTGAGCAGTTCGCCGGCTTCGTGGGCGAAACGGCGCAGGCTGGAAATGCCGAGATCGCGGATCAGCGAATGGGTCCGGTGCGGGAGCACGGAGTCGTAGATGTCCTGCGGCGCGATGTTCTTGCCGTGCACGCCGGGAATGAATTCCACGCCAGCCGCCGCGTAGCAGTGCTGCACCATCGCCGAACAGTACAGCGCGCCTTCCTTGGCCAGCAGGTTGTCGCGCTTGCGCAGGCGGGTACTGTGCATGGCGAACAGAGTGCCGACCAGCTCGCTGAGCGAATAGCTGGAGAGCCCGGACAGCAGATCCAGCCCCGCAATCTGGACCTGGCGGATTTTCGCTTCATCCAGTCCGAAATCGAGAATGGCAAGGTTCGGAAACAATTCGTCGTCGAAATAGCGGTCGGCGCGGTTTTCCTGCACGCCCAGGCGGATCTGCCGGTAGCGCAGGTCCAGATCGGATTCCAGCACCCACCAGTGCCCGTCGAGACGCTGCTCGCTGAAAACGAAGGCATGCGACCACAGGCTGCGGTGCCCGTCGTTGGTCAGCGGCGCCTGCGCCTTGCGGATGGCTTTGTTGATCCAGTCGCGGCCGCCGCTCAGGCCGATACGGCCGGGGGCGGCATGCTTGCGGATGAAGGCGGCGTTGGAGGATTGGGAGTGGTTTTCGACGACGTCCATGTGGGTTCGGGATTTTCGTTCCGGCAGATTCGTAAATATTAGAACTCAAATCCGTTCGTGGTGAGCTTGTCGAACCACGCTCTTGGCATGATCCGACGGATCGCGATAGCCGGGCGCCTGCTCGAAAAGCGTGGTTCGACAAGCTCACCACGAACGGTATTTCGGGACAGTTCGCCAGCAATGGCCATCGGTTCTATGAACACCTATTCCGGATCGTAGTCCAGATTGGAAGCCAGCCATCTTTCGGCCTGTGCCAGATCGGCCCCTTTGCGCTTGCCATAGTCTTCGGCCTGCTCCTTGGAAACGCGGCCGACGACGAAGTACTGGCTTTGGGGATGGCTGAAGTAGTAGCCCGACACCGCCGCGGTAGGCAGCATGGCGAAGCTCTCGGTCAGAGCCATGCCGGCGTTGTTGCCTGCGTCCAGCAATTCGAACAGCGTTCCCTTCTCGCTGTGTTCCGGACAGGCGGGGTAGCCCGGAGCGGGGCGGATGCCCACGTACTTCTCGGCGATCAGAGCCTCGTTGTCCAGCTGCTCGTCGGGCTGGTAGCCCCAGAACTCCTTGCGTACGCGCTGGTGCAGGCGTTCGGCCAGGGCTTCGGCCAGACGGTCGGCCAGCGCCTTGAGCAGAATCGAGTTGTAGTCGTCGTGGTCGGCCTCGAAGCGGGCCACGTGCTCGTCGATGCCGATGCCGGCGGTGACCGCGAAGGCGCCGATCCAGTCCTGCTTGCCGCTATCCTTCGGAGCTATGAAGTCGGCCAGACAGAAGTCGGGGCGTTCGATGGGTTTGTCCACCTGTTGACGAAGGAAGTGCAAAGTTCTCGTAGGAGCGACGTCAGTCGCGACTGACGTCGCTCCTACGCCTCCGACTACAACGTCATCGCCCACACTATTTGCCGGCCACAGCCCAAACACCGCCCTGGCCGTCAACCATTTCTCGCTGACGATCTTTTTCAGCATCGCCTGCGCATCGGCGAACAGTTCGCTGGCCTGCTTGCCCACTACTTCATCGGTGAGGATCGCCGGATACTTGCCCGCCAGCTCCCATGCCTGGAAGAACGGCGTCCAGTCGATCAGCTCCACCAGCTCGGCCAGCGGATAGTCGTCGAACACGGTGATGCCCGGTTTGTTCGGTGTAGGCGGGGTGTAGTCGTCCCAGCCGCCATCGAAGCGTTGCTCACGGGCTTTCGCCAGCGAAACCAGGCGTTTGGCGTCGCCGCGATTCTTGTGACGCTCGCGGATCTCCGCGTAATCGGCGTCGTTGGCGGCCATGAACGGCCCGCGCAGGTCCTTGGAAATCAGCGACTGCGCCACGCCCACCGCGCGCGAAGCATCCTTCACCCAGACGGTCGGCGACTTGTAGTGCGGATCGATCTTCAGCGCGGTATGTGCTCGGGAAGTGGTGGCGCCGCCGATCAGCAACGGCATGGTCATGCCCTGGCGCTGCATCTCGCGCGCGACGTGGGTCATTTCCTCCAGCGAGGGCGTGATCAGGCCGGACAGGCCGATCAGGTCGGCGTTCTCGGCGCGCGCCACATCCAGGATCTTCTGCGTGGGCACCATCACGCCCAGGTCCACCACGTCGAAGTTGTTGCAGGCCAGCACCACGCCGACGATGTTCTTGCCGATGTCGTGCACATCGCCCTTGACCGTGGCCATGATGATCTTGCCGTTGGACTTGCCGACTTCGCCCGTGCGCAACTTTTCGGCTTCGATGAAGGGCAGTAGGTAGGCTACCGCCTTCTTCATGACCCGGGCCGACTTCACCACCTGCGGCAGGAACATCTTGCCCGCGCCGAACAGGTCGCCGACCACGTTCATGCCGTCCATCAAAGGACCTTCGATCACATCCAACGGGCGCGTGGACATCTGCCGCGCCTCCTCGGTATCGGTCTCCACGTACTGGTCGATGCCGTGCACCAGCGCGTGGCTGAGGCGGTCGCGCACCGGCTTTTCGCGCCAGGCCAGGTTTTCGACCTGTACCTCGCCCTTCTTGCCGCGGTAGCGCTCGGCGATCTCCAGCAGGCGCTCGGTGGAATCCTTGCGCCGGTTGAGGATCACGTCCTCGACGCGTTCGCGCAGCTCCGGGTCCAGATCGTCGTAGATCGGCATGCCGCCGGCGTTGACGATGCCCATGTCCATGCCGGCCTTGATGGCGTGGTACAGGAACACCGAGTGGATCGCCTGGCGCACCGGTTCGTTGCCGCGGAAGGAGAACGACACGTTCGACACGCCGCCGGAGACGTGGCAGCCCGGCAAAGTCTGCTTGATGATGCGCGTGGCTTCGATGAAATCGACCGCGTAGTTGTCGAGTTCCTCGATGCCGGTGGCCACGGCGAAGATGTTCGGATCGAAGATGATGTCTTCGGGTGGGAATCCCACCTTCTCGGTCAGCACCTTGTAGGCGCGGGTGCAGATCTCGACCTTGCGTTGGCAGGTATCGGCCTGGCCGTCCTCGTCGAAAGCCATCACCACCGCGGCGGCGCCATAACGCAAGACCTTGCGCGCGTGCTCGACGAAAGCTTCTTCGCCTTCCTTCAGCGAGATGGAGTTGACCACGCTCTTGCCCTGCAGGCACTTCAGGCCGGCCTCGATGACGCTCCACTTGGACGAGTCGACCATCACTGGAATGCGGGCGATATCAGGTTCGGACATGATCAGGTTGAGGAAGCGCACCATCGCCTTCTCCGAATCGATCAGCCCTTCGTCCATGTTGACGTCGAGGATCTGCGCGCCGTTGGCGACCTGCTGGCGAGCGACTTCCACCGCCTCCTCGTAGCGTTCTTCCTTGATCAGCTTCTTGAACTGCGCGCTGCCGGTGACGTTGGTGCGCTCGCCGACGTTGATGAACAACAGATCGGGCGTGATGACCAGCGGCTCGAGGCCGGAAAGGCGGGTGTGGCGCGGGGTTGCCGTCATGTGGAAAGCTCTTCGAATACGGATCGGTGCGGCTCGATGTGAGCCAATGCGTAGGTCGGGGCTATGCCCCCGACGGCTCTTGCCCGGACACACGAACGTCGGGGACATAGCCCCGACCTACGCATCGCAGGCAAGTCAGGCAGCATGCGCAAGCAACGCAGGCAGCCGGCGCGGTGCGATGCCCCTGACGGCTTCGGCGATAGCCTTGATATGCGCCGGAGTAGTGCCGCAGCAGCCGCCGACCAGATTGAGCAGGCCGGATTCGGCGAATTCCTTCAGGGTCGCAGCCATCTCTTCGGGCGTCTCGTCGTACTCGCCGAACGCATTGGGCAGGCCGGCGTTGGGATGCGCGCTGACGTATCCGTCGGCCACGCGGGCGAGCGTTTCCACGTGTTCGCGCAGGTCCTTGGCGCCCAGTGCGCAGTTCAGGCCCACCGACAACGGCTTGCCGTGCGCAACGGAGGCGTAGAACGCCTCGGCGGTCTGGCCGGAAAGCGTGCGTCCCGACGCGTCGGTGATGGTGCCGGAAATCATCACCGGCAGACGGCCACCGCGCGCCTCGAATACCTCTTCAATCGCGTACAGCGCGGCCTTGGCGTTGAGCGTGTCGAAAATGGTTTCCACCATGATCGTATCGGCGCCGCCGTCGATCAGACCTTCGATCGCCTCGCGGTAGGTAGTACGCAGTTCGTCGAAGTTGGTGTTGCGGTAGCCGGGGTCGTTGACGTCGGGACTGATGGAAGCGGTGCGGCTGGTGGGGCCGAGCACGCCGATCACGAAGCGGGGTTTGTCCGGCGTCCTGGCTTCCACGGCATCGCAGCAGGCGCGGGCGACCCGTGCGCCTTCCTTGTTCAGTTCGTAGACCAGGTGCTCCAGGTGGTAGTCGGCCTGGCTGATGGAGGTGGCGTTGAAGGTGTTGGTCTCCACCAGATCCGCGCCGGCTTCCAGATACTCGGTGTGCACGCCGGCGATGATTTCCGGCTTGCTCAGCAGCAGCAGGTCGTTGTTGCCCTTCAGGTCGTGGCCGCATTGGCCGTCGTGGACATGCGCGCTGTCGAAACCGTCGACGAAACGCTCGCCGCGGTAGTCGGCTTCCTCCAGGCGGTGGCGCTGGATCATGGTGCCCATCGCGCCATCGATGATCAGGATGCGTTCGGACAAGGCGTTCTGCAGCGCTTGCGCGCGCGCCGGATTCAACCAGGGCAGGGTCTTCATGGTTTGACTCCTATCAGCGAGATCACTTCGAAATGCGGCGGGCGGCGTTCGCGGGTCACCGTGCCCAGGTTGGAGACCTGCAGCCCGGCCTTTTCGGCGAACCTGCGCAGTTCCTTGTCGGTGAAACCCAGGTTGAGGTGGCCATAGGCCTGCACCGCGGCCTGGTGCTCGTGCTTGGCCAGGCTGCTGAGCAGCAGGCGCCCGCCACGGCGCAGCACGCGGGCCGCTTCGGCCACCGCCTGCGCGGGCTTGGACGAATAGGTGAGGGCGTGCATCAGCACCACAAGGTCGAAACCGTTGTCCTTGAAGGGCAGGGCATGCATGTCGCCTTCGCGCACTTCCACATTGGGGAAACGGCGCAGGCGCTCGCCCGCGGCCGCCACCACGCGGGCGCTGGTGTCGATGCAGACGTAACGCTTGGCGTGCGGCGACAGCAATTCCGCCAGGACGCCGTCGCCGGAAGCGATATCCAGCACGTCGCCGGTTTCCAGCAGGGGCAGCGCGGTGCGGGCCAGCGCCTCCCAGGTGCGGCCGGGGGAATAGTGCCGCTCCATGTCGCCGGCCACGCTGTCGGCCCAGTTCTGTTCGGCCGCGCGCGAGGCCAGCACCGACGGTACCCGCTCGGCGTCCTGACGTAGCAGCGGATCGTCGCTGCCCTGGCGCAGGCTGCGCCACAGTTCGCGCTGGGCGCTGTCCAGATTGTCTTCGTCGAAGCGGTAATACGCCGACACTCCGGCGCGGCGGTCGCGCACCAGGCCGGCTTCCTTCAATTTCGCCAGATGGGTGGAAACCCGGGGTTGGGCCAGCTGGGTGATGGCCGAAAGCTCGGCCACAGTCAGCTCTTCGGAGGCCAACAGCACCAGCAGGCGCACGCGGGTGGCATCGGCGAATACCTTGAGCCGGGTCGACCAGGCTTCCAGATCCATACATATCTTCCTATCGCGATATAAAGATATTGTCCGCCGTGGCGGGCGCCGGGTCAAGCCGCGTACGCCCGCGTAGGGTGGCCCGGTACAATAGGCGGACATGCTTACAGGAAGGGGTTTGCCGTGGATTTCGGATTCACCGAAGAACAGTTGATGCTTCAGGACGTGGCGCGACGCATCGCGCAGGAGAAGATCGCGCCCAGCGCCGAGCACTTCGACCGGGCGGGCGAGTTCCCGCTGGAGAACATCCGCCTGCTGGGCGAGAACGGCCTGATGGGCATCGAGGTGCCCGAGGAATACGGCGGCGCCGGCATGGACCCCATCGCCTACGTGCTGGCCATGGTCGAGATCGCCGCTGGCGACGCGGCCCATTCCACCATCATGTCGGTCAACAACTCGCTGTTCTGCAACGGCATCCTGAAGAGCGGCACGGAAGCGCAGAAGCAGAAGTACGTGCGTGCGATCGCCGAAGGCCGCGAGATCGGCGCATTCGCGCTGACCGAGCCGCAATCCGGTTCCGACGCCACCGCCATGCGTTGCCGCGCGGTGAAGCAGGCCGACGGCAGCTACGTGGTCAACGGCAAGAAGAGCTGGATCACTTCCGGACCGGTAGCCAAGTACATCGTGCTGTTCGCCATGAGCGAACCGGACAAGGGCGCGCGCGGCATCACCGCGTTCCTGGTGGACACCGCCAATCCCGGTTTCCACCGCGGCAAGACCGAACCGAAGCTGGGCATCCGTGCTTCGGCCACCTGCGAGATCGAGTTCCAGGATTACGTGGTCGCCGCCGAGGATGTGCTGGGCGCCGAAGGCGAGGGCTTCAAGATCGCCATGGGCGTGCTGGACGCCGGCCGTATCGGCATCGCCTCGCAGGCCATCGGCATCGCCCGGGCGGCGTACGAGGCGACGCTGGAATACGTGAAGGAGCGCAAAGCCTTCGGTGCGGCCATCGGCACTTTCCAGATGACCCAGGCCAAGATCGCCGACATGAAGTGCAAGCTGGACGCGGCCTTGTTGCTGACCCTGCGCGCGGCATGGGTGAAGGGCCAGGACCAGCGCTTCAGCAACGAGGCGGCCATCGCCAAGCTCACCGCTTCCGAAGCGGCCATGTGGATCACCCATCAGGCGGTGCAGATCCACGGCGGCATGGGCTATTCGAAGGAAATGCCGCTGGAGCGTTATTTCCGCGATGCCAAGATCACCGAGATCTACGAGGGCACCAGCGAGATCCAGCGGCTTGTGATCGCCCGCAACGAGACGGGTTTGCGCTGAGATTCGAGGGTCTGCGGATCGCTTGTATGTTGGAGAAAGATCGAAGCGGTCGATTGCAGTCCTCCCTGCACAAGTCGTGATGGCCTCCCCCTTTGAAAAAGGGGGACCGAGGGGGATTTGCTCTTCGCGCAGAGCAAGATCAAGATCAAGATCAAAAGCAAATCCCCCGTAGCCCCCTTTTCCAAAGGGGGCAAAGCAAGCAAAGCAAGCAAAGCAAGCAAAGCAAGCAAAGCAAGCAAAGCAAGCAAAGCAAGCAAAGCAAGAGCGGAGCCTGCCCTCGATACGGTTGTGGAATGCGCGCAGCGGACGGGATCGCTCCGATCCGTTAGAGTTCGGCGGTTGGACATGCCTTATGCCCTTGACCACCGTGCCTCTACTGGAGAACCCGATGCGTAGAACCCTGATCGTCTGTGCCATGGCGTTGGCCCTGGCCGCTTGTGACCGCGCTCCTTCGTCCGATACCGCCGCGAAACCCGCTGTCGCCGCCTCCCAAGCCGACATCGCAGCCGAAACCGAACGCCTCAACCAGTGGTTCGAGAAGAAGTACGAAGAACAACTGCGTTTCAGCCCGTTGCAGTTGACTTTCCAGGGGCGCAAGGATCTGTACGACCAATTGGACGATCTGTCGGAGAAGGGCCAGATCGACCAGCTGGCCTGGCAGAAGGCCAGTGTCGAGGAGATGGAAAAAACCTTCGACTACGGCAAGCTAAGCGACGAAGGCAAGTTTTCCTACGATCTCTGGAAACTGCAGTACGAGGATGCCAAAGCCGGCCTGCCTTTCCTGGACGACGGCTACAGCTTCGATCAGATGAACGGCGCGCAGAGTTTCCTGCCCACCGTGTTGATTAGTTTCCACAAGGTGGACGAAGAATCCGACTACACCGCCTACGTCTCCCGTCTGAAGGCCACCGCGCGCGCATTCGACCAGTTGTTGGAACGCGCCCGCAAGTCGGCCGGGCAGGGCATCCGCCCGCCCAAATTCGCCTATGAGGGCGTCATCGACCAGTCGCGCAAAGTGATCGCCGGCGCGCCGTTCTCGGCAGGCAAGGATTCGGCGATCTGGGCGGACGCGCAGGCCAAGGCGGACGCGCTGGTCAAGAGCGGCAAGATCGACGCTGCGCGCGCGGCCGCGTTGAAAGAAGAGGCGCGCAAGGCGCTGCTCGAGCAGTTCAAACCCGCCTACGACCGCGTGATCGCCTGGTGCGAGGAAGACCTGCCGAACGCCGCGGTCAATGCCACCGGCGTGGGCAGCACGCATCCCAACGGCAAGGCCTACTACGAGTACCGCTTGCGCCTGATGACCACCACCGGGATGACGGCCGAGGAGATCCATGCGCTGGGCCTGAAGGAAGTGGAGCGCATCAAGGGCGAAATGACCGCGCTGAAGGACAAGGTCGGCTTCAAGGGCGACCTGGACGCTTTCTTCGCCTTCATCGACAGCGATCCGCAATTTAATTTCCCCAACACCGACGCCGGACGCCAGGCGTACATCGACGAAGCCAGCCGCGTCATCGCCAATATCAAGAAGGAACTGCCGAACTACTTCGGTCTGTTGCCGAAGGCGGACCTGGTGGTCAAGCGCGTGGAGGCCTTCCGCGAACAGGATGGCGCGGCCCAGCATTACTTCCCCGGCACGCCGGACGGTTCGCGCCCGGGCGTGTACTACGCGCACCTGTCCGACATGAGCGCGATGCCGAAACCGGAACTGGAAGTCATCGCCTACCACGAAGGCCTGCCGGGCCATCACATGCAGATCTCCATCGCCCAGGAACTCACCGGCGTGCCCAAGTTCCGTACGCAGGCCGGTTTCACCGCGTATCAGGAAGGCTGGGGCCTGTATTCGGAATGGCTGGCCAAGGAGATGCCCAACACCTATCAGGATCCGTATTCTGAGTTCGGCCGTCTGAGCTCGGAGATGTGGCGGGCGATCCGTCTGGTGGTGGATACCGGCCTGCATGCGAAGGGCTGGACCGAGGAGCAAGCGGTCAAGTATTTCGACGACAACAGCGCCGTGCCGCTGGCGGCTATCCGCTCCGAAGTGCGGCGCTATCTGATCATGCCGGGGCAGGCCACGGCCTACAAGATCGGCATGATCCGCATCCAGGAACTGCGCAAGAAAGCGGAGACCGAACTGGGCGACAAGTTCGACATCAAGGGTTTCCACGATACGGTGCTTGGTGGTGGCGCGTTGCCGCTTACTTTGCTGGAGAAGCGGGTGGATCAGTGGATCGCCAGTGAGAAGGATGCGGCTGCTGCTGCGAAGTAGTTTGCTGACTACTCGTCGAGATTTCCTGGGGTGCGTCCTTCTCCCGCTTGCGGGAGAAGAGCCTGCCCCGTACTCGATACGGGGTGGCCGACAGGCCGGATGAGGGAGGCTGCCGCAGCTGTTTGGTTGTGCGGATAGACGGCACCCAAGAAGCTTGGAGTTCCACACTCGGTACGCGCTGGCTATAAGAGTAAATCGGCTCCGGCGTTTCCCTCACCCGCCTTCGGCACCCTCTCCCGCAAGCGGGAGAGGGACTCTTTACTTTCTCAGTGCCCGCTGGCATTTGGGGTGAATCTATCCCCGAAGAAATCCCCTTGATTCCAGCGTGGTCGCTCGGCCGCATCGCCAATCAGCACGCCGATCCTTGCATTGAGTTTGGCCAGCCTAGCCGCGTCTTCGTACTGGATCGGCTGTGAGGCGTCGTCGCAGGGCTGGTGGTAGCAAGTACGCAGGAACTTGTCCAAGGCTTCCTTTGGACTCGCACCGCCAGTTGCAGCAGGCTCTATGCCGCCGTCCAGATAGACCGCCGGAATGCCCGCACGCACGAAGGCGTACTGGTCGCTGCGCACGAACACCACCTCTTCCGGAAACGGATCGGCCGACAGCCCCACGCCGATTTCCCTGGCTGCCGTATCCAGCGCGGTTTTCAGCGTCGAATGCTCCAAGCCGATCGGCACTACATCCTTGGCCGGCACCAGCAGCACCGGCATGTCCATATTGATGTTGGCCACCAGGTCGGTCTTGGGTACGGTGGGGTGCGAGGCGAACCATTCCGCACCCAATAATCCCTTCTCCTCGCCGGTCAGGGCGATGAACAGCAACGAGCGCTTGGGTCTGTCCGCGGCATCGGTCAACTGTTTCGCCGCTTCCAGCATCACCGAGACGCCCAGTGCGTTGTCCATGGCTCCGTTGTAGATACGGTCGCCGTTCACTGCCGCGCCCACGCCGATATGGTCGAGATGGGCGGTGTAGGCGATGAACTCGCGGCCCAACGCGGCATCGCTGCCGTTCAACCTGGCCACGACATTGCGCGACTCGGCCGGCTCTATGCGGGTTCTTCCCGCCAGGGTCAGCGTGCCCGGCAGATCGAACGCTTTCAGCTGTCCGTCCGCGGCGGCCTTGAACAAGGCGTCCGCTTCGTGCCCGCTGCCGGCAAAGATCGCCTTGGCCATGGCCGCGCTGACCGAGGCGCTCGCCTTCAGCTGCGGAAACGTATCGATGCCGGTGCCGTCTTCGGCGCGCAGGCGCATGCCGGGCATGCTCCATTTGGCGGCCGAACTCGCCCAGGGCCCGCGCTCCTCGTATTGCGGAGTGCCCACGAACACCACGCCGGCCGCGCCTCTCTCCGAAAGCGTGCGCAGCTTCTGGGTGCCGGACGAATAGAAGGCGCGGCGGTCGTTGTCGAAGCGTGCGGGCGCGCCCGGGAACAGCACCGCGATCTTGCCGCGCACATCGACTCCGGCGAAATCGTCCTGTCCCAGGTCAGGCGCGTACACGGCCTGGCCGACGAATACCGCCGCTGCGGTCAGCGAATGCGAAGGCGCGTTGTAGTTGAGGCCCGGCAGGAATTCGTCACGGAATTTCAACGACACCTTGCCGCCGTCGCGCTCGATGGTGAAGGCGGCCCCTTGTTCCTGGCGAAGCGCTTTCAGGAGCGGCACGCGCTGGAAGAAGGTTCCGTCGTCGCCCGCCGGTTTCAGGCCCATGTCGGCATAGCGTCGGGCCACATACTCGGCTGCCAGGTCGTAGCCCGGTGTACCGGTGTCGCGTCCTTCCAGCTTGTCGTCCGCCAGATAGCGCACGTCGGCTTCGATGCGCCTGGCTTCATCGGAGGAGGCGCTTGCGGAAGGAGCCTGCGTTGCGGTTTCCGGTGCCGGTGCCGGCTCGGGTTTGCACGCGGCCAGGCAGGCAAGCGCAAGGATCAAGGGGATATTGCGGGGCATGGGCAACGGCTCCATCGAAGGAGCCGGAACCCTAGCATGCTGGTTGCAGGCCCACCGAGTGCCGGAACGCACAACGCCAAACAGGGACAACACCCGGACGGAAGCTCCGGCGATGGTCGTGGACCACCGCCGGAGGCCAAGCATCAGTGCGGCGTTGGCGTTACCGTGGGCAGCGACGGTAACGCGTCGTCGTCCTTGGCCTGCGCGTGCGCCTTGCTGTGGTCCTGGGCGAGATACAGATAGAACGCCGGCAGCACGAACAGGGTGAACGCGGTGCCGATGGTCATGCCCGAGGCGATCACCACGCCCATGGAGAAGCGCGAAGCAGCGCCCGGACCGCTGGCGATCAGCAGCGGGATCATCGCGAACACCAATGCGGCGGTGGTCATCAGCACCGGACGCAGACGGATCGCAGTGGCTTCCTCGATCGCTTCGCGCTTGCTCAGACCCTGATCGAGCTGCAGCTTATTGGCGAACTCCACGATCAGGATGCCGTGCTTGGAGATCACGCCCACCAGGGTCACCAGGCCCACCTGAGTGTAGATGTTGATGCTCATGCCGGGGAAGGCTTCGATGCCCATGAACTGCAGGATGCCCGACAGCAGGCCCAGCACGTTCAACGCCAACAATGCGCCGCAGATCGCCATGGGCACCGTCAACAACATGATCAGCGCATCGCGGAAGCTCTCGAACTGGGCCGACAGCACCAGGAAGATCACCACCAGCGCCAACGCAAGGGTCAGCAGCATGGTCGATCCTTCTTCCTTGAACTGCCGCGATTCGCCTGCGTAGTCCACGCTGTAGCCCTGCGGCAGGATTTCCTTGGCCGCCTGGTCCAGGATTTCCAGCGCCTGGCCCTTGCTGACGCCGGGACGCGGAGCGAAGGTGATCGACACCGAGTTGAGCTGCTGGAAACGCTTGAGCGATTGGGGCTGTGCGCTTTCCTTCAGCGTTACCACGGTGGACAGGGGAATCAACTCGCCGTCGCGGGTGCGGGTATAGTAGTTGCCCAATGCGCTGGCGTTGAGACGGTCGCTGCGCTGCACCTGCGGGATCACCAGATAAGAACGGTTCTGCATCGCGAAACGGTTGATGTAACCGCCCGCCAGCATGGCCGACATGTCCGCAGCCAGGGTGCGCATGTCGATCCCCAGACTAGCGGCTTTGTCGCGGTCGATCTGCACTTCGATGCGCGGCTTGTCGATCTTCAGATCCTTGTCCAGGAAGATGAAGCGCTTGCTCTCCATCGCCTTGGCCAGGATGCCGTCGGCCAGTTCGCTGAGTTGGCTGAGGTCGCCGACCCCGCCGATGATGAACTCGCCGCCGCCATCGCCACCCGCACTGGGCAGGGAAGGGGGAACCAAAGCGAACACGTTGAGTCCCGTAACCTGGCTCATCTTCGGCTGCAGCTCCTGCTGCAACACCGCGTTGGTCGACTTGTCGCGCTCGCCCCAGGGCTTGAGCACGAAGCCTGCCATCGCCATCGGACTAGCGCCGCCGCCGCTGCCGCCGAAGCCCCCGTTGAACAGGAAGTAGTCCTGCACCTCGGGCACGCCCTTGGCGATCTCGGTGACTTCCTCGGTGTAGCGTTCCACGTAGTCCAGGGTGGCGGTGGGATCGGCATTGGCGATGGAGAAGATGAAGCCTTCGTCCTCCAGTGGCGCCGGCTCCTTGGCCGCGCCCATGTACAGGAACGCGCACGAGACCAGGGTGATGATGCCGAAGATGGCGATCACGCCCTTGGTTTCCAGCGCTCCGTGCAACTTGCCCTGGTAGCCATGGCGAAGCCAATCGAAGCGGGCGTCCAGCCAGGCTTCCAGCTTGCCCTTGCTGCCTTCGGCGTGCGGCTTGAGGATCTTGGCGCACATCATCGGGGTCAAGGTCAGCGCGATCACGCCGGACAACAGCACCGCGCCCGCCAGAGTGAAGGCGAACTCGGTGAACAGCACGCCGGTCAGACCGCCCTGGAAGCCGATCGGCAGGTACACCGCGACCAGCGTGGTGGTCATGGCCACCACTGGCCAGGCCAGCTCGCGCGCGCCGCGGATCGCAGCGTCGAACGGCGACATGCCTTCCTCGATATGGCGGTGGATGTTCTCCAGCACGATGATCGCGTCATCCACCACGATGCCGATCGCCAGTACCATGGCCAGCAGAGTCAGCAGGTTGATGGTGAAGCCCATCAGCAGCATCAGGAACAGGCCGCCGATCAGCGACAGCGGCACCGTCACCGCCGGGATCAGCACGCTGCGCATCGATCCCAGGAACAGGAAGATCACCACGATCACGATGATCACCGCCTCGACTATGGTGCTCACCACCTCGTCGATGGCGTCCTGGATGGACTCGGTGCTGTCGTAGGGAATGGTGGCCTTGATGCCCTGCGGCAGCTGCGGCACGATTTCGCCGTCCCACAACTTGCGCACGTCCTTGATCACGTCCAGCGAGTTGGCGTCCGGGGCGACGAAGATACCCATGAATGTGGCCGCTTCGCCGTTGATGCGCACCGAGGTGCCGTAGTTCTCCGAACCCAACATCACGTCGGCCACATCGCCCAGGCGCACGATGGCGCCGTCCTGCTCGCGCACCACCAGTTTGCGGAACTCATCGGCGTTGCGCAGGTCGGTGCGCGCGGTCATGTCGATGGCGACCATCTCGCCCTTGGTCGAACCCACCGCCGAAAGCACGTTGTTGTTCTGCAGGGCGTTGGCCACGTCGCTGGCGGTGACCTTCAATGCCGTCATCCGGTCCGGCTTCAGCCACACGCGCATGGCGAAGGTGCCTGCGCCCAGGATGTCGGCGCGCTGCACGCCGGGGATGGTCACCAGCTTGGGCTGGATGACGCGGGTCAGGTAGTCGGTGATCTGATTATTGTCCAGGGTGTCGCTGGCGAAGGAGACGTACATGGCCGCGATCTGCTGGCCTTGCTGCAGGTCGATTACCGGGTCTTCAGATTCGGGCGGCAGCTGGCCGCGCATCTTGTTGACCTTGGCGGCGATCTGGGTCAGCGCTTCATTGGGGTCCTGATCCAGGCGGATGTACGCCTGGATGGTGCTGATGCCGGCCGAACTGGTCGAGCTCATGTACTCGATGCCTTCGGCGCTGGCGATCTCGCGCTCCAGCGGCGTGGTGATGAAGCCCTGGATCAGATCCGCATCGGCGCCATAATAAGTGGTGCTGATGTTGATCACGGCGTTGCGCAGTTCTGGATACTGGCGCACGTTGAGTTCGGTGAACGCGCGCATCCCGAACAACAAGATGAACAAGCTGACGACCATCGCCAGCACCGGTTTCTTGATGAAGATATCGGTGAATTTCATCCGGCGATCCTCAGCGGTTTTCGGGCGTGGGGGCGGCGTTGGCGGTCGGCTGCACTTTGTTGTTCACAGTCACCTCTGCGTCGTTGCGCAGTTTCAACAGGCCGCTGGTCGCGACCCGCTCGCCGGGCTTCAGGCCGGAGGTCACCGCGATCAGATCGCCGCGGGTGGCGCCGGTCTTGATGAAGCGCTGCTTCACGATCAGCTTGTTGCCGGTCAGGGGCTTGCCCTGCATATCCTTCTCGTCCTTGCCGCGCGGCACCTGGCTGATCACGTAGACCGCGTTGCCGTATGGATTGAAGCTGACCGCGGTTTGCGGGATGACCACCACCTCGCGCAGCCCGCCGGTGTCAAAGTTGACATGGGCGAAAGTGCCCGGGCGCAGATTGTTTTCGGGGTTGGGCAAGGTCGCTTGGACCTTGAAGTTGCGGGTGTTGGTGTCGACCAGCGGTTCGATCGCGGTGACCTTGCCTTCGAAAGCCTGGCCGGGCAGGGCGTCGACGGTGGCGCGGATGAGCGTGCCTTCCAGTACCTGGCCCATGCGCTGCTCGGGCAGAGAGAAGTCCAGGAAGATCGGATCCAAGGACTGGATGCTGACGATGGGGTCGCCCGGATTGACGTACTGCCCCAGATTCACCTTGCGCAGGCCCAGCACGCCGCTGAACGGCGCACGGATGGTCTTCTGCGCGATCAGTGCGCGTTGTGCTTCGGCTTGCGCCAGGGTGGTGGCGGCGGTGGTCGCGCGCTCTTCCACTTCGGCCTGCGAAACCAGCTTGTCCTTGCCCAGTGCACGCCAGCGATCGCGCTGGACCACGGCCAGCTTGGCCGCTGCCTCCAGCGAGCGCAGCACGGCTACTTCATTGGTGGTGTTCAACTGCACGAGTACGGTGCCGGCCTTCACCGGCTGGCCCGGCTTGATCGACAGTTCGCGTACGATGCCGCCGGCTTCGGTGGTCACGTCCGTGCCGTTGATGGCGACGAAGGTGCCTACCGATTCCTCGGCATCGGCCCATTGTTCCTTCTTGGCTGCGAAGTCGGTCACCGCCGACGCCGGCTGCGGCATGCTGTCGAAGAAGGCGTTGGTCTGCTTGGCCATCATTGCCTTGATGCCGAATACTCCGCCGAACACCACCAGCGCCAGCAGCAGCATCCAGAACAGACGTTTGGGCATGGAGGCGGGCTTCTTCTGCTTCTTTTCTTTCTGGACCATGGTGAAACCTCAGGGCAAAGGGCGGGCAGGGTGACGGCGACCGTGCGGGAATCTAGCGGGATGGAACCCGGGTGCTGGTGTCATTTCGTCGGGGCCCGGCGCTCGAAGAGCGGGAACGACGAATGAAAGCTTGGCTGGGGGAAAGCGCTGAAGGTGAAAGATACCGAACGCATGAGTACAAGAAAAGTCCCCTGACCGAACCGATGCATCGCAACCATCATGGTCGTACGCAGTCGCATGGATTGCGACAGAAGCGCACGGCGCTGACGGACCGGACTGGCGACTGCTCCGCGCTCGAAAGAGGGATGGAGGCCGCTGGCCTTCTTCAAACGACGAATCGAAGCATGCCGTTTCGACATTTCCGCACGCGCTTCCATGGCACTGGCGATCCTTTGCATCGATTGGCGGCTTGCCGGGTGATCGACCGTATTGTAACTGTCGTTACGGCTAACGGGCCGCCTCGCTGAAAATTAAGAACCCCGGCAGCATGCCGGGGTTCTCAAGGGTCCGCGTTTTTTCGGATCAGCGCGGCGGCGGCAGCTTCTGGCGTTCCAGGTATTCGCCCGAGGGCTCATCCAGCTTGTCGCCCAGCATGCGCCGCACCACCACGAAGAACACCGGGATCAGCAGCAGGCCGATGAAGGTGGCGAACATCATGCCGCCGATCACGCCGGTGCCGATGGCATGTCGCGAGTTGGCGCCGGCGCCGGTGGAGACCGCCAGCGGGATCACGCCCATGATGAAGGCGAAGGAGGTCATAAGGATGGGGCGGAAACGCAAGCGGCACGCTTCGACCACGGCTTCGCGCAGGGTCTTGCCCTCGCGCCGCTGTTCGACCGCGAATTCGATGATCAGGATGGCGTTCTTGGCCGCCAGACCGATCACCGTGGTCATGCCGATCTTGAAGTACAGATCGTTCGGCAAACCGCGCAGCATCGAGAACGACAGCGCGCCCAGGATGCCTATCGGCACCACCAGCATCACCGCCAGCGGGATAGACCAGCTCTCGTACAGAGCGGCCAGGCACAGGAACACCACCACCAGCGAAAGCACCAGCAGCAACGTCGCCGAGTTGCCCGCGATGATCTCCTGGTAGGACATGCCGGCCCAGTCGTAGCCGTAGCCTGCCGGCAGCTTGTCCCGCACGATTTCCTCCATCGCGCTCATCGCCTCGCCGGAACTGCGGCCTGGCGCCTGCGAACCCACGATGTTGACCGCCGCATAGCCGTTGTAGCGGGTCAGCGAGGGCGGATTGGTCACCCATTCGCTGCTGACCACATTGCTCAGGGGAATCATGGTGGTGGTGCCGCCGCTGCCGGTGGCCAGCGTGCTGGGGGTGTAGAAGCGCGACAGCGCTTCGGGGCCTTGCCGGTACGGCGCATCGGCCTGCAGGTTGACGCGCTTGATGCGGCCTTCGTAGAAGAAGTCGTTCACGTATACCGGCGCCAGCATCAGCTGGATCGCGCTATAGATGTCGTTGACCGACATGCCCATCGACTGCGCCTGAACGCGGTCCACGTGCAGTTGCAGTTGGGGAGCGTTCTCCAGGCCGTTCGGGCGCACGCCGGTGAGCACCGGGTTCTGACCGGCGGCACCGAGCAGGGTATTGCGGGCCTGGTTCAATGCTTCATGGCCCAGGCCGGCACGGTCCTGCAGCCACATGTCGAAACCGCCGAACTGGCCCAGGCCCTGCACGGTCGGCAGGTTGACCACGAAGATCTGCGCTTCCTTGATGCTTGAGAACGCACCGTTGGCCTGGCCGATGAAATCGGAAGCGACCACGTCGCGCTCGTCCCATGGCTTGAGCCGTATGAAGGCCATGCCGACGTTCTCGCCGGAGCCGACGAAGCTGAAGCCGGCGATCTGCAGCATGCCCTCGATCCCCTCCATGCCGTCCAACTTGCCGCGCATCTGTTCGAACACCTTGTTGGTGCGCTCCAGGGTCGCGCCCGGCGGCAGTTGCACGATGGCCAGGGCATAGCCCTGGTCCTCTTCCGGCAAAAAGCTGCCCGGAATGCGGGTGAACAGAAAGCCGGTCAGCACCGCCAGCACCGCGAACAGGATCATCCAGCGCGGCGCGTGCTTGACGGCGCTGGTGATGTGGCCGACGTAGGTGTGCTGCACCTTGTCGTAGTACTTGTTGAAGATGCGGAAGACGAAGTTGGGTTTCTTGTTCCCGTCGTGGTGCTCGGACTTCAGCATGGTCGCGCACAGCGCCGGGGTGAAACCCAGCGCCAGGAACGCCGAGAACGCCATGGCGATGGCGATGGTGAGCGCGAACTGCTTGTAGATTTCGCCCGCCGCACCGCCCTGCAGGGCGCTGGGAATGAACACCGCGGCCAGCACCACCGTGATTGCGATCACCGCGCCGGTGATCTGTCCCATGGCCTTGCGGGTGGCTTCGCGCGGCGGAAGCTTTTCTTCCGACATGATGCGCTCGACGTTTTCGATAACCACGATCGCATCGTCCACCACGATGCCGATCGCCAGCACCATGGCGAACAGGGTCAGCTGGTTGATGGTGAAGCCGATCACGCTCATGCCCAGGAACGTCCCCAGCAACGCCACCGGAATCACCAGGGTCGGAATCAGCGTGGCGCGGAAGTTCTGCAGGAAGATCAGCATCACCAGGAACACCAGCACCATCGCCTCGACCAGGCTCTTGATCACCTCTTTGATCGAGATGTTGACGAAGGTGGTGCTGTCGTAGGGCGAAAACCATTCCACGCCCTGCGGGAAGCTGGGCGCCAGTTCGTCCATCTTGCTGCGCACCGCGCCGGCCACGTTCAACGCATTGGCGCCTGGCAGCAGCTGCACGGCGAAGGCGCCGGTGGGCGCGCCGTTATAGCGGGTGTCGTTGCCGTAGCTCTGCGCCCCGAACTCGACCCGCGCCACATCCTTCAGCCGCACCGTGGTGCCGTCGCTGTTGGCGCGCAGCACCACGTTCTCGAACTGCTCGGGCGAACTGAAGCGGCCCTCGGCCGAGACCGTGGCGGTGAAGCCCTGGCCCTGCGGCTGCGGCGAAGCGCCGACCGAGCCGGCGGCGAACTGCACGTTCTGGCCGCGGATCGCCGTCAGCACCTGGCTGGCCGACATACCGTAGCCCTGCAGGCGGTCGGGGTTGAGCCAGATGTTCATGGCGTATTCGGAACCGAACTGCTGGGTGCTGCCGACGCCGGGGATGCGCGAAATCTGTTCCAGCACGCGCGAGCCGATGATGTCGTTGAGACGGTTGCGGTCGATGGCGCTGTTGGTCGAGCGCAGGCCCACCACCATCAGGAAGCCGGCGTTGGCCTTGGCCACCACCACGCCCTGCTGGGTGACTTCGCTGGGCAGGCGCGGCGTGGCCAGGGCGACCTTGTTCTGCACCTGCACCTGGGCGATGTCGGCGTCGGTGCCGGTTTCGAAGGTGAGGGTGATGCTGACCCGACCGTTGGAACTGGACGAGGAACTGAAATACAGCAGGTGATCGATGCCGGTCAGCTGCTGCTCGATCACCTGGGTGACCGATTTTTCGGCGGTGTCGGCGCTGGCGCCGGGGTAGGTCGCGTTGACGGTGACCTGCGGTGGGGCGATGGAGGGGTAGGACTCGACGCCGAGCCCCAGGATCGAGATCACGCCCGAAAGCGTGATCAGGATCGCCACCACCCAAGCGAAGACGGGATGGTCGATGAAAAACTTGGACATGGTCTGGCGCCTCGGTCAGTTCTGCTGCGCGGCGGGCTTTTCGCCCTTCGGCTGCGCATCGGGTTTGGCGGCGTTCGGAGCGCCGGCCGGGGCTGCGTTCGGATTCCACGGCGTCGTCTTGGCGGATACGCCTTCCTTGACCTTCTGCAAGCCTGCGGCGATGACCTGGTCGCCTGCGGCCAGACCGGAGGTCACCAGCCATTTGCCGTCGCGGGTACCGGAAGTCTCGACGTTCTTGCGCACTACCTTGCCGTCCTTGCCGACGACCATCACGTAGGCGCCGATGGTGTCGCGCTGCACCGCCGCTTGCGGTACCAGGAACACGTTGTTCTGCTCGCCCAGCGTCGCTTTGAGAGTGACGAAGCTGCCGGGCAGCAGTGCCTTGTCGGGATTGGGCAGCTGCGCCCGCAGCGACACCGCGCCGGTCTGCGGATCCGCCACCACGTCCGAGAAATCCAGCGTGCCGGTTTCGCCGTACACGCTGCCGTCTCCCAGCGTCACCTGCACCTGCGCCTTGCCGTTGCCCTGCAGCGCCACGCTGCCGGCGCCCTGCGCCTTGCGCAGCGCTTCGAGCTCGGAAACGCTCATCGAGAAATTGACATACAGCGGGTCGATCTGGTCGATGGTGGTCAGCAGGGTCACGTCGCCCTGTCCGACCAGCGCGCCTTCGGTGACCTGCTGTTTGCCCGCGCGTCCGGAAATGGGCGCGCGCACGCTGGCGTAGTCCAGGCTGATGCGCGAACTGGTCACCCCGGCCTTGGCCGACTGCACCGCCGCCGCGGCGCTGCGCTCGGCCGCTTCGGCGTTGTCCAGGTCGGACTTGGAAATGAACTTCTGGCCAATCAGCTGACGCGCGCGCTCGGCGGCGATATGCGCGTTGGTATAGCTGGCCTGCGCCGACGCCAGCTGCGCCTGGCTTGCGCTCAGGGAAGCCTGCAGCGGAGCGGGGTCGATCAGGAACAGCACCTGTCCTTCCTTCACATCGCTGCCTTCCTGGTACACGCGCTTGGTCAGCACGCCGGGTACGCGGGCGCGCACATCGGAGCTGCGGTACGGGGCCAGGCGGCCGACCAGATCGCGCTGCAGCGGCACCGTCTGCGGCGCTGCGGCGACCACCCCGACTTCCGGCGGCGGCGGTGCGGGCTGCTCCTGCTTCTTGCAGGCGGCCAGGGCCAGAAGCAATGCGGCGCTCAAGGCGATGGGGCGAAGAGTGGGGGTCATGGGGGAACTCCGGGTCAAGACTTGGGTACGGGAGAAAGAAAAGCGACAGGAGAAGCTGCAGACAGGGCGCGCGCATCCGGTGCGAACGCGCGCAGGAAGGCATCGACAGCGAATTCGGTCCAGTGCCCACGCGCGGCATCGGTGTCGCGATGCGGCACGGCGAAGCGTTGGCGCTCGAAATCCAGGCCGACGATCATGCCCAGCAAAAGTTCCGAGGCGCAGTGCGGATCGTCATGCCTGAGCTGTCCGCGGCGCATGGCCTGCTCCAGCCATTCGGCCAGGCGCTGCTGCAGGGTGTCGCAACTGTCGCGGTACAGGGTCCGGGCCTCTTCGGGGAACAGGGCAGCCTCCGCGCTCAAGAGTTGGCAGGTGACGATCACGTGCGGCTCCGACAGGCGCTGCAGGTGTTCCATCGCGAAAGCTAGCAGGGCCGTGCGTAGATCGCCGTGTTGGTTGTCCAGGCGGGCGGTGGCCATGTCCAGGTGTTCCTGCATGACGCTGCGCATCAGCTCCTGCTTGCTGCCGAAGTACGAATACAGGGTCTGCTTGGAGCAGCCGGCGCGGGCGGCCACCGCGTCCATGCTGATCCGGAAGCCCTGTTCGGCCATCAACTCCCGCACGGCGTCGTGCACGCGTTGGCGGCGCCGCAAGGCAGGAGAAGGCTTGGGGGAGGGGGGCATAAGAATTGGACTATACCGTCCAGTTCAGAATTTGACCAGCCCTTTGGAGCCCAAGCAGGGTTCGTTTCGATACCCGCATGGGCAATTCATCGATCCCAGGGCCGGGGCTTGTTCGAAAAGCGAAGGGGTACGCATGTTCCGAATCGACCGCCATCGGCCTACCAGCAGACCGCTGATTCCTCGATGAAGCCACCCCGATATTTGCGGCCGCGCAACAAGGCTGTCATCGCCCGCGAGGCTACAATGAACGACTGCCTACAAACACAGAGTCACGGCCTGCATGAACGCTGTTCGCAAACCGAAAAAAACCGCACCCAAAAAGAACGCGAAGTCCGCTTCCAAGCCAGAATCCGCGATCAGCGGCACCCAGGCCACCGCGGCCAAGACCACCAAAGCGACCAAGGCCACTGCAGCGAAAGCGGCGCCAGCCAAGCCCGCTCCGGGCTTCTCGCTCGAACCCATCTTCACTGCCATCCGCAAGCGTTTGCCCGCCGCGCGTCAGGCCGAAGCCAAGGCCTTCGCCGAGTCGTTCTACAAGCGGATGGAAGACGACGAATACCCGCACCACACGCCCGAAGCCTGGGCTGCGCTGGCCTGCGACATGCTGGATTTCGCGCGCGTGCGCAAGCCGGGCGCCGCCAACGTGCGCGTGTTCAACGCCACTGTGAAAGCCAACGGTTGGGAGTCGCCGCACACGGTGCTGCAGATCGTCAACGACGATATGCCGTTCCTGGTCGATTCGGTAAGCATGGCCATGGCCGAGGCCGGTATCGGCGTGCACGTGCTTGGGCATCCGTTGCTGCGCTTCACCCGCGACAAGGCCGGCAAGCTGACCGCGGTGGGCGAGGGTAATTCCGAATCGCTGATGCTGCTGGAGATCGACCGTCAGCCCGCCGAACAGATGCCGGTGATCGAAGCCCGCGTGCGCAAGGTGCTGGGCGAAGTGCGCTCCATCGTGCAGGACTGGAGCGCGATGCGCGACAAAATGCTGGCGCTGGCCGAAGAACTGGCCACGCGCCGCATGCCGGTCAACGACGCCGGCCGTCGCGAGGCGCAGGAATTCCTGCGCTGGGCCGCCGACGACCACTTCACCTTCTTCGGCTATCGCGAATACCGCATCGAACGCAAGGACGGCGAACGGATTCTGGAGGCGACCGGGGGCGGCCTGGGCCTGCTGCGCGGCAAGGGCCAATCGACCGCGCGCAACGTGAAGTCGCTGGCCGCCCATTACATGCCGCAATCGGGTTCGGTGGATACGCTGATCCTGACCAAGACCAACGCCCGCTCCAGCGTGCACCGCCCCGGCAACATGGACTATATCGGCGTGCTGGAATTCGACGCCAAGGGCAATCCGGTGGCCGAGCAGCGCTTCATCGGCCTGTACACCTCCAGCGCCTACAACCGCCGCCCTTGGGAAATCCCGCTGGTGCGCGAGCGCCACGAACACGTCATGCGCCAATCCGGCCTGTCGCCCAGCAGCCACAGCGGTAAAGCCTTGCGCCATATCCTGGAAACGCTGCCGCGCGAGGAACTGTTCCAGTCCAACGAAGACGAACTCAGCCGCACCAGCCTGGGCATCCTGGGCTTGCAGGAACGCGTGCGCAGCAAGCTGTTCCTGCGCCGCGACCGTTACGGCCGGTTCTTCTCGGCGCTGGTCTACATTCCGCGCGAACGTTTCAATACCGACGTGCGCTTGCGCATCGAGGCTTTGTTGAAGGAAGCGCTGCACGGCGAATACGTGGACACCAACGTGCAGCTGGGCGAATCGCCGCTGGCGCAGCTGCATCTGGTGGTGCGCCCGCGCGCGGGCGAGCAGGTCGATGTCGACACCGCCGAACTCGAAGCGCGTCTGGCGCACCTGCTGCGCAACTGGCAGGACGATCTGCGCGAAATCCTGATCGCGCGCCATGGCGAATCCGATGGCCTGAAACTCTCGGGCAGCTATGCACGCGCCTTGCCCGCTGGCTATATCGAAACCGTATCTCCCGATATCGCCGCCAACGATGTGGAGCAACTCGCTGCGCTCAACGGCCCTGACGACCTGCGCCTGAGCCTGCATCTATCGCGCCGCCAGCGTGAGGGCGAGGGCAGGCTGCGGCTCAACCTTTATCGCCGCAACAGCGACCTGCCGCTCTCCGACGCCCTGCCGTTGATGGAGAACATGGGCCTGCGCGTGATCTCCGAACATCCGTACCGGCTGGAAGTGGACAACAGTCCGGTCTACATCCAGGAATTCGAAGTCGAGTCCACCTTCGGCGAGATCGATGTGGAAGCCCGCAACGCGGCTTTCGAGGAAGCGTTCGCGCGCATCTGGCGCGGCGACGCCGAGAACGACGGGTTCAATCGCCTGGTGCTGGGCGCCAGCATGGAATGGCGCCAGGTCGCGCTGTTGCGCGGTTATTGCAAATACCTGATGCAGACCGGCGTGCCGTTCTCGCAGAGTTACGTAGAGGAGACGCTGAACCGCTATCCGCTGTTGGCCAGGCTGCTGGTGGAGCTTTTCGAGGCGCGCTTCGATCCCTGCACGGGCAAGGAAAGCAAGGCCGAGATCAAGCAGGGCCAGGAACGTTTCGCGCAGCAGTTGCGCGCCCTGGCGGCCGGCGACGAAGCCACGCTCAAGTCGCTGCAGTACGTGATCGAAATGCGCGGCGGAGGCCGCGAGCACCAGGTCGAAGCCACCCACAAGACCCTGCTCAAGCTGATGGACCGCGTCTCCAGCCTGGACGAAGACCGCATCCTGCGCAGCTTCATGGGCGTGATCGAGGCCACTCTGCGCACCAACTATTACCAGAAGAGCGCCGACGGCCTGCCCGCGCATACGATCAGCTTCAAGCTGGATTCGGCGAAGGTGCCGGACCTGCCCAAGCCGCGCCCGTACCGCGAAATCTTCGTGTACGGCCCGCGCGTGGAAGGTGTGCACCTGCGTTTCGGTCCGGTGGCGCGCGGCGGTCTGCGCTGGTCCGACCGGCGCGAGGATTTCCGTACCGAGGTGCTGGGCCTGGTCAAGGCGCAGATGGTGAAGAACACGGTGATCGTGCCGGTCGGCGCCAAGGGCGGCTTCTTCGTCAAGCAGTCGCCGGTCGGCGGCGATCGTGACGCGGTGCTGGCCGAGGGTATCGCCTGCTACAAGATGTTCATCCAGAGCTTGCTGGACATCACCGACAACATAGTCGGCAACAAGATCGTGCCGCCGCCGGACGTGGTCCGCCACGACAACGACGATCCGTACCTGGTCGTCGCCGCGGACAAGGGCACGGCGACCTTCTCCGACATCGCCAACGGCCTGGCCATCGCGCATGGTTTCTGGATGGGCGACGCGTTCGCGTCCGGCGGCTCGGTCGGCTACGACCACAAGGGCATGGGCATCACCGCCAAGGGCGCCTGGGAATCGGTCATGCGCCACTTCCGCGCCATGGGCCGCAATTCGCAGACCGAGGATTTCACCTGCGCCGGCATCGGCGACATGTCGGGCGATGTGTTCGGCAACGGCATGCTGCTGTCCGAACATATCCGCCTGGTCGCGGCGTTCGACCATCGCCATATTTTCCTGGATCCGAATCCCAATGCGGCGCGTTCGTTCAAGGAGCGCCAGCGCATGTTCCAGATGCCGCGTTCAAGCTGGGCCGATTACGACGTCAACCTGATCTCCAAGGGCGGCGGCGTCTATCCGCGCACGCTGAAGGCTATCGCCATCAGCCCCGAAGTCCGCGCTTCGCTGGACCTGGCCGAAGACGTGAAGTCGCTGTCGCCGAACGAACTGATGAGCGCGATCCTGAAGTCGCCGGTGGACCTGCTGTGGAACGGCGGCATCGGCGTCTACGTCAAGGCCAGCAGCGAACAGCACACCGACGTCGGCGACCGCGCCAACAATGCATTGCGCGTCAACGGCAGCGACCTGCGCTGCAAGGTGGTTGGCGAGGGCGGCAACCTGGGCCTGACCCAGCTCGGCCGCATCGAGGCCGCACAGCACGGCGTGCTGCTCAATACCGACTTCATCGACAACTCCGCCGGCGTGGATACCTCCGACCACGAGGTCAACATCAAGATCCTGCTCAACGGCGTGGTGCAGTCCAAGAAGCTGACCTTCGAGGCGCGCAACAAACTGCTTGCGTCGATGACGGACGAGGTGGCCGATCTGGTGCTGTTCGACAACTACCGCCAGAACCAGGCCATCAGCCTGATGGAGCGGATGAGCGTCTCGCGCCTGGGCTCCAAGCAGCACTTCATCCAGACCCTGGAATCGCAGGGCCTGCTGGACCGGCAGATCGAGTTCCTGCCCTCCGATGCGGAGCTGGCGGAGCGCAAGGTGCGTGGACAGGGGCTGACCCGTCCGGAACTGGCGGTGCTGCTGTCCTATTCCAAGCTGGTGGTTTACCAACAGTTGCTGGATTCTGACATTCCCGAGGACGCTTACCTGTCCAAGGAACTGCAGCGCTACTTCCCCGAGCCGTTGCAGAGGAAATACGCCAACGAAATGGAGAAGCACCGCCTCAAGCGCGAAATCATCGCCACCGCAGTGACCAATTCCACCATCAACCGCATGGGCGCGACCTTCCTGCTGCGCATGCAGGAAGACACCGGGCGTAGTCCGGCCGAAGTGGCCAAGGCGTTCACCATCACCCGCGAAACCCTGGACGCCCGCGCCCTGTGGACCCAGATCGATGCGTTGGACGGCAAGGTGCCCGAACCCGTGCAGATCGACGCCCTGCAGGTGATCTGGTCGCTGCAGCGTTCGTTCACGCGCTGGTTGCTGAGCCGCCCGGGCGCCATTCCCGATATCGCCACGGCGGTGGCGCGCTACCACGACGGTTACAACGAGATCCGTGCGGCCGACGGCGTGTTGCCCGCTTCCCTGCGTCCTGCCTACGAGGCCAGCCTGCAGGACTGGAAGGAGAAGGGCTTGCCGCCCGCGCTCGCCGGCCAGCTGGCGGCGTTGCCGTACCTTGAGCCGTCCAGCGACATCATCGAACTGGCGCGTGCGCGCAAGCTCAAGCCCGCGGAAGTGTCCAAGGTCCACTACCGCCTGGGCGAAGCGCTGCACCTGCCCTGGCTGTTCGACCAGATAGACGCATTGCAGGTCGACGGCCGCTGGCACGCGGTGGCGCGCGGCGTATTGCGCGACGAACTCGCCCTGCAGCAGCGCCTGCTTACCGACCAGGTGCTGTCGATGCCGGGCGCCAATGCCGATGCCAAGGTCCAGAACTGGATCGGACGCGACGACGCTCTCTTGCGCTTCACCCTGGCGATGCTCAACGAACTGGCGGCGCAGAAGACGCTCGACTATCCGACGGCCTCCGTCGCGGTCCAGCGTCTATCGCAACTGTCCACCAAGCACTGAGCCCCTTGTAGGAGCGGGCCCTGCCCGCGACGCTTTTCGTTTCGCACGACAAAAGCGTCGCGGGCAGGGCCCGCTCCTACATTGATGGGGAGACCGGTTATGCTGCCGCCATGACTACGCCCCGCATCGCCTTTCTCGCCAGTCCCGCCGAAGAAGCACAACAGGCGCTGGTGCAAATGACCGCGCTTCATGGCGCCTGCGAACCGGAAGAGGCCGACGTGCTCTGCGCGCTGGGCGGGGACGGGTTCATGCTGCAGACCCTGCATCGCCATGGTGGCCTGGGCAAACCGGTGTTCGGCATGAAGCTGGGTACGGTCGGCTTCCTCATGAATCACTACCGCGACGAAGGCCTTCTCGATCGCATCGCCGCGGCCGAGCCCGCCAAACTGCGCCCGCTGGAAATGCTGGCGCTCACCGAGTCGGGCGCCAGCATCGGCTCGCTGGCCTACAACGAGGTTTCGTTGTTGCGCCAGACCCGGCAGGCGGCGCATCTGAGCATCGACCTCAACGGCCAGACGCGAGTCGATGAACTGGTCTGCGACGGGGTGCTGGTGGCTTCTCCGGCCGGAAGCACGGCTTACAATTTTTCAGCGCACGGCCCGATCCTGCCGTTGGGCTCGCACACCATCGCCCTGACTCCTATCGCGCCGTATCGCCCGCGCCGCTGGCGTGGCGCCATCCTCAAGGCCGACACCGAAGTGCGCTTCCGCGTGCTGGATCCCTACAAACGTCCGGTCAGCGTCACCGCCGATTCGCACGAAGTGCGCGACGTGGTGGAAGTCACCATCCGCGAATCCCGCGAGCGCACGGTGACGCTGCTGTTCGATCCGGAACACAACCTGGAAGAGCGCATCCTGAGCGAGCAGTTCGTGGTCTGAGCCTGCTTGACTCGGCTCGACCGGAAAGGGGTATGCTTCCGGTGGCCGCGAAGTGGGGCGGCCGAAGTACAGACACATCCGATTGGGGGAGGGGTCTCCTATGAAGGGCAAGTGGACGGTCATGCTGTGCGCGCTATTGGCCGCACCGCATGTATATGCGTGCGGGATGACCAACAGGCTGACGCCGTTCGCGTTGGACGCGGGCAATGGGTCTGCCGAAACGACCGACGGCGAGATTCCCGCGCCCGTGGTGGCGGTAAAGGAAATAGTTCGCGGCATCGGGCCCAAGCATGCGTCCTGCGACGACACAGGCTTGCTTTCGGTGGCGCTGGAATGGCCTCGCGGGAAGCACAAGCTGCGCGACCTGGGGTTCGAGTTCGAAGTGGTTTCAGGCAGCCAGCCTTATGCGATCTTCCCCGAGGGGCCGATACAGGCTCCCGTCGATGGACGCAGCAGCGATTTCCTGTTCATGTGGCAGGAAGGCGCGCCGGCCCAGCAGAAGACCATCGACCTGCAGGTCGACGTGCGGGCGGTCACCCGCGACAACCGCCGCGGTCCGGCGACCCGGATCGTGGTGCGGGCGGCTCCAGGAGCAATGTAGGTCGGGGCTACGCCCCCGACGTGCGTATACCGAAATCGTCCGTGCGTCGGGGGCGTAGCCCCGACCTACGGGATCTCGTTGCATGCGACCAGGGTGCGGGATAATGGCGCATGTCTTCCGATAACGCCCCCCGCCTGCTGACGGTCGCGGTCACTTCCCGCGCGCTCTTCGACCTGGAAGAAAGTCACGCCCTGTTCGAGAGCCAAGGAGTCGAGGCCTATAGCGATTTCCAACGCACGCACGAGGACGACGTGCTGGCGCCCGGCATGGCTTACTCGGTCGTGCGGAAGTTGCTGGCGCTCAACGAAGGCGCGCCTGCCGACACGCCCAGGGTCGAGGTGATTCTGCTGTCGCGTAATTCGGCCGATACCGGGCTGCGCATCTTCAATTCCATCCAGCACCATAAACTGGGCATCGTCCGCGCCACGTTCACCTCGGGCGAGCCGACCTGGCCGTACGCCAAGCCGTTCGGCGCCGACCTGTTCCTCTCCGCCAATCCGGAGTCCGTGCGGCGTTCGCTGGAGCACGGTATCGCCGCGGCGACCATCCTGCCGGCCAAGGCCCTGCAGCAGCGTTCCGATCAGCTGCGCATCGCCTTCGACGGCGACGCGGTGATCTTCGGCGACGAAAGCGAACGCGTGTCGCGGGAGCAGGGGGTGGAAGCTTTCGGCCGGCATGAGCGCGACCGCGCCAAGGAGCCTTTGTCGGGCGGTCCGTTCAAGGGCTTTCTTTCCGCGTTGCACGACCTGCAGGCCGCTTTCCCGCCCGGCAAGGACGCGCCAATCCGCACCGCGCTGGTCACGGCGCGCTCGGCCCCGGCGCACGAGCGCGTGATCCGTACGCTGCGAGAGTGGGGCGTGCGTCTGGACGAAGCGCTCTTCCTCGGCGGCAGGCACAAAGGCCCGTTCCTGGAAGCCTTCGGCGCCGACATCTTCTTCGACGATTCGCAGCACAACATCGACAGCGCACGTCTGCATGTGGCCACCGGCCATGTGCCGCACGGCGTAGCCAATTCCTGATCGGTCTGTTGTAGGAGCGGGCCCTGCCCGCGACCGCTTTTTTGCGTGAGAAGCGGTCGCGGGCAGGGCCCGCTCCTACAAGGGCAGGCGGATGTCGGCCAGCTTCCAGGTCAGCCCTTTGCGCTCGAACACGAAGATCACCGGGTCGCCGTCCTCGTCGTGCACCGTGGCGGTGAAGCGCGACAGCGACTCGTACTTATGTGTCGCTGTTTTCAAAGGGTCAGCAGGCACGGGTTTGCCGTAGGTGTCGCCATCAACGGTTTCACCGATGGACTTTTTCCACATGCTGCGGCCCTGCAGCAAGGCGCCGATGCCCAGCGGTGTCACCATGGTGTCCACGCCGGTGCCCATTACATTGCTGGCGATCGACAACGCAACGGCGCCAAAGATATTGGAGCCCAGATCGCTGCCCGCACGCCGCGCCAGGGCGTCTTCCATCTGCGCCTTGATGCTGACGCGCAGCGCGGGGAAATCGACGTGCCGCTCCAGCTTCCCGGTGTCCTGCTCGGCCAATGCCGTGCGGATGCCGTTGATGGCCAGGTAAGGCCCGGCAGCCACATAGCCGCCAAGAGCGATCAGTACCGCTGCTACCAAGGCGATCCACTTCTTCATGCTCAGAACTCCAGATCCAGGGCCGCGCACAGATAGTCCACGAACGGCGCAAGGGCGGCAAGGTCCGCCGCCAGCGTCTGCCGCAGTCTGGGTCCGGTCATGGTTTCGTTGTCCAGCGAGCGCCAGAACACGAAATTCTTGTGCTTCAGGTCGTCGATGAATTCGAAATCGGCCGGGAACCCGCGCGGCGGTCGGGTCAGCATCTCGCTTTCTTCGAATTCGAAGCGCTTGCGGAATTTGGGCGCATGCGCGGCCGCCTTCCAGCTTCCCGGATTGTCGTGGATGAACTGGCGGACGCGGCGCTGGGTATCGGGTTCCGGATGCCACAAGCCCGCTCCGACGAAGCATTCGCCGGGCTGCAGATGCACATAGAAGGAAGGCGCGGGCACCTGCTTGCGCCGTTCGTGGTACAGGCGCGCGCCTTGCCAGGATTTGTAGGGGGATTTGTCGTTGGAGAAGCGCGCGTCGCGATAGATGCGGAACAGCGAACCGCCCACGGTCTTGGGGTCGGAGCGGAAATGGGGACTGACCCGGGCCAGGTCCGGCTGCAGGTCGACCAGCAGGCGCAGGAACGGCTGGCGCACGTGGTCTTCGTACTTCTGCTTGTTGGCGGCGAACCAGGCCTTGTCGTTGTGCTTGGCCAGGGCGCGCAGGAACTTGAAGCTGGCATCGGAGAAATAGGCGGTCATAGAAAGGCCATAACGGGTTGCATGTAATCGCGTAGGAGCGACGTAAGTCGCGAAGGATGCTATGGAAGATGTCCTTCGCGACTTACGTCGCTCCTACGATAGTTGGTGTTCCAGTTCGTTGCCCCATGCCGTTAGCTGATCCAGCAGGATCTGCTTGGCGCCGTCTGTCGCATACTGCAGACGCAGGGTATCGATCTCCTGGTAATAGGATTCGAACGTCACTTCCGACATTCCACTGTCCGCGCATAGCCGTTGCCGACGGTAATGGTTCCAGCGTTCCTGTTCGGGTTGCGTCAAGGTGCCGGGCCAATTCCGTGCGCGGTAGCGGAACAGCAACTCTGGCAGCCGCGGATCGCTGAAGCCGAATTCGCGCTTGTCCAGGTGCTCGGGCGGCGTGGCGCGGACCTCGGCCATCCTGCGTTTGTCGCCATCGGCGATGAAGCCGTCGTAGAGAGCGGCATCGACGTCGGGTTTGTCGTGAGCGCGTTCGCTGCCGAAAACCTGCCGCATCTTCTCGGCGAGTTGCGCCGCGAAAGGACGCAGCCGCTCGGCCACGGCTTCCGCGGCACGCCTGTCGATCCGCAGGCGGGCGAAATCTTCCTCGCGCAGGTGCGGCCATGCGACCAGCGCGGGAGAGCGGTTCAGGTGCACTTCTTTCAGCGGCACGCGCTGCTCGCCGGGCGGAAGATCCGCCGCAGGTGTGTAGAGCCGGTCGGCGATATCTCCGGCGTCGAGACCCAGCAACGCTTCAGGATCGCCATCCAGGTCGAACACGATAACGCGATTGTCGAATCGCGGATGGCGGGCCAGCGGCAGCACGGGCGCAGCGCACATCCGGCTTGCGGGATAGCGCTGGGAGATATGCAGAGCCGGGGTCAGCGCCATGGTATCCAGCAACGTGGCGGCGAAACGCTTGTCGCGAAGTTTCAATGCGTAGTCCCACAAGCGCGGCTGGGCATCGCGGAATTTACGCGCCATGCCTATCGTGGCGTTTACGTCGGACAAGGCCTCATGGGCATCGCCCTCGCGAACGCCATTGGCCGCCGCCAGGTGCTCCAGTTTGAAGGAGGTAGCTCCATCCTCGCGTTCCGGCCAGACGATTCCCTCGGGACGCAGCGCGTGTGCGAGCCGCATCACGTCCAGCATGTCCCACCGACTATTTCCGCCGCGCCATTCGCGTTCGTACGGGTCGTAGAAATTGCGGAACAGTCCGTAACGCACGAACTCGTCGTCGAAACGCAGCGAGTTCCAGCCCAATGTGCAGGTTTCCGGCCGCGACATTTCCTCGGCGATACGGGCGAAGGCTTCCGCTTCGTCCACGCCCTCGCGCAACGCATGCTGAGGGGGGATGCCGGTGATCAGAGTGGCGGTGGGCGAGGGCAGCAGGTCGTCGGCAGGTTTCACGAAGAAGCTGATGGGCTCTTCCACGATATTGAGATCGCTGTCGGTACGCACCGCTGCAAACTGCGCGATGCGGGTGCGGCGCGGGTCGCGGCCAAAAGTCTCCAGATCGTAGAACAGAAAACTTGCGGCCATCAGGCGGCATCCACCAGCACGTCCAAGCGCGCCGTTATCTCGGCATCCACGACTTTCCAATCGACCGCGTCCAGCGAATCTAGCCCGCGTGTGGCGGCGACCAGGATTTCGCGCTGTATTTCGCTGCGGTGCAGTGCGGTCGCGTACGGGATCAGCATGAAAGTGACCATGGTGTAATGCGGCACGAAGCGCCCGGGGTGGCGTTCCTGCAATACGCGTTCCAGTTCCCGCTGCAGCAGGAAATCAGGGTCGTCCACGCGGTCCCGCATCTCCAGGTAGTTCTCGAGCGCCATCTGCTGGATGGCAGAGGCGTTGGGTTTGCGTTCGGCCTCGAAAGCGGCGAAGGCATCGGCGAGGTCCGCATGCTGCTCCAGCTTGCGCGCCAATACCACGCAATCCTCGAAAGCGCAGTTCATGCCTTGCCCATGGAAGGGCACCATGGCGTGTGCGGCATCGCCGAGCAGCACCGCGCGGCCGTCGATATGCCATCTATCCAGATATAGCGTGGCCAGCAGACCAGGCGGATTGCGCTCCCAGTCCTGCTCCAGCCGCGGGATCAACGGTACGGCGTCGGCGAAATCGCGCTCGAACAGCGCCCTGGCTTCGGCTCCGGTGCGCAGCGTCGCGAAACTGGGGTCGCCCTGATTGGGCAGGAACAAGGTGACGGTGAAGGTCTTCTCGTCGTTGGGCAGGGCGATGCACATGTAGTGGCCGCGCGGCCAGATATGCAGCGCATTGGGTTCGATCTTGAACCCGCCGTTGGCATCCGGCGGGATTTCGAGTTCCTTGTAGGAATGATCCAGGAATTCGGTGGTCTCGCCCAGATCGGTCTGCTTCATCATCGCAGCGCGCAGCGACGAACCTGCGCCATCGGCGCCCACCAATGCCTCGAACGCTGTTTCGCTTTCCGAACCATCGCGCTCATCGACGAAACGTGCGCAGCGGGTGTCGAAATCGACGCTCTCGAGCTTGCGGTCGAAATGCAGGCCCGCGCCTGCCTGTTCGGCGAGATCGAGCAACACGATATTGAGATCGCCGCGGTGGATCGACCAGATCACTTCCGAATCGTCGCGTCCATAACGCTGCAGCTGCTGGCGGCCATCCAGGAAATGCACCATGCGGCCGCGCATCATCACCGCCTGTTTCATAACCTCATCGTCGGCATCGGCCTGGCGCAGCGCGTTGCGCCCGCGTTCGGCCAGGGCCAGATTGATGGAGCGGCCGCCCTGGTAGCCTTTTACGCGCGGATCGCCGCGCTTCTCGTAGACGTCCACCCGCCAGCCGCGGCGCGCCAGCAGGATGGCCAGCAATGCGCCGGCAAGGCCGGCGCCGATGAGGGTGATGGATCTGGCGGTCGTATCAGTCAATGCATCCACCTTTCGTCATTCGCAAAATTTCCGCTCGTCATTCCCGCGAAGGCGGGGATTACGGTCCAACAATGCTCGTCAGACACCTCTCCACGACTCCACTTCTTCCACGAACCGGTAGACATCCATGAACTTGTTGTAGAGCGGAGCGGGCGAGATGCGGATCACGTCGGGCTCGCGCCAGTCGCCGACGGTGCCGACGGAGGAAAGGTATTCGAACAGCTCGCGTCCGCGTTCGCGCCCGCCGGCGACGCGCAGCGAAAGCTGGCTGCCGCGACGGGCCGGGTCGGAAGGAGTGACGATCTCCAGGGTCTCGGGAACGCGCGCGTGTATGAGCGCTTCGAGGAAGCCGGTGATTTTCTCCGACTTCGTGCGGATCGCGGTCATGCCACCGGCCTTGTCGAACAGTTCCAGCGAGGCCAGCAGCGGCGCCAGCGCCAGAATGGGCGGATTGCTGAGCTGCCAGCCATCGGCTCCGGGTGTCGGCACGAACCGCGGGCCCATCTGGAAACGGGTTTCCTTTTCATGGCCCCACCAGCCGGCGAAGCGCGGACGGCTGGTGCGCGCATGGCGCTCGTGCACGAAACAACCGCCCACCGCACCCGGGCCGGAGTTCATGTATTTGTAATGGCACCACACCGCGAAATCGGCCTGGCTGTCGTGCAGGTTCACTGGCACGTTGCCGACCGCATGGGCCAGGTCGAAACCCGCCACCGCACCTTGCGCATGGGCGAGGCGTGCGATCTTCTTGAGTTCGAAAGCCTGTCCGGTGCGGTACTGGATGCCCGGCCACAACACCAAAGCAGTGCGCGACCCGTGTTGGCCTATCGCGCGTTCTACGGCCTCCATCGACAAGGTGCCATCGGCCTGGTCGGGCTCGACTTCGATCAAGTGGGTCGCCGGATCGAAACCGTGGAAGCGGATCTGGGATTCGACCGCATGCCGGTCGGAAGGAAAAGCGCCCGCTTCGATGATGATGGCTGCGCGTTCGCTGGTGGGGCGGTAGAAGCTGACCATCATCAGATGCAGGTTGGCGGTCAACGAATTCATCGCCACTACTTCCGAAGGTTGGGCCCCGACCACGCGCGCCAGCGGTTCGCGTACCTGTTCGTGATAGGTCATCCATTGCGCCTGGCCGGTGAAATGGCCTTCCACCGCCTCATGGCTCCACTTGTCCAGCACCTGCAGCACGTGCGCGCGGGCGCCGCGCGGCTGCAGGCCCAGCGAGTTGCCGCAGAAATAGATCTGTTCGCTGTGTTTGTGCTTGGGAATCAGGAATTCGCTGCGCAGAGGGCGCAGCGGATCGGCGGCATCCAGCGCCATGGCGTGAGTGCGTGAAAGCGAGTCGGTCATAAGCCTTTCAATGGAAAGAATGAAGCGCCGTAGAAGCGCCGTAGGAGCGACGTAAGTCGCGATCAGGTTTCACCAGCAAAAATCCATCGCGACTTACGTCGCTCCTACGGGGGGATAGGGGTCATTGGAATCTCGAGGCCGACAGGCCCAGCCATTCCAGCGCTGTGCCGTGGTACAGGCGCGCCTGGCCGGCCCCATCCAGGTTCAGCGCAGCGATGCCTGCGCCCGGTTCCTGTTCGCCCAATGGGAACGGGTAATCGGTACCCAGCATCACCCGATCGGTGCCTACTGTATCCAATAAGTATTGCAGGGCGCGGGGATCGGCTACCCAGGAATCGAAGTAGAGCTGCTTGATGTAGTCGCGCGGGTTGCCGGGGTTGTCGGTGGCCACCAGGTCCGGACGCATATTGAATCCGTGCTCGATACGGCCGATGGTGTAGGGGAAACTGCCGCCGCCATGGGCCAGACAGATCTTCAGCTTCGGCAACCGCTCCAGCACACCGCCGAAGATCAGGCAGCAGGCCGCGCGCGATTGTTCGGCGGGCATGCCCACCAGCCAGGGCAGCCAGTATTTGGGCATGCTTTCGGCGCCCATCATGTCCCAAGGGTGCACCAGTACCGCAGCTTCCAGTTCGGCCGCCGCCTGGAAGAATTCGAAAAGCTCGGGCGCATCCAGATTCAGCTCGCCGATATGGCTGCCGATCTGCACGCCCTGCAGCCCCAACTGGTCCATGCAGCGCTCCAGTTCCTGCACCGCCAGGCGCGGGGACTGCATGGGCACGGTGCCTATGCCCGCGTAGTGGCGCGGGTACTGCCGGCACGCCTCGGCCGTGTGGTCGTTGAGGGCCTGATGCAATTCCAGGGCCTGATTGGGCTTGGCCCAGTAACTGAACATGACCGGCACGGTGCTGAGCACCTGCACCTGCACGCCGAACCGGGCGTAATCGTCGATGCGCACCTGCGGGTCCCAGGTCTTGGGCCAGATTTCGCGGAAGAACTTCCCGTCCTTATAGATGCGCGCCCGCCCGTCGTCGCCGTGATGGATGACCGGGAAACGCTCGTCGTTGTACTTCTTGGCCAGGTCCGGCCATGTGTGCGGCAGGTAGTGGGCGTGGGTGTCGATCTTGAGCATGGCCCAGTTTAGCCGGGCAAGGCGTGGCCTGCCCGGCTCGAACGTCAAAGATGGCCAATCAAGCAAGATTCCTACATTAAAATCGGGTTTGTAGGGCGGGCACTGCCCGCCGCGGCCGCTAGCCTGTGGCAATGCCGAACTACCGTCGTGCCCATGCTCACGGAGCCCGTTACTCGTTCACCGTGGTCACCAAGAACCGGCGACCCATGCTGGCAGGGTCCAATATCGAATTGCTACGCGAGATCGTGGCTAGAGTGCGGGTCGCGCTTCCGTTCCGGATTGACGGTTGGGTGGTCCTGCCTAACCACATGCATGCCATCTGGCATTTACCGGAACATGACTGCAACTATTCGAAACGATTGGGGCTTATCAAGGCAGAATTCTCGAAGGAGAGCAGGCTATCCAGCTGCACTGGAATTAGAGGCGACGCCCGCGTATGGCAGCCTCGATTCTGGGAGCATCTGATTCGTGATGAATCAGATTGGCGCCGTCAGATGGATTATCTGCATTTCAATCCGGTCAAGCACGGCATGGTTGCACGAGTGTGCGATTGGCCGTTCTCCAGCTTCCATAGATTGGTACGCGAAGGGTTCTATGAGAGCGATTGGGGAATCGTTGGCAATCAGCCGGATTCCGGTTTTGGCGAGTGATGACGGATGGAGCGGCGGGCAGTGCCCGCCCTACATCAGCTCAGGTGTCCGGCATTACATAACGGATCGGTGCGGGGTTCAGGTGGCCGCAGTGCTTGCAGGTCCTGTGTTCAACTGAGGAATAGAAGCGATCGAACACTGGCGGGAAGTCTTTTTCTATGTCGTGCAGGTGGAAGTACTCCTCATAGACTTTGTGGTTGCATCGCTCGCAGAACCACAGCAGGCCGTCGTCCTCATGCGCCAGGCGCTTGCGCTCGATCACCAGGCCGATGGAGTCGGGCATGCGTTGCGGCGAGTGCGGGACCCGCGGCGGCAGCAGGAAGATTTCGCCCGCCTTGATGGGAATGTCGCGCACCGCGCTCCCGCCGTCATCGGTATGTTCCTGGATACGCAGGACCATCTCGCCCTCCAACTGGTAGAACCACTCCGGACCTTCGTCCCAGTGGTAGTCGGTGCGCGAATTCGGGCCGCCCACCACCATGACGATGAAATCGCCGGCATAGATCACTTTATTGCCGACAGGCGGCTTCAGCAGGTGGCGGTGTTCCTCGATCCAGGCTTGCAGGTTCAGCGGGCTGGAAAGCATCCGATTACTCCTTGATCGCGGCGACGCACTTGAGCTCGATGGCGATGGGCGTGGGCAGGGCGGTGATGCCCAGCGTGGTCCGGCACGGCGCAGTGGCCGGATCGGGGAAATGTTCGGCCCAGACCTTGTTGTAGGCCTTGAAGTCGTGGCCCATATCGGTGAGGTAGACGGTCACATCCACCAGATCGGCCCATTGCGCGCCGCTGGCCTGCAGCACGGCGCGCACGTTGGCGAATACAGCGCGCGCTTGGGCCTCGATGTCGTATTTGCGCACGCGACCGTCGGCGAAATACTCGTTGCCAGCGATCTCATTGGTCGTCGCATCGCGAGGACCGATGCCGGAAAGGAAAAGCAGGTTGCCCACGCGGCACGCATGCGGATAGCTGCCCACGGGAGCCGGGGCCGAATCCGTGCGCACGACTTCACTCATGCCGGTCGCCCTGCGGCTTCACCGCGGCAACGGCGTTCTGGTATGCGGAAACGAGTTGGTCGGCGTTGTCCACATCGATGCCGAGCTGGCGCACGCGTCCGTCGAACAGGCTGTAGACCCAGCCGTGCACCGAGACCTTCTGTCCGCGTGCCCAGGCGTCCTGCAGCATGGTGGTCTGGCACACGTTGCTGACCTGTTCGATCACGTTGAGCTCGCAAAGACGGGCGTGACGCAGCGAATCGGTTTCCACCTGCTCCAGCAGCGCGGCATGTTTCTGTGCCACATCGCCCACGTGGCGCAGCCAGTTGTCGGCCAGGCCGACGCGGCGATTGGTCAGGCTGGCGTGCACGCCGCTGCAGCCGTAGTGGCCGACGATGAGGATGTGTTCGACCTTGAGCAGGTCCACCGCGAACTGGATGGCGCTCAGGCAGTTCAGGTCGGTATGCACCACCAGATTGGCGATGTTGCGGTGTACGAAGACCTCACCAGGGTCCAGGCCCAGGATCTGGTTGGCCGGCACGCGCGAGTCCGAGCAGCCGATCCACAGGTAACGCGGGGATTGCTGCTGGGACAGGCGCTTGAAGAAGCCAGGATCTTCCTGCTTGATCCGTTCGGCCCATTCCCGGTTGTTGCGCAGCAGGTCGTCGAGTTCGCTCATGCGTCCATTATCCCAGAGCCAGACAGACATTTTTCGCTTCGGTGAAAAAGCGCATCGCCTCGGCCCCGCCTTCGCGGCCCAGCCCGGAAGAACCCACGCCGCCGAACGGCGTGCGCAGGTCGCGCATCAGCCAGGTATTGACCCACACGATGCCTGCGCGCAGCTGTGCGGAAAGCTGGTGCGCGCGATCCAGGTCGCGTGTCCATAGCGACGCGGACAGGCCGTAGTCGCTGGCGTTGGCCAGGACCAGGGCTTCTTCGTCCGTATCGAATGGCTGCAGCGTGACCACGGGGCCGAAGATTTCCTCGCGGTTGCTGACGCAACCCGGTCCCAGCCCTTCGATCACCGTCGGTTCGACGAACCAGCCGGCGCGCTCGATACTGCGGCCGCCGCACAGGAACGTGCCGCCTTCGTCGCGGGCACGCTGCAGGCAGGCCATGACCTTGTCGAAGTGGGCTTGGGAAACGAGCGGACCCAGGTTGGTCCCTTCGGTCGCCGGATCGCCGACCCGCAAGCCGCGTACCCGTTCGACGAATGCATCGCGGAATTCGCCGTAGATCGAACGCTCGATCAGCAGGCGCGACCCGCACAGGCAGATCTGCCCGGAATTCTGGAAAGCGGAGCGGACCAGCGTATCCAGCTGCCGGCGCCAATCGCTGTCGGCGAAGACCAGGGTAGGGTTCTTGCCGCCCAGTTCCAGCGACAGCTTCTTCAGCGAAGTCGTAGTCAGCGCCGCAATGCGCTTGCCGACGGCGGTGCTGCCGGTGAACGAGACCGCGCGCACCTGGGTGTGGGTCACCAACGGTTCGCCGACCTCCGGTCCCAATCCATGGACGATGTTGAGCACGCCTTTGGGAAACCCGATCCCGGCCGCCAATTCGGCCAACATCGTCGCCGTCAGCGGCGTCACTTCGGAAGGCTTGGCGACAACGGTATTGCCGGCCGCCAGGGCAGGGGCGATCTTCCAGGTGAACAGGTACAGCGGCAGGTTCCACGGCGAAATCGTCGCCACCACTCCCAAGGGCGGGCGCAGCGTGTAATTCAGGCCGGCCTCGCCGTGATGCGACTCGCTGGCGAACTGGGTCGCGGCATGGGCGAAGAAGCGCAGGTTGGAGACGGCGCGGGGAATTTCAGCGTCGCGCGCCAAAGCCAGCGGCTTGCCGCCGTCCAGCGATTCGGCGCGGGCGAATTCCTCCGTACGCGATTCGAGCGCCGACGCCAGCTTTTCAAGCCACCCGGCGCGCTCGCTGTTGCGTAGCGCGGACCATGAAGGAAAGGCGCGTGCCGCGGCAGCCATCGCGGCCTCGACATCGCTAGCGTCGCCGCGCGCCACTTGTGCATGGACTTGCGCGGTATTGGGGTCGAATACGTCCAGCCAACCTCCGCTTCGGGGCGGCTGCGCCTGACCGTCGATCCAGTGGTGCAGTTTCTGCATATGCCAAGCTTAACCGCACGGGCGCAGGAGGATGAGCATGGAGGGCGTCGGGGGCGTAGCCCCGACCTACCTAGATGGACTGCATGCGTCCGCCATCCACCGCCAGACTGACGCCATTGATGTAGGCGGCGGCAGGGCTGGCAAGGAAGGCGATGGCTGCGGCGATCTCGCTCGCTTCGGCGAAGCGGCCCACCGGCACGGTCGCCAGCATGGTGGCGGCGATGGCATCGCGCGACTTGCCGGTGGAAGCGGAACGGTCGTCCAGAATCTGCTCCAGCCGCTGCGTGCGGGTGTAGCCCGGCAGTACGTTGTTCACCGTGATCCCGTCGTGGGCGAGCTCACGCGACAGGGTCTTGGCCCAACTCGCCACCGCGCCGCGGATGCTGTTGGACACGCCGAGGTTGACGATGGGTTCCTTCACGGAGGTGGAAATCACGTTGACGATGCGGCCCCATTGCGCGCTCTGCATGCCCGGCAGCACCGCCCGCACCAGCGCCTGGTTGGCGAGCAGATGCCTGTTGAAAGCGTCCAGATAAGCGTCGGCCTCCGCATCGATGGCGCGGCCGCCGGGCGGACCGCCGGTGTTGTTGACCAGGATATGCACCGGATTGGCGGCGGCGAGCGCCTGTACGCGCGCGGCAAGCGCATCGCGTTCGGAGATGTCGGCGGCTATCCAGCCGTGTCGCTGGCCTTCGGCCTTGCGGGGCAGGGAGGACGCCACCGCTTCGAGCGTCTCGGCGCGACGCGCGAGCAGGGTGACGTCCGCACCGAGCAGCGCGAGTTCCAGCGCGGCCGCACGGCCGATGCCTGCCGATGCTCCGCAGACCAGCGCGTGCTTGCCGTTGAGATTCAGGTCCATGCGTTCCTCAGTCGGGTGCGCGGTTTGCCAGCCGCTCTCTCATCAGTTCCGCGATCTCATGCGATTGCGGGTCTTCCAGCCCGGACAATCCCTCTACCGCGCCGCGCACATTGGCCTCAGGATGGTTCTGGCTGAGCTTGAACTTCAGTTCGATCCGTTCGGGCACGAAACGGAACCCCACGATGCCACGCAGCTGGCTGCGAAGCCGCGGATTGTCGTGTTCATAACGCCAATCGCTGCCGACGGCGGTTTCGTGGCGGATGCTCAAGCGGTCGACGATGCTGGCAAGGAAATCCTCTTCGTCGGAAGCCTGCAGCCGGCCGATCAGGTGCGCCACGGCATAGTTCCAGGTGGGCACCCGCGCCGCTTCTTCCTTGTCGGTGTACCAGCCCGGGGAGATGTACGCATGCGGGCCTTGCACGATCATCAGGGCGGGGCCGGAGTGCAGGACCTGCGGGTTGGCTTTGGCCCAGTGGCCTTCGAGTATCACTTGTCCGCCGTCGCGCGAATACAGCACCGGCAGGTGGCTGGCGAAGGGAATGCCTTCGTCGTTGGTGATCAGGGTGACGAAGGGATCGCGCGCAAGCAGCCTGTCCAATTCCAACAGGTCGGTTTCAACGAAGGCCCTGGGCGTGTACATCGGCCCGAATCAGGCCCGCGCGCCCAGCGACTGCACCATCAGGTGGCGCAATGCCGCGTCGTTCTCGGCGCGTGGGGGAGAGACTTCGTCCAGCGAGAAGCCCCTGGCCAGCGCATCGTCTTCGTCCAGACCGTCGAAGGCCACGAATTCGGCGTCGAACAGCGCGGCGCGGGCGGTGTCGTCGCTGTCGTAGGTCAAGGTGTTGCCGTCGCTATCGAAGACTTCCGCAGTGCCCGCTTCGCGCACGCGCAACCGCGCCCACACGAGGGTGCGACCCAGGGACGCCACGTACCATTGGTATTCCACGGTTTCGTTCATGCCATCACCAGGGACAAAAGCCAGAGCGCTGCTGCGCACGCCAAGCCACCAAAAATGACCAGTAGCGAAACCTTCGCCGGTGTCGCCAAACCGGTCAGCGAGCGGTCGTTGGTATCGCGATAGCGCCCGCTCAACAGCCAACCCAATGCGACCGGCTTGAGAAAAGCCCCAGCGCCGAATTCCGCGGCAATGGCTTCATGGCGGTCGCGCACGTGCACCAGGGTCAGTGGCCAGAAAATCACGAACGCGCAGAAACCGGCGATGGCGGTGGCCAGGAAAAGCAGGGCGAAGAACAGGATCACTGGGAATCAAACCTCGTAATTTTCAAGGGCCGTCATCCCAGCGAAAGCTGGGATCCATTTTGACTTTGCCCTTGACTTGCATGCATCTGAAACGCCGTCGCGAAGATCAAGATGGATCCCAGCTTTCGCTGGGATGACGATGCTCTATTTTCTCGGATGCCGGTGACATCAAAACTCCGCATTCCCCGGCGCACGCGGGTAGGGGATCGAATCGCGGATATTGGAAAGTCCGCAGACATAGACCACCAGCCGCTCGAAGCCCAGGCCGAAGCCGGCATGCGGCACCGTACCGTAGCGGCGGAAATCGCGGTACCAGCCGTAATGCGCCGCATCCAGGCCGAACTGCGCCATGCGCGCATCCAGCACGTCCAGACGCTCTTCGCGCTGGCTGCCGCCGATGATCTCGCCGATGCCCGGCGCCAGCACGTCCATCGCGGCCACGGTCTTGCCGTCGTCGTTGAGGCGCATGTAGAAGGCCTTGATGTGCTCGGGGTAGTTGGTCACCACCACCGGCCGGCCCACATGCTGCTCGGTCAGCCAGCGCTCGTGCTCGGTCTGCAGGTCCAGGCCCCATTCCACCGGGAAATCGAACTTCTGCTTGGATTCCTGCAGCAGCTTGATCGCATCGGTGTACTCGATGCGTTCGAACGGCGCGTTGATGAAATCCTCCAGCTTGCTGATCGCGTTCTTGTCCACGCGCTCAGCCAGGAAGGCCAGATCGTCGCCGCGTTCGTCCAGTACCGCACGGAACAGGTACTTGAGGAAAGCCTCGGCCACGCGCGCGTCCTCGGCCAGGTCGGCGAAGGCGATTTCCGGCTCAATCATCCAGAACTCGGCCAGGTGGCGGGTGGTGTTGCTGTTCTCGGCGCGGAAGGTGGGGCCGAAGGTGTAGACCTTGCTCAGCGCCAGACAGTAGGCCTCGACATTGAGCTGGCCGGACACGGTGAGGAAGGTTTCCTTGCCGAAGAAATCGCGGCTGAAATCCACCTCGCCCTTGTCGGTGCGGGGCAGGTTGGCCAGGTCCAGCGTGGACACGCGGAACATCTGGCCGGCGCCCTCGGCGTCGGAGGTGGTAACGATGGGCGTGCTGATCCAGTAGTAGCCGTTCTGGTGGAAGAAGCGGTGCACCGCCTGGGCCAGGCAGTTGCGGATGCGGGTCACCGCGCCGAACAGATTGGTGCGCGGGCGCAGGTGGGCCACTTCGCGCAGGAATTCCAGCGAGTGCGCCTTGGGCTGGATCGGATAGGTTTCCGGATCCTCCACCCAGCCCACCACTTCCAGCGTCGAGGCCTGGATTTCGTAGCTCTGGCCCTGGCCCTGGGAGGCCACCAGCGTGCCCGTGGCGATCACCGCGCAGCCGGCGGTGAGATGCTTCACTTCCGATTCGTAGTTGCCCAGCGCGCTGGGCACGACGACCTGGATCGGCGCGAAGCAGGAGCCGTCGCTGACGTTGACGAAGGACAGGCCGGCCTTGGAATCGCGCCGTGTGCGCACCCAGCCGCGTACCGTGACTTCGCCGCCGGCCGGGATCTTGCCCGCCAGCGCATGTTCGACGCTTACCACCGTCATGACTTGAATCCTTGGGGAACGCAACCATTAATGGAATGCGGAGTTTACCGGAGCAGCGCCCGGAAAGCCCCGTCCGCAGGTCTATGCAAGTCTATAATCGTCGCCAGCAGGAGATCCGATGGCCATCACCCTTACCCCGGTCGCATTCCAGCGCGTGCAGCGTTTCGTTGCCGAGACGGGCGCCCTGGGTCTGCGTTTCGGCGTTACCCGCACCGGTTGCTCCGGCTGGGGCCATGTGGCCGACCTGGCCCGCGACCAGCGCCAGGACGACACCGTGTTCGAACAGGAAGGCGTGAAGATCTTCGTCGATGCCGACAGCCTGTCCCTGGTCGACGGCACCGAGATCGACTTCGGCAAGCAGGGCCTCAGCGAAACCTTCCTGTTCCGCAACCCCAACGCCACCGCCGAATGCGGATGCGGAGAAAGCTTCACCACCGAAGCCGATCTGGCCTGAAGGCACCGCAGTGCGGCGAGTGCGACCAATGGCACTCCCACCGACCTGACCTCTCCGTATTAAGCTCCCGGTTCGCCGAATCCGGAGTGGTCCATGTTCCGTCCCCTGTTGCTGGCAGCGTTGACGCTCGCCGCCGTTCTACCCGCGCACGCGCAAACCAGCGCCCAGAACCCCACGCTCCACAAGCTTTTCGCCGACGAATGGGAGCGAGGCCTGCGCGAAAGCCCCGAGAACGCCAGCTACAACGGCGACCCCCGCTTCAACGACCGCTGGACCGATTTCAGCCTGTCGGCCATCGCTATCCGGCAAGAAGAAGATCGCGCGGCGTTGGAAAAACTGCATGCGATCGACCGCAAGACCCTGTCGGCGGCCGACCAGCTGGATTACGACACTTTCGAATGGAACCTGCAGCGCAGCATCGAGCGGCAGAAATTCCACGAATACCAGCAACCGATCAGCCACCAGGGCGGACCGCAGACCGCGGACGGGATCGCCGAGGTGCTGCCGTTCGCCACCGTCAAGGACTACCAGGATTGGCTGAAGCGCCTGCAGGCGTTGCCCAGGACCCTGGACCAGGTCGTGGTGCTGATGCAGGAAGGCGTGAAGGCGGGCAACCTGCCGCCGCGCGTGCTGATGCAGCGCGTGCCGGCGCAGATTGCGGGGCAGGTGGTGGACGATCCGGCCAAGAGCGCGTTCTACAAGCCGTTCCTCAAGTTCCCGGATTCCATCGCTCAAGCCGACCGGGACAAGCTGCAGGCGGAAGCCAGGCGCGTGATCGCCAGCGACGTCGTTCCGGCCTACCGCAAGCTGCAAACCTATTTCAATGAGGAATACCTGCCCAAGACCCGTGAGTCGATCGCCGCGACCGATCTGCCGGACGGCAAGGCCTATTACGACTTCCTGGCCCGCTACTACACCACCACCGACCTGACCGCCGAGCAGATCCACGCCATCGGCCTGAAAGAAGTCGCGCGCATCCGCGCGGAGATGGAGAAGGTGAAGACGCAGGCTGGCTTCAAGGGCACCTTGGCCGAGTTCTTCGCCTATCTGCGCAGCGACCCCAAGTTCTTCCACAAGACGCCAGATGAGTTGCTGACCGCCTACCGCGCGCTGTCCAAGCGCATCGACCCGGAACTGGTAAAGGTGTTCAAGACCATCCCGCGCCTGCCCTACGGCGTGCGGCCGATCCCGGACAACATCGCCCCCGACACCACCACCGCCTACTACCAGCCGGGCGCTTCGGACGGCACCCGTCCGGGCTACTACTACGTCAACCTGTACAAGCCCGAGGTGCGGCCGACCTGGGAAATGGTGCCGCTGTCCCTGCATGAGGCGGTGCCGGGGCACCATTTCCAGTTCGCGCGGGGCTTGGAGATTCCCGACGCGCCGATGTTCCGCCGGACCGCCTATTTTGTGGCCTACGGGGAAGGCTGGGGCCTGTACGCCGAGCAGTTGGGCTTCGAAATGGGCCTGTACGACGACCCTTACGACCATTTCGGCCAGCTGGTCTACGAAATGTGGCGCGCCGTGCGCCTGGTGGTGGACACCGGCATGCACGCCAAGGGCTGGAGCCGGGAGCGGGCCATCGCCTATTTCAAGGACAACGCGGCCAAGACCGAGCAGGACATCGTCAACGAGATCGACCGCTATATCGGCACCCCCGGCCAGGCCCTGGCCTACAAGATCGGGCAGATGAAGATCTCCGAGCTTCGGACCCGCGCCCAGCGGGAGCTGGGGCCGAAATTCGATCTGCGCGAGTACAACGATGCCGTGCTGGAAACCGGCTCGGTGCCGCTGGAGGCCCTGGAGAAGCACATCGACGCCTGGATAAGCGCCCGGAAGGCGGCAAAATAGCCTTGCTGCTTGCAGCTAAGTCATTGAGCTGACATAATTTCCGGCTTCCTGCGGGCTTGTCCTGCGGGAATCCTTGCCCCACCGCGTCCTTCATTCCCACTCTGGGGACGGTCGGGGGGCTGTCCGGCCGGCCTCCACCAGGGATGCCGGCCATCATCCGAAAGGTATACAACGATGCGTCATTATGAAGTCGTGTTCCTGGTCCACCCCGACCAGAGCGAGCAAGTCCCCGCCATGATCGAGCGTTACAAGACGCTGGTCGAAAACGGCGGCGGCAAGATCCACCGCCTGGAAGACTGGGGCCGCCGTCAGCTGGCTTACCCCATCCAGAACCTGGTCAAGGCCCATTACGTGCTGTTCAACATCGAAGTCGAACAGGCGATCCTGGCCGAACTGACCGAAAGCTTCCGCTTCAACGATGCGGTGCTGCGCCACCTGATCATGAAGCGCGATGAAGCCGACACCGAGATGTCGATCATCATGAAGAGCAAGGACGAGAAGGGCGACAAGCCCGAGCGTGGCGAACGTCGCCGTCGCGATGACGACGAGGGCGAGGCTGTCGAAGCCGCCGTCGATACCGATTCCGACACTGCCGAAGCCGCCTAAGGAGCACCCCCATGTCCAAGTTCTTCCGTCGCCGCAAGTTCTGCAAGTTCACCGCCGAAGGCGTGAAAGAGATCGACTACAAGGATCTCAACACCCTGCGCCAGTACCTGACCGAAACCGGCAAGATCGTCCCCAGCCGCGTGACCGGCACCAAGTCGCGTTACCAGCGCCAGCTGCAGACCGCAGTCAAGCGCGCGCGTTTCCTGGCGCTGATCCCGTACACCGACAGCCACGACAACTGAGTCGTAGCCCGCGAGGAGCCCGCAGCAGTGCGCGGCTCTTCCCGGCAAGGCTTCGCCAACTTCCACTGTCATTCGGACAGCCCACCGCTGCGGGATGAATCCCGCTAACGAATACGGAGCAATACCATGCAACTGATCCTCCTGCAGAAAGTGACCAACCTGGGCGTGCTCGGCGACAAAGTCGACGTGAAGCCGGGCTACGGCCGCAACTACCTGGTGCCGCAGGGCAAGGCCGTGCCGGCCACCGCCGCCAACGTGGCCGAGTTCGAAGCCAAGCGCGCCGAATACGAAGCCAAGGCCAAGTCGATCCATGACCAAGCCGAAGGCCGCCGCGCCAAGCTGGAAGGCGCCAGCGTCACCATCAGCGCCAACGCCGCTACCGAAGGCAAGCTGTTCGGTTCGGTCGGTCCGCGCGACATCGCCGAAGCCTTCACCAAGGCCGGCTACCCGCTGGAGAAGAGCGAAGTCATTCTCGGCGAAGGCGCATTCCGCCACATCGGCGAGTACGACGTGGTGGTGCACCTGCACGCCGACGTCGAGACGACCGTCAAGGTCGTCGTCATCGCCGAAGCGTAAGCTGCTGTTTCAAGCTGCATCCGGGACAGGCGCCGAAAGGCGCCTGTTTCGTTTCCGAAGGTCGCAGCCCCTGAGACTCGAAAGGTTTATCAAGCAATCGTACTTATCCACAGGTTGTGCCATCGCGAGCACACAGGCGGAGCACCTACGATGGCCGATCACGCAAGCATCCGCAGCATCGCAAGAACCGCACAGGAATCCACCGCACCCATGTCCGCACGCCCAGGTTTCCGCTACGACCAGCACGACGCGCGTATCGAACAACTGCGCGTGCCGCCGCACTCCATCGAAGCCGAACAGGCGGTGCTGGGCGGGCTGATGCTGGCGCCGGAAGCCTACGACCGCATCAACGACAAACTCAACGACGTCGACTTCTACCGCCGCGACCACCAGCTCATCTACCGCGCCATCAGCGAACTGGCGGAAAAGAGCCGCCCCTACGACGCGGTGACCCTGGGGGAGTGGTTCGAATCGCAGGGGCAGATCGAGCAGGTCGCCGGCGGCGCCTATCTGGTCGAGCTGGCCACCACCACGCCGTCGGCCGCCAACATCGTGGCCTATGCGGAGATCGTGCGCGACAAAGCGGTGATGCGGCAATTGATCGAAGTCGGCACCGCGATCATCAACGACGGTTTCCAGCCCGACGGCCGCGACAGCGCCGAGCTGCTGGCCAAGGCCGAGCAGGAAGTCTTCGCCATCGCCGAGGCCGGCGCGCGCGGACGCACCGATTTCACCGCGGTCAACACCGCGTTGAAGGACGCGTTCGAAGTGCTGCAGAACCGCTTCGAGAACGGCGGCAGCATCACCGGCCTGCCGACCGGCTACCACGAATTCGACGAGATGACCGCCGGCCTGCAGCCCACCGATTTGCTGATCCTGGCCGCGCGCCCGGCGATGGGCAAGACCACCCTGGCGCTGAACATCGCCGAGTATGCGGCGATCAAGTCGAAGAAGGCCGTGGCCGTGTTCTCGATGGAAATGTCGGCGTCGCAGCTGGCCCTGCGCCTGATTTCCTCCAATGGCCGGGTCAACGCCACCCGCCTGCGTACCGGCCAGCTGGAGGACGAGGACTGGAGCCGCGTCACCAGCGCCATCCGCATGCTCAAGGAAACCAAGATCTTCATCGACGACACGCCGGGGCTGTCGCCCGACATATTGCGTTCGAAGGCGCGCCGCCTCAAGCGCGAGCACGATCTGGGCCTGATCGTGATCGATTACCTGCAGCTGATGGCGGTACCGGGCAACAGCGAAAACCGGGCCACCGAGATCTCCGAGATCTCGCGCTCGCTAAAGGGCCTGGCCAAGGAACTCAACGTGCCGGTGATCGCGCTCTCCCAGCTCAACCGCTCGCTGGAAACCCGCACCGACAAGCGCCCGGTGATGGCCGACTTGCGCGAATCGGGCGCCATCGAGCAGGACGCCGACGTCATCATCTTCATCTACCGCGACGAGTACTACCACAAGGACTCGGCGGACAAGGGCCTGGCCGAAGTCATCATCGGCAAGCAGCGCAACGGCCCCACCGGTTCGGTCAAGCTGAAGTTCTTCGGCGAGTACACGCGCTTCGACAATCTGGCCCACGATGCGGTGGGAAGCTTCGAATAGCGTTCTGCGACAAACGTAGGGCGGGCACTGCCCGCCACCCATGTACGTCGGAGATCCATGGCGGGCAGTGCCCGCCCTACATGTTGGCCTTGGGCTTCTCCTGCGTCACCTTGTTCAACAACTTCACCGCATAGCCGCTGCCCGGCACCACCGCCGAGGCCATTTCGGCGCCCAGCTCGAACATCATTTCCCGCGACATCACGATGTCCACCTTCTCGCGGAACCATTCCCCGTTCTCGATCACCTCGCCGGTCAACCCGTCGATCTCGATCACGCCCAGCTTGTTGTTCCAGTTGTATTCGAAGGCAAATACCGGACGGAAGTACAGGTGCGCGGTAGTGAACTCCACCGTGTCGCTCTGGATCGAATGCGCATCGATGGGCTCGGCGGCCAGTTTGGCCTTCACGATCTGCACCGCGGCGTTGAACGGCAGCTGTGGCGGGATAGTGCCGTCCACGTCCAGCTGGGTGCGCTCGGTGGCCTTGTAGCGGTCGATGTAGCTCTGCAGCTTGACCGGCTTGATCCCGCGCTTGAGTCCGTCCTGGTGGACTACCGCGTCGATCTTGCGGTGGCAGAATTCCTGCAGCTGCACGTCGATGCGCGGTTTGCTGCCGCTGTCGGGAACGATCTCGAAGGCGCTGCCGGCGATTTCCACCCTGCGCGCATAAGGATTGGTGATCTGCACCGGATACACCGCTTCGTGCAGGTAGTCGATCTCGCGGCGCGCCACGAGGTGCCAGAAGGGTTCGTAGCGCAGCTCCCACTTCGACAGCTTCACGGTTTCGGGTTTCGGACGGTTCAACGGGTTGAGCCGGGCCAGTGTGCCGAAGGCGGCGAGCTTGCTTTTCTCGGCCTGCTCTTCAGCGGCCCGGCTCGGGTATATCTCTTCGAAATAGAGGATGCGGTAGACCGAACTGTCCGGGTTGGGCGTGGTGTCCATCATCGATCCTGGCGCGCCGTGGCTATCCTTGTCGATACGAAATCCGGCGGTGGCGCAGGCCACCTGCGATGCCGCCGGGGCAGGGCGGCTACAATCCGGCGATGTCCGAACCGTCTACGACCGCCGTGCCCGGCCAAGCCAACCTGTATCGCACCGAAGCCAGCGACCGCCCCACGCGCATCCGCGTGGACCTCGACGCATTGACCCACAACCTGCGAGCGCTGCACAGCCGCACCGGCGTGCCGGTCATGGGCATCGTCAAGGCCAATGCCTATGGGCATGGCCTGGTGCCCGTGGCTTTGCACCTCGAAGCGCAGGGCATCGCCCAGTTGGGCGTCGCCTTCGTGGAAGAGGGGCTGGCGCTGCGTCGGGCGGGAGTGCGGGTGCCGATCCTGGTGCTGGGCGGCATCCACGCCCCGCAGGTGACCCAGTTCCTGATCCACGATCTGGAAGTGACCGTCTCCTCGATCGACAAGCTTCGCCAGGTGGAGCAGGCCGCCCAATCCATCGGCCGCAAGGCGGTGATCCACCTGAAGATCGATACCGGCATGGAACGCATCGGCGTGCACAGCGAGAGCGCGGCGGCGTTCATCGAAGCGGCGGCGGCTTCGTCCTGGTGCACGGTCAAGGGCGTCTATTCGCATCTTGCCTGTTCCGACGATCCTTCTTCTGCCATGACCGCCATGCAGTTGCAGCGCTTTCTGGCCGCCTGCTCGCACTTCGAGCGGATCGGCGCGCCGATGCCGCTGCGCCATCTGGCCAATTCCGGCGGTGTGCTGCATTTCCCGGAAACCTGGCTGGACATGGTGCGCCCTGGCATCGCCCTGTACGGAGTGATGCCGGACCCGGCCTCGCGCGCTACTGTGGCGCTGAAACCGGCGCTGTCGCTGGTGTCCAGCGTGGTCTACTTCAAAGTAGTGAAGGCGGGCCGCACGGTGAGCTACGGCGCTACCTGGACCGCCAGCGCCGATACCCGCGTGATCACGCTTCCCATCGGTTACGGCGACGGCTACCCGCGCGCGTTGTCCTCGCGCGGCCAGGTGCTGGTGCGCGGGCAGCGGTACCCTATCGTCGGCCGCATCTGCATGGACCAGTTCATGGTCGATATCGGCCCGGACGGTACCGCCTACAACGGCGACGAAGCGGTGCTGATCGGGCGGCAGGGCGATGCGGCGATCGACTGCGAAGCGGTGGCGCAGGCCGCAGGCACCATTCCCTACGAAATCCTGACCGGCCTCAACCAGCGCATACCGCGCGAGTACCTTGCAGGCGGCGCCGTCGTCGCATAACGCTTCCCGCCTGGCCTTCCAAGCTGCGTTGACGCCCTTCGTCGCTGCGTGTTTCACTCGGCGCGGGAGAGGAGAAAACGATGGCAACGACGAAAGCGCCACGCAAGCCGCGCAAGGAACCCATGTCGCGGGTCGATACCGCGTGGCTGCACATGGAACGTCCCACCAACCCGATGATGATCACCGGCGTGCTGATGCTGGACGAGCCGATGACGCTCGAAACGCTGAAGAAAGTGATCAGAAAGCGCTTCCTGGCCTATCCGCGGTTCCTGCAGAAGGCGGTGGATACGCCAGCCGGCGCGGCCTGGCTGGAAGACGAGCACTTCGACCTGGACTGGCATGTGCGCATGACCGCGCTGCCGGGCCGCAGCGACAAGAAATCCGAGAAAAAGGCGTTCGAGCGCTTCGTCAGCCAGATGGCGTCCACGCCCTTGGACAAATCCAAGCCGCTCTGGCAGTTCCACCTGGTGGAGAAGTACGGCGGCGGTTCGGCGCTGGTCACCCGCATCCACCACAGCTACGCCGACGGCATCGCCCTGGTGCAGGTACTGCTGTCGCTGACCGACACCACCCGCAAGCCCGAGAAAAGCAGCGAGCTGCGCGCCGCCTGGCTCAAGCAGGACGGCGCCGAAGTCGTGCGCCGGGTCGGCGCCATGGACCGCTACATGAAGATCGGCGGCAAGGTGCTGGACAAAGGCATGGAGATATATCGCGACCCGACCCTGGCCACCATGCTGGCCAAGGAGGGCGGCGAGATCGGCCGCGAACTGCTGGCGGCGCTGGCGCTGTCCGACGATCCGCCCACCATGCTCCGCGGCAAGCTGGGCGTGAGCAAGCGCGTGGCCTGGGCAGAACCGCTCGATCTGGATGAAGTGAAGGCGGTCGGCCGCGCCTGCGACTGCACTGTCAACGACGTGCTGATGGCGGCGGCGGCCGGCGCGCTGCGCAGCTACATGATCGAACGCGGCGAGGATCTGGAAGGAGTGACTTTGCGCGCCACAGTGCCGGTGAACCTGCGCCCGCTGGAACACGCCAAGAAACTGGGCAACCACTTCGGTCTTGTCTTTCTTGAGCTGCCGGTCGGGGAGGACAACCCGATCCGGCGGGTGGAGCGTGTCGCTCAATGTATGAATGACTTGAAGAATTCAAGGCAAGCCATTGTTGCATTTGGACTTCTCGCCGCACTGGGAATGGCGCCAACGGCGGTGCAGGGGGTCGCGCTGGAGCTTTTCAGCCGCAAGGCCACGGCGGTGGCGACGAATGTTCCCGGCCCGCAACAGCCTCTGTATCTGGGCGGGTGCAAGATGCGGGAGATGATGTTCTGGGTACCGCAGACCGGCTCTATCGGCATCGGCATTTCCATCATGAGCTACAACAACCGCGTGCATTTCGGTCTGATCGCCGACGCCAAGCTGGTTCCCGATCCGGACGCGGTGATCCAGCGTTTCGGTCCGGAGTTCGAGAAATTGCTGTATCTGGCGCTGATGGGCAACTGGGACAGGAGTCTGGATTCGGAAGCGGCGGCCGCTCTGACCGTCGCCTCAAACTGAACGGATCAACTCCGTTTTGCGTTTTCTTCACTCCGCTTTATCCAGCAGACATCACAGGCTAGGTAGCTTGCGGACTCTGAACCACCCAGGGGACACGGTCCCTCATGACAGGAGAAGTCGAATGAAGACCTACGCAATCAAGGCCACCGCAGCTGCGCTTATCGCCACCCTCACCCTGGGTGGCTGCGCCACCTACACCGGGCAGACCAACGATCCCAACGATCCCAACCGCACCCGCAATGCCGCGCTGATCGGCGCCGGTATCGGCGCAGTGGCCGGTTTGCTGAGCGGCGGCAACGCGACCGAACGGCGTCAGCGCGCGCTGGTCGGCGTGGGCGTGGGCGGCCTTGCCGGCGGCGCCATCGGCGCCTATCAGGACCGTCAGGAAGCCGAGCTGCGCCGGCAGACCGCGGGAACCGGAATCGAGGTCAGCCGCGATGGCGATGTCATCAAGCTCAATCTCCCTGATGGCGTTACTTTCGACTTCGGCAAGGCGAACCTGAAACCGCAGTTCTATCCGGCGCTCGATAACGTCGCCAGTACTTTGGCCCAATACAACCAGACCATCGTCGAGGTGTCCGGCCACACCGACAGCGTGGGCAGCGATGCGGCCAACCAGACCTTGTCGGTGCAACGCGCCAATTCGGTGGGCAATTACCTGATCGGCAAGGGGCTGGTGCGCGAGCGTTTCGAAATCGTCGGCTTCGGCGAAACCCAGCCGGTGGCCAGCAACGACACCGATTCGGGCCGTGCCTTGAACCGCCGCGTCGAAATCCGCGTGTTGCCGCTACGTTCGTAAGCCACGACGTTCGGTTGTATTGATGAAACGGGCCGCGAAAGCGGCCCGTTTTCATTGCGGCTTGGCCCTCGCCGGATTGCCGAACACCGTAGCGCCGGCGGCCACGTCGCGCGTCACCACGCTGCCGGCGCCGATCAGGGCATCGTCGCCGATCGTCACCCCCGGCAGGATCAGCGCGCCGGCCCCTATCCAGACATTTTCGCCGATACGCACCGGGCGGCCGAATTCCAGCCCCGTGCGCCGGGTTTCCGGATCGCGCGGGTGGTCGGCGGTCAGTATCTGCACGCCCGGCGCGATCTGGGTCCTGGCGCCGATGGTCACCGTCACGACATCCAGGATCACGCAATTGAAGTTGAGGAATACGCCTGCGCCCAGGTGGATGTTGAAGCCGTAGTCGCAATGGAACGGCGGGCGGATGACCGCGCCATCGCCCACGGCCGCCAAACGTTCGCGAAGCAGTTCGCGACGGAACGAAGCGGGCTGGTCCGCTGCGGCGTTGTAGCGCGCCATCCAGTGCTTGGCGGCGGCTTGCGCGGTCTGTATCTCCGTATCGCCCGCGTCGTAGAGCTCGCCGGCCAGCATCTTCTGCATTTCGGAGCGGGCATTCATCGCAATTGGATCCCTGTTGGCGTGACGCGATTCTAAGCGCCCACAACGCAGCCCACGAAACCGGAATGCAACGAAGATGGGCCGCCTTCGCGACCCATCTCCCGGAACTTTCCAACGTCGCCGGCCGACGGTTGACTATGACGCGATTACGGCCATTTCATTTCGCCCTTGCTGACCTTGGCGCTCAGTTCCAGCGACGGCAGCGCGCCCAGTGTGGGGTAGCGCCGTTTCATGGCCGCGATGAGCGCGTCCGAATTCTTGGCCTTGGCGGCCTCCTCGTCGTAGGCCTTGATGTAAGCGGCGGTGAAACGCACTGCCTGCAGGTCTTGCGCCGCGCCAGGCGCGAAGTGTCCGGGGATCACCCGTACCGGCTGCAGGGATTCGATCCTGGCCAGCGTGGCCAGCCAGTCGGCGTGCGATTGCGGAGTCTGCGTATCGGCCATCCACACGTGCTCGCCGGCCAGCACCGGAATGCCGCCGGCGACGGTCCTGATCGAGGGAATCCACACGAAGCTGCGGTCCGGGGTAGGGCCGTCCAGGCCGACGATCTGAAGTTTCCGCCCTTCCAGATCCAGGCTGTCGCCATCCAATGGTTCGGGAACGATCGCCTGTTTCGGCGCGCCGGCGCCCAGGATCGGTCCCCAGTAGGCCAGCTTGCCCGCGCTGGTTTCCTTGATATGCGCGATGGTCTGCGGGGTGGCCAGGATCTTCGCTTCGGGGAATGCCTGTTTCAGCGTTTCCAGACCGAAATAGAAGTCGGGATCGCCGTGGCTGATATAGATCGTGGTCAGCCGTTTGCCGGAAGCACGGATCAGGTCCACCACTTTCTGCGCGTCGATAGTGGAGAACTGCGCGTCGATCAGGACGGCGTCCTTCGCGCCGCTGACCAGCACCGAAGTCACGGCGAAGATCGCTTTCTCGCCAGGGTTGTAGATTTCGGTCGTCAGTGGTTGGGCGGCCGGTTCGGCGATTTCCGCAGCCGTGGTGGTCGCATCGGTTGCAGCGGCGGGAGCCGCTTGGCGGTCGCATGCGCCCAGGGTCAGGGCGAGGACTGCGCTGCAGGCCGCAAGCAGGGAGCGAGGCTTCATGTTCGTTTTCATGATTGTTCCTTCGTGTGCGATAGGGCTGGTTCGAACTTCTCGCGATGGAGTCGCTACCGGTGCTTTCAGTACGCGACGGTGGCTATCTGCTTCGGGTATCTGGGCCGTTCGATTTCGCTGACGAAGGCATCGGCGTAGTCGGCGTAGCTGATGGCGCTTCTGCCGTCGGCATCGGCCAGGAACGCGTTGGCCTGGCTGCGGAAGACGCCGCGCTTCTCGCCCGGGCCGATTTCCGCGGCAGGCGAATAGAAGGTCCAGTCCAGATCGTCGGCAGCCCGGTAGCGCTTCAGCGCATCGCGATGGGCAAGGGCGACCGGCTTGTAAGCCGCCGGGAAATTCGGCGCATCGACCAGTTGCGTGCCGGGCGCCACTTCCAGGCTGCCTGCGCCGCCTACGACGACCAGGCGACGGATGCCGGCGTCGCGCGCCGCGGCGATCAGCTCGTCGGCAACCCCGCTTAGCGCTGCCTCAGCCCCGGGTGCCGGACCATAGGCGCTGGCCAACACGTCGTTGCCCCGGATAGCCGCAACCAGCGCGTCGTGATCGTCCAACGGCGCAATAACCAGACGGGCACCGGCCAATTCAGGGGGCAGGCCGGCATCGCGGCGGACGATGGCAGTGACCTCGTGGCCGCGGGCGATCGCCTGCTGGGCGATGTGACGGCCGATTTTGCCGGTGGCGGCGATAAGGGCGATTTTCATGGAGCACTCCAGTGTTGAGGGATGGAGGCACTTTAGTGAGCTGAAATCGCGCGAAAAACCCCGTATAAGTACTTTATTTGTTGCGTGGATCGATCAAATAATGGACCGGCTGACCGCCATGACCGTCTTTGTCGAAGTCGCCGAGCGCGGCAGCATGACCGCGGCGGCGGATGCGCTGGACATGTCCCGGGCGATGGTCACCCGCTATCTGACCGAGCTGGAAGGCTGGCTGGGCGCGCGGCTGCTCCATCGCACCACCCGGCGCATCAACCTGACCTTCGCAGGGGAGCAGGCGCTGGAACGCTGCCGCCGGTTGCTGGAACTCGGCGAGGATCTCCAGTCGGCAGTCGGCGAAAGCACCGATGCCTCGCCGCGCGGCCAGTTGCGCATCACCTGCAGCACCTCGTTCGGACAAAGCCAGTTGGCCGTGGCGGTAGCCGATTACATCGCCCGCTTTCCCGGCGTGCGGGTGGACATGCTGATGGTGGACCGTACCGTCAATCTGATCGAGGAACGCATCGATCTGGCTATCCGCATCACCCACGAACCGGATCCCGGCCTGATCGCGCGCCGGCTGTCGGTCTGCCGTTCGCTGCTGTGCGCCACGCCTGCCTATCTGGCCGCACGCGGCACCCCGCAGCGGCCCGAGGACCTGCTCCGGCACGACTGTCTGACCCATCATTTCGTCGGCAAAAGCCTGTGGCAGCTGCGCCGCAACGGGCGCGACATCGCAGTGGCGGTGGGCGGCAGCATCAGCGCCAATGAGGCGAGCGTACTGCTGCAGGCGGTGCGCGCCGACGCCGGCATCGCCATGCTGCCGACCTATCAATTGGCGCCGCTCATCCGCAGCGGCGAACTGATCCCGGTGCTGCCGGATTACGAAGTGCCGCCGATGGGCATCTACGGCGTCTACGCTTCACGCCGGCAGATGCCGACGCTGGTGCGCTCGTTCCTGGATTTCCTGGGCGAACGCTTCGGCGAAGCGCCCGACTGGGACCGTGAGCCGCCATCGGTCCTGCCGCTGGGTTAGGCGCTCCATCGCGGCGCGACCGCCGGAAAACGAAAAGCCGGAACCTCGCGGTTCCGTGCTTGGGCGAGTTCCCAAGGCAATCCGGAGCGATAACGGTATGGAGTTTAAAGGGCATGATTACATCGCTTGGACAAAGGCCGCTGCCGTCCGAAGGGTCTACATCCGTCCAAAATCTCCTACCGAAAATGTCCTTGTGGAGCGCTTCAACCTCACCATGCGGCAAGAGGTGCTTGACCGCTACTTGTTGACTTCGATTGCCGAGGCAGGCCGGATGCTCGAAGACTGGCGTGTGCGGTATAACCTTTCCAGGCCTCACCATTCGCTCGGAGGGCTATCCCCTTTGCAGTATGCTGTTCTAGCGAAATCCAGCTAAAGCAGAGTGGGGGTGTTGTGAAATATTTACTATTGATCCTGCTCTGTGTGGTGGGCTTCCACGGCTTTAGCCAAGAGGTCCGACCGAAGGACGACGTGGTGCTAGTGGTGCCTGACCCCAACCACCCGTGGGCGGCCGCTCAGATAGGAGCCGTGCTTGCTGACGAAGTTGCCTATCACGAAGGTTCGCTGCTCCAGGCGCTAACTCTAGCCAAGTCAGGAGAAGCAAAAGGGGTTATAGAAATCAAACTAGACACCGACGCAGCTTTTGAGACAGGCCGGGTCGTCTGCTACGCCCCCAACGGCAAGAAGCTCTGGGAAGAGAAGATCTTTGTTAACTTTGGTGGCGGCGCAGAGGCGATTGCCCGAAAGTTTGCGGACAAGTTGGAAGTAAAAGTGAAAGGGAAGCACTGCCCCCAATGAGCAGCCGACCGTGAGGGCGAGAAGCAGCTTCCAGAATGCCTCTGGTTACTGCCGGGGCTGAAGTAGAAGAGGCACCGAGGGGCTTGGATAGCCCAACCTACCGGCCAGCCTGTCAGGGGCCTCAAATCTCAGTTTAATGAGAGCAATTCTCATTGATTAATTACCGGTCTTCCTGGCCGTCCATCCGGGCCACCTGCAACGGCGCGGCAACCGATGGATCTGAGATAGCCCTGAGAGGTGCCGGGGCTGAAGTAGAACGACCACGCAGGGGCTCGGGTATACCAGCGGTGCGGGTAGGGTCAGACAGCCCTGAAAAGTGCACCCCGGCATGTAGCAGCGCCCCGCCAATCGGTGAAGCGAAAACCCTTGGGGGTTGGAGGGCATCTCCAGCGGCAGGCGGTAGCCGCTGGATCTCAGCTTAAAAGCAAAAGCAACAGCAAAAGCTCTTAAAGATTAAAAACAAAAGCTTTTAGCTTTTAAAGATCATCTTAAAAGCTATAGCTTTAAAAGCTTTAAGATATTTTTATCTAAAGAGTGCTCTTGACTTACCCAACACCCCACAAGGGGGTGAGCTTCTCAAATCCAGTAGGTTTGGAAGCTCTGGATCTTGATCTTGATTGGGTGAGCAGTGCGGGGCATGACCACTGCGAATGAAGCTAAACCTCTCCCTCCCTTTGAGGGGAAAGGGAGAGGGTGATAGCTCGAATCTCTTTCGAGATTCTCGCCTTTGTCCCAGCCCTAAGCCGTAGGCTGGGACATATGCGGCTTCCCTCTTCGAGGAGAGCATGGCCACCAAGCGAAGCGCTGAAAGTTCGGGTTCTGAGGTGAGAGGAAAGACACCGAAGGGAGTTGGGGCAACCTACAGCCATGGTTGCCACATGGAATTACCTATGCAGCTAGTGCTGCAAGCAAAGCTGCCTTGCTCTGAAAATCCATCTTTATCGGTGATATCTACGCCCTTTGGCTGTCTACGTTGTGGGTAAGCCTTTGGAAACTGGTATTTTTTTTTGAGATTTTGTGTAGGTCGAGTCCATCTCCCTACGCATACCCCCTATCCCCCCGGGGTACCCCCTGCAACAGCACTGCTTTTCCCATCCCCAAACACTTCATCTCTGACCCTCACAATCTCTGTCGCTCGTGACGTTGAGTGATCGCTTTCAGCCGTGGCTCTCGCGCTGGTTCAACTACCCGATAGGCGGTTGTTTTATCAGCTGATAATGCTTGAAACCCCTTGTTTTCTGCTGTCCACTTCCAGCTATCGAACGTTGCGAGGAATTGGAAATGCAGAAACAAAAGTTGGTGATCTATCGTCGTGTATCCACTGATAAACAAGGCAGGAGCGGACTCGGATTGGAGGCGCAGCAGAGCGCCGTAGACGCCTACGTAGCAGCCGTGCAGGGCTCTGTGCTCGGTGAGTACACCGAAGTAGAGAGCGGCTCTAGAAACGGGCGCAGAGAGCTTATGAAAGCGCTCAAGCAGTGCCGTCTAACAAATGCAACCCTGGTGATCGCGAAGTTGGATCGCTTGAGCAGGAATGCAGCCTTCCTCCTAAGCCTTCAAGAGAGTGGCGTTCGCTTCGTAGCAGCCGACATGCCCCAGGCTAACAACCTCACCATAGGCATCATGGCGCTTGTTGCTCAGCAGGAGCGAGAGGCAATCTCTAAGCGGACTAAGGAAGCGTTAGCTGCGGCTAAGACGCGGGGAGTTCGGCTTGGCAATCCCAACGGGGCAGCAGCACTACGAAGGGCAGGGAGAGGCAATCAAGCTGGCACAAAGGCAGCCTCCCACCTGGCTCAGGCCAGAGCACAGGGATTGAAGGAGGTGATTGAGGATTTACGGTCACAGGGAGCAACAACGCTTGCAGCTGTAGCGGACGGGTTGAATGCTCGATCCATGCCTAGTCCCCGTGGCGGGAAGTGGGGGAGAAGCTCCGTGTCGCTGTTACTTGCGAGGCTAGGCTGAATTACAGCTAAGCGAGAATATTATGTAAAGTTGTATCTAATTGATTTATATAGATAGATTGTAGATGCGGTATTGACATTATACGCAATTGTGGTATAATGTTCTTATAAGGGAAGAAACGTCTTTCCTAAGCCACGCAAAGGAGTGACTACTGCAAAGCAGTGTGAGTAACAGCCCCGCCCCTCAAGGGGACAGGCGGGAGAAGTACGACGCAAGAATCCGTGCAGAGATAATGCGGCACGTGAGTGACGGGTTCACCCCGTATCAGATCGCAACAGCAATGAACTTAGAGCCGAAGTACGTCCGCTCTGTGAAGTTCGCCAACGGCACTAGACGCCGCTTACCACCAACTCCAGCCCGACTTCCGGTCATTAGTGACGCGGTTGTCGAAATCATTTCCGCAATTCAGAAGGAGAAACAGATTTGAACCAACCCAAACCGTTCCGCTTGCACGGCTCGCCGCGCTCAGCGTTACGTACCGAGTGGGAGACTGTTAAACAGCGCGTAGCAGCGCAGAACGGACAACCGACCGCGTACACGATTACCCCGTTGCCAAAGAACCCCACAAAGCTCCAAGCCGAATGGCACGCAACACAAGTCAACGTTGCTAAGTCTCTCGGACTGGTTAAGCAGCCGAGCGGTAAGGGCGGCATTTATGGGGATGGTGACGAGAACGAACGCCAGGAGGAAGCTGAGTGACGCTTGAGGATCGGCTGTTCCTGCTCTATGTCAACGCGCTCAGGACAGACCACCCCATCCCAGCTTTAGCGCTGGCAAGGCAGCAGTTAAAAACGTTCGACGAACAAACTAAAGGAGATGCAGATAAGTGAGGAAAGCAGAAAGCGGACAGCACTGGGTAGCAACATGGAAAACTCAGTCAGAAAGGTTCGACCTTGAAGATGACACCGTAGCAAGCCGCGTTCGGGATGAGGAAGTCATAGTTTGGGCAGCGGTTGAGGATCACTTCAATGCACAGGGCTTCGGCGCTTATAGGTTGGAGCAAACGAGAATCCCGGCTCGCCACCCCTCGACCGTGGCCGATGTTCTTCTAAATGTTGCGGGCACAGACCTACGAGGAAAGGTCCTAACAGGTTTCATAGCAGCGCTTCCAATTTATGAAGACGTGGAGGGGGCGGAAACCCTAGAGCAGGCCTACCAAGCGCTAGAGTGGCTGAAGCGAGAGAGGAAGCTGACATTCAAGCGATTTCCCCAGGAGCATGATTGGCCTCAGCAGATCATCCTGCCCTCCGACGACTTGCCATACGGCGGACTGTTCGTGCCGAAGGGTAAGGGCGATCTCCTAGTGAAGCGTGAGTACCAAGGGCAGTTGTCCCTTAGTCACGATTTAGTTGACGTGCTGGCAACCAAGCATCAGTTGTTTGCCCAGTTGGGAATGCATGACGCAATCAACAAGGATTGGCGTCGCATTGACAACGCTCTCGATTACAACAAGAAGCGGGCTCGCTAATGCCTGCCTTACGAGGAGGCAGGTGCGAATGCACAGCCTGCGGCGAGTTCTTTAGCGACGTGAGGGGGTTCGACAAGCACAGAATGGGCAAATTCGGAACAGGGGTTCCGAGGAGCTGCCTGACACCTGCCGAAATGCTGGCTGCGAATTGGGACAGGAACCCCAAGGGTTTTTGGTTAGTACCCGATGCCCGTAGAAGGGCTCTCAAAAGTGCCGGGGCTGAGATAGAACAGCCGTCCGTAATAGGTCACGGTAGTTGGGGAAGGGTCCGCTCTCAACGGGCCGGAAAAGTGCAAATCGCACAAGCTGCGTAACCGGCTCCTCTGAGCCGCACTACACCTGCATACGCGCACCCAGGACATCGGGTGGACGTTCGACTGTGGGCGATGGAAAACCGAAGGGGCTTACCAGTAGGAAGCCCCAATCATTACTAGGAGGATTGTTGCATGACCGTAGAAACCCAAGTTGATATCTCGGCGAATGTGCCGTGCCCATGCCCTGACAAGTTCCTCAAGAAGGACGACGTTCTAGAGGCGACAGCATTGAGCAAGTCCGCTCTTTACCATCGAATCCAGACAAAGGACTTTCCCAAGCCGGTGAAGCTTGGTGGCGCATCTGTCTGGTCAGAGAAGGCTGTGCAGGCATGGATCACAAGCAAGCTGATCCATTGAAATAGTGGGGAAGGTTCGTAGGGAAGGAAATCGCAGACAACAAAAAAGCCCTTTAAAATCAAGGGCTTAATTGCTGTGCCACCAGTATATGGTGGAGATGGCGGGAATCGAACCCGCGTCCGAAGGCACTCCATCCCCGGTACTACATGCTTAGCGTTCCGTTAGATCTCGCCCCCGGGCAGCACGGCACGCAAAGCGCACCCGGTGACCAGCCTGTTTTGGTTAAGCCGTGACTGACAGGCAGCCGTCACAGCCGGTTCCGTGATAATGACCCTACATCCACGAGCACGGGCACAAGTGGGTTCGGGGCTTACGCCTTAAGCGGCGAGAGCGTAGTTGTCGTCGTTGGCAACTAGAAGTTTGCTACTGGATTAACGAGGAAAGTCGCCCCCTCGGCATGCACCAGGCAATTTCGCAACCCCCGTCGAAGCCAGTGCATCCCCGGGAATCAGATCTTGCTGATACCCCCAGTGTAGGGGCGATGGACCCGGGTCACAACTTCTGCGACAGGCGCTGGTTAGCATTGCTTCATCGCTTTCCGCGCCGATGGCCCTGGGCCCGGTGGGAATGCGTTTCCGGTGGAGAGCGGAGGATCGATCATGGCGGCAAAGAAAGGCGGCAAACGGATCCCGGCGTCACGCGGCGTCGCAACAGCGGGCAAGACGACCACCAAGGCGAAGGCACTGGCCAAGGCCAGGAAAGCGGCCCCAGCGAAGTCCGCCAAGTCCGACGCCCTGCAGCGTTCCGATTTCATGGCGGCCGCCCAGGGCGAGGCCAAGACCGTCATCTACATCCATGGCATCGGCAACAAGCCGACCGCCGAGGTCCTGCGCTGCCAATGGGACAAGGCTTTGTTCGGACGCGGCATGGGCGAGCGCACGCGGCTGGCGTACTGGGTCAATCGCAATCGTTATCCGACTCCGGAGCCAGGCACCTGCGGCGACCGCGACCAGGGCCCCACCATCAATCAGGCCGAGCAGCGCGTGCTGAGCGCGCTGGGTGTCGCGCCCAGCCGCCGCGACCTGGGCGAACTGGCCGACGCGCTGGCCGGTACGCCCGCCGAGAGCGAAATGCTGCACGCCATGCTTGAGGAGATGGGCGCGACCGGCACGCCGCAACGCGGCCCCGGCAAGCGCGGACTGCTGGATAAGGTCAATGAAATCCTGCTCAAACTGATCTCAGCCGCCCTGTTGCAGGACGTGCATGATTTTTTCTTCGACAAGACGCGGCGCGGGGCGATGGAGCGCAGTTTGCTGGACCGTATGGAATCCGGTGGCGGGCCATTCGTGGTGGTGTCCCACAGTCAGGGCTCGATGATCGCCTACGAAGTGCTGCGCAAACTCGACCCGGCCAAATACGACGTGGCGCTGTTCGTCACCATCGGCTCGCCGCTCGGCCTGCCCAGCGTCCGCAGCATGTTCAAGCAGTCGATCGGCAAGAAGAAGCTGCCGTTCCCGTCCTGCGTGCGCCATTGGTACAACGTCGCCGACCGCCAGGATCCGGTCGCGCTGGACGGCAATCTGACCGACGACATAGAGAATCCCGGGCAACGCTTCTCCAACCTGCAAGGCGCCGACGTCAATACCGACAGTCCGCGCAATCCGCATTCCGGTTCCGGCTACCTTTCCAATCTGCATGTGCGCGCCAAAGTGCGCGAAGTGGTGGGCGTGGGTTTCGACCAGCCGGTTTCCAACACCGTGCTCATCAAGGATCTGTCCGACCAGCTGGAAGCCAACGGCGCCGAGCATCGCCATGAAGTGCTGATCGAGCTCGACAAGCTGCCGGCGGGCGAGGGCGGTCGCGAGGCAGCGCGCGCTGCGCTGGTCGCGCGCATACGCGGCCTGGCTTCGGAAACGACCAAGCTCAGGAACCAGGCGCTGGACGACGAAATCTACCTGGAGGACAACCTGCAGCGTTTCGTTTCGGCCAAACTGACCCGTTTCGAAATCGAATCGCTGCGCAACGACTACCAGACCTTGAGTTTCAAGCGGCTGTGGCGCGATGCGGGCAAGCGCGCGCTGCTGAACCAGTCGCGCAGCGTGATCCAGGCCGACGCCGCGCAGACGGCCTACCGCGCGCTGGGACAGAAGATCGGTTGGGCAGTGCTGGATACCGGCATCGCCGCTGGGCACCCGCATTTCTACGAGAAGGGCAAGCGCGACGTGGTGGCGGCGCAGTGGGATTGCACCGTGCGCGGCAAGCCGAGGAAATTGCTGCGCGCCGACGGCGTGGCCTTCAGCAAGCTGGACCGCAACGGCCATGGCACGCACGTGGCGGGAGTGATCGCAGGGCAGTGCAGCGCTCCCTTGCCGGGCGACGGCAAGGAAAAGGTGGATTTCGCCGGCATCGCGCCGCTGGCGCAGCTGTACGGTTTCAAGGTGCTGGACGATGACGGCAACGGCCGCGACTCGTGGATCATCAAGGCGGTGCAACAGGTGGCCGACATCAACGACCACGCCGGGGAGCTGGTCATCCACGGCATGAACCTGAGCCTGGGCGGATACTTCGATGCGGAAAGCTACGGCTGCGGCTTCACCCCGCTATGCAACGAACTGCGGCGTCTGTGGCGGCAGGGCGTGGTGGTGGTGCTGGCCGCGGGCAACGAAGGCCTGGCCTGGCTGGTGCAGAACGACGGCGAGTCGTACCCGGCCAACATGGACATGACCATCGGCGATCCGGCCAACCTCGAGGATGCGATCGCGGTGGGTTCGGTGCACAAAGGCAATCCGCACAGCTACGGCGTTTCCTATTTTTCCTCGCGGGGTCCTACCGCCGATGGCCGGCACAAGCCCGACGTGGTGGCGCCCGGCGAAAAGATCATTTCGGCGCACTACGGGTTCAAGGCGTCGGACCCGAACACCTGGATGGTGGAGATGAGCGGCACCAGCATGGCCGCGCCGCATGTGTCGGGATTGATCGCGGGCTTTCTGTCGGTACGGCGGGAGGTCATCGGCTTCCCCGACCGGGTCAAGCAGATAGTGCTGAACCACTGCACCGACATCGGACGCGATCCCTACATGCAGGGCAAGGGCATTCCCAACATGATCCAGATGCTGGCTTCCACCTGATGTTGTAGGAGCGGGCCCTGCCCGCGACCGCTTTGCCGGTAACGCCCGTCGCGGGCAGGACCCGCTCCTACAAAAATCAGGCGTCGCGGTTGTGGCGGCGCATCACGCGCTGTTTGTCGCGCGCCCAGTCGCGGTCCTTGCTGGCTTCGCGCTTGTCGTGGGTCTGCTTGCCCTTGGCCAGGGAGATGCCGGCCTTGACCTTGTTGCCTTTCCAGTAGAGCGAAGTGGGCACGATGGTGTAGCCGTCGCGCTCCACCTTGCCGATCAGCACGTCGATCTCGCGTTTATGCAGCAGCAGCTTGCGGGTGCGGCGATCGTCGGCGACCACGTGGGTGGAGGCCTGGATCAGGGGCGTGATCTGCGCGCCGAACAGGAACAGCTCGCCATTGCGGACCACCGCATAGGCCTCGGTGATGTTGGCGCGGCCGGCGCGGATGGCCTTCATCTCCCAGCCCTGCAACGCCATGCCGGCCTCGTAATGCTGCTCGAGGTGGTATTCGTGGCGCGCGCGCTTGTTCTGCGCAATCGTGCCAGTGCTGTTTGCTTTATCCTTGCCGGGTTTCTTCGCCATGGCGCTATTGTCGCCGATGGGGGAAGTGCACGCGAGCTTGTCCCATAAAGAGTCCCGTCAACGCATGCAAACCATCCGCCGCAGCGCCCTGGTCGAACACTCCACCGCCCGCATGTTCGAACTGGTCAACGACGTGGCCGCCTACCCGCGGCGCTTCGACTGGTGCAGCGCCGCCGAGTTGATCGAGTCCGGCCCCGACCGCCTTGTCGCGCGGCTGGACCTGGGGCTGGGCGCCTTGAGCACCTGGTTCACCACCGAAAACACGCTCGACCGCCCGCACAGCATCGACATGAACCTGGTCGACGGCCCGTTCCGGAAATTGCACGGCCGCTGGGAATTCCATGCGCTGGACGAATGCGCGAGCAAAGTCACCCTGACGCTGGAATTCGATCCCAACAACCGTCTGCTGGGCCCGGCGATCGCGCTGGGATTCCAGGGGCTGGCGGACCGCATGGTGGACGATTTCGTGCGGGTCGCCGACCGGGGCGAATGATGAAGGTCGAACTGATCATGGCGTGGCCGCGCCGGCACCGGGCCGTGACGCTGGATCTGCCCGAAAACGCCACACTGCAGCAGGCTCTGGAGAAGGCGGGCTGGACGCAGGTCGAGAATGTGGACGGCTACGCGGTCTTCGGCGTCAACGCCGAAGCATCGACCGTATTGCATGAGGGCGATCGCATAGAGCTGTTGAGGCCGCTGCAGATCGATCCCAAGGATGCGCGCCGCCGGCGCGCATCGAAAGCCAAGCGCTGAGGCTCAGCGGCGGCGGGAGCCGCCTTTCTTCTTGTCCTTGGCCAGGTTCGGACCGAACTTGCGCACATCTTTGGACAGCTGCACATCGTTTTCAGGGAAGTATTCGCCTTCCCACTTCGAAACCACGTCGCCTTCGAAAAACACCGTGAGGTTCTTGATCTCGATGCTGCCGCGGCGGTTGGTGCGTTCGGAGGCGGTGTAGTCCCAGCGCTGCGCATGGAAGGGATCGGCGATGGAGGGCGTGCCCAGCAGGGCGACGACCTGTTGCTTGCTCTGGCCCACCGCCAGTTGGTCCGCGTTGCTCTTCTCGATCAGGTTGCCCTGGTAGATCGGCTGTTTGTACAGGATGCCGCAACCGGAGACAGCGAAGGTTACGGCGGCGATCAGCAGGAATTTACGCATCGGGAAGGGCACCGCGATTCGACAGGGAATTGACCGGGCGATGATACACTTCCGACGACCGCCGCAACCCGGTTCGAGGCAGCTGGCGCTAAACCGCCAATGAACGGAGAGGCCATGGAATCGCAGGATCTACGCAAAGTCGGACTGAAGGTGACGCATCCCCGGATGCGCATCCTGGAGCTGCTGGAACAGAGCAAGCCCCGCCACATGACCGCCGAGGACATCTATCGCCATTTGCTGGACCATGGCGACGAAATCGGCTTGGCCACGGTCTACCGGGTGTTGACCCAGTTCGAGGCTGCGGGCCTGGTGCTCAAGCACAACTTCGAAGGCGGGCAAGCGGTCTATGAACTGGACCGCGGCCAGCACCACGACCACATGGTCGACATAGACACCGGCAAGGTCATCGAATTCTCCAGCGAGGAGATCGAGGCGCTGCAGGCCAAGATCGCGGCCCAGCACGGCTACGAGATCGAAGAGCATTCGCTGGTGCTTTACGTGCGCAAGAAACGCTGAGGTTGTGCTTTTCCCTTCTCCCCTTGCGGGAGAAGAGCCTGCCCCGTACTCGATACGGGGTGCCCGTAGAGCTTGCCCTGTACTTGATACGGGGGCGGAAGAGGGCGAGCGGAGTGGTACGCCTTAACAGTCAGGACTACAGATGATCTAGCGAACACGGCTTGATGGCTGCGGTCGGAAGTATTCACCTCTCCACCAGCCCCTCTCCCGGCACGCTTCGCGCGCCGACCTCTCCCACAAGGGGAGAGGTGGATTCACGCCACGTCGCTCAACAGCCGCTTCGCCGCCGCGCGCGCTTCCTTGCTCACTTCCACGCCACCCAGCATGCGGGCGAGTTCTTCTTCCCGATCTTTCGCGCGCAGCAATTCCACAGAGCTTTGGGTCATGCCGTCCACCGGCGCCTTGCTGACGCGGTAGTGCGCATGGCCCTGCGCCGCGACTTGCGGCAGGTGGGTCACGCACAACACCTGGCGCTTTTCGCCCAGGGCACGCAGTTTCTGCCCGACGATGTCCGAAACCGCGCCGCCGATGCCCGAATCCACTTCATCGAAGACCATGGTCGGCACCGCGTCCAGCCCCAGCGCCGCCACTTCGATGGCCAGCGAGATGCGCGAGAGCTCGCCGCCGGAAGCCACCTTGCGCAGCGCACGCGGGGGTTGGCCGGCATTGGCAGACACCAGGAATTCCACCCGCTCGCCGCCCAGCGGGTCGGCGCGCTCGGTTTCGTTGGCTTCCAGCGCGATCTCGAAGCGGCCCCCGCCCATGCCGAGCTCGGCGATCAGCGCGGCGGTCGCCTTGGCGAGTTTGTCGGCGGATCTCTGGCGGGTCTTGCTCAATTTAGCGGCGGCATCGCGCCACGCAGTGGTGGCCGAGGCGATTTCGGTATTCAAGCCGAGCAGGCGCTCCCCGGCGCCGCGCAAGCCATCCAGTTCCGCAGCGATGGCGTCGCGGCGCGTCTCTAGCTGCTCCGGCGCGACCCGGTGCTTGCGCGCCAGGTCGTGGATACGGGTGAGCTTGCGTTCCAACTCCATGAATTGCGCCGGATCGGCGTCGAGGTCGTCGCGCACCTTGTCCAGCACCACCAGCGCTTCGTCCAGTTGGATATTGGCGCTTTCCAGCAGCGCATCGACTTCGCCAAGACGCGGCTCGTGCTCGGCCATGCGCGCCAGTTCGCTGCGGGTCTGCTGCAACTGCCTGGAAACCGAAGGCGCTTCCTCGCCTGCCAGACGCGCGAAGGCGGCGTTGCAGGCGTCGATCAGGCCCGAGGCATGGGCTTGGCGGCGGTGGCTGGCCGACAGCGATTCGATGGCCGCCGCGGCCAATTCTTCTCGCTCCAGTTCCTTGAATTGATGTTCCAGGTAATTGATTCGGTCCGACACGTCGCCTTGCCGGGAGAGGGTGTCGCGTTCGTGCAGCAAAGCGCTCCAGGCCTGCGCGGCGTTGCGGACAGCGGCGCGTTCGGATTCGTTGCGCGCGTAGGCGTCCAGCAGCTCCAGCTGGCTGTGGCGCGACAGCAGCGCCTGATGTTCGTGCTGGCCATGGATTTCCACCAGCAGGCCGGCCAGTTCGGTCAGCTGGGCCAGGGTGACGCTGCGGCCGTTGATGAACGCGCGCGAGCCGCCATCGGCACGGATCACCCGGCGCAGCTGGCAATCCCTGCCGTCGTCCAGTTCGTTCTCGTGCAGCCAGGCCAGGGCGGGGGAGGCGTCGTCCAGACCGAACTCGGCGGAGAGTTCGGCGCGCTCGGCGCCATGGCGCACCACGCCGCTGTCGGCGCGCAGGCCGGAAAGAAAACCCAGGGCGTCCACCAGCAAGGACTTGCCTGCGCCGGTTTCGCCTGAAATTACGGTCATGCCCGGGCCGAACTCCAGTTCGGCGGAGCGGACGACGGCGAAATCCTTGAGGGCGAGGTGTCTGAGCATGGCTGCGCATTGTAGTGGCATGCGGCGCAACGTCTGAGACGGAGGTTTCGGACGCCGCGGCTTGCAATGGGCACCGGCTGGGGCTATCTATCCCGCATGTCGTCCCAGCCCGTCTCCCTCGACCCCCGTGCCCGGCATCTGCTGCGCACGCTGATATCGCGCTATATCCGCGATGGCGAGCCGGTCGGCTCGCAGACGCTGGCCAGGCACGCGGGGCTGGACGTCAGCGCCGCCACCATCCGCAACATCCTGGGCGACCTGGAGGAAATCGGCCTGTTGGCTTCGCCGCATACTTCGGCCGGGCGCATTCCCACCGCGCAGGGCTACCGCATGTTCGTGGACAGCCTGGTGCAGATGAAGCCGCTGGGCGAGGGCGAAGTGGCGCGCCTGCGCTCCGAACTGCCGGCCGGCGTCGGCACCCAGGCGTTGCTGGGCAATGCGTCGGAACTGCTTTCGGCCATGACCCATTTCGTCGGCGTGGTCAGCGCCCCCAAGCGCGAGCAGTTCGCCTTCCGCCACATCGATTTCGTGCCGCTGGACGGGCGCCGGGTGCTGGCGATCCTGGTATTCGCCGACAACGACGTGCAGAACCGGGTGATCGAGCCGCGCCGCACCTACGACCCTTCCGAACTGGAGCGGGTCGCCAACTACCTGAATTCCAATTTCGCGGGCCGGCCATTGTCCGAAATACGCGCGACGCTGCTGCGCGACCTGCGCAACGCCCAGTCCGAGATGGAGGGGCTGCTGGCCCATACCGTGGAGTTGGCCGAACACGCCTTCGTTCCGGCGGGCGAGGACATGGTGCTGACCGGGCAGACCCGGCTGATCGGCGTACAGGACCTGTCGGACCTGGACCGGCTGCGGGAGCTGTTCGAGACCTTCGCGCGCAAGCGCGAGATCCTGCAATTGCTGGAGCGCACTCTGCAGGCCCCGGGCGTGCGCATTTTCATCGGCGAGGAAACCGGCCTGGCTCCGCTGGATGGAGTCTCGGTGGTGACCGCGCCGTATATCGCGGGCGGGCAGGTGCTGGGCGTGCTGGGGGTGATCGGGCCCACCCGGATGGCGTACGAAAGAGTGATTCCGGTGGTCCAGGCCGCCGCCGATGCGCTGGGCTCCGCCTTGAATCCTGAAGCGCAGACCCCATAGGTTCGTCTTACGCCGTCCGTTACCGGGGACGGCCCGCCACGGAAGCCCGCATGACCCACAGCCCAAATCAATCCGATTCCGCGCCCGACGATATCGCCGAAGGCGGGGAAAACAACCTTGAAAACCAGTTGGCCAACGAAGTGGAGCAGCTGCGCGCCGAGCTGGAACAGACCCGCGCCGACGTGCTCCGCGAACGCGCCGACCTGGAGAACCAGCGCAAGCGCGTGAGCCGGGACCTGGAGCAGTTGCGCAAGTTCGCCAACGAACGCCTGCTGTCGGACCTGCTGCCGGTCTTCGACAGCCTGGACGCGGGTTTGGCCGCAGCGGGCAAGGAGCCAGGCCCGTTGCACGACGGCCTGGAGCTGACCTTCCGTCAACTGCTGAAAGTCGCCGCGGACAATGGCTTGAGCATGATCGATCCCACCGGCGAAGCATTCAATCCGGAATTCCATCAAGCCGTCAGCCATGTGGAAGCGCCGGGCGCGGCCCCCGACAGCGTGGTTCAGGTGTTCCAGAAGGGCTATCTGCTCAACGACCGCCTGCTGCGGCCCGCGCTGGTCGTGGTGGCCAAGCACGACTGACTATCTCCTTCCCCTTCAAGGGGAAGGCGGGATGGGGATGGTTTTCCGAGCAGACGAGATGAATCTCGGAAGCGGGCAAACACCATCCCCACCCAACCCTCCCCTTGAAGGGGAGGGCTTAAACCCCACATTCCATCCATAACCCGGCGTATGGCCGGCCAAAGACAGACCTTTTAGGGAGCAAGCAACATGGGCAAGATCATTGGCATCGACCTGGGCACGACCAACTCGTGCGTGGCGATCATGGACGGCGGCAAAGCCCGCGTCATCGAAAACTCGGAAGGCGACCGCACCACGCCCTCCATCGTCGCCTACACCAAGGACGGCGAAGTGCTGGTGGGCGCATCGGCCAAGCGCCAGGCCGTCACCAATCCCAAGAACACCTTCTACGCGGTGAAGCGCCTGATCGGCCGCAAGTTCACCGACGCCGAAGTGCAGAAGGACATCGGTCTGGTTTCCTACGGTATCGTCCAGCACGACAACGGCGACGCCTGGGTCGCCACCTCCGACGGCAAGAAGCTGTCGGCGCAGGAAATCTCCGCGCGCATCCTGGAAAAAATGAAGAAGACGGCCGAAGCCTTCCTGGGCGAAACCGTCACCGAGGCCGTGATCACCGTGCCGGCCTACTTCAACGACAGCCAGCGCCAGGCGACCAAGGACGCCGGCAAGATCGCCGGCCTGGACGTCAAGCGCATCATCAACGAACCCACCGCGGCCGCGCTGGCCTACGGCCTGGACAAGGATGGCGGCGACCGCAAGATCGTGGTCTACGACCTGGGCGGCGGCACCTTCGACGTGTCGGTGATCGAGATCGCCAACGTCGACGGAGAGAAGCAGTTCGAAGTGCTGGCCACCAACGGCGACACCTTCCTGGGCGGCGAAGACTTCGACAAGCGCGTCATCGATTATCTGGTCGAGGAATTCCAGAAGGACCAGGGCATCGACCTGCGCAAGGATCCGCTGGCCCTGCAGCGCCTGAAGGACGCGGCCGAGCGCGCCAAGATCGAACTGTCGTCCTCGCAGCAGACCGAAGTGAACCTGCCGTACGTCACCGCAGACGCCTCGGGCCCGAAGCACCTCAACATCAAGCTGACCCGCGCCAAGCTGGAAGCATTGGTTGAAGACCTGATCAAGAAGACCATCGAGCCGTGCCGCATCGCCATGAACGATGCCGGCCTGCGCACCAGCGACATCGGCGAAGTGATCCTGGTCGGCGGCCAGACCCGCATGCCCAAGGTGCAGGCGGCGGTGACCGAGTTCTTCGGCAAGGAGCCGCGCAAGGACGTCAACCCCGACGAAGCCGTGGCGCTGGGCGCCGCGATCCAGGGCGGCGTGCTGGGCGGCGACGTCAAGGACGTGCTGTTGCTGGACGTGACCCCGCTGAGCCTGGGCATCGAGACCCTGGGCGGCGTGTTCACCAAGATCATCGAGAAGAACACCACCATTCCGACCAAGGCATCGCAAACCTTCAGCACCGCCGAGGACAACCAGTCCGCGGTGACCGTGCACGTGCTGCAGGGCGAGCGCGAACAGGCCCGCTTCAACAAGTCGATGGCCAAGTTCGACCTGTCCGGCATCGAGCCGGCCCCGCGCGGCCTGCCGCAGGTGGAGGTGTCCTTCGACATCGACGCCAACGGCATCATCCACGTCAGCGCCAAGGACAAGAAGACCAACAAGGAACAGAAGGTCGAGATCAAGTCCGGTTCGGGCCTGTCCGAGGCCGAGATCGCGCAGATGGTGGCCGACGCAGAAGCGCACCGCGAAGAAGACCAGAAGTTCCACGAGCTGGTGCAGGCGCGCAACCAGGCCGACAGCCTGATCCATGCCACCCGCAACGCCATCACCGAGCACGGCAGCAAGGTCGACGGCAGCGTCATCGGCAATGTCGAAGCCGCGCTTGCGGATCTGGAGACGGCGATGAAGGGCGACGACAAGGCCCAGATCGAAGCCAAGACCAAGAGCCTGGAAGAAGCCGGCCAGTCGCTGTACGCGGCCGCTGCCGCCGCTTCGCAACCCGGCGACGCCGGTGCGGGCCCGCAGTCGGGCGCGGGCGACGACGTGGTGGATGCCGAGTTCACCGAAGTCAAAGAAGACGAAAAGAAGTAAAAGCGGGAATAAAGGATGGGGAATCGGGAATTGGAAGTGCGAGGCTCCGCCGCGCATGCCCTGACACCCGGTTCCCCGTTCTTGTGTCCGTTGTACGGAACTTGCTTTAGACCATTCCCCACTCCCTATTTCCAATTTCCGGCTACATGAGCAAGCGCGACTACTACGAAGTCCTGGGCGTGGCCCGCAACGCCAGCGAAGATGAGCTGAAGAAGGCTTATCGTCGCTGCGCGATGAAGCACCACCCCGACCGCAATCCCGGCGATTCCGCCGCCGAAGCCGCGTTCAAGGAATGCAAGGAAGCCTACGAAGTGCTGTCCGACGGCGGCAAGCGCCGCATGTACGACCAGCACGGGCACGCCGCGTTCGAACACGGCATGGGCGGTGGCGGCGCGGGACCCAACCCGGCCGACATGGGCGACATTTTTGGCGACATTTTCGGCAATATCTTCGGTGGAGGCGGCGGGGCACGCGCCGCGCGCCGTGGCGCCGACGTCGGTTACGTGATGGAGCTGGATCTGGAAGAAGCCGTCGCCGGGATCGAGAAGCGCATCGAGATTCCCACGCTCGCTGCCTGCGAGCCTTGCCATGGCTCCGGTTCGGAAGACGGCAAGACCGAAACCTGCAGCACCTGCGGCGGTCGCGGCCAGGTGCGCATGCAGCGCGGCATCTTCGCCATGCAGCAGGCCTGCCCGCACTGCGGCGGACGTGGCCAGGTCATCCGCAATCCCTGCAAGACCTGCCACGGCGCCGGCCGGGTGGAAGAAGAGAAAGTCCTGTCGGTGAAGATTCCCGCCGGCGTCGACAACGGCGACCGTATCCGCCTGGCGGGCGAGGGCGAAGCCGGGCCCGTCGGCACTCCTCCGGGCGATCTGTATGTGGAGGTGCGCGTGCGCGAGCACGAGATCTTCCAGCGCGACGGCGACGACCTGCACTGCGAAGTGCCCATCCGCATCTCCCAGGCCGCGCTCGGCGACACCGTGCGCGTGCCCACGCTGGACGGCGAGGCGGAAATCCGCATTCCCGCCGAAACCCAGACCGGCAAGCTGTTCCGCCTGCGCGGCAAGGGCGTGAAATCCGTGCGCAGCCGCAGCACCGGCGATCTGTTTTGCCGGGTGGCGGTGGAAACGCCGGTCAACCTGACCGCCGAACAGCGCGAGCTGATGGAGAAGTTCGAAGCGACCTTCACCGGCGAGGACGCGCGCAGGCATTCGCCCAAGTCGGCGACGTTCCTGGATGGGGTCAAGTCGTTCTGGGACCGGATGACGTCGTAGTTGGCGCGAGCCAAGCCCAGGCGCGGTTAACCCGGTAAACTTGGCCCCATGACTACCTCCATCCGCATCTCCAAGCGCGCCCAGGGCCTCACCAGCTCGGCGATCCGTGAAATCCTCAAGGTCACCGAGCGCCCGGAGGTCATTTCCTTCGCCGGCGGCCTGCCGTCGCCGGACACCTTCCCCATCGAGCGCATGCGCTGGGCCTGCACCAAGGTGCTGGACGAAGCCCCGCAGGCCGCGCTGCAGTACGGTCCCACCGAGGGCTATACGCCATTGCGCGAGTGGGTCGCCGCGCGTCTCAGCCAGAATGGCGCGACCATCCGCCCCAGCCAGGTGCTGATCACCACTGGCTCCCAGCAGGGCCTGGACCTGCTGGGCAAGGTGCTGATCGACGAAGGCAGCAAGGTGCTGGTGGAAACCCCCAGCTACCTGGGTGCCTTGCAGGCGTTTTCGCTGTTCCAGCCTGCGTTCTCGGCCATGCAGACCGACGAACAAGGTATCGTCGTCGATGCGTTGACGGCCGAACAGCTGGCGGGTGCGCGGTTCATGTACTGCCTGCCCAATTTCCAGAATCCCACCGGGCGCCGCCTGCCGCTCGATCGCCGCAAGGCATTGCTGGAAAAAGCCATCGCAGCCGGCGTGCCGGTGGTCGAAGACGACCCCTACGGCGAGCTTTGCTACAGCGGCGACGCGCTCCCCAGCCTGCTGTCGATGGCTCCGGAGAACGTGATCTACATGGGCTCGTTCTCCAAGGTGCTGGCGCCGGGCCTGCGCCTGGGCTTCGTGGTCGCGCCGGAAGAACTGCACGGCAAGCTGGTGCAGGCCAAGCAGGCGGCCGACCTGCATACGCCGTCGTTCTCGCAGCGCATCGTCTATGAAGCCGTGCAGGACGGCTTCCTGGACGCCCACATCCCCACCATCCGCACTCTGTATGCGAAGCAGTGCGAGCTGATGCTGGCCGCGCTTGACCGCTATTTCCCCAGCGAAGCGAGCTGGAACCAGCCGGCCGGTGGCATGTTCATCTGGGTCAATCTGCCCGAGGGCGTGGACAGCGGCGCGTTGCTGGCCAAGGCCATCGAGCAGAACGTGGCGTTCGTACCCGGCGCGCCGTTCTATGCGGTCGACCCGCAGGCGAACACGCTGCGCCTGTCCTTCGTCACCGTGCCCGCGGAGAAGATCGAGATCGGCATGCAGAAACTCGGCGCGCTGCTGAAAGCGGAAATCGCCGCGCTTGCGCGGCCCGCGGCCGCTTGAGCCGGAGCACGGACAGCTACGCATGAGCGAGCAAACGGTGCGACTGCTGATCCACGGCGCTTCCGGGCGCATGGGCGAGGCGCTGCTGCGCTTGTGCGCGGAGCAGGGCGGTTGCCAGGTGGTTGCCGCCGTCACCCGCAAATCGCCTGCGCAACGGGTAATCGATGGAGTGCCTTTCTTCGCGGCGAAAGAACTGTCCGGCGTTCCCGCCTTCGATGTCGCCATCGATTTCAGCCTGCCGGAAGGCTTCGACCCGGTGCTCGATCTATGCGTGGTCCGTGGCGCCGCGCTGGTGTCGGGAACCACCGGCTTGAGCGATGCGCAGCGCGCCGCGTTGGACGAGGCGGCGAAAAGCATCCCGCTGGTGTGGGCTTCCAATTTCAGCCTGGGTGTGGCGGTACTGACCGAACTGGTGGAGCGCGCCGCGGCGGCCTTGCCGGGCTGGGATTGCGATGTGGTCGAAGCCCACCACAGCCAGAAGAAGGATGCGCCCTCCGGCACTGCACTGACTCTGGGCGAAGCCGCGGCCGCCAATGGCGCCAAGGTCAACTACGCCAGTCTGCGTGCGGGCGATATCGTCGGCGAGCACACGGTCCAGTTCACCGGCCTGGGCGAACGCCTGGAGCTGGTGCACCGGGCCGGCAACCGCGATATTTTCGCCCGCGGCGCCTTGCATGCGGCTTCGCGCATCGCCGGCAAGCCCGCCGCGGCCTACCGGGTCCGGGATTTGCTGAACTGAGCGCCAGGTCGGTGCCGGTTTTGTCCGGTTGCCGAAAAAACGACTGGCGCCCGCGACCCCGCGCCCGTACAATTCTCGCTCGCCTGATACCCACCGCCACGGACCGGAGAAATACCGAGTTCGCGGTTTCTTGCAGCCGCAAGTTGGAGGGACAGGGTTCCTTCACCCCCAAGGCGAGCCCAGTGACCCAACCCGCAATCCTCGTACTCGAAGACGGCACCGTATTCGAGGGCGAATCCGTAGGCGCGAGCGGCCTTTCCGCAGGCGAGGTGGTGTTCAACACCGCCATGACCGGCTATCAGGAAGTCCTCACCGATCCTTCTTACGCCCGCCAACTGGTCACTCTGACCTATCCCCACATCGGCAACACCGGCTGCACCGACCAGGACGACGAAGCGCGCCAGGCCTGGTCCGCCGGCCTGATCGTGCGCGATGTGCCGCGCCGTCCCAGCAACTGGCGCAACCAGCAGGCGCTGCCCGAATGGCTGGCGCAGCGCAACGTGGTGGCTATCGCCGGTATCGACACCCGCAAGTTGACACGCATCCTGCGCGACCGCGGTTCGCAGAACGGCGCTCTGATGGCTGGCGAGATCGATGTCGAAAAGGCCCTTGAAGCCGCACGCAAGTTCCCCGGCCTGAAGGGCATGGATCTGGCCAAGGTGGTCTCCACCACCCAGAGCTACCCCTGGAAAGACGGGCAACTGAATCTGGATACGGGGATGCCCGTCAATGCACAGGTCAAATTCAAGGTCGTCGCCTACGATTTCGGCGTCAAGTTGAACATCCTGCGCATGCTGGCCGAGCGCGGCTGCGAAGTGACCGTGGTACCTGCGCAGACCTCCGCTGCGGATGCGCTGGCGCTCAAGCCGGACGGCGTATTCCTGTCCAATGGTCCCGGCGATCCGGAACCCTGCGATTACGCGATTGCCGCGATCCGCGAGTTCGTCGCCAGGAAGATCCCGACCTTCGGCATCTGCCTGGGCCACCAGTTGCTTGCGCTCGCAGCCGGCGCCAAGACCTTGAAGATGGGCCACGGCCACCACGGCGCCAACCATCCGGTGCAGGACCTCGACAGCGGCCGGGTGATGATCACTTCGCAGAACCATGGCTTTGCGGTCGACGAAGCCACACTACCGGGCAACGTGCGCGTGACCCATCGTTCGCTGTTCGACGGCACCAACCAGGGCATCGAGTTGACCGATGCGCCGGCGTTCTCGTTTCAGGGGCATCCGGAAGCTTCGCCGGGGCCGCATGACGTGGCCCCTTTATTCGACAGGTTCGTACAGTCGATGCAGGCCAAGGCTTGAACGGATACTGAAAGAGACATTTACGTGGACAGTTTGGCAAGGGGACGGCCTGCAAGCCGTGAACGGAACTCAAAAAGGAGATTTGACATGAAGGTATTTAGTCGATTGCTGTTGCTGCTACTACTAGTTCCATCTGTGTTGATGGCGCGGGAAGTGCCTATCCGTGACTTCTTCAAGGATCCGGAGTTCAGGAGCGTGCGACTCTCTCCGGACGGCAAGCATATGTCGGTTATCATCCCGCAAGGCGACCGGTCGATCCTCGCCGTGTTGCAGGTCTCCGACCGCAAGGTCATCGGCAAATGGGACTATGGCGAGAATCGCCATTTCGAAGAAGTGTTGTGGGTCAACAACGACCGACTTCTCTTCTGGGTCGGCTTCAAGCTCGGAAGCTTCGATTTCAAGATCGCCAAGGGCGACCTCTACGCCTCCAACATCGATGGCACCGGCAGGCTGGACATTGAGAATGGCGCGTTCTACAGCATCGTCGACACCACGCCAGCCGACCGTGAGACCGTATTGGTCCAAAGATCAGTCGATAGCGCCTTCCTATTCAAGCTCAACGTTTATAACGGCCGCATCACAACCGTGGCGACAGCGCCCGTCGATGGTGGCGGCTTCCTCGTCGACCATGACCTGAAGGTACGTTACGCAGTCGGCTCGATGAACGACGGACGACAGGTGACGTTGCGGAAAGACGGCGAAAAGTGGACTAAGATCCACGAATCAGAGCGCTCAGGTGAAACTTTCCGCCCTATCGGATTCGCGGCCGATAACAAGCATGTCTATTTCGCCAAGAGCAAGGACGGCAAGCCGAGTTCAATTGTCCTCCTTGATCCGGAAACGCAGGAAGAGACGGCGGTTGCAGCCAACCCTAATGTCAGTGCGTCCGGCGCCATTTGGAGTAGCGACGACAAGACCCTGTTGGCGTTGGAGTTCGAGGACGGGCTCCCATACATCGAGTTCGTGAACAAAGATCATCCGGAAGCGAAGATTCTCGCCGGGCTCGTCAATGCATTCCCGGGAAAAGCCATTTCTTATAGCGGTACCTCTGACGACGGGCGTTACTTCCTCGTCTATGCGTACAGTGATCGCGATCCGGGAGAGGTCTACCTGTACGACAGTCAGACCAAAAAAGCGGCGTACCTGCTCTCGGCGATGGATTGGATAAAGCCGGAAGAAATGTCCTCAATGAAGCCGGTATCCGTCAAGGCAAGAGACGGCCTTACCCTTCACGGTTATCTGACAGTGCCCGCGGGATCCACTGGCAAGAATCTGCCATTGATCATCAATCCGCATGGAGGACCTCACGGCGTACGCGATAGCTGGGGTTTCAATCCTGAAGTGCAGCTGCTAGCTAACCGCGGCTACGCAGTGTTGCAAATCAACTATCGCGGGTCCGGTGGATATGGCGGAGCGTTCGAGCGTGCCGGCTATCGCAAATGGGGCACGGCAATGCAGGATGACCTTACCGATTCGGTGCAATGGGCGATCCGTGAAGGCGTCGCCGACCCTGGCCGAGTCTGCATCTACGGGGCGTCTTATGGCGGCTACGCCGCGTTGATGAGTGTGGTGCGGGAACCGGATCTGTATAAATGCACCGTGGGCTACGTGGGTGTCTATGACCTCGACATCCAGCGGGACGCTGATTTCGCGGACCACGTCAGCGGCCGAAATTACCTGAAGGATGTGTATCCGGTCTCTAAGGCCGAGCGTGTCGCTCAGTCCCCCGGCTACCATGCTGACCGCATAAAGGCTGGCATCATGCTGGTCCACGGCGCGAAGGACATTCGGGTGCCAATCCGGAACATGTACTTCCTTATCGACCAGTTGGAGAAGGCCGGCAAGAAGCCGGACGACGTAGTGGTGGAGAAGAAGGAACAGCACGGCTTCAGGGACTTGGAGAACAACGTCAATCTCTATACCAAGATGCTTGTCTTCTTCGACAAATACATCGGCCCGGCAAGCGCGTCCACGCAAGTCGCCAAGTAATCCGGAAAGCGAACCCCATGCCCAAACGCAGCGACCTAAAAACCATCCTGATCATCGGCGCAGGCCCCATCGTCATCGGGCAGGCCTGCGAATTCGATTATTCGGGCGCGCAGGCCTGCAAGGCGCTTAGGGACGAGGGCTACCGGGTGGTGCTGGTCAACAGCAATCCGGCCACCATCATGACCGATCCGGAAATGGCCGATGCGGTCTACATCGAGCCCATCACCTGGCAGATGGTCGAGAAGATCATCGCCAAGGAGAGGCCCGATGCCCTGCTGCCCACCATGGGCGGACAGACCGCGCTCAACTGCGCGCTGGACCTGGCCGATAACGGCGTGCTGGAGAAGTACGACGTCGAGCTGATCGGCGCCAAGCGCGAAGCGATCATGATGGCCGAGGACCGCGAGCTGTTCCGCGTGGCGATGAAGGAGATCGGCCTGGAATGCCCGAAGGCCGAAGTCGCGCGTTCGCTTGAGCAGGCGCTGGATATCCAGACCCGCGTGGGCTATCCCACCATCATCCGCCCCAGCTTCACCCTGGGCGGCAGCGGCGGTGGCATCGCCTACAACCGCGAAGAACTGATCGAGATCGTCAACCGCGGCCTGGAGCTCTCGCCGACCAGCGAAGTGCTGGTGGAAGAATCGGTGCTGGGCTGGAAGGAATTCGAGATGGAAGTGGTCCGCGACACCGCGGACAACTGCATCATCGTCTGCTCCATCGAGAACCTGGACCCGATGGGCGTGCACACCGGCGACTCGATTACTGTCGCTCCTGCGCAGACCCTGACCGACAAGGAATACCAGCGCCTGCGCGATGCTTCCATCGCGGTGCTGCGCAAGATCGGCGTGGACACCGGCGGTTCCAACGTGCAGTTCGGCATCAACGCGCAGACCGGCCGCGTGGTGGTGATCGAAATGAATCCGCGCGTGTCGCGTTCGTCGGCGCTGGCTTCCAAGGCCACCGGCTTCCCCATCGCCAAGGTCGCCGCCAAGCTCGCCGTGGGCTACACGCTGGACGAACTGCGCAACGAAATCACCGGCGGGCTCACTCCGGCCTCGTTCGAGCCGGCCATCGACTACGTGGTCACCAAGATCCCGCGTTTCGCCTTCGAGAAATTCCCCGCCGCCGATGCGCGCCTGACCACGCAGATGAAATCGGTGGGCGAGGTGATGGCGATGGGCCGCACTTTCCAGGAATCGCTGCAGAAGGCCTTGCGCGGGCTGGAAACCGGCAAGGTGGGCCTGGACCCGACCGGCCTGGACCTGTCCAACGCCGACGACCTGGCCACGTTGCGCCGCGAGATGAAGGAACCCGGTCCGGAACGGCTGTTCTATGTCGCCGACGCCTTCCGCGCCGGGATGAACGTGGAAGACGTGCACGCGCTGTCGTTCATCGATCCCTGGTTCCTGGATCAGATCGAGGAAATCATCGCCGAAGAAAAACAGCTGACCGCTGCGGGCCTGGGGTCGCTGGATGCGGCGCGCCTGCGCAAGCTCAAGCGCATGGGGTTCTCGGATACGCGCCTGGCGCAGTTGTCCCAGACCAATGAAACCGCCGTGCGCAACCTGCGCCGCACGCTCAAGGTCAAGCCGGTCTACAAACGCGTGGATTCCTGCGCGGCGGAGTTCTCCACCAGCACGGCCTACCTGTACTCGACCTACGAGGACGAGTGCGAAGCCGAGCCGACCGGCCGCGACAAGATCATGATCCTGGGCGGCGGCCCCAACCGCATCGGCCAGGGCATCGAGTTCGACTACTGCTGCGTGCACGCGGCGCTTGCGCTGCGCGAGGATGGTTACGAAACCATCATGGTCAACTGCAACCCGGAAACCGTCTCCACCGACTACGACACCTCCGACCGTCTGTACTTCGAACCGCTGACGCTCGAGGACGTGCTGGAGATCGTGGAGCTGGAGCAGCCCAAGGGCGTGATCGTGCAGTACGGCGGCCAGACCCCGCTGAAGCTGGCGCAGGCGCTGGAAGCCAATGGCGTGCCGGTGATCGGCACCTCGCCCGATTCCATCGATCTGGCCGAGGACCGCGAACGTTTCCAGCAACTGGTCGAGAAACTGGGCCTGAAGCAGCCGCCCAACCGCATCGCCCGCAACGACCAGGAAGCGCTGGTGCTGGCACGCGAGATCGGCTACCCGCTGGTGGTGCGCCCGTCCTACGTGCTCGGCGGCCGCGCCATGGAAATCGTCTACGGCGAATCCGACCTGGCCCGCTACGTGCGCGACGCGGTCAAGGTCTCCAACGATTCGCCGGTGCTGCTGGACCGCTTCCTGGACAATGCGGTGGAAGTGGACGTGGACATCATCGCCGACAGTACCGGTGCGGTGCTGGTGGGCGGGGTGATGGAGCACATCGAGGAAGCCGGCGTGCATTCCGGCGACTCGTCCTGCTCGCTGCCGCCTTATTCGCTGTCCGCAAAAACGCAGGCCGAATTGCGCCGCCAGGTAGTTGAGCTGGCCAAGGCCCTCAACGTGGTCGGCCTGATGAACACGCAGTTCGCCATCCAGACTGGCGACAACGGCGACGACACCATCTTCCTGTTGGAAGTGAATCCGCGTGCCTCGCGCACCGTGCCGTTCGTGTCCAAGGCCACCGGCATGCCGCTGGCCAAGATCGCCGCGCGCTGCATGGCCGGTAAATCGCTGGCCGAGCAGGGCGCAGTGAAGGAAATCGTGCCGCACTACTATTCGGTCAAGGAAGCCATCTTCCCGTTCGCCAAGTTCCAGGGCGTCGATCCCATCCTCGGCCCGGAGATGCGCTCCACCGGCGAGGTGATGGGCGTGGGCCGCAACTTCGGCGCCGCGTTCGCGCGCGCGCAGGAAGCCGGCGGCATCAAGGCGCCGCCGGTGGGCAAGGTGTTCCTGTCGGTGCGCGATCCGGATAAATCCCGCGTGCTGCCGGTGGCCAAGGATCTGATCGAGCGCGGCTACACGCTGGTGGCCACCCGCGGCACCTGCGCCTGGCTGCAACAGAACGGACATGCCTGCGAACAGATCAACAAGGTGGTCGAAGGCCGCCCGCACATCGTCGATCTGATCAAGAACGGCGAAATCGTGTATATCGTCAACACGACCGAAGGACGCCAGGCGATTTCCGACTCGTTCTCGATCCGGCGCGAAGCCCTCCAGCATCGCGTGACCTATTCCACCACCATCGCCGGCGCCCGCGCGCTGGTGCATTCGCTGGAGTTCCGCGGCACCGGCCCCGTCTGGGCGCTGCAGGAACTGCACAAGGAGCTGCAAGGGCAATGAGAGCGCCAATGACCCTGAAAGGCGCGCAACGACTGCGCGACGAACTGGACCAATTGAAATCGGTGAAGCGCCCCGAGGTCATCAACGCGATCGCCGAAGCGCGCGCGCACGGGGACCTGAAGGAGAACGCCGAGTACCACGCGGCGCGCGAGCAGCAGAGCTTCATCGAAGGCCGCATCAAGCAATTGGAAGGCGAGCTTTCGCACGCAGAAGTCATCGACGTGGCCCAGCTCAACGCCGGCTCGCGCGTGGTCTTCGGCGCCACCGTGACCTTGGCCGACGTGGAAACCGACGAAGAGAAGAAGTACCAGATCGTCGGCGACCTGGAAGCGGACATCAAGCTGGCCATGATCGCCATTTCCTCGCCGCTGGCCCGTGCCCTGATCGGCAAGAACGAAGGCGATTCGGTGGTCATCGACGCGCCCGCCGGCCAGCGCGAGTACGAAATCGTCAGCGTCGCGTACGCGGGTTGAGCGAACCACCGATGGCATCGGCGACGCTGCTGCTGCCCGCGCGTTCGCGATTCGCGGGCCAGCCGTTGCCGGTTACGTTCGCCAAGGCGCTGGCGCAGGCCGATCGCCTGAACAGCGGGGCGGGCGAATGCGAACAACTGCGCCGCCATTTCCAGTTGATCCCGGACCATTGGCCCGTCGCCGCGCTTACCCGGCAACTGGATGCCGGCGATGCCGCGCAGTCGTCGTGGCTGCGCGTGGATCCCGCGCATGTGGCGCCGGACATGGGCGGGGCGCGGATGCTTTCGCATGGCGAGGCGCTGGCGCTCACGGCCGAGGACAGCGCCCAATTGCTGCCCGCCTTGCGGCCGTTGTTCGGCGACGCCGGGTTCGCCCTGGATGCGCCGCATCCTTCGCGCTGGTACCTGCGCCTTCCGCGCGAGTCGAAGTTGCCGGCGTTCGCCGCGCCGGACGAAGTGCTGGGCGAAGACCTGTTCGCGCACCTGCCAGAAGGCGACCTGGGGCGTCGCTGGCGTGCGTTGCTCACCGAAACCCAGGTGATCCTGCACAACCATCCCTGGAACGCCATGCGCGCTTCGCTAGGCAAACCGGCGGTCAATTCCCTCTGGTTCTGGGGCGCGGGCGCGCTGCCGGATTTCGTGCGCACGCATTACAAGCAGGTCAAAGGCAACGAGACCCTGTTGCGCGCATTGGCAGGCGCCGCGGGAATACCGGGTGCGGCCAGCGAGGGCGAGGAAGTCGACGCGCTGGTCGACCTGCGCCATCTGCGCGACCTGGCTCTGGTGGCCCACGAAGCCGTGCAGCCGCTGCTGGAAGCGGTGCGCAAGCGCGAACTGCAATCGCTGACCCTCGACTTCGAGGACGGCGCGATTTTCCAACTGCGCCGCGACCAGCGCTGGCGATTCTGGCGCAAGCCGCTGGCGACGCTGTAACGTGGCTCAAACCCCAAGGATCCGTCGGCGCCAGATCGACGCGGCGGGAAGCTGGCCGGACAACTTTTCACCGCTGCTGCGCCGCATCTACGCTGGACGCGGCGCGACCAGCCTGGAACAGGCGCAGCCTAAATTGGCGCAACTGCTGCCGCCCGAAACCCTCGGCGGGCTGGCGGAAGCCACCGCCTTGCTCGCAGATGCGATAGCGGCGAACAGTCATATCGTCGTGGTCGGCGACTTCGACTGCGACGGCGCCACGGCCTGCGCCGTCGGCGTGCGTGGATTGCGCATGCTCGGCGCAACGCGGGTGACCCCGGCGGTGCCCAACCGCATGTTGCACGGCTATGGCCTGTCGCCGGCGCTGGTAGGCGAACTCGCCGGGCTGCAGCCCGATCTGCTGGTGACCGTCGACCACGGCATCGCCTGCCATGCGGGCATTGCGGCAGCCAAGGTCTTGGGCTGGAAAGTGCTGGTCACCGATCACCATCTTCCCGGCGAGTCGTTGCCGCCGGCCGACGCCATCGTCAATCCCAATCTGCGAGGCGACGCCTTCCCCAGCAAGATGCTGGCCGGCATGGGGGTGATGTTCTACGTGCTATTGGCGCTACGGAAGAAATTGCGTGAGCAAGGTGACCTAGCGCACGGCGAGCCCGATCTTTCCACACTGCTCGATCTGGTGGCCGTGGGCACCATCGCAGACTTAGGTGGGGGCGGATCTGGACACTTTCTTCTAGGGTCAAAGCTCCTAGACCTGCCCTAGATCGGTCTTTGCCCCCCTAAATCCTGAGAGGGATATTGACTGGTTGCCCTTCTACGCAACTTTCGTTAACGTCTTAGGCGCGGCATGTATTGGACTTATAGATAAGTCTATTTATATCAATGATATAAACTTCATAGGTGTTCACTTTGAGGCCTGACCGAGTTAGCTTGGCGTATAGGGTGATTCCGTTCCTGGATCAGGACGCAACCAGCCGGTACGTCTTGATGCATCGCGAATCCGGTCGACTGCCGATCGCGTCGTCCATCTATGAAACGCATCTCGCTCAGAAGAGCGACTCGCAGAAGACAAGGTCAGGATCGCTATACGGGATCGCAAGCTTGTACTCATGGGCTGACGAGCGCGGCGTTGACTTGGATGCACAACTCCTGAGTGGTGAAGGCTTGGCGCCGTCGCAGATCTCCGCTTTCTCGGCCTGGTTGCGGGTACGGCTAGGTGAGGACGGGAAAGCAAGGCTCACGCCTGAATCGAGAACCACACACAACCAGACCCTGCACTTCTGCCGACAAATCTGTGTGCATTTCATAACTCAGTATGCGACATCGAATTCAGCAGTCGCAGAACGCGTTATGCAAATCGAACTTCTTGCCAACTCGCAAGGTCGCGAGTGGACAAGGACACGGATCAAGACGCGGAAGAAGAGAGTAGCGCCAGATCTGACGGACGAAGAACTGGCGCGGATCGAAGAATTTCTATTACCTGAAAATAGAAGTAGGAACGTCGGCCAAGATATTGCATGGCGGGACTATCTACTTTGGAGATTGACGATTGAGTTCGGCTTGCGACTTGGTGAGGTGCTAAGCCTGAGGCTCCAGGACTGTCCGGCGTTGGGTCGCAACTACATTAGTGTCGTCAGGATCGAAGAGCGTGACGACGGAGTGATTGACTCGAGAGGAGCGCATGCCCCAAGGCCAAAAACCCTAAGTCGCGACCTTCGCTTTCTATGGAAGGAGACCAGGTTTCCGCATCTAATTGCCCAATACACGACTCGCTTTCGTCGCGCCTCGGTCAAGGAGCATGGCCGCCAGGTATATCGGTGGGTCCTTCCCCATCCATTCCTGATCGTAGCAACGAACGGTAAGCCGCTTTCTATCAGCACTGCGAATGATGTGGCGTCCGCGATCAAGGCGGCAACTGGCATCAACTTCCACTGGCATCTGGCACGACACGCCTTCTTCAATCGGATGTACCTGCGCGCCAAGACCAATCAGGAACTGCAGGATCTTGTGTACTGGGGTGGCTGGGAGAGCGAAAAGAGCCTTGAGATCTATTCAAGACGTGCTCGAGCCGACCGAGCGAAGGGAGTGATGCGATCCGAAAATGAGAACTGGTCATGGACGGCATTGCAATGATGCAGAACCATGAAACTGGCCTGTGGGAAGGTTCGGACGGACGCAAATTCGTCCGCAATGAATTCAATCCAGACGCCCCAGTGTTTATCGACGTAACGGATGATGTCTGGCGGTTCAGCCTGGGTGGTTCAGCGAGGAGGTTGGATTGGCGACAGGGCGGACTGTCAAATGCTGTTGTTGAGCCTTTGCAAGTTATTGCATTGGAGCAATTGCGAACCAAATCCGCGTCGTGGGCGCAGCACGTGCATCGGATGTTGCATGGCCTTGTTATGGCGGCAAACAGTCTGGGGATAGAGCTTTCAGGTGGGCTTGGCGCTCTGTCCATCAAGGAATGGGCAGCAATGTGGGTGCTGCTTTCAAAAGAAGCTCGAACAATGCTCCGAATCTTCTATAGGGAGATGGCTCAGCGATCAATGGCGGGAGCGAGCCCAGCTATCGCACTGGAAATGGACGAATGGGTCGCGTGGCCACAACCGGCGGGCATGCAGGACGTACTGACCTGGAATGCAGAGACTGGGGCATACACGTCGGGGGAGTCGGAACTGGCCCGACGCGCATTGGCCATGCCCGTAGGTGATGAATCTGATGTTGAATGCATTATCCGGGTTTTTGGCTGGATTCTCTTTGAGACCTATAAGCGTCCACTGCAACTACTTGGTATGCGCAAAGATGCCTTGGTCACCTATAAGGGGCAACGCTGGCAATACTTTTTAAGAATTCCGAAGGTAAAGGCGCAAACGGGCGATGTTGCCGAGTTGTGGCCTGTAAGCGAGGCGCTGGGGAAATCGATACAGGCATTGGGCGACCGCCCATTACTCTTGGCTCTACAGGAAAAATTCGACCGATTGATTGTCGTGCCAGGCAGAAAACAAGGCGGCAACAATCGAAATGCAACCACTATCGGTTCGCGCGATCAATACGGTCTAGAACTTCCGATGGAGTGGCATGAGCATGGGCAGGTACCTACGGGCACCATGACCAGATTGCTGCGTCGATGGAGTATTGAAAGCAATATCGTCAGTCCAAGGACTGGAAAGGTACTTGTTTTTGGAGCGAAGCGCGTTCGTCATACCGGCGGAACGCGTCTTGCCATGCAGGGTACTCCTCGAGACGAAATCCAGACAATCTTCGAGCACGATGATCCTACATCGGCTCAGGCCTACATTGATGCGGTGGCTTCGGAGTTGCTGCCTGCCATCGAGCGAGCAGACCGTGCACTAGGCGGGCTATTCGCCGGTCTTAATGCGGCCTTCTTTCAAGGCGTGGTTGTACCTGCGTTAGGAGAGAAGCAAATTCTCGTTTCCGATTTTCACTCGGGCGCCCCCGCTGTCGTTGGCTCATGTGGCAGCAGCGGGGCGTGCCCAACTCATCCGTTTTGGGCGTGCTACGGAGGATGCCCACATTTTCAAGCGTGGCGGGATGGCGATCACAGCGCTTCAATGAAGTATGTCCAGCGCGAACATGAACGATGGAGCCATGCCGAGGCTGGAAAAGAGCGCAGCAAATTGGGCAAGGATTTTGAACAGGTATACGCCGGGATCAAAGACGTGATCACGGCTATTGAAGAGGGGCATTAGGATGTCGGCCGCACTTTCTCGTTGGCTGCATGAGCACACGGCGGATTCCTCAATTTCGGAGTTGGGGTCGCATTTGCTCGCCTTGATTCCGCCTGGAGCGTCATTCGAATCGGATCAATGGAATGTAATTTCATGGGTGTTACGTCCTGGCAATGGCATCAGCAGATACCTCTACTTTGACAAGATCGTTCATGCCAACTTGAAGGCGGCATGCAAGATTTGGATTCTCCATGGACGGATGACACGAAATCTTGGAGAAGGTTCGGCTCAGGCCCGCTTAACGGTCGTGGCAATTTTAGGGGAAGTTCTCGGGGCACGGTCATTCGACACGCTCAAGAACGAAGATTTCTACGCTGCAGAACGGCGGATCAGAAAGAATCGCGCAGCTGCGGGCGCATACGGACTATGCAAGGTGCTCGCGACGTTCGCGAAGTGGCTGAATTTGCGGACGCGATCGAGACTGAGCTACGTCTCCGGCATGAAGAAGCCAGCTAAGCACGGGCGCAAGGGCAATGATGCAGGTCGCCATGAAAAGTTAATGCCAGACGAGGTCATACGCGACCTGATTGCTGTCAATTCAAGAGACGATATAAGTGACATCGATCGCTTCTATCTGCAGATTTTCACTATCGATGTCGGGGCCGGATTTCGTGTGGGCGAGTTGGCGAATTTGCCGGAAAATTGTCTCATCGAGCACGATGGCGCCTTGCAATTGCTGTACTTCCCCGAGAAGAAAGGGCGTCCCGTTCCAAAGGTGGTGCCTCCCAGTCTAGTGCCGGCAATCCGTGCCGCTGTTTCCGCATTGAAATCTTCCACCGAGGATTTGCGAAAGCTTGCCGCGCAACAGCGTGAGAATGAGCCAGTCGATTGGCTTAAGGTGTCTTCCAATGAGGCGGCTGCATGCTACTTCACATCAAAATTCGCGCACGAATGGACCGCAGATCCAGCCAATCGGCTCATTAATCCCGATGCGGTTTGGCACAAGTTCAAGAAGAAGCTGATCGATGCGATCGGCACGTTAGAGGAGTGCGGTGGTAATAAGTCTGAAGCAGGTCGCAGACTGGGCGTGACGTACATGAGCCTGGAAAGGATGCTGGCCGAGCAGCGTGCCGCCCGCGCAGGTGAGCTCCGCACCATGACCTGCAAGGGGAAGGAAATACGCAGTTGGAATTTCGATCCTCGACTCATTAACGAGAATCAATTCAAGCTGCGCGCGCGAACCACAACACACAAGCTGTATCCGTCTGTCCGAGCGATCATTCAAGACGCCAGAGAAATGCAGTTGCGAGGAGAGTTTTATCCGAATCCGGTTAGAGATGAAGGCCTGGAGGCCCAATTCAAACGATCATTTGCCCTCATTAGAGGCCCAGGGGGAGAGTCATACCTGGAAGCTCACGAGGCGTTGCTGCTCCGCAGGCGCGGCCGGGGTGGAAATTCTCGCACTAGCGATTTTCTAGCGGTCACCGTCACCGACTTGGCGCGGTGGCTAAGTCGAAATGATGGAAAAACAAAGATTAGTGTTTTTCAGAGATTCGGGATTGTAGATCCAAGGACAGGCGAGATCGCCAAGTTTACTTGGCATGACGTGCGGCACTGGCTCAACACACAGTATCAGCGAGGCGGTCTTAGTCAGCAGCAGATTGCTCTGATCTTTGGTCGCAAGGACGTCGGTCAGAATGCCACATATGACCAAACGTCGAGCGAAGAGCGAGCAGAACGCTTAAGGAATGCCGTGCGAGACGGAGTGATCGTCGGCGAGATCAGCGACACATATTCGCGTCTGGCGGATATCTCTAGAGAGCAAGCGGAGGAATATCTGGCGGGTGCACTGCGAATGATAAACATCATGCCGCACGGTCTGTGTACCCTAAATTGGGCAATGAACCCGTGCCCACACTATCTCAGCTGTTTCACCTGCGGTGGAGATAGTGAGGAGAATAGTGGCGCTTGCGAGCATCTGATCGTAGATCGCAACAATTCTGGGCATGTCGCTGAGATCAGACGCCTTCGTAGCGAGGCGCAGGTGGCGCTGAAAGTTATTCCTTCGGAGTCTCCCATGTTCAGTCATTACCTGCGTATTTTCAGTAATACGACCCTCAAGCTGGAGCAGATGGGGCTCGGAGTCGAGGTTGTAGCGAAATGAGAAAACAACTTCGCGGTGAAGAATTGTCTGGTCGCATTCGCACGGTAATTCATGAGTTGGCGGATGAGGCGGCGAAGCTCGGGAAGGGCTACGTATTCAATGCGAGCGAGGTTTCGGCACGTGTGCCCGCATCGAGAACGACTCTAAGGCGTTATGATCATGTTGTAGCGGAAACGCTGAAATCGTTGAAGGCAGGGCGCCGATCTACTTCAGGCGAAGCATTGATTGCGCTGTTCCGCGCTCAAAACGAACGGCTGCAAGAAGAACTAGCTGTGGCTCAACGTCAAGTTCAAGCGCTTCGACAGCATCATGTCGAAATATATAGGCGGTTTCACCACAGCTCCGCGGATATAACGCCTTTGCTGACCCCGCTTCTGGCAGAGGAATGCAAGGAGGCTTCAGCTTGCCTGTTCTGTGGGGGTGACATTTCTGCAGTCAAGAGTCGGAAGGCAGGCAGCAATGTCTTCCCAATCAAGCCTTCTGCAGGAAAGCCTGGGCGATGACAGACAGCACAAACATGATGCTTAAGGATCGATCGCGCGATAAGCCTGTGGAGGAGCAGGCCATTAGTCTCGGCTATACGCCGTTGCAGGCGCGGGTGATATCAGGTCGATTACATGGGGTTTCCTTCTCGCAGCTTCGCTCCCTAATTATCCCATCGCCTAACGAGATCGATGGGCCGCACGCATTGCCCGACATTGATAAGGCCTCCGGGCACCTTGCCGACGCAATCTCTGCGCACACACCAATTGCTCTGGTTACTGATCACGATGCTGATGGCGCCACTTCCCACGCGATTCTCAAAAACGCTCTAGTGGCGATGGGGTATCCGGTTGGCCGAATCTATAGTTTTCTCTCGCATAAGATGATCGAGGGGTACGGCCTCAGCGATGCGCTAGTCGATCGCATGCTCCCTCAGCTTCCGCCAAGCACGTGCATTATTACGGCGGATCAGGGGAGTACCGATGAGATGCGAATCTCCCGGTTGGTCGCTGCTGGCCATTCCGTCGTGGTGACGGATCATCACGGCATTCCCGAAGAAGGGCCGCCGCAATCAGCTCATGCCGTGGTGAACCCGGTGCGGCGCGATAGCAAATTTCCAGATAAGGCGATAGCCGGTTGCCATACCGCATTGCTGGTCATGGCGGCTACTCGCGAGCTGTTAATTGAGCGTGGGTCTTTAACCCCGGAATCGCCACGTGTCTCTGATCTTCTAGATTATTGCGCGGTTGGGACCATTGCGGACGCGTCGTCTCTTGCGTACTCGCTAAACAATCGAATGATCGTGCAGCGCGGGCTCCGTTTGATGAATTCGAAGCCGCGACCTTGTTGGCAAGCTATGCGCCGCTTGCTAAAGAAGGAAGGGGACTGGACAGCTGCCGATATTGCATTTCAGATCGCGACACGCATAAATGCTAGAGGCCGGCTAACCGATGCCATGCTGGGGGTGGAGTTTCTGTGTGCCACCAGCGAGGAGGAGGCATTCCGCATCCTCCAGGAACTTGATTCCAACAATCGCGAGCGAAAGGACATTGAAGCGACACTGCGCAGTATTGCAGAACCTTTGGCTAAAGCCGGTATCCGCGATGGGCGACTCGGACTCTGTCTATGGCTGGGGGAACGGTCGCATGCAGGGGTTCACGGTATTACCGCCACTCGAATGGTGGAGCAGTTCGGATTGCCAACGATATGCCTATCGCCGCTTGCGAGTGACGAGAGCATTGCCACCGGATCAATACGAACAACGCCGCACGTTAACGTCCTGCAAGCGCTGACATTAATTAAACAACGCTGGCCAGGCCTATTGTTGAGCGCTGGCGGGCATCGTGGTGCGGGCGGGCTCAAGGTGAAGCGAAGCGATATTCCCACCTTGGTTGATGCATGGGATACGTGTGTCAAAGAAGCCTATGGCGAAGAACTGCCATCACCGTATCTGCTAGTTGACGGGTTGCTCGAAGCACCTGGTTTAGATCATGTACGCGAGTTGTCGGCGTTGGAGCCCTATGGCCGAGAATTCGAGCAGCCAATATTCATGGGTACTTGGCGCGTGAACGATATGCGCCTGATTGGCGACGGAACCCACTTGAAGTTACGGCTCTCAAACAGCGCAACTGACATCGATGCGGTCTGGTTTGGAGCCAACAAAGAGGGGAACCCTCCTGTCAGTGTTGGAGTCAGCGTGACGTTTGCTTATTGTCTGGATGCGCAAAGTTACCGCGGCAACACCCGGCTGCAGCTGATAATTCGGGGGATCGATTTGCGTTGATTGTGCAGTTTGGATGACCTAGCCACGCGTTGCGAAATGAGTGGGACAGAACCGTCACGATCCGCAGCATCTGTTAAACACGACAATGTTCGAGACCGTGGCCAATCAACACCTCTGTACTTGGCCACCCTGTCCAATAGAGTTGTCCCAAGCGCGTCAGCCTATGAACGAAGCCGCGACCCAATGCGCTTTCAGGTTGCGGGTTAAAGGGCGGAAACGAACAGCCATCCCACGTGCCGCTCGCTACTGAAGTCGCACGTCGGCGTATTTCCTGATAGATCGTGTCGCGCAGGCCATCCACCTGGGGTCCGTGCTGCATGGCCATGGAAGCGCCACGCCGTACTGCCGCCCAGGCACAGTAGCGCCACTGGGCTACCGTTAGTACTACTCCGCTTTCCCGATAGGCGAACGCGATGTCCTGTGCCCACTCACCGGAGAACCGATGCTTCAGCAGTTGCTGCTCGAAGAAACGTTCGGCCTCGGCGGATCCCAGTTCGGTCCAAAGCCGCAATCGTTCTGCCGTCGTAAAGTCGTCGCGTTCCAGGGAGTTGAAGTAGTCATCCAGCGCATCGACCAACCGCTCCGGCTCATACACGGCCCAGGACAGATGCCACTGCAAGCCTTCGATCGGCGTGATCCGGGCATCGGGCTTTAGTTCCCAGCGTGCCTCTGGCCAAGGCACTTCGATGACGCCGCGCTCCTGTAAGTACCCCATAGCTACCAGGGTCATCCGCTTGGTCTGCGCGATCGGTAGGCGGTATTCCTGCCCAGTCAATAGCGCCCATAGGTACAGGCATCCTCTTAGCCCGAGTTCATCGACGGTGGCGGGGGCGGGCGACGCCATGTAGGGCAGAGGTGGTTGTTGGGGCTCTAAGAATAACTTAGTATCCAAGAACCGGTCACTTCCGCCATCCTTAAGGCTTCCTTAGGGGGTGGTAGTGACGACTCGAACGGCAAAATACCCGGTTTTTGCGCTACGACTGGCCCAGGCGCGTGAGCGCTCAGGCCTGTCGCAGACGCAACTCGGTGTGCTTGCCGGCTTGGATCCTGCCGTGGCCTCTCCCACAATCAATCAATACGAGCGCGGCAAGCACGAACCCCAGCTCAAACGGGCTAAGCGGCTAGCCGAGGTGCTGGGCATCCCGCCGGCCTTTCTCTATACCGAGGACGACCTGCTCGCTGAACTTCTGCTGCAGTGGAACGGCCTGTCCCTGCGCAAGAAGAAAGAGCTGGTCAAGCTGGTCGAAGCTAACAAGGCGCCAAAAGCGAAGAGATCACGCAGTGCCGCGGAATAGCTAGGCACCCAGCCGAACAGTACTGCGGTGGTGGGCAAATGCAGGCGGATGGCGACCATCGCCACCAGCGGCAAGCCGGCCAGCAGGAGAAGGTGAGGCCAGTGCCAGCCAGGCTGTCGTTTTCCTGTCATCGCGGGTTGCTACGCTTCGTATATTCGATTATTTTAGAAAAATGGAAATCAAAGACGCAACCCTCTCGCTCGCCGCCTTGGGCCAGACCACCCGGCTATCGGTCTTCCGCCTGCTGGTCGAGGCAGGTCCCCAAGGCCGGTTGGCCGGCGAGATCGCCGAGACCCTGTCGCTGCCCGGCGCCACGCTGACCTTCCACCTGAAGGAGCTCAGTGGTGCCGGTTTGATCGAGTGCGAGGCGCGCGGTCGCTTCAAGCGCTATCGCGCCAACTTCGAGGCCATGACCAATTTGATCGCCTTCCTGACCCGCAACTGCTGTGGCGGTGCCACGAACTGCCTGCCAAGCCAGGTGTGCGAGCCCACGCGCCGGAGGAAGGACGCGGCATGAACGAGACGATCGCTTCACCGGTACCGCTTTCCCGGCGCATGGGCGGTTTCGAGCGCCACCTGACCTTGTGGGTGGCCTTGTGCATCGTCGTCGGCACCGGACTGGGCTACCTGTTTCCCGACGGCTTTGCCGCGCTGGGCGCGATGGAGATCGCCAAGGTCAACCTGCCGGTCGCGGTACTGATCTGGTTGATGATCATCCCGATGCTGCTGAAGATCGACTTCGGCGCGATGGGACAGGTCAAGCAGCACTGGAAAGGCATCGGCGTCACCGTATTCGTCAACTGGGCGGTCAAGCCGTTCTCGATGGCGCTGCTGGGCTGGCTCTTCGTCCGCCACGTCTTTGCCCGTTATCTGCCGGCGGATCAGTTGGATTCATATATCGCCGGGCTGATCCTGCTGGCCGCGGCGCCATGCACGGCCATGGTGTTCGTCTGGAGCAATCTGTGCGAGGGCGAGCCGCAATTCACCCTCAGCCAGGTCGCGCTCAACGACGCGATCATGGTGTTCGCCTTCGCCCCGGTTGTGGGCTTGCTGCTGGGCATTTCGTCGATCACCGTGCCATGGTCGACGCTGCTGCTGTCGGTGGAGCTCTACATCATCGTGCCCGTGCTGATCGCCGCGGTCCTGCGTCGCTGGATCCTGCAGCGAGGTGGCGAGGCGGCGCTGCAAGCCCTGCTGAAGCGACTGGGGCCGGTCTCGCTTGGCGCCTTGCTGGTCACGCTGGTTCTGTTGTTCGGCTTCCAGGGTCGGCAGATCGTCGCACAACCGCTGATCATCGCCATGCTGGCCGTGCCGATCCTGATCCAGGTGTATCTCAACGCCGGGGTGGCCTACTGGCTCAACCGCAAGTTCGGTGTTGCCCATTGCGTGGCCGGACCTTCCGCATTGATCGGCGCCAGCAATTTCTTCGAACTGGCCGTGGCCACCGCCGTCAGCGTCTTCGGCGTCCACTCCGGCGCGGCGCTGGCGACCGTCGTCGGCGTGCTGGTCGAGGTTCCCGTCATGTTGTCCGTCGTACGCATCGTGACCGCCTCCAAGGCGTGGTACGAAGCGCGCCCCTGATTTGCCCAACCCCGAGACCCTGTCATGAGCCGTCGCTACAACCTCCTGTTCCTGTGCACCGGCAATTCCGCCCGCAGCATCATGGGCGAAGCCTTGGCCAACCAACTGGGCAAGACACGATTCAATGCCTACAGCGCCGGCAGCCAGCCGCGCGGCCAGATCCATCCGATGACCTTGAAGGTATTGCAGGACGTCGGATTGTCGACCGACAGCCTGCGTAGCAAGGCCTGGGACGAGTTTGCCGAACCGGATGCGCCGCAGATGGATATCGTCATCACCGTATGCGATCGTGCCGCCAGCGAGACGTGCCCGGTGTGGCCCGGCCAGCCGATCACCGCGCATTGGGGCGTCCCGGATCCGGCCGAAGTCACCGGCACCGAGGACCAGGTGCGCCGCGCCTTCACCAATGCACTTCATCTGTTGCAGCACCGGATCGCGTTGCTGATGGCGCTGAAGGTCGAAGCCCTCGATCGCCTGGTGCTGGAGACCCGCGTCCGCGAGATCGGCACGGCGTCCACCTGATACCTTTCGTCTTCCTTTCGACTGCACGCCACCATGACTCTACGCATCGGCATCAACGGCTTTGGTCGCATGGGGCGCCTGACCCTGCGCGCCGCCTGGGGCAATCCCGCGCTTTCCTTCGTTCAGATCAACGACCCGGCCGGTGACGCGGCCACCCTGGCGCACCTGCTGAACTTCGATTCGATCCATGGCCGCTGGCAGCACGAGGCGATCGCCGATGGCGATGCCCTCGTGATCGATGGCGTCCGTATCCCGGTGGCCCGCAACAAGGACATCGCCGCCACCGATTGGTCCGGCTGCGATGTGGTCATCGAGGCCTCGGGCAAGTTCCGCAAACCCGACGTGCTGCGGCCCTACCTCGACCAGGGCGTGAAGCGTGTGGTCGTCACTGCACCGGTCAAGTCGGCCGGCGCGCTCGACATCGTCATGGGCGTGAACCAGCAGCGCTTCGATCCGGCCCAGCACCGCATCGTCTCGGCTGCCTCGTGCACGACCAATTGCCTCGCGCCGGTGGTCAAGGTGATCCACGAAAAGCTGGGCATCCGCCATGGCAGCCTGACCACGATCCACAGCCTGACCAACACTCAGGTCATCGTCGATGCGCCCCACAAGGACCTGCGCCGCGCTCGGGCCTGTGGCAGCAGCCTGATCCCGACTTCGACCGGCTCGGCCACCGCGATCGCCGAGATATTCCCCGAACTGAAGGGGCGGTTGAACGGTCATGCCGTGCGCGTGCCGCTGACCAATGCCTCGCTGACGGACTGCGTGTTCGAGGTCGAGCGGCCGACCACGGTCGAGGAAGTCAACGCGTTTTTGCAGGCCGCCGCCGAGGGCGAGCTCAACGGCATCCTGGGTTACGAAACCCAGCCGTTGGTATCAATCGATTTCCAGACCGACCCGCGCTCCAGCATCGTCGACGCGTTGTCGACGATGGTGATCAATGGCACCCAGGTGAAGATCTACGCTTGGTACGACAACGAATGGGGCTACGTGAACCGTACCGCCGAGTTGGTCCAGTTGGTGGGTCAGGCAGGGTAAGTCCATGTTGTCCCGCCTGTCGCCCGATGTTCGCCAGTACCTGTTGATCACGGGCAACTACTGGGCCTTCACTTTGACCGACGGTGCATTGCGCATGCTGGTGGTGCTGCACTTCCACCAGTTGGGCTACTCGCCGTTGCAGGTAGCGCTGCTGTTCCTGTTCTACGAGATCTTCGGCGTCGTCACCAATCTGGTCGGCGGCTGGCTGGGCGCGCGGATCGGCCTCAACCGGACGATGAACATCGGCTTGGCCCTGCAGGTCGTGGCCCTGTCGATGTTGCTGGTGCCCGGCGCATGGCTGACCGTGCCCTGGGTGATGTCGGCGCAGGCGCTGTCGGGCATCGCCAAGGACCTCAACAAGATGAGCGCCAAGAGCAGCATCAAGCTGCTGGTGCCGGGCGATCAGCAGGGGGCCCTGTTCCGCTGGGTGGCGGCGCTGACCGGCTCGAAGAACGCGCTCAAGGGCATCGGCTTCTTCCTCGGCGGCGCCATGCTGACCACGATGGGGTTTGCGCCGGCGGTGGCGCTGATGGCCGGCGTGCTGCTGATCGTATGGCTGTTGAGCCTGGCGTTGCTCAAGCGCGACCTGGGCAAGGCAAAGCACAAGCCGAAGTTCCGCGACATCTTCTCCAAGAGCCGGGCGATCAACTTGCTGTCGGCAGCACGGCTATTCCTGTTCGGTGCCCGCGACGTATGGTTCGTGGTCGCGCTGCCGGTGTTCCTGGCGCAGACGCTGGGCTGGGATTTCTGGCAGGTCGGTGGCTTTCTGGCCGTATGGATCATCGGCTACGGCATCGTGCAGTCGGTGGTGCCGTATTTCACCGGCAAGCGCAGCGGCAAGGTGCCAGACGGACGCTCGGCTTTCGTATGCGCGGCGATCCTGGCGCTCGTGCCGGCGGTGATGGCGATGCTGCTGGCGCGTGAGGAGTCCGTACAGACGATCCTGGTCGTTGGCTTGCTGGTATTCGGGGTGCTGTTCGCGATCAACTCTTCGCTGCACAGCTACCTGATCGTCAGCTACGCCAGCGAAGACGGCGTTTCCCTCGACGTAGGCTTCTATTACATGGCCAATGCGCTTGGCCGATTGTTGGGTACCGTGCTGTCCGGGTGGATATTCCAGGTGGCGGGCTTGGCGGCGTGCCTGTGGATCTCGGCAGTGCTGGTAGGGCTCGCCGCCGCGATTTCCCTGTCGCTCCCCCGGCACAAACCCTTGGCGGCTGTGGACGTCGAGTCCTCGTGACGTCCACGGACGCATCAACCAGGCATTCCGGCTCGTACACTGTCCAGGACAGGCGTCAATGCAGACCTTCGATCGACATTGACTGGGCATCGCGTTGTACTTCCCAACACTGCTTCGGCCAAGGAACTTCGATGACGTCCACGTCTGCGAGTGTCGCCATTCAAGCCCAGCTCACTCGCCGGGTAGGTGCGAAGGGGGAGTCGCCGCAGCTCGCCTACCAATATTGACCCACAGCAGCGAGCCCTCGAATCAACCAGTACGAGAAAGGCGAGAACGAACTCCGTTCGGCGACGTAACACTTCGATAACCTGGAAGTGAACTCCAGACTGCTCGTGTCTGGATGTGACTGGCCCGCACTGCCAGACTGGGGTAGAGTATTTGAATGACGTTGCGGTCTGCCCTGTTGCGCGTGATGCTGATCGTTGCCCTGATCCTGAATGGGGCAGGGACGGCAGCTGCGTCCGTCATACTGATGCCTGGCGCTTCACCGGATAGCGTGTCGACGGGACAGACCCGATCACACCCGATGACTGTGGCGATGTCGAGTAGTTCGCCCTGCCACGACATGGCGCAGATGACGGCAGAACGCTCCTCGTCGAATACTGTCGGAGCGCTGCCTGCTGAACAGGCGCAAAAAACCAAGCACTCGACCCCGGATTGCTGCAAGTCCAGTGTCTGCCGATGCGCCTGTACGCAGGCCGTTGCGGCTGCACTCATGACCGTGGCCGCCTTTGGCGTGGGCCCGCTGCACTCGGACGTGGTCCGTCCGCTGTCCCTCCGTCACGCGGATCCCACGTTGCCGCATCTGGTCCGACCTCCCATCGGCTAAGTGTCCCAAGGCGCCTGCGGCGCCCCTTCGCTTGCGTGTGTTTTACCGTGCTGTGAACCGCATGGGATCGCAGGCTGTTCCGGTCTTAACACCGGATCCTCTGGACGCGTTGATGGAGTTTCCATGTTTTCCGAAAAATTCGGCTGGACGGCAGATGGCGCATTCCAGCCATCGCGCCGCCGCTTCGTGCAAGGTCTGGCCGCCGGTGGTGCGGCGCTGGGGTTGGGGTTGTGGCCCAAGAACAGCTGGGCGCTGAAAGGCCCCGGCAACGCCAACGTCCTGGCCGGCACCGACTTCGATCTGACCATCGGCGAAACCCCGATGGACTTCACCGGGCGTGTGCGGCCGGCGATCACTGTGAACGGCTCGCTGCCGGCACCGATCCTGCGCTGGCGTGAAGGCACCACGGTGAACCTGCGCGTGGCGAACGCGTTACCCACCGGCTCGATCCACGGCAATGAAACCTCGATCCATTGGCACGGCATCATCCTGCCGGCCAACATGGACGGCGTGCCAGGGCTGAGTTTCAACGGCATCGCCCGTGGCGAGGCGTATCAATACCGTTTTACGGTCAACCAGGGCGGTACCTACTGGTACCACAGCCATTCGGCGTTCCAGGAACAGGCCGGCTTGTACGGGCCGCTGATCATCGATCCGATCGCACCGGAACCCTTCGCCTACGATCGAGACTACGTGGTCATGCTGTCCGACTGGACCGACATGGATCCGACACGGCTGTTCGCGCGGCTGAAGAAGATGTCGATGTACGACAACTACTACATGCGCACCGTCGGGGACTTCTTCAACGATGCAAAGCGCGATGGCGTGGCCGCCACGGTCGAGGATCGCAAGATGTGGGGGCAGATGCGCATGTCGCCGACTGACCTGTCGGACGTCAACGCGAACACCTACACCTATCTGATGAACGGCACCACGGCGTTGGGCAATTGGACCGGTCTGTTCCGCAGCGGGGAAAAGGTGCGGCTGCGTTTCATCAACGGTTCGGCGATGACTTATTTCGACGTGCGCATCCCGGGTCTGAAGATGACCGTGGTCGCCGCCGATGGGCAATACGTGCATCCAGTGACTGTGGACGAATTCCGCATCGCGGTGGCTGAGACCTTTGATGTGATCGTCGAGCCGTCGGGGCAGGATGCCTTCACGATCTTTGCCCAGGATATGGGCCGCACCGGTTACGTGAGCGGCACGCTGGCGGTGCGCGAAGGCCTGCGCGCACCGGTCCCGGCGATCGATCCGCGCCCGTTGCTGACCATGCAGGACATGGGAATGGATCATGGAAGCATGGGCGGCATGGATATGTCCGGCGGCAAGGGCATGGAAATGAGCTGCGGCGCCAACATGGGCATGGCCGGCATGGACCACGGCGCGATGACGCAGGAGTCGAAGCCGGCCAATGCCGATCCGGACGCGGGTCATGACATGGCCGGCATGAAAGGCGGCGCGATGGCGGACATGGACCCCGGGAGCATGGTCACACACCCGGCCAGCGAAACGCGCAACCCGCTGCTCGACAACCAGGCGATGACCGTCAGCTCGCGCCTCGACGATCCGGGCAACGGCCTGCGCGACAACGGCCGCACCGTGCTTAGTTATTCGATGCTCAAGAGCACGTTCGAGGATCCGGATGGCCGCGATCCCGGTCGAGAGATCCAACTGCACCTGACCGGGCACATGGAGAAGTTCGCCTGGGGCTTCAACGGGCAGAAGTTCTCCGAGGTGACGCCATTGCGGCTCAACTACGGCGAGCGCGTACGCATCGTGTTGGTCAACGACACCATGATGACCCATCCGATCCATCTGCACGGCATGTGGAGCGATGTGGAAGACGCCGCCGGCAACTTCATGGTGCGCAAGCACACCGTGGACATGCCGCCAGGCAGCAAGCGTAGTTACCGCGTGCGTGCCGATGCATTGGGCCTGTGGGCTTACCACTGCCACCTGCTCTATCACATGGAGGCAGGCATGATGCGGGCCGTGCAGGTAGGGGAGGGCGTCGCATGAATGCCTTGAAGACCTCACTGCTGGGCATCGCGCTGGCAACGGCACTGCCCGCCGGGGCGCAGGAAATGGACCATTCGAAGATGGCCATGCCGATGTCGCCGTCGACCGAAACCAAGCCGACGGCGAAGAAGCAGCCAGTAGCCGAGCCGGCGCCGAAAATAGCCGCCAAGCCTGCGGTTGCGGATCCCCATGCCGGGCACCCGATGGCACCGGCCACGGCAGCCAAACCTGCCGCGATGCCGATGGATCATTCCAAGATGGACCATGCGATGCCGGAGCCCCCCGCCGAAACCGCACCGCCGATGGACCACGCTGGCATGGGGCATGACATGGCCGGCATGTCGATGGAAGCCATGCCCGGCATGCAGCACGGCGACATGGAGATGGCACCTGGCGAGCCGCGCACGCCGATTCCGCCGATCATCGAAGCCGACCGCGCTGCCGCCATGCCGCCCTCCAAGCACATGGAACACCTCGATAATGCCATCCACAGCTATACGCTACTCAATCGCCTGGAAGGCTGGAATGCCGATCCGGGCAAGGGGCAGGCTTGGGAAGGACAAGGCTGGATCGGCACAGACCTGGACCGCCTGTGGTGGCGCAGCGAAGGCGAGCGGGTCGATGGGCGTACCGAGTCGGCCGATCTGGAAGTGCTTTACGGGCGCAGCGTTTCGACCTGGTGGGACGTGGTCGCCGGCATGCGCCACGACTTCAAGCCCGGCGATTCGCAGAACTTCGTCGCGATCGGCGTGCAGGGCCTGGCGCCATACAAGTTCGAAGTCGAGGCCACGGCCTACATCGGCCAATCCGGGCAAACCGGTGCGCGCCTGGAAGCTGAGTACGAAACGTTGCTGACCAACCGGCTGATCCTGCAGCCGCTGATTGAAGTCAATGTCTACGGCAAGAACGACGCGCGCCGCGGCATCGGTTCCGGCCTGAGCACCGCCGAAGCCGGCGTGCGCCTGCGCTACGAGTTCACCCGGCAATTCGCGCCTTACCTCGGAGTAGTCCATGAACGAGCCTTCGGCCGCACCGCGGATTTGCGCCGTGAAGAAGGTGAAGACGTCAACGACACCCGCTTTGTGGCGGGCATCCGCATCTGGTTCTGATTGGGGAGATCACCATGCCGTTCGTAACACGAAAGTCCCTGCTCGCTATGAGCCTCCTGTCCGGTGTCGCCCTCGTGGGGACGGCCGGTTTCGTCTGGTCGGGCATCTACAACATCGGCGCCGACGACACACACACCAAGCCCGTGTATGCGGTGCTGCAAACGCTGCGCGAGCGCTCGATCGACACCCGCGCGCACAAGCTGCAACTGCCGGCCAACCTCAATGACCCGGCACGCATTCGCCAAGGCGCCGGTAACTACAACGCCATGTGCACGGGTTGCCATCTCGGCCCGGGCATGCAGGAAACCGAACTGAGCAAGGGCCTGTACCCGACGCCGCCCAATCTCGCAAAGGAATCGGTCGATGCAGCCGAAGCGTTCTGGGTGATCAAGCACGGCATCAAGGCCAGCGGCATGCCGGCGTGGGGCAAGAGCATGAATGACGAATACATCTGGAACATGGCCGCCTTCCTGCAGGAATTGCCGAAGCTCAACAAGGCGGGATACGAAACCTTGGTCGCCAGCAGCGGAGGGCACTCGCATGGTGGTGGCGAGAGCGGCGGCCATTCGCATGCGGAGGAGGGCGAGGAGCATGAGCATGCCGAAGGCGAGGGGCACGACGAGATGGCCGGCATGCCGATGAGCGAGGCGAAGCCGCACCCGCATCCTCCGGGCACGCCACCGCACGACGACGCGCCGAAGAACACCAAAGCACCGGCCGGCGGCCAAGTGCATACCCATGCCGATGGCAAGGAGCACGTCCACGCCGCTGCTCCTGCCGCCAAGCCGGCTGTCTCTGCGACAGCCAAGCCGGCGGTCGTCGACCCGCATGCCGGCATGGACATGCCCGAAACCAAACCGGCCAGCGATGGACACGATCACCAACACTGACCGGAGCATTAGTCTCATGATCCATCGAATCGTTTTCCTGACCTTGCTGGCCCTGCCGTTCGCCGCGCAAGCCCATGATCCCGCGCAGCATGCGAAGGCCAGCGAGCCCGCCATCGCCGCCGAAGCGAAGCCTGCTGTCGCTGTCGTGGAAGCCTTCTCGAGTGCATTGCAGGCTGGCGACCTGAAACGCGCCGGCAATTGGTTGGCCGATGATGTGCTGATCTTGGAAAGCGGTGGTGCCGAGCGCTCCAGGACCGAATACCTGGATGGGCATGCCAAGCACGATGCGGAATTCCTGAAAGGCGCGCATGTACAGCTGAAGCAACGCACGGCAAAGGCGGTGGGCGAACTGGCTTGGGTCGGCAGCGAAAGCGAATTGCATGCCAGCAAGGATGGCAAGCCCCTGACCCTGCTCAGTACCGAGACCATGGTGCTCAAGCGTGGGACGCAGGGCTGGCGCATCGTCCACATCCATTGGTCATCGCGACCCAAACGCTGAGGAAGCCGCCATGTTGATTCGTCACGCTTTTCCGATCCTGGTGTTGTTAGGCGGCACTGCCCTGGCGGCCTGCGCCAAGCCGGTTGCAACCGTCGCCGAAGGTACCCGCATATCGCCTGAGGTGCAGGCAACGGCCACGCCAACATTGCCAGTGGTACTGGTGCACAAGAGTCCCACTTGCGGTTGCTGCAACCAATGGGTCGAACACATGCGACAAGCCGGATTCACGGTGCAGGTGGACAACCAGAACGACGTCACCCCGATCAAACAGCGTCTTGGGGTGCCGTATGGCAAGGGGTCGTGCCACACCGCGGAAGTGGCGGGCTACTTCATCGAAGGCCACGTGCCGGCGGAAGACATCAAGCGGTTGCTGGTGCGGAAGCCCGACGTGAAGGGACTGGTGCTTCCCGGCATGCCGGCCGGTTCGCCGGGCATGGAACTGCCGGACGGGCGAACGGAGCCGTACACCGTGGAGCAGGTTGCCCGTGATGGCAGCACACAGGCTTTCGCCCAGCATTGATGCCCATCTTGCCTTAGGACATCCCTGCATGAATGAAGGCGAAATATTTTCCTGAATCCGAGACAAAACGCTTGACCTTGGAGGTAACTCCAAAGTGCAAGCTGGCCTTGTCAGCCAGGGTCACCTAGCTGAAAAACCGAATTCTTCCAGAACTTGTCGCTGGAGACAGATCATGAAAATAGCTTCCCACATCTTTGCAATCAGCGCCGGCTTGCTGTCTCTGGCGCCCCTCACCACGTTGGCCATGGGTCAGTCCACGCCGCACGAAATCCATCTTGCCACGTGCGATCAAAAGGCCGACGAACAGGCCCGCCTCTTGAAGCACCAGTTCGCCCAGCGCGATGTCAATCGCGATGGTCTCCTTGAGGCGGCCGAAACCGACAATCCGCAGATGTCGGCAGCATGCCAGGCCAAGTGCCGAGACCGCATCGACCGCAATCATGACGGCGTCATTGAGGCTGCGGAAATCCGCCACGCCTGACCTTGGAGCCGGGACATGCATATCGGACAACTCGCGAAACAGGCCGGCGTCACGCCGGACACCATCCGCTATTACGAACGGGAAGGCGTCCTGCCATCGCCGGCGCGCCTGGAATCGCGCTACCGCAACTACGGCCAGGACGACGTGGCGCGACTGCAGTTCATCCAGCGCGCCAAGGCGCTCGGTTTCACCCTGGCCGACATCGGCGATCTGCTGAGCCTGTCGGGCGACCGTACTTCCGACATGGCCCAGGTCAGGCAGGCCGCGCAAGCGCGGCTGGCCGGCGTCGAAGCCAAGCTGGCGGAACTGACCCGCCTGCGCGACGGCCTGGTTAGCCTGGTCGATGCCTGTCCGGGTCACGGGGAACTGCAGGGTTGCCCCATCCTAAATGCGCTCGTCGGGGAAACACATGAACACGCCTGATCCTTCCAAACATCCCCACCATCATCACCACGCCGCGGGACAGGGCTGCTGTTCGTCCGATGCGAAGGCGACCGCGCCGGCGCCGGCCGCGCACCACGACCACGATGCGGCGCACGGCTGTTGTTCCAGCAAGAAACCCGATGCCGCGAATGCGGATCCGCTGACCGATCCGGTCTGCGGCATGCAGGTCGACCCCGCCACTACGCCGCACCACGCCAGTCACGCGGGCAACGAATATCACTTCTGTTCGGCGCGTTGCCGCGAGAAGTTCGTCGCCGAACCGGCCAAGTACCTTGCACCGAAACCCGAGGTGCCGGCAGCGATGCCGAAGGGCACGATCTATATCTGCCCCATGCATCCGCAAATCCGCCAGGAAGGGCCGGGCACGTGTCCGATCTGCGGCATGGCGCTGGAACCTGAAATGCCCAGCCTGGACGAGGAAGAGAATCCTGAGCTGAGCGATTTCAGTCATCGCTTTTGGTGGTCACTGCCGCTCAGCGTGGTCGTGCTGGTACTGGCCATGTTCGGCCATCGCATCCCCGGCCTGTCCACGCAGGCGCGCACTTGGCTGGAACTCGCGTTGAGTGCGCCGGTCGTGTTGTGGGCCGGCTGGCCGTTCTTCGAACGCTGCGTACAGTCGATCCGCAACCGCAGCCCGAACATGTTCACGTTGATCGGCGTGGGAGTGGCCGCTGCCTTCGGCTACAGCGTGGTGGCGACGCTCGTGCCCGGCGTCTTCCCGGATTCCTTCCGCGAACACGGCCGCGTCGGCGTGTATTTCGAAGCGGCAGCGGTGATCGTGTCGCTGACCCTGTTGGGCCAGTTGCTGGAATTGCGCGCACGTTCGAAGACCTCGGCCGCGATCAAGGCATTGCTGGGATTGGCGCCGAAGACCGCACGACGCATCAACGATCGTGGCGATGAAGAAGACGTGCCGCTCGAACACGTGCATGTCGGCGACCGCCTGCGCGTGCGTCCGGGCGAGAAGGTGCCGGTCGATGGCGTCGTGCTGGAAGGGCGCTCGAACCTCGACGAATCGATGCTGACCGGCGAGCCAATCCCGGTGGAAAAAACCGCAGACAGCCGCGTGATCGGCGCCACGATCAATGGCACCGGCAGCCTGGTGATTCGCGCAGAGAAGATCGGTTCTGACACCGTGCTGGCGCAGATTGTGCAACTGGTCACGCAGGCGCAGCGTTCGCGCGCACCGATGCAGCGCATGGCCGACAAGGTCGCGTTCTGGTTCGTGTTGGCGGTATTCGGCGTGGCCTTGGCGACGTTCTTCGGCTGGGGCCTGTTCGGACCGGAGCCGTCGTGGACCTATGCTGTGCTCAACGCCGTGTCGGTGCTGATCATCGCCTGTCCGTGCGCGCTGGGACTGGCCACGCCGATGTCGATCATGGTCGCCACCGGTCGCGCCGCGCACGCCGGCGTGCTGTTCCGCGATGCGGAAGCGATCGAGAACCTGCGCAGGATCGATACGTTGGTCGTCGACAAGACCGGTACGTTGACCGAAGGCAAACCGGCGTTCCAGGACAGCCTGACTATGGACGGCTTCAATGCCGACCAAGTGCTGCAATGGGCGGCCAGTCTGGAGCAGGGCAGCGAACATCCGTTGGCCGAGGCGATCGTCGCCGAAGCCCGGCGTCGTGGCGTTACGCTGACGCCAGCCGAAGATTTCGACTCAGTGACGGGGCAGGGCGTGCGCGGTCGCGTCGAAGGCCAAGATATGGTCCTCGGCAACCAGGCGCTGATGGCATCCGTTGGCGCCGACGTCGCGCCGTTGGCCGATGCAGTGGAACGTTTGCGCGGGCAGGGCGCGAGCGTGATGTACCTGGCTTCCGGCGGTCGCCTGGCCGGCGCCATCGCCGTGGCTGATCCGGTCAAGCCGACCACGCTGCCGGCGCTCAACGAATTGCGCGCCGCGGGCCTGCATATCGTCATGGCCTCGGGCGACGCGCAAGCCACCGCGGAAGCGGTCGGCCGCACGCTCGGTATCGACGACGTGCGCGGCAACGTCAAGCCGCAGGACAAGGCGGAATTGGTGCAGGCATTGAAGGCGCAGGGCAAGCGGGTGGCGATGGCCGGCGACGGTATCAACGACGCGCCGGCGCTGGCCGCCGCCGATGTCGGCATCGCAATGGGCACCGGCACCGACGTGGCCATGTCCAGTGCGCAGGTGACTCTGGTCAAGGGCGACCTGCGGCGGATCCTGCAGGCGCGGGCGATTTCCGAAGAAACCGTCGCCAACATGAAGCAGAACCTCGGCTTCGCCTTCCTCTACAACGCCATCGGCGTGCCGGTGGCCGCAGGCGTGTTGTACCCGGCCTTCGGCTTGCTGCTCAGCCCGATGATCGCCGCGCTGGCGATGAGCCTGAGTTCAGTATCGGTGGTTGCCAACGCGCTTCGCCTTGCGCGGATGCCGACTGCCGAACCCGCTACCACCACTACGCTCCGTCCCGCCGGGTCCGCGGGCGGCTCGTCCTGTCACTAAGGTCCCACTTTCCACTGGAGTAGAACGATGAAAACGATGATTTCCCTATTGGCGGCATCCTTGTTCTTTGCGGGCACCGCGATGGCACAAACGACGGCACCAGCGCAGAACCATGGCCAGATGGATCACGGCAAGATGAACCATGGTGCGATGAAGATGGATGCCAAGCCGGACGAGTTCACCACGCTTGATACGGACAAGAATGGCACGCTGTCCAAGGCCGAGTTGGCCAAGCACCGCCTCGGCCCGCATTTCGGCATGCTGGATGCCAACAAGGATGGTCGCCTGAGCCCGAAAGAGTTCGCCGCCGGCAAAGGCATGTGACGCTTTGCGGTGAACGGGTTTCGGTAGCGGTTGCGGCCGAAGCCGAAACCCGTCTTCCACGATACGGCTCAGCGGCGACCGACGACTCAGTGGATGAGTCGTGCTGCCACGCGCGCGGTCGCGTTGTCGATGTCCAGTGGTGGCGACAATTCGGCACACGTCCATGATAGCGCGTCGTCCTGGATATGGCGCGCGTCGACCCTGTCGGCCACGGCGAACAAGTCTGGCGTATTGCTCGTTCGACTGACGCCAAGGCAGTGGTAGCGAACGTCGTGGCCCAGGCGTCGCGCGTCCTCGATGGCTTGCAGGAACGGCGTGCCGGAACTGGCGCGCGGTTGTTCGCGTAGGTCGAAGTGTGCATCGAAATTGAAGATGCCGATACGTTGCCGCGCGTTCGCCAGATGCGAAGCCAGGCCGGAATAGCTTGCATAAACGATTTCGTGTCCGCCGCCCATGCCGACGACGAAGTGACCGGCGTCGAGCAGGGCCTTGGCGCGTTCGGCATAACGGGCCTGCGCGTCATCGAGTGCTTCGCCTTCGCAGGCTACGTCGCCGGCGTCATACAGCGCGCTGGCGTGCAGCACCGGCAGGTTGGCCAGCATTTTCCGCAACGCAAGCGGCCCTTGCATCGCACCCATTCGGCCCGAATTGCGGCGGATGCCTTCATCGCTGGCCAAACCCATCAGGGCGACGCCCGGCGAACCGGATTCGTCCGCCTTGCGCACCACCTGGTGCCACCGGCGCGTGTCCGCCAAGCCCGGCGGGTCGATGCGGCCATGCCCAGATGCCAGTTATTTCAGTTGCCTTGAAAGGGCAGGTCGAGGAGCTCCAATTTCACCTGGCACCTGGTGATTTCGGAAGCCGCCGAATGCGACGATGCGCTGTTGCAGGGACTGGTGCACGAGGCGGCGTCCCATCATCTGCTGCAAGGCCATCCCGACCTGCAATCGTGCGATTTCTATTTGTGTGGCCCCCCGGCGATGCTGTCGGCTACCCGCCACATGCTGGCGGAACTGGAGGTTCCGGAAAGCCACGTGGCTTTCGATGATTTCAAGATCTGAGTGATGCGATCAACTAGCGGGCGGCTTTCGTCGCCCAACCGCGATGGGTCGCCCGCCGGTTTGAACACTGACGGCGTGGCCGTCGCGATCAGCACGGCCAGTGCGGCGCCGACATCCACGACTAACTGCGTGAGGATCGTGGGGAGCTTGACAAAGCCCGATTGAGTAGCTGGTTTGCTCACCGTTGTTCCTCGGGCTAGGCACGTTTTCGGGACGGCGCGAGGATGGTCAGCATCTGAATGCCACGCGGTTCAAGGTGCGGAAAGGGCGGGTGGCGGTTCCGAGGTAGCGGTTAACGTTGCTCGTGGGATCACGGTGTGGGGAACACCTGAGCATAGGCATTGGTGATCGGGTAACGCCGTTCGCGTCCAAACGCCCGGCGCGAGATCTTCGGTCCCGGCGCCGCCTGCTGCCGCTTCCATTCGTGGCGGTGCACCAGCTCCAGCACCGGGTCGACAACGAAAGCGGCGAATCCGGCCGCCAGGATCTCCTCGCGCGACTGCTCCTGATCGATGTGGCGGAACAGGATTGCGTCGAGTACGTCGTAGGGCGGCAACGTGTCCTGATCGGTCTGATGCTCGCGCAGTTCTGCCGTCGGCGGCCGGGCGATCACCTCGGGTGGAATGACCGGTGCGCCGCCCACGGTATTGCGCCAGCGTGCCAGTGCGATCACCTCGGTCTTGTACACGTCCTTGAGCGGGGCATAGCCGCCGCACATGTCGCCGTAGATCGTGGTGTAGCCGACCGCGTACTCGCTCTTGTTGCCAGTGGTCAGCAGCAACCCGCCAAGCTTGTTGCTCAGCGCCATCAGCACCGCGCCGCGCGCGCGAGATTGCAGGTTCTCTTCGGTCGCATCGATCGTCGTACCCGCGAACAGACCACTGAGCGTGTCGAGGTAGCCCTGAAACGGTGCGTCGATCGGCACCGTCCGTAGTGCCACGCCCAGGGCCGCGCATTGCGCGGCGGCCAGATCGTTGCTCAACGCACTGGTGTAGCGCGATGGCAGGCGCACGGCGGTGACCCGGTCGGCGCCGAGCGCATCGACGGCCATCGCCAGCACGACCGCCGAATCCAGTCCGCCGGACAGGCCGACCCAGACCCGATCGAAGCCGTTCTTGCTGCAGTAGTCCGTTAGCCCCCGCACGATTGCCCGCCAGGCGACCGCGTCGCGGCCGACATCGGTGTCGATCGGCCACGCGACTGGGGTAAAGCTACGTGAATGCGGATCGAAATCAGCAACCAGTGCGTGTTCCTCGAAGGCAATGGCCGCCGGGTGTACGTGGCCATTGGCGTCGGCGAGCAGGGACGCGCCATCGAACACGATCGCATCCTGGCCACCGACGACATTGACGTATGCGAGCGCGACTTGGTTCGCGCGGGCGCGCTCGGCGAGCAGTGCATCGCGCTCAGCATGTTTGTCGCGCTCGAATGGCGAAGCATTCGGGATCAGGATCAGCTGAGCGCCGGCCGCGACGGTTTCAAACGTGGGCTCCAATCCCCACAAGTCCTGACAAATCATCGCGCCCACGGTGACGCCGTTGACGTCGAAGACGCATGGCCCACCATCGGGATCGACAGCGAAGTAACGCCGCTCATCAAAGACCGCGTAATTGGGTAGATCGCGCTTGCGATAGGTCGTGGTAACGGCGCCTTCACGCAGCACACTCAGTGCGTTGTAGACCACAGCGCCGACAGCTTCCGGCCAGCCCACTACGGCCACGATCCCAGTGACCTCTTGCGCGACGCGGTGCAACGTGGCGACGCAGTCGGACAGGAACTGCGGTCGTAGCAGCAGATCCTCGGGCGGATAGCCGCTGACTGTGAGTTCGGGAAAGAGCACCAAGTCGGCGCGGTAGAGATCGCGCGCCTCGGCGATCCGTTCGGCAATGCGAGCGGCATTGCCGTCGAGGTCTCCGACCGGAAAGTCCGCCTGGACCAATGCGATGCGCAGGCTCATGCGCGGTTTCGGTCATTGCATCGGGCTGCGGGACGCTTCACGCTTGCCTGGTCCGACGCACATTTGCTGCTTTCTCTGTCCGCTTGGCCGGCGGTGGTTCGCGCAAGGTGGCCAGGATCGAACATTGGCCGCGGGCGCCGCCCGAACACGCGTTGATCGTGCGGTCCAGTTCGCGGGCGATGCGGTTGAGTTCGCGGACCTTGCTACGGACATCGGCCAGATGCTCGCGGGCGATGGCATCGATCTCGGCGCAGGACAACATGCGGTTGTGCTCCAACCGCAACAGACTGCGGATCTCGTCCAGGCTGAAGCCCAGGTTGCGGCTGCGGGTGATGAAGCGCAGCCGATCCACCTCCTCGTCGCGGTACTCGCGGTAACCGCTGGCGGTCCGGTGCGGTTTGGGCATGAGCCCCACGCGCTCGTAATAGCGGATGGTTTCCAGATGGCAGCCGCTGGATTCGGCCGCTTCGCTGATCTTCATCGACGCCTCTTGACCCTATAGCGGCTACGGACTTTACCCTGTGGGGCCTACGGGTGCTATGCCCTGCAACAACGAAGTCGCCATGCCAGGGAATACAGCCGCTTGACTCTGTAGGTGGTACGGGGTTTACCCTGTGCAATTGCAACTGGTTCCCATTCCCGTTTTCGACTCTCTCCCATCCAGGCGCTTCCCGTGACGAACTCCTTTTGCCGTGGCTTGCTGATCGCGTTGTTGGCCTCGATGTGCCTGCCGGTCTTTGGGGCCCCCACGTCGGCAGTGAATCCGCGCCAGACCTGGCAATTGCTGGACTATGTGGCTGTCGACTACAGCGCGGCCGTGCAAGCCGGACGCGTCGTGTCCGAGGCCGAGTACGCAGAGATGCGCGAGTTTGCAGGCGCCGTGCGGAGCCAATTGGCGGTGCTGCCGACCACGCCGGGCCAAGCGGCGCTGATCGGCCAGGCGGATCAACTGGTCGCAGCCGTCGAGGGTAAGGCCGATGCTGGGCACGTCGCCTCGTTGGCGCACCAGTTGGCAGACGGCCTGCTGGCCAGCTATCCGGTGGGTGCCGTGCCGGCGACGCCTCCTGATCCTGCCCACGGCGCGGATCTGTACGCCGCGCAGTGTGCCGCTTGCCACGGCCCGTCAGGCGCTGGCGACGGGCCGGCCGCGGCGAGCCTGGATCCGCCCCCGATCGCCTTCACCGATGCCACCCGCGCCGCCCGGCGCACGCCCTTCGCCTTGTACGAGGCGATCTCGCAAGGCATCCAGGGCACGGCCATGACCAGCTTCGCGTCGCTGCCCGAGGCTGATCGCTGGGCGTTGGCGTTCCATGTCGGCAGCTTGGCGCATTCGCCGCAGGCGCGGGCCGAGGGTGAAACCCTGTGGCGCGAGGATCCCGCCTGGCGCCAGCGCATTCCCACGCTGGAAGCGCTGACCCGCACCAGCGAGGCGGATCTGGTGGCCGCCGGCAGCGAGGCGGCACAAGCGCGGGCGATCGTTGCCTACCTGCGCGCGCACCCGCAGGCGCTGCAGCACCCGGCGTCAGGCGTGGCGGCCGGGCCGTTCACGCTGGCCCGCCAACGCATGGCCGAAAGCCTCAGCGCCTACGAGGCCGGCGATGCCGTGCAGGCGAAGACCGCGGCCTTGTCGGCGTACCTGGATGGGGTGGAGCCGGTCGAACCCACGCTCGCCGCCCGCGACAACGCGCTGATGCGGGAGCTGGAAACGACGATGGCGCGCTATCGCGACATGATCGGCCGGCGCGTGCCGGTGGCCGACGCGACCGTGCAGGCCGCGCAGGTCACCGGACTCTTCGACCGCGCCGAGGGCGTGCTGCAGGACGCGCATACCGATCGCACCACGGCGTTCCTCGGCAGCTTCACCATCCTGTTGCGCGAAGGCATTGAGGCGTTGTTGATCGTGATCGGCATGATCGCCTTTCTGCGCAAGGCCGAGCGCCGCGAGGTCCTGCCGGCGGTGCACGCCGGCTGGATCGGCGCGTTGCTGGCGGGCGTGGCGACCTGGGCGATCGCCACCCACCTGGTCGATGTGAGCGGCGCCAATCGCGAGGTGACTGAAGGCGTCTCCGCATTGTTCGCTGCCGCGGTGCTGCTGAGCGTGGGGATTTGGATGCACCAGAAGAGCCTGGCCGGCCGCTGGCAACAGTATCTGCACGCCAAGGTGTCGGCGGCGCTGACGCGACGCTCGGCGGTGTTCCTGTTCCTGCTGGCCTTCGTCGCGGTCTATCGCGAAGTGTTCGAAACGATCTTGTTCTTCATCGCGATGTGGAGCCAGGAGAACAGCACCGCGATTCTCGGCGGACTAGTGGCGGGCTGCGTCGTGCTCGCGGCGGTCGCCTATTGGATGCTGCGCATGAGCAAGCGTTTGCCAATCGGCCAGTTCTTCTCGATCAGCTCGATCCTGATTGCGGTGCTCGCGGTTGTGCTCGTTGGCAAGGGCGTGGCGGCGCTGCAGGAGGCCGGCTGGATAGGCCAGGCCCTGGTCGCTGCTCCGAGAATCGATTGGCTCGGCGTGTATCCGTCCTGGCAGTCGCTGCTAGCGCAAGTGACTGTCGCGGTCATCGCCATCGGCGGCTTCTACTTCAACGCCCGCACCTCGCGCGTGTCCGCACGAGTGGAACAATGAGGCACGGCATGTGGCCTGCGCGCGGCAGCAGGGACGGCGCTCGGCGCGACGCCTTCCAGATGCGATCGATCCCGCAGACCCTACAGGCCTGCATGGAGGAACCCACGCGATGAGCGACACCTGCAATAGCTGCGGTAGCACGCAGGCAGTGGCAACGACGACGGTGCCCGCAGCAGCGGCCGTCCGGTCGCCGATGCGCTATCGCATCCAGAACATGGACTGCCCCACCGAAGAGGCGCTGATCCGCAACAAGCTCGGCCAAGTCCAGGGAGTGACGGATCTGGAATTCAATCTGGTGCAACGGACGTTGTCGGTGCACCACACCTTGTCTGCGCTGACGCCCGTGGACGAAGCGCTGGCCGCGATCGGCATGCAGGCGGCGCCCATGGATACGCCGTCCTCCGACGTGGAAACAGCACTGCGTATCGCGAAGATGGATTGCCCCACCGAGGAAGGCCTGATCCGCGGCAAACTCGGCGGCATGCCCGGGGTGGCGTCGCTGGCCTTCAACCTCGTGCAGCGCACCTTGACCGTGCGTCACGCGGCCGAGGCCTTGCCTGACGTGCTGACCGGCCTGAAGTCGCTGGGCTTCGAGGCCGAGGTGGTGGGCAGCCAAGGTGGCGCAGAGCCGGGCGCGCCGGTACCGACACGCACCGCGTGGTGGCCATTGGCCGTCTCCGGTGTGGCGGCGATCCTGGCCGAAGTCGTGTCTTGGCTCGGCGCCCCGACGTGGCTGGTCATCGCGCTGGCGTTGGTCGCCATCGGGACTGGCGGTCTGTCGACCTACAAGAAGGGCTGGATTGCGCTCAAGAACCGCAATCTCAACATGAACGCCCTGATGTCGATCGCTGTCACGGGCGCGATGCTCATTGGCCATTGGCCCGAGGCGGCGATGGTGATGGTGCTGTTCGCGTTGGCCGAGGTGATCGAGGCCAAGTCGCTGGATCGCGCCCGCAATGCGATACGCGGCCTGATGGATCTCACGCCCGAACGTGTCACCGTTCTGCAAGACGATCAGCGCTGGATCGAGGTGGATGCCAAGGCCGTCGCACTCGACAGCCGAGTGCGGGTCAAGCCCGGCGAACGCATAGCGCTGGACGGCATGGTGGTGCTCGGCCGTTCGACGGTCAACCAGGCGCCGATCACCGGCGAGAGCCTGCCGGTCGAAAAGGCCGAAGGCGACCCGGTATTCGCCGGCACCATCAACGAAGCAGGTTCCCTGGAGTATCGCGTTACCGCCGTGGCCAGCGATTCCACCTTGGCCCGCATCATCCACGCGGTCGAAGCCGCGCAGGGCAATCGTGCGCCGACCCAGCGTTTCGTCGATCAGTTTGCGCGCTGGTACACCCCGCTGGTGTTTGCCGTCGCCCTGGGCGTGGCGGTGGTGCCGCCGCTCTTGATGGGCGCGGACTGGCTGGACTGGACGTACCGGGCCCTGGTGCTGCTGGTGATCGCCTGTCCCTGCGCCCTGGTGATCTCCACCCCGGTGAGCATCGTCAGCGGTCTGGCCGCGGCGGCGCGACGCGGCATCCTGATCAAGGGCGGCGTGTACCTGGAGAATGGCCGCAAGCTGCGGTGGTTGGCGCTGGACAAAACCGGAACGATCACCCACGGCAAGCCTAAACAGACCGATTTCGCGGCTTGGGGCCAGGCTGATGCGACCCGCGTGCGCGCCATAGCGACCAGCCTGGCGGCGCGTTCCGATCATCCTGTATCCAAGGCCATCGCCGTGGCGGGACAGAATGACAGCGTGCCGATGCAAGAGGTCGAGGAGTTCGCTGCACTGCCGGGCCGCGGCGTGAGTGGCCGCGTCGCTGGGTCGCTCTACCACCTGGGCAATCACCGGCTCGTGCAGGAGTTGGGTGCCAGTTCCGCCGAGTTGGAAGCGCAGTTCGCGGCCTTGGAAGCCCAAGGCAAGAGCGTGGTCGCCGTCGTAGGCAGCGACGGCGTGCAGGCGGTGTTCGCGGTCGCCGATACGGTCAAGGACAGCAGCCGACAGGCGATCGCCGACTTGCACGCGCTCGGGGTCAAGACCCTGATGCTGACCGGGGACAACCCGCACACGGCGCAGGCCATCGCCGGTGAGGTCGGTATCGACCGCGCCCAAGGCAACCTGCTACCCGAAGACAAGCTGCGCGAGGTCGAAGCGCTCGCCGCACAGGGTACCAGCGGCATGGTTGGCGACGGCATCAACGACGCCCCGGCCCTGGCACGGGCCGACATCGGCTTCGCCATGGGCGCGGCTGGATCCGACACCGCGATCGAAACCGCCGACGTGGCCCTGATGGACGACGACCTGCGCAAGATTCCGGCCTTCATCCGGCTGTCGCGCGCCACCGCTCACGTGCTGACGCAGAACATCACCCTGGCGCTGGGCATCAAGGCAGTATTCCTGGTGCTGACCTTTACCGGTCAGGCCACGATGTGGGCGGCGGTGTTCGCCGACATGGGCGCCAGCCTGTTGGTGGTGGGCAACGGCATGCGCCTGCTGAGGAAGTGACGTGGATACCGTCGCGCATGTGTCCACGAGCGAGGAACGGCATGACCCGCTCCCGGGAACCGGCCTGATGAGATTTTATAACGTCCGTGGCACCGGCTAGGCTGGCAGGATGAACCCGGTCGCCTCCTCCTGCCTGCTGCTGGCCCGCCTGCGCGCTTCCACGCGGCTGGCGGTACTGGTGCTGCTGATCTTCGCCCTGAAGATCGGCGCGGCGGCCGCCTGTGCGAAGCACGATTTCGCGGACATGGGCTTCGGCACGGATGGCAGCCATGCCGTGGCGGTGAAGGCATCGCCGCTGGATAGCGGTAATGACGATTCCACGAAGCTCAAGCTCGGGCATGCCGCTTGCAGTCACTGCGGTTGCCATCATGCTGCCGCCATGGTGCCGGATACGCAGATCGTGGTTGTGCTCGTGCCGCAGGCGCTGCCTATGCGTACGTCCGGGTTGCCGCCCAGCGCGTCGCAACCCTTGGAACTGAGGCCGCCGATCGCCTGAGTCAGGTGTTTTGCCCCTTTGGCGCGGAGCGCCAGAGGACACCGTCGACTCAGAGGATCTTCCAATGCACCTTGTTCGTTCGCCGCGACGACGTCGCGTCGCGCGGCTGGCCGTCCTGGTTCTGGCAGCGAGTTTGCTGTCGGGCTTGGCCATGGCCGCCCAAACCCCCGATACACAGGCCCCAGTCGCACTTCGCGAGGCGCTGCAGGCCGCCTGGCAACACCATCCGAGTTATCGCGCCACCGAAGCGCAACTGGCCGCAGCCCGTGCCCGGTACGATGCGGCCGGACGACCGCTCTACAACCCCGAAGTCGAGTTGGCCGGCGACGATGAAGGCCCGGATCGCACCACAACCGCTGGCCTCAACCTCACGCTCGATCTGAGCGGCAAGCGTCGCGCGCGTCGCGACGCGGCCTCCGCGCGGGTCGATCTAGCCACCGCTGAAGCCAAGCTGCGTCGCCGCGATTTCGCCAAGCAGTGGTTCGCCAGTTGGGCTGAGCTACAGACGGCGCAGCAACGTGTGCGCACCGGTGAACGTCGATTGGCGTTGGTCACGCGCTTTGGCGAGTTGGCACAAAAGCAGTTTGCTGCAGCCGACATTTCCGGGTTGGAGCGCGATTTGGCACTGCTGGCCCGCGATGAAGCGCAAGCCCAGCAGTCGCAACTCGTCGCCGAACAGGCGGAGGCCGAAGCGCGTTTCCGCGCGGTCGGCGGCTCGCCGGAACTCCTGGCGAGCCTGACGCTGCCCAGCGACGCATTGCCGCCGCCGATGCCCTCCCATACCGGCATCGAACAGTTGCCCGACTGGCAAGCCGCACAAGCCGCTGCGCTGGCTGCCGAACGCGAAGTGACCGTTGCCCGCCGCAATCGGGTGGCCGATCCCACCGTGGGCGTGCGCGGCGGACGCATCGACTACGGCAATGTGCAGGACAACGTGGTCGGCGTGTCGCTCAGCATTCCGCTGTTCGTGCGCAATTCCTATCGCGCCGAGGTAGTGGCAGCTCAGGCCGATGCCGATGTCGCGATCGCCGAGGCCGAGCGCGTGCGCGTCGAACTCGATGCCGATCGTCGCCGTGCGATCGACAGCTACGCCGCAGCGCAATCGGCCTGGTCGCGCTGGCAGGCGAGCCGCGGCACGGATGTGGAGCGTCGCGCCACTCTCCTTGAGCGCTTGTGGCGCGAGGGCGAGCTGTCCACCGCTGACTACCTGCTGCAACTCAAGCAGACCCTCGACACGCAACTCGCCGGCGCCGAACTCGAAGCGCGCCTGTGGCGCAGCTACGCCGATTACCTCGCCGCCACCGGACAGCTTGAACGCTGGGCCGGCCTGGAGGGCACCCCATGAGAGAACTTTCGATGACCCCGTTCCGTCTGATGTCGCCGTTGCTGGCCGCGGCGTTACTGCTTGCCATGGCCGCATGTTCGAGGTCCCCCTCGACCGAGTCGGCCCCGACCGAAGCCGAAGGCGCTGAAGCGCCCACCGAAAGCGAAGCCGGCATCGCGCCCGTCAAGCTCGATGCCGCAGCGATGAAAGCTGCCGGCATCGTCGTGCAGGCGTTGCAGCCCGCTTCGATGAGCGAACAGCTGCGTGCGCCCGGTGAAGTGCTCGACAATGCCTACGGCACGGCGCTGATCACGCCCAGTGTCGAAGCCCTGGTCGTGCGTCGCCATGCCAAGCTCGGCGACGAAGTGCGCGCCGGCGCACCGCTGGTGACGCTGTCCAGCGTCGAAGTCGCCAATGCCCAGGCAGAGTTGCGCATCGCCGAACAGGAATGGCGCCGCGTCTCTGCACTCGGTCGTGAGGCCGTGTCCGGGCGCCGCATCAACGAGGCACAGGTCGCGCTCGATCGCGCTCGCGCAACGGCACAGGCGTATGGCTTGCCGGGCACGGCGGCCGGGCGCAGCAACGGCCAGTTCACCTTGACCGCGCCGCATGCCGGGCGAATCACCGAGGATGCCGTGGTCGTCGGCGAGAAAATTGAACCGGGCAAGACGCTGTTCCGCCTGGTCGATGAATCGGTGGTTTGGGTCGACGCCAAGCTGCCATCGGGGATCGTTCCGCGCATCACACCCGGCACGGAAGCGACGGTGGTGTTCAACGGCGAGCGCCTGAAGGGTACCGTTCAGCATCCCGCGCATCGCACGTCGGACACGACCCGCAATGCGGTGGTGCGGATCGAGGTTCCGAACCGGGACGACCGCCTGCACAGCGGCGATTACGTCGATGTGTTCTTCGAGGCCAGCGACGTCGCCAAGGATGGCAACGCCGCCGTGACTATGGTGTCGGTGCCAACCGACGCGGTGGTGCAGTTGGAAGGCGACACGGTCGTGTTCCGTCGCAACGCGACCGGTGCGTTGGAACCGACGCCGGTGCGTACCGGTGAAGCGATCGGCGATCGGACCGTCATCCGCGAAGGCCTCAAGCCCGGCGACGCCGTCGTGGTCGAAGGCGCCTTTGCCGTCAAAGCGCAGATGCTCAAGTCGCAGTTAGGAGAAGAGTGATGATCTCTGACGCCAATCCCGCCTTTGCGGGAGGTGCGCCATGCTGAATCGCCTGGTCGAACTCTCCCTGCGCTACAAGTTCCTGGTCCTGATCGTGTTCGCGGTCGTCGCCTTCCTCGGCATCAGCGCCGTTCGCAACGTGCCGATCGATGCCTTCCCCGACGTGACGCCGGTCCAGGTCAACATCTACACCGAGTCCCCGGGCCTGGCCGCCGAGGACGTCGAGCAGTTGCTCACCACGCCGGTGGAGTCTGCGTTGGCCGGCCTGCCGAAGGTGCAGGAAATCCGCTCGGTCAGCCTGTTCGGGTTGTCGTACGTGTCGGTCTATTTCAAGGACGACATGGACATCTACTTCGCGCGACAACTGGTCAACGAACGCCTGCAGGAAATCGGCGATCGTCTGCCTGAAGGCTATGGCAAGCCGAGCATGGGCCCGAACACGTCGGGCCTGGGGCAGGTGTACTGGTACACCGTCGAACGCGCGCCCGGCGTCAGTAAGGACCAGGTCACCGATATGGACCTGCGCACATGGCAGGAATGGACCGTGCGGCTGATCCTGCGCACGGCACCGGGCGTGGACGACGTTAGTTCCTGGGGCGGTGGCGAACGCCAGTACCAGGTGCAGATCGATCCGCAACGCCTCTACGCCCGCGGGCTGGGCTTCGGCGATGTCATCAACGCGCTCCCCGCCAACAACGGCCAGGTCGGCGGTAACGTGATGGACGTGGGCCGCGAGCAGTTCCTGGTGCGCGGTCTGGGTTTGCTGAAGTCGACCGAGGACATCGGCGCGATCGTGCTCAAGTCGGAGGACGGTGTGCCGGTGTATCTGCGTGACGTGGCAACCGTGGTCGAAGCCCCCGCGCCGCGCTTCGGTGCGGTGACCCGCGACGGCCAGGAAGTCGTGATGGGCCAGGCGCTGGCCCGCATCGGCGAGAACGCCAAGGACGTGGTCGAGGCGGTCAAGGGCAAGCTTGACGTGGTGCGCGATGCACTGCCGAAGACCATGGTGCTCAAGCCGATGTACGAGCGCACTGACCTCGTCAACAAGGCGGTCGAAACCGCGGTGCGGGCGCTGGTGGAAGGCTCGCTGCTGGTCGCGGTAATCCTGTTCCTGTTCCTGGGCGAGGTCCGCTCAGCGCTGGTCGTGATCGTCACACTGCCGCTGGCCATGCTGATTGCCTTCATCGGCATGGGGCAGGTCGGCTTGTCCGCCAATCTGATGTCGCTCGCGGGCCTGGCGATCGGCATCGGCATGATGGTCGACGGCGCGGTGGTAATGGTGGAGAACGCCTTCCGGATCATGGCGGAGCGGTTGGAACACGGAGAGAAGGTCGACAAGACTTCTGCGGTGTTGGCCGCGGCTAAGGAAGTGGCCAATCCAATCACGTTCGCGATCGGCATCATCATCGTGGTGTTCCTGCCGCTGTTCGCGCTGGAAGGCCTCGAAGGCAAGATGTTCAAGCCGATGGCATTCAACATCGCCTTCGCGATGGCCGGTTCGCTGATCCTGAGCCTGACGCTGATCCCGGTCTTGGCGTCGATGATTCTCAAGCCCAAGCCCGAGCGCGATACGTGGTTGGTGGCCAGGATCAAGCGTGGTTATCAGCCGCTGTTGGCGAAGGCGCTGGGCCGCAAGAAAGTGGTCGTGATCAGCGCGCTTGTCGCCTTGGTCGCGAGCCTGGCGCTGTTCCCTTTCCTGGGTAAGGAGTTCATGCCGCAACTGCAGGAAGGCTCGATCATGTGGCGCGTGACGGGCATCCCGTCGACCTCGCTCAACGAATCGATCAAGACCAGCAACACCATCGCCGCGGCCTTCAAGCAATTCCCGGAGGTCGAGACCACGCTGGCGATGATCGGCCGTGCCGAGAAGGGCGAGACCGCCGACGTCAATTACATGGAGATCTACACCGCGCTCAAACCCGAGGAAGAGTGGAAGTCGGGCCGCGACATCAAGCAGCTCGAAGCGGCGATGCAAGAGACGCTGGAGAAGGTCGTGCCGAACGTGGTGCCCGGCTACACCCAACCGATCCAGATGCGCGTGGAGGAACTGATCTCCGGCGTGCGCGCCACCTTGGCGCTGAAGCTTTACGGTGAAGACCTGGGCGAACTCGACAAGCTGAGCGGCCGCATCAAGCGCGTGCTGGACAAGGTGCCGGGCGTGGCCGACCTTGCTTTGGAAGCCAACATCGGCAAGCCGCAGATTCGCATCGCGGTCAAGCGCGACGAACTGGCCCGCCATGGCATGAACGCTGAGGAGGTGCTCACCATCGTCCGCAATGGCCTGGGCGGCGAACCGGTGAGCGTACTGCTCGATGGCGTGAAACGCTTCGATATCGCAGTGCGGCTGGATGACGCGACACGCGATTCGGTCGAGTCATTGCGTCGCATCCCGCTCCGCACGGCAACCGGCGCCTTGGTGCCGCTGTCGGAGGTAGCCGACATCAACGTGGCCGAAGGTTACTCGTTCGTCCGTCGCGAGCAACTGCAACGCTATGCGGTGATCCAGATGGACGTCCGAGGCCGCGACGTCGATAGCTTCGTCCAGGACGCTGAGACGGCGATTAAGCAGCAGGTGAAGCTGCCGCCGGGCTACTGGATCGAGTGGGGTGGGGCGTTCGAGAACCAGCAGCGTGCGCTGGCCAAGTTGGCGCTGATCGTGCCAGTCACGATCTTTTTCATCTTCGTGTTGCTCTATACCGCCTTCAACTCGGTCAAGTACGCGGCGCTGATTCTGGCCAACGTGCCGTTCGCCACCATTGGCGGATTGTTGGCCTTGTTTGTCACCGGCCAGTACCTGTCGGTGCCCTCAGCGATCGGCTTCATCGCGGTATTCGGCGTGGCGATGCTCAACGGCATCGTGCTGGTGAGCTTCCTCAACGAGCTGCGTGAGAAAGGCCTGTCGGTGCGCGAAGCGGTGGTGCAGGGCACGGCTCTGCGTCTGCGACCGGTGCTGATGACCGCGAGCGTGGCGATCCTCGGTCTGGTGCCGATGCTGCTGTCCAGCGGTGTCGGCGCGGAAACGCAACGTCCGTTGGCGACGGTGGTCGTTGGCGGTCTGATCAGTTCAACGCTGCTCACGTTGATCCTGCTTCCGGTTCTGTACGAATGGCTTGAAAACCGCTCCGACCGCAAGGCGGCCGAGCACAATTCTCAGGAGACTGCGTCATGAAACAGATCAAGGCATTTGTGCACCGCAATCGTGTCTCAGACTTGATCCACGCGCTGGAAGCCGCCGGCTTCCAGCGCCTCAGCCTGTTCGACGTGAAAGGCCTGCTGCGCGCACTCAGTGCGCGCGAGCAGGAGTATTCGGTCGAGTTCGGTGATCAAGTGATCAACGAAGTGCAGATGGAACTGTTCTGCGAGGACAGCGACGTAGGGCGTGCGGTGGAGATTTTTCGCCAGATCGGGCGGACGGGTCGAGCGGAAGCCGGCTGGATATACGTGAGCACCATCGATCAGTCGATTCCCATCAACGACGTCCGTTGATGGCCGAAGCGGTGCCGTGACTGGGTGCGGCGGGCCCGGCCTGTCGCGTCCTTCAACATCGGGAGTGCCCACCATGAAGATGATTGTCGCCTTTGTCCGTCCATCGCTGGCTGATCGCATCGTGCGGGTAATCGAGCGTGCGGGCCTCTACCACCTCTCGCTGTCCCGGGTGCACGGCGTCGTGCATCCGAACGAAGCCATCGTCCGTGCCGATCTGGCGCCAGAGGGTGAATCCGACGTGCGGTTGGAAGCCTATTGCGAAGATGCGCGGACCGAACAGATTGTGGCCCTGATCCATGAGGTAGGCCGCATCGGCGACCTGCCGGTAGGGGCCGTGTTCGTCGTGCCGGTGGAGCGGCACGAGGCAATCGGCCCGTCGAGCCCAGCCGAATGACTCATCGAAGGAGAAGCCGCGCATGACTCGCCTCCATAACGGCATTCGCGAATTCGTCGTTCCCGTGAGCGCCGCAGTAGCGGCCGTCCTGCCCGCCACGTATCTGCGCATCACCAGCGGTAGCGCGGGTGCGCTGGGTGATGCGGTGCTGTTTGGTCTTGCGATCCTGGCAGCGGGCTTCCTGTTGTCATGGGGTGCCGAAGCGGCGGAAAAATACATCGCCACCGGTTTCGTGCTGGCGGTGGTTGCGTTGATTACAGTGCTGCCCGAATACGCGGTCGACTTCTACTACGCCTATCGCGCCGGGCAGGATCCGGCCTCGGGTTACGTCGCCTACGCCGCAGCGAACATGACAGGCGCCAATCGTCTGCTGATCGGCCTGGCCTGGCCGCTGCTGGTGGGCCTGCATTGGTGGCGTTCGCGACAGCGAGGAATCGTGCTGCAGTACGAAAACTCGGTCGAGATCGTTTTCCTCGCCCTAGCCAGCGCGTATGCCTTCATCATCTTGCTGAAGAACAGCATTGGCATAATCGACTTTCTCGTGCTGGGCGTCTTGTTCTGCCTGTACCTGTGGCGCACCTCGCGCGCGGAGAACGAAGAGGAAGAGGAAGACGAAGAACCGGGCCCAGGCGCGGTGATCGCGCAGTTGACGCCCGCCAAGCGCTGGACGGTGATGGCGGCGATGAGTGTGGTGGCGGCCGGTGTCATCCTGCTGGCGGCCGAACCCTTCGCCGAATCGCTGGTGGCTTCAGGTCGTCGTCTAGGCATCGACGAGTTCCTTGTAGTCCAGTGGCTGGCACCGCTGGCCAGCGAAGCGCCAGCGGTCACCATCGCCATCCTGTTCGCCCTTGATGGCCGCGCCCGTGCCGGCCTCACCACCATGATCAGTGACAAGATCAACCAGTGGACGCTGTTGGTCGGCATGTTGCCGATCGCGATGAGCATCGGCGCTGGGCGAGTGATGTCGCTTCCGCTGGATGCGCGCCAGCACGAGGAGTTCTTCCTGACGGCGGCGCAATCCGTGTTCGCGCTGGCGCTGCTGTTGCCGCTGCGGCTTAGCCTCTGGGGGGCATTGGCCTTGGCGAGTCTGTTCGTGACGCAACTCGGGCTGGCCTTCTTCTACCAGGCCACGCCCGAGCGCGAGATCGCCGTGCTGACGGCCTTGGCCTGGGTGTATCTCGCGCTGGCGGTAGCACTGCTTGTTCGCCACATCCGGCGATTGCCCGCACTGATGCGGGCAATGCTCGGAACGAGTCCGCAGACCGAATAACGCGTTCGAACCATCGATTCGATTACGGGAGACTTCTTATGGGCGCAGGACACGATCACGGCACCGGCGAGATAAAGCACGAACAGCCATTGTGGTGGGCCTTTGGCTTAACTACCGCGTTCCTGATTGCGGAGGTCATCGGTGGATTGATTACCAATAGCCTGGCATTGCTGTCCGATGCCGCTCACATGGGCACAGATGTCATTGCGCTGGCAATCTCGTTGTTCGCTGTGCGTTTGAGCCGACGACCACCCGACGCCAAGCGCACGTATGGCTATGCGCGGATGGAAGCCATAGGCGCGATGATCAATGGTGGCCTGCTGTTCCTGGTCGCCGGCTACATCCTGTGGGAGGCCGTCGGCCGCTTTCGCGATCCGCCGGAAGTCGCCTCGAGCGGCATGCTGGTGATCGCTGCGATTGGCCTGGTCATCAATCTGATCTCGATGCGCCTACTCAAGGCGGGCAGCGGCACCAGCCTCAACGTCAAGGGCGCCTATCTGGAAGTCTGGAGCGACATGCTGGGTTCCGTCGGTGTCATCGTCGGCGCGTTGGTGATCAAGTTCACCGGATGGACGGTGGCCGACCCCATCATCGCAGTCCTCATCGGACTTTGGGTGCTGCCGCGTACGTGGACATTGTTGCGGGAAGCTGGTCAGGTGCTGATGCAAGGCGTGCCGCATGGCCTGGAGTTGGACGAGGTCCGCACCATGATGCTGTCGCACCCCAACGTCATCGCGGTTCATGACCTGCATGCCTGGGCCTTGGGCTCCAAGGAGCCGGTGCTGACGGCGCATATCGTGTTGCGCGATGGGGGCGATGGAGAACAAGTCCGGCGCTCACTGGCCGCTGCACTGGAGGAGCGGTTCAGCATTCACCACGCGACGCTGCAAGTCGAAATGACGCCATGTGACGATGCACATGGTCATGCCTAATCGGCTATCGCGGCGCATCGACCGCGCTTGTCCGAGTGCTCCGTCGCATGCTCTAGACGGTCCAGGGTCGGACACGACTCGCCGCCAGGCGCCTGACTGCATTCAGCGATGAGGTTCATAAGATCGACTTCCAGCCGATGTAACGCATCGAGTCGTTCGCGAACATCGACCAGTTTGAGTTCGGTCAGTCGACGCGTTTGCTCACAGGCCCGCTTGCCCTTGAGTTCCAGCAGGCCGGCAATTTCATCCAGGGTAAATCCCATCGCTTGGGCTCGCCGGATGAATTGAAGACGGGTGACATCGGCTGGTCCGTAGTGGCGGAAGCCGCCCAAGGGCCGTTGGGGTTCCGGCAACAGCCGGCGGCGCTGGTAGTAGCGCACGGTTTCGACATGCACGCCGGCCGATGCCGCCAGTTTGCTGATGGTGAGGGCGCTCTCGGCCATGGCTTGACTCCGTACCCAGGTACAGACCGTAGTATGCGCTCATGGCCAACCTCCCCGCCAAATCCTCCCTGCCAGCCATCGTTGCGGCGAGTTTTGCCGCCATCGCGGCGTCCGTGTGCTGTGTGGTGCCGCTGGTTCTGGTGCTGCTGGGCGTCAGCGGCGCGTGGATTGCCAACCTCACCGCGCTGGATGCCTGGCGACCTTGGTTCAGCGTGGCCACGTTGGCGTGCCTTGGCTGGGCATTTTGGAGTCTGTACGGTCCTGCCTCCCGCTGTCGAACGGACGGAGCTTGCATTGATCCAGGCGGGCTGCGCCGCCGCCGGCGTTGGCTCTGGATGGCAACCGTCGTGATCGCGCTGCTGCTGCTCTTCCCGTATTACGTAGCTTGGTTCATGTAGGAGACGAACGATGCGCCAGTGGATTGTTGGGTTGATGATCTTGTGGACGGGCATGGCGTGGGCCGCGACGCCGAAGAAGGCCGTCCTCGATGTTGAAAACATGACCTGCCCGGCGTGCAGCATCACGATCGAAAAGGCCCTGGACAAGGTGCCCGGCGTTTCCAAGGCACAAGTCGACACCAAGGCGGCTACTGTCACCGTGGACTTCGATGCCGATCGCACCAACGTGCCAGCTATCGCGCGTGCGATCTCCGAGGCAGGCTTCCCGGCCAAGGCGAGGGCCAACGGTGGCTGAGTTGCAGTTGCAGAGCACGCTGACGTGTCCGCAATGCGGTCACCAGGCCGTCGAGACCATGCCGACGACGGCGTGCCAGTTCTTCTACGAGTGCACGGCCTGTGGCGAGCTGCTGAAGCCCGAACCGGGCGACTGCTGTGTTTTCTGCTCCTACGGCACGGTGCCGTGTCCGCCCATCCAGCAGCAAAGGCCGTGCTGTGGGTAGTCGGTTGGCCACCGGATGTTGGGAACTCGCCGCGCTAAACCGCGTCTATGGACTATTCGGCTTGCTCGCCGCCAGAGGAGTACCATCCCGCCCATGACCCGGCGCGCCCGCCACCGCCTACAGATCGCCGTCCTGGTGATCGTCTGCCTGCTGTTCCAGCAGGCGGCGCTGGCGGCGTATCTGTGCCCGATGGAGCAGATGTCCGCCCAGACCATGGCGATGGCGGAGCCTTGCGCCGAGATGGGCATGGCCCAGCAGCACGACAAGGACAATCCGCTTCTTTGTCAGAAGCACTGTAATCCTGATCACACAGTTACTACCGACACCGCCAAGCTATCGGTGCCACCGCTTGCGTTGCCGGCGCTCATCCTGGCGCCGGTCTACGTGCAACCTGTATCCCACGTCACCATCCAGGCTGACGTGCCGATCGCCCGATCCGATCCGCCCCCACGGCTGCGTTTCTGCAGTCTTCTGATCTAGCCCCCGAAACGACGTAGCGAATCCGCGCCGGCGCCGATGCGCCGTGCGCGCGGCCATGTCCGTTTCGGAGGCGTCATGAACTCCCGTTTTGATCGTTGTCGGTCCTGGGCCGCACTTAAGTGTGCGTTGGTCCGGACCTTGTGCGTGGCCGTGCTGGCGACGCCATTTGCGGCTTTGGCCGCATCCCATAAGCTCACGCTGCCGGAAGCCATCCGTCTGGCCAGCGAGCGTGCGCCGATGCTCGATGCCCGCCGCTCCGGTGTGTTGGCCGCGCAAGAAGAAGCAGCCCGCGCCGGCGCCTTGCCTGATCCAATGCTGATGGTCGGCATCGACAACCTGCCAGTCACCGGAAGCGATGCCTTCGATACGCGCGCCGACGACATGACCATGAAGAAGATCGGGCTGCGGCAAGAGATTCCCTCGCGGGCCAAGCGTTCAGCGCGTCAGTCCTTCGCCGCGCGCCAGATCGACGAAGCGCAGGCGCAAGCAGACGCCGAAGTGCTGGCCGTGCGCCGCGCCACGGCCGAAGCCTGGATCGCCGTGTGGGCCGCGCAGCGCCAATTGACGGCGCTGCAGAAGCTGCGTGAGCAAGCCGCGCTGGCGGCGAAGGTGTCGAAGGCACGCGTGGCGAGCGGTGGCGAACCGGTGAGCGACGCACTCGCCACCGAGGCCGCACTGCTGGAACTCGACAACCGCATCGAGGCCGCCCGTGCCGAGAAGCTGGCGGCACAAGCCGGGCTGGCGCGCTGGCTGGGCGACGCGCCGGTCGAGGTTGCCGATCAAGCCCCGAACTTTGACTCGCTGCCTGTATCCGAAGCCCGATTGCTGGCAGAGGTGAATCGGGTAGGGCCGTTGCTTCCCGCCACCGCTCAGCTCGAAACCGCCGCAGCTGCGATCGATGTCGCCCGCGCCGACAAGCATCCGGACTGGAGCGTGGGTGCGTCCTATGGCCAGCGTGCCGGTGGTCGCAGCGACATGATCATGTTCGAAGTGGGCATCGGCTTGCCGCTGTTCTCGCGTAACCGGCAGGATCGTGGCATCGCAGCCCGGGAAGCGGACTATCAGGCCGCGTTGGCGACCCGCGAAGACCTGCGTCGCCAGGAAGCGGCGCGCATTCGCGCGGATCTCGCTCGATGGGAAGGGCTGAAGCGCCAGGTCGCCCTGCATGAGCACTCCCTGTTGCCGCTCGCGCAGGACCGCAGTGCGACGACGCTCGCCGCGTATCGCGCCGGCGGCGAACTGCAGCCGTGGCTCAACGCCAGACGTGACGAACTCGATGTGCACCTCGCGCACGCCGAACACCTGGGTGAACTCGGACGTGCCTGGGCCGCGCTGGCCTTCCTGTTGCCCTCGGAGATGCAGCCATGAATACCACTCGTCGCAGCGTGGTCACTGCTGCTGTTTCCCTTGCGCTGGTGGCCGCCGTCGGCCTCGGTTACTGGTGGGGGCGCACTCACGGGAGTTCATCCGCCGCCGACACCTCGAGCCCGCAGTCCGCCGAACGCAAGGCGCTCTATTGGTACGACCCGATGGTGCCCGACCAACACTTCGACAAGCCTGGCAAGTCGCCCTTCATGGACATGCAACTGGTGCCGAAGTACGCCGACGAGGCGACGGCCGGCGGCGTTGCCGTTGCACCGGGCGTGCGCCAGAACCTCGGCATCCGCACGGTGGTGGTCAAGCCTGGCCGACTGACGGCAGCCGTCCGCGTGCCGGGCACCATTGGCTGGGACCTGCGTCAGGAACGCATCGTCAGTGCGCGAGTCGACGCCATCGTCGAGCGCTTGCACGTGCGTGCCCCGTTTGAGCCGGTGCGCGCGGGGCAACCCCTGGCCAGCATCATCGCGCCAAGTTGGAACACTGCGATTGCCGAAGCGCGAGCGTTAGGTGGAGCTCGCTCCGCCGCCGCACGAGGTTTGCAATCCGCCGCCCACGAACGGTTGCGTGCGTTGGGTCTGCCCGCGGGCAGTGGTGCGGGGCAGCGCGGACGACTCACCTTGACCTCACCCGTGACCGGCGTCGTCAGCGAAATCGGCGTGCGCGAAGGGCAGTCGGCGCCGATAGGCACGCTGCTGTTCCGCGTCAACGGTACCCGGACGGTCTGGCTCGAAGCGTCGATTCCGCAAGCGGGCACTGCGGGCATCGCGACGGGTACGTTGGTGGAAGCGGCTGTCGACGCATTGCCAGGCGAGGCCTTCCACGGCCGCGTGGAAACCTTGCTGCCGCAAGTGGACATGAGTAGCCGCACCCAACGGGCCCGCATCGTTCTGGACAACCCGGACGGTCTCCTGGCACCGGGCATGTTCGCGCAGATCACCTTGCAGCCAACTGCGAGTATCGAACGGCCGCTGGTACCGACGGACGCGTTGATCGGAGCGGGTGCGCAGGCTCGCGTGATCGTGCTCGGCGCCGACGACATGTTCCATCCCGTGCGCGTGCAGACCGGTCGCAGTGGTGACGGCATGACTGAAATTCTCGCGGGGCTGAAAGGTGGCGAGAAGGTGGTGGCCTCGGGGCAGTTCCTGATCGATTCCGAAGCGAACCTGTCAGGCGCACTCGAACGCCTCAATGCCGGTGCGGGTGATGAAGAAGCGAACATGCCGAGCGATGTCATGCCCGGTATGCCAGACATGGCGATGCCGCCGCAGGCTGCGCCCGCGCGCCCGGCGCCACCCGTAGTACCGCCCAAGAAGAAGGCGCCCCCAGCCGTTGCAACACCAGCGGTCACCGCGTCACCCAAGGCACGGCAATGCCCAGTGACCTATTGGTATGACCCGATGGTGCCGGACAAGCACTTCGACAAACCCGGCAAGTCGCCCTACATGGACATGCAGTTGGTGCCCAAGTTCGCGCCCGAGGCGAACCCGGATTGCACCATTCGTGATGTGCCTGCGGCGGGACGGCAGCCATGATCGCCCGCATCATTCGCGCCTCTATCGCTAACCGGCTATTTGTGCTGGTGGCTGCCATTGCGCTGGCAGCGGCCGGCATCTGGTCGGTATTGCACACGCCGCTCGATGCCTTGCCCGACCTGTCGGATACGCAGGTCATCATCCGCACCGAATGGCCCGGGCAGACGCCGCGCATCGTCGAAGACCAGGTCACCTATCCCTTGACCACAACGATGCTGTCGGTGCCGGGCGTCAAGGCGGTGCGTGGCTTCTCGTTCTTCGGCGACTCGTTCGTCTACGTGCTGTTCGACGACAAGACCGACTTGTACTGGGCACGCTCGCGCGTGCTCGAGTATCTGAGCCAGGTACGTGATCGCTTGCCGGCGCAGGTCAGTCCGGCGATCGGGCCGGATGCCACGGGTCTTGGCTGGATCTATGAGTACGCGCTCGTCGATCGCACCGGCAAGCACGACCTGGGGCAGCTGCGCGCCTTACAGGACTGGTTTCTGCGCTACGACCTCAAGACCGTGCCCGACGTGGCCGAAGTCGCAAGCGTCGGCGGCATGGTCCAAGCCTGGCAAATCGTGCCAAATCCGCAGGCGCTGGCGGCGCGCGGCCTCACCATCAACCAACTCGTCGAAGCCATTCAGTCCGCCAACGGCGCCACTGGCGGCTCGGTGATCGAGCAGGGCGAAGCCGAGTTCATGGTACGCAGCGAAGGCTATCTGCGTACGCGCGCCGATTTCGAGCGCGTCCCTGTGACGACCGGCAACGACGGCGTGCCGGTGCTACTGCAGGATGTGGCGATGGTGCAACGCGGACCGGCCTTGCGCCGCGGCATCACCGAACTCGATGGCGAAGGCGAAGTCGCCGGCGGCGTGATCATTCTGCGTTCGGGCAAGAACGCTTTGGCCGCGATCGAAGCCGTCAAGGCCAAGCTGCAGGACCTGAAGGGAAGCCTGCCGGCCGGTGTCGAAATCGTGCCGACCTATGACCGCTCCGAATTGATCCTCGAAGCCGTGCGCAACCTCACTCGCAAGCTCGGCGAGGAATTCCTTGTCGTCGCCCTGGTGTGTGCGCTGTTCCTGTGGCACGTACGCTCCTCCTTGGTGGCGGTGATCACCTTGCCCTTGGGCGTGCTCGCGGCCTTCATCGTCATGCACATGCAGGGCATCACCGCGAACCTGCTATCGCTCGGTGGCATCGCGATCGCGATTGGCGCGATGGTCGATGCCGCGGTGGTGATGATCGAGAACGCGCACAAGCACCTCGAGCATTTCCGCGACGAGCACCACCGTGAACCCGAGGGCGCCGAGCGCTGGGAGCTGATGGCGGTTTCCGCCAGCGAGGTCGGTCCGGCGCTGTTCGTCAGTCTGCTGGTGATCACGCTGTCGTTCGTGCCGGTGTTCGCCTTGCAGGCGCAGGAAGGACGGTTGTTCTCACCGCTGGCCTACACCAAGACTTATGCCATGGCCGCTGCGGCGGGCCTGTCCATCACCCTGATTCCGGTACTGATGGGCTACCTGATCCGCGGCCATATCCGATCCGAGAAAGACAACCCGCTCAATCGCATCCTGATCGCGCTGTATCGGCCGGTGCTGGATGCAGTGCTGCGTTTCCCGAAACTGACATTGGCGCTGGCCGGTGTCGTGCTGCTGGTTAGCCTGATTCCGCTCTTACGTCTTGGCAGTGAGTTCATGCCGCCCCTGGAGGAAGGCACGCTGCTATACATGCCATCGGCATTGCCCGGCTTGTCTGCTGGCAAGGCATCGCAGTTGCTGCAACAGACTGACCGCATGCTCAAGACCGTGCCCGAAGTGGACCACGTGTTTGGCAAGGCGGGCCGGGCTGAGACCGCCACCGACCCGGCACCGCTGGAGATGTTCGAGACGACGATCACCTTCAAGCCGCGCAGCCAATGGCGGCCGGGGATGACACCCGAGAAGCTGCGCGAGGAACTTGACCGCGCAGTCAAGGTGCCGGGGCTGACGAACCTGTTCGTGCCGCCCATCCGCAACCGCATCGACATGCTGGCCACCGGCATCAAGAGCCCGATCGGCATCAAGGTCTCGGGGCCCGACGTTGCGGTGCTGGCGCAGTTGAGCGATCGCATCGAACGGGTTGCACGCACCGTGCCCGGCGTGAGTTCGGCGCTGGCCGAACGCATCGCGGGTGGTCGCTACATCGACGTGAAGGTGCGGCCCGATATGGCCGCCCGGTACGGCTTAAGCCAGGCCGATGTGCAGCGGTTGATTGCGACGGTGGTGGGTGGAGAACCGGTCGCGGAGACCATCCAGGGCCGCGAACGCTACCCGGTGGTGGTGCGCTATCCACGCACGATCCGCGACTCGCCGGCCGCACTCGCGCAGTTGCCTTTGCTCGCGCCAAGTGGTGTGCAGCTGACGTTGGGACAGGTCGCCGAGCTGAGCTTCAGCGAAGGCCCGCCGATGTTGCGCAGCGATAACGCTCGCCTCAGCAATTATGTTTACGTGGATGTGGCTGGACGCGATCTCGGCTCGGTGGTGACCGATCTGCAACGTGCGGTCGCAAAGCAGGTGCCGATGCCAGCCGGATACGCCGTGGGTTGGTCCGGCCAGTACGAGTACCTCAAACGTGCCAGTGAGCGGCTGCGCGTGGTGGTTCCCGCGACGTTGGTAATCATCTTCGGCCTGATTTACTTGGTGTTTCGACGCGTGTCGGAGGCCGCGATCATCATGCTCAGCCTGCCACTCGCATTGGTCGGGGGCTTGTGGCTGATCTGGGGCATGGGCCATGCCGTATCGGTCGCCACGCTGATCGGCTTCATCGCCCTGGCCGGCGTCGCCGCCGAGTTCGGCATCATCATGTTGCTGTACCTGCGCCACGCGTGGGAACGCCAACTCGCCGCGAATCCGAGCGCGGGCGAGGCGGAACTCGACGCCGCGATCCGCGAAGGCGCCGTGCAACGCGTGCGACCAAAGGCGATGACCGTAGCCGTGATCCTGGCCGGTCTGTTCCCGATCCTGATCGGAAGCGGCGCCGGCTCGGAAGTCATGCAGCGCATTGCTGCGCCGATGGTCGGCGGCATGCTCAGTGCGCCGTTGCTCTCGATGCTCGTGATTCCGGCCGCGTACCGGTTGCTGCAGCGGCGTCGCTTGCGGCGATCACGCCAATCACGTCCCAGCTCACTTTCTTCGTCGGCGTTGCCGACATGACCGGCCACGGCGAGCGCCCCGTTTGGTGCCCGGCGTGCCACTCCCTCTGACTTATCAGGAGGTTCCCATGAAACTGCATCTAACATCGCTCGCCATCAGCCTGCTGCTCCCGATCGCTGCTGCGGCCGCGCCGCGTGAGCGAGCCCCAGTCGGCTCGGTCCACCAGATCGCCGATCATCAGCTCCAGGTGTGCTTCAAGCACACGCCGGCACCGGATGTCGGCACGTCGCTGGCGATCCAGCGCGGCTTCGTCCCCTACAAGAGCAGCGGTGCCACGCTATACAAAACCATCGGCCACGCACGCGTCACCGTCACCGAGGACTCGTGTGTGACCGCTGAACTGGTGGATGGCGCCGCGAAGCGCTACGACCGCGTCATCACCACGGATAGGACCGCTGCTACACAAGAGGGCGACCGCAATTGCCCTTGCTGACGAAGTATGACCACCTGGGCACTGGCAGCTGCGTAGGTGGTCCCTTTTTTGCACTCATCATCTAGCCCAAGGAGAACCCATGAAAATGCCCACCCTCGTACTCACCCTTGCACTGCTGACCGCCTGCTCGTCGCCTTCGGGGGATGCGAATGCCCCCGCGTCGACGAATCATGCGGAAATGCCTGCAGAATCGAAAGCATCCACGGCGGCATCAGCTTCCAACGAATCGATGCCCATGCCGGAAATGGCATCGGCGGCTACCATGGCGTCGGCCAGCGGCACGGTCGAGGCGGTCGACACCGCTGCGAAGACGATCACGATCGCTCATGGACCAATCGATGCTCTGAAGTGGCCGGCGATGACCATGACCTTCAAGGCGCCCGAGGTGGACCTGACCGCCCTGAAGCAGGGCGATCAGGTTAACTTCGAGCTCACCTCGACCGGTATGGATGGCACCATCACCAAAATAGTGCGCAAGTAGTGCGCGTCGGGAAAGGGGCGCGCACGGTCGCGCCCGAGGCGTGGGCTTGCTTCCAGGCATGGGCGCGGAGGCATACAATCCGGTTAGACTAAGTATTCCTTAGTCTAACCGAGCCCAACGAACACGCGTGATTCCTGCAGACGAACTCGCCAGGCTGATGCATGAGGCACTCGCCGACAAGTCGGCGGAACCGGCCTTTTTCCGTGCGCTGCTGGATGCAACGGTCTACGCTCACACGCCACGCAGTGGTCGTCGTGGTGAACGTCTGCGCTTCATCCAGTTCACAACGCCCGAAGGTCTGACCGTGTTGCCATTCTTCACCGAAGAATCGCAGGCCAGAACAGCGGCCGGGTCTGCAGCGACTGTCTTGGTGCTAACCGGACGTCAACTATTCGAATGGACACGGGGTGCGACACTGATGCTCAACCCAAACGAGGTAGGTTGTACGCTGTATCCCGAAGAAATCGCTGCGCTGCTCGATCATGGAGAGGTGGCCATCGTCGAGCGGATCGACACGGGCGGTCAGCAGCTTTGGATAGGGGCTTCCAGCGATTGGCCTACTTGGTTAGTCGACCGGTTGATTGCGCTCTACGCGGGTCTGGATTGTGTCGAGGCGGCTTATCTGGCTGGCATCGGTGCGCCCTATGGCTCCGAACAGCGAGGACTGTTGGTTGCCGTCTCTGTGCCAGCGAAAGATGCCGAGCGTGTCGCCCGTGCCACTACGACGGAATTGCAGCCGCACTGCCGAGCGCTTCGAACCACCGTCGACCTGACTGCTTTTGAGCCTGGTGATCTCCCGGGTTGGTTAAAGGATGCCAGCCTCGAACCGTTCTATGTGCGCGCCATGGGCGAGCGGATAGGTCTTGGTCCGCAGGGGCTGCAGTAAATGACCTCGCTACGCGAAGGTGAAGTTCTCGCCGAACAGGTTGCCTCGGAATTCGTACATGCGTTGTTTCCGAGTTTCCGAACACCGGCGTTTTTGGCTTGCCCAGACGATTTGTGCGCCAAAGCAGTGCTCGCTGCAGTTACGCGTGCGGCAGGTGCAAGAGGAGTTGCGACGGAGATCATTGATCTGCGTCCTGCGCCTGCCGAACTCCTTGGCAGGGTAACCGAGCGGCTATGTGGCTTTGAGGGTAGGCGGAAGCGGAAGGATGCGCCTGCGATCAGCGTGCTTGCGCTAGATGGGTTCGATCTTCTGGAAGGAGTGGACAATGACAGGCCGACCTATCCATTCCGTTCGGAGTTTCAATTCGACGAAGATTTCCGCTGGCTCTTCCTAGGGCGCGACTGGGGCCGGCTTCGGCGGCTATTCGGGACCTATCGTCTGCCGCTGTATCACGCAGCGTCTGATCTCACACCTGAGCCTTGGCGAACGTAATCAGGGCAGCAACTATGGCAGCTAGTATCAAGTAACTAATTGATATTAAAGGCATATCCTTGGGTTTATTGCTCCTTTCAGGCGGATATCGGCAGCCCCTCGGGGGCTGCGCCGAAGTCTGTTTTGTGTCCGCTTCCGACGGAGTCACACGGCTGGTAGGGTTGGTGCAAGTTGTTAGCTAGCATCTCCTCGCACGATGGACCCTGGCCAAAAGTGCACAACCCAAGGAATATCTGAAGTGTTCGGCTCTGTTTCGAATCCACAGGCGAGGTTGCCTAAATTTCGACAGCTACCGAAAAAGTGTCCAGACGGGCGCCGCGCCCTAGCGGATCTGGTCCCGCTGGACGTCAACAATCGTGCCCTGGTCGGCGCCGGACTGCGACGGCTGCGCGCGGGTCAGGGATGCGCCGGACTGCGCGCGCTCATCGAGGTGTCCGGCCGCGAGGCTGCTCGGCTGACGGCCGCAGACATCGGCTTTGCCATCGGGCCCCGGCTCAATGCCGCCGGGCGCCTGGAAGACATGGCCATCGGCATCGAATGCCTGCTCAGCGACGACGCCACCCAGGCCCATGAGCTCGCTGAGATATTGAACGGCATCAACGCAGAACGCCGTGGCGTGCAGCAGCAGATGGTGGACGAAGCCGAAGCCGCCCTGGAACGGATCGAGAGCCAGGGCGACCTGCGAACGCCGATCGCCGTGTGCCTTTTCGATGCGGAATGGCATCCGGGCGTGGTCGGCCTGGTGGCATCGAAGATGAAGGAGAAGCTGCATCGTCCGGTGATCGCTTTTGCGCCCTCGGAACCCGGTAGCAGCAGCCTGCGCGGCTCGGCGCGGTCCATTCCCGGCTTCCACATCCGCGACGCGCTGGCCAATGTGGATACCGCGCATCCGGGATTGATGGGCAAGTTCGGCGGTCACGCGATGGCGGCGGGGCTCAGTCTGGAAGAAAGCGAATTCGCCCGCTTCCAGGCCGCCTTCCGCGAACAGGCCGAAGCGATGATGGATCCGGCCATGCTGCATGCGGAACTGCTCAGCGACGGCGAACTGTCGGCGGAGGAGTTCGCCGCAGCCAATGCCGAGGCGCTGCGCAACGGCGGGCCGTGGGGGCAGGGCTATGGCGAGCCACTGTTCGATGGCGTGTTCGAAGTGATCGACTGGCGCGTGGTCGGCGAACGCCACCTCAAGCTGGTCCTGCGCGCAGAGGGCCGCCGCGAACCTCTCAATGCCATCCATTTCGGCGGCTGGCGGGAACAAGAGCCGGAGTCCCGCTTGCGGATCGCCTATCGCCTGGTGCCCGACGACTACCGTGGCGGCAACGCCATCCAGTTGATCGTAGAACACCGCGAAGCTCTGTAGGGCCGGGTGGGCTCCGCATGGGGCCGTCATCGGAGTAGCCCATCAACCCCGTTTCCGCATGCCGCACGTTTGTCGGCTCACCTATCCCAGGACAAGCAGAAAATCATGCGCAGGATCGCCAAGCCCGTATTCCTCTGGATCGCAAGTTTCGCCTGCGTGGTCTTCGCTACATTGGGCACTGCGCAGGACCTCACCGCGCCGCGAACTCCACCATTGCTCCAGGTCAGCGGCGCCGAGACGCCGGTCGTGCTGCGTTCGGTGGATATCGACACCGTCGTGATGGGCGGCTTGGCCCAGACCACGGTCGAGATGGTGTTCTTCAATCCGAATGCGCGGCCGCTGGAAGGGAACCTGGATTTTCCGTTGCGCGATGGGCAGAACGTCACCGGCTTCGCGCTGGACTTCGACGGCAAGCTGCGTCCGGCGGTGCCGGTGGAGAAAGCCAAGGGCCGGCAGGTGTTCGAGGCCATCGAGCGCAAAAGGGTGGATCCGGCGTTGCTGGAGCAGACTGCAGGCAATCACTTCAAGCTGCGCATTTTTCCCATTCCCGCCAACGGCAGCCGCCGCGTGCAGCTGCGCTACGTCGAAAGCCTGCCGCGCGAAGGCAAGGGCATGCGTCTGTCGTTGCCGCTCGGCTATGCCGCAGGCGTGGAAGCGCTCTCGCTGCGGATCGCCGCGCAAGGTCTCGGCGGCAAACCGGTCGCGGTCGGTGCGTTGGGCAAGGTCGGGTTCCAGCGCGAGGGCAGGGGCTGGATCGCGGACGTACGTCGCGCCAGCTTCAAGGGCAGCGGCGAGTTGATCCTCAGCCTGCCCGCGGCGGAAGGGCCGCAAGTCTATACGCAGGAATTCGACGGCAACATCTATTTCCTGGCCGAAGTCCCGGTGCGGGAAACCGCGGCCCCGCGCAGAGTGCCCCAGCGCATGGGTCTGCTATGGGACAGTTCGGCCTCTGCACGCAAGCGCGACATCGCCAGCGAGCTGGCGGTCCTGGACGCATACTTCAAGGCCGCTGGCGATATCGAAGTGGCGTTGGTGCGCCTGCGCGATCAAGCCGACGCGGCCGAGGATTTCAGCGTACGCGGCGGCGACTGGTCCGCATTGAAGAAATCGCTGTTGGCCACGGTCTACGACGGCGCGAGCAATCTCAGCGATTGGAAACCGCAGGCCGGAATCGGGGAATACCTGCTATTCAGCGATGGCCTCGATAACTACGGCGCGCGATCCTTCCCCAAGGTCGCCGCCAACCAGCGCCTTTACGCACTGCATGCGGCAGGCGCCAATGCCGATGGCCGGCGCTTGCGCGCATGGTCCGAGGCCAGCGGGGGAAACCTGATCGCCATCGACGCTTCCTCCCTGGACGCAGCGAAGAAGGCTCTGCTGGAAGAACGCCCACGCCTGCTTTCCGAAACATTGGTCGGGGCCGAAGCGCTGGCGCACGAATCGGCGACTCCGCGCAACGGCATGTTCCGTATCGCCGGACGGCTGCGCGGCAACGGCGGCAGACTCCAGTTGCAATACTGCGACGGCCAAGGCCGCACGCAGGCATTGGAAATGCCCGTGGACGCGAACCAGGCCGCCCCCAGCGGACCCATCGCGCAGCTGTGGGCCGGATATCGGATCGATGGCCTGTCCGTTGATCCGGAAACCAACCGCGCCGCCATCCGCCGCCTTGGCCAGCAGTTCGGCATGGTGACCGCCGAGACCTCGCTGATCGTGCTGGAAACCGTGCAGGACTACCTGACCCACGACATCGTGCCGCCCGAGGAATTGCTGGCCGTTTACACCGAACTGAAATCGCAACAGGCGAAGGAGACGGCCGATTCGGAGAAAGAGCGCATCGACGAGGTAGCCGCTGCCTTCGAGCAGAAAATAGAGTGGTGGAACAAGGACTGGCCCAAAGGCGGACTCGAAAAGAAGAAAGAGACGCTTGCGGTCGCGGCCGCCGCATATGCCCAGGCGGCGCCGCTAGCGAGCGCACCGCCTGCGCCGATGCCTGCGTACGATCGGGCGGCGCCGGCCGCCGCCGCCGAAGGCTATGCCGGCGCAAGCACCCTGGACAGTATCCAGGTCACCGGCGCCCGCCTCAGCGAACCCGGGATTGCGGAAAGCGGGAAGAACGGCAGCAACACCGGCGACATCGGCATCGAACTGCAAGCCTGGGAACCGGATTCCGCCTACGCACGCCGTCTGCGCGACGCGCCCGAGGACCGCATCTACACCCTCTACCTGGATGAACGCGACTCCCACGCCAACAGCACCGCCTTCTACCTGGACGTGGCCGACCTGTTGTTCCAGAAAGGCCAGCAAGCGCTGGCGCTGCGCGTGCTGTCGAACCTGGCCGAACTGGATCTGGAGAACCGCCACGTGCTCCGCGTCCTCGCCTACCGCCTGATGCAGGCCAAGCAGCCGGCGCTGGCGGTGCCCGTGTTCGAACAGGTCAAGCGGCTGGGCGAGGAAGAGCCCCAGAGCTTCCGCGACCTGGGGCTGGCGTACGCGGCGGTCGGAAAATCGCAGGCGGCCATCGACCAGTTGTACGAAGTGGTCAAACGCCAATGGGATGGCCGTTTCGACGGAGTCAAGCTGATCGCCCTGGCCGAACTCAACGACATCGCCGCCAATGCGAAGCAACGCCCGGACACCCGTCGCGTGGATCCGCGCCTGCTCAGGAACCTGCCGCTCGACCTGCGCGTAGTACTGAGCTGGGACAGCGACAACAGCGACATGGACCTCTGGGTCACCGATCCCAACGGCGAGAAGTGCTACTACGGGAACCAGCGTACCTATCAGGGCGGATTGATGTCCGACGACTTCACCGGCGGCTACGGACCGGAAGAGTTCTCGTTGCGCGACGCCAAACCGGGCAAGTACAAGGTGGAAGCCAACTTCTTCGGTGATCGCCAGCAACTGGTCACCGGTGCGACTACTCTGCAACTGAAGCTCACCACCCATTTCGGCAGCGGCAAGGCTCGGGAGCAACTGGTCACCATGCGCTTGAAGGAGCAGGCGGAGACGGTGCTGGTGGGAGAGTTCGAGGTCAAGTGATTCCCGCTACAGGGACTGGAGAGTCCCTGTACCGGTTCACCGGTCGTCGGAGCCGGGGTTCGCCGTGCCCCGGCATCCAGTTAACTCGGCGCACGCGCTTCTACAGCGCCCGGCTTTTTCGCACTGGATCCGTTTCCCGCCTTCAGCCCGAACAAGGGCCGCAGCCAGCGGATGCGCCTTATGATCCCGTAGCCGCCGAAGCACGCTGCGAAGGTCAGCGCTACCAGCAACAGGCCTTCCGGCAAAGGCGCGATGCCCAGCGGTTTCAGGTTGTACGCGGCGATTACGATGACGGTCTGATGCAGGATGTAGACCGGGAACACCGCCGGGGTCAGGTAGCGCAGCGCCGGGCTGTCCGCATGCCGCAACCGGTAGGCGAAACCGAAGATGGCGGCGATGCTGGTCCACTGGTTGGTTGCCCAGACCATGCGTTGGAAGTTGCGCAGGGCGTCCGGCGGCGGATTGGCGTCGCCGTAACCGCTGGCGTAGAAGTACCAGATGAGGAAGCCGTAGCTGGCTGCAGCCAGCGTCAACGAGAACCAGCGCAGCCGCTGCAGCGATTCCCAGAAGCCCGTCGTGCGGGCCATCAGGAAGCCCAGCAGGAATACGCTGAAATACTGCGCGTGGTTGTACCAGTCGTCGACCAGCGCATGGGTGGATTCGAAGCGCTCGACCAGGGCGATTCGGACTACCGCCAATAACACCACCGGCCACAACAGGCTGCCTGGACCGGACAGCATACGGCCGAGCCACTGGCTGGCGCGGGGCAGGGCATTCGGCGCGATGCGGTTGATCAGCCAGACCGCCACCGTATAGACCCACAGATAGACGACGAACCACAGGTGGTTCCAGGTCGGCAGGTCCAGGCAGCCGTCCTGGTCGCAGAACGATCCATCGCCGGCCAGATAACGCCGCCAGAAAGCCAGGTAGCCATCGTGGTAACCGCCGGGATAACCCGAATCCAGAATCTCGTAGTAGGACTGCGGCGGCACGATGACCAGCATGCCGAAGATCAGGGGCGGCAGCAGGCGCCAGGAACGCGAACCAAGAAAGCCTTTCGGCATCTTCGCCAGCAGGAACGCACTGGCCGCGCCGGACACCAGGAACAGCAACGACAACCGCCAGGGACTGGACAGCAGCATGAACGGTTCCAGGGTTTCGCCGGCGTGCGGACTTTTGACGTGCCAGTCCCAACTCACGTAGTACATGCCCACGTGATACAGCACCAGCAGGCCGAAGGCGCAGACGCGCACCCAGTCGAGATCGTGGCGACGTTCCATGGCTAACCTTTGTTCGGGACAGGCCGTCATTGGCGGTCCACAACCGGCATGGCGCCAGCGCGAAGGGATCGGCTGCGGGCACCAAGGGACCAATCGCTGCTTCCCGGGGACGGACGCCGGCGATCGAACGGCCCGCTCGCCTAGAATGCGCCGATGCCCCTTTCCGATTCCGACGCCGCCTATCGCCGTTTCCTGCCTTGGCAGCGGACCGTCGAAATCGGCTTCTGGATAGTGCTGCTCGGCAGCAACTTCATCGGCAACAGCCTCACCACCCTGATGGAGATCAGGCGGCGCCAATCGGACACTCTGAGCTGGGAGCCGGTGCTGTGGGAAGGGAGCAGCGGGCTGGTCTGGTTGCTGGCCCTGCTGCCCGCCATCGCCTGGTTCACCCGTCGCTTCCCGCTGCACTGGGACAACTGGCGGCAGCGCATTCCCTGGTATCTGCTGGCCAGCGTGGCGGTTTCGCTGTTGCACGTGGCGGGCATGGTGTCGCTGCGCATGCTGGTTTATCGCTGGCAAGGCATGGAATACGATTTCGGCCCGTGGGGCAGGGAGTTCCTCTACGAATACCTGAAGGACATCCGCAGCTTCGCCTCCATCGTTGTGGTGATGGAGGGCTACCGCTTCGTGCTGCGCCGCTGGCAAGGCGAGGCCAGCCTGCTGGAGGCACCCGACGAAGGACCGCCGGTGGAACCTGTCGAGCTGCCGGAACGCTTCCTGGTGCGTAAACTGGGCCGGGAGTTCCTGGTCGCGGCCAACGACATCGAATGGATCCAGGCCTCGGGCAACTACGTCAACCTGCGCGTCCGCCAGCACGACTATCCCTTGCGCAGCACCATCGCCGGCATCGAGACCAAGCTGGACCCGCGCCGCTTCGCCCGCGTGCATCGCAGCTATCTGGTGAACCTCGATCAGGTGGCTTCGATCGAGCCCCTGGACACCGGCGATGCGCGCCTGCACCTGAAGGACGGGACCACACTGCCGTGCAGCCGCCGCTACCGCGCCGATCTGCGTGGGCGGGTAGGTGCCAGCGCTGCGGATTCCGGCGCCTGAACATGCCGGTCTGCTAGGCCGGCCTGCTAGAATTAGCGGCTGTTTCAACCTTCGTTGCCCATACCCATGATCGAACTCAACCCCATCCGCCAGCGCATCGCCGATCTGCAGGAACGGCTGCATTCGCTTCGGGGGTATCTTTGACTACGACGCCAAGCGCGAGCGCCTGGAAGAAGTAAACCGCGAGCTGGAAAGCCCGGATATCTGGAACAACGCCGAGTACGCCCAGACCCTGGGCCGCGAACGTTCCAGCCTGGAAAAGAACGTCAACGGCATCGCCAGCCTGGAAGAAGGCCTGGGCGAAGCCAGCGAGCTGCTGGACCTGGCCGAAAGCGAGAACGACGAGGAAACCGCGCTGGCCGTGGTGGCCGACGTGGACCGTTTCGATGCGCACGTGGAGAAGCTGGAATTCCAGCGCATGTTCTCCGGCGAACTGGATCCGGCCAACTGCTTCGTCGACATCCAGGCCGGCGCTGGCGGCACCGAAGCCCAGGACTGGGCCGAGATGATGCTGCGCATGTACCTGCGCTGGTGCGAATCGCGCGGCTGGAAGACCGAGCTGATGGAAGTCAGCGCCGGCGAAGTGGCCGGGGTGAAATCCGCCTCGTTCCGCGTGGAAGGCGAATACGCCTACGGCTGGCTGAAGACCGAAATCGGCGTGCACCGGCTGGTTCGCAAATCGCCGTTCGATTCGGACAACCGCCGGCACACTTCGTTCACTTCGGTGTTCGTGTCGCCGGAAGTGGACGACAACATCGAGATCGACATCAACCCCGCCGACCTGCGTACCGACGTCTACCGCTCCTCCGGCGCCGGTGGACAGCACGTCAACAAGACCGAATCGGCGGTGCGCATCACCCACATCCCGACCAACACCGTGGTCGCCTGCCAGACCGGCCGCAGCCAGCACGCCAACCGCGACACCGCGATGAAGATGCTGAAAGCCAAGTTGTACGAGCTGGAGATCCAGAAGCGCAATACCGAACGCGACGCGCTGGAGGCGACCAAGTCCGACATCGGCTGGGGCAGTCAGATCCGCAACTACGTGCTGGACCAGAGCCGCATCAAGGATCTGCGCACCGGCGTGGAGCGCACCGACACCCAGAAGGTGCTGGACGGAGACCTGGACGAATTCGTCGAGGCCAGCCTCAAATCCGGCCTGGAGGCGGGTTCCAAACGCAGCGACGCCTGATTTCCAGCATCATCACCCTGCAACCCTTCCTTCCATAGCCGAAACCCGCCTCCATGACCGATCCGACTTCCGCGCTGCCGCTTCCCGTCGACGAGAACAGCCTCATCGCCGAGCGCCGCGCGAAACTCACGGCCCTGCGCGCGCAGGGCATCGCCTTTCCCAACGACTTCCGCCGACTCGACTACGCCGGCGACCTGCAGGCGCAGTACGCCGACGCCGAAGTGTGGACCTCCGAAGCGCTGGAAGCGGCCGACCGCGTAGTGAAAGTCGCCGGCCGGCTGATGGCCAAGCGGGTCATGGGCAAGGCCAGCTTCGCCCAGATCCAGGACGAATCGGGGCGCGTGCAGCTGTTCCTGCAATCCAACACGCTGGGCGGGGTCTACGACGCCTTCAAGGGCTGGGACGTGGGCGACATCGTCGGCGTGGAGGGCGGTCTGACCCGCACCCGCACCGGCGAACTGTCGATCAAGGTTTCCGCGCTGCGCCTGCTGACCAAGTCGCTGCGTCCGCTGCCGGACAAGTGGCACGGCCTTTCGGACGTGGAACAACGCTACCGCCAGCGCTACGTCGATCTGATCGTGACGCCGGAAGCGCGCGAAGTCTTCATCAAGCGTTCCAAGATCATCCGCGCCATCCGCGAATGGCTGGACGCGCGCCGCTTCCTGGAAGTGGAGACGCCGATGATGCATTACATCCCCGGCGGCGCGGCGGCCAAACCGTTCACCACCCACCACAACGCGCTGGGCCTGGATCTGTATCTGCGGGTCGCCCCAGAACTGTATCTCAAGCGTCTGGTCGTGGGCGGCATGGAGCGCGTCTACGAGATCAACCGCAACTTCCGCAACGAAGGCGTCAGCACCCGCCACAACCCCGAATTCACCATGCTGGAGTTGTACGAGGCCTACGCCACCTACAACGAGATCATGGACCTGACCGAAGGCGTGATCCGCGACGTGGCCCACGCAGTGCTGGGCACCGGCCAGATGACGTGGGACGGCGAACGGATCGATCTGGACCCGGCTTTCCGGCGCTGGCGCATGGACGAAGCGGTGCGCCACCACAACCCGGAAATCAGCCTGGCCGACTGCACCGACCGCCAAGCCCTGGTCCGCCATTGCGAACGCCTGAAGATCCACGTCAAGCCCGGCTACGGCTGGGGCAAGCTGCTGCTGGAAATCTTCGAGAAGACGGTCGAACACCATCTGGTCCAGCCGACCTTCATCACCGACCATCCGGTCGAGGTCTCGCCGCTGGCCCGCGCCAACGACGATGAGCCCGGCTACACCGACCGTTTCGAGTTGTTCGTCAACGGCAAGGAGCTGGCCAACGGCTTCTCCGAGCTCAACGATCCCGAGGACCAAGCGGCCCGTTTCCTGGCCCAGGTCGAAGCCAAGGAGGGTGGGGACGACGAAGCCATGCACTTCGATGCCGACTACATCCGGGCCCTGGAAGTGGGACTGGCGCCCACCGGCGGGCTGGGTATCGGCATAGACCGGCTGGTGATGCTGCTGACCGGGTCCGATTCGATCCGCGACGTCCTGCTGTTCCCGTACATGCGCCCCGAAAGCACGGGCTGAAGCGCTTCCAAGTGACGCCGTTGGGCAGCTTTTGCCCGCCGATCCCGACCTGAGGCGCCCTGCGTCCTTGGCCGGACCGGCGTTGCGAGCACGGGCGCGGCCAATAAATATGAACTCCGTCACACTTTCAGACCGGGATGTTCAGATACCCAAAGTGGCACGGTTTCTGCGTTATTCCGGCTAAAGACAGGACTTTTCGCGCGCTCCCCCGAACACGCGGGCGAGAAGTCTCCCAGTTCCGAAGCACCGGTATATTCGTCGCCAAGACGTGTTGGCCGGTAGGAGTCGAACAATGCTAGATGCCAGCAGGGTCTACACCGGAGTATCCTCACAGGACAGCCACGTCACGTGGCCCAATGGGGTTGGAAACGGCTTGGATATCGTCATCGTGGACGATCAAACTTCAGCGCGGACGATGCTGCGCCATGTCATCGAGGACATCGCCTCGGAATTGTCCGTGCACGATTTCGGCGATCCTTCGGTGGCGTTGGCCTGGTGCGAAGCCAATCGTACGGATCTGCTGCTGCTGGATTACCGCATGCCCGGCATGGACGGGCTGGAATTCGCGCGCCGCTTCCGGCGCCTGCCGATGCACCGGGATATACCGATCATCCTGATCACCGTGGTCGGCGACGAGCCGATCCGCCAGGCTGCGCTGGAAGCGGGCGTCATCGACTTCCTGGTCAAGCCCGTGCGTCCGCGCGAGCTGCGCGCCCGCTGCCGCAACCTGCTGCAGCTTCGCCAGCAGAGCGAGAACATCAAACAGCGCGCCATGTCGCTGGAACAGCGGCTGCTTTCCAGCATGCACGAAGTGGAGGAGCGCGAACGCGAGACGCTCTCGCGGCTGGCGCGCGCCATCGAATACCGGGACAGCGGCACCAGCGCCTATCTGGAACGCATGGCCCATGTCGCCGGCCTGATCGCCGAACAGCTCGGCCTGCCCGAGGACGAAGTGCGCGCCATCGAGATGGCCGCGCCGTTGCACGACATGGGCAAGATCGCCATTCCCGATTCGGTGCTGATGAAGCCCGGACCGTTGACCGAGGAAGAAACCGAGGTCATGCGCCGGCATCCGCGCATCGGCCACGAACTGCTCAGCGGCAGCCACAACCGCTTCATCCAGGCGGGCGCCGTCATCGCGCTGCGCCACCACGAGCGCTACGACGGCAGCGGCTATCCCGATGGCCTGAAGGGCGATGCGATCCCGCTGGAAGCCAGGATCGTGGCCGTCGCCGATGTATTCGACGCGCTGATCTCGCCGCGCCCGTACAAGAAGGCATGGGACCGGGATGCGGCGCTGGCGTATCTGTACGCGCAGCGCGGCCGCCTGTTCGATCCGGCTTGCGTGGATGCGCTGGGCCGCGGCCGCGCAAGGCTCGACGATATCTGCGACCAGTTCTCCACCGTCCACGTCCGCCCGGGCATGCAGTAAGCCATGAACGCCTTGACGACCTGGGTCAGGAGCCGGCTCTCCAACCGCCCCGACAGCGAACACGGTCAGGCCATCGTCCGCCTGAGCCTGATAACGCTGATCCTGGCCTATGCGTTGTTGCCGTCTTCCCGCCAGATGCTCGGCGCCCGCGAGTATTCGGTCGTGTTGACGATCGTGCTTTCGGGCCTGGCCAACGGCATCGCCATCGTCGCCTGGCTGCTTGCCAGTCCCGGCAAGTCCGGCCCGCGCCGGGCGTTGGGCATGGTGGCAGATTACGGGCTGCTGGCCGCAGCCATGATCGGCATGGGCGAGCCGCTTGCCTGGGCCTATATCGTGCTGATGTGGGTCACCGTGGGCAACGGTCTGCGTTACGGCAACCGTTACCTGGTCATCGCAGTGGCGATGGCCTGCGCCAGTTTCGCCGTGGTGCTGGTGACGAGCGATTACTGGGTGCAGAACCGCACGCTGGGCATCGGTTTGCTGCTGGGCCTGATCGCCGTGCCCATGTACTTGTCCGGGTTGCTGCGCCAGTTGACCCGCGCTACCGAGGAAGCCCATCGCGCCAACGAGGCCAAGAGCCGCTTCCTGGCCAACATGAGCCACGAATTCCGCACGCCCTTGAATGGCCTGTCGGGCATGTCGGAACTGTTGGCCACCACCCAACTGGACAGCGAACAGCGCGAATGCCTGTCCACCATCCAGGCCTCGACCCGCAGCATGCTGGCGCTGGTGGAGGACGTGCTGGACATCTCTGCGATCGAGGCGGGCAAGCTGAAGCTCGACGTCGTCGAATTCTCGCCACAGGAACTGATCGACAGCATCGGCATGATCCTGTTGCCGCAGGCGCGCGGCAAGCAGCTCAACTACGAAGCGCGCATCGATTCGGACGTGCCTTCCAAATTGCGCGGCGACATCCGCCATCTGCGCCAGGTGCTGCTGAATCTGGCCGGCAATGCGGTCAAGTTCACCAATACCGGCTCCGTGCGGCTGGAAGTCAAGCTGGTCCCCAGCCACGACGACAAGATCAATCTGCGTTTCATCGTCACCGATACCGGCATCGGCATTCCCGCCAGCGTGCGCGCTCGGCTTTTCGAGGCCTTCGAACAAGCCGACGTCAGCCTGTCGCGGCGCTATGGCGGCACCGGCCTGGGCACCACGATCGCCAAGGGCCTTACCGAGGCAATGGGCGGCAGCATCGGCTTCGAAAGCGCCGAGCACCGCGGCAGCAGTTTCTGGGTCGAGCTGCCGTTCGAAGCGGTGCAGACCGTCAAGGCGCCGGTGGTTCCGGCGTGGATCGAGGAACAGGAACAGCACAGCGCGGAAAACATCATCGCGTTCTCCGATCCGTTCCTGCGCCACCGCGCGCGCGTGCGCAGCCTGCAGATCCTGGTCGCCGACGACCACGAAGCCAACCGCATGGTCGTCCAGCGTCTGCTGCAGAAAGCGGGGCACCGGGTGGTCTGCGTGAACGGAGGCGAGGAAGTGCTGGACGCGCTGGAAATCGCCGACTACGACACCGTCATCGTCGATCTGCATATGCCCGGCATCAGCGGCCTGGATCTGTTGAAGCAGTTGCGCATCATGGAAGCCGGCGGCGGGCCGCGCACGCCGGTGCTGGTATTGAGCGCCGACGTCACCCCGGATGCCATCTCGCGCTGCGAACAAGCGGGTGCGCGCGCCTTCCTGGCCAAGCCGATCGTGGCCACGCGCTTGCTCGACGTGCTGGCGGAAATCGCCCTCAACGGCCGCGTTACCGCTCCGGTCCAGACCGACAGGCCGCAGCTGCCGGTTTCGGACAACGTGCTGGATCCGAGCGTGCTCAACGAACTCAGCGTGCTGGGCATGGGCGACGCGTTCGAGCGCGAGTTCATCCAGCAGTGCCTCAACGATGCCGAGGGCTGCCTGGGCGCCATGGCCCATGCGATGGAAAGCGGCGACGGCGCGCATCTGCGCGAACATGCGCATGCGCTGAAAGGCGTGGCCAGCAACCTCGGTCTGGTCAAGCTCGCGGCCGCTAGCGGCGAGCTGATGCAAGCCAGCGACAAGCAGATCGCGACCGAATGGCGTCAGCGGCTTGCGATGTTGAACACAAGCCTCAGCCAGGGACGCGCGGCGTTGGAAGCGCGCGGACGTATGCGCGACGGCGCCGAGAAGGGCAGCGATCGTTCCTGACGGCTGCGCAAGGCAGCCGTTTCGACTTTTCCCCCTGTGGTCTAGTCCTTTAGAGGCGCGCTCCGGAACTCAGCCGTCTCAGGCGGCACGCGCGGAAGCGCGCCTTTCCTGGGCGCGAACGATCCGCTCCATCATCTTCAGCGACTTGTCGCCCAGCGCCAGCGCGGTGTCCACCCAGACCTCGGTGATGCGCATGAGTTCGTCGTAGCCGACCGGCTGCGCCAGATTGCGGCAAGCGTTCATGGCCAGGTAGGCATGCGAGGAACGCTGCTGCTTGTTGATCAATTCCTGCACCGCCGATGCGCCCTGGCCCTTGGGAACCAGCACATCCACCACGCCCATGCGGTACATCTCGTCGCTGCTGAAGATATTGCCTTCGAGGATGATTTTTTCCGCCAGCTGCGGCGACATGCGCTTGCACAGGAAAGAGTAGGCGCCCATGCCCGGGAACAGGCCGAACAGCACTTCCGGCAGGCCCATGTCCACGCCTTCTTCGGCCACGATGGTGTGGCAGGACAGCGCGATTTCCAAGCCGCCGCCCAACGCGTCGCCCTGGATCAGGGCGATGGTGCGGACATCTCCGCCCAGGCCCGTGTTGAGGTGGTACACGCCATCGATGCAGCGGCGCGCGTAGCTGAGCAAGCGGTCGCGATTGCCTTCGCGGATCAAATGCGAGAACAGCGCCAGATCGCCGCCGAGATTGAATGCGGAACCTTCCGATGCGACCACCAGATGGCGCAACTTGCCCGACTGGCGCTGCGACTCGCGAAGGGTGATGGAATTCATGAAGCTGAGCACATCGTCGAGCATCTGGCTGTGGAAGCAGGGGCGAACGCCAGGAGCGGCCTCCGCATGCATGTACATCCAGTGGCTGTCGCCATTCGGCTCGGAATCGACGCGAAGGGTCTGGTAGGGGCGGCTGCGCAGCAGTTTTTCGACATTGCTCATTTTGGGATCCTCGGCTTGATTGCGTTGTAAGGGAAGCTATGGGGGGTGGACGGTCTGGTGGTCAAGGGTAGTGGCCGGGGCCGATGCTACACCTGAACACTCCGTTAAAAACCCCTTCCGGCGCTGTGAAGAGCTTGTGTAAGGGAGGATTAACCTTGCTGTTGCAAAAAGCGTGACATGCGTCATAAAAATCAGAAAAATAGTCCGCGCAGGGGCCCGCTCGGGGCAAAAAAAAGGCCGGCGTGGGCCGGCCTTGGGTTGGAACCGGATGCGGGCTTACCGCGGAGAGGGGCCGCGCAGCTCCTTGCGGAGGATCTTGCCGACGTTCGTCTTGGGCAGCTCGGTACGGAATTCGACCAGTTTGGGTTGTTTGTACCCGGTCAGATTCTCGCGGCAATAGGCTTTGATCTGGTCGGCGGTGAGGGACGGATCCTTCTTCACCACGAATACCTTGACCGCCTCGCCCGATTTCTCGTCGGGCACGCCGATGGCGGCCACTTCGAGCACTCCCTCCATGCTGGCGATGACGTCCTCCACCTCGTTGGGATACACATTGAAACCGGATACCAGAATCATGTCCTTCTTGCGATCGACGATGTAGAAGAACCCGTTTTCGTCCATCTTGGCCATGTCGCCGGTGTGCAACCAGCCATCGGCGTCGATCACGTTGGCGGTCTCTTCCGGACGCTGCCAGTAACCCTTCATCACCTGCGGGCCCTTGATGCACAGTTCGCCCACTTCACCCAGTACGGTAAGGGTCGCGCCATCGTCGTCCTTCAGGCATACGTCGGTGGAAGGAATAGGCAGGCCGATGGCGCCGTTGTAGTCCTTCAGGTCCATCGGATTGATGCACGCCGCCGGCGAGGTTTCGGTCAGGCCATAAGCTTCCACCAGGGTTACGCCGGTCACTTTCTTCCATTTTTCCGCGACCGCGCGCTGTACGGCCATGCCGCCGCCCAGAGTCATCTTGAGGTTGGAGAAGTCGACCTGATCGAAGCCCGGGGTATTGAGCAGACCGTTGAACAGCGTGTTGACGCCGGTGATGGCGGTGAAGCGCGTCTTCTGCAGTTCCTTGACGAAACCCGGCATGTCGCGCGGATTGCTGATCAAGTGGTTGAGCCCGCCCAGTTTCATGAAGACCAGGCCGTTGGCCGTCAACGCGAAGATGTGGTACAGCGGCAGCGCGGTGATGATGACTTCGTTGCCGTGGTTCAGCTCGGTGCCCACCCATACGCCGGCTTGCTGCATGTTGGCCACCAGGTTGCGGTGGGTCAGCATGGCGCCCTTGGAAACGCCGGTGGTGCCGCCGGTGTACTGCAGGAAAGCGATATCTTCGCTGTCGATGTCTATCTCGGGCAGCCGGTGCATCCGGCCCAGGGTCAACGCATCCTTGAAGCGGACCGCTCCGGCGATGTCGTAGTCCGGAATCATCTTCTTCACGTACTTCAGCACGAAGTTGACGATGGCGCCCTTGGGAAAGCCGACCAGATCGCCCAGCCCGGTGGTGATGACCTGCTTCAGCGGCGTGTCGGCCACCACTTCCTGTACGGTGTGGCCGAAATTGTCCACCACCACCAGCGCGCTGGCGCCCGAGTCGATCAGCTGGTGCTTGAGTTCGCGCGCGGTGTACATCGGGTTGACGTTCACCACGGTCAATCCTGCGCGCAGGATGCCGAAGATGGCGATAGGGTATTGCAGGCAGTTGGGCGCCATGATGGCGACGCGGTCGCCTTTCTTCAGCTTCAACTCGCCGAGCAGGTAGGCCGCGAAATGGCGGCTGAGCACCTCTATTTCGCTGTAGGTCAGGGTCTTGCCGAAGTTGGAGAATGCCGGGCGGTCATTGAAATTCTTGACTGCTGTTTCGAATACCGAAACGATCGAGCGGTATTCGTCCAGATCGATTTCATGCGGCACGCCTTGCGGATAATTCTTGAACCACGGACGATCCTGACTCATGTTTCACTCCCTCCCCAGGGCCTTGTTTGGTCCGGCACATGCGAAGAGCAAGTGTCCGTTTGTGGGGTTCCACGATACGAGCATACCGTCCCGGATGGAAAAGGCGAAGACATTGGAATCGAGACTGCGGACCTTTCGGCGGCTGGTCCGAACCGGCTTGCTGCTGCTGGCTCTGGCGGCACTGGCCGCTTGCGCGCGCGACACCCCGGAAACGGCGCTGCGCGCGCAATTGCAGCGCATGCAGACTGCGGCGACCGAGCGCAGAGCAGGGGATTTCATGGAAGGCGTGTCTGCCGATTTCATCGGAAACGATGGAATGGATCGTGCTGCATTGCACAATCTAATGCGGGCGCAGGTATTGGGCAATTCGACGATAGGCGTAACCATCGGACCGGTCGAATTCGAAGAGAAATCGGGCCAGGCCACTTTGCGCTTCACGGCGCTGCTGACCGGAAGCCAGGGTCGCTTCATTCCCGATAGCGCGCAGACTTATTCCATCACCACCGGCTGGCGCCTGGAAGACGGCCAATGGCGTGTTTACTACGCGCAATGGAAGCCAAACCCGTAACCAGGAACCAGGAACCAGGAACCCGTCACCGTAGGTCGGGGCTACGCCCCCGACGTGCGGCAATCGATATCTCATGCGTCGGGGACGTAGCCCCGACCTACGCAGCCTTTCTGGCCGCCAACTGGCGCAGCACGTAGTGCAGCAAGCCGCCGTTGCGGAAGTACTCCACTTCCTTGGGCGTGAGCAACAGCACCTTGGCGTCGAACTTCAGCATGCTGCCGTCCGCGCGGGTCGCGGTGAGCGTGGCAAGTTTGCCGGCGCCATCCTGCAGGCCGGTGATGTCGAAGGTTTCCGACCCGTCCAGCCCCAGCGTCTGCGCGTTCTCGCCGTCCTTGAACTGCAGGGGCAGCACGCCCATGCCCACCAGGTTGGAACGGTGGATGCGCTCGAAACTTTCCGCGACCACCGCCTTGACCCCGAGCAGGTTGGTGCCTTTGGCGGCCCAGTCGCGCGAGGATCCGGTGCCGTATTCCTTGCCGGCGAACACCACCAGCGGCACCCCGTCGGCTTTGTACTTCATGGCCGCATCGTAGATCGCCATCTTTTCGCCGGTTGGGTTTTTACCGCTGAAATAAAGCGTATTTCCGCCTTCCTCGCCGCCGAACATCAGGTTCTTGATGCGGATGTTGGCGAAGGTGCCGCGCACCATCACATCGTCGTTGCCGCGGCGCGAGCCGTAGCTGTTGAAGTCGGCCGGCTGCACGCCGCGTTGCTGCAGGAAACGGCCTGCGGGCGAGTCCTTCTTGATGTTGCCGGCCGGCGAGATGTGGTCGGTGGTGATGGAATCGCCGAACAGGCCCAGCACGCGCGCGCCCCGCACATCGTCGATGGTGCCCACGTGCATGGTCATGCCGTCGAAGTAAGGCGGATTCTTGATGTAGGTGGACGATTCGTCCCACGCGTAGGACTCGCCATCGGGCGATTCGATTGAGGCCCAGCGCGAGTCGCCCTTGAACACGTCCGCGTAGTTCTGCGCGAACAGTTCGGGTCCCACCGTGGCCGCGATGGCGTCGCCGATTTCCTTGTTGCTGGGCCAGATGTCGCGCAGGTAGACGTCCTTGCCGTCGGTTCCTTTGCCCAACGGCTGCGTGGTCAGATCGATGTTGACCGTGCCGGCGATGGCGTAGGCCACCACCAGCGGCGGCGAGGCCAGGTAGTTGGCTTTCACTTCCGGGTGTACGCGGCCTTCGAAGTTGCGGTTGCCGGACAGCACCGAAGCCACCACCAGGTCGTTTTCGGCGATGCCCTTGGAAACCGCGTCCGGCAACGGTCCGGAGTTGCCGATGCAGGTGGTGCAGCCGTAGCCGACCACGTAGAAACCCAGTTTTTCCAGCGGATCCAGCACGCCGGCCTTCTTCAGGTAGTCGGTCACCACCAGCGAGCCGGGGCCGAGCGAAGTCTTCACCCATGGTGCCGATTTCAGGCCCTTGGCCAAGGCGTTTCGCGCCAGCAGGCCGGCGCCCAGCATTACCGCCGGATTGGAGGTGTTGGTGCAGGAAGTGATCGCGGCGATGACCACCGAGCCATCGTTGAGCTCGGCGTCCTGGTCCTGGATGAAGATCTTGGAAATCGGTTTGGCGGCCAGATGTTCGGCCTGCGGCTGTCCGCCGCCTTCGGCGACCAAACGTTCGATACTGCCGTTCTTCGGTTTGCGGTTGGCGATCAACGGAGCCAGGTTTTCCACGAAGTTCGCGTGCACTTCCTCCAGCAGCACGCGATCCTGCGGGCGCTTCGGTCCGGCCATCGACGGCCGGACTCCGGTCATGTCCAGGTGCAGGGTCGCCGAATAAGTCGCTTCCTGCTGCCCAGGTTCATGCCACAGTCCCTGGGCCTTGGCATAGCTTTCGACGAGCGAGACCAGTTCGGCGGGGCGGCCGGAAAGGCGCAGGTAAGTCAGCGATTCGGAATCGATAGGGAAAATGCCGCAGGTTGCGCCGTATTCCGGGGCCATGTTGGCGATGGTGGCGCGGTCGGCCAGGGGCAAGTGCTGCAGGCCGTCGCCGAAGAATTCGACGAATTTCCCGACCACCCCGAACTTGCGCAGCATCTGGGTGACGGTCAGCACCAGATCCGTGGCGGTGGCGCCTTCGGGAAGCTTGCCGGTCAGTTTGAAACCCACCACCTGCGGAATCAGCATGGACGACGGCTGGCCCAGCATCGCCGCCTCGGCCTCGATACCGCCCACGCCCCAGCCCAGCACGCCGATGCCGTTGATCATGGTGGTGTGCGAATCGGTGCCGAATACCGTATCCGGGAACGCCAGCAGTTCGCCGTCCACTTCGCGCTCCATCACCACGCGGGCCAGGTTCTCCAGGTTCACCTGGTGCACGATGCCGGTGTTGGGCGGCACCACCTTGAAGTTGCCGAAGGACTTCTGGCCCCAGCGCAGGAAGCTGTAGCGTTCCTTGTTGCGTTCGAATTCGATCTTGCCGTTGAGGTCCAGCGCGTCGGCGCGGCCGAACACATCCACTTGCACGGAGTGGTCGATGACCAGTTCGGAGGGAATCAGCGGATTGATCTGGCTGGCCTTGCCGCCCAATTTTCCCACCGCATCGCGCATGGCGGCCAGATCGACCACGCAGGGCACGCCGGTGAAATCCTGCAGCACCACCCGCGCCGGCATGAAGGCGATTTCGGTGTCCGGCTCGCGGGTCGCGTCCCATTGCGCCACTGCTTGGATATGCTCCTTGCCCACGGTCATGCCGCCGTCTTCATGGCGCAGCAGGTTCTCCAGCAGGATCTTCATGGAGTAGGGCAGACGGGCGAACGCCTGTCCCGGGCTCGATCCGGGGTCGAAGTGCTGGGCCAGTTTGGGCAGGCTGAAGTAGGTGTAGGACTTGCCATTGACCTGTAGAGAGGTGCGGGTGGCGAAGGAATCACTCATCGGGAGGCTCCTGTAGCTGGGGGAGGGCGCGACTGGCGCTTGCTGCGGATGTCAGACCGTCATACCGCGTCGACCGTTCAGTGATTATCCCCAATCGGGGCGTCATCCACCTTACGACCAATGCAGGTCGGGGGCGTAGCCCCGACCTACAGCCAGTATGCGCGCTTGAGTATGGATAATAAAGTACGTATTATTGCGGCATACCTGAGGAGCATGCCGATGGAAGCGACCGTCGCCGAACGTGGCCAGATCACCCTGCCCAAGGCAGTGCGCGATGCCCTGGGTCTCACCAAGGGCAGCATACTGAAAGTCGAACTCGAGAACGGCCGCATCGTTCTGCGCAAGAGCGTGGACGATGCGATTTCCCGCGCGCGCGGCCGCTTCAAGTTGGACGGCTTCGAGTCCACCGACGAGGCCATGCGCGCCATCCGCGGGCGCGCGCCCGGCGATCCGCTGGATCCCTGAGACGGCCTTGTCATGATCGCCATAGATTCTTCCGTGCTGGTGGACTTGCTGGCCGACGGCCCGCAGGCCGACGCCGCCGAAGCCTGCCTGCGCCAGTGCCTGAGCAACGGGCCTGTGGTGGTCTGCGACGTGGCGCTGGCCGAAGTCTGCAGCGCTTTGCGCGATGGCTCCGAGGCCCTGAGCGTGCTGGAGGAAATGAGCATCCGCTTCAATGCCCTGGAAGCCAAATCTGCGTTGCGCGCCGGCGAAATGCAGCGGCGCTACCGCCAGCGCGGCGGCGCCCGTAGCCGCGCGGTTCCCGATTTCCTGATCGGTGCTCACGCACTGCTGCAGTGCGATGGACTGATCACCCGCGACGACAGCTTCTATCGTGACTATTTCAAGGGCCTCAAGCTGATCGTTCCTGCAGCCTGAACCTTTTCCACACTTCAATCGATTCACCCGGAGACGTATCCATGCTTCAAGCCTACCGCCAACACGTTGCCGAACGCGCCGCGCTCGGAATTCCGCCGCTGCCGCTGTCCGCGCAACAGACTGCCGAGGTGATCGAACTGCTGAAGGCGCCGCCTGCGGGCGAAGAAGCCTTCCTGGTCGATCTGATCACCCATCGCGTACCGGCGGGCGTGGACGATGCGGCCAAGGTCAAGGCCTCGTATCTGGCGGCGGTGGCGTTCGGCAGCGAAAAGTGCGCGCTGATTTCCCGCGAACGCGCGACCGAACTGCTCGGCACCATGCTGGGCGGCTACAACATCCATCCGCTGGTGGAGCTGCTGGACGATGCGCAGCTGGGCGCCATCGCCGCCGAAGCGTTGAAGAAGACACTGCTGATGTTCGACGCCTTCCACGACGTCAAGGACAAGGCCGACGCCGGCAACGCCCACGCGCAGGGCGTGATCAAGAGCTGGGCCGAGGCCGAATGGTTCACCAGCCGCCCCGAAGTGCCGCAGAGCCTGACCGTGACCGTGCTGAAGGTGACCGGCGAGACCAACACCGACGATCTGTCGCCCGCGCCGGACGCCACCACGCGCCCGGATATCCCGCTGCACGCGCTGGCCATGCTCAAGAACAAGCGCGAAGGCATCACGCCCGAGGAAGACGGCAAGCGCGGCCCGGTGAAGTTCATCGAATCGTTGAAGGAAAAGGGCCATCTGGTCGCCTACGTGGGCGATGTGGTCGGCACCGGTTCCAGCCGCAAGTCCGCGACCAACTCGGTGCTGTGGTTCACCGGCGAGGACATTCCTTTCATCCCCAACAAGCGCTTCGGCGGCGTGTGCCTGGGCAGCAAGATCGCGCCTATTTTCTACAACACGATGGAAGACGCCGGCGCGCTGCCGATCGAACTCGACGTCACCCAGATGAACATGGGCGATGTGGTCGAACTGCGCCCGTACGAAGGCAAGGCGCTCAAGAACGGCGAAGTGATCGCCGAATTCCAGGTCAAGTCGGACGTGCTGTTCGACGAAGTGCGCGCCGGCGGCCGCATCCCGTTGATCATCGGCCGCGGCCTGACCGCCAAGGCGCGCGAAGCGCTGGGCCTGCCGCCGTCCACTTTGTTCCGCCTGCCGCAGGTGCCTGCCGATACTGGCAAAGGCTTCACACTGGCGCAGAAGATGGTAGGCCGCGCCTGCGGACTGCCGGAAGGGAAGGGCATGCGTCCGGGTACGTACTGCGAGCCGAAGATGACCTCAGTGGGTTCGCAGGACACCACCGGCCCGATGACGCGCGATGAATTGAAGGACCTTGCCTGCCTGGGCTTCAGCGCGGATCTGGTGATGCAGTCGTTCTGCCACACCGCCGCCTACCCGAAATCCGTGGACGTGAAAACGCACCACGAGCTGCCGGCCTTCATCAGCACGCGCGGCGGCATTCCGCTGCGTCCGGGCGACGGCATCATCCACAGCTGGCTCAACCGCATGCTGCTGCCCGATACCGTCGGCACCGGCGGCGACTCGCACACGCGCTTCCCGATCGGTATTTCGTTCCCCGCAGGCTCGGGTCTGGTCGCCTTCGCCGCGGCTACCGGCGTGATGCCGCTGGACATGCCCGAGTCGGTGCTGGTGCGTTTCAAAGGCGAATTGCAGCCCGGCGTGACTCTGCGCGATCTGGTCAACGCGATTCCGCTGTACGCCATCAAGTCCGGTCTGCTGACTGTGGCCAAGCAGGGCAAGAAGAACATCTTCTCCGGCCGCATTCTGGAGATCGAAGGCCTGCCCAACCTGAAAGTGGAGCAGGCGTTCGAACTGTCCGACGCCTCGGCCGAACGCTCCGCCGCCGGTTGCACCGTGCATTTGGACAAGGCGCCGATCATCGAATACATCAACAGCAACATCGTGATGCTGAAGTGGATGATCGCCGAGGGCTACCAGGACGTGCGTTCCATCACCCGCCGCATCAAGGCCATGGAAGCATGGCTGGCCGATCCGCAATTGCTGGAACGCGATGCCGATGCGGAATACGCCGCGATCATCGACATCGACCTGGCCGACGTGCACGAGCCCATCGTGGCCTGCCCGAACGATCCGGACGATGTGAAGACGCTGTCCGAAGTCGCAGGCGCACCGATCGAGGAAGTGTTCATCGGTTCCTGCATGACCAACATCGGCCACTTCCGTGCCGCGTCGAAACTGCTGGAAGGCAAGCGCGACATCCCCAGCAAACTGTGGGTGGCGCCGCCAACCAAGATGGACGCAGCCGAGCTGACCAAAGAAGGCCATTACGGCACCTTCGGCACCGCCGGCGCACGCATGGAAATGCCTGGCTGCTCGCTGTGCATGGGCAACCAGGCGCAAGTACGCGAAGGCGCCACCGTATTCTCGACCAGCACGCGCAACTTCCCCAACCGGTTGGGTAAGAACTCCAATGTGTACCTGGGTTCGGCGGAACTGGCTGCGATCTGCTCGCGCCTGGGGCGTATTCCCACCAAGGCCGAGTACATGGCCGACATGGGCGTGCTGAGCGCCAACGGCGCCGAGATCTACCGCTACATGAACTTCGACCAGATCGAGGACTACAAGGACGTAGCGGACACCGTAGCCGCCTGATCAAAAAAAAGCCCGGCCTGAGCCGGGTTTTTTCTTCTGTAGGAGCGGGCCCTGCCCGCGAGCTCTTGCCAAGATCGTAGGAGCGACGCAAGCCGCAAAGCCGTACACGAATGTTCGCGACTTACGTCGCTCCTACGATGCTTTCTTGAGCCATGTTTTGAGAGATCGTGGGCGGGCTGAGGCAAGAGCTCGCGGGCAGGACCCGCTCCTACAAGGGCTTTAGCGCAGCCACTCGCTGGCCGCATCGGCCATCGCACGGCGCGAGAACAGGAAATCCCAATAGCTGCCGCCGAGCTGCCGCCACAGTACCGCCGAACGCACCGCCGCCAGCAGAATGGCGCGGATCTCAGCCACCACGCCCGGCTGGCCCAGATAGTGGGGGTTTCCCTGCACCATCACGCGCGGACGCAGGTGGCTGATGGTGTCCGCGTACAACGCGCCCAATGCCGAAAGCACGTCCGGATGCGTGCTGCCGGCGGACTCGGCCTGGGCCGATATCTCGTTTATTCCGCTGGCCACCGCCGCCACGGTATTGGTTTCGCCCACGAAGCGCCTTTCCAGCTGCAATACCGCCAGCGCAAGGCGGGGCAGGCCGTCGTCGGCGGTTTCCTTGTTGAAATAATCGCGCAGCAGGCGCAAGCCGGGCACAAGATCGGCGGCACGTCCGTAGACGGCCTGCGGCGTATCGGCATCGATGCGGAACACGCTGTCCAGCACCGTCTGCACCGCGCTGGCGTCGGACTGCCCGGTCTCGGCGATGCGCCGCACCTGGGCCAGTGCCTGGACCAGGCCGGCCAAGGCCAGCACGCGTTCTGGAAGGGATCTGTTCAAGCTGCCTGCTCCGCTAATTTCTGTTCCAGGGGCGCGTTGGTGCGCGCGATCACCGCGCCGCCCAGGCATACGTCGTCCTGGTAAAGCACCACCGATTGTCCCGGGGTCACGGCCCGCTGGGGATTCGGAAAAACGACTTCCAATGCGCCGTCGCCCAGGACTTTCACACGGCAGGGTTCGTCTGCCTGCCGGTAGCGCGTCTGCGCCGTGCATTCGAACTCATCGGCCGGAGGATCTCCTGCCACCCAGTGCGCGGCTTCCGACCACAACGCCGTGGATTGCAGGTAAGGGCTCGCGGTGTCCTGATCCACGTACAGCACATTGCTGGCCACGTCCTTGCCCACCACATACCACGGCGCCGCCGCACGGCCGCGCACGCCGCCGATCTGCAGGCCTTCGCGCTGGCCGAGAGTGAAATAGAAAACGCCCGGATGCTCGCCGATCTTCTGCCCGCCGGGGTCCCGCATCTCGCCGGTCTTGGCGGGCAGATAGCGGCCGAGGAATTCGCGGAAATCGCGCTCGCCGATGAAGCAGATGCCGGTGGAATCCTTCTTGTCGTGGGTCGGCAATCCGGCCTGGCGGGCGATCTCCCGCAAATCCGATTTCTGCAGCCCGCCCACCGGGAACAAAGTGGCCGACAACTGGGCCTGGCCCAGCTGATGCAGGAAGTAGCTCTGGTCCTTGTTGCGGTCCACCGCGCGCAGCAGTTTGGCTACGCCACGTTCGTGGGCGATACGGGCGTAGTGGCCGGTGGCGATCTTCTCGGCGCCCAGTTCGCGCGCCGCATCCAGGAAATGCTTGAATTTCACTTCGCGGTTGCACAGCACGTCCGGGTTGGGCGTGCGGCCGGTGGCGTATTCGGCCAGGAAATGCGAGAACACGCCTTGCCAGTATTCGGCGGAAAAATCGCGGAAATGGAAGGGGATTCCCAGCTTTCCGCAGACCGCCACCGCATCCCGGCGATCTTCTTCCGCGCGGCAGTCACCACTGCCGTCGTCGGCCCAGTTCTGCATGAACAGCCCGGCGACCGGTTCGCCGGCTTGCGCCAGCTGCAGAGCGGCCACCGACGAATCGACGCCGCCCGATACGCCAACGATGACCCGCGGCGCGCTCATGCGATCTGCTGCAGCATCGACAGCGGCGAACGGCGTCCGGCCAGGTAATCCTGCACCACCTGCCAGACCAACGGGCTGCGGTGGCGCGCCCGCTGTTCCTGCAGTTCCGCAGGCGTCATCCACAACGCCTGCACGATGCCTTCATCCAGCTCGCGCGACGCGTCGTGGCTTAGCGGCTCGGCCGCAAAAGCGAAGCGTAGGTAATGCCGGTCGGTTTCGGCCTTCCACTGGTAGGCGCCGATGAATGCCGTCAACTTCACTTCCCAGCCGGTTTCTTCGCGGGTCTCGCGCAGGGCCGCTTCGGACAGGCTTTCATCCGGTTCCAGATGGCCGGCCGGCTGATTGAACACCAGCTTGCCCTGGGCCCGTTCCTCGACCATCAACAGGCGCCCGTCGCGCACCACCACGGTGGCCACGGTCACGTCCGGTTGCCAGAAACGGCCTTCGCGGTAACTCACTTACAGATCGTCCCGGCCGGGGGTGAGTTCGTTTTCCATCTCGTCGGCAAGCTTGATGGCCGCGTCGATGGCGTCGTCCAGCTCTTCCTTGCTGGCGTCGGATGGAATCTTGATCACGAACGTCGCGTTTTTCCCCTGTTTCACCCAGGCGCCCAGCTTGGCGATGTTAGAGGCCTCCAGCAGACGATTGGCCACAGGCCCAGGGAAGTCCTCGGTGGGCGATTCGTAGGCCGGCGACCAGACTTCGCGCACCGAGTGCTCGCCATAGGTCTCCACAGCGGACAGCACGTATACGATCTGGCTGCGGCCCTCGTCGCCGACTTCGAAGACCAGCTTGAAATCGTTGTCGTCGTCCAGTTCGTATTTGTAGCCAAGCTCCGTCAGCTGGGCCTTGATGCGCGCATCCGGAACGGTCCTTTCCGTTTCCTGGGCGGCCAGCGGCGAGGACATTGCCAGGCCGATACCGAGGGCCAGCGAGAGGGACTTGAGGGGCGATTTCCTGTGCAAGGCGGTTCTCCAGTGATTTCATGAATTGTGCGGGCAGCGATGCGGCCCGTCCAATCCGTATAATTCTCCCATGCCCCGCAATAACGAAAACGAACGCGACCACGGCGTATTGGTGGAAACCAGCAAGCCCGAGGTGGCGCGCCCGCCGCTGTACCAGGTACTGCTGCTCAACGACGACTACACGCCGATGGATTTCGTGGTGCTGGTGCTGCAGCAGTTTTTCGCCATGGATATCGAAAAAGCCACCCAGGTGATGCTGCACGTCCATACCAGGGGCCGCGGCGTCTGCGGGGTGTATACCCGTGAAGTGGCCGAATCCAAGGTCTCCCAGGTCAACGAATACGCACGGATGAGCCAGCACCCTTTGCTGTGCACGATGGAAAAGGCGTAAAAAGGGCGATACGAGGGGAGGGCAAAGGAGCAAAACGGTGGACTGCCGGGATATCGCTTCGCCTTTGGACACTTTGCCCGTCGGCCTTCACTGCTTTCCATATCCTGAACACTGAAACCCGAAAGGGTTGTGGAAATCCGCCGGACAGGCCTCATATTGTGGGGAACAGCAGTCGGAGCAACCCATGTTCAGCAAAGATCTAGAGCAAACCATCGGCCAGTGCTACAAGCGCGCCCGTGAAGCCCGGCATGAATTCATGACCGTGGAACACCTGCTGCTGGCCCTGCTGGACAACGCTTCGGCCCAGGCCGTGCTCAAGGCCTGCGGCGGCGACGCCCCGCGCCTGCGCAACGACCTGGAACAGGCCATCGAGGCCTCCGTATCGCGCCTGGCCGAAGACGACGGACGCGACACCCAGCCCACCCTGGGCTTCCAGCGCGTGCTCCAGCGCGCGGTCTACCACGTGCAGTCCTCGGGCAAGAAGGAGGTCACCGGCGCCAATGTGCTGGTGGCGATTTTCGGCGAAAAAGACTCCCACGCGGTCTATTTCCTGACCCAGCAGGACGTCACCCGCCTGGACGTGGTCAATTACCTGTCGCACGGTATCGCCAAGCAGGGCGAGGAACACGAATCCGGCGGCCACCCCGAGGGCGAGGGCAAGACCGGCGAGGGTGCCGAGGGCGAAGGCAAGGGCGACGCCCTGGCCGAATTCGCCAGCAACCTCAACGAACTGGCGCGCAGCGGCAAGATCGATCCGCTGGTGGGTCGTGCCGACGAGGTCGAGCGCACCATCCAGGTCCTGTGCCGTCGCCGTAAGAACAATCCGCTCTATGTGGGCGAGGCCGGCGTGGGCAAGACCGCCCTGGCCGAGGGTCTGGCCAAGCGCATCGTCGAAGGGCAGGTGCCCGAAGTGCTGCTGGATGCGACCATCTTTTCACTGGACCTGGGCGCGCTGGTCGCGGGCACCAAGTACCGCGGCGACTTCGAAAAGCGCCTGAAGAGCGTGCTCTCGGCCATCAAGAAGCTCCCCGGAGCCATCCTGTTCATCGACGAGATCCACACCATCATCGGCGCCGGCTCGGCCAGCGGCGGCACCATGGACGCCAGCAATCTGATCAAGCCCGCACTGGCTTCGGGCGAGCTGCGCTGCATCGGTTCCACCACCTTCCAGGAATACCGCGGCATCTTCGAAAAAGACCGCGCCCTGGCGCGCCGCTTCCAGAAGATCGACATCGTCGAACCCACCGTTGGCGAAACCTTCGAAATCCTGCAGGGCCTCAAGCCCAAATACGAAGCCCACCACCACGTCACCTATGCCGACGATGCGCTGCAGGCGGCGGTGGACCTGTCGGTCAAGCATATCGGCGACCGTCTGCTGCCCGACAAAGCCATCGACGTCATCGACGAGGCCGGCGCGCGCCAGCAGCTATTGCCCGAAGGCGTGCGCAAGAGCCTGATCGACGTCGAGGAAATCGAGACCATCGTGGCCAAGATGGCGCGCATTCCGGCCAAGCAAGTGTCCTCGTCCGACAAGGACGTGCTGCAGCACCTGGAGCGCAACCTGAAGATGGTGATCTTCGGCCAGGACCCGGCCATCGAGACGCTGTCTTCGGCGATCAAGCTGGCACGCTCGGGCCTGGCCAATCCGGACAAGCCGATCGGCAATTTCCTGTTCGCCGGCCCCACCGGCGTCGGCAAGACCGAGGTGACCAAGCAGCTGGCGCTGCAGCTGGGTATAGAACTGGTGCGCTTCGACATGAGCGAATACATGGAATCGCATTCGGTCAGCCGCCTGATCGGCGCGCCTCCGGGCTACGTCGGTTTCGACCAGGGCGGTCTGCTGACCGAGAAGATCGTCAAGACCCCGCACTGCGTGCTGCTGCTGGACGAAGTGGAGAAGGCGCACCCGGATATCTTCAACATCCTGTTGCAGGTCATGGACCGCGGCATCCTCACCGACACCAACGGTCGCGAAGCCAATTTCAAGAACGTGATCCTGGTGATGACCACCAATGCCGGGGCCACCCAGGCGGCGCGGCGCACCATCGGCTTCACCCAGCAGGACCATTCCACCGATGCGATGGAAGTGATCCGCAAGAGCTTCACTCCCGAATTCCGCAACCGCCTGGACGCGGTGGTGCAATTCCAGGGGTTGGGCTTCGATCATATCCAGCGCGTGGTGGACAAGTTCCTGATCGAGCTGGAAATGCTGCTGCAGGAGAAGCACGTAAGCCTGTCCAGCACGCCGGCCGCGCGCGACTGGCTGGCCAAGCACGGTTTCGACCCGTTGATGGGCGCACGCCCGATGTCCCGCCTGATCCAGGACAAGGTCAAACGTCCGCTGGCCGACGAATTGCTGTTCGGCAAGCTGGTGGGCGGCGGCCGCGTCAGCATCGACGTGAAGGACGACGACCTGGTGGTCGTCGCCCAATCCGAACCGGAGCGGCTGTTGCCTGCGACCGTTTAGGCGACAATCCGGTTATGGATGGAAAAGGCGGCCGATCGGCCGCCTTTTTTTTGTCCGGAACGCCAGATTTATTCGGCCATCATCGATTCTTGCGGGCGTATTGCTGGTATTCGTGCTCGTCCACACGCATCACTTCGCGCACATCGCAGCTGTCGCGCTTGGTCGAAATTTTTGTTGCCTTCGGACACAGGCGATTGGCCTGGCCTTCAGTGCTGATCTTGACGCTTGAGGACAGGGAAATGGCGCTGCAACTGCCGCCGAACCCAAGCCGATAGTAATTGTCGCCGTCTTTGACCAGCAGGTATTGGGAACCGAAACGCGTGGCCTGGTAATCGGCGGGCAGGTCGACGCAATCCGCCAACTTTTCGCTTTCCTGCCGAGCGTGGGCCGTGGTCGCGAAACCCAAAAGGGCCACGAGAATCAATGTCGATTTGAACTTGAACATCTGAGCCTGACCAGGATGACGGCCCGGAAGTGGGCCGAGCTCAGGTTAGGCAAGCTTGAGCCGGCTCGAATCTGCTTGAAGTGTCAGTGACCAACCGCACGTGATAAAGCCAAACTCTGCAAAGTCGGACAGCGGCCGCAATGCCGCAGGAGCGATGTAGGAACGATGTAGGAGCGACGCAAGTCGCGATTGAGGCGCTTTCGAAGGAATGGCCTACGGGAAAAGGTCCGGTCGCGACTTGCGTCGCTCCTACCGCTACGGCCGTACCGGCTTATTTCATGCGGTAGGTGATCCGGCCCTTGGTCAGATCGTAGGGGGTCATTTCGACCTTTACCTTGTCGCCGGTGAGGATGCGGATGTAGTTCTTGCGCATGCGGCCGGAGATGTGGGCGATGATTTCGTGCCCGTTCTCCAGCTTGACCCGGAACATGGTGTTGGGCAGCGTCTCGGTGACGGTGCCTTCGAATTCGATTGAGTCGTCTTTCGACATGTAAACCTGTAGGTGTAGCGAGCGGCGTAAGCCGTAAGAGCGGGGATTCTACGCGCCGGCCGCCGCGCATGCAAAAAATGTGTTAATCGGCGCTGACTTCGGCCAGTGCGGCGGCCTGGACCACGCCGAAGCGCTGGGTCCAATCGCCCGGAGGCTCCGGGATCCCGGCCAGTTGGTCCACCTTGGCCAGGAACCGGGACCGGGGCCAGCTTTCGGCCCCCAGGCGGGACAGGTGCGGATTTTCCACCTGGGCATCGATCAGCGGCCACCCCCAGTCGCGCAAGCGCAGCGCCAGCGTGGCCAGTGCGACCTTGGACCCGCCGGATTCGCCGCTATACATACTTTCGCCGAAGAACATCCGGCCGATCGCCACGCCGTAAATGCCGCCGACCAGGCGCTCCTCGCCCGAATCGTCAACGTCGAAGACCTCGACCGAATGCGCATGTCCCAGCCGGTGCAACTCCAGGTAAGCAGCCTGCATGTCATCGGTGATCCAGGTACCGTCCTGGCCCGGTCGCGGCGTGCTGGCGCAAGCGGCGACCACCTTGGCGAACGCGGTGTCGGCGCGTACCTGCCACGTGCTTCGGCGCAGCTGCCGTCGGAAACGCGAGGACAGCCTGACGCCATCCGTACGGAACACCATGCGCGGATCCGGCGTCCACCACAACACCGGCTGGCCTTCGGAATACCAGGGGAAGATGCCGTGGCGGTAGGCGTTGAGCAGGCGTGCAGGAGAAAGATCTCCGCCGATGGCCAACAGACCATCGGGCTGGCGCAGCGCGGCCTCAGCCGGAGGGAAGGGCGAGGCCGGATCAGGAGCAAGCAAGGCGGGGGGGCGGCTCATCCTTCCATTGTAGGAGCGGGCCCTGCCCGCGACGCTCTATTTTGAGGACCAACATAAAGCGTCGCGGGCAGGGCCCGCTCCTACATGTGGCGGAAAGGCGAATGGGAGGCCAGCGTGGCGGCATAGCGCTGCACCGAGCGGGTTTCCTCGGCGCACCAGTGCTTCAGCGCGTCGGCGAAATCCGCATCGGCGATCCAGTGCCGGCTGCGCACGAAAGTAGGCAGAAAGCCGCGCGCCAGCTTGTGCTCGCCCTGGGCGCCGGGCTCGAAGACCTTCAGTCCTTCGCGCAGGCAGTATTCGATGCCCTGGTAGTAGCAGGTTTCGAAATGCAGCCCGGGCGAGGTTTCGCTGGCGCCCCAATAACGGCCGTACAGCGTGTCGCCGCCGCGCAGGCACATCGCTCCTGCTATCGGGCGGCTTTCGCGCTCGGCCAGAAACAACACCAGGTTGCGAGGCATTGCGCGGGCCAAATGGCGTATGAATTCCAGGGTCAGCGCGGGAGAGTTTCCATAATCGTGGAACGTCAGCAGGTAGAAGGCGAACATGGTCGCCAGATCCTCGTCGCTGGCCTCGTCGCCGTGCACGATGCGGAAATCGATGCCGGCGCGCTGCACCTTGGCGCGTTCCTGGCGGATGTTCTTGCGGTGCTTGTGGTCGAAGGCGGCAAGGAAACCGTCGAAATCCTTCCAGCCCGCTTCGTTGCGCCAGTGGTATTGCACGTCGGTGCGGGCCAGCCAGTCAGGGCCGAACGCGGAATCCTCCTCGTCCGTGTGGAAATTGATGTGGGCCGAGGACAAGCGGCTGTCGCGAGCCTGCGCCATGGCGGCATCAAGAAGGGCTGTCCTGTGCGCCTGCGTGCGCGCCAGCAGGCGCGGCCCGGTGACGGGTGAGTAGGGCACCGCTCCCAGCCATTTAGGGAAATAGTCCCGCCCATGCTGCGCATAGGCGTGCGCCCAGGCATGGTCGAACACGAATTCGCCGTGCGAGTTGGTTTTCAAGTAGCCAGGGGCGGCGGCAACCAGTTCGCTGCCTTCCCACAAGGTGATGTGTTGTGGAATCCAGCCCCAGTCCTCGCGCAGGCAGCCGTGTTGCTCCAGGCCGGAGAGAAAGGCGTGGGAAACGAACGGGTTGCGGCCCTCGTGCAACGAATCCCAACCTTCCGTAGGAATATCCGCAAGATCGCCAACAATGCGCAGGTTCGGCATCAAGCCTTCTTTCCGGCGTCATTCCCGCGAAGGCGGGAACCCAGCGACTTGGCGTTGGGGTTCGCGGGTGCCGAGCAAAAGAGCAAAGTCACTGGGTTCCCGCCTTCGCGGGAATGACGAGTAGGTATTGCGATAAGGCCGCCGACGGCAATACCGACTCGATCATGCCGATTCGTTGGCCGCTCGCCGGTATACGTCCGGATCGTGCTTCTGCATATGCAGCTCCGGCTGGCTCAGTTCGGTAAAGCCAAGACCCCGGTAGAGCTTGTGCATGTCGCGCGTGACCAGGTGCCAGCGGCGCAGGCCCTGCAGGCGGGAATCTTCCATCAGGGCGCGGACGATATCGCGCCCATAGCCCTTGCCGCGCTGCTCCGGCACCACGAATACGTCGGCCAGATAGGCGAACGTGGCCTGATCGGTCACCGCACGCGCGAAAGCCACCTGCGCGCCATCGACAAAACCGCCATAGCAAACGGAGTTGGCCAAGGCGCGTTCCAATGTGGTGCGAGGAATGCCGGCAGCCCAGTAGGAGCCGCAGGCAAGGAAATCGTGGATCAGCGCGACGTCCAGTTCCGCCGGGTCGGTACTGATCCGCAGCATCAAGCGTCCTTGTCCAGATAGCGCTCGGCATCCAGCGCGGCCATGCAGCCGAAGCCAGCGGAGGTAATGGCCTGGCGGTAGACCTGGTCGGCCACATCGCCGGCAGCGAACACGCCCGGCACGGTCGTGGCGGTGGCTTCGCCATCTAGACCCGTGCGGATGGTGATGTAGCCGTTCTTCATCGCCAACTGGCCTTCGAACAGGCTGGTGTTGGGCGTATGGCCGATGGCCACGAACAGCCCGTGCGCGGTGATCTCACGCGTACTGCCGTCCTGCACCGACTTGACCCGCACGCCGGTGACGCCGGCCTCGTTGCCCAGCACTTCGTCCACGGCGTGGTGCCAGACCAGTTCGATCTTGCCGGACTGGACCTTGGCGAACAGCTTGTCCTGCATGATCTTCTCCGCGCGCAGGGTATCGCGGCGGTGCACCAGATAGACCTTGCGGGCGATATTGGACAGGTACAGCGCTTCCTCGACCGCCGTATTGCCGCCGCCGACCACCACCACGTCCTGGTCGCGGTAGAAGAACCCGTCGCAGGTGGCGCAGGCGGAAACGCCGCGGCCCTTGAAGTGCTCTTCCGATTCCAGGCCCAGGTATTTGGCGGTGGCGCCGGTGGCGATGACCAGCGCGTCGGCGGTGTACTCGCCGTTGTCGCCGATCAGCTTGAACGGGCGCTGGGCCAGGTCCACGGTGTGGATGTGGTCGAAGATCACCTCGGTGTCGAAACGTTCGGCATGGGCCTGCATGCGCGTCATCAGGTCCGGACCCATCAGGCCGTGGGCGTCGCCCGGCCAGTTGTCCACTTCGGTGGTGGTCATCAGCTGACCCCCTTGCTGCAGCCCGGTAATCAGGACCGGCTTGAGGTTGGCGCGCGCGGCATAGACGGCGGCGGTCCAACCGGCGGGGCCGGAACCCAGGATCAAGAGACGGCAGTGCTTTGAAGTGCTCATGTATACTCAAAATGAAGGTGGGAAAGGCGATGCGGCTGCGTTTTCGCATCGCTTCGGCAAGCGCATAGAGTGGCGGTGGGGCGAAGGCGAATCAAGGCGCGCGGATGGAATGCGGTGATGCGTATTGGTTCCTGGGAGTCCACGGGACCCGTTCGTGGTGAGTGCTGAGCCTGTCGAAGCATCGAACCATTGCTCTTGGCGGAATACCGATGCGCCTGGAGCCTTTCGCGGAAAGCGTGGTTCGACAGGCTCACCACGAACGGGATCATGGAGATCCTCGGTTACCGGTAATCGCATCACAATGGCGGATTGCTACTGAAATCCCTTCCTGATTCGTTTATTATCAAAGACTAATGCAGCATTCTTAAGGTCTGGTCGATAGGTGGCAAAGCAGCTTCCGGAAACTTCCAAAGCCAAGGGCGCCAATTCGGCCGCCCGCAAGCAGGCGTCGGCGGTCAATCCGCGTCGCCAGCGCCTGTGGCGCGATCTCGCACTCATCGCCATCGCGCCTTTACTGCTGTACTTGCTGGCGAGTCTGTTCACCTACTCGCCCGATGACCCCAGTTGGTCGCAATCCGGCAGTCTGACCGCGCCCATTCATAACCTGGGCGGACGGGTAGGGGCGTGGGTGGCGGACATGCTGCTCTACCTTTGCGGCTATGTGGCTTTCCTGCTGCCGATCATGCTCGGCGTGGTGGCCTGGATCGCGCTGTTCGGCATGGACACCGACGGCGACGGCGAAGCGGACCTGGGGCCGGCGCTGCGTCTTATCGGCATGGTCGGCTTCCTTATTTCGTCCACTGGCCTGTTGTTCATGCGTGGTGTTCCCGCTGCGGATTTCTCTGCGGGCCCCGGCGGCATCCTGGGGCGCCTGGTCGGCGGTTCGCTCAACAGCCTGTTCGGTAGTCTGGGCGGCAATCTGTTCCTGCTGGCCCTGTTCCTGGTCTCGGTGACCCTGGCCACCGGCCTGTCCTGGTTCGCGGTGATGGAGCGCATCGGCAAGGGCGTGATGGCGCTACCGGCGCTATTCCGCCGCGGCACCCACCAGGCGCAGGAATGGCAACAAACCCGCGTGCTGCGCGAGGAGCGCGAGGAAGTGCGCAAAGTCGATGCCGTGCAGCGCGCCCGCCGCGAACCCGTGCACATCGAGCCGCCGCCAGCGCCGGTGATCGAAAAAAGCGACCGCGCCAAGCGCGAACAGCAGATCCCGTTGTTCCACGGTACCGGTGGCGACGACTCCGGCATTCCGCCGCTTTCGCTGCTGGACGATCCCAAGCCGCAGACCCGGGGGTATTCCGAGGAAACCCTGGAAACCCTGTCGCGCCAGATCGAATTCAAGCTCAAGGACTTCCGCATCGACGTGCAGGTGGTCGGCGCCTATCCGGGGCCGGTGATCACGCGTTTCGAGATGGAACCCGCGCCCGGCGTGAAGGTCAGCCAGGTCAATTCGCTGGACAAGGACATCGCCCGCGGCCTCAGCGTGAAATCCGTGCGCGTGGTGGACGTGATTCCCGGCAAGTCGGTGATCGGTCTGGAAATCCCCAATACCAGCCGCGAGATGATCTACCTCAGTGAGCTGCTGCGCTCCAAGGAATACGACAAGTCTCCCAGCCCGCTGACCATCGCCCTGGGCAAGGATATCGCCGGCCGGCCGACCGTGGCCGATCTGGCGCGCATGCCGCACTTGCTGGTCGCTGGCACCACAGGTTCGGGCAAGTCGGTGGCTGTGAACGCCATGGTGCTGAGCCTGCTGTACAAGGCCAGCGCCAAGGACGTGCGCATCCTGATGATCGACCCGAAGATGCTGGAGCTGTCCGTCTACCAGGGCATCCCGCACCTGCTGGCGCCGGTGGTCACCGACATGAAGGAGGCCGCAAACGGCCTGCGCTGGTGCGTGGCGGAAATGGAGCGCCGCTACAAGCTGATGAGCGCGGTGGGCGTGCGCAACCTGGGCGGTTTCAACAAGAAGGTCAAGGATGCCCAGGATGCCGGGCAGCCATTGATGGATCCGCTGTTCAAGCCCAATCCCGATTTGTCCGAAGCGCCGATGCCGTTGGAAACGCTGCCTTTCATCGTCATCTTCATCGACGAATTCGCCGACATGATGATGATCGTCGGCAAGAAGGTGGAAGAACTGATCGCGCGTCTGGCGCAAAAATCGCGCGCAGCCGGCATGCACCTGATCCTGGCCACGCAGCGCCCGTCGGTGGACGTGATCACCGGCCTGATCAAGGCCAATATCCCCACCCGCATCGCTTTCCAGGTCTCCAGCAAGATCGATTCGCGCACCATCCTGGACCAGTCGGGCGCCGAAACGCTGCTGGGCATGGGCGACATGCTTTACCTGCCGCCCGGCACCGCCATGCCCGAGCGCATCCATGGCGCCTTCGTCAGCGACGAAGAAGTGCACCGCGTGGTCGAGCACCTGAAAGCCACCGGCAAGGCCGACTATATCGAAGGCGTGCTGGAGGAAATACAGACCATGGGCGACGGCACCGTGGTCGGAGCCACCGGCCTGCCCGAAGCCGCGGCGGGATCGGGCGACGCCGAAAGCGACCCGCTCTACGACGAAGCGGTGCGCATCGTCACCGAAACGCGCCGGGCCTCCATCTCCGGCGTGCAGCGCCGGCTGAAGATCGGCTACAACCGCGCCGCGCGCCTGGTCGAAGCCATGGAAGCGGCAGGCGTAGTGACTCCGCCCGAACACAACGGCGATCGCAGCGTGCTGGCCCCACCGCCGCGCGATTAGTATTTCGAGTCATGTGCCAACCCGGTCAATCATGGCTCGCTTTCCTTCCTTGTAGAGCCGAGCTTGCTCGGCTGCTCTTGGCATGAGTCGGAAGCAGCCGAGCAAGCCCGGCTCTACAAAAACAAAGCCGGCTGCACCAGCTGTCTTCCTCATACTGCTCATGCTGTGTAATTGGAACCGAATGCAACGAGTCGCCTTACTTCTGCTGGCCGCACTTTTCCCGATCGCCTCGTACGCTCAGGTCCCAGCACAAGCTCGGCAATCAACACCGCAGACGGAACCGCAGCCCGCGCCGGCACAGGAGCCCGTCAACAGCTTCAGCTTCGTCCGCTACCGTGCCGATTACGAAGTGAAGGCCGACGCCACCAGCGTGGAAACCAACGAATACGAAATCCTGATCAAGACCAAGGCCAGCGTGGACAATTTCAGCCAGGTGCGGCTGAGCTACAGCGAGAAGATGGAATCGCTGGAAGTGCTGGCGGCTTACACGCTGACGCCCGACGGCGAGCGCCATGATGTGCCTGCCGACAAGATATACACCCAGGAAAGCTATTCCAGCGCCTCGGCCGCGATGTACGCCGACCGCAAGGTCAAGGTCATCGTATTCCCCAACCTTTCGCCCGGCACGCGCGTGGTCTACCGCTACCGGCAGAGCCAGAACACCCCGTATTTCCCCGGCTATTTCGGCCTGTGGGAAAACCTGAGCCTGTTCACCCAGTACGACGACGCCAAGATCACTCTGAGTGCGCCGAAAAGCCTGCCCATGCATCTGTACACCCGCGACGTGCAGGGCAGCGACCGTCCCAGAGTGGAAGGCGACACCGCGCATTGGTCGTGGACCTACCAGCGCAAGACCCCCATGCAGAACCAGAACTGGACCGCCGCGGGCTGGGAATACGGCCCCACCATCATGGCCAGCACCTATCCAGACTTCTCCGCGATGGGCCGCGCCTACCAGTCCAAAGGCGCCGAGGCGGCCGCGCTCACCCCGGCCGTGCGGTCGCGCGCCGACGAGATCACCAAAGGCATCGGCGACCGCCGCGCGCAAGCGGCCGCGATCTACGAATGGGTCGCCAAGAACATCCGCTACGTCGCCGTCTATCTGGGCAATGGCGGCCTGGAGCCGAATTCGGCCGACAGCATCCTGGCCAACCGTTACGGCGACTGCAAGGATCACACCGTGATCCTGGAAGCGCTGCTGGCCGCCAAAGGCATCGCCAGCACGCCCGTGCTGATCGGCGCGGGCGGCGGCCCGACCTTGCCGCCGGTCGCGGTGCTGGGCCGCTTCAACCACGCGATCAACTATCTGCCGGAATTCGACCTCTATCTGGATTCCACCAGTCCGTACGCGCGTTTCGGACAGCTGCCCGCCAGCGACCTGGGCGCGCCAGTAGTGCACACAGCGGATGGAAAGCTCTCGCGTACGCCCGCCAACGGCCCTGCGGTGAGCGCTTACCGCGCCGACAGTTTCTACACCTTCAGCGCCAATGGCGACGTCAGCGGACACACGCTGCAGGACAGCGGCGCTTCGGGCGAAATCGGCTTGCGCGGCATGTTCTCGCAACTCACCTCGCAGAACCGGGCGCGGGTGGAAGACTCCATCATGTCCGCTTCCGGCTTCAATGGCGTGGGACGCCTGAAACTGAAAGGCGACGTGGACGATCTGGGCAAGCCGTTCGGTTATTCGTTCGAGTTCGACGCCACCGACTACGTCGATTTCAGTGTGGTCGGCGGCATGACGCTGCCGGATCCGCCCGGCGCCGATTCGATGCGCGGCATCTACGCCACCGCTTCCAGCGAAACCAACGCCACGCCGTTCTATTGCAACGACAGTCTGCGGGAAGAAACCTATACGCTGAAATTCCCTGCGACGGTCCCGCTCATCGCCATTCCGCGCAGCAGCCGTTTCAGCAATGCGGCCGGCGAGTACGAAGCCAGCTGGAAGCGGGAGGGGCAGGTGGTGACCGCTACGCATCGCCTCAGCCTCAACGCCATCCATGGGCCCGACAAGCTGTGCCTGCCCGCCGACTATCCCGCCTTCCGCGAGCTCTACCAGTACGTCCGCCGCGGATTCCGCGCGCAGATCGTGTACGGGGATTTGAATACGGCGCAGGTTTCAGAGGAGGCCGTGCGCTAGAGCTGTCCGTCTGGCTTTATTCGGATACCCAAAAACAAGAAGTTCCGTTCATGGTGAGCCTGTCGAACCACGCTCTTGGCGCGGTGCTTCAGGTCCGGCTTACCGCACCCGTGCTGTTGCGCGAAAAGCGTGGTTCGACAGGCTCACCACGAACGGTTTTCCTCCAACCCACTACCAGTTAACAAGCCCACTACTAGTTAAATCGACGCGATTCATCGATGGTCCAGCCAAATCGGTGCGTGTTCAGCTTCAACTCGCGACACTGTCTCCATACCGCTTCCCAGGGATCCTCATGAAACAGCCCCTCCGCACGCTTCCCTTCGGTACCTTTTTTCTCGGCGCCGCGCTGCTGGCAGGCAATGCCTGCGCCGGAGCGCGCGACGACCTGAAATCCTTCACCACGGGCCTCAAGGGCCTGGACGGACAGTTCAGCCAGCAGGTCTACGACGCCAAGGGCAAACTCAAGGAAACCTCCAGCGGCCGCGTGGCCTTGTCCGCGCCGCGCCTGTTCCGCTGGGAATACGCCAAGCCGTACCCGCAGCTCATCGTCGCCGACGGCAAGAAGGTGTGGGTCTATGACCCCGACCTCCAGCAGGTCACCGTGCGCGAACAGGGCAGCGAGGAACAGAACAGCCCGCTGTCGGCGCTGATCGACCCGGCCAAACTGGACCAGCAGTTCAACGTCAAGGAGTCCGGTACCGCCGACGGCCTGCAATGGCTGACCCTGACGCCCAAGAGCGAGGGCGAGGCCAGCTTCCAGTCCGCGCGTCTGGGCTTCGGCAAGGGCGGGCTGAGCCGGATGGAAGTGCTCGATGCCGTCGGCCAGAACACCAAGATCAGCTTCAGCGGTTGGAAGCGCAACCCGGCGTTCGCCGGTACCACTTTCAAGTACACCCCGGCCAAGGGCGTGGACGTGGTCGGCGATATCTGACCGTCTGATCCTTCTCCCCTTGTGGGAGAAGAGCCTGCCCCGTACTTGATACGGGGGCGGGGATGGGGGGTAAACGGAGAAACAATCCATGGCCAATGTGGTCGGCATAGCGGTCGATATCGAATGCGGCGGCTGCATTACTGGGTCAACTCTGCTGTCTTCGCTCGCCCTCTCCCGTCGCGCAAGCGCGTCGACCTCTCCCACGAGGGGAGAGGTGAAGCTCTTCGCATCGCCTGCGACCCCCTGACCGCTAGAATGTCCCGGTGGCGAAGCCGAAGAACAAACTGACCGACGAACCCGACCTGCTCAGCGTGGACCGCACCGCGATGCGTCCGCTGGCCGAGCGCATCCGGCCCCGCACGCTGGATGAAATGGTCGGCCAGCGCCGTTTGCTGGCGCCGGGCAGCGCCCTGCGCCGTGCGGTCGAGTCGGGCCATGTGCATTCGATGATCCTGTGGGGTCCGCCGGGTTGCGGCAAGACCACGCTGGCGCTGCTGCTGGCCAAGTACGCCGATGCCGAATTCAAGGCGATCTCGGCGGTGTTGTCGGGATTGCCCGAAGTACGGCAGGTGCTGGCCGAAGCCGCGCACCGTTTCGCCGAGGGACGGCACACGGTGCTGTTCGTCGACGAAGTGCACCGCTTCAACAAGGCCCAGCAGGATGCGTTCCTGCCGCATATCGAACGCGGCACCATCATCTTCGTAGGCGCGACCACCGAGAACCCTTCTTTCGAGTTGAATTCCGCACTGCTCTCGCGGTGCCGCGTGCACGTCATGGAAGCGGTGTCGCGCGAGGACATCATGGAAGCGATGCGGCATGCCCTGGCCGATGAGGAGCGTGGGCTGGGCGGGCAGGGTATCCAGGTGTCCGAGCAGTCCCTGGGCGAAATCGCCGGCGCGGCCGATGGCGATGTACGCCGCGCGCTCACTCTGCTGGAGATCGCGGCCGAACTCGCGCTCGGCGAGGGCGGCGAGATCACCGAGCAGACCCTGCTGCAGGTGCTCGCCGACCGCACCCGCCGTTTCGACAAAGGCGGCGAACAGTTCTACGACCAGATATCGGCGCTGCACAAATCGGTGCGCAGCTCCAACCCCGATGGCGCTCTGTATTGGCTTACACGCATGCTGGATGGGGGCTGCGATCCCGGATATCTGGCGCGGCGCATGACCCGCATGGCGGTGGAGGATGTGGGCCTGGCCGATCCGCGCGCTTTGCAGATGGCCATCGAAGCCTGGGAAACCTACGACCGCCTGGGCAGTCCCGAAGGCGAACTTGCCTTGGCGCAGTTGGTTATCTACCTGGCCAGTACCGCCAAGTCCAATGCCGGTTACCTTGCTTTCGGCGCCGCCAAGCGCGACGTACGCGAATACGGCACCCAGGATGTGCCCATGCATCTGCGCAATGCGCCGACCAAACTGATGAAGGAGCTGGGTTACGGCACCGGCTACCAGTACGATCACGACGCCGAAGGCGGCATCGCCCTGGACCAGACCGCCTTCCCCGACGCGATGGGCGAGCGCGTGTATTACGAACCGGTGGAGCGGGGCATGGAGATCAAATTGAAAGAAAAGATCGATCGCTTGCGTGCAGCGCGCAGCGAAGCGCGGCGCGGCAACGACAAGCCGCGCGGCGGCAAGAATTCCGGAACATGAGCACGGCTTTGATGCAGGCCGTCGCAGTGGCGGTAGGCGGCGCCGCCGGCGCGCTGTTGCGCCACGGCGTGAATCTGCTGCTGCCCAGGTCCACGCAGCATGCATTCTCCATTTCCACCCTGACGGTGAACGTCGTCGGATGCTTCTTCGCAGGCCTGCTGCTGGTCTGGATACTGCAGCGCAGCGAAACCGATTTCTGGCGTGCGCTGCTGCTGACCGGCCTGATGGGCGGCCTGACTACGTTTTCCGCCTTCGGATTGGACCTGCTGCTATTGGTGCGCGCGGAACGTTGGGCGTTGCTGGGCCTCACCGTTTTCCTGCATGTGGCACTGGGCCTGGCCGCGGTGCTGGCAGGCTGGCGCATAGGTCAATCGACCTGGCCGATGCCCGGATGAGGTTGCGCAATCGGGCCTGTTTCTACGCCTGAAATCGTCTCGAAAACGGGCGGTTGCAATTCACGCCGGGCCTTTTTTGTTAACTCCGAAGCGCATTTTTCCCAGCGCTGTTTTTCAACGCATTCCAGTGGATTTGTCCGGTAGCCGATTTTGGCTGCGTTATTGGCGCGAAATTGTGTAACCGTCGATACAACGCAATCTGGCGGTTTCCCGCCGTCTTCATTCATTAGTTTTTCTTCACACGACGCAAGCGCGGCGATAACAAATCGCATTGTTAATGCGACGAACGTCGCTTGATCGATGCCTCCCCTGGGTATCGGGCCGACGTGTCAGGAGAATGGAGATGAGTACGAAAAAGACCTTGATTGCATCTGCGGTCGCGCTCGGCCTGGGATTGGGCGGCCAGGCGTTTGCCGCGGAAAACACCGAAAACGGCGCTGGCGAAAATCTGCAGGTAGCGATCGACACGATCACTCTTACGGACAACAGCGACAACAGCGATAACAGTGACAATAGCGACAACAGCGACAACAGCGACAACAGCGCCAATGGCGTCGCTTATGCGGACGGCTTCGGCACCGCAGCCGCCAACAACGGCGGAACGGCCACGGCCACCTTCTCGAATTCGTTCAACCACAGCAAGGCCATCGCCACGACCAAGCTCAATGGCTATGTCACCGATGTGCGCGTGCACGATATCGGTAATGTCGCCAACAACTGGGGCGACGCCAATGGCGCCCGCGGCGGTGCCGGCGGCGACGGCTACGGTGGCGAAGGCAACGGCGGCAATGGCTACGGTGGCAATGGCGGCGACGGCGGCGACGGCGGCAGTGGCGGTTTCGGCGGCGATGCCAACAACGGCAGCGCGTCGGCGGGCGATTCCAGCAATGGCAGCGCCTGGATCGGCGACGCAACCGCCGGTGACGGCGGGCGTGGCGGACGTTCCGACCACAACGACAGCGGCCGTGGCGGCGATGGCGATGGCGACGGCGGCGATGCGGGCGCGCTTAGCGCGGCCGGCGGCGGTGACGGTCTTGCCGGCGGCGGCGACGGCGGCGGCTTGAGTGCGGCCGGCGGCGGCGATGGCGACGGCCAGAGCGGACGCGTGCGCGAACGCGGTGCAGGCAGCGCGACCAGCGGCGATGCGACCGGAACCGGCGGCGCCGGCACTTCCGGCGACGGCACCGGCACCGGTGGCACCGCCACGGCCAGTGGCGGCGCGGGCACTTCGGGTGCAGCGACCTCCACCGGCGGCGCGGGCTCCGGCACGGGCGGCAACAGCGGCGACGTGGCCAGCACCGCAGGCAACGGCGGCGATGGCGGTTCGGCCACCAATGGCGATGCCACCAACGGCGGCGCTTCCTCAAGCGCGACCAATGGCGATGCGACTGCCGGCGATGGCGCCGAGGGCGCGGTGGGCGCCGAAGGCGGTGTGGGCGGCGACGGCAACGGCGGCACCGGCAATGGCGGCGTCGGCAACGGAGCGGTCGGTGGAGCAGGCGGAAACGGCGGTTCAGTGGCCAACGATGCAGGCGCCTTCGACATGTCCAACAACATGACCAGCGTCGGCCAATCGGCAGCGGGCGTCATGGTAGCGGCCCAGAACAGCGGCGCAGCCTCGCTGATCCAGCAGGGCATCACCGTGCAGGCCAACCTGACCGTAGGTCCGTAAGCGGTTCGCAACGATGCACCGGTCCGTTACGGCGGCCCGGTGCATCACGCGCACGATCGTGCCGGAACGGACGGCGAGCGCGCGCGGAACGCGTGGAAAAGGAGAAACCACCATGCGCATCAATCGCATCACTTTGTCGCTGGCCTGTGTTCTAGCGACCGGCCCCTGCCTGGCAGGCTCCACCGAAGCGTCTGTACAGGGGCACGACGCCGATGGACTGCCTGCTGCCGGCACTGCGGCCTTCGTGCTTGTCGACGGCGTTGCCGACAGCGACAAGCTCCCCGACAGTCTGCTCCTCGACGGCATGCACTCCGACAGTGTGCTTTTCGGCAAGGAAATCCAACCGGCGGCACCGGTCGCAGTATCGTCCGATGAAGTCGGCAACCCCAGTATCGGCATTCCAGTCGATGCCGGAGAACTGGACCGGTTGCGCGGCGGGGAAAGCACGGTCGACAACGACGTGCTGATAGACGGAACCGTCGAAGGCAATACCGCCGACCATATCGTCAGCGGCGCCAATGTCATCAGCGACGGCTCTTTCGCCAACGGCAACGGCATCAACACGGTGATCCAGAACACCGGCAGCAACGTGCTGATCCAGAATGGAATGGTGGTAAACGTGCAGTTCGTGGCGCCGACGCCATGACCAGAGCCGTATCCCTGATCGTGGGCGTCGGTCTGGCTTTGTCGCTACTGGCATGGGCCATGCCGGTGCGGGCGGGCGGAATCGACGTGCGCGCGCCGTACGGCGGCAGCTACGGCTTGCGCATCACCAGTTTGAAGGAAGCGCGGTTCAGGACCACCGTACCTCAGCGCTACGATTTCAGTTGCGGATCGGCGGCTACGGCCACGCTGCTGAGCTACCAGTACGGCGTGCCGGTGAACGAAGAACAGGTCTTCGTGAGGATGTACACCAACGGCGACCAGGCCAAGATCCGCAAGGAAGGCTTCTCGATGCTGGACATGCGGCGCTATCTGCAGTCGCGGGGTTTCGAGGCCGACGGTTTCGAACTGCCGCTGGACAAGCTGTCCGAAGAGGGCGTGCCGGCGATCGTGCTGTTGAACGATCGCGGCTATCGGCATTTCGTCGTGGTCAAAGGCCTGCGCAACGGCCGCGTATTGCTGGGCGACCCGGCGCGCGGTACCCGCGCGATGTCGCGCGCGCGCTTCGAGGCGTTGTGGGACAACCGCGTGCTGTTCGTGATCCATAACCGGCGCGAGATCGCACGCTTCAATCATCCGCGCGACTGGCGCACCGCGCCGCCGGCCCCGCTGGACATGGGCATCCAGCGCGAAGGGCTGCGCAATATAGCCATGCCGCGCCGTGGACCGGGAGATATCTGAGCCATGAACGCCATAGCCGGTTTCGCTTGCTTGTGCATGTTCGCGACAGGCGCATGCCTGCCGCTTACCGCCAGAGCGGACGGTGCAAGTTCGCCACCGCTTCTTGGCGAAGAATGGGTGCCGGTGGATCCGGCCCGACTAGCCGACATGAGGGGCGGGTTGATGATGCCGTCCGGAATGGTGCTCTCGTTCGGAATCGAACGGCTGGTCTACGTCAACGGGCAACTCGTCGCCAGCGCCAACTTGCAGATTCCAGATCTGGGCCGCATGACCGCCGACCAGGCCAGCGCCCTGGCCGCCATCAACGAGGGCAGAGTGGTGCAGATCGGCGAAGGCAATCGCATCGATCCCGGCGCCGGCGGCAACGCGCTGGTGATCCAGAACACGCTGGACGGCCAGACCATAACCGCGCTGACCACATTGAACGTGGGTGTGGACACGTTGGGCATGCTGCAGGAAATGAACACCTACGGCGCGCTGCACAACGCGCTTATCGCTGCACCAGGATCACCTTGAAACAGGCTACCGGGGACAACGCATGAAACGAAAGGGACCGTCGCATTTGCTTGCTTTGCTACCCGTGGCCTGTCTGACCTTGGCGATATGCGGATCGCTGCATGCGCAGGAATCCGTTTCCGCCAATGAAGAATCCAAGCTGGACGGACTGCAGCGGCAGATCAACGAGCAATCGCGCCAGTTGCAGGACATGCGCAGCTCGCTGGAAACGCAGGAACGCAATCTCTCGCAACTCCAGCAGGCCTTGAACGAAGAGCTGCTGGCCAATGCGCGCGCCCGCGGCATGCCCGCGCCGGCGCTTACCACAGGCAGCATGCAGGTACCGGCTTATGCGCAGACTGCCGCCGCACAGGAGCCGTCGCGACAGCCGGTGGGGCAGGCGCCCGAATCGCAGAACAGGCCGCCGGAAGTGGCCCAGATCTTCGATCAACCCGGCGTGCTGACGCCATCCGGCACGCTGGTGCTGGAACCCGGCTTGCAATACGGATACGCGTCCAACGACCGCGTCGCCCTGGTCGGCTACACCATCATCCCCGCGCTGTTGATCGGCCTGATCGACGTGCGCCAGGTGAAGACCACCTCGGCCACGGCCGTGTTGACCGCGCGCTACGGCATGGGCAACCGCTTCGAGATGGAAGCCAGGCTGCCTTATGTTTACGTCAACAGCGACACGGTCAGCCGCGAAATCTTCACCGGTTCGGCGGTGGATCGGGTGTTCAACGCCAACGGAAGCGGCATGGGCGATGTGGAAGTGACCGCCCGCTACCAGCTCAACCGGGGAGGTCCGGACAAGCCTTATTACGTGGCCTGGCTGCGCTACAAGAGCCGTACCGGCACCGATCTGTTCGAGGTGACCACCGATTGCGTCACTCGCTGCATAGGCAACACCACCGGCACCGGCCTTCCTCTGGAACTGCCCACTGGAAGCGGCTTCGAGGCCCTGCAGCCGGGCATCACCTGGCTGTTTCCGTCCGATCCCGTGGTCTTCTTCGGCAGTCTGAGCTACCTGCACAACTTCGAGCGCAGCGATGTCTCGCGCACCGTCATAGGCGGACAGAAAGAATTCCTGGGCGATGTCGAAGCCGGCGACATCATCGGTTTCAACCTTGGCATGGGCCTGGCGCTCAATGAGAAGGCCGCCATCAGCATCGGCTACGACCAGAACATCATCGGCAAGACCAAGCAGAACGGCCAGGACGTCGCCGGCGCGGTGCGCGTCACCCTGGCCACGCTGTTGCTGGGCGGTACCTACCGCTTCAACGACAAGGCATCGCTGAACGTCGCCCTGGGCGCCGGCCTGACCCGCGATACGCCGGACCTAAGCTTCACGGTGCGCGTCCCGGTCACGTTCTGACCGTGCGGTTCCGCACCCGTCACCGGTCGCCGGACTTGCCGTCCGCAAGCTTGCGCGCACGTTCCGCCTTCGCCTGTTTGGCCATGTCCTCGTAGCGCTGGCGCAACCGGTCCAGCTCCGCTTCCTCCAGTTCTTCCAGATCCAGCAGTTCGTTGTTGGCCAGCCGGGTGACGAAGATCAGCTCGTCCAGCTTGATCTGCATGGCTTCGGTATCGCGGTTCTGCGTATTCTGGATCAGGAACACCATCAGGAAAGTGATGATAGTCGTTCCGGTGTTGATCACCAGTTGCCAGACCTCGCTGAAGCCGAAGTAGGGTCCGGTGGCCGCCCATATCAGCACGATCACGGCCGCAAGGCAGAAACAAAGCGGATTGCCGGTGAATTTGGCGGTGGACTGGGCCAATCTGTTGAATGTCTTCGTGAGTTTCATCCGCGCGTCTCCATGGAAGAACGCGTCGCATGATGCGCGGTTGCGCGAAACCGCAAGTGAATCCCCGCAGCGCTTCCTCACGCTTGTATAACGGCCGCGGCGGTATCGGTTCCCACGTTCGGCCCTGGCTTCGGGTCGCCCATCGAAGGAGATCCCCGTGGCAAGACCCATCTGGACCGGTTCGCTTTCCTTCGGCCTGCTGAACGTCCCCGTCTCGCTGATGTCGGGCGAACGCAAGGTGGACCTGCATTTCCGCATGCTGGATTCCCGCGACAAGAATCCGATCCGTTTCGAGCGGGTCAACGCCGAGACCGGCGAGGAGGTTCCCTGGAAAGACATCGTCAAGGCCTTCGAATACTCCAAGGGCAACTACGTCACCGTGGAGAAGGAGGATATCCAGTCCGCTGCGCCGGAAAGCCATGAATCCGTCGAGGTGGAAGCCTTCATCGACGCAGGCAGCATCAACCATCGTTACTTCGAGAAGCCCTACATCCTGGTGCCGGGCAAGAAAGCGGAGAAGGGTTATGTGCTGCTGCGCGAAACCCTGAAGGCTGGCAAGAAGATCGGCATCGCGCGCGTGGTCATCCGCACCCGCGAATACCTTTGCGCGGTCATGCCCGAGGACGATGCGCTTGTCCTGATCCTGTTGAGGTATCCGCAGGAACTGGTGGACCCGGCCGATTACAAGCTTCCTTCCGGCAAGTCTTCCGATTACCGGATCACGCCCAAGGAAATGGAGATGGCCAAGCAACTGATCTCTTCCATGTCGGGGAAATGGTCGCCGGAGGACTACCACGACGAGTTCCGGGAAAGGCTCCAGGCCATCATCCAGAAGCGCGTGAAGTCCAAGGGCGCCACCACCAGGATCGTCGAATCCAGCGCCGAACCGGAAGATGCCGCCACCAATGTGGTGGACTTCATGTCGCTGCTGCAGAAGAGCCTGGACAGCAAGAAACGAACGCCGGCCAAGAAGACTGCCCCCAAAGCCAGGAAAGCGACGAAGAAGGCGGCCAAAGCGCCTGCCAAGAAGGCGGCCAAGCGCAAGGCGGGCTGACCGATGTCGTTGCGCGACTACAAGCGCAAGCGGCGCTTCGATGAAACGCCGGAACCGGATTCCGATGCGGGTCCGGCTGCCCGGCGCGCGGCAGAAGGGAAACGGGCGGCCGTCGTTTCCGGCGCACGGCATCGCCCCATATTCGTGGTGCAACTGCACCACGCCACCGCCCGCCACTACGATTTCAGGCTGGAAGCCGATGGCGTGCTCAAGAGCTGGGCGGTTCCCAAAGGTCCGTCCTTGCGCACAGGGGAGAAAAGGCTTGCCGTCGAAGTCGAAGACCACCCTTTGGCGTACGCCACCTTCGAAGGCGATATTCCGGAAGGGAATTACGGGGCCGGGCACGTGCAGGTATTCGACCACGGCACCTGGGCCAGCGAAGGCGACCCCCTTGAAGCCATTGCCGCGGGCAAGCTGGATTTCGTACTGCACGGCGACAAGTTGAACGGTGCGTGGAAACTGGTGCGTACCAGCATGCGGGGCAAACAGAAGCAGTGGCTGCTGATCAAGCGCGAGGATGAACATTCCGGCGATGCCGAGGCGGACGATCTGCTGGGCAAGAACTCGCCTCGGAAGAAGGCCGGAAGCGGGATATCCGCGACGCGCGCCAAGCAGCGCATGCCCTTGGGATCCGATGCCTGGAAGCGTCGCGCCCTGGCCATGGCAGGAGCGCGCAAGGGCGACTATCCGGCGGGATTCTCCCCGCAACTGGCCAGCAGCCGCGAAACCGCACCGGCCGGCGACGGCTGGCTGCACGAGATCAAATGGGATGGCTATCGGATGATGGCCGACCTGGTCGACGGCAAGGTCAAGCTGCGCTCACGCGGAAAACTGGACTGGACCGCGACCTTTCCCGAGGTGGCCCAGGCGGTGGAAGCGTTGCCGGTGAAGGACGTGCGCCTGGACGGCGAGCTGGTGGTGATCGACCGGCAGGGCTGCAGCGATTTCAGCGCCTTGCAACGGGCCATCGACGGGACTTCGAAACAGCCCTTGCGCTACGTCGTCTTCGATATGCCCGGCATCGCCGGCGTCGATCTCAGCCATGCCGCGCTCATCGACCGCAAGTCGCTGCTCAAGGACCTCGTCGGCAAGCGGCCCGGCGTGATCGCCTACAGCGAACATGTGCTGGGCCATGGCAAGGAGGTTTTCGAAGCCAGCAAGGCCAAAGGACTGGAAGGCATCGTCAGCAAGCGCATCGATTCCAGCTACAGTCAGTCGCGCTCCAACGCCTGGGCCAAGGTCAAGCACGAAGACACCGATGAATTCGTGATCGTCGGCTATACCGCGCCCAAGGGCTCGCGTAGCGGATTCGGATCGTTGTTGGTGGCGGTTCCGCAGAACGGCGTCTTGCGCTACGCGGGCAGGGTGGGGACGGGTTTCGACGACTCCACGCTGGATTCGCTGGAAACCATGCTGGCCGGATTGCGTACCGGCACGGCAAGCGTGGAACTGCCGAGCCACGTGCCGTTCTCCGTCCATGGCGTGCGGTGGGTAAAGCCCGTGCTGATCGCCGAGGTGGCTTTCCGCGGCTGGGCGAAGGAAGGGCTATTGCGGCAAGCCAGTTTCAAGCGTTTGCGCGAGGACAAGAGCATGCAGGATCTGGATCCATCCGATTCGGATGAAGTGACCATCACCCATCCCGACCGCATCGTCTACAAGAAAGGGAAGATCAGCAAGGGCGACGTAGCCGGCTACTACCGGCAGGTCGCGCGCTGGTTGCTTCCGGAGCTGGTGGAGCGCCCCTTGTCGCTGGTCCGCTGTCCCGACGGCGCGCATGGCCAATGCTTCTTCCAGAAGCACTACAGCGACGCATTGGGAAAGTCGGTCAAGGCCATAACGCTGAAACAGAAAAGCGGCAACGAGGACTATCTGTATCTGCAGGATGCCGCCGGACTGCTCGAACTGGTGCAGATGAATACTCTGGAGTTCCATCCGTGGGGGTCGAAAATAACGGCACCGGGAAAGCCCGACCGCCTGGTTTTCGACCTCGATCCGGGCCCTGGAGTCGGTTGGGCCAAAGTGAAGGCGGCCGCGCGCGATGTGCGTAAACGCCTGCAGCAGGCGGGATTGCAGAGTTACCTGCGCCTGTCCGGCGGCAAGGGCCTGCACGTCGTGGTACCGATAACGCCCGGCCCCGACTGGGACCAGGTCAAGGATTTCTGCGGCGCTTTCGCGGAAGCGCTGGCCGCGCATTCGCCGGACAAATACGTCGCCACCATGAGCAAGGCCAAGCGCGATGGAGTTATCTTCATCGACTGGCTGCGCAACGCGCGCGGCGCGACCAGCGTCTGCTCCTGGTCGCTGCGCGCCCGCGAAGAGGCGACCGTGGCCATGCCGCTGCAGTGGGAAGAACTGGCCAAGGTCACCGCCCCGGGCATGTATACGATGGCTCGCGCCCTGCAGCGCGCCGGCAAGTTGCGCAACGATCCCTGGCAAGGAATAGAGGACCTGCGCCAGGAACTGCCCGGAACCCGGGCGGCCCCGGCGCCATCGGCCCGTCAGCGCCTGAAACGGTAGTGGGCCACCATCCATTCGTTGCCGTTGTCGTAGCCGAACAATTCCGCGCACGCCATCCAGAACATGCGCCAGCGCTGGTACCACACCGGCGCATCGGCCATGCCGTATACGCCCTGCAGCACGCGCATGACCTGCTCGCGATTGTTGTCCTGGTTCTGCAGCCAGGCATTGGCGGTCTTTTCGTAGTGCGTGCCGGACAGCAGCCAGCGCTGTTCGATGGCGATCCTGTCCTGGAAGTGCAGCAAGGTATCGGCCGACGGCATCAACCCGCCGGTGAAGAAATGCCGGCCCATCCAGTTGCCTTCGCCCTTGGCTTCGAACAGGTACAGCAGTTCGCGATGGCAGAAGAGGTGCACGAACAGCTTGCCGCCCGGCACCAGCCACCCGGCGATGCGCGACAGAAGGTCCTGGTAATTGCGCATGTGTTCGAACATCTCCACCGACACCACGCGGTCGTAGCTTCCGTCCTGCATGCGCAGGCTGTTCACGTCCGCGGTAACGACTTCCACATTGAAGATGGCGCGCTCCAGACAGCGGGCCTCGATGTATTCGCGTTGCATTTTCGAATTCGAGACCGCGGTTATCCTCGATTCCGGATACTGCTTCGCCATCCACAACGTCAGCGAACCCCAGCCGCAACCGAGCTCCAGGATGCGCTGGCCGTTGGCCAGCTCCGCGCGCTCTCCGTACAGGCGCAGCATATGCTCTTCGGCCATGTTCAGGCTGGTGGTCGCCTCGTCCCAATAACAGCTGCTGTACTTGAGCTGCCTGCCCAGGCACAACTGGAAGAACTCCGGCGGCAACTCATGGTGCTGCTGGCGATTGGTCGTCTGCGTCTGGACTGCCATATCGCTGTTGCGCAAGCCTTCCAGCCAGGCTTGCTGACGAGCGAACACTTCATCCGCGCCGCCTTTGCGTTCGTCTTTCAGGCGTTGCGCGCATTGGCGGCGAATGCCCATCCGCAGCAGATTGTCGGGGAGCCGGCCGGATTCCGCCAAGCGGGTGGCAAGGCTCTCTTTGTCGGAATCGGCGGCAAGCGAGGTGGTCGTTATTGACATGCGTACTCCAGGGGATGTCTATCAAGGCTTCGGGGGAAGCGGTGCAACGGGTGGTGCGTCGGCAACAGGCATGTAGTCCCGCATCTTGGGGGCAGCGCTCACGTTGCGCGCCAAGCGTGCCGGTCGGGCGATACGGGGAAGGCCAGCATCAATGCCAAGCCGGCATGGCTGCCCAGGGGGAGGGTTATTGGATGAAGACCCTCCCATCGATTCGATCGGCAAGGCAGGGTGGAGAGCGCCTGGCCCGGCGCGTTTTCGCTACCGCCAGCGTCGCGCGCAGAAAAACCCACGGCACTGGCCACGTCTTCATGCGGCAGCTCCGTTTGGCAGTGTCGGACGGGTTTTTGGCAAGACGCAGTGCGCTGTAGCTGAATAGCCCCATGGCCGCTCCCCAAAGCGATCCCAACGGTAACAGTACCGACGGTAGCGAATCTGTGAATTGGGCCGCACCCCCGCGTATGCGGGACCATCCGCTTTCACATTCCCGTGAAAGCGCATCTCGCGCCGGTTCCATTGGCCAGGACGGTCGCGAGGATGAGCGATGGCACGCTATAGGACGCAACCTACCGATACACGGGCAATCCTCCGACAAAAGCAGGCGGGAAAGCCGTATTCGGATCGGTCCGACTCCTCTCTATATTCAGTAAGTGTCTACGGAAAGACGATATGGACCAAGGAGCGGGCATGCGGATCGCGATTCTTCTTTTGATTCTTCTCATCGCACCACCCGGAAATGCGCAACAGGTGTACAAGTGCGCCAAGGGCAGGGACGTGAGCTATCAGTCCGCGCCTTGCGACCGAACCCAGAACCTGGTGAAGCAATGGGAAGCCGCGCCGGAGCCAGAGCCGTCCGCAGACGCACCTCGCCATCGCCAGGTCGAACGCAGACAGGACGGGACGGATTCCTCACGCAGACGTCGAACGCGTTCCTGGAGCCGTGCCGGGGCGGCTTCGCCGATCAGCGCCGCCGCCAATCGTTGCGAAGCCGCCAAAGCGCGCCGCGAAGCCAGGTTGGCCGCGGTGGGATTGAAGCGGACGTTCGACCTGCTCCGCAAACTCGACGATGCCGTTTACGAGGCATGCAAGCGATGAGCCACGCTCGCTTTTCCGGACTCCGGGACCTTTGCGGCCCGCCTCCTCAGTGGGACGGCACCGCACCCGGCAAACGGATAGCCCAGGCGTAGGCGTTGGCCGTCTGTTTGCGCAGCGATGCCGGGATATCGACCACGGTAACGTCGCCATCGCGGTGCCACGCCAGCCGTGCCTCGCTGCCGAGCAGCTTCACTTCGGCGCCGTCAGCAGGGGCGGGGCCTGGAATCCGCAGCGTCCTCGGCAGCTTGCTTTCATCCGTGTCGGGAAGGTAGAGCGCATAAACGGTGCCGTCCTTCAACCGCGTGTAACGGAACTTGCCGTTGCGATACGGTGCGACGGATCGGCTGGCGTAGATCGCCTCGCCGTTGACCTTCATCCATGCGCCGATTTCGTGCAGGCGCTGCGCCGCGACCGGAGGAATTTCGCCGTTGGCGTCGGGACCGACGTTGAGCAGGTAGTTGCCGCCCTTGGCGACCACGTCCACCAGCATATGCACCACGCTGCGCGCGGATTTGTACTTGTCGTTCGGCACGTACGACCACGATTCGCCCAGGGTCATGCAGGTTTCCCACGGGTACGGCAGCGGCTCGGCCGGGATTTTCTGCTCCGGCGTGCGGTAGTTCTCGTAGCGCCCGCCAACCGCGCGATCGACGACGATCAGGCCGGGCTGGTTCTTGCGTGCCATCGCGGCCATTCCGGGCATGTCGACGTCCTGAGGCCACGGCACGCCGGCGTTTCCTTCCGCGATGCCGTCCATGGTGCTGGTCGGGCGCACCCAGCCGCCATCCAGCCAGAGGATGTCGAGCGGGCCGTACTGGGAAGTCAGTTCGCCGACCTGCGCATGGGTGAAATCGACGAAGCGCTTCCAGATATCCGGATGCTTGCGGGTGTCGTAGTTGTTGTGCCGGTTGGGCGTGGCCCACTTCGGCGACCAGTAGTCGTCGCTGTGCCAGTCGGGTTTCGAGAAGTAGGCGCCGATGCCGAAATCCTGCGCGCGGAAAGCGTCGAATACTTCTTTCGTGATGTTGGCGCGCGGGTCGGTGTGGAACGGAACATCGGGCGCGGTGATCCTGTAGTCGCTCTGCCGTGTATCGAACATGGCGAAGCCGTCGTGGTGTTTGGTGGTGAACACCACGTATTTGGTGCCGGCATCCTTCGCGATGCTTGCCCACCGCGCAGGGTCGAACTTGAGCGGGTTGAACGTGGTCGGCAATCGCTCGTAGCGCTTGACGTAGTCGACATAGGCTTCGCCTTCGGGGCGCTTGCACCAGTCCACGTCCTCGGAGCAGATGGACCACGATTCGACCACGCCCCACTGGCTGTACGGCCCCCAGTGCATCATGAAGCCGAACTTCCAGTCCTGCCATTGCTCAAGCTTGCGCAGTACGAGCGGGTCGGTTTCCGGCACGTAGTCGCCATCGCTTTCTGCGTGCGCGGCGAACAGCGGTGCTGCGCACAGCAGCGCAGCCAATGCGAGTCGTAGCGGTTTCATTCGTCGTTCTCGGTGGGTGGATTGTTATCGCCGCGCGGTCCGATTGGCCCGGCAGCGGCGGCGGTGTTAACGTGCGCGTCTTCGCGGGCGAATGCCGTGGGCAATGGCATCGTCGCGATACGGACCAGAACAGGAAACCGGCACGCAATGAAAGCAAAGCCAGCGGAACAGGAGCGCGCCGGGTCCGGCGCGGCATGCGTCCTCGAGATCGCCGCGAACTCGCTCGCCTCGGCGCTGGCCGCGCAGGAGGGAGGCGCTTCGCGCATCGAGCTGTGCGCGGCGCTCGAGCTGGGCGGTCTGACCCCATCGCCGGCGCAGATCGCATTGGTGCGGGAAAGGTTGTCGATTCCGGTGCATGTGCTGGTGCGGCCGCGCGCCGGGGATTTCGCGTATGCGGACGAGGAGCATGCGACCATGCTCGCCGACATCGAATACTGCGCCGCCGCCGGTTGCGACGGCGTGGTGATCGGCGCATTGACCGCCGATGGCGACCTCGACGTGGCGCGTTGCCGGGAACTGGTCTCCGCCGCCGGCCGGCTCGATCTCACCTTCCACCGCGCCATCGATGTGTGTCGCGACCCGGCAGCGGCGCTGGAGGCCGCCATCGGCCTCGGTTTCAGGCGCGTGCTCAGTTCCGGCGGCGCGGCCAGCGCGATGGAGGGCAGCGCCAACCTGCGACGGCTGATGGAACAGGCCGCCGGCCGCATAGAGATCATGCCTGGCGCAGGCATCGACGCCGGCAATATCGCCGCGCTCATGGCCGCGACCGGCGCACGCGAATTCCATGCCTCGGCAAAGCGCAGCTTGCCCTCGCGGATGCGGTTCGCTCCGCCGGCCGCATTGGGCATGGCGGGCGGCGAAACCCGTAGCGATGCCGTCGAAGTGCGCCGCCTCGCCGAAGCGCTGCGCGATGCCGCATCAGCAGGAAGAGGGTAAGCCGGAATCGGCTTGCCGCCTGCACCTGCCGCGGTGCCGGCGTGCGACGCACTGCGTGTAGCGGACCCGGCGACGGCCTGCCGCGCTGATGCGTCGCCGGACGCAGGCGGCGGCATGGCCGATTCCATTCTCAGGCTTCCACCGCAGCCGAAGCATCCAGCAGGGCGATAGCTTCCGCGTGCGTTGGCAGCGCGGCGAAGGCGCCATGCCGGGTCACGGCCAGCGCGCCGCAGGCCGAGGCGTAACGCAGGCAGCGCTCGAGTTCCGCCGGCTGGGAAAGGAATGCGTCGAACGCGCCCGTGTCGATGCCCTCGCGCTGGAACTGCGACAGCAGGCCGCCGATGAAGGCATCGCCAGCGGCGGTGGTGTCGACCGCCTTGACTTCGAACGTGGACAGTTCGCCGCTGCCTCCGCGCACGAACCAGCGCATCGGCGCAGCGCCGTCGGTGACCAGCACCAGGCGCGCGGTACGCAGCAGGCGGGCGATCATGAAGTCGTCGCCATGGCGGCCTTCCTTCAGGTACTCGAACTCCTCGCGCGCCAGCTTGACCATGTCGGCGGCTTCGAGCGCGCGCCACAGCACCGGCAGCGCCGGCGCCGCATCCGGCCACAGGGCGGGGCGCAGATTGAGGTCCAGGCTGACCAGCGCCCCCGCGGCGCGCGCGCGGGCCATGCCCGACAGTGTGACCGCGGCGATGTCGGTATCGGTCAGGCTGTTGCTGCAGACATGGAAGATGCCGGCGGCGGCGAAGCAACTGTCGTCGAAATCCGCGTCGCGGAACAGCAAGTCGGCGGCGGGCGGGCGGTAGAAGCTGAAGCTGCGTTCGCCGTGGGCGTCCAGCGAGACGAAGGCCAGTGCGGTCTTGGCCGCGGCGGTGCGGCGTACGTAACGTACCCCGGCGCCGGCTTCGCGCAGACTGTGCAGCAGGAAGTCGCCGAACATGTCATGGCCGAGCATGCCGACGAATTCGCACCGGCCGCCCAATTTCGCCACAGCGACCGCGGCGTTGGCCGGGGCGCCGCCGGCGAACTGACGGAACGTGCGGGCTTGGCCCTCGGCGGGTTCGCTGGCGAGGAAGTCGATCAGCGCCTCGCCGAAGCAGAGGATGGTGTCGTTGGCGACGCTCATCGATCGGCGGCCGCTGATTGCCGGTCGCAGGACCTGGGCGTCGAGTGCATGCAGGGTGTTCTCTCATTCGGCCGGCAGTACGGACGCACGATGTCGTTCGGGGCGATCCTGCGCGGTTTTTCCAAGGCGTCACCCATTCGATTTAGATCGATCCAACTCTCGTATCCTGCGGGAAACCGGACATGCCTGCAAGTCGTATCCTCCTGTCTGCCGCATTTGCGCGCCAGCTGCCTGCCGGGCGTACGCCATGGATCGGAATCGGGCGTGCGTGGCTGCGCTTTGGCGATCCAAGCATAGGCGTGGTTCGCGGACCGCTGCGAGTGCGCCAGCGGCGATTTGTGGGCCTTCGTCACAGATCGTCGCGCAAGCACATCGTGACGGGCGCTACCCATGATCCGCCCCCTGCGTTGGAGACGGCAGCAACTGCGGATCGAGCACCACGTGTTTGATGCGCCGGCGTTTCCAGGTGTAGACGACATGCACCAATCCGTCGCGGGTCTGGATGACCGCCGGATAGGAAAACTCCTCCCTGGTGCCGTTCTCCAGCGTCAGCGCGCGTCGCCAATGCACGCCGTCGTCGGACAGCGCCACCGCCAGCACGCCGCGGCCGTCCCACCATTCCTTGCCCGCGCGGGCCGGGTTGTAGACCAGCAACGCGCGGCCGTCGCGCAGCATCGCCGCATCGGTGCCGGAGTTGGGGTTTTCGATATCCAGCAAGGTCATCGGCCCCCAGGTGTCGCCTGCGTCATCGGAGAAGACGCTGAACACACGGTTCTGCTTGCTGCGACCCAGCGCCTGCAGACGGCCGTTGCGGTAACGCAGCAGGCTGGGCTGGATGGCGCCGATACGCGCCGGATCGTTGAGCGCGCCGCCACGCCGCCAATGCAGCCCGTTGTCGTCGCTGGTTTCGATGTGCGCGCGCCAACCGCCGGCCTCGTCCTCGCTGCTGCCCGGGGCGAGGATGCGGCCGCTGGGCAACTGCAGCGGCTTGTTCTTTATCGGGCCGAGGATGCCATCGGGCAAGCGTCCGGGCGCCGACCAATGCGCGCCGCCGTCGGAGGAAACCGCGAGCATTCCCCACCATTGCCGCGGGTTCGGGCCGGCCTTGTAGTACAGCTGCAAGGGACCCTGCGCAGGCTGGAACAGCACCGGATTCCACGCCGGCTGCGGATGGCCGTTGTCCTGTGCGCCGTCAGCCACGCGTTGCGGCGGCAACCAGCCATCGGCGCCTCTGCGGGCCAGCCATATGCCCACATCGGCCGCACCTTCGTGCTCGCCACCGAACCAGGCGGCGAGCAGGGTGCCGTCGCGGGTTTCGACCAGGGTGGAAGCATGGCTTTGCGGCGTTGGTGGCTGCGTGGCGATGAATTCCTCCAGCACGATTGGCGAGGGCGAAGGCACGGGCTGGGTACCGCACGATGTCAGGGCTGTAGCGATAAGCAACAGAAAGGCGAGAGCGTTGCTGCGTTGAAGATGCATGGAGAGGTTTCGTGGTGCGCTCACTGTTTCCCGGCGGCGCCTCTGTCGGTGTCGAACAGTTGGAATTCGCGGATGCGCACCGGATCGGAACTGGACAGGATGTTCAGGCGTACGCGCGAGGCGGTGACCGGAGCGAAACGATCGATCTTCATACGCCCGATCGCCTGCGCCTGCGCCAGCCGTACCCATCTACCGTCCTGCCACGCCTCTACCGCGTATTTCTGCACGCGCTGGCCAGCATTGATCCATTCCATGCTCAGGGCGCTGTCGAACGTCACCGGCTGCTTGAAGTTCAGTTCCAGAGTCGCATGGTGCGAGCCTTCCGGCGCGCTCCAGAAGGTGTCGCGGTCGCCATCGACAGCCGCAGTGGCGGCACCTGCGCTTTTCAGATTGCCAGCTACCAGGTTCTTGGCTGGTCCGTACAACGCCTGGATCGCTTCACCCAGCTCGCGTAGCCGCTGCACGTCGGCGTCCGGCAGCAGGCCGCGGGTATCCGGAGCGATACCCAGCACCAGCTGTCCGCCCAGGCCCACGCTCTTCTCCCAGATCTCCACCAGCTCGTCCACGCTCTTGAGAGTCTGATCGCTGTTGGGATGCCAGAACCACTGGAAGCGATGCAGCGGCGTATCCACTTCCACCGGCCGCCAGCGCAGGAAGCCGTGACGGTCTATCACGTTCCAGTTTTCGCCCACGATGAATCCGTCTTCGTTGCCGACCCAGCGGATGTCGCCGTACTCGAACAGCGCCGTGTCGGCGAACACCATCGCGTTCGGCTGGTAGGTGCGCAGTTCCTCGATGTATTTGTCGAAGTCGTAGACATGGCCGGCGCTGCCGGCGCCGTCCAGCCACCATTCGGTGATCGGTCCGTAGTGAAGCGCCAGTTCCACCAACTGCGCCGCATAGAATTTGTCGTAGGCCTTGGCGTCGGCGTATTTGGGTTCGTGCCGGTCCCAGGGCGACAGGTAGATGCCGAAGCCCATGCCTTCCTTGCGGACCGCTTCGCTGGTCATTCCGACGAGATCGCCTTTGCCTCCCAGCCAGGGACTGCTCTTGACCGAGTACTTGCTTTGCCCGGTTGGCCAGAGCGCGAAACCGTCATGGTGCTTGGCGACCAGAATCAGATACTTCGCACCAGCCGCTTTGGCCGCCCGTGCCCATTGCCCGGGATCGACCTGGTCGGGATTGAACACCGATGGACTGGCGGTGCCGTCGCCCCATTCCTGGTCCAGCCAGGTGTTGGGATTGAAGTGGACGATCACGCCGAATTCCAGATCCTGCCAGGCCACCTGCTGTGGCGACGGCCGCACTTCGGAAAAGTTCTGCGCGGCGGCAAGCGGCAGGGCCAAGAGGGACAGGCCGATGGCGGCCAGTCGGCGGATCGGCGAACGGAAGGAGCAGGACATCGGAATACCTCGCAGGCGACGGAACCACCTTTGCCGGCTCGCGCGGGCAACGGTGATTGGGAAAGTGCGATCGTGTGGAGATGATGCCGCCGACGCAGAGGGCGCGTATCGGATATCGGTCATGTCGGTCTCAGTCATGTCCGCGGCTGCTCCACAAGGGCTCAGACACGCCGCGAACACGGGCGGCGTCGGTGCCATCCAGATCGAACACCATCACCTGATTGTCGCCTTGCCGTTGCCACGGAGCAGGGAAATACAACGTGCGCTGCGGGCCGATGTTCCAGTGGCGGCCCAGATTGCGGCCGTTGGCCCAGGTGAAGCCCTTGCCGAACGCGCCCATGTCCAGCCATACGTCGGCAGGCGCGGCAATGCGCAAGGCGCCGCGGTGGAACGCCGGACCTTCCACCTTGGCCATGGTCCAACCGCGCAGGGTGTCGGGCGACCGCATCGGCAGCGGGAACACCTGCCAGCCCAATAGCCGTTCGCCGCCCAGCAGCACCGGATCGACCAGTCCAGCGCGGCCATCGGCCATGCGCGGGCCGTAGTTGATGCGTCCGCTGTTCTCCACCAGCACATCCAGAGTGTGTTCTCCGGCCGGTACGTCCAGCGCCACCGACACTTGCTGCAAGCGGCGCTCGACGTCGCCGACCGGCTTGCGGTCGAGGTAGACGCGTGCGTAATCGCGCACTTCGCCCAGATACAGATCGCCTTTGCGTGGACCGACTACGGTGGTGCGATAGAGGATGTACCCGTAGTCCTGGCCATAGGCTTCCATCGGCAACGGAGTTTCGCTGGCGACCGGTTCGGGCAGGTTGTCCCACAGCGAAGCCGATTCGCGCAGCTCGGTCTGCGGCAAGTCGGCCAAGCGTACCGGTGCCGGCAACGGAGGCGGCTGCACCCCGGTCGCGCGTGCAATGGCGTTGCGGAACAGCGCGAACTTCGGCGTTGGCCGTCCGGCCTCGTCCAGGGCTGCGTCGTAGTCGTAGCTGGTGGTCTGCGGCGCGTAGTGGTCGCTGGAGTTGCCTTGGAAGTTGGCGCCGTTCATGAAGCCGAAGCTGGTGCCGCCGACGAACATGTACAGATTCACCGAATGGCCCTGCCGCAACATCCATTCCAGTTCCTTCGCCTGTTGCTTCGCATTGGTACTGGCGTGCGGTTTGCCCCAATGGTCGAACCAGCCCGCCCAGTATTCGCCGACCATGCGCGGCCGGCCGGGCTGGAACTTCTCCAGTTTCCCGAATGCGCTCCTGGCTTCGCCGGGGGCGAAATTCACCACAGCCAGCGTACCGGGCAGCGTGCCGTTGGCGAGCATGTCGGCGCCGTCGGAAGTGAACAGCAACGCCTTGTCGAAGCCGGCCTGCACGAACAAGTCGCGGTTGGCCCGCATGTAGGCGTGGTCGTCGTCGTAGGAGCCGTATTCGTTCTCGACCTGCACCGCGATGATCGGGCCGCCGTTGCCGTTCAGCAGCGGGCGCACTTGATCGGCCACGGCTTCCAGGTACGCAGCGCTGGCAGCCAGGAAACGCGGATCGCGGCTGCGTACGCGCATGCCAGGCTCGGCGAACAGCCAGGCCGGATAGCCGCCGGCCTCCCATTCGGCGCAGGCGTAGGGGCCGGGGCGCAGGATCACGTTCAGACCTTGCGCAGCGGCCTCGCTAACGAAGGCGGCGATATCGTTGTCGCCGTTGAAGTCGAACGCGCCGCGCCGCGGTTCCACCAGGTTCCAGAATACGTAGGTCTCCACCGTGTTCAGGCCGAGCGCGCGAGCCTTCTGCAAACGGTCTTTCCAGTACTCGCGCGGGATGCGTTGGAAATGGATCGCGCCGGAGACGATCTGGTAAGGCTTGCCATCGCGGGTGAAGTGGGCGGCCTCGGTCGAGAATACAGGCCAAGCGTCTGCGGCCATGCCTGCGACTGGCGCCGTAAGTGCGAGCGTCATGGCAAGCGATGCGAGGAGATTGCGCAGCATGGAGGTCTCTTTAATGTGTTCCATTGATGATGGATTGTTCGCCCGGGGCCTTTTCCCCTTCTGGGAGAAGGGAGAAGCCAATGCTCTGGCGATTCCCGATTCCCGATTCCCGATTCCCAGCTTCAAACAAACGACGGCGGCAGGTCTTCCGGATGGCTGCCGAAATCCCGATTGGGCTCAGGCCCCATCTCGAATTCCAAAGTGCCGCCCGCGGCCAGATCGGCGTGGCGCAGCCAGCTGCGCGTATACGGTTTTCCGTTCCAGCGCAGGCGTTGCACGTAGATGTTTTTCGCGCTGTTGCGGCGAGCGACGATGCGCAGGACGCGGCCGCCGCCGACATCCAGTTCGGCGTGGCGGAACAGGGGACTACCGATCACGTAATTGCCGCTGACCGGATCTACCGGGTAGAAGCCCAGCGCGCTGAGTACGAACCAGGCGCTCATCTGCCCGCAGTCTTCGTTGCCGGACAGGCCATCGCGCGCGCCGCGGTATTGTTCGTGCAGCAACCGGCGCACCATGGCCTGGGTCTTCCACGGTTGCCCGGCGTAAGGGTAGAGATAGGCGACGTGGTGACTGGGCTCGTTGCCGTGCGCGTACTGGCCGACCATGCCGTCGATGTCCGGCGGGGCGCCGGCCGGCAGTTCGGAGCTTGTGCTGAACAGTTCGTCGAGCTTGCGCACGAAGCCGTCGCGGCCGCCGAACTGTTCCATATAACCGTACAGGTCGTGCTGGTTGAGGAAAGTGGCCTGCCAGGCGTTGGATTCGGTGAAGTCGTGCCAACGCTCCATGTGGCCAAGCGCGCGCGGGTCGAACGGTGCGGCCCAGCTGCCGTCCTCCAATCGCGGCTGGATGAAGCCGCTGTCGCGGTTGAACAGATTGCTGTAGTTGCGCGAGCGGGCCACGAGGGCGCGGTAGTCGTCCTCGGCGCCGGCCGCGCGCGCCAAGTGCGCGCATGCCCAATCGTCGTAGGCGTATTCCAGGGTGCGGCTGGCCGCTTCGCTGATCCTGTCGCTGGGGATGTAGCCGAGCCGGCGGTAGTAGGGCAGGCCATGGAAGTCGTCGTCCATCGCGCGCTTGCGGAACAACGGCCAGGCCGCGGCGTAGTCGATGCCATCGAAACCCTTGGCATGCGCTTCGGCCAGCGCCACCGCCGAGTGGTAGCCGATCATGGTGCCGGTTTCCACGCCTTGCAACGGCCAGATGCCGACGCCGTCCGGGCATTCCGCCGCGCCGCGCACCAGGCCCTGGATCAGATCGGGAACGCGCTCGGGCTGCACCAGGGTCAGCAGCGGATGCAGTGCGCGGTAGGTGTCCCACAGCGAGTAGGTGCTGTAGTTGCGGTAGCCCTCGGGCAGCGTGTGCACCTGCAGATCCATGCCGCGGTAACGCCCATCCACATCGCTGAACAACGTCGGCGCGAGCAGTGAGTGGTACAGGCCGGTGTAGAAGATGCGCCGCTGCGCATCGTCGCCGGTATCGATGCGCACGCGCGCCAGTTCCTTCTCCCAGGCAGCGATCGCCTCGGCGTGCACGCGGGCGAAATCGAAATCCGCCACTTCGGCATCGAGGTTCGCCAACGCGTTCTCGGCGCTGACCGCGGAGATACCGACCTTGACCAGCAGCGGCGCAGCGTCGGCGTCGGGGAAGTGCAGGGCGGCCTTCAGCCGCGTGCCATCGGCCTGGCGCGCCTCTTCAACCAGCGGCTGATCATCGCTGTACAAGCGCGCCCGCGCGAACGGGCGCGACAGCCGCATCGCGAAGAAGAGGTAGCGGCCCTTCGCCCATTGATGGACGCGACGGCCGCCAGTGACGGTGCTTTCGTCGACGATGCGCAACTGCGCATCGGTAATCCGCGTCGGAGTGGAGGCGTTGTCCTGGAAGCCGTGCGACAGATCGAGCAGCAAGTGGCCGGCCCGGCCCTTGGGGAAGTGATAGCGATGCAGGCCGGCGCGCGCGGTGGCGGTCAGTTCGGCATGGATGCCGGTGTCCTTCAACAGCACCCGGTAGTAGCCAGGGGAGGCGGCTTCGTCGGCGTGGTCGTAGCGCGAGCGGTAGCCGGTTTCCGGCGCGTCCAGCGCACCGGGTTGCAGTCTGACCTCGCCGGTTCGTGGCACGACCAGGAAGTCGAGCATGTCGCCGATGCCGGTGCCGGACAGATGGGTATGCGAGAAGCCCATGATCGAGCCGTCGGACTCGTGATAGCCGCTGCACGCATCCCAGCCCGCGTTGTAGGTGTCCGGGCTGAGCTGCACCATGCCGAACGGCAGCGTGGCGCCCGGAAAGGTGTGGCCGTGGCCGCCGCTGCCGATGAAGACATCGACGTGGCGGGTCAGGTCCGCCTGCACGCGGGCGTCGGCAGGCAGCGCATAGTGGCCGGCGCGGGCGAACGCATAGCCGGACAACCCGCTGCCGCCGAACAAGGCCAGTGCGATGGCGCTCTGCAGGAATCCGCGTCGAGTTGTCATTGGGTGTTCTCCGTGATGCATTGGATGTGTTCCGTAGATTTGTAGAGCCGAGCTTGCTCGGCTGCTTTGGAAGGCTGTCGCAAAAAGCAGCCGAGCAAGCTCGGCTCTACAAGACTTCGCGTCAGCCGCTCAGCAGATGCGGCTTGCGTCGCGCCAGATCGAGGATCAGTTCTCCGAACAGGGTGTTGGCCCACGCGAACCAATCGCGGGTGAATTTCGCCGGATCGTCCTGATCGAAGGCCTCGTGCATGAAACCGGTACCGGCATGGGTGGTCTTGAGCCAGTGCAGGCACTGGCGGATCTGCGCATCGTCGTCGCTGGCCAGCGCGTACTGGATGATCGCCATCGGCCAGATCGTGCGCAGGCCGCTGTGCGGACTGCCGACGCCCTCGGCGGCGCGGCCGCGGTAGAAGTAGGGATTGCGTTCGCTCCAGGCCAGCTGGCGAGATCGCCGGAACACCGGATCGTCGCGCTCGCAACAGCCCAGATAGGCCAAGCTCAACAGGCCGGGTGCGTTGGCGTCGTCGATGAACAACTGGTTGCCGTATCCGTCCACCTCGTAGGCCCAGAATGACTGGCCGTCGGCGTCGCGCATCATGCCGTGCTGGCGCGTCGCCTTTTCCACTTCATCGGCAAGCGCGTTGCAATCGGAAGCGAACTCACGGTCGTGGTGGATGGTCTGGCTCATCTGCGCCAGCTGCCGCAACACCGTTACCGCGAACAGATTGGCCGGCACGAACAGCGGATACACGCAGGCGTCGTCGGACGGCCGGAACATCGAATGGATCATGCCGTTGGGACGGGTCGGCTGGCCATAGCCTCCCAGCACCAGCGTCTCGGTCGCAAGCGAGGAGGGCCGCTGAAAAGTGTAGGGTCCATGGTCATGCAGGCGCTGCTGCTCGCGGAACGTGCGCAACACGACACGCATCGCCTCGCGCCAGCCATCGTCGAACGGCGCGGTGTCGCCGGTGGCGCGCCAGTATTCGTGCGCCAACCGGATCGGATAGCACAGCGAATCGACTTCCCATTTGCGTTCTCCCACCCCGGGCTTCATCTCGGTGAGATCGTTCACCGACCACTTCAGGCGTTGGGTCGTGCCGTCTGGCAGGAAGGCGTTGGCGTAGGGGTCCAGCCGAATGCAGTGCGACTGGCGTCGGATCAGACCATGCAGCATCCGGCGCAATGCCGGGTCCTGTTTCGCCAGCGGAACGTAGGGATGGACCTGCGCGGAAGAATCGCGCAGCCACATCGCTTCGATATCGCCGGTGATGACGAAGGTATCCGGCTTGCCGTCGCGGGTGCCGGTCTGCACAGTGGTGTCGAGCGTGTTCGGATAGCAGTTCTCGAACAGCCAGGCCAGTTCGGGATCGCCTATCCGCGCCTTGATCCGCGTCAGTTGACGTTCTACCGCAGCACTGACGAAGCGGCGTTCGCCCTTCGGCGGCCGCAGGCTGGCGAACGCGCCGCCCTTCGCAGCCTGCGTAGCGGCGGCCAAAGCGGGCAGCGCGCCAAGGAGCAGGCTGGCGCCGGCACCAGCGCCGAGGAACTGCAGGATGTCGCGGCGGCTGGGCATATCGGAATCTCCTTGTCGTGTTGCTGTGCGCTTGCGCTTTTTTGTAGAGCCGAGCTTGCTCGGCTGCCGTTGCCGTTGCCGGGAAGGCCCCAGCCGAGCAAGCTCGGCTCTACAAGGGGATGCCGTTCACTTGGGTAACGGCATCCGGCCCTGGATAGAGAACGTCGCACCACCACCCGGCGCGCCGGTGCCGGGCTGGCCACCGCCGACGAATACGCGGTAGTCGCCGGCCTCGACTGCGCGCTGGCCAGCGCGGTCGACCTCGCTGAGCGCGCGCGCGTCCAGTTCGAAGCTCACTTCGCGCGACTCGCCAGGTTGCAGCGTCACCCGTTCGAAACCGGCCAGGCTGCGGATCGGCGATTGAAGCCGTTGTTGCGGCTCCGAATGGACACGCTCGAGATAGACCTGCACCACCTCGTCGCCAGTACGCTCGCCGCTGTTTCGCACCCGCACGCTTGCGCGCAGCGGCTCGCCAGCCTTCAGTGTCGGCGTCGACAGCCGAGGCGCGTCGTAGGCGAAGGTGGTGTAGCTCAGGCCGTGGCCGAAGGGGTATAGCGGCGTGCCGGTGAAATAGCGGTACGTGCGGCCCTTCATGTCGTAGCTGACATAGGCCGGCAGATCCTTGGTCGAGCGGTAGAAGGTCACCGGCAACCGGCCGCCGGGATTGGAATCGCCGGCCAGCGCCTGCGCGATGGCGGTGCCGCCGGACTGGCCGGGATACCATGCGGCGAGAATCGCATCGGCGTGTTGTTGCGCCCAGTTCAACGCCACCGCACTGCCGCTCATCAATACCGCGATCAGCGGCTTGCCGCCGGCCTTGGCGCGTTCGAGCAATGTCTGCTGCACCGCCGGAAGACCGATCGCGTTGCGGTCGCCGCCGTCGAAGCCGAGCACATCGACCTTCAGCTCTTCGCCCTCCACATCCGGCGACAGGCCGACGAAGGCCACCACCGCGTCGGCCTGCGCCACGGCGCGTTCGGCTTCGGCCAGTTGCGCGTCCGCAGGTGCCAGCCACTCCAGGCGCAGCCCTTGATCCTCGCCCTGGTGTTCGATCTCCAGGCGGATGCGCCGCGGCTGTGCGTCTTCGAAGTGCAGTTGCGCTTCAACGTTCCGGCCATCGGCGTTGTGCATGCCGGTGGCGACGCGCTTGTCTTCGGCGTTGCCGGCGATCACCAGCTTGTCGTCCACGTACAGGCGCACCGGGTCGTGGCGGGTGCAAGCGAAGCAGCGCGCCACGCGCACCGCCAAGGTGTAGTCGCCGGGACCGGGCGGCAGCAGTTCGCCGGTCCAGCGCACCGAATAGCGATCCTTGTCCACACCAGGCGCAGGCGCCACCTGATCCCAGTTGAAGCTGACCACGCGATCCTGACGGATCAGGCGTGGAGTGCCGGCCAGATCCGGATTGTCGAAGTACTCGCCCTTCAGGCCCGTTTGCGCGCCGTTGCGCAGTGCGGTTTCCGGGACCATCACCGGCACTCCGGCCGACAGCGGCGCGCCTTGCGCGTAGCTCACGCGCCGGTTGCCGAAGCGCTGCCGCAGGCCCAGCAAAGGCGTCACCGGATCGACCGAAGTGCCTTGATAGTTGGCCTCCAACGCGGCGAGGGCATCGGCATTGGGGCCGATCACCGCCAGCCGGGTTTCCGGCTTCAACGGCAGCGTCGCGTTCCGGTTCTTCAGCAGCACCAATGATTGCTGCGCCGCCTCGAGCGCCAACTTGCGGTTGGCTGGCGTGTCGATATCGTCGGCGCCCAGCCGTGCGTAAGGATCCCGTCGCGGTCGTTCCAATTCGCCCAAGCGGTAGCGTGCGGCGAACAGGCGCACCAGCGACTGGTCCAGCTGCGCTTCGTCGGCTTCGCCGCGATCCAGCGCCTGGCCCAGCGTGCGATAGGTATTGCCGCAGTTGAGATCGTGCCCGGCCTTCAACGCAGCAGCGGCCGAGCCGGCTTCGTCGGCGCGAAAGTAGTGGAACCAGGTCATGTCGTATAGCGCATCGCAGTCGGACACCACGAAACCCTTGAAGCCCCAATCCTTGCGCAAGCGGCCATCGAGCAGCCAGTCGGCGGCGCAGGCCGGTGTGCCGTGCAGCGAGTTGTAGGCGCACATCACCGCACCGGCGCCGCCTTCTACCAGCGCAGCGCGGAATGCGGGCAGATACGTGGCTTCCAGATCGCGCGGCGAGACATCGACATCGAAGCCGTGGCGGCCCGGTTCCGGGCCGCTGTGCACGGCCAGGTGCTTGGGGGTGGCGATCGTGCGCGGGTGCTGCGGGTCGTCGCCCTGCAGGCCGCGGATGAAACCGATAGCGAGTTGCCCGGTGAGGTAGGGATCTTCGCCATAGGTTTCCATGCCGCGGCCCCAGCGCGGGTCGCGGAAGATGTTGATGTTCGGCGACCAGATGGTCAGGCCTTGGTAACGCTTGTGGTCGCTGCCCGGACCGCCGGCCAGATTGAACTTGGCGCGCGCCTCGGTGGAGGTCGCGGTGCCGACCTGTTCGAGCAGACCGGTATTCCAAGTCGCCGCCAGCCCGATCGCCTGCGGAAACACCGTGGCATGGCCGCTGCGGGCGACACCATGCAAACCCTCGTTCCACCATTCATAAGCCGGCACCTGCAAACGTGGAATCGCTGGAGCGGCGTTCATCGTCTGGGCGATCTTCTCCTCGCGGGTCATCTTCGCCACCAGTGCGGCCGCGCGGTCCTCGGCTTCGTCGGCGCGGAGGGGAGCGGATGCGATGGCAAGCAAGGCAGCCAGCATCGTCATCCCTGCGCAGGCGGGGATCCAGTGCCTTTTGTTCTTCCCGGACCCAAAGTCGCTGGGTCCCCGCCTGCGCGGGGATGACGAATTACTCATCATTTCGCCTCTTTAGGTTCAGCCGGAGCGCCGGCCAGCGTGCCGCCCAGTTCGCGCACCTGCAACGCCGTACGCAGTTGCTCCAACGTTGCCTGGCCATGCACACGCACCGTCAGCGGTTCGCCCGGCAGCAAATCGAAAGCGTTATCCGAGACATGCGCGTCGAGATCGCCGAACGACAGCCAGACATCGCGCGCCAACGCGTCGCTGGACAAGGTCAGCGCGAAGCCATCGCCATCGGCCTTCCAATCGCTGCGGACCTGTACGGCAGGCAGCGCGAGATGCTTGGCGGCATCGAAGAACACCAGTTGGCGCGACAGTACGCGCTCGCCGTCGAGCAGTTCGAACACCGCAAAGCTCCGTTTGCGATCGGCGCGGCCGAGCAGTTGCGCATCGCTGAACTGGCCAATGCGGGTGCTGCTCAGTGGCGGCAGCGTCGCTGTCTTCTCGCGTCGGCTCAGTTCCTTGCCGTCGAAATCCATTACGCGCAGCCGCCAGCGTGCGGCGAGCGGTGCGGTGCGGTCGGAAATCAGAGAAAGCGTCGTCTTGCCGTCCTTGCGCAGCGCGGCAGTCAGCTCCGGCGCGTAGAAGCGGCGGGCGTGGTAGTTCAGCGCTTTCCAGCGTCCGTAGTAGTCCACGCTGGACCACGATGCGCCCGGCCACACATCGTTGAGTTGCCAGTACAGCGAACCCATAGTCCGCGGACGCGATGCGCGCAGGTGCGAGGCGGCCAGGCCGATGCCCTCGGCCTGCATCAGCTGGCTCAGGTAGACGAAACTTTCGAAATCCTTCGGCTCGCCGAACTCGCGGCGGATGTAAAGAAGCAGGCGCTGGTTGCCGTTGCCGCTGTCGAACTTCTGGTGCGCGCGCATCACCGGCGATTCCGGATCCATGTCCTGCTTGCCGGCGAAGGCGCGGATAGTGCGCATGTCAGGGAACGATTGGAGGCCGTACTCGGACAGGAAGCGGGTTTCGACGTCCAGGTAGGCCTCGGCCGGTTTGGCTTCGCCGCCCCAGACCTGCCAGTAGTGCATGTCGCCGTCGTCGCTTACGTCCGCGGCACCATCGAAATCGGTACCGGGTGAAGTCGCCCAGTACGGCACGTCCGGATCGTGCACGGCGACAACTTCGCGGAACACCGTACCGAACAGCGTGGTCATGCCGCGCTCGATGCGGCTGCGTTCCTCGGGATCGATCGATTGCTTGAACTTGACCCGGTCGCCCCAGTGGTCCCAGCCGGTCTGCACCTCGTTGTTGCCGCACCACATCACGATGCTGGGATGGTCGCGCAGTCGTTTGACTTGTTCGATCGCCTCCTGCCGGGTGTTCTCGCGGAATTCCACGTCGTAGGGAGGAATCGCGCCGCCGAACATGAAGTCCTGCCAGATCATTACGCCCAGTTCGTCGGCCATTTCGTAGAAACGGTCTTCCTGGTAGTGGCCGCCGCCCCACATGCGCAGCATATTCATGTTGGCTTCGCGCGCGTCGAGCAGGGTGCGACGCATGCGCGCCTCATCGACGCGGGTAGGGAAGCTGTCCAGCGGAATCAGGTTGGCGCCCTTGGCGAAGACCGGAATGCCGTTGACCACGAATTCCATGCTCTTGCCCCACTGGTCCTTCTGGCGGCGCAGCTCGACGGTGCGCAGGCCGGTGGTGCGCTGGATAGCATGCTGGTCGCCACTGGCGTCGCGCAGCGTCGCGGAAAAGATGTAGCGATCCTGGGCGCCGTAGCCGAACGGGAACCAGCGCTTCGGATCGGTGATGCGCAGCGGCAGATCGATGCGGTTGCTGCCGGGATCGGCCACCGCATCGCGTTCGATCCGCGTTACCGTGGCGCCATCCGGGCCGCGCACTTCCAGCACGACCTGCACCGGCCCGCTGGCGCCGGCCTCCAGCTCAATTTGCGCCTCGAGCTGCGCCGCCCGTGCGTCGACCCGTTGCTGGGCGATGTGCATGCTTTCCACACGCATCGCGTCCCAGGCTTCCAGGCGCACGTTCTTCCAGATGCCGGCGGTGACGATGCGCGGTCCCCAGTCCCAGCCGAAATGGTAGGGCGCCTTGCGCACGTAAGTGGAACTGAGCCGCGCCTTCGGTTCGTCGCCGAAGGCCGAGTCGTAGCCGCCGGGCAGGGCATACGGCTGTTGCGCCAGCCAGGGCTGGATCTTCTTGATCGGCGAGCGCAGGGTCACTTCAAGCACGTTCTCGCCGCGCTTGAGCAGCGGTTTGGCATCCACCCGCCAGCGCCGGAACATGTTGTCCGCATCCAGCACAGGCTTGCCGTTGAGCCGTACTTCGGCCAGCGTGTCCAGTCCGTCGAACACCAGTTCGACATGTCCGCGCGCCAGGGTCGCCGCATCGACCTTGAAACGGCTGCGGTACTGCCAGTCGCTCAGGCCGACCCATTGGATCGCTCCTTCGTTGTCGCCCATGAACGGATCGGGCACCAACTCGGCAGCCATCAGGTCGGTCTGCACGGTGCCCGGCACACGCGCCGGCAACCACGCCGCCGCTTTCGGATGCTCCTTCGCCTGTGCCTGTCCCGGCAGCAGCCGGACCTGCCAACCTTCGTCGAGATTCAACGAGGTGGGCGGCGCGGCCCAAGCCGGCGTTGCCAGGGCCAGGCACAGCAGCGCGACCCAATGCGGCCGGCGAAAACGGTGGTGTAGCGGGAACATGCGGAGCTCCTTTCAATGCATGGCGGGTGGCGACTGCGCGGTGGCCTCGATCAGCTGAACCGCTCCTATCGCATACAACGGACCCGTGATGGATGCGGTGAAGCGCAGGCACAGCTCGTGAACGCCCTTTTGCGGCGGCAACGGCGCTTCCAGCGTGAACTGTTCGCCCAGGGCAGCTCCGGCCGGCAACGCCATTTTCGCCAGCGTCTTGCCGCCGCAACCGTCCAGCACTTCGAGTTCGCCATGAGCACGCCCGCCCTGCGGCGCACTCGAAGGATACTGATGCACCTTGGACTGATCGTGCGCCAAGCCATAGTTGCGCGCCAGCCGTGCGGCGTCGACGCGGATTCCCGCAATACCGTCCAGCCGCGCCTGCGGATAGGTCCAGCAAGCGTAGAACAGGTCCACGTTGTAGACCGGCGTGTCCATGCCCGGCATGTCCGGCAGCAGCGGTACGCGCAGGCCCAGCGGACCTCCATCGTGGCAGTTGCGCAGGCCCTGGGTATCGACGCTCAACAGCGTTTCGCGGTCGAAGCGCCGGCTACGCGCGGCGGCCAGCGGCCTGCCGTCCTCGGTGAACACCGCGGCTTTCACCGTAACCGGCAGCGTCGCCGCGAAGGGCGCGCTGTAGCGCGGGGATTCCTGCGTAGGCTCGCTGCCATCGATGGTGTAGCGGATCTGGCCGAAGCCGGTCTGGTTGCCCAGCGCGATCCTGGCCTGCCCGCCGTTCGATACCGTGTCGAGGCCGCCGTCGATCTTGATATCGGCGGCGAAGGCGCCGTCGCTGTAACCGATACCCAGCGCACGGTAGCGCTGCAGCTGCGCCGGCAAGCGTGAGAGGAAGCCGTTCCAGTCGCGTGCGGCCATCGGCGACCAGGCCACTTCGGCCACCGCCGCCATGCGCGGGAACAGCGCGTGTTCGACATGGCGGCGCGAGGGAATGTATTCGCTCCACAACGCGCCCTGCGCGCCCAGCACATGCCGGGCCTGGGCGGCAGTCAGTCCCGGCGGCACCGGATCCAGTTCGTAGACGCGCGACAGCGGCAGCACCGCCAGGCGGCCGTTGGGCTCGTCGCTGCGCTCGGTCTGCAGGTTGTCCAGATACATCCAGCCGGCAGGGGCCAGCACCACGTCGTGGCCTAGCTTGGCGGCGGCCACGGCGCCTTCCACGCCGCGCCAGGACATCACCGAGGCGCTTTCCGGGAGGCCGCCTTCCAGGATCTCGTCCCAACCGATCAGGCGCCGGCCCTTGCCGGTCAGGTACTTGGCGAGTTGCGCATTGAACCAGCCCTGCATCGCGTGCGCGTCCTTCACTCCCAGTTTTCGCATTTGCGCGCGGACCGCTGGCGACGCTTCCCACTGGTCCTTGACCGCTTCGTCGCCGCCGATGTGGATGAAAGGCGAGGGAAACAGTTCCAACACTTCGTCGAGCACGCCCTCGATGAACTTCATGCTGCGTTCGTCGGTGTCGAAAAGATAAGGATTGACGCCCCAATCCACCGAAACCGACGGATGTTCGCCGGTCACGCCGACTTCTTCCGGATAAGCCGCCACCGCCGCCTGCGCGTGGCCGGGCATGTCGATTTCGGGCAGGATGGTGATGTGGCGCGCGGCGGCATAGGCGACCAGGTCGCGGATCTGTTCCTGCGTGTAATAGCCGCCGTAGCGCTGCGGCGTGCCGTGGCGGCCCGCGCCCGGCGGCGTGCGCCATGCGCCGATCTCGGTGAGTTTGGGATAGCGCTTTATCTCGATGCGCCAGCCCTGGTCGTCGGTCAGATGCAGATGCAGCACATTGAGTTTGTGCTGGGCCATCGCGTCGATCATGCGCTTGACCGTGTCCACGTCGTGGAAGTGGCGGGCCACGTCCAGCAACTGGCCGCGCCAGCCGAAGCGCGGCCAATCTCTGATCCTCACCGCCGGGATCTCGATGGGGCCGCGACCGGCGTCGGCGCTCGCCAGTTGCCATGCGCTGATCGCACCATAGAACAGGCCAGCGGCGTCGCGTGCGCTGATGCGCAAGCCCTGCGCATCGACGTCCAGCGCGTATCCCTCGGCCTGGGCTACCGGCGACTTGGTATCCAGCTGCAGGCGAATGCTGGCGGGGGAGGGTGTGGATTCCTCGCGTACGGGAAGGTCCAAGCCGCGCGTATCTCGCAGCAGTCGGACCAGATGGTTTGCCGCATCGCGTGCGGGAGCATCGCCCTGTGCGACAGAGACGACGGTTCCGCCAGTGATTTCGAAACTGCCATCGCCGCGTTGGACCTGGGCGGGCGCGGGGATCAACGGCAGCACTCCGGCGCGTGCCGCGACAGGCGCCGGAGCCGTGCGCCCGCTGCAACCAAGCAGCAACATGCCGACGGCCAATAACAAGACGAATACGCGCACCGTTGTACCGATGCGTGCGGAACGGGTGGGTATCGTGGTCATTCGGTCGCCTTCTTCATGGTTTCTGTCGAAGTGGGCCTCACGACAACCATGCATGCCGACATCGGTCTTGCGCAACAGGCGTCGGCGATGGAAAGGGGATAAGTGCGAGCGGCAGTGCAAACGAGGCGTCGGAATGGGCCGCTGTGTGGCAGCTGGCTATCGGGCTTCATGGGAACCGGCACTCATGGAAAGTCGCGGAGCTGGTAGCGCCCCAAAAAAAGAGCGGCGCCATCGTGGAGGGAACGATGGCGCCGCCCGTACCGCATCAGAACTTGACGTTGAAGGCCAGCTGGTAGTTACGTCCGCTCTTGTACACGCCGAGCGGGGTGCGCTTCTGGGTGTCGTACCAGTAGTAGGTTTCGTCAAGCAGGTTGGTGGCGCTGAAGGTGACGCCGAACATGTCGTTGATCTCGTAGCCGGCGATCAGGTCGAGCTGCTTGTACGCATCGGCGAACACGGTGGACTGCTGGCGCCCGATCTGGTTGAAGTATTCCGAGCGGTAGCTGTAGTTCACGCGCACGCTGAACGGACCTTTCTCGAAATACGGCGTCAGCGTGTAGGCATTCTTCGAGACATAGGGAAGGAACAGATCGGTGCTGGTGCTGGTGTCGGTATACGTGTAGTTCGCGTTGATGCCGAAACCATTGTCGAACGCGTGCTGGTAGATCAGCGCAACGCCGGTGGCCGTGGCATCGGCGACATTGATCGGACGGCTGATGGAATAGACGCCGGACACGCCGGAGATCGGATTGGTCAGTTGCTGCTCGGTGGTGTTGGTCACGACATAGTTGCTGATGTCGCGACGGAACACTTCGGCCGCCAGCATGCTGCTCGGGGCGAAGTACCACTCGAACGCCAGGTCGTAGTTGTTGGCCTCGTAGGGCTTCAGGTCGACGTTGCCGCCACCGCCGGTGAAGTTCGTGTCGTCGAGATCCAACGTTCCCGCCAGTTGGCCGTAGCGTGGGCGGGCCATCACCTTGGCCGCTGAGAAGCGCGCCACCATGTCGTCATTGATTTCGTAGGCCAGATTGAAGCTGGGCAGCGGCTTGTAGTAGCTGCGGTTCGCCAGCGCCCGATCGTAGCCGCCCGAGCCGTTGCTGACCCAGTACAGCGACTTGTCCGAAGTATCCACGTAGCGCACGCCCAGGTTGCCGCGCCACTTGCCCGACTCGAAGTTCGCCTGCGCGTAGAAGGCGTTGGTGATCTCCTTGACCGCGAACGAAGGACCGTAGTTGTAGTTGTACGGGCCGCGCGGCGTCAGCGTATTGAAGTAGGCGATGGCCGCGCCCAGGTCGGCCGTCGGCCAACTCGTCAAATCTCCGCTCGCCCCGAGTCCGTCGTAGAGGCCGCTCGGCGCCATGCCGCCGAGAATCTCGGTCAGGTTCAATGCCGAGACCACGTCCACCGCATTTCCGCGCGAAGAAACGCTGTTGTCGTGGTTGGTGTACTTGTAGCCCATCTGGACCTTGTTGATCGGGCCCCATTCCACGTTGCGCTCGGCGTCGAACTGGAAGTAGCGCTCCTTGTCGCGGCTGGTCTCGTAGTACTGGCCGCCGTACTGCTGGCCGGGCGCCAGGCCCCAGTTGGACGCATCGTTGTTGTCGTAATTGACGATGGTGTGATTGGCGTCGTATTCGAAGTCGAAGCCGCCGCTGAGCAGCAGCGTCTTCATCAGGTACTCCGGATCCTTGCCGCCCTTGGCGCTGGTGGTGCCGCCCTGGGTAGTGAACACCCAGTTGTCGCCATAGTAATCGTGGCGCAGGTTCAGGCTGTTGGTCTCCACCTGGCTCTTGCGCAGGTTGAAATCGTGCTGCGCGTAAGCGTCGCCGTCGACGTCGGCCGCCACCACGTAACCGTCCTCGATGGTGGCGCTGGTGATCTGGCTCAGGCTGCAGGCCGGGCAGACGTAGCGCGCCTGGCTGAAGTTGTCGTACTTGCCCTTGACGTAGAGGCCGGTCAGGTTGAACTCGTTGCGCTCATTGGGCTTCCACTGCAGCGCCGCCTGCAGGCCGTCGCGCTTGCGGTCCTGCTGGAAGTACGAACTGCTGATGCCGACCGGAAGCTTGGCCGCCGCAGGATCGCCTTCGCCGGTGATCGTGGCGGTGGCGGGCAGTCCCGTGACGTAGCCCCAGTACTCGATACCGGCGCGGGAAATGCTCTGCTCGTCGTGCGTGCCCGAGACCAGGAAGCCGAAGTCCTCGGCGTCGTTCTTCCAGCTCCAGAGTACCGAACCGCGTGGATTGCCTTTTTCCGAGCGGTCGTTGTAGTTGTAGCCGAGCGAACCGCGGATGGTGTTGCTGGGCAGGTCCAGCGGCTTGCGGGTGTGCACGATCACGGTGCCGCCGATCGAGCCTTCGTCGATGCGGGCTTCCGGGGTCTTGTACACCTCCATCAGGCCGATGATTTCCGGCGAGAGCAGGGTGTAATTGAAGGTGCGGCCGCTGGTGTCGGTGGGATTGCCGCCCCAATCGCCGGAAGCGATGGTCTGGCCGTTGACCAGTACGCGGTTCAACGCCGGGTCGGTACCGTTGATGCTGACCTTTTCGCCTTCGCCGAACTGGCGGTCGACGGTGATGCCGGGCAAGTGCGACAGCGATTCGGCGGCGTTGGTGTCGGGGAATTTGCCGATGTCTTCGGCGCTGATCGCATCGACGATGGAATTGGCCGAACGCTTGACCGCCTGGCTCTTTTCCAGGGAGAGGCGATAGCCGGTAACGGTGACGGTGTCCAACTGCGTGGCCTGCTCGTTGGAACTAGGCGCTTGGCTGGCGGCATCCTGCGCGTGGGCGCTGAACGCTATGCAAGCGACGATGGCTGACGATAGTGCTGACTTGCGGTAATTCATGCCACTCTCCCGATCGATCTGTTGGATGCTGCGGTGGTTGTGTAGTTGCCGAGCCGTGTTGCTCCGTGATTTCCGTCTGGGCGCCTGATGCGCCCCCTCCGTGTCTGTGGTGTTGCAGTTGCGAAAGCTTGCGTTTCCTAGTGCAGGTACCAGTGCGCTGCGCCGACCACGCCAAGTTGCCCGTGCTCGACCAGGCGCACGGGAATGCGCTCCAGCGCCGCGCACATCGGCCCTTTGTTGAGGTAGCGGGCGACGAAGTCGCTGCGCAAAAGGAAATCGCGGATCTGCGGCAGAACGCCGCCAGCCAGGCGGATGCCGCCCTGCGCGCCGTAGGTCAACGCCATATCGCCGACCACGCTGCCCAGGAAGCCGCAGAAAGCTTCCAGAGCTTCGCGCGCAAGCGCGTCGTCGCCGGTCTGCGCCGCCGCGGTGATCTGGTTCGGCGTGGACAGCACGGGTTTCGCGCCGCGCAGCACCGCCAGCGCGTTGTACAGATTGAGGATGCCGGGGCCGGACAGCACCTGTTCGATCGTCACGTGCCGGTGCTGCTTCAACAGTTGCGCCAGCAGCGCCAGTTCCAGTTCGTTGTTGGCCGCCAATGCCGCATGCCCGGCCTCGGTGGCCAAAACGAAGGGACGTTCGCCGTTGGGAATCCACAACGCCGCACCCAGGCCGGTACCAGGGCCCAGCACCAGCACGGGGCCGCGCACCAAAGCCTCGTATGGCCCGGTGATGTGGGTGGTCTCCACGGTGGGGAGGGTGGCTGCGGCGTAGGCCACGGCTTCGAAGTCGTTGACCAGACGCAGGTCGGCGAAGCCGAGGCGTTCGCGGGTCTCACGGATCGACAGCGGCCACGGCAGGTTGGTGGTGATGACTGTCTCGTCGTCCAGCGCGTAGCCGGCGCTGGCGACCACTCCGCGGTCCACTCCGCTGGCGCCATGCGCGGCCAGGAATTCGGAGATGAAGTCGACGAGCGAGGCGTGGTCGCTGCAATCGTATTTCTGGAACGCCAGCACTTCGACCGGCCGGCCGGCGGCGGCTCCGGCGCGCACAAGGGCCAGGCGCGCATGGGTGCCGCCGACATCTGCGGCGAGGAACGGCGTGCCGTTCACCAGTGAACCCATTGTGGGTGGATCGATCATTGCGAACACATCTCCCATGCCTCGCATTCCGTCATGGCGCCCGACTAGCACCTGACTATGGCTCGAGTTTGGATCGATCTAAACAACGATGTCAATGGCCTGTCATCGGTTTCTGATAATGGTGTCGGATAAGCGATAGAAACGCCTGTTCATATATGAAAAGTCCTGGATTGATCTCAAATTTGTTGATATTTTGAGGTTTTAGAACGTTCTAATGCGCCGAATCACCAAGCAAATTGGGCAGCCGAAAGGGCGCTTGTCGGAGCCCGGCCGGCGGCCTGAGACGGGATGCAGAACGGAAGGCGAAGCGGATGAACCAGGAAACCATGACAACGCAAGCCACCATGCGCAGGTCCACCATCAAGGACGTCGCCGAACGCGCCGAGGTGTCGCTGAAGACCGTGTCCCGGGTGATCAACAACGAACCGTCGGTAGCGTCGGCCACGCGCGCGCGCGTAGCGCAGGCGATCGCCGAACTCGGATACGAACCCGATCCGTCCGCACGCAATTTGCGCAATGGTCTGTCGTTCGTTATCGGTCTGGTCTACGACAATCCCAACCCGTACCACATCATCGCGATGCAGAAGGGCGTGCTGGCCGCTTGCCGCGAAAACGGCTTCGGCCTGCAGATCCAGCCGGTTGACTCAACGTCGCCGTCGCTGGCCGACGAACTGGTCGATTTCGTACAGCGCTCCCGTCTGGCCGGCCTGGTGCTGACCGCACCGATGTCCGAACGCAAGGATCTGGTCGACGCGCTGGCAGCGCGGGGAGTCGCACTGGTGCGCATCATCGCCGCGACCGAAGACCCGGACGACGGCCTGCCGTGCGTCTATGTCGACGACCGCAACGCCGCCTACGAGATCACCGAACACCTGATCCAGCTCGGTCACCGGCGCATCGGTTTCCTGTGGGGCGGCCCTCAGCACCGCTCCAGCGGCGAGCGCTACGCAGGTTACGAAAAGGCATTGCAGGATTACGGCATGGCCGTCGACGCCGGCCTGGTGGTTTCCGGCGACTACACCTTCGACGACGGCTTCCGTGGGGCGCGATGCCTGCTGGCACTGCGCGAGCCGCCGACCGCGATCTTCGGCAGCAACGACGAAATCGCGGCCGGCGTGCTGGCCGCGGCGAAGTCCACCGGCATCGGCGTGCCGTACGAACTTTCCATCGCCGGCTTCGAGGACAGCCCGTTCTCGCGCCAGTCGTGGCCGCCGCTGACCACCGCCAAGCAGGCCACCGACGGAATCGCCAGACAGGCTGCACGGCTGCTGATCGCCAGCCTGCGCCGGCATCATGCTTATGCCGATCACCCGATGACCACGCGCAATCAGGGCTTCATGCCGCAACTGGTGGTGCGCGGGTCGACCGCGCCGCCGCAGTTACGCCCATCGTCCAGCAAGGGCAATCAGTAACCGGACGCCTGCCGTCTTGGAGGGCAGGACATTGGATATGGCCACGGGTTACATGCTGCTGACGATCAACTCAGGCTTGTGAAGGTAAATGTATAGATATCAATGCATTGAAAATTGTTTTTATTGTATTTGATGCATTGAAGTATTTGGTTTAAATATGAGATGAAACTTCGTATATGAAATGATAGTGTTTGCAGAGTAGATCAAGCTATCTGTCCAAGCGCAGCTACACGGTTCCAACTCCCTGGGAGGGGACGCCATGCACAGATCCATGGGCGGTAACCGGCAACCCTTGCCGCTGCAATCGCGACTCATCAGGGGATGAAGCGAACGATGCCTTCAGCCACCGACATCGCAGAGCGACGCCTGGGTGCCACCGGCATCAGGCTGCCTGTACTGGGCTTCGGCGCCGCGCCCATCGGCAATCTGTACACCGAGGTGACCAACGACGAAGCGATGCGTGCGATAGGCGCCGCACTCGAAAAGGGCATCCGCTATTTCGATACCGCGCCGTACTACGGTTATGGCTTGAGCGAGTCCCGCCTGGGGCAGGGACTCAAGGGCGTGCCCCGCGAAACCGTCCGCATTTCCACCAAGGTAGGGCGACGGATCTACGAAGATGCGAGCCGCAAACCCGGCCAGGAAGGCTTCGCCGTAGCCGGCTACAAAGCGGAGTTCGACTACAGCCGCGATGGCGTGATGCGCTCGTTCGAGTCCAGTTTGCGGCGCTTGGGAACCGACCGTGTCGATATCCTGCTGCTGCACGATATAGGCCGCCTTACCCATGGCGACAACCATCCGGTCATGCTGCGGCAGGCGCTGGACGAGGCGTTGCCGGCGATGGCCGAACTGAAATCCTCCGGCGCGTGCGGCGCCATCGGCATCGGCGTCAACGAAGAAGACATCGCAGTCGAACTTATGCCGTTGTTCCCGTTGGACTGCGTGATGCTGGCCGGCCGCTACACCTTGCTGGAACAGCACGCCTCGCAGCGGATCATGCAGGAAGCGCAAGCGCGGAACATCGGCATCCTGGCAGCGGGTCCGTACAGCTCAGGCTTGATGGGCGATGCGCGGGCGCCGGGCAGCACCTACGACTACGCGCCGGTGGCGCCGGAAGTCCTGCAGCGCGCTCGGCGGATCTACGCGATATGCGCCGAACATGGCGTGGACGTGGGCGCAGCCGCTTTGCGGTTTCCCCTGGCCCATCCGGCAGTGGCCAGCGTGGTGGCCGGAATGCGCAACGCGGAAGAAGCGATAAGCGCGTCGCTGCGGTACCGCGCGGAAGTCCCCGCAGAGTTCTGGCAACAGCTCCGCGCCGAAGGACTGGCGCAGGACTGGGCGAGGACGCCATGATGCTTGTCGACTCGCATCTGCACTTCTGGCGGCTATCGCGCGGCGACTATCTGTGGCTGACGCCGGAATTTTCCGCGCTGTATCGAGATTTCTCGCCGAACGACATCAACGCTACTTTGGGGGCGTGCGGGGTCGGGTCGGTGGTGGTGGTGCAGGCCGCCGCCACCGAAGCCGAAACCCACTATCTCCTTGAACTGGCGCGCGAGCATCCTTTCATCGCCGGTGTGGTCGGGTGGACCGACTTCGAAGCCGAAGACGCGCCGCAGAGAGTAGCCGCGCTTTGCCGCGCCGCGCAGGGCCGTCTGAAAGGACTGCGGCCGATGGTCCAGGACATTCCGGACGAGCGGTGGCTGTCGAGATCTGCGCTGGACCCGGCTTTCGATACGCTGATAGCCAACGATTTGTCGTTCGATGCCCTGGTGGCGCCCAAGCACTTGCCGGCGCTTGCGGAGCGGTTGGATCGTCATCCCCAGTTGAGGGCCGTACTCGACCACGCTGGGAAACCCGATATCGCCGGCGGCGGGTTCGACGATTGGGCACGGCAGATCGTTCGCCTGGCCGGCCAAGGGAACTTGTCGTGCAAGTTGTCCGGCTTGCTGTCCGAAGCCGGGCCTTCGGCTTCGGCGGCGGATATCGAACCTTACGTGGCGCATCTGTTCGCCAGTTTCGGACCCGAACGGATCATGTGGGGCAGCGACTGGCCCGTGCTGACCGCCACTGCCGGCTACACGCATTGGTTCGACATGGCCAAAGCGCTGGTCGGACGCCTGGCCGCAGGCCACCTGGAAGACGTCTTCGCCAACAACGCCCAGCGCTTTTATCGCCTGGAGCGGAAACCGTACTTGTGAACCGCAGGAGAAAAGCGATGTCTAGACTGTCCAACGATCCCCAGGCGGTCGCGCGATGAGCGGCCGTCTGCACGGGAAACGCTGCCTCATCACTGCAGCCGGCGCCGGCATCGGCCGCGAAAGCGCGCTGGCATGCGCGCGTGAAGGGGCGCGGGTGCTGGCCACCGATATCGACGCGCAGGCCCTGGCCTCGCTTTCTGCGGAGTCCGGATCGATCGAAACGCGGGTGCTGGACGTCACCCGTGCGGCGGATATCGATGCGTTCGTGTCCACGCAGGACGCTTTCGATGTGCTGTTCAACTGCGCCGGATACGTGCACCAGGGCAGCATCCTCGATTGCGACCCGGAGGCATGGCGGCGCTCGTTCGCGATCAATGTGGACGCCATGTACTCGCTGTGCCGTGCGGTGCTGCCGGGCATGCTGGCTCAGCGCCGGGGAAGCATCATCAACATGTCCTCGGTCGCCTCGAGCATCAAGGGCGTTCCCAACCGGTTCGCCTATTCCACCACCAAGGCGGCGGTGATCGGCTTGAGCAAAGCGATTGCCGCCGACTTCGTCACCCAGGGCGTGCGCTGCAACGCGATCTGCCCTGGAACCATCAAGACCCCTTCGCTTTCCATGCGCGTCGCCGCGCTGGGCGGCGATCAGGAAGCGGTATGGAAAAGCTTCATCGATCGCCAACCGATGGGCCGGCTGGGCGAGCCGCGGGAAATCGCGGCGCTGGTGGTCTATCTGGCATCGGACGAGTCCTCTTTCACTACCGGACAAACCCACATCATCGACGGCGGCTGGTCGAACTGAAGAATGGAAAAGAAGGAGATACTGCGATGAAGTTGCTGCGTTACGGACCTGTCGGGCAGGAACGTCCCGGATTGCTGGATGAGCAAGGACGGATACGCGACCTGGGAGGTGTCGTCGACGACATCGCCGGCGAGAGTCTCACAGCGGCCGGCTTGGACAAGCTCCGCGCGCTGGACACCGCTTCCTTGCCTCTGGTGGCCGAAGGCGTACGGGTCGGCGCGGCGGTAGGGCGGATCGGCAAGTTCATCTGCGTGGGCCTGAACTACGCCGACCATGCCGCCGAATCGGGCATGGCCGTGCCCGATCAGCCGGTGCTGTTCATGAAAGCGACCAGCGCGGTGATCGGACCCGACGACACGGTGGTGATCCCGCGCGATTCGCACAAGACCGATTGGGAGGTCGAACTGGGCGTGGTGATCGGCGACCGGGCCCATGACGTACCGGTCGAAACGGCGTTGGACCATGTGGCCGGCTACGCGGTCATCAACGACTTGTCCGAGCGCGAGTTCCAACTCGAGCACGGCGGACAGTGGGTCAAGGGCAAGAGCTGCGACACCTTCGGCCCCATCGGCCCCTGGCTGGTCACCCGCGACGAAATTCCGGACCCGCAGAGCCTGGCGTTGTGGCTGGAAGTGAACGGCCACCGTTACCAGAACGGCAATACCCGGACCATGGTGTTCACGGTCGCGAAGCTGGTCAGCTACATCAGCCGCTACATGACCCTCATGCCGGGCGATGTGATCAGTACCGGCACGCCGCCGGGCGTGGGCCTCGGCCAGAAGCCGCCGGTTTACCTCAAGCCCGGAGACGTCATGGAGCTGGGTATCCAGGGACTGGGCCAGCAACGGCAGCAGGTCGTTGCCTATGGCAAGCATTGACATGTCCGCCGACCGCCGCATCGAACAGCATAAGGAAGCCTGAGGAAAGGGCATGAGCAAATTCACCGCAATAGACACCTACGACGTCCGTTTTCCCACTTCGCGCGAGCTGGACGGTTCCGACGCGATGAATCCGGATCCCGATTATTCGGCCGCCTATCTCATCCTGCGCACCGACGATCCCGATGGGCTGGCCGGCCATGGGCTGGTCTTCACGATCGGGCGCGGCAATGACGTGCAGACCGCTGCGATCTCCGCTCTCTCGCATCTGGTGGTGGGGCGCGACGTGGATGCGGTGCTCGACGACCTGGGTTCGTTCGCACGCACCCTGACCGACGATTCGCAGCTGCGCTGGCTGGGCCCGGAGAAGGGCGTGATGCACATGGCCATCGGCGGGGTGATCAATGCCGTGTGGGACATGGCCGCCCGTCGCGCGCGCAAGCCGTTGTGGCGCTACATCGCCGACATGACGCCGGAAGAACTGGTGCGCACCATCGATTTCCGCTATCTCTCCGATGCGCTCACGCCCGAGCAGGCGCTGGATCTGTTGCGCGCCGCCGAACCGGGCAAGGCGCAACGGATGGCGTCGCTACTGCAGGACGGCTATCCCGCCTATACCACTTCGCCCGGCTGGCTCGGCTATTCCGACGAAAAGCTGACGCGTCTGGCCAGGGAAGCGGTGGAGGACGGCTTCCGCACCATCAAGCTCAAGGTCGGACTCAGTATCGAAGACGACATGCGCCGCTGCCGTCTGGCGCGCGAAGCCATCGGCCCGGAGGTCGCGATGGCGGTGGACGCCAATCAGCGCTGGGATGTCGGTCCTGCCATCGCCTGGATGAAACAGCTTGCGCCCTTCGGCATCGCCTGGATCGAAGAGCCGACCAGTCCGGACGACATCCTGGCCCATGCCGCCATCCGTCGCGGCATAGCGCCGGTGCCGGTTTCCACCGGCGAGCACACGCAGAACCGTGTCGTCTTCAAGCAGCTGCTGCAGGCGCAGGCGGTGGACCTGATCCAGATAGACGCGGCGCGCGTGGGCGGGGTCAACGAAAACCTGGCCATCCTGCTGCTGGCGGCCAAGTTCGGCATACGCGTGTTTCCGCATGCCGGCGGCGTGGGCCTGTGCGAACTGGTCCAGCACCTGGCCATGGCGGATTTCATCGCCATCAGCGGCAGCATGGAGGATCGCGCCATCGAGTTCGTCGATCACCTGCACGAGCATTTCGTCGAACCGGTGACCATCCGGCATGGCCGCTACCTGGCGCCGGCGCTTCCGGGATTCTCGGCGGAGATGCATGTCGACTCCGTGCGGCGGCATCTTTATCCAAGCGGCCCGGTATGGAGCGAAGAAGCGCTTGCGCTTGCGTCGCAAGGCCTCAATGCGCAGGCGGCGGGATAACATTCCGCATCAACGCTCTACCTAGAGTCGGAGTCGAACCATGGCCAGGCCCGTTTCAGAGCTGCGCGCCGCCGCACGACGGCGGTTGCCGCGCTTGCTGTTCGACTATATCGACGGCGGCTCGTACGACGAAATCACGCTGCGGCGGAATGTCGACGACCTGAAGGCGATCGCACTGCGCCAGCGCGTGATGACCGACATTTCCGGACTGTCGATGGCGACCACGCTGTTCGGCCAGGAGATGAGCATGCCGCTGGCGCTGGCGCCGGTCGGTTTCGCCGGCATGTACGCGCGGCGCGGCGAAGTGCAGGCGGCGCGCGCCGCGCAGGCGGCCCAGGTTCCGTTCTGCCTGTCCACGCTGAGCATCTGCGGATTGGAGGAGGTGGTTGGCGGCAGCGGGGCGCCGGTCTGGTTCCAGCTTTACATGGTGCGCGACCGCGGCTTTTGCAAAAACCTGATCGAACGGGCCAAGGCCGCCGGATGCCCGGTGTTGCTGCTGACCGTGGACTTGCCGATCGCCGGTGCGCGTTACCGCGACCTGCGTTCCGGCATGTCGGGGCCTACCGGCATGAAGGGCGCATGCATGCGCGCCTGGCAGGGCGCTACCCATCCACGCTGGCTATGGAACGTGCAGCTGCGCGGAGGACCGCACCGTTTCGGCAATATCCCGCCGGAAGTGATCGGCGAAGCGGGGCTGGGCGCGTTCGCGGGCTGGATCAAAAACAACTTCGATCCCACCGTTACCTGGAAAGACCTGGAGTGGGTGCGCAGCCACTGGGATGGCCCCATCGTGATCAAGGGCCTGTTGGATCCCGTGGATGCGCGCGATGCATTGGCCGCCGGCGCCGACGGCATCGTGGTGTCCAACCACGGCGGTCGCCAGCTGGACGGCGTACTGTCTGGCATAGCGGCTTTGCCGGCGATACTGGATGAAGTGGGGGGACGGGTCCCGGTCCTGATGGACGGCGGCGTCCGCTCCGGCCTGGACGTCCTGCGCGTGCTGGCCACAGGCGCGCAAGGCTGCCTGGTGGGAAAAGCCTGGGCCTATGCGCTGGGCGCAGGCGGCGGGCAGGGCGTGAGCGAAATGCTGGCGACCTTCAAGGCCGAGCTGGAAGTGGCCATGTCGCTGACCGGCTGCACCGACTTGAACAAGGCCGGCCGCGACTTGCTTGCGCTTTGATCGGCCGGCGAGCGAAGCAGAGCAGGGCAGCGGGGAAGGCCCTTACTTGTCCCTGCGGGATTCGGACAGCGAGAAAATACGCGTCATAAGCCGCCACTTCTCGCCCGGCGCGGATCCGGGCAGCGGTTTCTGGAACGACGACATCAGGGCCTCCCACGCCTGTACCCTAGGGTCGGCGGCATCGGCGGTGGCTTTGGCTTCGGGCGAATAGTCCTCGTCCACGTCCATGGTCAGCACCAGGCGGTCGCCGATACGGTGTATCTCCATGTCGCGTATTCCAGCTGCGACGATGGAATCGACGATCTCGGGCCAGATCGCCTGTGGGCTATGCCAGCGCTCGTATTCGGCGATCAGCGCCGGATCGTTGTGCAGATCCAGCGCGTAATAAAGCCGCGGCATTGCTCAAGCCCTCCCGGCCGCAGGCCGGCTTTGGCCGACAGAGGCCAAGGCGAACCACAAGATCACCGCAAAGCACAGGGCCGGGACCGCCATTGCCCAATGGATGCCCGCCTGGTCCGAAACCGCCCCCATCAGCGCGGTCAGGATGGCGCCGCCGATGATCGCCATGACGATCAGCGAGGACCCCAGCTTTCGCTCGTCATCGCCCAATCCTTCCAGGCCCAACGCGAAGATGGTCGGGAACATGACCGACATGAAAATACTGCTGGCCACCAGCGCGTACACGCCGATCGAATGCGGCGTCGCCACCGCCATCGCGCAAAGCGCCAGATTGATCAGCGCGAATATCGCCAGCAGACGGGCAGGGGACAGATAGCGCAAAAGCGCCGTGCCCACGAACCGCCCAAGCATGAACAGCACGAGAGAAACGGTGAGATACGCCGCGGCCGACTTTTCGGGCGTTCCCGGCAAACCGTCCTGGATGTATCGAATCAGGAAACTCCAGATGCCGACCTGCGCGCCCACGTAGAAGAACTGGGCCACGATGGCCAGGACGAAGCGCCGCTTGCGCAAAAGGCGGCCGAAAATGCCGTGGCGCTGACCTGCCGGTTCGGCTGCGCTCGAGGTTGCGGGAAAGCGGGTCAGCGCGATCAACAACGCCCAGAGCACCACGATTCCGCCGATGACCAGGTACGGGGTCTGCACGGCCGAAGATTCGGCCGCATGGAACGCTTGGCGCGCCGCAGGACTCATCGCCGCCAGATCGGCCGCCGAATGTTCGATGCCCGAAAAAATGAAATGCTGCCCGATCTGGATGCCGGTGATCGAGCCCAATGGGTTGAATGCCTGCGCCAGGTTCAAGCGCCTCGCTGCGCCTTCGGCCGGACCCAGGACGGTGACGAGCGGGTTGGCCGTGGTTTCCAGAAACGCCAGGCCGCTGGCGATCACGAACAGCGCCAGCAGGAAGAGATTGTAGGTATGCGCTTGCGCCGCCGGATAGAACAGGAACGCGCCGGTGGCGTACAGCAACAGCCCAAGGACTATCGCCGCCTTGTAGCTGTAGCGCCGCATGAACATGCCGGCGGGGATGGCGAACACGAAGTAGCCCAGATAGAACGCGCTCTGCACCAGACCGGCCTGGAAATCCGAAAGCTCGAAGGCTTTCTTGAACTGCTTGATCAGGATGTCGTTGAGGTTGTTGGCCATTCCCCACAGGAAGAACAGACTGACAATCAGGACCAGAGGCAGAATGGCGGTCCGGACCAAAGAGTTCGGCGCAACCGTGGTGGCGTCTTCGAAGTGCATGCCGCTTACCCCTCCCAAGGCTTGCTGCGCTGGCGTCTTTTGGAGCCTACTGCGACCGACGTTATTATGCAAATATAAAAATAATATTTATATATGAATGCAATGCTGGCCGCCGAACTGCAAGCTTCGGTCTCCGGCACCCATGCCGGCACTCACCTTGTTCCCTTATGCTGTTCAGCATGACTGCCAAGACCCCCAAGTATCGCGCGCCCGCTCTGGACAAGGGCCTGGACATCCTGGAGCTGCTGGCCCAGAACGCCGGCCCCCGATCCATGGGCGAAATCTCGGAAGGCGTGGGGCGTTCGCGCAGCGAAATCTTCCGCATGCTGCAGGTGCTCGAAGAGCGCGGCTACCTGACCAAAGTAGCCGGCAACGGGGACTATATGCTCACCAACCGTCTGTTCATGCTCGGCATGCAGCAGCCGCAGGTGCAGAACGTCACCGAAGTGGCGCTGCCGGTGATGCGGCATCTGGCCGACAGAATCCGCCAACCCTGCCATCTGGTCGCGCCCTCCGACGACCAGATCGTGGTCATCGCCCAGATCGATGCGCCCAGCGATCTGGGCCTGGTGGTGCGCCCCGGCCATCGGCGGCCGTTGGCGCACTCGACCTCGGGTCTGGTGTTGTTCGCATTCCAACAGGAAGACGTCCAGGCGCGCTGGCTGAAATTGATCGATGAGAGCGAAGTGCCTTACGAGCGCGCGCAATTCCTGAAAGCCGCGCGCGAAGTGCGCGAGCACGGTTATGCGATGCACCCCAGCGAGGCGGTGGTCGGCGTCATCGACCTTACGGCGCCGATCCTGCAGCAGGAGCACGCCACTTACACGCTCACGGTACCCTTCATCGAACGCCGTCCGCAGCAGATCAACGTGCAGGAAGCCCTGAACTCGCTGCGCGAAGCGGCCGATGAGATATCGCAGGCGCTTATGTATCGTCCGCCGCGAAGTATCGAGGCTGTTTGAACGGAATGCGTTATTCTCCCGGGCGAGCCACAGCCAGGGGCCGCACCGCGTACCACCAAGGCGCCACCACTCGTTGAGCGCTACAAGCGCAGTTCCGTCCGAATTTCATCCTGCAATGTCTCGACAGGACAAAAAAACGCCCGTCCCGAAGCGCCACAGGAGCGAAATCCGCTTGGCGTAAAGTGTATTTTGCCTTACCATTTTCATGATTCGGATCACAATTCCATCGCTCCTTGCGCTGGAATTTCGGTCTGAAACAGGGGGAGCTCGGTGCAGCGGCGCTGTACGAGAGCCATTGAACGTGAAAGAGCGCAGGCCATCAGCGGCTGCGTTTGAAGGGGAGCGGTCGGGTGGTCATGAATCCAGGCAGTCTGCGCGCGGCTGTGGGCCGTGGCCTATCCGTGCCCGCATTTCGCGCTTGGCGTAAGCCGAACGGCGATCTCCCAGGATGCGGTTAACCGCTGTCGCCATTGCTTCCCCAGCAGGATCGACGATCCGTCGATTACGACCATACAAGCCGGATGTCGGCCAAAAGGAATAGACGCATGCGATCACAAGTGAAATTCTGGGCCTCGAAGGGCGCACTCGGCATTGCCTTCTGCGCGCTGCTGGCAGTGGCGTCTCCGGCGCAGGCGCAATTCGCCACGGGCGGCAGCGGCTTGCATCGCGGGCGCATCTTCTGGGTGGACTGGGGCAACAACGGCGAAAATGTCTTCGCCGGCAAGACGATCACCCGCGGCTTCAATATCGGCACGCCGGCGTCGAGCGCCAACCGTCTCGATATCACCTGCACGCTGAGCAACGCGGCACGCACGCGCGGAACCGTGAACGGTTTGACCGTCTACACCCCCGGCAGTTGGCAGGGCGACGGCCTCGATGATCTCTACAACATCGGCGGCAATCATCCGGGGCAGGGCGCCAACCCCAATACGCTGAGCGTGGGTCTGGCGACGCCGGGGAGCACGACGATCGAGTTCGACTTCTCGTGCAGCGCCACTTTGGGAGGAGTGCCTTTCGGACTCAGCGGCCTGGTGTTCGCGGATGCAGAAGCCAGCGGCGGCAGCGAGTTCGTCGCGGCACGCCTGACCAGCGGCGGCACGCTGCGGGTGATCGACGAAATCGCCCAATGCCGCGGCGGCAACACCAATATCCGCTCCACGGTCACCGTGAGCGGAAATGAAGTCAGGTTCGCCGGACCGACGGCGCCGGCGACCAGCTGCGAGGGCAACGCCACGCCTTCGCTGCGCGCGGGCCCGGCGCTCGTCGGTTTCATCGACGGCGCCTTGTCGGCCAGGGTCATCGCGCAGGGCGGCGGCGTTTCCGCAGTCGCAGTGGGCGCGGTGATCGATCTCGAATTCTCCGAGGCCATTCCCGCCTCGTACGGCAGCGCCGCTGCGCACGTGCTCAATACCAACTGGAGCGGGGGCGTCGCGGTCACCGGCGGCGACTACAACGACCGCGCCAATCTGGCGACGGTGGTGCCCGGCGCGCGCCTCGGCGCGACGATCGAGCCGGATCCCGATGCTGCCGGTGCGGTCGGCGGCTCCGACGTCGACGCTCTGCCCAAGACCACGGGCCCGCTGGGAAGCGGCTATGCCGCCGTGCCGCCGCCAAGCGGTCCATCCGGCGCGAGTTACACGATTTCGAATATCGCCTGCACCGGGCCGGCTTTCGTAGCGGGCTGGATCGACTTCGACGGCAACGGCAGCTTCGATGCCGACGACCGTTCGGCGACGGCGACCTGTCCGAGCGGCAGCGGCACGGTCTCGCTGACCTGGACTATTCCGGCCGACTATACGACGCAGGCGACGAGCTACATGCGCCTGCGCTTGTCGCCCGATGAAGCGAGCATAGCCAATCCCGCCGGCGTAGCCGTTAACGGCGAGGCGGAAGATTATCGGTTGGCCTTGCCGCAAATAGCGCCGACCGTGACCATCGCCAAAATCAGCACCGGTGGCGTGGGTACGTTCTCCTTCAGCGGCGACAACGGCATCGCCGCGCAAAGCCTGACCACGACGGCGCCGAACACCGCGGTCAGCGGCGCAGCGCAATCGCTGACCGCGGCGGGCGCGCCCGTCACCCTCACCGAAGATGCGGCAACCGGCTTCGCCTTGACGGGCATCGTGTGCACGGGACTCGGCGCGGGCGGCACGGCCACGCCGGATCTGGCCGCGCGCACTGTCCTTCTCGATGCCGCAGCGACGGCGGCGGATGCCAACATCACCTGCACATTCACCAATAGCGCCATCGCGAACCTGCAGATCACCAAGACCAACACCCCGGCGAGCGGCAGCACGGACGGCGGCAACGATACGGTACCTGCCGGATCGAATGTCGACTACACCATCGTGGCCACGAATCTGGGGCCGGGCGCAGCCGACGGCGCTGTAGTACGCGATACTCCGTTGACAGGACTGACCTGCGCCACTGCGACTTGCGGTTCAAGCAATGGTGCAACGTGCCCTGCCGAGACCGGGTCCGCGCTGGCCACCGCGATGCAATCCGCCGCCGGAATCGGCATTCCAACGCTGCCTGCGAACGGGAGCGTGACCTTCACGCTGTCGTGCAGCGTGTCGCCCTAGAGCCCGATACAGAGGGCAGGGGAGTGGTGCTGTCCATGCATCCGCAACCGGATCATCGTGCGAAACGCACGGGCACCGGTTGCGGCTTCATGGATCGAGGGCTGCCTCGCAGAGCCTCGCAATCGTCTTGCTGCCTTCGCGGGCTTCATCTTCATCGGCAGGGGCGAATTCGGTCACCGTGAGGCCGACCAAGTCCGACTCGCGTGCTATGCGGCCGACCAGGGCGATTGCGTCTTCGATCCCGAGGCCGCCTTCGGGATAAGCGACGTAAGGAAATTCGCGCGGATCGAGCGCGTCCAGGTCGAAATGGATATGGACCGGCCCGTCGATGGACACTTCCGGATCCAGCAACTTCAAATCCAGTTCACGCTGCAACGCCCAGTCGCCGTCGTCCCCGACCCTGATGCCGAAGTAGTGGAAGCGGGCCGGGTCGAGCGGAGCGCGCAGGAAGGGCCGCATCGGTTCGGGTGCGCGCCCCAGAATGGCGCTCACCGGCATGCCATGGAAGTTGCCGCTGGGGGAAGTCTCGGGTGTGTTCGCATCCAGGTGGGCATCGACCCAGATTACGCGCAGGCCAGGATGTATTCCGCTTAGATAATCGATCACTGCGACATCCACTGCGCAATCTCCGCCAGCGGTCAGCACACGCCTGGCACCGGAGCGTGCGAGGATATCCTGAGCGCTGCGGAACTGCGCAAAGACCGCTTCCCAACGCCGTACGCCGTAAGCGGCTTCCACGTTGCCGTCGTCCAAGGGCACCCGTACCAGTGGCGCGTACCGCCCGCACACCGCAGCTGCCGCTGCAGCGCCACGCGGGAGATTCTCGTGCCGACCCGATCCTTGCCATTGCGGATAAGCGAGGCTGAGGTCGAATTGTTTCTGCAAAGACTGCATCTGTTTCGCGCTCCATCTGTTCGTGGCGTTACTGGCAATCGTCTAGTTCCGTCCAAGACCATCAAGTCGAGTAGTACACGCCTAAGCATGACAGTGGCTTGATCCTGAGCATGGCAGAGCTCAGATCCTGGCTGGCGGCGTGTGCAGAAACAGCCTCGAAGCCAGAACCGAGCAGTCGCCAGGGCAAGCAGCTCCAATATCTAATTTCGCATAATCTATATTATGTAAAATACACAGGGCGCTGACTGGATCTTGTACGCCCATAGCTGGGTCGGCGCGGCAAAGCCGCTCGGAAGGCCTCACCCCTATCGAGGCTCCAGCCATTCGATCAAGAATCTCTTCCGCAGCGTTTCCCCAGGCAGAATTATCGTCGGCTCCAGATTGAACGCATCGGGCGGGCCGCTTTGAGGCTCTATACAGGTGGCGTGGGCGGTTTGGTCGTAGACCACCCAATGTGTGCAGTCCGAACTCAACTGCAGGCGTTGGCCCGCGCGTTGCAGCACGACCGGCGCCTGGTTGATGAAGCAGTCGTCCCATGGACCCGGCAGCGGCTCCACCAATGGCAGTATCGCGATTCCCTGCTGGTCGCGGGGATACATGCCGCTGGGCGAGAACAGCAGTTGCTCCGGTTTGCGGAACCACGGATGCCAGCCGATGACGGCCGGCATCGGAGCCGCACCAGCGCGCACCGACAACTCCATCTTCAACCGGCCCTCGCCCACCTCGATCCGCTGATGCGCGGTTCCGCCGAACGGCCAGCGTTCGTCTTCGGGCAGTGCCAGCGAAAGCTCTACGGCATGGGTTTCATGCGCTTCCACCTGCCAGGCCATCGTGAAGCCAACGCCATGAATGGCGTGCGCGTCCAGGTTCAGCGGCAGCTGGTATTCCCGGCCCTGGAAGTCGAATCGACCCTGGCGAATGCGGCCTGCCCACGGCACCATCGGATAACTTCCCCAGGCGATCATCGCCTGATTGGCATCATCGTAGCCAACGAGATGATCGATGCCGTCGCAATGGATCTGCGCAATGCGCCCACCGGCCTGCGGCGCGATAGTCACGCGTAGCCCTGCGTTGCCGATCGCGATCAGCGGCCCCGGCTGCATGGGCGCCATTGCGTCCAGTGCTGGCAGATGGCGAGGATCAACCGCCATAGGGGTCGATGGTCCGGATCCTGCCCTGCCCGTCGTAATGGAGTTCTGTCACCTTGACCGAACGCAGGTGAGTCACGCCGCCGGAAAGCAAGGAGTCGTGATAGAACAAATACCAGCGACCCTGGAACTGACAGATCGAATGATGGGTCGTCCAGCCCACCACCGGTTGCAGGATTACGCCCTGATAGACGAAAGGCCCATAAGGGTTGTCGCTCAACGCATAACACAGCAGATGGGTATTGCCTGTCGAATACGAGAGGTAGTACTTGCCCAGATGCTTGTGCATCCACGGGCCTTCGAAATATCGGCGCGCATGGTCGTCGGCGCGTAATGGCTGCCCCGCTTCGTCCACTATCAGCACCTCGCGCGGCGCTTCGGCGAAGCGTTTCATGTCCGCCTCCAGCCGCGCTACGCGGGGACCCAGCGCCGGCTGACCGGCCATAGGCTCTTCGTGCGAGGCGTCGTACGCGTTGTCGCGGTACTTCTGCAGTTGCCCGCCCCAAAGTCCGCCGAAATACAGATAGCAGGTTCCATCGTCGTCGGTGAAGGCGGCAGGGTCTATCGAATAGCTGCCTTCGATCGCCTGCGGCTCGGCCACAAAAGGTCCCGCCGGGTTATCGCTTACCGCCACGCCGATCTGGAAAATGCCGTCCGCGCGCTTCGCAGGAAAATAGAGATAGTAGTTGCCGTCGCGGTACGCCACATCCGGCGCCCACATCTGCCGCTCGGCCCAGGGCACATCCCTGATATGCAGAGCGACGCCGCAATCGACCGCCTCGCCCTCGGGCGACTCCATGCGCAGTACGTGATAGTCCTGCATGCCGAAATGATCGCCATCGTCATTGAACGGGATGCCCGCGTCGATGTCGTGGGACGGATAGATATAGAGACGGCCATCGAACACGTGCGCCGACGGATCGGCCGTGTAGATGTGGCTCACCAGCGGCTGCGAAATGGCCTTGGCGGCTAGCGCTTGCAGATCGACGAAGGCCGATTCATCGGGCATGGCAGGACAGGTCCCATATGGATGCTGAAGTGTTCAGGAGACGGCCGCGCTCTGCAATCTGCGCGCACCCAGCTCGCTTTCGATACGCGACTCCATGCGCTTGTCGATCTTGTAGAGAAACAGCATGGCCACGGCCACCAGGAACGGAATGGAGCAGAACACGCTGATCGCCAGACGAATGCCATTGACCGTTTGCGGCGGCTGCACGCCGGCATCGGCGTCATAGCCATAGAACGCCAGAATGCCGGCCACCAGCGCGCCGCCGATGCTCAACCCTATCTTCAACCCGCAAAGCATGGCCGAAAAGATGATGGCGGTAGCGCGACGGTTGTTCCTCCATTCCGAATAATCGGCCACATCGGCGATCATGGCCCATAGCAAGGGAATGGTGATGCCGTAAGAGAAGCCATGCAGGATATAGCTGACGAATACCAGCCAGATGGACTCGGGCGAATAAAAGTAGAACGCCAGCAGGAACAATGTGGAAACCAGCAGCGCGGCGCCGAAAACGTCGCGCTTGCCGAAGCGGTCGGCCAGGCACCGCGAAAACCCGATGCCCACGATCATGAAGATGATGCCGCCGGCATTGAACAGACTGAAGGCGGAAGTCGGTGCGTCCTTGGGCCAGGCGAATGCGGCCAGTCCTGCACCGGTCAGCAGCGAGTTCAACCCTTCGATGAAGCCGTTGAAGCCGATGTCCTGCAGGAACGCCGCCAGCGCCGGCTCGCTCAGGTAATACTGGAAATAGTAGATATAGGTCCCGCCTTTCAAGGCCAGGTTGACGAACACCAGAATGGTGAGCGCCAGCATCACCAGCCAGGGTCCGTTGTGGGTCAGATCGCGCAGATCCTGCATCACGCCGGATTTCTGTTCGGGCACCGGCACGATGCGCTCGCGCGTGGTGAAGAAGGTGATGAGGAAACACGCAGTGCCGACGATGGCGAACACCGTCATGGTGTTCTTGAAGCCTTCCACCTTGTCGCCATTGCCAAGGATCAGCACCAGAGGCAGCAACAGCACCTGGATGATGAACTGCGCCACCATGACCGCTACGAAACGATACGACGAAAGACTGTTCCTCTGATCCATGTTGCCAGTCAGCACTCCACTGAGTGCGGAGTAAGGCAGGTTGTTGGCGGCATAGACCAGTATCAGCAAGGTGTAGGTGACCAGCGCATAGACGACCTTGCCGTGCTCGCCCAGATCGGGAGTACTGAAAGCCAGCAGGGACAGCACGCCGAACGGAATCGACGTCCACAGGATCCAGGGCCTGAACTTCCCCCACCGGGTCGTGGTGCGGTCGGCGATCAGGCCGATCAGCGGCGTGAACACGAAGGCGCCCAACAACCCCACTACGAAGATGACCTTGGCCGCCGTGGCCGCCGGCATCCGGTAGACATCGGTGTAGAAGAACGCCAGGTAGGTGATCAGGGTCTGGAAGATGAGGTTGGCAGCCAGATCGCCCAGGCTGTATCCAATCTTCTCCTTGACCGAAAGAGTTTCCGCGGGCTTGTCCATGGTCACCGGTTGCTCTGCTGCAGCTGCGTTGGTTAAGCCGACCGGCCTTTCGGCCGCATGTAGGAGACGATGATTCGGTTCGCTGCAGCAAACCACTTCCGATTGTTTTGGTTCGGGCCGCGTGATATCTGTAAGATGCCGGATGGTAGCGCTACCATTAACCGTCCGCACGCTGCAAAGCAGCATGGATTGCGGCACCGGCATATCGCATTGCAACAAGGCCATTAACCTGCACTGTCTTTCTCGCATGCGTCTGAAGGTGATGATTTCCTGCTTCACACTTGGACGTACATAACAACATCAGGGAAACCAGCATGCCTTCATTCCGCTTCGCTCTTGCAACAGTGCTCACTGTCGTGTTGGCGGCCTTCGCGGCGGCGGGCGCTTCCCGACAATCCTTCCCCACCCTCGGGCGCTTGACCGTATTCGACGAGTCGTTCCACGACGTGGTCGCGCCCGATGTCAGGATCGAGAAGATAGCCGAGGGTTTCACCTGGGCCGAAGGCCCGGCCTGGGTTCGCCAAGGCAACTACCTGCTTTTTACCGACGTGCCGGAAAACACACTATATCGCTGGAGCGAGCGCGACGGCATCTCCGTTTTCCTGAAGCCGTCCGGCCTTGCCGGACCGAACCCGGGCACGCTGCGTGAGGCAGGTGCCAACGGCTTGTATGCGGAACCGGCCGGAACGGTCGTACTGGCCGACTCCGGAACCCGTGTCGTGGCGAGGCTGGATCCGGAAACGAAACTGAAAACCACACTCGCAGCGACGTACCAAGGGAAGAAATTCAACAGTCCGAACGATGTCGTCAGGCGCAGCGACGGTGCGGTGTTCTTCACCGACCCTCCCTACGGGCTGAAAGGATTGGACGAGTCCCCGGTCAAGGAGCTGAAGTTCAATGGCGTGTATCGCGTCGATACCGACGGCAGCGTCCATCTGTTGGACGACGGGCTGAGTTTCCCGAACGGCATCGCGCTGTCGCCGGACGAGCGGACGCTATACGTCTCCAACTCGGATCCGAAGCGACCGATTTGGATGGCTTACTCACTGGACGCGCAAGGCGATGTCACGAGCAAACTCGTGTTCGCCGATGCTACCGACCTGCTGGGGGAAGGCGTTCCGGGATTGCCGGACGGCATGGCCGTTGCCGAAGACGGACGTCTGTTCGCTACCGGGCCGGGTGGTGTGCTGGTGTTCGACCCCGATGGCAAGCGTCTCGGCCGTATCGAGACCGGCACGGCGATCTCCAACTGCGCTTTCGGCGACGACGGACATACGCTCTACATGAGTTCGCATACCCTGGTGGCGCGGGTACGCTTGAAAGCCAATGGTCTGCAATTCCATCGATAGGAAGGCCTGCACAACCGGAACCTGTCTTTTTATCCTTCCCGCAAAAAGTATAAATAGACCCGTCATCCCAGCGAAAGCTGGGATCCATGTTGACTTTAAAGTTCCTTGCTGGAAGCAAGATCAAAATGGATCCCAGCTTTCGCTGGGATGACGAGCCATACGTATTTAGTCCCTCAAGCCCACTCCTGGCTGTCAGCACGCCGTCGAGTGGTAAACACCGACCCTCAGCGAGTCTTCACCGTGAACGGTCGAATCAGGCGGATATCGGCGCTCGATGCCCCGACCTGCACCTCGTAGTCGCCCGGGTCGACCGCGTAGGCCTTAGCCTGATCGTCGTAATATTTGAGATCGGCCTGCGGAGTGAAAGCGAACGTCAAGGTGCGTTCCTCGCCTGGCTGCAGCGTGACCCGTTGGAAGCCGCGCAGTTCCTTGCGCGCCCGCTCGCGTTGCGGATGCTTCGGGCGCAGATACAACTGGACCACCTCCTCGCCGGCACGTTCGCCGCTGTTGCGCACTTTCACCTTCACATTCACCGTTTGCGTAGCCGCAGCGCTTTCGTGGTCCAGCTTCAGGTCCGAATAGGCGAAGCGCGTGTAGGAAAGGCCATGGCCGAACGCATACAACGGCTCTCCGTCGAAGTAACGATAGGTACGTCCCTTCATGGCGTAATCGTCGAACGCGGGCAATTTCTCGTCCGCCTTGTAGAACGTCACTGGCAAACGCCCGGCAGGATTGGCATCGCCGAACAGAACGTCGGCCACCGCATTGCCGCCACGCTGACCGGGATACCAAGCCACCAGGATCGCCGGCAGGTTCTGCTTGGCCCAATCGACGGCGAGCGCCGAACCGGTGGTCAGCACCAGCACCACCGGCTTGCCGGTGGCGTGCAGCGCCTCAAGCAACTTTTGCTGCGTGGAGGGCAGGCGCATATCGGTGCGGTCTCCGCCGGCGAAACCCGGGTAATTGACCGTCATCTCCTCGCCTTCCACATCGCCGGTGAGTCCACCGACGAACACCACCGCATCGGCGCCGCGCGCCGCTTCCACCGCTTCCTCGAATGGAGGCTTGGCGCCCGGCATGTTCCAGGCCAGGCGGACTCCGGCGTCGCGCTCGCCGTCGTAGTACTCCATTTTCACGTCGTAGGCGCGGCCTGCCTCCAGTTCCACACTGACGCTGTCGGCACGCAGGCGGTCGCTGGACTGCCAGTGGTCGAGCAACAACCGTCCGTCCAGGTACAGGCGGTACCCATCGTTGGCCGCGGCCTCTATCCGGTAGCTGCCCGACACCGGCGGCAGCAACTGTCCGCTCCAGCGAATGCTGAAGTTGTCGGAAGGCACCCCCTGCCCCGGGCCTGCTTCTCCGCGCGCCATCAGATTGTCGGTAGGCGAACCGCGATCCCAGCGGAATCCGATCTGCGCATCCACGCGCACCAGTGCCGGTTTGCCCGACAGGTCGATGCTGCGGAAATACTCGCCGCGCAGTCCTCTTTCGCTGCTGCCCGTAGCCGGGCGCAGGTACTGCGCTTCGATCAGCGGCGTTGCGGCGGGATCTTCGCGCCCTTCGACCAGATCGACGCCGCGTGCATGAACCACCTCCACCTGCGGCGCGGCATCGCGGATGCCCTGCAGGATGGTCACAGGCGCCGCCGGCGTACCGTAGTAGTTCCCCAACAGGGCCATGGTGTCGTCGGCGGTGGGACCGATCACCGCGATGCGGCGCAACTTGCGCGACAACGGCAGCATGCCGTCGTTCTTCAGCAGCACCATCGAAGCCTGCGCGGCCTTGCGCGACAATGCGTCGTGCTCCGGCGACTGGTTGACTGAAGCGGGGATGCGCGCCCAGCGCACCATCTCGGGCGGATCGAACATGCCGAGCCGCATGCGCGCCGTGAACAACTGAGTCAGCGCGGCGTCGATCTCCGCTTCGGCGATGAAGCCTTTGCGCACGGCTTCGGGCAAAGTGGAATATTCCTCGCCGCACTCCAGCTCGGTGCCGTTCTTGACTGCCAGCGCAGCCGCTTGCTCGCGCGTGGCCACGATCTTGTGGTTCTTCCAGATGTCCACGATCGCCCAGCAATCCGACACCACATAACCCTTGAATCCCCAATCGCGGCGCAGCACATCGCGCAGCAGGAACTGGCTGGCGCTGGCCGATTCTCCGTAGACCCTGTTGTACGCGCCCATGACCGCATCCACCTGGCCTTCTTTCACCAGCGCCTCGAACGCCGGCAGGTAGGTCTCGTACAGGTCCCGCGTACTGGGGCGTGCATCGAAGTGATGCCGATCCGCCTCCGGCCCGCTATGCACGGCAAAATGTTTGGCGGTTGCGTCCAGCTTGCGGTACTTGGGATCGTCGCCCTGCAAGCCGCGCACGAAGCTCACGCCCATGCGCGCGGTCAGGAACGGATCTTCGCCATAGGTTTCCTGCCCGCGCCCCCAGCGCGGATCGCGGAAGATATTGATGTTCGGCGACCAGAAGGTCAGGCCCTGGTAGCGGCCGTGTTCGCCGCGCCGGATAGCCTCATGGTGCTTGGCGCGCGCTTCATCGCTGATCGTCCGCGACACCTGGTCCATCAACGGCACGTCGAAGGTCGCGGCCATGCCGATGGCCTGCGGGAACACCGTCGCGCCTCCTGCGCGCGCCACGCCGTGCAGCGCCTCGTTCCACCAGTCGTACGCGGGCACTCCCAGGCGCTCGATCGCCGGCGCCGCGTTCTGCATCTGGGCGGCCTTTTCCTCAAGGGTCATTCGCGACACCAGATCGGCCGCGCGTTCTTCGAAACTGCGCCCCGTGTCCTGATAGGCCGCTGGCGCGCTCTGCGCCTCCGCGGCACGGAGATCCTGGGTGTGCCACGCGACCATCGCCAGCCCGGCAAGCAGGCCGCCGCGTACCGACATCCGCAACCATGTATTTTTGCTGATCATTTGCCTGCTCCGTTCTGTTCGTTCGGCGCTATTCGCGCGTGCGGTCCCACTACGGCGCCGACGAAGCCGCCGGCCACGTCGGTACTGAGCAACGTGCCGTCCTCGTTCTGCTTCAGCCATTGCCAGCCCTTGCCTGCATCGAAGCCGAAGGAATAATCGGCGGCGTCGCCTGCGATCTTGAGTTTCAGCGAATCCGGAGCGGGCAGCGTTTTAACGGCGACAATGCGCCTGCCTTCGCTACCGCTCTTTTCCAGGAACAGTTCCATGCCCTGCCCCTTGCGGCGCACGCCAAGGAAGTACCAGTGCGTTTCGTTCTGGAATGCCGCAATGCCCGCCTCGGTACCGGCCTCGACCGGCACCTGCAATGCGGTGCTGGCTTCGAACGCCGTGTGTTGCTGGCGGCGCGCCAGAAACGCCGGGTTGCGCAGCGTGTCCAGCCCTTCCGCCAGGGGCCGCATGGCGAGTTGGCCAGCATGGCCGGCCAAGTCGGCCCAGGACTGCTTGGGCACACGCACATACATCCAGGCGCGATCCAGTGCCGGTTCGTCGAATTCGTCGCGCCAGGTGAAATTGCCGGTCAACGGTGCCTGCGTCCCCGTTTGCGACATGTAACCCGGACCCGGGGCCACGTAAGGAATCTCGCGGCCCGGTTCCAGAATCACCGGCCAGGCGTCTTTCCATTCCACCGGCAGCAGGAAGGTTTCGCGGCCGGTGTTGTAGTGCACTCCGCCATAGTTGCGACTGGCCAGGAAGGTGGCCCACCAGCGGCCATCCGGTCCTTCCACCAGATCGGCATGGCCGGCATTGGTGATGGGATGGGCACGGTCGGCCGGGAGATCGCGCTGGGTCAGGATGGGATTCTTTTCATAGGGTTCGTACGGCCCCCACACCTGGCGGCTGCGCAGGATGACCTGCGAATGCTGCGGGCCTGTACCGCCCTCGGCGCAGTTGAGGTAGTACCAGCCGTCGCGCTTGAATATGTGCGGCCCTTCGATCCAGATCGGATTTCTGGAAGGATCCACGCCGCCATCGATCAGCACCTTGCGCGGACCGAACGGCTGCATTCTGGCGAGGTCGAATTCCTGCATCCAGATCGCGCGGTGGCCGTCGTAGCGCGGTTGTCCCGCCGGCGCATCGTTGTTGAGCAGATACGCGCGCCCATCGTCGTCGAAGAACAACGAAGGATCGATTCCGCCGATGGTCGGCAGCCAGTGGAGATCGGACCACGGACCGGCCGGGTTGGTGGCCGTAGCGATGAAGTTGCCGCCGCTGTCCACGGCCGTATTGACTACGTAGAACGTGCCGTCGTGATACTCGATGGCCGGCGCGAACACGCCACGCGACATCCCCAATCCGTCGAAGTCCAGTTGCGATGTCCGGTCGATGACATTGCCGATCTGACGCCAGTGCACCAGGTCCGTGCTCTCGAACACGGGAATCCCGGGGAAATAGGTGAAGCTGGAATTCACCAGATAGTAGCGATCGCCCGCCCGCACGATGCTGGGATCGGGATGGAAGCCGGCCAGCACCGGATTGCGGTAGCTGCTTTCCGGCAGCGGCGTCTCGAAGACAGCGTCCTTTCCGCGGTACTCGAACCAGTCGAACAGAATCGGCTGCTGCGCGCAGACCGGCATCGCAAGCATCGCGCATACCAGCCCCATTGCGGCTTTCATCCATTTCATCGCTATTGCTCCCATTGTCCGGCCATGCTCACCGATCCCACAGCGCGACATCGACCGCGGCGACGGTCGTACGGAAAGCTGCGTGCGTTGGCTTCGGTGTCGGATTGCGGGTTCATCGGGGTGTCGTCCGTCAAATCGAGCATCAAGGGATATGGATTTCGAACGGCCCCGCGGGCAAGCCCGCGCCGTCGAACAAGGTGACTACGGGGTTGTCAGCCCAGCCATAGCGCACGCGTGTGGACACTCGTGCCGCCGGCGCGCGCAGGATCACATCGTGGCCACGAATCTCCGCATCGGCATAACGGCACGAAGCGGGCTCGGCGCCGCAGAGTTCGAAGCCGATCGGGGTATGGGATCCATAGGCGACCAATGGTCCGCTTACGTCGCCGAAATCCACCACCACCGAATCGCCGTCGCGCCGGGCCGACAGCGGTACCGGACCGGAAGGCGGCAGCTTTTCCCCATACACCAGATGGCGCGCCACACGCGCCAGCCTGCGTCCGAGCTCCTGCTTGTTTGGCGGATGGATGTCGTAACGGTCGCCGATGTCGATGGTGACGGCCAGTCCCGTATGCGGATCGCCGGCGGCCGCTTTCCGCTGCGCCTCCCGCAACTCGGCCCAACCGCTTTCGGCAGGTTTCGTATCAGGCATGCCATAGCCGGCCAGTTGCACGATCAGCAGGGGGATATCCGCACCGAAGCGCGCACGCCAGTCGTTCCGCAGGTCCTGCAGGCGCACGTGGTAGCGTCCCGCCTGCGTGATGTTTGATTCTCCCTGGTACCACAACAAGCCGCGCAAGCCGTAACGGCCGATGGGCGCGATCATTCCGTTGTACAGAGTCGATAGCCCGCCCGCCGTCTGCCATGGCGCACTTGGCGGCAGGTCTTCGCCCGGTGCCATCCGGTATTGCCATCCGCCATCCAGGGGGATTCGCGTTCCATCCTGCAACTGCAGCGCGTAAGCGGAGGCAGGACCGTTCATTCCTCCGTCGCGATAGGTATCCAGCGCATTGACGACAACCACGTTGTCGCCGGCATGCAACAGGTTTTCCGGAAGCGGGTATTCGCGGCTCGAACCCGGCCCGTAGGTACTGCCTACGGCGCGTCCGTTTACCCAGGTCATGTCGATCTCGTCGATTGAACCCAGCAACAACACTGCCCTCTGCTCAGCCTGTTCTGCGGTAAGACGGACCTTGGTGCGATACCAGACCATGCCGTTGTAGTCCGCCAGTTCTGGCACGCCCCAGCGCTCCCAGGCGCCCAGATCACGCGGTGCGCTGCGCCATTCGTTGCCGGTGGAGTACGCAGGACTCCAGGGTTCGTCGCCGTGCTTGGTGCCGACGCGGTTCGACCACCACCGGCCCCATAACTCGCCCCAGCGTCCGGTCGCTTCGGCTGGATCGACTGCGTATTTCTCCAGCACGTCCAGATCGTCGTCGTATCCGCCGCTTGTGCGCAGCCCCTGGCCGCTGGTCCAGGCTTCGATGCGCGAACCGCCCCAGGCCGCATTGACCAGTCCCATGGGCACGTCGACGGTTTTCTGCAGTTCGCGAGCGAAGTAGAAGCAGGCCGCTGAGAAATCGCGCAGCGTGTCGGGAGTGACCTTTCGCCATTGCGTGGGCGTCGGAAAAGTTTCCAGCGGAACCACACTGCCCGTCTGCGGAACCGTCAACAGGCGAATCGTTTCGCCGTGCGCGCCTTCGATCTCGGCTCGCGCATCCAACGAACGCCAGACCTGCAATTCCATGTTCGATTGGCCGGAACACAACCACACATCTCCGACCAGCACATCGCCGACCGTCTGCGAGGCGCCGCCCGCCGTCGCGGTCAAGGTGTAGGGGCCGCCCGCCTTCAACGCCGGCAGCCGCGCTTCCCAGTAACCCTGCCCGTCCGCGTTCGCATGCGTCTTCTTTCCAGCCAACGCGACGTGCACCCGTTGCGCAGGTTTCGCACGGCCCCAGACCCGGATCGGCTTGTCCCGCTGCAACACCGCGTGGTCCTGGAACATCGCATGAAACAACGGGGCCTTGGCCGGCTCTTCCGCCTTTGCAGCCCAGGCGGCGAAGCCGAAAGCCACTGCCGCCAGCAAACCGCCGGCGCGACGCGGAAGCAGGTGCGCCGATGATGCAACCGGCTTCATCGGCCATCTCCCGGGGCGTACGGAAAATCCAGCGACTTGTAGTAATCGAGCGAATGCGCCGGCGGCGCGATCCCGGGCGGCAGCGGCCGCTCCGAGAACGTCTGGAAATACGCGATGCTGGCGTCCCGCCACCATTGCGCTTCCCGCTCCTGGATGCCCAGAAACGCAGCCACCTGCGCGTAGCGCTCGGCATCCACGTATGGCTCCAGACCATCCCAGGTGTTCCGCATCGTGCGCACGTAGTCCACCCCGCGCTCGTACCGGTACGCCAGTTCGTCCCACAACGGACGGCCCGAGCGGGTCTTGTAGTCCCAGGGAACGTGGTGGAACCAGAGCAGCAAATCCTCGGGCACGCGATGCACATCGCCGAACTCGCGCGCCACCGGCGGGAAATACTGCGCGACCGCATTGCTGCCATGCGCCGAGCGATCGAAACCGATGCCGTCCTTGCCGGCGCGGTGGTAATACACCGATGTCCAGTCGGCGCGCGGACCGCCTTCCACCCAGGGAGCGGGACCATAGTGATGGCCGCGCGCCATGACGTGATGCAGGCCCAGCGGGGTCATGTAGTCCACCGCCGCCTGCCGCGAGCCCATCATCATCTCCACCACCGGCGCCACCAATCGCTCATCGTTGGAGAACGTCATCCGCACCCACTCTTCGGCGATCGCACGCGACGGCAGATCAGGATTCCAGGCCATGCGGCCATAGGCGTACCAGTTGGCCTGGTCGAAATGCGATCCGCTCCAGTTGCGGTCCGCGCCGATGTTGGCCACCCCGGCGATACCGGTCAGCGTATGGCCGTCCAGCGAGCCGTCGATAACTTTGGCTACGGTCGAGCCTTTGCCGCGTGCGTAGGTGTCCGACCGCAATGTTTCCTCGTACAGCGGACCCAGATAAACCAGATGGGTGGCGAACCCCAGGTATTCCTTGGTGATCTGGAACTCCATCATCAACGGAGTCTTCGGCATCGCGCCGAACAGCGGATGAAAAGGTTCGCGCGGCTGGAAGTCGACCGCGCCGTTCTTGACCTGCAGCAGCACGTTGCTGCGGAACTTTCCGTCCAGCGGCACGAACTCCGTGTAAGCCTGCTTGGCGCGGTCGTCCGGCTGTTCGTGCGAATAGACGAAGGCGCGCCACATCACCGTACCGCCATGCGGCGCCAGCGCATCGGCCAGCATGTTGGCGCCCCCGGCATGCGAGCGGCCGTAGTCCTGCGGACCCGGCTGTCTTTCCGAATTGGCCTTGACCAGGAAGCCGCCGAAATCGGGAATGATCCGGTAGATCTCATCGGCCTTCGAACGCCACCAGCGCCGCACTGCGGGATCCAGCGGGTCGGCCGTCCCGAGCCCGCCGATCTCGATAGGCGCGCTGAAGCGGGCGCTGAGGAAGACGCGGATGCCATAAGCGCGGAACACGCGCGCCAGCGCCGCGGTCTTGTCCAGATAGGCCGGCGTCAGGCTGCGCGCGTCGGCGTTGACGTTGTTGAGCACGGCGCCGTTGATGCCCAGCGACGCGTTGGCGCGCGCATAGTCGGCATAGCGCGGGTCCAGGTAATCGGGCAGCTTGTGCCAGTCCCAGATCGAAGCGCCCGCATAGCCGCGCTCCACATGTCCATCCAGGTTGTCCCAGTGGTTGAGCACGCGCAGCTTCAGGCGCGGCGATTCGCGCACGTCGAGCCGCTCGAGCGACTGTCCGGTCTGCACCAGGCGCAAAAAATGGAAAGCGCCGTACAACGCGCCGATATCCTCCTGCGCCGCAATCACCGTGGCGGCATGGCCATCGATTGCGAGTGTGCGTATCAGATACCCCTCGCCGCCCAGACCCGACAGGTCCAGGCCAAGACGCGCCACCAGCGGTGAAGAGGCGGCCGTACCCACGACAATGGCGCCATCGCGGGTCACCGTTTGCGACACGGACAACGGCGCTCCCAGCAGGCCGCTCAAGCCCCGCAGCAACTCCGCACGCGCCGCGACCTGGGTCGGCGTGCCCTGCCCAGCGATCAGTTGCGAGGCATGTGCGCGGTAGGCATCGGCCTGGCCGGCCGCGAGTCGTCCATGGCGCAACCACAGTTCATGGCCGTCTTCGGCCTGCGCAGCGGAGGCGCACAGCACGGTGGCCACCGCGCACAGGAACGCGGCAATCCGCGACCGGAAAGGCAAGGAAAGCGTCCGGCGGCGCAGCGCGGACCCCGGGTGCTCCGCACATCCCCCGGGCCGATCGCGGTTCTCGCCGTGCCTATCGGTTAGCGTTACCATGCGGGCAGCTCCGTGCCTGTCTTGATTCGCAATTGAAGGTTTTTTTCAGGGCCATCGAATGCTCGCACGCATGCAGAGACCTCCATAACCGCCAGCATGGCAAAGGTGCGAGCGTTGGAAAAACCCAAGAAATCGGTTCGACGCAAAGGACGCGCCGTCACCATCGATGAAGTGGCGGCACTGGCCGGCGTATCGCCGATGACCGTGTCGCGCGTGGTCAACGGCCAGGGCAAGGTGCGCGAATCCACCCGTGAAAAAGTCATGCGCGCGGTGCGCGAGCTGGGCTATACGCCGAACCTGGCGGCCAGTTCGCTGGCCGCGGCGCAGCACACCCGCATCGCGCTGATCTACACCAACCCAAGCTCGGCCTATCTGCGCGAACTCCTGGTGGGCGCATTGAGCGGTGCAGCGCGCACGGCCGCCCAGCTGGTCATCGACACCTGGGACAACCTCAACGCGGAAGAGCAGCGCAGTGCGGCGCGCACCCTGGCCAAGAGCGTGGCCGGTGTGATCCTGCCCCCGCCGCTGTGCGAATCCAAGGCGGTGATCAAGGAGTTCGTCGGCGCCGGCATCCCGGTGGTGGCGATCGCCTCGGGCCGTTTCAGCAACGAAATCTCCTGCGTCCGCATCGATGATTTCCGCGCCAGCAAGGAGATGACCGAGCACTTGATTTCCCAGGGCCATACGCGCATCGGTTACATCAAGGGCCATCCCAACCAGACCGCCAGCGCCCACCGTTACGAAGGCTTCCGGGACGCGCTCAAGGAAGCGGGCATCGCCCACGATCAAACGCTGGTGCAACAAGGCTATTACACGTACCGGTCGGGTCTTGAGGCGAGCGAAAAGCTGCTTGCCCACCGTCCGCCGCCCACCGCGATCTTCGCCAGCAACGACGACATGGCCGCTGCCGTGGTTTCGGTCGCCCATCGCAAAGGCATGGATGTGCCGCGCGACCTCTCGGTCGTGGGATTCGACGACACTTCCGCCGCAACCACGGTCTGGCCGGAGCTCACCACCGTCCACCAGCCGGTCTCCTCGATGGCTGATTCGGCCATCGACATCCTGCTGCGCAATATCCGGCGCAAGGACCGCGGCACGCGCGTGGTGGTCGATCATGTGGCCCCGCATCAACTGGTCACGCGCGATTCGGTCGCGCCCATCGCCAAGCGCAAACGTCCGGCGAAAAGCTGAGCGGGCGACCGGCATGGCCATCAACCCTGCATCTGTTCCAGCTCCCGACCTTTGGTTTCGTACACGTACTTGAGCACGAAGAATACCGAGACCACCGCGGCCACCGTGTAGATACCGTAGGCCCCGGCCAGACCGATGCCGGTCAGCAGGATCGGGAAAGTGACGGTGATGAGGAAGTTCGACGTCCACTGCGCCGCACCCGCCACCGCCAGCCCGGAACCGCGGATCTGGTTGGGGAACATCTCGCCCAGCATCACCCACATCACCGGACCCCAGGACATGTTGAAGAACACCACGTAGACGTTGGCCGCCACCAGCGCCAGCATGCCCATCGAGTCGG
>NZ_PDWS01000029.1 GCF_010093305.1 Pseudoxanthomonas sacheonensis | reverse complement strand
ATCAAAAGCACCCCTCCCTGGCCCTCCCCTGCTTCGCAAGAGAGGGGATTTTCTATCTATGCCGCCTGTTCCCGCTTGGCCGCCGCTTCATCGCCTGTCAGCCGCACGAACAGCTCCTCCAACCGATTGCTCTTGGTCCTCATCGACCGCACGCGGATGCCCGCCTCGCCCAGCACGGCGAACACGCGGTTGAGATCCATCGCCCGAGGCATGTCCAAATCGAGAGTGTGATCGTCGCTGGCGATCAGCGTGGTGCCTTCGATCGCGGGCAACTGCGCCGGCAGCGCGCCGTCGATATCGAACACGAATCCTTCCACATCCAGCTTGGCCAGCAACGCGCGCATCGGCCCCTGCTCGACGATGGTGCCGCGGTCGATGATGGCCACGTTGCGGCACAGGCTCTCGGCTTCTTCCAGGTAATGCGTGGTCAGGATGATGGTGGTGCCGGCAGTATTGATGTCCTTCAACGTCTTCCACATGCCGCGACGGATCTCGATGTCCACGCCGGCGGTGGGCTCGTCCAGGATCAGCAGGCGCGGGCGCGTCATCATGGCCCGGGCGATCATCAGGCGGCGCTTCATGCCGCCGGACAAAGTGCGCGACATGCTGGTGGCCTTGTCCCACAACTGGGCGCGCTTGAGTTCCTCTTCGGCCCGCACCAGCGCCTCGGCCCGTGGAATTCCGTAGAAGCCGGCGTAGTTGACCAGGATGTCGATGGGCTTCTCGAACATGTTGAAGTTCAGCTCCTGCGGCACCAGGCCGAGCAGGCGCATGGCGCCGTCGCGGTCCTTGGACAGGTTGACGCCGAACACTTCCACTTCTCCGGCGCTCTTGTTGACCAGCGAGCTGACGATGCCGATCAGGGTGGATTTGCCGGCGCCGTTGGGGCCCAGCAGGGCGAAGAAATCGCCCGGCGCCACCTGCAGCGAGACGCCTTTGAGCGCCTGCACGCCGGTGTCGTAGGTCTTGCGCAGATCGGTGATGGAGAGCGCGGGTACGGTCGCGGAAGTTGCAGCCTGGGAAACCATATGGGGGCCTAGCGGCGCCGGCGGGGCGCCTGAAGTATGCAAACCCTTATTATAGGCGTCCCGTCGGGCCGGCCCCGGCACCAGACTGTTCCGGTTCCGAACCTTGGCCATTGTCCATTTCCCGCTCAAGTTGGTAGAACGCCGCATGCTGGCGCCCTCGGTCGGCCACTACGTCTTCGTACGCGGCGACGGCCTGCCGCTGGATTTCATCCCCGGCCAGTTCATCCAGGTGCATTTCAGCTACGCCGACGGCACCGCCACCAAGCGCAGCTATTCGCTGGCCACCATCCACGACCACGCCCTGGGCGCCGGCGAAACTGTCGAGATCGCGGTCAGCTACGTGGCCGGCGGCGCGGCCACGGCGCTGTTCGAAGGGCTGGAGACCGGCGGCCAGATCGACGCAAGCGGGCCATACGGGCGCTTCTGCCTGATGCCGGGCGACGCCAACAGGCGTTATCTCTTCATCGGCACCGGCACCGGCGTAACCCCGTACCGGGCGATGCTGCCACTGGTGGAAAAGCTGATCGCAGAACGCGGCATCGAAGTGGTGCTGCTGTTCGGCGCGCGCACGCCGGAGGAATTGCTGTACGGCGAGGACTTCCGCGCCTTCGCCGACAAGCACCCGCAGTTCCGTTTCGTACCCTGCTTCTCGCGCGAATTGCCGGAGAACCCCCACCCCGACGTGCGCCACGGCTACGTGCAGCAGTTCCTGGCCGAGTTCTCGCCCAACCCGGAAACCGACATCGCCTACCTGTGCGGCAACCCCAACATGGTGGATGCGTGCTTCGAATCGCTGAAGGCCAACGGACTGCCGATTCCGCAGATCCGGCGGGAGAAGTACGTTTCGTCGAAGTGACGCTTTTCCTTCTCCCACCGGGAGAAGGTGGCGCGAAGCGACGGATGAGGGAGTGGACTCTCCGATCGCAGTACGCCTGCAGATGCCTGTCCACAGGACTGTCATGTCTTTCTGAGCCCGTATCGGCAAGTCATTTCCTTCCCTCATCCGCCCTGCGGGCACCTTCTCCCGGTGGGAGAAGGAAAAACCGTGCCCTGCCTTTGGTCACATCCGCCGCCGCTCTCCGTCGTGACAACATAGGGTCTGGAAGAGACCGCTCACCGGAGACGCCATGCGTCGAGTACAGATTGCCGCCACCGTTGCCCTGCTGGCCCTGGCTTGCGCCCCTGATGCGCAAGCGCGCAAGCTGGGTTCCCTGGAGTTCAAGACCTGCTCGCTGAGCACGCCGTTTTCCGACGAGGCACTGCCCGCGCAGTGCGCCATCTTGCAGGTGCCGGAAAATCCGGCCAGCCCGACCGGCCGCAAGATCGGCCTGAAGATCGCGTGGATACCCGCCGACAAGGACGATGCCGCCGAACCGGATCCGGTCTTCATGCTCGCCGGCGGACCGGGCCAATCGGCGTTGGAAAGCTACCCCCAGACCGCCAACGCCTTCGCCGAGACCCGCAAGAAACGCCACATCATCCTGGTAGACCAGCGCGGCACGGGCGAGTCCAATGCGTTGAGCTGCAAAGAGCCGTTCGACGAAACCGAGCTGCCCACGCCGCAGGCCGCCAGCGACTACACCAGGCGTTGCCTGGCCGCGCTGTCCAAGCGCGCCGATCCGCGCTTCTACACCACCACCGAAGCGATCCAGGACCTGGACGCGGTGCGCAAGGCGATCGGCGCCGGGAAGATCAATCTGGTCGGCATTTCCTACGGCACGCGCGTGGCCCAGCAGTACGCAGCGAAGTATCCGGCCAGCACGCGCACGATCGTGCTGGACAGCGTGGCGCCCAATTCGCTGGTGCTGGGCAACGAGTTCGCGCGCAACCTGGAAGAGGCGCTGGATCTGCAATTCGCGCTCTGCGCCAAAACCCCGACCTGTCTGCAACGCATGGGCGACCCGCGCGCGAAGCTGCGCACTCTGATGGCGAAGCTGGAATCCGATCCGCCCCTGGTCGCCTATCGCGACGGCATCACCGGCGAGAGCAAGCAGGAAAAGCTGACGCCGGCGTTGGTCGCAGGCCTGGTGCGCATGTACGCGTACATGCCGTTGGCCTCATCGCTGCTGCCTTTGCAATTGAACGAAGCGGCCAACGGACGCTACGACGCGCTGATGGCGCTGTCGAAGATGCTGGGCGACCAGATGTCCGAAAGCATCACCATGGGCATGCAGCTTTCGGTGATCTGCAGCGAGGACGGCAGCGAACTGAAAGCCAACCCGGCCGACGAAGGCACCCTGCTCGGCAACGATTTCGCTAATTATCTGGCCGCGCAGTGCGCCGTCTGGCCGAAAGGCACGCGCCCGGCGGGTTTCCGTGCGCCGCTGAAGACCGCGGTGCCGGCCTTGCTGTTGTCCGGCGAGTTCGATCCGGTTACCCCGCCGCGCTACGGCGAGGCGGTGGTCAAGCCGCTTGCGAACGGGCGCCATCTGGTGCTGCGGGGACAGGGCCACAACGTGATCGGCGTCGGCTGCATGCCCAAGCTGATGGCGCAGTTCATCGACAGCGCCGACGCCAGGAAACTCGACGCCAAGTGCCTGGCCAAGCTGGCCTACACGCCGCCCTTCACCGGCTTTTATGGATGGGAACCATGAGTGCGGAGAATCGGGAATCGGGAATGGGGAATCGAGAAACGCGCTTCCCCGATCCGGCCCGTCCGAGATGCAATCGCGATGGAACGCGACCCCCGCTTTTGCCGTTCCGATTCCCCATTCTCCATTCACTACTCCCGGTATCGCCATGATCGAAGCACAGGCGCTGCATAAGTCCTTCACCACCGCCAAGACGGTGGTCAAAGCCGTCGACGGCGTGAGCTTCGAGGCGCGCGACGGCGAGATCACCGGTCTGCTCGGCCCCAACGGCGCCGGCAAGACCACCACCTTGCGCATGCTTTACACGCTGATGAAGCCCGACAGCGGGCGCGTGCTGGTGGACGGCCACGACACGGCGACCGAAGCCGAAGCGGTGCGCCGCGCGCTGGGCGTGCTGCCGGACGCGCGCGGCGTGTACAAGCGCCTGACCGCCCGCGAGAACATCGCCTATTTCGGGGAACTGCACGGCCTGGATGCGGCCACCATCGCGGCCCGCACCGACAGCCTGGTGCGGGCGCTGAACATGCAGGACTTCATCGACCGCCGCACCGAAGGCTTTTCGCAGGGCCAGCGCACCAAGACCGCGATCGCGCGCGCGCTGGTCCACGATCCCGGCAACGTGATCCTGGACGAACCCACCAACGGCCTGGACGTGATGACCACGCGCGGCCTGCGCGAATTCCTCCGGCAGCTGCGCGCGGAGGGACGCTGCGTGGTCTTCTCCAGCCACATCATGCAAGAGGTCGCCGCGCTGTGCGACCGCATCGTGATCGTCGCGCGCGGCCAGGTGGTGGCCTCGGGCACCGCCGACGAGCTGCGCGCGCTGACCGGCGAAGAGAACCTGGAAGACGCGTTCGTGAAAGCCATCGGCTCGGAAGAAGGACTGCACGCATGAAATCCCTCCGTGCCTTGATGACCGTGATGCGCAAGGAGTTGCGCGATATCTTCCGCGACCGCCGCACCCTGCTGCTGGCCCTGGGGCTCAGCCCGTTGCTCACCCCTCTGCTGATCATCGGCCTGGGCACGCTGGGCGAAAGCCGTGCGCGCAGCCAGATCGAAAAACCGCTCGAACTGCCCGTGGTCGGACGCGAGCATGCGCCCAACCTGATCGCCTGGCTGGAAGGCCAGAACGTGACGATCAAGGCGCCGCCGAAAGACATCAACGCGGCCATCGCCAACCAGGAAGAAGACGTGATCCTGCGCATCGGTCCCGAATTCCCGGAGCAATGGCGCAAAAGCCTGCCGGCGCCGCTGGAGATCATCCAGGACAGCACCCGCCAGGATGCGGAAATCCCGGTGCGGCGCCTGCAAGGATTGCTGTCAGCCTATGGCGGACAGGCCGGCTCGCTGCGCCTGCTCGCGCGCGGCGTCAGTCCCGGTGCGGCCAGCGCCATCCAGATCCGGAAAACCGACCTGGCCACGCCCGAAGCGCAACGCGGGCGCGTGCTGTCCTTCATCCTTCCTTATTTCCTGATCATCAGCGCCTTCCTGGGCGGCGTTTCCCTGATCCTGGATGCGACCGCCGGCGAGCGCGAGCGCCAGTCGCTGGAACCCCTGCTTGCCACGCCCGCACCGCGCGGCGCCATCGTCAGCGGCAAGATCGCGGCGGCGTGCGTGATCGCCCTGATCTCGCTGTTGCTCACTCTGCTCGCGTTCAAGCTGGGGGCGCTGCTGTCGCCGTCGGTCGGCCGGCAGATGGAAGTCAGCTTCATGGCCATCGGCAAGCTGTTGCTGATCCTGATGCCGATGGTGTTCATCGGCACCACCCTGCTGACCTACCTGGCCGCCGCGGCCAAGAGCATGAAGGAAGCGCAGAGCCACATGACCTGGCTGATGCTGTTGCCGATGCTGCCGACCATCGTGCTGATGGTGAACCCGGTGAAGACCCAGCTCTGGCAGTTCGCCGTGCCTTTCCTGGCGCAGAACCAGCTGATCCTGAAAGTGGTGCGCGGCGAAGTCATCACTGCACAGCAATGGGCGATCTATCTGGCGACGGGTTTCGGCCTGGCGGCGATATTGTGGTTCGCGGCGACGCGGCGTTACCAGCAGGAGCGTTTGGCCATCTCAGGTTGAGCCCCCTCCAACAAAAGCAACCCGAGGGATTGTACGGTGCTCAGTTCAAACGCCACCGCGCCACCGTCGACGAAGACGGGATCGTTCGAACCTTGGATTAACCGTGCTGGACATTTACTACACAGATCCATCCACCAACGATAAGCCCGACGATCCCAGCGGCCTTGAACTGGCGGGCTCCATCGAACTCGATGCCCACCGCTCGCTGGCGGTTCTGTTCGACAAGGGCAGTCTGGCCGGCGCAGGTCTCAGATACTTCGAGGATTCTTTTCTGCAACCTGCCCAGATCGCCACACTCATGAAAGTATTCACGGCCAACGTGAGCGAACTCGGCAGCAACCGCGAGGCGCTGGAGGCGTTTGAGGCGATGCGCAGCCTCTTCGAGGCGGCATTGACCAGGGGCGCAGGCCTGGTTGCCTTCTGCGACTGAGGCTGCGCGGAAAAGGCGGGGATCCAACTTTCAGTTGATGCAATGTCGGAACGTGCGCCATAAAACCGCTACATCCTGTTTCTCCATCCCGCAACGAAGCACTTCAATTTCCGCTGCTGACCATTTCGTCTGAGCGCAGTGGCTTGGGTCCCGGCCTTTGCCGGGATGACGATCTTTATTTGGCGCTGGTTGTTTTTTCGTTTGCCTGCAACCCCGCTTCCATCACCATGCCCCGTACAGAGTCTGCGCGCAATTCACCCCTGCCAAAAAAGAAAGGCCGGCTTGCGCCGGCCTTCCTCTCAATCGTTGCCTCGCGCATCAACCCGGATTGAACGCCAGCGTGCGGCGCGTGGTGGTCGGCGCGTCGATGGGTTCGAACTTCCAGCGGCGTACCGCGTTCAAGGCTTCGCGATCGAACACGCGCGGCGGAGTGGCGCGCACCACGCGCGCATTGGTCACAGAACCGTCGGTGCCGATGGTGATCTCCACCAGCACTTCGCCGGCGGTGCCGGCGCGCAGCGCTTCGGGCGGGTACCGCGGCGAGGGCGAACTGACCACCTTCAGCGACGTGCTGGAGGCGGGCCGGGCGGCGGCCGGCGCCGCCGCTGCGGTCGAAGCCGGGGCCGTAGTGCGGGCGGCGGCTTCGCGCTGGGCGGCTTCGCGCTGGGCTGCGGCAACGCGCTCGGCTTCCGCCGCACGCGCCGCTTCCTGCTGTTGCTGCGTCGCCAGGGCAGCGGCGGCGGCGCGCTGTTGCTCGGCCTGTTGCGCCAGACGCTGCTCTTCCAGCGCCTTGGTCTCGGCGGCGGTGACTTCCTTGGTCTTCTCGGTTTCCGCGCGGGCGGCGACCGCCAGCTGCGCATTGGCGATGGTCTGCTTCAGGCGCGGCAGGGCCGGGGCTTTGGGATCGGCTTTTTCGAGCAGCGCGGAAAGGCGTTGCGCCTCGACGAAGTCCTCGCGGCCGATGCTTTGTTCGGTAGCGATCAGCGTATAAGGCATCAGATCGGTCAGTGCGCTGGTCACGGCCGGGTCGCTGGGCAATTTGTCGCGCAGCGCCAGGTAGTACTCCATGGCGTTGTCCCCGCCCGGGGCGTAGATACGGTTCTCGCCCAGGGCCTTGGTAGCGGCCTCGCGCAGCTGTTCGGCGCTCATCGCCTGAACCTGCGCCGAAACAGCCGGGGCGGGCGGAGCGGCGACGGGCGCGGCGGCCGGTGCCGTTGTGGTCGCTTCGGTGCCGGTCTGCTCGTCCTTGGAACAGGCGGCAAGGGCGACCATCAGCAACAACGCGACCCAGCGCGAGCTCTTTGAAATCGTGGCAACAGACATTCGTTTACTCCCCAAGACAAACAATTGAAAAAAACCCCTTACCAGCCAAGCATGAAGCATGCCACCGCATACGCCGGCTGGCTTACTTGCCGATGCAGAAAGTGGAAAAAATGCGGCCCAGCATGTCATCCGGCGAAATCCTCCCCGTGATTTCGCCCAAGGCTTCGTGAGCCAGCCTTAATTCTTCGGCGGCCAGCTCCAGCATTTCGTGATCCAGTTCACGCTTTGCCGTATCCGCGTGTTCCTGCGCCCTGCGCAGCGCGTCGACATGGCGGGCGCGCGCTGAGAACTCGCCGGTGCCGGCTTGCTGGGCGTTGCCCGTGGCGAGCGAGCGCAAACGGGCGTGCAGCGCTTCCAGACCCTGGCCCTCCCTGGCCGAGACATGCACCGTGGTCTCGTTGTCCGTGGGCGGCGCGGCCAGCAGATCGCTTTTGTTGTGGATCAGCAGGCGCAGCGGCACCGTCGCCAGCACGTCCTCCACCGCCGCCAGCCCGGCGGCGGGGTCGCGCGCATCCAGCACCACCAGGGCCAGGTCGGCGGTCTCCAGTTCAGCGCGGGCGCGGCGCATGCCCTCGCGTTCGATCGCATCGCCTCCTTCGCGCAAGCCGGCGGTGTCCACCAGCGTCAGTTCCAGACCATCCAGGCGCATGGTTTCGCGCAGCACATCACGGGTGGTGCCGGGGATGTCGGTGACGATGGCGCGGTCGCCTCCGGCCAGCGCGTTGAGCAAAGAGCTTTTGCCGGCGTTGGGCGGACCCACGATCACCGCATGCAGGCCGTCGCGCAGTTTGCGGCCGCGTTCGGCATCGGCCAGCAGGCGCGACAGGTCGGCCTGCGTTGCCGCGAGTTTTTCGCGCACCGCCGGGCCGCCCAGCGTGTCGATGGATTCGTCGGCGAAATCGATGGCCGCCTCCACATGCACGCGCAAGGCCGAGAAGCTGGCGGCAATGGCCTCCACGCGTTGCGAGAACACGCCCTCCAGCGCGCGCCGGGCAGCGCGCGCCGCGCGCGTGTCGGAAGCGGCGATCAGGTCGGCGATGGCTTCGGCCTGGGCCAGATCGAGCCGGTCGTTGAGAAAAGCACGCTCGCTGAATTCGCCCGGGCGCGCATGCCGGGCGCCCAGCGAACAGGCGCGCATCACCAGCTGCTGCAGCACTACCGGACTGCCGTGGGCCTGCAGCTCGACCACGTCTTCGCCAGTGAAGCTGTTGGGCGCGGGAAAGGACAGCGCCAGGCCGTCGTCGATGGTCTCGCCGTCGTGTTCGGTGAATCGCACGTAGTGCGCGCGACGCGGTCGCAAGCGGCGCCCGCAGATGCTTTCGGCGATGGTCAACGAACGTGGCCCGGACAGGCGCACGATGCCGACGCCGCCCGCGCCCGGTGCGGTGGCGACGGCGACGATGGTGTCGGTGCTGTGGTTGGCGTTGTTCATCGGCCTGCGCAATTCATGGAGCGGAGTCTTGCATATTCTCGAACCAAATCCGGTTCAACCGACGCGTTGGTGGCGAAGCGTCCAAGAATCCCGCCTATCCTGATTTCCAGAAACCCGTTCGTAGTGAGCCTCCCGAAGACCCCGTTCGTGGTGAGCCCGTCGAACCACGCTCTTGACGGAGACCATCCGAAACCCATGGCTTGGTTTTAACTCGAAAAGCGTGGTTCGACAGGCTCACCACGAACGGATGTGGAGAACGGAGCTTCTCAAAACAGGAAACCCGCCTGATGGCGGGTTTCCTGCAGCGCAACTCGCTGGCTTATCGCTGGCTTACTTGCCGATCGCCTTGCCCTTGGCTTCGGGCGCGGCCGGTGGCTTGCGGTGTTTCTTGCCGACCCACCACTGCTGCAGCAGGCCCAGGCTGCCGTTGGTCACCCAGTACAGCACCAGGCCCGACGGGAAGAACGCCATCATCACGCCGAACACCAGCGGCATGAACTGCATCATCTTCTGCTGCATCGGGTCCATGCCCACCGCGGGCGTCATCTTCTGCGTGGTCCACATCACCAGCATGTTGAGCGCCGGCAGGATGAAATAAGGATCGCGTGCGGTCAGGTCATGGATCCACAGGAACCACGGCGCCTGGCGCAATTCCACCGATTCCACCAGCACCCAGTACAGCGCCAGGAAGATAGGCATGGTCACCAGGATCGGCAGGCAGCCGCCCATCGGATTGACCTTCTCCTTCTTGTACAGCTCCATCATCGCCGCTTGCTGCTTGGCGCGGTCGTCGCCGTAGCGCTCGCGCAGCTGGGCCACGCGCGGCGCAAGCGCGCGCATCTTGTTGGCGCTTTCGTACTGCTTGTTGGCCAGCGGATACAGCGCGAGTTTCACCAGCACCACCAGGCCGATGATCGACCAGCCCCAGTTGCCGAACAGCGAATGCAGATGGCTGAGGATCCAGAACAGACCCTGGCCGATGACGGCGAAAATGGAGAACTGGCTGTAGTCGACCGCGCGGTCGAGACCGGGTACGCCCTGCGCTTTCATCTGCTGGATCAGCTTCGGTCCCACGTACAGGCGCGCATCGGTCGACACGCGCTGGCCGGGCGCGACGCTGAAGCCCGGGCCCAGTTCGCGGATCAGCGCACGGCCGGAAATCTCGTCGGTCTGCAGTTTCACTTCGGCTTTCTGGTCGGGAATCCAGGCGCTGAAGAAATGGTGCTGCAGCATCGCGATCCAGCTGCCGGTCGCGTCCTGGTTGAGCTTGCCGTCGTCCATGTACTTGGCGAACTTCAGGCGCTCGTACTGCTTCTGCACGCTGTACCAGGTCGCGCCGCTGAAGCTGAAGGATTCCGGATTGGTCATGCCGGTCTTGATCACCGGCGGCTGGCGTTCCAGCTGTCGGTAGATGGTGCCCTCCCAGGGCGCGCCGCCGTTGTTGACCACTTCGTCGCGCACGTCCACCGCGTAGTTGTCGCGCTTGAGCGTGTAGGTACGACGAATGACCACGCCCGATGGACCGTTCCACACGAACGGCACCGACACTGACGCCGCACCGGGCGCCAGGTTGACCGCGCCTGCGCCGTTCTCCGGAACGAAACCGCTCAAGTGGTTGGGTGCGGGATTCTTGGAGCTGGTCCAGCCGCTCTGCGCCGTGTAGTAATGCGCCGGATCCTGGGTGAACAACACCACGGGCGGGCTGCCGGCGGCTTTGGTCTGCGGATATTTCAGCAGCACCGCTTCCAGCACGTTGCCGCCGTCGATGGTCAGACGAAGCAGGTCGCTGCTGACCACCACGCTCTGCCGAGCCGGGGCCGCCGCAACGCTGGCGTTGGTGGCGGCAGCGGCGCCGACTGCCGGTGCTACGGGCACGCCTGCGCTGGCCGGAGTTGCGGCGGACTGCGGAACCGGCGAAGCGGAAGGCACCGAGCCTACGCTTGCGGGTTGCGGCTGGCTCGTGGCGGTCGCCAGTCCGGCCGGCTTGGGCGCATTGAACTTGCCCCACTCCATCCACAACAAGGTCGCCACCATCAGCCAGGCGAAAAACAGGAATACACGGGTCTGGTTCATCGGGCAGGCATTCTCAACCGGCGGAAGCGTCCGGTTTGGGCGTGTTGCGGGAAAGGGAGGGAAGTGATTTCGTGACCGGCGGCATTGTGCCGGGCGCGGCCGATGCGGGCAATGCGCCGGCGCGCACCAACGTGCGCAGGAAGGTCTCGCGCAGCTGCGCGTTGTCGGCCTTGCGCGCGGCCGCGCGGGCGACCACCACGTACTCGCCACCGGGCAGCTGCGCGCGCAGCTTGCGGAACTGATCGCGGAATACGCGTTTGATGCGGTTGCGGCCCACCGCATTGGGGTCGACCTTGCGCGAGACCGCCAGGCCCAGTTTCGCCGGCGATTCGCCGGCCAGCCAGTGCAGGCTGAGGAGCGGATCGGAAGTGCGTCGGGCCTGCTCGAATACGCGCGCGTATTCGGCGCCCGTGCGCACCCGCGCGGACGGGGGGAATGTGGCGTTCACAGGATCGCGCTCATGTGGACACGAACATGCGGGCATGAAAAAGTCCGCACAAGGACTGCGCGGACTTTTTACGGAAGACGTACATGGATGGCTCGGCCGCGGATGCGGCAGAAGCATCAGGCGCTCAGGCGGGTACGGCCCTTGGCACGGCGACGGGCCAGGATCTTGCGGCCATCGGCGGTCTTCATGCGGGCACGAAAGCCATGGTCGCGCTTGCGCTTGAGGTTGCTGGGTTGGTAAGTGCGCTTGGTGGCCATGGGGCCCTCGGGCGGTTTGCGGTGGAAAGAACCGGTAATTCTATAGGGACACCCAGGCCCCGGTCAATCATCCCGTAGGTCGGGGCTACGCCCCCCGACGCCTGCCAACTCGGGTCCGCGTGCTGTCGGGGACGTAGCCCCGACCTACCGCGGTGGCTTGGCGGTGTTGCTGAACCCGGTGGATAACTCCCGTGCCGCGTGCCGTCGCGTGATAATGTGGCCGACTGTATTTCACCCGCGTCCCGCGCCGTTCGACTGCCGCGTGCACGCCCTTTCGAAGAACCGATCGCCGCCCTTGATGGATGCCTGGCCCCGCTGCCTCGAACGCCTGGAAGCCGAACTGCCGGCCGAAGACGTGCATACCTGGCTCAAACCCCTGCAGGCCGAACAGCGCCTCGACGCCATGGTGCTGTACGCGCCCAATGCCTTCATCGTGGAGCAGGTGCGCGAACGCTATCTGTCGCGCATCCAGGAATTGCTGGGCCACTTCGCCGGCCATCGCGACGTCTCGGTGGAAATCGGATCGCGCGCGCGCAGCGCCGAATCCGCCCCATCGGCATCGGCAGCCGTTGCAGCCGCGAATTTCGCCGCCACCGAACCCTATGCCGGCAACCTGGATTCGCACTACAGCTTCGACAACTTCGTCGAAGGCCGCAGCAATCAGCTGGGCCGCGCCGCCGCCTGGCAGGCCGCGCAGAAACCCGGCGACCGTTCGCACAACCCCCTGCTGCTGTACGGGGGCACCGGCCTGGGCAAGACCCATCTGATGTTCGCCGCAGGCAACGAACTGCGCCGGCAGAATCCGAATGCGCGCGTGCTGTACCTGCGCTCGGAGCAGTTCTTCAGCGCCATGACCAAGGCGCTGATCGAGAAATCGATGGACCAGTTCAAACGCCGCTTCCAGCAGGTGGACGCGCTGCTGATCGACGACATCCAGTTCTTCGCCGGCAAGGACCGCACGCAGGAGGAGTTCTTCCACACCTTCAATGCGTTGTTCGACGGCCGCCAGCAGATCATCCTCACCTGCGACCGCTATCCGCGCGAAGTGGAAGGCCTGGAACCGCGGTTGAAGTCGCGCCTGGCCTGGGGTTTGTCGGTGGCGATCGAACCTCCTGATTTCGAGACCCGCGCGGCCATCGTGCTGGCCAAGGCGCGCGAACGCGGTGCGCAGATTCCAGACGATGTCGCCTTCCTGCTGGCCAAGAAGATGCGCTCGAACGTGCGCGATCTGGAAGGCGCCTTGAACACCCTGACCGCGCGCGCCAACTTCACCGGCCGCGCCATCACCACCGAGTTCGCCCAGGAAACCCTGCGCGATCTGCTGCGCGCGCAACAGCAGGCCATCAGCATCCCCAACATACAGAAGACCGTGGCAGACTATTACGGTCTGCAGATCAAGGATTTGCTGTCCAAGCGACGCACGCGCTCACTGGCGCGACCGCGACAGGTGGCGATGGCCTTGGCCAAGGAACTGACCGAACACAGCCTGCCGGAAATCGGCGATGCCTTCGCCGGTCGCGACCACACCACCGTTTTGCACGCCTGCCGGCAGATCCGCAACCTGATGGAAACCGACGGCAAGCTGCACGAGGACTGGGACAAACTGATCCGTAAGCTCAGTGAGTAACCAGCCCCAGACTCTGTGGATAAGTTGGGGACGAAAATAGCCGCCAAACTTATCCACAAGTTGCACCACCGATCCAGCGTTCTTGATACACGGCTTGGCGGGACCGAAAAACAAACTAGATTCAATTGGTTACGCTGCTTCTCCACCGAAATCGGCGAAACCATCACCACCAGTTTTTGATTTAATACTCTTTCAAGATCCAGTGCATAAGGGGCCAGCACCACATGCGTTTCAGTCTGCAACGCGAAGCATTTCTGAAGCCGTTGGCGCAAGTCGTCAACGTGGTCGAACGCCGGCAGACATTGCCGGTCCTCGCCAACTTCCTTGTCCAAGTGCAGGGCGGGCAACTTTCGCTTACCGGTACCGACCTGGAAGTGGAGATGGTCGCGCGCAGCGCGGTCGACGACGCCCAGGACGGTGAAACCACCATTCCGGCACGCAAGCTGTTCGAAATCATCCGGGCCCTGCCCGACGGCAGCAAGATCACCGTCAGCCAGACCGGCGACAAGGTCACTGTCTCGGCCGGACGCAGCCGCTTCACCCTGGCCACCTTGCCGGCCAACGATTTCCCCTCGGTGGATGAAGTCGAAGCCACCGAACGGGTCAACGTGCCGGAAGCCGCGCTGAAGGAGCTGATCGAACGCACCGCGTTCGCCATGGCCCAGCAGGACGTGCGCTACTACCTCAACGGCCTGCTGTTCGATCTGGGCGACAAGCTGCTGCGCTGCGTGGCCACAGACGGCCACCGCCTGGCCTTGTGCGAAACCTCGCTGGACGGCGCCGCCGGCGCCAAGCGCCAGATCATCGTGCCGCGCAAAGGCGTGACCGAGCTGCAGCGGTTGCTGGAGAACGGCGACCGCGAGCTGGAACTGGAAATCGGCCGCAGCCATATCCGGGTCAAGCGCGACGATGTGACCTTCACTTCCAAGCTGATCGACGGCCGTTTCCCCGACTACGCCGCGGTCATCCCGATCGGCGCCGACCGTGAGGTCAAGCTGGACCGTGAGGTCCTGCGCGCCGCATTGCAACGTGCGGCCATTCTGTCCAATGAGAAATATCGCGGCGTCCGCGTCGAGGTTTCTCCGGGCCAGTTGAAGATCAGCGCCCACAACCCCGAGCAGGAAGAAGCCCAGGAAGAGATCGAGGCCGATACCAAGGTCAGCGATCTGGCCATCGGCTTCAATGTGAATTACCTGCTCGATGCCCTCTCCGCCCTGCGCGACGAGCACATCATCATCCAGTTGCGGGACGCCAATTCCTCGGCGCTGGTGCGCGAAGCCAGCAGCGAGAAATCCCGGCACGTGGTGATGCCGCTGCGCCTGTGATTCCACCCTTGTTTCACGTGGAACATCCTCAACGCCCGGAGATCTCCGGGCGTTCTGGTTTTGCGGGGGTCCGTTTAGCCGTAGGTCGGGGCTACGCCCCCGACAAAGAGGACCCAACCTACCTGAGCGTCGGGGACGTAGCCCCGACCTACGCAGGGGCCGGCGGATGCAAGTAACCCGTCTCACCGCCTCTGGCCTGCGTCGCTTCGAAAGCGTGACGATCGAGCCCACCGCTGGCCTCAACCTAATCACTGGCGACAACGGAGCCGGCAAGACCAGCCTGCTGGAAGCTCTGCACCTCATGGCCTATGGGCGCAGTTTCCGCGGGCGGGTGCGGGACGGACTGGTGAGGACGGGTTCGGATGCGGTCGAGGTCTTCGTGGAATGGCGGGAAGGGGCGGACGCCCGACACCGCCGCGCCGGCCTGCGCCATACCGGCCAGACCTGGGTAGGACGCCTGGACGGCGAGAGCGTGGCCCAGCTGGGCGAACTTTGCGCCGCGTTGGCAGTGGTCAGCTTCGAACCGGGCAGCCATGCCCTAGTCACGGGTGGCGGCGAACCCCGGCGCCGGTTCGTGGATTGGGGCCTGTTCCACGTGGAACCTGATTTCCTGCCGCTTTGGCGCCGCTATGCCCGGGCCTTGAAGCAGCGCAATGCCCTGCTGAAGTCGGGCGCGGGCGGGCAGCAGTTGGATGCGTGGGACCGCGAACTGGCGGAGGCCGGGGAACCCCTCACCCGCTACCGGCGGCAATACCTGGAACAACTCCAACTCCGCCTGTCCGCGGTTGCCGCAGACCTGGTCCCGGCGCTGGGCGCCAGCAACCTCGACTTCCAGCCGGGCTGGCGCAGCGGTGAGCTGTCGCTGGCCGACGCCCTGCTGTTGGCGCGGGATCGCGACCGCAGCCTGGGCTATACCTCCGTCGGCCCGCACCGGGCAGACTGGCGGATCGAATACGCGGGCCATCCCAACCGCGAAGCGCTGTCGCGGGGCCAGGCCAAGCTCTCGGCCCTCTCCGCCCTGCTCGCGCAAGCCGAGGATTACGCCCACCGCCGCGGCGAATGGCCAATCGTCGCGCTGGACGATCTTTCCTCCGAATTGGACCGCAAGCACCAGCAACGGGTGCTGCAGCGCCTCCTGGCCAGTGGCGCCCAGATCTTCATCACCGGTACCGAAGCCCCGGCCGCCTTGGAAAGCCTGAAGGTGGCGACGACTGTGTTCCACGTGGAACAGGGCCAAATCTTGCGTGCGTAGGTCGGGGCTACGTCCCCGACACAGGGAACCCTGGCTCCCGAGCGTCGGGGACGTAGCCCCGACCTACCCGCTTCTCTCTGAGGGAGGAGACCCCGAAGAGCCCGCCCCCGCGCTTGATGCGGGGGCGGATGAGGGTGCGGCGCAGCCATTAGCGTGTGAACCATGCTGGCTTCACCGTACCCTTGCCTCAACCCCTCTCCCGCCGGGAGAGGGGCTTCAAGGCGGCCGAAATGCTATAATTCCTGCCTCACTCCCTATAGCTAATGTGTAGCCTGCAACCAGCCTTCGGCCGGACTGCGCGCGCACGGAAGCGCAGCAGGCGATACGAAGCGCATGACCGAAGAAACCACCCCCGTCCCCACCCCCAACGGCAATTACGACTCCAGCAAGATCACCGTGCTGCGCGGCCTGGAAGCGGTGCGCAAGCGTCCAGGCATGTACATCGGCGACGTGCACGACGGCACCGGCCTGCACCACATGGTTTTCGAAGTGGTGGACAACGCCATCGACGAAGCGCTTGCGGGCCACGCGGACGACGTGGTGGTGAAGATCCTGGAAGACGGCTCGGTGGCGGTGTACGACAACGGCCGCGGCATTCCGGTCGACATCCACAAGGAAGAAGGCGTATCCGCGGCCGAAGTCATCATGACCGTGCTGCATGCCGGCGGTAAGTTCGACGACAACAGTTACAAGGTTTCCGGCGGCCTGCACGGCGTGGGCGTCTCGGTGGTCAACGCGTTGTCCGAGCATTTGTGGCTGGACGTGTGGCGCGACGGTTTCCACTGGCAGCAGGAATATTCGCTGGGCGAACCGCTGTATCCGCTCAAGCAGCTCGAAGCCTCCGACAAGCGCGGCACGCTGCTGCGCTTCAAGCCGGCGGCCGAAATCTTCACTGATGTCGAGTTCCATTACGACATCCTGGCCAAGCGCCTGCGCGAGCTTTCCTTCCTCAACTCGGGCGTCAAGATCACCCTCGGCGACGAGCGCGGCGAAGGCCGTTCGGACGTATTCCAGTACGAAGGCGGCATCGGCTCCTTCGTCGAACACCTGGCCCAACTGAAGACGCCGCTGCATCCCAACGTGATCTCGGTGACCGGCGAGCAGAACGGCATCACCGTCGATGTCGCCCTGCAGTGGACCGACGCCTACCAGGAAACGATGTTCTGCTTCACCAACAACATCCCGCAGAAGGACGGCGGCACCCATCTCATCGGTTTCCGCGCCGCGCTGACGCGCACGCTGACCAACTACATCGAACAGAACGGTATCGCCAAGCAGGCCAAGGTCGCGCTTTCGGGCGACGACATGCGCGAAGGCATGATCGCCGTGCTGTCGGTCAAGGTGCCAGACCCCAGCTTCTCCTCGCAGACCAAGGAAAAGCTGGTCAGTTCCGAGGTAAGGCCGGTAGTTGAGAGCACGTTCGGTGCGCGTTTGGAGGAGTTCCTGCAGGAACACCCCAACGAGGCCCGCGCCATCGCCGGCAAGATCGTCGATGCCGCCCGCGCCCGCGAGGCCGCCCGCAAGGCGCGCGACCTGACTCGCCGCAAGGGCGCGCTGGACATCGCCGGCCTGCCCGGCAAGCTCGCCGACTGTCAGGAAAAGGATCCGGCGCTGTCCGAACTTTTCATCGTCGAGGGCGACTCGGCCGGCGGCTCCGCCAAGCAGGGCCGCAACCGCAAGAACCAGGCGGTGCTGCCGTTGCGCGGCAAGATCCTCAACGTCGAACGCGCGCGCTTCGACCGCATGCTCGCCTCGGCCGAAGTCGGCACGCTGATCACCGCGCTGGGCACCGGCATCGGCCGCGACGAATACAACCCGGACAAACTGCGCTACCACCGCATCATCATCATGACCGACGCCGACGTCGACGGTTCGCACATCCGCACCCTGCTGCTCACTTTCTTCTACCGGCAGATGCCGGAGCTGATCGAGCGCGGCCACATCTACATCGGCCTGCCGCCGCTGTACAAGTTGAAGCAGGGCAAGCAGGAGATATACATGAAGGACGATGCGGCGTTGAACGTCTACCTGGCCAACAGCGCGGTGGAAAACGCCGGCCTGATTCCCGCCGAAGGCGAACCGCCGGTCACCGGCGAAGCGCTGGAGAAACTGCTGCTGTCCTTCGCCGGCGCGCGCGAGACGATCGCCCGCAATGCGCATCGCTACGATGCGATCCTGTTGGAATCGCTGATCGATTTCTCGCCGCTGGACGCCGCGCACCTTGCGCAGAACGTCGATGAGCGCCAGGAACTGGACGCGTTGGAGAAGAAGCTCAACCGCGGCGGCATCGGCAGCGCGCGTTACGCGCTGACCCTGCAGGCGGCCAACGAGAACCGTCCTGCCGCGTTGCTGGCGACACGCAAGCACATGGGCGAGGAACTGACCCAGGTGCTGCCGTTCTCCGCCTTCGAAACCGGCGAACTGCGCCCGCTGCGCGATGCGGCGGCGGTGCTGCACGGCCTGATCCGCGAAGGCGCGCAGATCGTGCGCGGCAACAAGACCCAGCCGATCTCGAGCTTCGCCGAAGCGCAGGCGTGGCTGCTCGAAGAGGCCAAGAAAGGCCGCAGCATCCAGCGCTTCAAGGGCCTTGGCGAAATGAATCCGGAACAGCTGTGGGACACCACCGTGAATCCGGATACGCGCCGCCTGTTGCAGGTGCGTATCGAAGACGCGGTGGCGGCCGACCAGATCTTCAGTACGCTGATGGGTGATGTGGTGGAGCCGCGCCGCGAGTTCATCGATGCCAATGCGCTGAAGGTTTCCAACCTGGACGTCTGAGTAAAGCGGGGACGCGGCAATGGAAACGCACGACGCATCGCCGCCACTACCGCGGGCCGCACATCCGACAGTCAGGTTCTTTCGGGATCTGGGAATTTTCTTTCTCGATCTGGCTGTCGCCATCGCTGCGTTGCTGATCCTTTCCGTCGCCTGCGGAGCGGTCTGGGCCGCCTTCAAGGGCGTGCGGATCGCCGTCCAAGGCGGCGCCACCGATCCGGCCAACATGATGCGTGCGCTGGGGGAACCCGGGGCCCTCGCCATGATCTGGATGACCCTGGTCAGCACCGGCGGCGCTGCGCTGTTGGTGTACTGGTGGCGGCGCAGGGCCACACGCGAAGAGCGTGCGCTCTCGGCCCGGGCCGCACGGCGCATCGGTACCTGGGGCTGGGTGGTGGCGACCGCCGTGGCCACTTTCATGGCCGGTTCCGCTCTGAGCTTTCTCGGCCAGCATTTCGGCATCAGGCCGCAGCCGACCAATCTGGCGGTGATCGAAGCCGCTTTCGCCTCGAGCCCGGTCTTCATGCTGCTGTTCGGCGTATTCCTCGCGCCGGCCTACGAAGAGCTGCTGTTCCGCAGAGTGCTGTTCGGCAGATTGTGGGCGTCAGGGCGTCCCTGGCTGGGCGTAGCGCTCAGCAGCGCCGCCTTCGCATTGATGCACGAAATTCCCGGCACCACCGGCAACAGTTGGCAGGCGACGGGTGTGCTCTGGCTCACTTATGGATTCATGGGCGCGGCTTTCGCGCTGGTCTACTGGCGCACGCGCACGCTGTGGGCCGCGATCGGGGCGCACGCGCTGAACAATGCCATAGCGCTGGCTTTGTTGAACCTGTCCGCAAGCAGCTGAAAGCCTGCGGATTGACGAAAAGTTAAGACGCCACTCGCCACACTCTGCATTCACAGGAGGGGTGTTGGATGAAGCACTGGATACTCTCTGCGGCGATCATCGCCGCGCTGACGGCTTGCGCCACGACAACGTCCTCCACGGGCCGTCGGCAGTACGTGGGCGGCGTTTCGGAACAGCAGCTCAACCAATTGGGAGCGCAGGCTTTCGTCGAGGCGAAAAGCAAGGGTCCGCTGAGCAACGACGCCAAGCAGAACGCCTACGTGCGCTGCGTGGTCAACGCGTTGACCCGGCAGTTGCCGGCGCAGGCGCAAAGCGTGGGTTGGGAAACGGCGGTGTTCGCCAATAGCGAACCCAATGCCTTCGCGCTTCCCGGTGGCAAGGTCGGCGTAAATACCGGTATTTTCAGCGTGGCCAAGAACCAGGATCAGCTGGCGGCGGTGCTGGCGCACGAGATCGGGCACGTGGTGGAGCGGCATCACGACGAACGCATCACCCGGCAGATGGGCGCTTCCAGCGCCGTGCAAGTGCTCGGCGCCCTGGCCGGCGATTACGGCAGCCTGGCGACCCAGGGCGGCAGCCTGCTGGCGCAGACCGGATTCCTGCTGCCGGGGTCGCGCGTGCAGGAAACCGAAGCCGATGTGGTGGGACAGCGTTTGATGGCCGAAGCCGGATTCGATCCCGCCCAGGCCGTGAATTTGTGGCAGAACATGATCTCCGCTGGCGGCGCCCGCCCGCCTGAATGGCTCTCCACCCATCCCAACCCGCAATCGCGCATTCAGGAACTGCGCAGCCGCGCCGGAACGCTGACGCCCACCTACCAGCAGGCGCGGGCTTCCGGACGTGTTCCCAAGTGCGGGTGATGCTTGTTTATTGCGGCGCAACATCCAAAACCCTGTTTCCGAGCCATAGCCGTTTCTGTTAGCGTTGCCGCCCCCGTGCCCGGCCCGGCGGCGTTCATACCGGTCTTCGCAGTCCCATAGAGGTGATTCCCATGTTGTTCCGCAACTGCAAACAAGCTTTGCTTTCCCTGGCAATCGTCGGCCTGTTGGGTACGGCGGCCGTCAGCGTCGATGCGCAGACCCGCGAGCGTTCGGAACGCAGCAGCAAAGGCAAGAAGCAGGAAAACCTGTACCCCAACGCCACCCGCGAAGAGCCCAAGGCCAAGGGTGCGGCCAAGCTGCAAAGCAAGCTGCAGAAGCTGATCGACATCTACAACAAGGACGATTACGCCGCTACCCGCACCCAGGCCGATGAGCTGGCAGCCAACCCGGCGGCCACCGATTACGACAAAGCCGTCGCCGCGCAGCTCGCTTCGCAGGCGGCCTACAACCTGGACGACATGCCCGGAACGATCGCCTACCTGAAGCAGGCGATACAGTTGAACGCCCTGGACAACAACGGCCACTACCAGTTGATGTACATGCTGGCGGGCCTTCAGCTGCAGGAAGACCAGCTGGCCGACGGCATCGCCACGCTCGACCGCTATTTCGCCGAAACCAAGTCGCAGAAGCCCGAAGAACTGGCGCTGAAAGGTCAGGCCCTGTACCAGCAGGAAAAGTACGCCGAAGCCATTCCGGTGCTGAAGCAGGCCATCGAATCCTCGCCCGAACCCAAGGACAACTGGCAGCAGCTGCTGATGGCGTCCTATGCCGAAGCAGGCCAGGCGGGCGAGGCCATCCAGATGGCCGAGAAGATCGCCGCAAAGTCCCCGGGCGACAAGAAGGCGCAGATGAACTTGGCCAGTGTCTACCTGCAGGCTGACAAATACGATCAGGCCGCGGCCATCCTGGAAAAGCTGCGCACCTCCGGCCAGATGACGGACGAGAAGGAATACCGCCAGCTCTACACCACCTACGCCAACATGGACGGCAAGGAAAAGGAAGTCATCGCCGTGATCAACGACGGCATGCAGAAGGGCGTGCTCAAGCCCGACCAGCAGACCTACCTGGCCCTGGCGCAGTCCTACTACTACTCCGACCAGATCCCGCCGGCGATCGAGGCCTGGCAGAAGGCCGCGCCGTTGTCAAAGGACGGCGAAACCTATCTGAACCTGGCCAAGGTGCTGTGGCAGGAAGACCGCATTCCCGAAGCCAAACAGGCGGCCAAGTCGGCGCTGGAAAAAGGCATCAAAAAACCCGAAGAAGCAAAGAAAATCATCGCTTTGCCCTGATTGCGGGACCCGGAAAATAGAGTTCCGGCACGCCGAAAAGATGGTACAGGCGTGGAAGATTGGTATAAGCTCGACACCCCCGCGCCGGAAACGGTTGCGGGTCCCCAAAATTTTGATGGCGCCGCTCCGTCGGCCCAAGAACTGAGTTCACTGGCGCATGGCTGAACAACTGGTCATTAACAACAGGTACCGCGACGAAGAGCAACCGGGCTTGAACTGGTCTCGCATCATCGGTATCGCTTTCGTCATCGCGCTGCACGTGGCCGCATTCCTGTTGCTGCTGATCCCGGCCGTGGCCCCGCCTGCGGAAAAAGAGCAGGAACAGAAGACGATCGTGACCATCGTCGACGCGC
>NZ_PDWS01000028.1 GCF_010093305.1 Pseudoxanthomonas sacheonensis | reverse complement strand
CAACGGCACACACCCCTCCCAACGCCCCGGCACCAACACAAACCTTGTCGCCTGCGTCATCCCTATTTCCGAAGTGAAGTAGGCATGCAGCGCCAGCCCCCGCGTGACAGCGAACCAATGCGTATCGCCGGCTTTCTGAGCAGCGGCGTCGATCTCGCCCAGGACCTGCTCCCGCTGCCCCTGCGTCATCGCATCGAAGCCGGCAACCCCACGCGCCCGGCAAGCAGCCCGCAACTCCTGCAACCCGGCGGCCACCCGCTGCTGCACCTCGACCGGTTGGCATTCGCTGAGCAGCATGAACATCGTCGCCCCCACCCCGGCCGCCGCCGCACCCGGCGAAGCCGCAGTCGTCGGCAGCAACGTATCGGCGATATGGCCCAGCAGCGCCTCGTCGTCCAGGCGCAAGCCTTTCGGTGCCGCCTTCTGGTCCTCGGGCGCACACCCCGTCAGCACCGCGGGCACGATCAACGCGCCGCCCAGCAGAGCCGACGCCGTCTTCAACGCCTCGCGTCGCGTCATGGCAATCATCAGCGGCTTCCGCTCGTTCACAGGTTCTGCCTCCCCAATTCCTCCACGGCATGATTGGCCGCGCGCGCCGTCAGCGCCATGTACAGCAGCGAAGGCGTCTGGTTGCCGGTGGAAGTCATGCAGGCGCCGTCGGTGACGAACACGTTGGGGCACGCGTGCAACTGATTCCAACGATTGAGCAGCGAAGTCTTCGGATCGCTGCCCATCCGGCACCCGCCCATCTCGTGGATGTCGCGCCCCGGCGACCAACTGTTGTCCACCGTCTTGATATCGCGGCAGCCGGCGACCTCCAGCATGGCGGCGGCCTGCGTGCGCCAATCGCGGATCATACGCTCGTCGTTGTCGTCGTATCCCACCGAAGTGACCAGCAGCGGGATGCCCCACTCGTCCTTCTTCGTCTCGTGCAGGCGCACGTGGTTGGTTTCCTTGGGAATGGTCTCGCCCTGCAGGTACATATAGATGTCCCACGGCCCGACCTGCGTCTGCGCATCCTTGAACGCACCACCCAGGCGTTGCGGCGTCTCCACCCCGCGCCCGCGCGAGGCGCCGGTGAAGGTGGTGTAGCCGCCGACGAAATCCATGTCCTGTTCGCCCAGGTTGCGGAAATTGGGAATGATGCATTCCGACGGCCTGCGGCCGTAGTGGTAGCGATCCTCGAAGCCATCGAACTTGCCGCCGCCGGAAGCGCGGTAGTTCTGGAAGGCCACGTACTTGCCGAGCAGGCCGTTGTCGTTGCCCAACCCGTGCGGAAAGCGCGATGAAACCGAATTAAGCAGGATCAGCGTGGTGTTCAGCGCCGACGCATTCGCGAAGATGATACGGGCGTGGTAGTCGGTGATGGCATGGGTGTTGGCGTCGATCACGCGCACGCCCGTCGCCTTGCCCTTGGCCTCGTCGTAAAGAATGGAATGCACCACCGCGTGCGGGCGCAGCGTCAGGTTGCCGGTCTTCTCCGCCCACGGCAGCGTGGAAGAGTTGGAACTGAAGTAGCCACCATACGGACAGCCGCGCATGCACAGATTGCGTGCCATGCACGAACCGCGGCCCTGCTGCGCATGGATTTCCAGCGGCTTGGTGAGATGGGCGAAGCGGCCGTGCACCACGTAGCGGTTGCCGTAGTGGGCATGGATGCTGTCGCTGAGATGCTTCTCCATGCAGGTCATTTCGAACGGCGGTTGGAACTCGCCGTCGGGCATCGCTTCCAGTCCGTCGCGCGTGCCGGTAACGCCGATGAACCGCTCCACGTGCGAATACCACGGCGCGATGTCGTCGTAGCCGATCGGCCAGTTGATGCCGTAGCCCTGGCGCTCGGGCGCGGTGAACTCGTACTTGCTCCAGCGCTGGCAACCGCGCCCCCACACCAGCGAGCGGCCGCCGACCTGGTAGCCGCGCAGCCAGTCGAAGGGGCGTTCCTGCACGTAGGGGTGTTCGTTGTCCTTGACGAAGAAGTGCGCGTTGTCCTCGCCGGCTATCCTGCTCATGATCGGGTTGGCTTCGGCCAGCTCGCGCGGCATGACGCCGCGATGCGGCAGCTCCCAGGGGGCCAAATTGGCGGTGGGATAGTCCTTGATGTGTTCGACGCTGCGGCCGCGCTCCAGCACCAGCGTCTTCAGCCCCTTCTCGCACAGCTCCTTGGCCGCCCAGCCGCCGGAAATGCCGGAGCCGATGACGATGGCGTCGAAGCTGTTGTCGCTGGCCTTGCTCATTGCGCGGGCGTCAGTACCAGGTTGCGGAATTCGACTGCGCCGTGGTCGCCCTGCAGCAGCAGCGGTCCCGGCGCGCCCTCGTCGCTGTCGAGCGCGCCGCCGGTGATGCCGGGGATTTCCTGATCGCAGATCACCGTCTTGCCGTTGACCATGACCGTGATCCTACGCCCGACCAGCGTGATGTCCAGCGACTGCCACTGGTTGGGACCTTTGCCCGCGTCTTCGCTCGGCGCAATAAACCCGTACACCGCGCCCAGGCCGTCGCTGGCGGGCTCGCCCCGGGCGTCGGCGATCTGCACTTCGTAACGTCCGCGCAGGTAGACGCCGCTGTTGCTGCCCGCGGGCAGGCGCAGTTCGACGTGCAGTTTGAAATCGGTGAACTTGCGCTCGGTCACCAGGTTGGCGCCGCCGCCGGCCGTGTTGCGCAGCACGCCGTCTGCGACTTCCCAATGGGAATCGCCCTGCATGCGCCAGCCGCTCAGGTCTTTGCCGTTGAGCAGGCGGATGGGCTCGCCCCAGCGCACGATGTTGTTCGCTGGCTTTCGCAGCGAGGGCGCGCGGGCAGCGGTCAGCTCGTAGCGCTTGCGATCGGGGAAGGTCATCGAGCCGGTCATCCTGTCGCCCTGCACGCGGGCCTTGAACGAGAGGTCTTCCGCGCCGTTTTCCCACTGGGCGGGAATGGAGAAGCGCAGTTCGCCGTCTTTCGCTTCGATATGCGAGACCGGGCGCGCGCTGCCGACTACGCCTACGAATTGTCCCACCAGCGTTCGCGAGCCGGAGCGGCGGATTTCCAGCCAGGAGGGGGCGGTGCCGTCGGGAGTTCGCAAGGTTATGTCCCAGCGGCCGAGGGCGGCTTCTTCCATGGCCGACTTCGTGGGTGCGGGCGTGGCGCTGTGGAGAGGCGCGCCGGCCAGGGCCAAGCCTAGTGCGAGCAATGCTGCCAAGGGTCGGCGCATAAGTTCGTGCTCCTCTTCAGAAGGTCAACAGGCCCAGAGTACCGTTCCCCGTTGGAAAAGGCAGTCGTGCCCCCTTCTTCCCGAGCGCATGGGCTGGGTCCGGCCCGAGGGTCGGGTTAAAACCGCATCCGCGGGCTACGGCAACCTTGAACGAAAAACCGGGGAAAGGGCGTGCAAAAAAAGAGGACGGAGGCAATCAAGCGACTTAAAATTCGCCTCCCTCCCTTCTGGCCGCTCGACCAGCATCTGGTCAGGATAGCCATGGGGTTATCGTATTCTTCCGGCAGTAGCCCCCCGGCAGTGCGATGAAAAACCCAACCATGACTTTCCAGGCCGATGCCAATGCGTTGCCGTATACGCCTCTTGGTGTTCTGCTGCGAGAGTGGCGCGTCGCGCGGCGCATGAGCCAGCTTGCCCTTGCGATGGAAGCGGGGATGTCGGCGCGGCACCTCAGCTACGTCGAAACAGGCAAGGCGCAACCGAGCCGCGAAATCATTTCCCGACTGGCGAACGCCTTGGAGATGCCTCTTCGCGAGCGCAATGCGCTCATGATCGCAGGCGGCTACGCTCCGGAGTTCCCGGAGAATGCGCTTTCGACTCCGGCACTCGAACGGATGCGGCAGGCAATCGATCTGATCATCGCGCATCAGGAGCCCTATCCGGCATTCGTGCTCGATCGACACTGGAACGTGCTCAAGGCCAACCGGGCGGCGATGCGGATCAATCTCCTTCTGATGAACGGCCGCAACAGCCGGCACGCGAACCTGCTTCACCAGGTCTTCGACCCGGAAGACTTCCGCTCGGTCATCGTCAATTGGGCTGAAGTCGCCGAAAAATTCATCCGTCACGCCCAGGAACAGCTGGCCGCTTCGCCCACCGATACGGTTCTCCGGAATCTGGTATCCGAATTGTTCCAGTACCCCGATGTCCCGGAGCATTGGCGGCGACGGGACCTGATCAACGGGCCCGCTCCCGTTCTTACCCTCGCCTTTCGCAGCGATGAAGGAGAATTGCGTTTCTTCGAGACGATTACGACGTTCTCCATGCCGCGCGATCTGACGCTGGATGAGCTGCGGATCGAATGCGCGTTTCCGGCGGACGATCATACGGCCGCCGTCTGCGCCCGATTGGCGAGCGCATCGTCCTGACCGGGTCGCCATGACGGGGTGCCTCGTTATGCGCAGACCGGGGCGGTTCGCGGAGCATTCGTTCGATAACCTCCGACGTTATTGATCGGCTACAAATGCCGACCCATGCTCGGCTTTTCCTCAGCCTGAAGCCATTGGCCATGCATAAATCGACAACGCTGATTGCACTTTTTCTCACCCTGACTGCCGGTCAGGCGCAAGCCGCATCCACTCCCCCGACGAAGACGACAACCGCGATAGCCGACAAAAGTGCCACGGTGGCCGCGCAGGCCGGAGTTGTCGGCACGGAGCATCGACGGCTTGCCGAACTGGTCGGCGCTTGGAAAGTCACGCAGTCCTTTTGGAGCAGCGGCGACCACGATCCCAAAATAGATACCGGCAGCGCGACCTATGCGATGGTGCTCGGGGGACGCCACCTGCGCCAGGATCTCCGGATCGACTCGCCGGACAAGCCGTTCGAAGCGCTTGGATATATAGGCTACGACAACACGATTGGCCGGTATTACAGCAGCTGGATGGACACCAACTTCACGGGCATGATCATCGCGCACGGCGACTATGACGCCGCTTCGCGCACCTACACGTTCATGGGGATCTTGCCGGGCCCCGCAGCCAGCGAGGCAGTGCCATTGCGCGCGGAGCTGAAGGTCGGCGATGCCAATCACTTCACCTACGACTTCTACGAACGTCATGGCGGCACCGAAGCTCTGGCCGTCCGTCTTGAATACACGAGGCAGGACTAGGGCGCGTGCGCTGGGTTGGCTCTATCGAGCTAGCAAGCAGAATGCCGGGGCAACGGCGCTGGGTTGATGAAGCCAACCCAGCCTGCGGTCCTTGACCCCGTTTTCGTAGTGGCCCTCATTCCCTTTAGCTGCCCTGGTTACGACGGTTGCGCATCCAGACCAACAAGCAGATCAACAGGCTGATGCCGGCGCCAATCGCCGCCTTCACGGCGATGCGGCTCCAGTCGAGACCTCGGCCGAGTTTCGCGCCTGGCGAAGTGGCCACGTCCGCGCTGGAGGCGTTGAGCGAAAGCAGCGCATCGGTGGCCACCGCCAGTTGCTGTTTGGCGGCGGTCACGTCCGCAGCAGTGGACGTGGCGCGATAGGCATAGACCAGCAATGGTTTGTTGCGGACCAGCAGCATCGCACCGGCGCACACCCCGTTGATGGACAGCGGCTGGCCCTCGACACTGACGGTCACCGGAATGAGCATGAGGAAGCGGACTTCGTTGTCGTTCTGCGAATAGACCTGCGGCGTGACGATCTTGCCGAACTCCATCTGCACTTGCTGGCCTGCCGCATGGCTCATGCGTTTGTCGCGCGTGGCGTCCCTGGCGACTTCGGCATTGACGTCGAACCTGCCCATCTCGGCCGAAGCCTGCGACAGCACCTGGCGCCAGTCGGCGGTGCTAACGGTCTGGTTTTCGAGCATGCGGATCGACTGCACCATGAAATAGGTGTCCTCGACCTTTTCTCCCCCGGCCAGCAGTATCTGTATATCGGCGGGCGTATAGAACGCTTCGACCAGCCGGTTGGCCGGAGGCATGGCCGACTCCAGGTACCGGAACAACGTCGGCGACTCTTCGCTGACCCTCACGTAACCCGCAGGTTGCTCGTAGCGCAGGCGGGTGCCGCCAACGTCCAGCTGCACCTCCGTCGCATCGGCCGCAACAACCACGCACAGCAGCGCCAACGCCGCCCATCTGCTCAACATGATTTTCCCCTGGTAGACACGCCAAGTCATGGCCTGGTTCGGGCTAGCGTAGCCGCGATGGGCCGCACAACCAAGCCTCCAGGCTTGGTTGGCTTCGAGCACGAATGCCGGGCTGGCGCTACCGAGCCGGCAAATCGGGAGGAACCCTCGATTCAAAGCGCCGGGTTGATGAAACCAGCCCGGCGTGACCTTCTGCCCTTTGCGTCATGCTTACGACACAAGCGATTCCTACACTATCGAGGCTCATCCTGCAGGGCTGTAGAGCAAGACATTCTCAATCGCTGTTTCGAGAACAACGGTGGGGCATGCCTCAGAAAGCTGCGGGAGCATTTTTTCTTTTAGCTTTTCAAGTGCCGCTTGCCCCGTGCCATCGGCTGATGATGAGCCCATTGAAAAACTTATGGGCAGCACCTCCTCGCATGCGACGGTATTACCATTTGCAAACGATGGTCTCCATCTGCTCGTCTCGAAGGATTTTCGCGAAGCTTTGTCCATTGCCCTCTCGACCATATGCAACGGTCTTCCCGTAGGCGAGAGCATCCTTACCCCAGTCATTTTCCCGTTCGCATCCTTCGCGAGCGCATACACGAAAGTGCCCCCTGTGTTTGCTTGCGCGGCTTCAGCTGGATACCGGGGCGGCTCCGCGCAGTAACCGGTATCTACCGCGCATTCCGAGTCCGCTCCGAGAATTCGAACCACGACACCGTCCGACCCTTCCGGGGCGACCGACAACCGAAGCGCAAGGTAGGCTTTTGTCGAGACCGACTCGCCATGCCACGTTGCAGGCCTATAACGCCATTGCGAAACCCGCGTGACCAGCAATTGGCGCAAATCCGCCGGCAACCGAAGATCGGGCACCACGCCACTAACGGCGCCATCGGCGGCAACGTCCACGTCCATGCCGACCACAATCTGCCTGACCTGCATGTCTTCAGGCTTGCTCTCTTTGGCCTGAAGCGGTATGCACGCCATCGCGATCAGCAAAACCAATATTCGCTTCATCCTGTGGCTCCTGTCCTTAGACATGAAAACGTACTCCTACCCAATCCGCACTTCCAACCATGGCCAAGATAGGTGACACGCAGAGTCGGCCATAGCCCATCGTATTCAATTGTTTCTCCAATGTGGAAAACCGGGCCGGAGTACCTTTCTTGCATAGAAAACCTACTCTGATCCCGTTTGCCCGATTATGCGTAGAACATCAGTGCAAGCAGATCTACCAGACCATGCGCAATGATGGCGGGCCAGAGGCGACCGGTTCGCGCGAACCACCAGCCGAATATCAGCCCCACCAGAATCACCCAGATCGTACCAACAGGCCCCTGATATAGATGATACGAAGCCCGGATGGCCACACTGATATTCACAGCGAAAGCCTGGCTACGCGTTCGTTCCAGCGCGCGTATCACATAGGCGCAAACGAACACTTCCTCGAAGATGGGATTGATGATCGAAAGCACCACGACCGCGGATAACGATAACCTCCCGGCCACCATGGCATCCATCGAAGGATTTATGCCCTCGGCCATCTGATCCCCCACCCATGTCAGGGGATAGTTGGCCACCATGCATGCGATCAGCAGGCCCACCGCAGGCCAGATATCCTGGCTCCGAAGTTCCATGCCCAGCTCTTGTGGTTTCCATCCACGCAGCCAGAGCACTGGACACAGCAAGGCCAGGACAAACAGTTCGTAGATTACCGTTCCCCAAAGGCCTCCTTCTGAGAAGGAGGGCTCAACCACTGGCGCCAACGCGGCCGAGACGCTTGAGTAGATGAGGAATCCGAAAGCGATCGCCACGACGATAAGGAACTCGCCCCAGGCCATGGATGGCGCTACGCGTCCTTGCATCGATATCTCGCCGTTCTAGTCTCGATAGACAAACAAAAAAATCAGCCGTGTAGAGCGGGTCTTGATCCGCTTCCGGCCGCGCGATGAGCGCTTCAACCGCTCCCCTCAGGCGGCACCCTACCAGCCTGCACATAACGATGGAAGGAGAAGTTTTCCAATCGGCCAAGCCGTGGCATGACCGTGTTTCAAAGACCGATGTGAATGTCCTAGCCAAGCCTAGGCCAGCCCGCTACCCACAACCCATCGTGCGAGGGCCGGCCCATCTCATGCGCTTTCGGGCTTGCCCGGCTGGAAGGTAGCGGTAGCCACCACCTGATCAGCGACTTCGACCAGTGGGGTTAAGCAGTGGGCCATGTCGGCGCGGGGCAAGACGAGGTGGTCTGGGTTTGTATGTTCGGGTTGGCTGAGTTCGGCCAGCAGGCAGGTGTTGGCAGAGGGATTGCAGTTGCTGGTGGGCTCCTTCCGGCAGGTGGTAGCCGGGCTCGCATGGCGTTCCTTGGCGCATGGCGATCTCCTTCCTTGTTCGCGGTGGGAATACCCTTTCTGTCGATGCCAGCGCGGATTCAACGGGCAATCCGGGCCAATCCGGACCTGCCGTAAAAGTGGTAGCGTGACGACAGGAAAGCCGCCAGCGGTCATCCGGGGGATGCCACGATGAAACCGTTCTTGCCGAGTCCGACGACGCTGCTGCTCTGCGGGCTGATCAGCATTGTGACGTTGCGATCGGACAATATGCGCGCGGCGCAAGCGCCCGTCGTCCGTACGCTTGCCGCACCTCCGGTGGCGCGACCGAATGCGCAGGGTGTCGCGAATGCGGCCGGAACGCCGCGCCCGCGTCCCGCCTGGACAGACGGCACGGCCGCCCCGCCGACAGCGACGACGTCGTGGTCGCAGACCGACCCATTCGCGCCGGTGTACATCGTGACCTCACGCGACACCTATCAGGGTATCCGCGGCCTGGCCCGCGATGCGGTCGGGCGGCGCGACAGCACCGGCATGCCGTTGGTGATTTCCGAGATCAGGGCCGATAGCCTCGGCGAGATCGGCCGCCATGTGCATGTCAACGAGCGCCGCTGCGGCGGCTTTTTCGCGTTCCCCAACCGCGCGCAGGCCGAGGCTTTCCTGCATGCGGATCGCTCGCGGCAGGCGATGACGAAATCGCTGCTCGCCAGCTATACGCTCGACAATCAGGCCACCGTGGACCGCTGGTTGCCGCAGGTGGAGGAGCGCCGCATCTACGACACCATCAATTACCTCTCGAGCTATCGCAACCGCTACTACGCCAGCAGTTTTGGCAAGACCTCGGCCGAATGGATCCGCACCCACTGGCAATCGCTCGCCGCCGGCCGCAGCTATGTCACCACCGAACTGTTCACCGCTTGCACGAACTGCTCCACGCAGCCCTCGGTGATCCTCACCATCCAGGGCTGGGACCTGCCCAACGAAGTCGTGGTGTTGGGCGCGCACCTGGATTCGATCAACGCCAACAACCGCAACGATCTCAATCAGCTCGCACCGGGCGCCGACGACGACGCGTCGGGCATCGCCACCCTCACCGAAACGCTGCGCATCGCGCTGTCCGAGGGCTGGCGGCCACGGCGCACGGTGAAGTTCATGGGCTATGCCGCAGAGGAAGTCGGCCTGCGCGGCTCCAACGCCATCGCCCAGTCTTTCCGCAGCAGCGGCGTCAATGTCGTCGCCGTGCTGCAGGTGGACATGACCAATTACAAATCCGGCGCGGTACCGGACATGAAACTGATCGCCGACTACTCCAACGCCGATCTGAAGAACTTCTTCGTCACCCTGTTCGATACCTACCTCGCGCCAAGGGGACTCACGCGCGGCAGCGTAGCTTGCGGTTACGCCTGCTCCGACCACGCCTCGTGGACGAACGCCGGCTATCCCGCCGCGATGATGTTCGAGGCCGGTGGCCCGAACGGTAGCTTCCCCTACATCCACACCACCAGCGACACGCTGGCCACGATGGGCGAATCGGCACAGAACAGCGTCAAATTCGCACAGTTCGCATTGGCCTACTTAGGCGAAACCGCCAAGACCGCGCCGGTCAGATTCACCGGGGGCCCGGCGCCGGTTTTCCGGGAAGGCGGGTAAGAGCAAGCGCGTAGGCTGGGTTGGCTCTATCAACCCAGCAAGCGGAATGCCGAGGTAAAGGCGCTGGGTTGGCGAAGCCAGCCCGGCCTACGCCCTATGCTGGCTCCGACCCCGTACTTGCCGCATTGCATATGGGTCTTCCGCCCGTGCCGGATCAATGGCCTTCGACCGCGAAAAGAATGTCCGCGAATCCCGGTGTCGTTTTCTCCCGGTTCCAATCGCGTTGCAGTTCGCAGATCAGCTGCACCCATCCCACCGGTTTTCCGCCGGCCTGGACGAGGCGTTGAACGCCCAGCGCATGCGCTTCGGGCGATGTTCCGCCGACGCAATCGATGACCGGATAGACCTCGAATCCTTCGTTCATGGCATCGAGTGCGGGGTGGACCAGGCAAACTTCAGTCCACAGGGCGGCCATGATGAGCTTCGTCCGCCCGGTGGCTTTCACGGCCCGTACGAAATCCTCGTCCTCCCATGCATTGATGGAAGTGCGGTCGATGGGGTGGATGTCGGGCAGCACGTCGACGATCTGGTGGATGGTCGGCTGGTTGCGCCCGGTCTTCACGTTCACCGTGGACAGCACAACCGGCAGTTCGTAGAGCTTGCCGATACGGGCCAGTGCGGTGATGTTGGCGACCAGCTCGCGTTTCGGGCGGGACTGGATCGATGAGACCTGCACAGGTTGGAAGTCGATGATGACAAGAGCGGCATTCTTGGGCGTGAGCAGGTGGTCGGTAAGCGGATCGCGGATGGTTGCGAACGACGCCATGGCTACTCCCCTTGCTTGCTGGACGCATGCGCGGCGACAACGTAAGTCGTATCCGTCGGACCCTGACCGGTGATGTAGACGACCGTCGGCTGGTCTCCAGTGAAGGCGAAATGCGGGTCGCCTGCCGGCTCGGTGTAGAAACTGCCCGGGCCCAGCGTACGGGCCGTCGCTTCGTCGGCTCGCTCGCCGTATCCGAAATTCCATTCGCCGGACACGACGAGCGCGGTACGGTTGTCGCGGTGCCTGTGCGAGGCGATGCGCGTGCGGGGCGGGACGCGGATTTCGATCGCGTACGGCCCAGCCGCATTCGGATTTCCCGAGAGGAGGGTCGTCTGCACGCCGCTGATCCCGGATGTGCCCGCTCCAGCCCCACCTCGCGCGACAGCGTCCACTTCTGAAGACGTCAGACGGGCTTGCGCGAGCTGCGCATCCGCGTCAAGGAAGGCACGGATCGCCGCGACCGTCGCTTGCGGCTGTTCTTCCATCAGCCAATGTCCGGCATCGGAGATCACGACTTCGTGCACGTCGTCGGCGGCAAAACGCATCACGAAGGCCATGGTCGATCCGAAGGAATGGTCGCCGCCGACGGCGAGCAGGGGCATTTTCAGGCGCCCAGCTGCCAACCCCGCACGGTTGTCTATCGCGTCCTGATCGAATGCGGCGAACTGCAGGAAGCCCGCCCGCATGCGACCCGGACGCGCATAGAGCGCCGCGTAGTGACGCCGCGCAGCTTCCGGGAAATGCGCCGGATTGGCGGAAAACTCGTTCCAAAACCGGTCCAGATAGATGCGCTCGCGCCCGGCCACCAGACGTTCCATGTCGGGCCCGCCGAAACGGAAGTGCCAAAGCAACGGGTTCTTGAGAATCTCGTCCCACGGACCGACCCCGGGCACCGGCGCGTCCATCACCACCAGCCGCGTGGTGCGGGCCGGGTGGGCCTGGGCGAACGCAAATGCGACCATGTTGCCGATATCGTGCGCGACGACGTCGGCGCGGTCGATGTGCAGCGCGTCCAACACTCCGGCAATGTCTTCGGCTTGGTTTTTCTTGGTGAAACCTTCCGCAGCAATCGCCGAGAGCCCCATTCCCCGCAGGTCCGGTACGACGACGGTGTGGTCGCGCATCAGATCCGCCGCCAGGGGCCCCCACATGTCGCCAGTGTCGCCGTACCCGTGGATTAGCACTACGGCGGGGCCCGTTCCGCCGATCCGAACATGCAAGGTGGTTCCGTTGGTTTGGATCTCCTGCGTTCGGAAACCAGCAGGGAAGTCCAATGTGCCGGCTAACGCCGGGTGGGCGGCGGAAAACAACGCTGCGACCCACACGCAGGTCCGGAATAGGCTATGCATTCCCATGGACATTTCCTCAAAAGAAAGTTGCGCCTTTGAGTTTGGTCGTCCGCGCGGGGAAGGTCTTGAAGCTTTCTACCGGGTTTTTGCAAAAACCGTCGCCGCGCTCACAGGACCTGCTTTCGCCAAGCGCCGGGACTGGCGCCGACGATGCCGGTGAAGACGCGCGTGAAATGGCTTTGGTCGGCAAAACCGCACGTGGCTGCGATGTCGCTGAGCGATCGATCGGCATCCCGCAGCAACGACTTGGCGCGCAGCACGCGTTGCAGCAGCATCCAGCGATGGGGCGGCATGCCCATGCTCCGCTTGAAGGCGCGGGCGAAGTAGTTCGACGAAAGCCCGCACGCCGCAGCCGGCTCGGACAGCGATATGTCTTCGCCCATCCGCTCGATCATCAGTTCGGTGGCGCATCGTACCTGCCAAGGCGCCAGCGCGCCGCGCCTTCCGTACTCAGGCAGGCGCATGCCGCCGAAGGCAATCGCAAAATAGGTGTTCGTTGCCAGCAGAAGATGATCGGCGTACATCTCGCCTATTTCTTGCGGGCGCTCGAGCGCAGGCAGGAGCGCTTGTCCCAGGTGCCAAACCGTCGCATCGAAGGCGCCGCGTTCGCAGGAAAGCGTTGCGATTCTCGGCGCGCCGTGTTCGTCGGTGATTTCATCGAGTGCGGTACGCGAGACGTAGAAGTGCAGAACGTCGAAGGGGCTCTGCAGGTTGGCGGTCGGCTCTTGTTCCAGATCGACGATACTGGTGGTCCTGGCGCCATAGCCCCCGCGGTAGACGGAACGCCCGCCCATGAAGAGTTCGCGTTTGGGCGAGTCCCTCAATTGCAGGAGCACCGAAAATGCGGATTCTGCGGGCAGCGGCGAGGTCATTCCGTGTCCCGGTGCGTCGTGCCGGATGCGCGTCACGGCAAGCTTCGACTTCCGCAGGGCACTGATAACAAGATGCGAACTCGCATCGGCCCGAAAGTATTTCGCCAGGCCGTCGCCGTAGGCGCCCATGGTCGACTGCATGTAATCCTCCCTACGGCCGGAGCGTCGGCGCGCGAATGAGGGGATGAAGTCTTCCGAGCATACAGGATGATCGGGAGGCGGTCTTGCAGCCGTGCCAAGCGCCAGGGCGCACTTCGCTTCCGTGAGCGCTATCGACCGGCCTTACCCGCGTTGCAGGAGAGACGACAGGGTCAGGCTCCCAGCAGTTCGACGTCGAACTTCAACGTGGCATTGGGTGGGATGACGCCACCGGCGCCGCGTGCGCCGTAGCCAAGGTTGGCTGGGATGATCAGCGTGCGCTGGCCTCCTTCCTTCATGCCCCGCACGCCTTCGTCCCAGCCCTTGATGACCATGCCGGCACCGAGCGGGAATATGAAGGGTTCGCCACGATCCTTGCTGGAATCGAACTTGGCGCCCTGTTCGCCGTTCTCGTAAAGCCAACCGGTGTAGTGCACGGTGACATTGCGGCCGGGCGTGGCCTGGGCGCCGGTGCCGACGACGGTGTCTTCGAATTGCAGGCCGGAGGCCATAGTGCTGAGAGCCATGAGAGGTTCCTTGTGGGGCTTGGAGGTTCGTAGCTCGTAGTTTACAAAAACGGGGACTGAGTGCTTTTCTTCGGAAAACGTACTCTGACTCCGTTTTTTAAAGGCGTGCACTTAGGCGCCGCCCTGATGTGGGCTCGGCTTGAATGAATTGTTAGGCGCCGTCACCAGAACTGCCACCAGCGCTTCTTGTTGGGAATAACAGGATCGGCACCCGGAATGAGGATCTCACCTTGATCATCGCTCGCGTGGAAAAACCCGACACCATGCTTCACTGCCAGCTCGCGCATCTTGGAGTGGGCTTGATCTGCCATGGACCACGCGAATGCCGAATAGATGACGTGCCGCCCTATGCAATGGTCTGTTACCTCAGGCCCCTCAGCTTCTGGGTTCGCAAGAGGGCCGTTTATGGGTGGGAAGTGCTGAGCCATCTCAGCAAACCAGCGCTGCAATACTGGCACTGCCACAGCAGGGTCGTCGTAACTGTGGCTCTCAGACCATTCAGTCTGCTGCGCGTACCACTCCATAAAAGCAGCGCGATCCCGTGGTGCAACCGCTGGATCGAACACCATTAGGTCGAAACTCATCGTTGCCTCTCTAGGCGCCTAACTACGATTAGACCCCAAAAGTGGGGTGTAACGCGGATTGTGGGTGTGGTCTGGGAGGCCCGTCAATCGAACTTTGCCTATACGACACAAGGGACTACGGCGATATCGCGAAGGCCTAGCCTGACGCGCGTTACCCTGGTCGGAAGGTCGTGGTGGCCACGATCTGGTCGGCGGCTTCGGCCAGTTGGGTGAAGCAGTGGGCCAGGCCGGCGCGGGGCAGGATGAGGGCGTCGGGGTTGGTGTGTTCGGGTTGGCTGAGTTCGGCCAGCAGGTGCAGGTAGTGGCTGAGGGATTGCAGTTGCTGGTGGGCTTCTTCCGGCAGGAAATAGCCGGGCTCGCATGGCGTTCCTTGGCGCATGACGGTCTCCTTTCTTGTTCGCGATGGAATGCCTTGCGCGTGCGCGCGCAAGGTGTCGGGAGGTTCGAAACCGCAAACAGTCGGCGGGCGTATTTCCCTTGCGGGTCTTGTATTCAGCCGCCCTCCCGACGCGGAACGTTGCGCCGGTTGCACCCAAGACTCGGGCACAAAAAAACCACCAGATTGACGGAGGTGGGTACCGCTGTTTGAGGAGTTTCGACGCTCCTTGGAAGTGAGTTTGCGAAGGCAACCGTGCGGTGTCAACTCACATTAAAACATTGGGTCGATGGGGCCAACCCCAGCTCAGGGCCCTATTGAGACGGACGGTTGGCCGACTGCGCTCTAAGTGCCTGCGCCATTCCTTCAAGACGACCCGACAGAAGCAAACGCCAGGTGTCTCCGCTTGGCCTCAGGCTCGCAACTTCAAGTTGGGTCAGTTTGAGGTCATCCGTTCCGGCGGTTGCGCGGGTGACCAGGTGAACGGTTGTTACTTCGGTAATGGAGCCGATTATCTCCGTCTTGTCGATAGTTACATTGAGCTTTTTCATCTGTGCGTCGGCAATACCCATGAAGCCGCGCATGAACTCGCCCGGGGGCATCGCTTCGACCGATTCCGGGGTCGCAGACTTACCGAAGAACCCATGGATCAGGTCTTCTCTGTTAGGCGAACCGCCTTCCTGAAACAGCGGCATAAGCATGTCCTTGAACCTTTGGAGCTCTTCAGGGTGTATGAAATCCGGGACCGCAGTCATGCCCCGCTGTTTTATGGCCGCGAGATACTGCTCACAGACTTGCTCTGGCGTCTCTGCAGCTATCGCCTGAAAGGAAGTAAAGAGCAAGAATGCGGATATGAGAATAAGCGGGCGGAGCTTATGCATGGCAATAGAGTCCAACTACCAGAATGATGGGATCACAGATTCGGTTATCTGTCTTCGCAGGATTCTACGGCGTTGTCACTCGAAGACGAGGGCACTCCACGCACACCGACAGGATCAGGATGAGCGCCACTTAAGGCGACCCGGGCCACGTCTGGCCGGAGGCCGATCGGAGGGTATCCACGTAGATGCCCAGGCCTTGGTCGCACATCCCGGTGGCGAGCTTGCGGTCCTTCTCCGAGAACCAGCTCAGCACCCCTAGCTCGGTTTCCGTGTTGGGCTGGGCGAATGCCCGCCCCTGCACTTCCACGATGCGGTCGTGCCATTGCTGGCGCAACGGGTCGGTGTAGAACGCATCAGGTAACGCCAGCTTCGTGCACTGGCCGTTATCGGTGAGGATGGCTGCTCCCGCCGGCTCACCTGGGAACAACTGGAGCTTGCCGCCAAGCGTGCAGGTAGCACCGGCCGAGCAGGCATCGAACCCGCCGCGCACGACGCCGTGGGCGCACCCCGCTAAAAGCAATGCAACAGCCGGGGCGGTCAGCAGCGGCCGGATGTGGTCGCGCATGAGATCCTTGAGATGCATGAGGCAAGCGTGGTAGCGAAGCAACAACGCATAACTTAATGGTTACTTTTCTTGGTTCAATATCTTTGGCAATGCATCGCCAGCCAATTGAAGTGTGGTTGTATTGCAAGCCCCAAGCCGAATTACATCAGCCGGCAATTTACTGATGAATGTTGCTTCGATTTCCACATATCGCTTATTGAACTGAGCCGTGTCCATTGAAGTTGGGATTCTGAGGCTCACGCAATTTTTAGCGTAACTACCTTCTTTGTTCGCCGATTTACTTTCCCACAACCCATACATTTCCGATTCGGATCGCATCCATCCAACCACTTTAACTACTTGCCCATCATATTTTTCCTTGTCGGCATTCAGAATGCTGGGCGTTAGCGCTCCAACGGGCGTTGGTGGCAAGGAAGAACATCCGGAAACTGTAGAGAGAGAAAGCAATGCTATAAGTGATCTTTCAAGGTTCATAAAAGCTCTCTTGTCGCTCGTTCGTTTCTCTTTGGAAATGCCTTATTTCACTATTCGTGAATCGGCCGTTGATCATCCGGACCTGATACTGGCCATTCTCCACTTCATGGACAACCATTCGGCCATCGTTAGCGACAGCGATATTGGGAATCCCATGGTCAACAACTGCCTGAGCATCGCCAAGCGTTGCTCTATCATCATTCAAGCTGTTGGTTGGATGGCCGTGAATTACAGCAACGGCATTGCCAGGCTTGGTTCCTTCTGCCTTGTAGGCGGTGTTTGTAGTACTTGTTCTTGTGTCAGAAACTAGCTGTACGCTTTCTGATCCAGTGCTGCTGTCATTGTTTATCGTGCCAAGCTTTTCTCTATCGCCTGACGTAACGATAACAGTCGACTTCCCGTTCTTAGCCGTATCCGTGGAAGCAGGGCTTAACTGTACGTTGACGCCTGAACTTCTATTGCTATCAAAGTTAGACGCCGGAATGCATGTGCTTCTGGTACTTTCTTCTGGGCAACGCCCATCCGGATCGGTGAACCTGTACGGGTTATTGTTACCGTAGTAGTAGCGGTTGAAATTTGTGCCGGTGTTGGGGTTGGCTTGAACCGGATCTACAGAGACAAATCGCGCCAATGCGGACGATGCGACCGCGCATAACGCCAGTGCCAAAATCACTTGAATGATTCCACGCATCACTGCCCCCTCCGCGCACGCTCGCGCTGGATTGATTGTAAGTAGTTTTCTTCCTGTTCGGGCGTTTTTTGCGCCCAGCCGAGCGATTCGGCCTTGGCGAACCACGCCAGGTTTTCTTGGGTCAGGCGACGGTATTCCCCATGGAGTTCCGGAGGCACGTCCGTCGCGTTTGGATATTTGGACGTGATGCGCTGCTGCGTCTGAAGGTAATAGGCATTGGCCTTCCAGATCATGGCCACGGGGTCCTTGGGGTTCGCGGTCAGCGCCAAGTCGGCCACTGCCATAAGTTCGTCGGCATCCCTCCGTGCCCCGTAATGCTCCATCAAGCTGCTGGCGATGACGCCCACGCCCTCGTGCGGCAACAAGGGCCGCAGATACAGTCCGTTGTCCAACGCCGCTTCCGAGATCCCCGTCTCGCGCTGGTAGCTGCTGTCGTACTTGAAACCGCCCGCGGTGGCTTCGACGTTCAACCACATCTGCTGCGCGTCGTCAGCGAACTTGACTAGAGCGTGGTTGGGTGCGGTGGCCAACGCCACTGGCAAGCCCAACCGCTGGCCCAGGATGACGAACAGGATGGGCATGGAAACGCAGTTGCCCTTGCGCGTGGCCAGGTAGGTAGCCAATTGCTTGTTCTTCGGGTTCTTGCCCAGCGGGTCGGACAAGTCGTAGCTAAATGGCTTGCCTTGGTTCCAAGGGCCCGGCTCGTAGAGGGTCTTGAGCAACCCGTCGAGCATTTGGCGCGCCGTGGGATTAGCGGGTACGTTGCCGCGAACGGCTCGCTCCCACATGTCGAGCTCGCGACGCACGGCTACCGTGTCGGTGCTCGGGTCAATGAGGTGGTCCACCATCAGCTTGGCGGCGGCGTAGTCCACCTGCTCATCGAGCAGTTGGAACTGGGCACGAAGCGGGGCGAGGTCGCCGGCCGCCCATGCGACGGAAGCCACAGACGCAAACAGCGCACCCAGCACCCAAGCGGCCCAACGGTGAACTCGAGTCCCCATGCGCTCCTTGCATCCCACTTGTTCATCGGCACCCCAGTGATGCTTGCGAAGATGGGGGTGGATGTCAACTCACACTTATGGTGAGGACGTACACGCTTTAAAAATGCACTCTGACCCCGTTTTTCACGCTGGCCGACTCTTAACCAGCACTTCTGCCCACCGGGCCCAATAGTAAATTTTTCACACTGTTAGGTACTACTTGCCATTGGCACGAACATCGGGCTCAATCGAGTATGCCCGCCTTGGGGAAGGTGTGGTTCGTACAGACGTGAGCCCGGGCTCATGGTCACTTTTTAGGGGAAAAGAATGGCAAAGCCGAAGATTTTTGACATCCCGTTGGCCAAGCTTTACTTGGATAACGATAACCCGCGCCACGACCCAATCGATAACGAGCCGGAAATTATCAGTGCTCTTGTGCGGAAAGAGCGCGTGCTTGTTCTCGCCAAGGACATAGCCAAGTGGGGATTGAGCCCTCTCGATCGTATCGCTGTAACTGCTAAAGACGGAGTTCCAGGTAGCTATGTCGCGTTAGAGGGCAACCGTCGCATCTGCGCACTCAAGCTGCTGCGCGATCCCGACAAGGCTCCTACTGCGGCACTACGACGCCAGTTTGCCGCGGTGGCTGAATCAACGGCACGGCTGCCGGCCAAGATCGAAGTCGTCGTATTCAATGACGATGACAGTTTTCGGCATTGGTTGGAAATCCGGCACGAGGGTGAACTCGGTGGTGCTGGAACGCGTAAGTGGAACGCGGCCCAGAAGGCTCGTTTCAATAAGAACGCGACCAACCCAAACGTGCAGGCACTTAGGTTGGTGGACTATGCTGCGAAGCGGGGCCTGATTTCTGCGGCAGAGCAAGAAAAGATAAAGCTAACCACGATCACTCGATACGTATCGAGCCCGGTGTTGAGAGATGCGATCGGGTTAGCATCTGCCAAAGAATTTGAGATCAATGTGCCTCAGGAACAATTTGACAAAGCCGCTGCGGCATTCCTTAAGGACGCACTACCTCGACCGGACGGCAGTGAATCTCCGGTTAATTCGAGATCGGACGTTCGATCACGAGAGAGATACGCCAACAATCTGAGGCTCCGGGGCGTTGCAGCCACGACAAAACTGCCCGGAACAACCGCACCCAAAGCTACGGCGAAACCAAGTCCCGCTCGAAACAATCGCTCTCCCGATCACCGCCCACACGTAGTTCCCAGTGACTTTAAAGCAGTCATAAAATCGACGGTACTCAAGCGAATCTTCGACGAGCTACGACGGATCGATCCGGAGTTTTCATTTGCGACAGCTTATCTCTTGCGCGCGTTTGTGGAGAAGCTCGCTCATCAATTTGCAACGGATCACTCTCTTTCAACGGGCGGGGAACTCCACAACATAATAGCGCGATGTGAGCAACACCTAGCAAAAGATCCCGCCCAAGTAGCGGCCGCTGGTGGCGAACTAAAGCTTGAGCGCAAGCTAAAGCCCTTGCGCGTGATGGCGCAGGACAAGGACAGTAAGCTGTCCCCAGATACCCTCGGCAGTTGGGTGCATGGCGGTTCCGTTCCGACGGACGTTCAGCTGAAAAAGTTCTGGGAAACGATGGAAGGATGTATTCGGTTGATGCTTGACGGGCTTAAGAAATAACGGTGGCCACCCCCATGATTTTCCGCTACATTTGGCGTAGTCCGTACCGGTTTTTAAAGAATGCCTGTAACTGATTCGCCCCTTCGTTACCCCGGTGGAAAGACGCAGCTCGCACCCTTCGTTGTTGAGGTATTGCGAGCTAACGATCTGTTCTACGGGGCATATGCGGAGCCGTTCGCGGGGGGCTGCGGACTCGCGTTAAAGCTTTTGTTGGACGGGTACGTCTCAGAACTCCACATCAACGACATTGATCGGTCGATCTATTCTTTTTGGGCATGTGTTCTGCGGCGCCCCGATGACCTTTGCGAACTGATAGAACGGACGCCAGTAACAATGGAAGAGTGGCGGAAGCAAAGGGAAATCCAGCTAGCGCCACGCTCTCGTGTGCTTGAGCTTGGTTTTTCGACGCTATTCCTCAATCGAACCAACCGCTCGGGAATCATTAGGGGCGGTGTAATTGGCGGGAAGGCCCAACAGGGAAACTATGCGTTGGACTGCAGGTTCAATCAAGCAGTACTCATTCGAAAGATCCGCCGAATAGCTGCCCACTCCAGTCAGATATCGCTTTCTCGCGACGACGCAGAATACTTCATCAGAGATCGGGTCCGGCGCCTTCCGATGAAGACGCTCGTCAACATAGACCCCCCGTATTATGCCAAGGGGCCTGAGCTCTATACGAGCTTCTATGAGCATGCAGACCACCAGAACCTTGCGCGAGCAGTTCGGTCAATCCGCCAACCATGGATTGTCACTTACGACAACGTGCCGCAGATCCGTGCGATGTATGAGGGTCTCCCGCTCTACACGCAGGAGCTCAACTACTCAGCACAGGATAAGCGTGTTGGCGTCGAGCTGCTGATTGTCGACAAGCGACTGTCCATGCCGATAGATCTGGCCGCCTGAGCAAGCAGTCCCGAAATAACTACGAGTCCGCACAAGACCCCGGAAGGAGGGTTAAAACCCGCCCTACGAAGATTCCATTCTATGGATGGCATGCTTCAACCTGTCTTATGCGCGTTCGGCCGATTCATGGAGCCTCCATCATTTAGAGATCTGCGAGTCTCCGCATTAGATCGCGGTATTTGTTGACAAACTTGTCAACAGTTTGATCTAGGTTATAGAACACCGCTGAATCTATTCCCTGAGCTTCGTCAAGTCGTAGCGCTCGACGAATACGCTTGACCTCCATAACTTGAACTTCGAAACCAGGGCGCGGATAGCCGGTCTTAACCATCCATTGGCCGTGATGAATTTTTACAAAGTTTGAATCTGGTTTATCAAAATCGCATCCGAACGCTTCGAGTTGTTCCTTGAGCTCTCTGAATTGCATTGCACTGTCGCCCAAGACCTTTGGTCTAATTCTCAATCTGAGCCATGAAGCGACCGCAGCAGCCTCTGTATCAGCATTTCTTTTGGCGTTAATTGCGATCGGAATATCATGCGCAGCGACACTTCTCGCCATTTCATAGAGATCATCCTCAGTGGTATTGATCAGATAGACTCTATTTTTTTCCAGGAGAGCAAGCATGGAAAGTAGCGCGGTTCGTTTGTTTCCATTCTCGAATGCGTGAGCTAATGCAACGCCATAGAATAAGTTGGCAGCGACCTGATCAATGGTCTTATATTTATAAATACCACCCGCCGACGTGTACTGCCGGAATACCGCAGAACCCAGTATCCCGTCTTTCAATGGCTCTGTTTGACCAAATGCATCCTGTGTTGCGATATCCAGTTGCGACATTCGTCGCCTAACAGAAAGGACCTCTTGTTCGGTAAGCCGATCAATGGAACTCATACGACAGGTCCGGTTTCAATTTGTGGCCCAAAAAAATTATCTGTCTGCAAGCCTCTGAAGAGGACCCGCATACTCATTAATCAATGCATTCATTGAATCTGCCTTGCCGTAGAAAGTCTCGGAATCAACTCCTTTTTTCCACGTCAAGTTCAAATCTTCTCGAACTGCTTTTACCGTGTCTGGCGGTACTTGTCGTTTCCAGCCAGGGAAATGAATCTGCTTAACTCGCTTTCGTGATTCGACAGTTTTTCCGAATGCAAAGAGAGGCCGCTTTATTTCAACCTTCACGATATCGATGAAACTCTTCTCGGCATCGCACATTTCATAGCCAAAAGACTTGAGAATCCGAGCCAAGTCTTGATGCGTAATGACTTGTTGTCTACGATCAATTTTTCGTGAGTTTCTTGAGAAATAATCCGCCAGAAATCTAACTTCTGGATCTGGACCATCTTTCCTAAGGTCCACGTATCTGCGGAATTCACCGAGGCCGTCGTCTGCCACAGCGACGACAAGATCTTCCAACTGCTTCTGCGCGATAGTTGGTGTTCTGTCTAGACGCTGCAGGTGATACAACATTGAAAGAAGGGCTGTTCTTTTATTCGCATCATGAAATGGATGATCTTTAATCAATCCATACACAAGCGTCGCAACTTTTTCGACGCCTTTCGGCCATTTCTCGTACCCACCGAAAGCAGCAGACTGTCTAAAAACCGCAGACAGCAGCAAATTCTCATCACGCGGCCCAATGCCGCCTATGCCCTTATCGGGCCCAACAAAATAGTCGGCGATTGCATAGTGGGCACGAAGAACTTGTATAGCCGTGAGTGAATCTTTCCCATAAAAGTCCGAGCCTTCCAGACGCGTCCGCCAGCGCTCGTAGTCTTTTTCGAGGGCTGGGTTTACGAACTCCAAGATTGCAGCCTAATCACCCACACTTCGAATACCCACAGTTCAAACAAGTAGCGCACCCATCCATGATGACCAGCGCCTTCGTGTTGCACTTGTGGCAGAGGGTGGCGCTGGGCGGGAAGCTGGTGCCGTCGCCGGTGACGGAGATGTCTTCGTGGGAGGCGGGTTCGTTTTGGGCTGCGTGTGAAGCCTCGACCCCTCCCCGGCCCTCCCCTGCCTTCGCAGGGGAGGGGGAAGAGCTTATGTCAGAGTTTTTTTTTGCGCGGTTCTCGTACTGCGCGCGCTTCTCGGCCAGGATGGCGCGCTGGTGCGCGCTCATTTCCGGGTCGTGGATCATGCCGATGGACTTGAGGTGTTCTTCCACGATGGCGCCCAGCTCCGCGACCAGCGAAGGCATGTACACGCCGCCAGCCTTGAAATAACCGCCGCGCGGGTCGAACACCGCCTTCATCTCGTCCACCAGGAAAGTCACATCGCCGCCCTTGCGGAACACCGCCGACATGATGCGCGTCAGCGCCACGATCCACTGGAAATGCTCCATGGACTTGGAATTGACGAAGATCTCGAACGGGCGGCGCAGCTCGTGCTCGGTGCCCGAATTCAACACGATGTCGTTGATGGTCACGTACATGGCGTGCTCCACCAGCGGCGACTTGATCTTGTAGGTACTGCCGATCAGCACTTCCGGGCGCTCGATGCGCTCGTGCATGTGGATGATGTCGGCCACCGGCAGTTCGGCCTCGGCCTTGGCGCGGGACACCGACTCGGCCTGGATGACGGCAGCGTTTTCGCGCGCACGGTCTTCCGGGGTGAGGACGGTGTAACCCTTGATTTTCTTGTCGATCTTGACGGCCATGGAGCGGGTTCCTGATTGCTTGTTTTGTGTGGCTTGGTAGGTGGTTCGGTTGGGGCGCAGGGAGTTGGGTCAGCGCCAAGGGCGGCCCTCACCCCTGCCCCTCTCCCGCAGGCGGGAGAGGGGTTCTTTCAGCGGGTTACTTTTTCTTTGCGGCTTTCTTTACTGCCTTCTTGGCGGCCTTCCTGGGGGCCGCCTTTTTGGCTACTTTCTTTGCGGCTTTCCTTGGCGCGGCCTTCTTGACGGCTTTCTTCACCGCCTTCTTGGCCGGCGCCTTCTTGGCTACGGACTTCCTGGCGACTTTCTTGGCCGCCTTCTTCGCGGCCTTCTTGGTGGCGGTCTTCTTGCCTACCTTCTTCTTCAGCGCGGCGGCTTCGGCCTTGGCCGAGGCGCTGGCCGAAGCGAGCTTCTTCTTGGCCTTGGCCACGGTCTTCTTCACCGCCTTGCTGGCTTTGTCGGTGCGCTTGGCGACGGCCTTCTTGGCGGCAGTGACGCGCTTGGTGGCGGCCTTGCGCGCTTTCTTCGCCGACTTCTTCACCGAGGCGACTGCGTCGCTGGCGGTCGATGCGATTGAGCTGCCGATGTTGCTTGCGGTTTCTTTCACGCTTTCTGCGGCGCCCGTGAGGGTGGCCACCACACCGTTTCCGTTGCTCATGTAGATGCCCTCCTGGGGCCGTGGGTTTGGTACAGAGCTGATGCTATACCGGTTGGTGTGAGGGTGGGAGTGGTGGGTGGGCTGCCCCTTCCTCCGTTTACGGGGGAAGAGCCTGCCCCGTACTTGATACGGGGTTGGGATGGGGGTAGTGCATCGGTCGATGCGGTTGCTTGCTGTGGAGATTGCGCGAGCGTCTGCCCCCTTCCGCCCTTCGGGCACCTTCCCCCGTGAACGGGGGAAGGGTTCTTCGCTTGGTTGTTACTAGAATTTGCCGTAATAGCCTTCTTTCAGGGCATCGAACAGGTTGGCGGCGGTGTGCATTTCGCCGTCGTATTCGATCTGCTCGTTGCCCTTGACCTCGATCACGCTGCCGTCTTCCAGCTCGAAGCGGTAGGTGGTGTTTTCCAGGTCCGCTTCCTTGACCAGCACGCCCTGGAAGGCGGCCGGGTTGAAGCGGAAGGTGGTGCACCCCTTCAGGCCCTGCTGGTGGGCGTAGCGGTAGATGTCCTTGAACTGCTCGTACGGGTAGTCGGTGGGTACGTTGGCGGTCTTGGAGATGGAGCTGTCCACCCACTTCTGCGCCGCGGCCTGCACGTCCACGTGTTCCTTGGGGTTGATGTCGTCGGCGCTGATGAAATAGTCGGGCAGCTTGCCGGCGGCGTCTTCGGCGAAAGGCATGGCCGCCGGGTTGACCAGATGGCGGTAGGCCAGCAGCTCGTAGGAGAACACGTCGACCTTTTCCTTGGACTTCTTGCCTTCGCGGATCACGTTGCGGCTGTAGTGATGGGCGAACGAAGGCTCGATGCCGTTGGAGGCGTTGTTGGCCAGGCTCAGCGAAATGGTGCCGGTGGGCGCGATGGAGCTGTGGTGAGTGAAGCGGCTGCCGATCTCGGCCAGCTCGTCCACCAGCTCCGGCGCTACCGTGGCGATGCGCTGCATGTAGCGGCTGTACTTGGCGTGCAGCACCTTGCCGGGAATCTGCTGGCCGATGCGCCAGCCGTCCTTCGACATTTCCGGGCGCTGGCGCAGCATGGCGGCGGTGACGTCGAACAGTTCCTCCATGATCGGCGCGGCGCCTTTTTCCTTGGCCAGCGCCAGACCCATTTCCCAACCGGCCACGGCCATGTCGCGGGCGATGGACTCGGTGAACTCGCAGGACTCGGGGCTGCCGTACTTCATCTGCAGCATGGTCAGGGTGGAACCCAGGCCCAGGAAGCCCATGCCGTGGCGGCGCTTGCGCAGGATCTCGGCGCGCTGCTGTTCCAGCGGCAGGCCGTTCACTTCCACCACGTTGTCCAGCATGCGGGTGAACACGCGCACCACTTCCTTGTATTCCTCCCAGTCGAAGGTCGCCTGGTCGGTGAAGGGCTTGCGCACGAAAGTGGTCAGGTTTACCGAACCCAGCAGGCAGGCGCCGTAGGGCGGCAGCGGCTGCTCGCCGCAGGGGTTGGTGGCGCGGATGTTTTCGCACCACCAGTTGTTGTTCATCTCGTTGACGCGGTCGATGAGGATGAAGCCCGGCTCGGCGTAGTCGTACGTCGAGACCATGATCATGTCCCACAGGTGGCGGGCGCGGATGTGGCCGTAGATCTTGCAGGCCACCAGGCCGTCGTCGCGGCTGACGTAGTTCTTGTGGGTGGGCCATTCGCGCCAGATCACTTCGGACTCGTCGTCGACGTTGATCTCGCCCTGTTCCTTGGCGTTGACCGGGAACACCAGCGGCCAGTCGGCGTCCTTGGCCACCGCGTCCATGAAGCCGTCGGTGATCAACAGGGACAGGTTGAACTGGCGCAGGCGCCCGTCTTCGCGCTTGGCGCGGATGAAGTCCTTCACGTCCGGGTGGGACACGTCGAAGGTGCCCATCTGCGCGCCGCGGCGGCCGCCGGCCGAGGACACGGTGAAGCACATCTTGTCGTAGATATCCATGAAGGACATCGGGCCGCTGGTGTACGCGCCGGCGCCGGCGACGAACGCGCCGCGCGGACGCAGGGTGCTGAATTCGTAGCCGATGCCGCAGCCGGCCTTGAGGGTCAGGCCGGCTTCGTGGACCTTGTCCAGGATGCCGTCCATCGAGTCCTCGATGGTGCCGGACACGGTGCAGTTGATGGTGGAGGTGGCGGGTTTGTGTTCCTGCGCGCCGGCGTTGGAGGTGATGCGGCCGGCGGGAATGGCCCCGCGACGCAGCGCCCAGAGGAAGCGCTCGTACCAGTAGGCGCGCTTCTCGGCGGTGGGTTCGGCGTCGGACAGGGCGCGGGCCACGCGCTGGTAGGTGCCGTCGATGTCGGCGTCGATCGCGTCGCCTTGCTTGGTCTTCAGACGGTATTTCTTGTCCCAGATGTCTTGCGAGGCCGGCTGCATCGGGACCAGGGACCCTGCAGCTTCTTCTGTTTTAACCGCCTCGAGGCGCACCGTGCTCATGATTCTGTTGTTCTCCCTGTTCTAAAACGATGGTGTCTGAAACTGTTGTGGAACTCGTTCTTATGCGCCCGTACGGTCGTGCCGGCCGGTGCGTGGTTGCTGCAGGTTCGTTACGGACCGGATTGGCCGGGACGTCGGTTCGCACCGCGGCGCGTCAGACGCAGCGGTGGACTGCAAATTGTGCGTGCGGTCCCGTAAAACCAGCGTCGCCGTCAATGCCATGCGCTTCCCCTCCAGCGCCCTATTTCCAAGCAAAAACCCTACTGCTTGGGTCCGTTTCGCATCTGACCGCTATATCTAGTGGCTAAAGCGAAGGCTGCAAGCTACGCCCGCCCGGCCGACCTGTCAACGGCAAAAAGGCTATTCCGTAATGATTTTTCATGACATCCCTGTTCAGTTTTGGGGAACGCCCGAAAGACCCGCCGGCCGACTTCATTGCCGGTTTAGGGCGCGTTGATCACACTCGTTCATATAGGCGTCTGCCCGCCTCTGGCGGCCGGCCATCCGTCCCCTCCCACCC
>NZ_PDWS01000027.1 GCF_010093305.1 Pseudoxanthomonas sacheonensis | reverse complement strand
CACGCTCTACGATGAAGCCGGCCACTGGCTGGGCGACTACGACAACACCGGGGCGGCGCTACAACAAGCGATCTGGCTGGACGATCTGCCGGTCGGCCTGATCGCCAACGGCAACCAGCTGCACTACATCGAACCCGACCATCTGGGCACCCCGCGCGTGGTCATCGAAGTGGTCCGCAATGTGCCGGTGTGGACGTGGGATCTGAAGAGCGAGGCGTTTGGCAACAGCGCGCCGAATCAGGATCCGGATTTGGATGTCAGCTCATTCGTGTTCGATATGCGGTATCCAGGTCAGAGGTACGATGCAGTTTCAGGGCTCAGCTATAACTATTTCCGTGACTATGACCCAGGCACGGGGCGATATTTGGAAAGCGATCCGATTGGATTGGACGGTGGTATCTCGACATTCGCTTATGTCGATTCTTCGCCTCTTGCTGGCTCGGATCCTAGCGGACTGGTTAAATGGACTGGAACGGCTGCAGTTGGCTACGCCGCGTTTACTCCGAAATTTAAGAAGATCCCGCTAAAGAAGTTTGAGCTCGGGAGAATCACCATAGAGCTCATAAGCGAGTGTGTTGATGCAAAACGCACGACGGTCACGTTGATCGGAAAAGCCGACATATCAACCAACAATCCAGTCTTTAAAATGCAGCTTGGTTGGTTCGATGCTGAACTTGAAGATGGGCTCGCATCGCCAAATCCTCAAGCCTTGGCGGGAAGTTTCCGAATGGAGACCTCTGGATTCGCTTCGGCCAAGGGTACGCTTGTGGCGGGCGCGGCAACCGGAAGTTTGTCCGGAAAATCTGTCGCCGGTTTTAAGGCGACCGGAACAACAACCATTGCGCCATTTTCGGTGGAAACTAAGAACTGTGAATGTCCCTAACAAGAACAGCTCAGCGCTTTGCAGTAAACGCATGTTGTGAATGTCAGTTTCGAGCTAACTGGAGATAATCATTGTGAAGAAAAGCAGAGAAATTACCGTTCTTGTTGGCCTGTTATGCCTTCAGATTATCCCTTGGACTTTTTTTGCTTGGGACGCATGCACTCATAAAGAAGAGGTATCTAATTTTTTCTCAAGTTTCAGCTTGTGGCTGGGTAGCTGGTGGTTTTTCGCGGCGATAATTCTTTCATTGCTCGGCCTTGTTTTGGCGGCAATTCATGCGGGGATGCAATCCGATATATCGTGGCCGTTGCGCCTATTAATAATTGTCACGTTCGTACTGATCACTCCAGTAGCTATCTCAATTTACAGCCTTGCAATGATTCTGAGAAAATTGAGGCTGGCTCCAGCGTGAGCCGGTTACGCTCAAAGAGATCGACGAGCAGAAATTCGACCGAATGGAGTTCGACGAAAAAGAACTGGCAGATTTTGGTTATTACATCCTGGCGAGGCTTCATGCTTTTAGGTCTATGGGTGAGGCCCCATAACAAATCAGTGACGTAGCCCGGGTAGAGCGCAGCGATACCCATCGCTACTTGGTCACCGCGTTGTGATGGGTATCGCCTTCGGGTCAACCCATCCTAGGACCCAAGCCGGCGCGCGCGTGGAGTTGGGTCCCGGCTTTCGCCGGGATGACGGCCCTCGGGGGTTGTGATGGCGGCCGCCCGCTTGCTTGCTTCTACTTCGCAATCAGCAACAGCACCGAGCGCCCCTGCAACCCGTAGACCGTGTTCTCGCCGCCGATCAACGCCTCGGAACCCGGCACGACGACCGTGTTCGGGCCTTCGTTCCAGGTGGCGGTGTCGGTGACGCGGTACCACTGCTTGCCGGTGCCGGGCCACGGCAGGGTGAAATTCACGTTGCCCGACCAGCCGTTGTAGGCCACATAGATCGCGCTGGCCGAATCGCCGAACTCGCTGCCATCGATGCGCCAGGCGATGGCGTGGTTGTTAACGTTGGTGAAGTAGGCCGTGTCGGCCTGCGCGCCATCGGGCTTGAACCAGCGCAGCTGCTCCATCACGTTACCGTTGTTGTCCACGCCCGAATAGAAATTGGCCGGGCGCAGCGCCGGGTGCGCCTTGCGGAAAGCGATCAGGCGCTTGCTGTAGGTCTCGTGGTTGGCCTCGATGCTGTCGCGGGTCCAGAACAGCCAGTTGGCCGACGAATCCAGGTTGTACACGTTGTTGTTGCCGAACTGCGTGCGCAGCGCCTCGTCGCCGCCGGTGATCATCGGCACGCCGGCGCTCAGCATCAGGAACGCCAAGCCGGTGCGCGCGGCCTTGCGCTGGTCGACCACGACACCGCCCTGGTCCCAGCTGTGGTTGTTGTCGTCGCCGCCATCGGACGGGCCGTAGGGCCAGGGCTGATTGTTCTGCTTGCTGTTGTAGGCGTACAGATCGCTCAAGGTGAAGCCGTCGTGCGCGACCATGAAGTTGACCGAATGCCAGGGCTTGCGGCCATCGTCGCCGTACAGATCCGACGAACCGGCGAAGCGGTTGGCCAGTTCCCCTGGCGTCACCGCTTCCACACCCATCTGGTTCTGCTTCTTGCGCAGCGAATCGCGATAGATGCCGTTCCATTCGGCCCAGCCGGTCGGGAAACCGCCGACCTGGTAGGAGTTGCCGCCGATCGCCCAAGGCTCGGCGATCAGATCCAGGCCCGTGCCGCCCGCGGCCGGCCGCGGCGGCAGTTCGGTCACGATGCGGTTGAGCGCATTGCCCGCATCCATCTTGTCGAAGTTGAAGCAGCCGTGCTGGCAGGTGTTGCCCAGCACCGAGGCCAGATCGAAACGGAAACCGTCTACACCGAGCGTATCGCGCCAGTAGGCCAGCGAATCGACGATCAGATTCTGCGCAATGGTATTGCGCGTGTTGTAGTTGCCGCCGACGCCTGTGTTGTCCCAGGAATACTGCAGATCGTTGGTCAACGAGTAGTAGGTCGGATTGTCCAGACCGCGCCAGGACTGCAGGTTATACACGGTGAGCCCGTCGCTGCCGCCCCAGGCCCCGCCTTCGCCGGTGTGGTTGTAGACCACGTCGATGTAGACCTTGATGCCGGCGTCGTGGAAGGCCTTCACCATCGCCTTCCACTCGCGCGTGGGGCCGCCCGGCGTCTTGTCCGACGAATAGCGGCGGTCCGGCGCGAAGTAATTGAGCGTCATGTAGCCCCAGTAGTTGTCTCCCGTAGTGGATAGAGGATCGACATCGTTGGTGTCGTTCTGGGTTTCCTGCACCGGCAGAAACTCGACCGCGGTGACGCCCAGGCTGGCCAGCGCCGATGCCTTGAGCGCTGCGCCGGCATAGGTGCCGCGCAGCGAGGCCGACATGGCGGTGTCGTCCTTGGTCAGCCCGCGCACATGCACTTCGTAAACCACTTCATCTTTCAGCGCACGCGTTGGCTTGGTGCCGTTGGAGGTGGTGATGGGCGCCAGCACGATGCCCTTGCTGGCGCACGCGCCGCTGTCCTTGTTGCGATGGGTGGCCCCGCTGGCGTAGATCGTGCCGTCGGTGCAGGTGGGGGTGTTGGGGTCCTGGCTGATCTCGACCGCGTACGGGTCGATCAGCAGCTTGTTCGGGTTGAAGCGGTTGCCGCTTGCATCGATGTCGGTGATGAAGCCGGTGCCGCTGCCCTTGGTCCAGCTGGCGTTGTACGGCCAGTTCGGTCCCCAGGCGCGGTAGCCGTAATAGACCGTGCCGGTGATGCCGTAAGTGTTCTTGAGTGTGGCCACCGAGGCGGTCTTGGACCAGACGTTGGCGGCGTCCTTGGTCAGCACGTAGCGCACCACTTCCTGCGCACCGGACGGGGTCTTGTAGAGAAAGACCTCGATGCGCGTGGCGCGCGAGGAATAGACCCGGAAAGTGATGTTGCTCTGGGTGCCGTCGTACTTCGCACCCAGGTTCTGCGCGTTGATCGCCGCCTGCGCGGCAGGAGCCGGCGCAAGCGACAGCACGAAAAAGAACAGCAGGCACACACCCACACCGCCGAACAGACGCATTGCGTTACGCATCGCAGCACCCTCCCAGGTAGCCGATAGCGCGCGACGGTTTGCCAGCGCGCCAGCGCATTGTGGGCCGTGGTGCAACCGCACAATGTGACCGTTGAAGCCGATGCATTCGTATTCATTGCCCTGCTGCGGCCGCACACGCGGCGCATCCGGCTTTCACCGTAGCTCCGGCAGGGCAGCGGTAGCATGCGGATCCCGTTTTCGAGGAGTCAGTCATGACCCCATTGGATAAGCCTCTGCGCAGGGCGCTGGAAATCGGCGACCGTCCCTACACTCTGGTGGTGGACGCTTCCGGTTCGAAGCTCACCGAGAAAGGCAGGCGAAAAGGACTAGAACTGAAACGGACCGATCTGGTTTCCGGGGACGCGGCGCTTGCAGTCGCCTTGCAGGCTTCGGTGGATGCAAAGTGATCGTCAACTCATCAGTCGATCGAGTTGCCGTGCCGGGTTGTCCAGGAACGCCTTGGTCACCTGATAGTGCTCGGTCTGCTCGTACTCCACCTGATGCAGGCCGTCTTCCCTGATCTGATAGATGCAGGCGTCCGGGTAGGCCATCAGGATCGGAGAATGCGTGGCGATCACGAATTGCGAACGCGATTGCACCAGTTGATGCATCCGCACGATCATCGCCAGCTGCCGTTGCGGGGATAGCGCGGCTTCCGGCTCGTCCAGTACATAAAAGCCGTTGCCGCCGAAGCGGTTGACCATCAGCGCGAAGAACGACTCGCCGTGGGATTGCTGATGCAGCGACTTCCCACCATATGAATCGATGATCGGCGGTCCGCCGGAGCCCTGGTCCAGCCGCTCGATCTCCGTGGCCAGGTTGAAGAAACTCTCGGCGCGAAGGAAAAACCCATCCTTGGCTCTGCGCACGCTCTTTGCCAGCGTTATGTACTCGTGCAGTGCCGAATGCGACGCCCGGGTCTGGAAGGTGAAGTTCCTGGTGCCGCCTTCGGGATTGAAACCCCAGCCGATGGCGATGGCCTCCAGCAGCGTGGACTTGCCGCTGCCGTTCTCGCCCACGATGAAGGTGACCTTCGGATGCAGTTCCAGAGTGTGCAGGTGCTGCACCACCGGCAGCGAGAATGGGTACTGGTTGAAGTCGGGAACCTTGCTGCGTTTCAGCTTTACGTCCAGCAGGTAGTGTTCGGCGTCGATGGCGCGCATGGGTTGGCCCTGATTGCCCGGCCGCCAGCCTACCCCGCCGCATTCGCGCGCGTTGAGACATGCAAAGCCAGCCGTGGGAGCGCCGTCCCGGCGCGAGCTCTTCGCTTCAGGCACGCATGAAAAGCTCGCGGCGGGACGCCGCTCCCACGTCCCCTTTTTTTATTTTTTTGCTGCTACAGCCAGCCTTTCTGCCGGGCCAGGCGATAGGCCTCGATGCGGTTGCCCACGCCCAGCTTGCCGATGGCTTCGGAAAGATAGTTGCGCACCGTGCCATGCGAGAGGTTGAGCTGCGTGGCGATATCGCCAGCCGAGATGCCCTCGCCGGCCAGGCGCAGCACCTGCCGTTCGCGGTCGTTGAGGGGATCGGCTTCGGACCACGCTTCCACCGCCAGATCCGGATCGATGGCGCGACCGCCGGCATGCACCTTGCGTACCGCCTGCGCCAGATGGTCGGCCGGCGATTCCTTCAGCAGATAGCCCGACACGCCGGCGTCCAACGCGCGGCGCAGGAAACCGGGGCGCGCGAAGGTGGTGACGATGATGACCTTCACCGGCAACTGGTGGCGCTGGATGCGCTGGGCCAGTTCCAGGCCGCTGAGGCCGGGCATTTCGATATCGGTCACCAGCACATCGGGCTTGAGCCGCTGCAGATCGCGCCACGCCGCTTCGCCATCGGCCGAAGCGCCCAGCACCTGGAAATCGCTCTCCATGCCCAGCAACGCCGACAGCGCGCCGCGCACCATGGCCTGGTCTTCAGCCAGCAGGATGCCGATCACTTGCGAGTGCGGAGAATGGACATGCGGTGAAAATAGCAAATTCGGGATTCGGGATTCGGGATTCGGGATTCGGGATTCGGGATTCGGGATTCGGGATTCGGGATTCGGGATTCGGGATTCGGGATTCGGGATTCGGGATTGGGGATTGGAGAAGTGGGAACGTGGCACCCCTTGTTTCTCCCGCTACTGACTACCGTCCTCCGGCTCTAGGTTCCGAATCCCGAATCCCCAATCCCCAATCCCGAATCCCGAATCCCTAATCCCGATCGCCAACCAACGGCAAAGTCACCTCCACACACGTGCCCTGCCCGGGCGTGGCGTCCACGCGCAGCCGGCCGCCCAGGGATTCGATGCGTTCGCGCATGCCGCACAGGCCGTTGCCCGGCACGATGGCCCCGCCGCGGCCGTCGTCCTGGATGCGCAGACTGACCTGCCGGTCCGCGCTGCGCAGGGACACGCTGGCGCCGGCGGCGCGCGCGTGGCGCTGGATGTTGGTCACCGCTTCGCGCACGGCCAGGGCCAGTACGGTTTCCTGTTCGGCCGACAACGCCACTTCGCTCATTTCGTACTTGAAACGCACGCCGTCCGACTCCAGCAGCAGCCGCGCCGAAGCGAGTTCGGCCGCCAGCCCAGCGGCGCGGATGCCGCTGACCGCGCGGCGCACCTGCGCCAGCGCATCGCGCGCCACGTCGCTGACATCGTCCATTTCCTTGCGCGCGGCCTCGGGGTCGTGCCCGATCAGGCGCGAGGCCAGGTTGGATTTCAGCGCCACCAGCGACAGCGTGTGGCCGAGCAGGTCGTGCAGATCGCGGCCGATGCGTTCGCGCTCGGCCAGCGCCGCCAGACGCCTGACTTCCTCGTGGCTCAGGCGCAACCGCGCTTCGCTGCGCAGTTTCTGGCGCATGCCTATGTTGAACAGCCCCACCACCACGCCGGCGATCACCCCGCTGCTCATGTAGATCATCGGGATGTGCGCGGCATGCCACGCCGTTGCGTAGGCGGCCAGCAGAGCCAATATGGCCAGCATCGCCTTGCGCGCGCCCATGCAGAACGGGAAGAACGCGCAGGCGTAGATGATGTAGCTTTGCGACCCGGGGTTGTAGGGCAGCAGGACGAAGCCCAGCGCGGCGATGGCCAGGTTGATCGGCAGCCGGTGGCGCCCGTAATGGAAGCGATGGAACAGCAGCAGGAACACCGCATAACTGGCCAAGGTGGGCCACAGCCAGTCGGGGTAGTACTCGGTGGCGTAGAACGGAGTGACGAACAGCCACACCGACCAGACCAGATTGATCCACGGAAACCAGCGCATGCTCGCGTCGGCACTGGCCTGTTGCTGACGGACCAGCGAATCCGGAGCGATAGGGAACAGCGAGTGCAATAGGGAGCGGAACAGGCTGATGGTCACAACATCCTCAGGCGCGTTGCAGGCGTCGCTGCGCCAGCAGCAAGCATATCGCCGTGAAGCCCAGCAATACCGCCACGTGCATTGCGACCGGGCGACCGCTGTCCTGGCCGACGATCTTCAGCGCCAGCTGGCTCAGGTGCCAGGCCGGCCACAGCGGAGCGATCCTTTCCACCACCGACGGCAACATGTGAAGGGGCAGCCACAAGCCGGACAGCAGCGCCATCGGCATGTAGATCAAGTTCACCACCGCCGGCGCTGCACTGCCGTTGAGCAGGGTACCCAGCAGCAGGCCCAGCGCGCAGAACGGCATCACGCCCAGCACATCCACGCACAGCAGCCATGCGATCTGCGATGCGTCCATGTCCACGCCGCCCAGGGTGATGCCCAGGGCCAAGAGCATCGCGCCGATGCACACGGCGAAAATCATCGACATGCCCACCTTGGCCAGCAGCACCGCCGAGGCCGGTACCGGTTGCACGCGCTTGAGCGTCAACAGGCCGCGTTCGCGGTCCATCGCCAGGCCCACGCCGAAACCGAACAATCCCGGACCCATCACCCCGAACATGCTGTAGGTCGCCATCAAGTAGCTGGCAGCACCGGCGTTGCCGCGATTGAGCAGCACGCCGAACAACAGGTAGAACATGGGCGCGAACACCAGCGTGGGCACACTGAAGGCCGGCGTGCGCAGCAGGCGCAGGAATTCGTAGCGCGCTTCGCGCAGGTACAGCATAAGCACGGCGCGGGGGGACAGGGAGTCTGGAACGACGGCGTTCATGCGGCCTCCGCGGCGCGAGTGATTTCAAGGAAGGCGTCGGCCAGGCCGGCGCGGTGTACTTCGAGTGCGGTGAGATGCGGGTCTTCGGCCAGCAGGCGCGCGACCACCGGCTCCACCGGTTCGGCCTGGATTTCCAGCAGGCCACCATCACGCTGTACCCTGCGCACGCCGGGCCAACAAGCGACGCCTTGTTCGTCCATCTGCGACTGGCAGCGGATGCGCCGCTGCAATACGCGTTCGCGGATCTGCTCCACGCTGCCTTCGGCCAGGGTGCGGCCGGCCCGCATCACCACCACATGGTCGGCCAGCGCTTCGGCTTCTTCCAGATAATGCGTGGTCAGCAGCACCGCACAGCCGGCGGCGGCACGTTCGCGGATCGCGGCCCACATCTGCTGGCGCGCTTCGATATCCAGGCCGGTGGTCGGTTCGTCCAAGAACAGCACCTGCGGCCGGCCGCAGATGGCCATAGCGAACTGCACGCGACGCTGCTGCCCGCCCGACAGCTTGCCGTAGGGTCGCTCCAGCAAACCGTCCAAGCCGGCCATCGCCACGCAGTCGGCCACGCTCAGCGGTTGCGCGTAGTAGCCGCGCGTCATCGCCAGCAGCTCGCCGACCTTCAGCGTATCCGGCAGCTGGGTGGACTGCAGCATCACCCCGGTGCGGCGGCGCGCTTGCATGGCCCGCGGCGACTGGTCGAGCAGGCTGGCCTCGCCCTGGTCCGCATCGCACAATCCCAGCATCACCGACACCGCCGTGCTCTTGCCCGCGCCGTTGGCGCCCAGCAAGGCCAGCACCTGGCCGCTGCGCAGTTGCAGATTCATCTCGTCCAGTGCGACGACCTTGCCATAGGATTTTCGCGCTGAACGCAGTCGGGCCAGGACTACAGGAGGAGAAACCACAGTGGAAGCAGACATGGCGATGTCCCAAAGGGAAGTAACGCCATCCTCCGCCGCATGCCGTCGGCCTTGCAGTGCAAGCCATCAGCCCAATCGGGTGACAGCTGTCACTGGCCCGGCGCGGCGGCCGCAGGCAAGCTGGGAACAGCAGAAAGTGACTTCCGGCAACTGGGCTCGGTTACTCTTGCCGGTCACACTCTCCGCCCTGCCCCGTCTGGCCATTAGATGAATACTTCCGCCGACCTGCTCAAAGAACTCCGCATCGACCGCAAAGCACCGCCGCCGCCCCAGTCCCGGCGCGGGCTGTGGATCGGGCTTGGCGTCGCCGCATCGCTGCTTTTGCTGCTGGCGATAGCGGCGTGGTTCGTGTTCGGCCGCGAAAAAGCCATCGAGGTGCGCACCGCGCCGGTGGCGGCAATGGGCGGCAGCGGCGGCGCTTCGGCTTCGGTACTGGACGCCACCGGCTATGTGGTGGCGCGGCGCATGGCCACGGTGTCGGCCAAGATCACCGGCAAGGTGAAGGAAGTGATGATCGAGGAAGGCCAGCGCGTGGAAGCCGGCCAGATCCTGGCCACGCTGGATCCCATCGATGCCGATGCAGAGCGCTCGCTGTATGCGGCGCAACTGGGCGCCGCACGCAGCCAGGTCACCGGCACGCAAGCGCAGCTGGTGGAAGCCGAAGCCAACACCCGGCGCTTGTCGACCCTGGTCAACCAGCAGCTGGTTTCCAAATCGCAATACGACCAGGCCGTCGCCCAGCGCGACTCGCTGCGCGCGCAGCTGCTCACCGCCCAGCGCAACGCCAAGGTCGCCGCCGACCGCCTGACCATCGCCGACAACGGCGTGGACAACACCGTGGTACGCGCGCCCTTCGCCGGGGTGATCACCGCCAAGGCCGCGCAGCCGGGCGAAATCGTATCGCCGCTGTCGGCCGGCGGCGGCTTCACCCGCACCGGTATCGGCACCATCGTCGATATGGATTCGCTGGAAGTGGAAGTGGACGTGGGCGAGGCCTTCATCGGCCGCGTGCAGCCGCAGATGCCGGTCGAAGCCACCCTCAACGCGTACCCGGACTGGAAGATCCCGGCCGAGGTGATCGCGGTCATTCCCACCGCCGACCGCGGCAAGGCCACGGTCAAGGTGCGCATCGCGCTGAAGCAGAAAGACCCGCGCATCGTTCCGGAAATGGGCGTCAACGTCAGTTTCCTGGAGCAAACCAAGCCGGAGCAGGCCAAACCGCAAACCGCGCAGCAGCCGCAGGGCGTGCGCGTGCCGGCCGCGGCCATCGTCGATCGCGAGGGCGCCGAAGTCGCCTTCGTACTGGGCGATGATGGAGAGCGGGTGGAACAGCGCACGCTGAAAACCGGCATGGCGCTGGGCAACGACCGCCTGGTGCGCTCCGGATTGGGCGCCGGCGACACGGTGGTACTGGACCCGCCAGTGGAACTGAAGGACGGCGCGAAAGTGAAGGTCGCGCAGGAAGCCGCCGAGTAGTTGACGCCAAGTTTGTGTGATTTTTTGCCTTGTCTAACGAATATGTGAGAACCGCTGTCGATTTTGCTGTTGCTCCATCGTCGCTTCACGAAACCCCGTGAGACGCGGCAAGCGGGTCGGGTAAACCCCGCAGGGGCGGCGCACAAGGATGTGCGCCGTTTCCGGAGGCGCAGGAAGCGCCTTCCGGAAATTCCCGGCCCGCTTGCGGACCCCACGGCTTCATCGTGGGGCGCGGCGTTAGAGCCTGCCCCGTACTTGATACGGGGGCGGCTTTCTTTTGGTTACTTTTCTTTGCCGCTCAAAGAAAAGTGACTCGCGCAAAGCGCGAAACGCTCTTGATCTGCTTCTGAGACGCTAAAGCAAAAAGCAAAATCAAGAGCGCCCCTCCTCAATCCTCCCCTGCGCTGCCCGCAAGGGAGGAGGCGAAAGCAGAAAAGCAGTAGAGGAACAGAGCAAGATCAAGATGGGTCCCAGCTTTCGCTGGGATGACGATCGGAAGATAGCAAGACCGAGAGGGATCCCAGCTTTCACCGGGATGACGACCAAAGAACCCGAGCAGAAGGAAACAACCCATGTCTTCACTGGTTTCGATTCGCAACCTCACCAAGACCTATCAACGCGGCCCGGAAAAGGTGCACGTGCTGCACGGCCTGGACCTGGACATCGGAAAAGGCGATTTCGTCGCCCTGATGGGCCCCTCCGGCTCCGGCAAGACCACCCTGCTCAACCTGATCGGCGGACTCGATGCCCCGACCTCGGGCGACATAGAAATCGACGGCGAATACATCAACCGCCTGAACGCAGGACAGCTGTCGCAATGGCGCAGCGACCACGTCGGCTTCGTGTTCCAGTTCTACAACCTGATGCCCATGCTGACCGCGCAGAAAAACGTCGAGCTGCCGCTGCTGCTGACCAAACTGAGCGGCGCGCAGCGCAAGCGCAATGCGGAAATCGCGCTGCAGCTGGTGGGCCTGTCCGAACGCAAATCGCACAAACCCAACGAACTCTCCGGCGGCCAGCAACAGCGCGTAGCCATCGCCCGCGCCATCGTCTCCGACCCGGCCCTGCTGATCTGCGACGAGCCCACCGGCGACCTGGACCGCCAGTCCGCCGAGGAAATCCTGGGCCTGCTGCAGCTGCTGAACCGCGAACACGGCAAAACGATAGTAATGGTCACCCACGACCCGAAGGCCGCCGAGTACGCCTCGCATACTCTGCATCTGGACAAGGGCACCCTGGTCGAACAAGTGCAGCACGCGGCCTGAGCCCGGGAGCGAACCTCATGAAATACCTGCATCTGATCTGGGCCGAGCTGTTCCGGCGCAAGACCCGCACCATCCTCACCCTGGTCTCGATCCTGGCCGCATTCCTGCTGTTCGGCCTGCTCAACGGCGTGCGCGAAAGCTTCGACCAGGCCGGCCAGAGCGCGCAAGGCGCCAAACGCCTGCAGACCAGCTCCAAGCTGTCCTTCATCGACACGCTGCCCTCGTCGCTGACCGATCGTATCGCCCGCACCGATGGGGTGAAGGAAGTGACTTACGCCAACTGGTTCGGCGGCGCCTACCAGAAGCCGGAAAACCAGGTCTTCAGTTTCGCGGTAGCGCCCAACTACCTGGACCTGTACCCGGAAATCGCCGTCGATCCGGCGCAGCGCAAGACCTTCGACGCCACCCGCACCGGCATCCTGGTCGGCGAAGGGTTGATGAAGCGTTTCGGCTGGAAAGTGGGGCAGAAGATTCCGCTGATGTCCACCATCTTCCCCAACAGCGACGGCACCAAGAACTGGGCCTTCGACATCGTCGGCGTGATGAAGCCCAAGGACAAGGCCGCCGGCGGCTGGTACGACCAGATGATCATCATGCACTGGAAGTACTTCGACGAATCCTGTCCCTACAACCGCGGCCAGGTGGGCTGGTACATCAGCGGCGTCAACGACGTGAACCAGGCCGACCGGGTGGCCAAGGCGATCGATACGCTGTCGGCCAACTCCGACCACGAGACCAAGTCCATGACCGAAGCGGCCGCGACCGCGTCCTGGATGAAGCAGATGGCCGACATCGGCCTGATCGTGGGTTCGATCATGGGCGCGGTGTTCTTCACCCTGCTGCTGCTGACCGGCAACACCATGGCCCAGGCGGTGCGCGAGCGCATTCCCGAACTGGCGGTGCTGAAGACGATCGGTTTCCGCAATGGCGCGGTGCTGGGACTGGTGCTGGCCGAATCGGTGCTGCTGGTGCTGATAGGCGGCGTGCTGGGCCTGGGCCTGGCGGCGCTGGCGGGGCCGGTACTGACCGCGGTGAGCGGCGGGGTGATCAACATGCCGCCCGTAGGCGTGAACAGCTGGTTGCTGGGGTTGGGCCTGATGGTCGCCATCGGCCTGCTGGTCGGCGCCTTGCCGGCCATCCGCGCCATGCGCCTGAACATCGTCGATGCATTGGCCGGCCGCTAACGGAGAACACGACATGGGAATCCTGAAATCTTTTCTGCGCGGCCTGGGCCTGTTCCTGCTGGTCGTGGTGGGCATCGGCGCATGGCTGGCCTCGCCCTGGTATGTGTTGGCGGTGCTGGTGGTGCTGTTCGCACTGTGGCTGCTGTTCACCCGGCGCGGCCATCAAGCCGGCTCGGTGACCCAGGTCGGGCTGAGCACGCTGACCCAGCGCATCGGCGCTTCTTCGGTGATCGTGATCGGCATCGCCGGCGTGGTCGCGGTGCTGGTGGCGATGCTGGCCATGGCCGAGGGCTACCGCGAGACCTTGCGCGCCAGCGGCGGCGAGGACAGCGCGATCGTTTTGCGCGGCGCTTCGGCCGCCGAGGTGATGTCCACGCTGGACCACGAAAGCGTCAACGTGATCGGCCAGGTGCCGGGCATCGCCCGCGATGCGCAGAACCGCCCGCTGATATCGCCTGAGCTGGTTGTGGCCGCCAACCTGCCGATCAAAGGCGGCAAGCCGGGCGAGGACGGCAGCGTGCAATTGCGCGGCATCGGCGAGGCCGCCTGGGCGGTGCGGCCGGAGGTGAAGGTAGTGGCCGGGCGCAAGTTCGCCAGCGGCCGCCGCGAAGTGATGGCCGGTACCGGCGCGCAACGCCAGTTCATCGGTCTGCAACCCGGAGGCCAGATCAAGCTGGGCGCGCAGACCTGGACCGTGGCCGGCATCTTCCATTCCGGTGACGCCATGGATTCGGAACTCTGGGCAGACGCCGAAGTGGTCGCCACCACCTACCGGCGCGGCAGCACCCGCACTTCGGTCACTGCCAAGCTCACCGATGCCAAGGCGTTCAAGGGCTTCAAGGCCGCATTGGATGGCGACCCGCGCCTGGACGTGGACGCCAGCACCACGCTGGCCTACTTCAGCAAGCAGTCCGAAGGCATGACCAAGGTGATCCGCATCATCGGCATCGTGGTCGGGGCGATCATGGCGCTGGGCGCGGTGTTCGGCGCGCTCAACACCATGTTCGCCACGGTCGCCACGCGCGCGCGCGAAATCGCCACCTTGCGTGCGATCGGTTTCCGCGGCGTTCCGGTGGTGGTCGCGGTGATGCTGGAAACCATGCTGCTGGCGTTGCTGGGCGGGTTGATCGGCGGGTTGATCGCCTGGCTGATCTTCAACGGCTACACCGCCTCGACGATTGCAGGCGGCGTGGGTCAGCTGACCTTCGAATTCAAGGTGTCGCCCGCGGTGCTGTGGACCGGCATCAAGTGGGCATTGGCGATCGGCTTCGTAGGCGGCCTGTTCCCGGCCCTGCGCGCGGCGCAACTGCCGGTGACCGAGGCGTTGCGCGCGGCGTAAGCCGCGATAAGTTTTCAACGAAACCGCGTTGTAGCCTGATCGTTGTACGTAAAAAATCCGTCATCCCGGCGAAAGCCGGGACCCAATTTTCAGATCGACGGTAAGTTGGGTCCCGGCTTTCGCCGGGATGACGGCCCTTGGTTTTCAGCACTGCCTGTACCAGCCCAATAGTTGGCTGCAAAGCCACCAAGCAAGCACTAATCTATCCATCCACCCATGACGGCCTTCTCCAAATCAGCCGGCGTATCCAGATCGAACTCCAGCTCTGCCGCCTCCAATAGATAAAGAGAGTCGGAAGACAATTTTTGCAGCGCGCCGCGCAAACCGCGGTCGCCGTGCAGACCATGCGCCTCCCGCAACACCACAGCGCTCGCCACTGCAGGAATGCCCGGTGCCGCACCATGCAGCGTAGCCGCGCACCCCGAAGCCGATACGGCCGCGCCTGATAGCAATCGCTGCAGATGGCTTTGTTCCAGCGCCGGCTGATCGCAGCCCAAAATCAGCGCCGACCCACTTTCGTTCAGCGCATTGACCGCCATGCGCAGACTGCTGGCCAATCCTTCCTGCCAATCGTTGTTGACCAGAATTTCGACGCGCAGATCGGCCACCGCCTCGCGCATCTCGTCGGCATGGGCGCCGATGACCAGAAGCAGCCTTTGCGGTTGCGTGAGCGAAGCCAGCCGCACCGCGCGGTGCACCAGCGTTTCTCCACCGCGCGTCAGCAGTTGTTTGGCGCGGCCAAGACGGCGGCTGCCGCCTGCCGCGAGCACGATGGCGGCGTGCGGGTTCGGTTCCCGGCTCATTGCGGGAATCGATACGCCTGCAGCTGCGCAGCGATGCTCAGGGCGATCGCTTCGGGCCCCTGCCCACCCAGCTTGAGCCCGACCGGCGAGTGCAGGCGCGGTTGCAGCGCTTCGCGCGCGGCCGGCGGCAATACGCGGAACAGGTCTTCGCGCCGCCGCGTCGGACCCAGCAAACCGATGAAAGGAAGTTCGCTAGCAGCAAGGGCCTCCAAAGCTTCGCGGTCCATCTCGAAGTTGTGGTTCATCACCAGCGCCGCATCGAATGCACGGTCGAGCGTCGACAACGCGGCTTGCGGCGAAGTTTCGATCAACACATCGGCATGCCGCGCTTCGGGCAGCCAGCGCGTGCGGCGCTCCACCAACGTTGTGATCCAGCCCAGGCTGCGCAACAAAGGCAGCAAGGTGGGTGTTTCCGGTCCTGCGCCGAACACGAGCGCGGCCGGCGGCGCGGGAATCGCCAGATTCCATGTTCCCGCCGACGTGTGGAACTCTTTCGAATGCGCGGCGTCCATCCGCCACTGCTGTTTCAGCTCGCCGGCTTCGGCCGAGACTTCGCCTTGCGTCGAAACGGAAAGCCGCAAAATTCCTCGCCCTTCCTTCCAGGCTTCCACCAACGCAGGCCAGCCGCTCAATGCAGCCAGCGGCAGCAGCGCCAGACGCAGGCGGCCACGGCAGCCGAGTGCGGATCCGCCGATCAGATCCTCATCGTCGCGGGTGTCGATGTCCATCCATTCGATGCGCGATTGCGCCGCCGCCGAGCGCGCACGTTTCTCTATTTCCGGTTCCAGGCAACCGCCGCTCAGCCAGCCCACGTGTCCTTCACGCGCACCGAACAATGCCATCGCACCGGGACCGACATAAGTCGAGCCCTCGGTTTCCACCACCAGCGCCAGCGTGGCCGAATCCCCGCGTTGGTGCGCGGCGGCGGATGTTTCCAGGATGTGACGGTAGCTGCTCATGCGTACTAAGACGATGGACTAAGCCGCGCCTGGTTGGCAACCCGCAATGGCGGTAGTAAGGTTAGCCCTATCCCAGCCGCCGCCAGGGAACTCCCATGAAGTTGAACGTCAACGGCACAGAGCGCGAAGTGGATGCGCCGGCCGACATGCCCCTGTTGTGGGTCCTTCGCGATCTGATGGGACTCACCGGTACCAAGTTCGGTTGCGGCATCGCCCAATGCGGCGCCTGCACCGTGCACATCGACGGCGCGCCGCTGCGCGCCTGCATCACGCCGGTCGCCGCGGTCGCGGGAAAGAAGATCACCACCATCGAAGGACTTTCCGCCGACGGGCAGCACCCGGTGCAACAGGCGTGGGCGGAATTGGATGTGGTCCAGTGCGGCTACTGCCAGTCGGGACAGATCATGTCCGCGGTGGCCTTGCTGACGAAGATCCCCACGCCCACCGATACCGACATAGACCAGGCGCTGTCCGGCAACATCTGCCGCTGCGGCACTTATCCGCGCATCCGCGCGGCGGTGCATCGCGCGGCGGAGATAGACAAGGGCTGATTTGAGCCCCTCTCCTGCGGGAGAGGGGTTGGGGTGAGGGTACGGCGGAGTCATCGACGTCCGAACCATCATGGACTCCACCGCACCCTAATCCGGCGCTCCGCGCCACCCCGTATCAAGTACGGGGCAAGCTCTTCTCCCGGGGGGAGAAGGGAACAAAATACGGAGATCCACCGTGAACGCAGAAACCATCAACTCCCGACGCCAATTCCTCAAAGCCAGCGCCCTGGTCGGCGGCGGCCTGGTCATCGGCTTCGTCGTCCCAGCCGCCAAGCGCCTGGCTTTCGCCCAACCGGCAGCCGCCGCCGCGGTCGCCAGCTTCGCGCCCAACGCCTTCCTGCGTATCGGCAACGACGACAGCGTGACCGTGCTGCTGTCGCATTCGGAAATGGGCCAGGGCGTCTGGACCGCGCTGCCGATGCTGATCGCCGAGGAACTGGATGCGGACTGGTCGAAGATCAAGGTGGAACATGCGCCGGCCGCACCGGACTACTTCAGCCCCATATTCGGCATGCAGGGCACCGGCGGCTCCACTTCCACCGCTTCGGAATTCGACCGCTACCGCCAGGCCGGCGCCGCCGCGCGCGCGATGCTGGTGCAGGCCGCGGCCACGCGCTTCAACGTGCCGGTGTCCGAGATACGCACCGAAAATGGAGAAGTGATCGCAGGCGCACAGCGCGTACGTTACGGCGCTCTTGCCGACGACGCCGGCAAGTTGAAGGCGCCGGATGCGACCACGCTGACGCTGAAGGATCCCAAGGACTGGAAGATCATCGGCAAGCCGACCAAGCGCCTGGATTCGCCGGAGAAGATCACCGGGCGCGCGCAGTTCGGCATGGATGTGCAGTTCGAGGGCCTGCTGACCGCGGTGGTGGCGCGCGCGCCGGTGTTCGGCGGCAAGGTCAAATCGTTCGATGCGACTGCGGCCAAGGCAATAGCCGGCGTGCGCAACGTCGTGCAGATACCGACCGGCGTAGCAGTGATCGCCGATCATTACTGGGCGGCCAAACTGGGCCGCGACGCATTGAAGGTGGAATGGGACCTGGGCCCGAACGCGGCGCTGGACAGCGCCGCGCTGCGCAAGCAATTCAGCGAACTGGCGGCTACGTCGGGACTGCCGGCGGTGCAGACCGGCGATGTCGTCGCCGCGCTATCCAAAGCGGCCAAGACGGTGGAAGCCGAATACGCCCTTCCGTATCTGGCGCATGCGCCGATGGAACCGTTGAATTGCACGGTCAAGCTTTCGCCGGACAAGTGCGAGCTTTGGATCGGCACCCAGTTCCAGACGTTGGAACAGAAAACCGCCGCGGAAATCGCCGGACTCAAACCCGAGCAGGTATTCGTGCATACCACTTTCCTGGGCGGCGGTTTCGGCCGTCGCGCCAATCCCTCGCCGGACATCGTGTTCGAGGCCGTGCACATCGCCAAGGCCGCCAACGCGCCGGTGAAAACCGTGTGGAGCCGCGAGGACGACGTGCGCGGAGGCTTCTATCGCCCTGCGTTCGTGCACAAGGCGAAAGTGGGACTGGATGCCGAAGGCAAGCCGATGGCGTGGCAGCACGTGATCGCCGGCCAGTCGATCATCGCAGGGACCTTCTTCGAACCGATGATGGTCAAGAACGGCATCGACGCGACCTCGACCGAAGGCGTCGCCGACTCCCCTTACCTCGCCGACGTGCCGGCCCATCGCGTCGGCCTGCATTCGCCGAAACCCGGCATTCCGGTGCTCTGGTGGCGTTCGGTTGGCCACAGCCACACCGCCTTCGCGATGGAGAGCCTGGTCGACGAGCTGGCGCATGCCGCCGGCAAGGATCCGGTGGAATACCGGCGCGGGCTGTTGGCCAAGCATGCGCGGCACCTGGGCGTGTTGAATCTGGCGGCGGAGAAATCCGGCTGGGGCGGTCCGTTGGAAAAGGGCCGCGCGCGCGGCGTGGCGGTGCACGAATCCTTCGGCAGTTTCATCGCGCAGGTGGCCGAAGTATCGGTAGAGAACGGAGCCATCCGCGTGCACCGCGTGGTCTGTGCGGTCGATTGCGGCATTGCGGTGAACCCGGCCGGTATCGCCGCGCAGATGGAGTCGGGTATCGCCTTCGGCCTGGGCGCCGCATTGCACAGCCACATTACTTTCAAGGATGGGCGCGTGCAGCAATCCAACTACCACGACTACCAGGTGCTGCGCATGAGCGAAATGCCGGCGGTGGAAGTGCATATCGTGCCGAGCACGGAAAAATCCGGCGGCGTCGGCGAACCCGGCACCGCGCCCATCGCACCGGCGGTGGCCAATGCGCTGTTCGCCTTGAACGGGCAACGGCTGCGCGAACTTCCCTTCCAGCTTGCAGCGCAGACGCCGGCCAAGCCGGCCAAGGCGTGAGGAGATGACGATGCGTATCCTGTTCGCCAGCTTCTTCCTGCTTGCGCTGACTGCCTGCGGCCCGCGCGTCAGCCCGGAACAAAAAGCCAAGGCCGTGGAAGCCTTCGCCACGGTCGAGAAAGTCTTCCAGCATCCGCGCTGCAGCAACTGCCACATTCCGGGCGATGCGCCGTTGCAGTTCGATGCGCAGACGCCGCACCAGATGGGCGTGGTGCGCGGACCAGATGGCAAGGGCGCGCCAGGCCTGCCCTGCGCCACTTGCCACGCCGAAGCCAATCCACCGGCCAGCTATGGCCCGCACGCGCCGCCGGGCGCGCCGCACTGGTCGCTGCCGCCGCCGGATCACAAGATGGCGTGGATCGGACTACCCAGCGCGCAGCTGTGCGCGATGATCAAGGACAAGAAGAGCAACGGCGACCGCGATTTCGCCGCGCTGCTCAAACACGTCAGTGAAGACAAGCTGGTGTTGTGGGGCTGGAACCCCGGCAATGGCCGCCTGCCGGTGCCGGTGCCGCACGATCAGTTCGTGGCCGCGTTCAAGCTGTGGGCGGATGCGGGTGGGCCCTGTCCGGGTGACAAGTAGCCGAATCCTTCGTTGTAGAGCCGAGCTTGCTCGGCTGCTTTTGATGTTGCGAACGGCAGCCGAGCAAGCTCGGCTCTACAAAGATGGTTTGTTGCGCGAGCGCACGAAGCCGTCGATAGCGAAGATCGCCAGCCCTATCCAGATGAAGACGAAACCGATCGCGCGGTCGCGATCAAAGACCTCGTTGAACACCAGCACGCCGATCAGCAGCTGCAAAGTTGGCGCCAGGTACTGCATGAAACCCACCACGCTGTAGGGGACGCGCCGCACCGCATAGGAAAAGCCGATCAACGGCAACGCGGTCAGCACACCGCCGAAGACCAGCAAGGCGTCGGTCTGCCAGCTCCAGTCACCGACGAATCCGCCCTTGCCGTGGCTCTCCAGCCAGACCAGCGTCGCCACTGCCGGCAGGAACAGGTACATGCTTTCGATGGCCAGACCGGGAATGGAATCCACCGCCGCCAGCTTGCGGATGAACCCATAGAAGCCGAACGAGGCCGCCAGCGATAACGCGATCCAGGGGAAGCTGCCGTAGTTGAAAGTCAGCCACAGCACGCCCATCGCGGCCACCGCCACCGATACCCACTGCGCCACCGTCAGCCGTTCGCGCAGCAGCAGGACGCCCAGCAACACATTGAGCAGCGGATTGATGAAATAGCCCAGGCTGGTTTCAACCACATGCCCGGCGTTGACCGCCCAGATGTACAGCCCCCAGTTGAACGCGATCAGCACGCCGCTCAGCAGCAGCATCCACGGCACCCGCGGACGCGCCATCGCAGTGCGCAACCACTGCAGGCCCTGGGTCAGGCACAGCCCGCCGACCACCAGCACCGCGCTCCACGCGATCCGGTGCATCACGATCTGCATCGAAGGCACGTTCTTCAGCAGATGCCAGTACAACGGCATCATGCCCCAGACCGCAAACGAACCGGCCGCGGCCCACAGACCGCGGCGATCGATCGCGGCCGGAGTCATTTGCCTTGCTCTGCTGCGGCCGGCTCAACGGCATCCCGGGCCGGTGCAGGCGCAGTGCGCGCCTTGCCCAGCGTGATCGCCACCACGCCGAACAGGATCACCGCCATCGCGCCCAGGTCGTGCGCGGTGAACTGTTCGGCCGCCAGCCATGCGCCCAGCATCACCGCGATCACCGGATTGACGTAGGCATAGCTGCCTGCGAGCGTGGGACGAACGTGGTGCAGCAGCCACACATAGGCGGTGAAGCCGATGATGGAACCGAAGGTCATCAGGTAGACGACGGAAAGCGTGCCTTTCAACGTCGGCATGCCATGGAAACTTTCGCCGGTTACCAGGCCCGCGAGCAGCATCATCAAACCGCCCGTCAGCATCTGTCCGGCCGCCGACATGAAAGGCGAAGGCAGATCGCGGCCTTTGCTCCAGATCGATCCGAACGCCCAGGCGATCGGCGCGATCAGCAAGGCGACCAGTCCCCACGGCGTGGCCGACAAGGTGCTACCGGCATTGAGCCACAGCACGCCGATGAAACCGATGGCGATGCCGACCCATTCCAGCCCGCTGGGACGCTGCCCGCGCATCAGCGAGAACAATCCCATCCACAACGGCGTGGAAGCGATGGCGACCGCCGCCAGGCCCGACGAGACCCATTGTTCTGCAATGCTGACCATGCCGTTGCCGATACCCATCATCAACAAGCCCATCAGCGCCATGTTCTTCCACTGCGCGCGCGTGGGCGCGCGTTCGCCACGCATGCGCAGCACGGCGAACATCATTGCGCCCGCCAGCAGGAAGCGCCCGCCCGCCATCAGCAGCGGCGGATAACCGCCTTCCAGCGCGAAGCGGATGCCCAGGTAGGTGGAGCCCCAGATCAGGTAAACCGCAGCCAAGGCGACGGCGACGGCCAAGCCACCGCGCGCCGGTGTGGCCACGTTGGAAACGGAGGAGTTCATGGGGGATATCCGACAGTCAGGTCGTTATTGTAATCCCGCGCCTCGGCGCACGGCAGCCAGGCCGCGTTGAAAGCTTTGGCATGCTGCGTTGCTTTTGGCTCAAGTCAGCGGTCCCTCTTGCAGAACGATCCTGTAGGAGCGACGCGAGTCGCGAAGCTCTGAAACCGTCACTGCTTCGCGACTCGCATCGCTCCTACAGACAAGACCCGGCACCGCAGACTCACGCGGCGCGTTCGCGTTCCAGCAATGCCTGCTTCAATGGCAACCCCCAGCGGTAGCCGCCCAGCGAGCCATCGCCGCGGATGACCCGATGGCACGGCACCACCACCGCGATGCGGTTGTTGGCGCAGGCACTGGCCACCGCACGCGTCGCCTTGGGCGAGCCCAGGGCATCGGCGAGTTCCGCATAGCTGCGGGTCTGGCCGGAAGGGATTTTCATCAGCGCATCCCAGACGCGTTTCTGGAAGGCGGTGCCCATCAGGTCCACCGGCACGTCGCTGCCGCGGCCGGCCAGGCGCTCGGCCACCGCTTGCAAACGCGGGGCGAGGAAATCGTCGCTGCCCGCGTCCACGCGTTCGATGCGTGCCTGCGGAAACTCTTCGCGCAAGCGCTTTTCCAGAACCTGCGCATCGTCGCCCAGCTCCACCGCGCAGATACCGCGCTCGGTGGCCGCGACCAAAGCGTTGCCCAGAACCGTGTCCACCAGCGCCCAACGGATTTCCATTCCCGCACCGCCCGCGCGGTAAGTGGCGGGCGTCATGCCGAGCTTGGCCGCGCCCTGTTCGTACACGCGCGAAGGCGAGCCATAGCCTGCGTCGTAAAGCGCGGCGCTGACGTCGTTGCCGGCGCGCAGGCCGGTCTTCAGCGCGCCGAGTTTTTTCTGCGCAAGGTATTCGGCGGGGCTGATGCCGTAGCGGGCCTGGAACTTGCGCTGCAGGTGCGAGGCGCTAAGGCCGACCGCAGCGGCCAGCTCGTTCAAGGTGGGCTCGCCGCCGTCCAGCAGCTCGCGGGCGCGTTCCAGTTTTTGGTCGTGGTTTTCCATGGCCCAAAGCGTAGCGGGCGCACTGGGCGCCCGCTATCCGATTCTTGCTTTGCTTGCGATTGCGGGCGAAACGCGACAAGCCTGGAGGCTGTTCACCTGCACTGACTTCGCCGTACCCTCACCCGCCGCGCTTTGCGCGTCGACCTCTCCCGGTGGGAGAGGTGCTCATGCGGGCTTCAATCCGCCCAGCGGCCCGGCATGGTCGACACCGGCAACACCTGCGCCGACAACGTGCGGTCGTTGCCCAGCACGTCGATGGCATCGCCCAGGATCGCGGCCGATTCGCGCAGCAGCGGATCGGGACGCTTGTCGGCCAGCTTTTCGCGGGCAGCATCCTTGACGATGTCGCGCTCGTTGGCGCCCAGGCCGTCGTCGGCCGCATCGTCGGCCAGCGGATCCAGCGCCAGACCCAGGGCCTTGCGTTCGGCCTGGCGTTCCTTGCGCTGGGTGTCCTGCTTGTCGCGTTCTGCCCGGCGTTCGGCTTCGTTGAGCGACACGTACTTCTTGGCGGCTTCGGCGCGGAAATCGGTCACGTCCTGCGACCACCACTGGAATTCCTTGTCGGTGGCCACGCGCGTGGCGTGCAGTGCTTCCAGGCGCGGCAGCAGCGGAGCGAAGTTGCCGTACTGGGTGTGCGGCACCGCGGCGATCTTGGTCCACGGCAACGCATTGTCGTAAGTGCTCTCGCCGTATTCGGTGGCGTCCACGCTGACCGGGAAGGCGATATCGGGCACCACGCCCTTGTGCTGGGTGCTGCCGCCGGCGACGCGGAAGAACTGGGCGATGGTCAGCTTGACCGAGCCGAAGCGCGGGGTTTCGTTGGCCGGCCAGCGGTCCAGATCGGCCAGGTTCTGCACGGTACCCTTGCCGAAAGTGGTTTCGCCGATCACCAGGCCGCGTCCGTAGTCCTGGATGGCGCCGGCGAAGATTTCCGAAGCCGAAGCCGAACCGCGATTGGTCAGCACCGCCAGCGGACCGTCCCAGGCCACGCCCGAGGTGCGGTCGGCATTGACGGTGACGCGGCCGCCGGATTCGCGCACCTGCACCACCGGGCCCTTGTCGATGAACAAGCCGGTGAGCTCCACCGCTTCGTCCAGCGAGCCGCCGCCGTTGTTGCGCAGGTCCATGACCACGCCGTCGACGCCGTCGGCCTTGAACTTGGCCAGCAGTTTGGCGATATCGCGCGTAGCGGAGGTGTAGTCGTTCGGGTTCCTGCGGCGGCCTTCGAAGTCCTGGTAGAACGCGGGCAGCTTGACCACGCCGATGCGGCGCGCCGGTTCGCCGTTGGCGGCGGGCAGATCGATGGTCTCGGCCTTGGCCGCCTGCTCTTCCAGCTTGATCTTCTGCCGGGTCAGGGTGACCTGCGCGTGCTTGCCGTCCACGCCGCTTTCGGCGGGGATGTATTCCAGCCGCACCTGCGTGTCTTTCTTGCCGCGGATCTGCGCCACCACGTCGTCGATGCGCCAGCCGATCACGTCGGTCATCGCGCCGGACTTGCCCTGGCCGACGGCAACGATGCGGTCGCCCGGCTTGAGCGTGCCGTTCACGTCGGCCGGACCGCCGGCGATGATCTCGCGGATCACCACCACGTCGTCCTGACGCTGCAGCTGCGCGCCGATGCCTTCCAGCGACAGCGACATGGACTGGTTGAAGTTCTCCGCCGTCTTCGGCGTGAAGTAGTCGGTATGCGGATCGATGGCGTTGGTGTAGCTGTTGAGGAAGGTCTGGAACACGTCCTCGCTCTTCAGCTCGTCCACGGTGCGCTGATAGGTCGCGTAGCGCTTGTCCAGCGTCTTGCGGATTTCATCGGGTTTCTTGCCTGCGAGCTTGAGGCGCAGCCAATCGTTCATCACCGACTTCTTCCAGACCTCGTCCAGTTCCTGCGTGTTCGCGGCCCAGGGCGCCTTCTCGCGGTCGTATTCCCAGCGTTGGTCGCCGGTGAAATCGAAGTTCTGCTTCAGCAGCGTGCGCGCATAGGCGATTCGCTGGCCGACGCGCTGTTTGTACACGGCGAAGATGTCGTAGGCCGGCTCCAGTTCGCCGCTGCGAATGGCGTCGTCCAACTCGGTTTTATACGGGTTGAACTTGGCGATGTCGGCGGCGGTGAAGTACTGCTTGCCGCCGTCGAGGGATTCGAGGTAACGCTTGAAGATATCCTGCGAAAGCGCATCGTCCAGCGCGCGCGGGCGGTACGCGTAGCGGCTGTCGGACAGCAGTCCGTACACCTGTTTCGAGGTGGAGGACTGGTCCGCCGTGGGCCCGGTGGTGCCGGACAGCGGCTGGCTGTCGGCACGCGCAAGCAGGGCAAGCGGTGCGACCAGAGCCAGGGACAGGAGGGCGGCGGCAGGGGTCTTCAATTTCATCGGGTCTACTCGTTGGCCATGGCGGCCTGTGGGGATGCTGCGGAAAAGCTCTGACTTGGCGACAGTGCCGAAAGTTGCCGGCCCTGTCATCCGCTTGCAGCCTACCGGCGGTAAGTCGCCAAAATGTGAATGCTTCGTTTGCCAATCGACTCCGGCGGGCGGCCGTTCAGCCGACGCCGGCCTGCTTGGCCTGCAGATCCGCATGGTAGGAAGAACGCACCAGCGGGCCGGAAGCCACGTGACTGAACCCCAGCGCCTGGCCGTAGCGCTCGAGCTCGGCGAACTCGTCCGGGGTCCAGTAGCGCAGCACCGGGTGGTGGTGGGCGGTGGGCTGCAGATACTGGCCGATGGTGATCATGTCCACCTGGTGCGCGCGCAGGTCGCGCAGAGTGGCCTGCACCTGCTCCATGGTCTCGCCCAGGCCCAGCATGATCCCGGACTTGGTGGGCAGCTGCGGGTGCTGCTGCTTGAACTTCTGCAGCAGGGTCAGCGACCACTGGTAGTCGGCGCCCGGACGCACGTTGGGGTACAGGTCCGGCACGGTTTCGATGTTGTGGTTGAACACGTCCGGCGGATTGGCCGCCAGGATCTCCAGCGCCCGGTCCATGCGGCCCTTGCCGCGGAAATCCGGGGTCAGGATCTCGATGCGGGTGCCGGGGGAATGCTCGCGGATGGCCGCGATGCAGTCGACGAAGTGCTGGGCGCCGCCGTCGCGCAGGTCGTCGCGGTCCACCGAGGTCACCACCACGTATTTCAGGCCCATGTCGGCGACGGTGGTGGCCAGGCTGAGCGGTTCGCCGGCGTCGGGCGGCTTGGGGCGGCCATGGGCCACATCGCAGAACGAGCAGCGCCGGGTGCAGACCTCGCCCAGGATCATGAAGGTCGCGGTGCCGTGGCTGAAGCACTCGTGGATATTGGGGCAGCTGGCTTCCTCGCAGACGGTCACCAGGCGGTTCTCGCGCAGTTTGGCCTTGAGCCGGGCCACCGAGCCGTCGCTGGGAATGCGCACGCGGATCCAGGACGGCTTGCGCAGCACGGGGGCGTCGAGGAACTGAACCGGCGAGCGCCCGATCTTGTCGCCGCCCATCTGTTTCACGCCCGTTTCCAGCGGAGGCGCCGCCGGGGTGGGGGAAGTCACGACCTGAAGGGATATTTCCCGGGGGGAAATGGGGCGGGCGCCGGCATCGTTGCTCATGCCGTGATTCTAGCCCTTCTGCCCTGGCAGAGGCAGGCGTGCCGGGCCTATGGGGCGGGAAACAGTGATCCACTGAACCCCCACGGCTTTGTAGAGCCGAGCTTGCTCGGCTGCTTTCCGCATAAATGAGGATCAAAGGCAGCCGAGCAAGCTCGGCTCTACGAAGCGCGGCCGGTCTTTGTCTTTTCCGTCGGGCAAAAAAAGCCCGCAATGGCTAGGCCAGTTGCGGGCTTGCTCCCTCCCCCACGTCGGGATGCGGGCGCATCGTGAAGGACGCCTCGCGGCTCTTGCACGCTGCACTGCAAAACAGAACTGGAGGGTTCAGTAGCGGGGCTTGCGTACCAATTGTGTGAGAACGGTTACAACCCTTGCGAGAGCTGGATATGGCTCATCCGCGCTGGCCGATGGCGGCTTCCGGCGGTCCACCGCAAGGGCGGACGAAACAGAAAAATGAATAGGCGAGTCACGTTTTTATTGCGCACTGCGCCCGGCTTTTGGCCTGGGTGAATCTTCTCCACGAACGGGGCGGGGATCGCCCTACGGCGACAATTGCGGCTGGGCGTCGTACCACTGCTTGGCCCGCAGCAGATGGAAGCTGTTCTGCGCGCCGTTGGCCTGCACGCCCATGCTCAGCACACCCCACTTGGCGTACAGGCTGCCATTGCGACTCTGTCCGCGCAGGCGCAGGCGCGCTTGCAGGTCGAAGCGGTCGTTGCTGGCGTCGATGCGATCCAGCAACAGCGTGTCGCGCCGCCATTGCACCCTGCCCTGCACTTGCGCCTGGCCGGCGTCGACCAGTTTGAACACCCATTTCGGGTATTCCTTCTGCCGGGAGAACAGCGACAGCAGGAAGCCGACATCCTTCATCTTCACGCTTGCGTCGCCGCCAATGCTGAGCGGCTTGTTCCAGTCCATGCGCGCGCGCGGCAGTGCGATGCGCGCCCACCAACCGCTGCGTGTTTGGCCGCCGGGCTCGCTGAAACTGATGTTGTCCAGGGTAATGCTGCTGCCGTCGACGGCGAAGTTGCGCCTGGCCAGATCGGCGCGACGCAGGCGCGTGTCGATGCCTATATCTCCGCGCAACGCCATGCCGGCCACGCGCATCTGCGCCTTGCGACCAGCCACGCGCAACCAGCCGCGCCCTATCTCGCCCTTGCCGTCCAGATGCAGATCGCCGCTCAGCGCGCCGCTGCCGCCGTCGAAACGCAGGTGCTGGCTGGGCAGATAGCGATTGTAGACGCGCAGGTCCGGGATGCTGGCGCCCTTGAACGTCAGGTGTGCACGCAGCGAATCGCGCAATGCGGCCAGATCTTCGCCGGCAACCACGTCCAGATGCAGATCGCTTCCCTGCACATAGGGCGCGCGCAGGTTGTCGTCGGCCGCTACGTGGAAACGGTCCAGGACGATATTCAACGTGGGCAGCAGACCGCCGCCGGCGCCGGCATCGAAACGACCTTCTGCGCGTCCGCTGCCCTGGATGCGGTTGCCCATCACCTCGGCCACCACCGCCACCTGCGGCACGCTGAAAGTACTGCCGGCCGCGACCTTGCCGTCGACCACCTGCACGTTGGCCGCGACATCGCCGGCGCCATCGAGGGTCAGCCATGGCGCCTTGGTGAAGAAGCGCCCCAGCCAGCGCAGCGATGAGAACCGCCATTGGCCCGCCACGTGGCCGGAAGTGCGCGGCAGCAGGCTGGCGAAATCGCGCAGCGGGATTCTGTTGCCGGTCACGCGCAGGTCGGCGTCCAGGCCGAACACGCCGTGCGCTTGCGGCGGCATGTACGCGGTCAGGGTCATATCGTGGTCCACGTCCAGTGCGACCTGGACGTGATCGGTATGAGTCGCGCCCTTTGGATCGGTGCTGACCACGGGCATCTGCCAGCGCAACTGGCTACCGGACGCCAGCGCGCCGCGCGAGAATTTCAAGGCGGCCTTCGCCTGTCCCTTCCCCGGCACCGTTTCGAACGAACCATGGCCTTGCGCGTCCATCGCCACCGCCAGGGCGGCGGTCGTACCCTGCAGATCGAGTTGGATATCGCTGAGCAGCAGTTTGTCCAAACCCTGCGCCTGCGCGCGGGTGTGGCGGGCGATGGCGAAACGCGCATCGAGCGTGCCGTCGCGCAACCATTCCCGGCCACCCTGAGCCAGGCGCGCGCGCGTGAATTTCACGGTCGAAGGCAGCACTTCCATCGGCCCGCCGCGCAGTTGCTTGATGAAACCGAATTCGGCGCTTCCCTGGCCTTGCAGCGACAGCTCGCCGAAATCGGCGCGCCGCACGCTATCGCTGGCGATACGGTCGAAACGCAGCGTCCAGCCTCCCGGACGCGGTACCGGCGAAGGCTGTTCGGCGTCGACACGATCCACCGAGCCGTCCACCTCGCTGACCGACACATAAGGCACGTGCAGCTCTCTGCGCAGCAGAGGGAGCAAGCCGATACGGCCACTGGCGCGCGCGGCGCGCACCGACCATCGCGTATGCCGCACATGGCCCTGCAACTTCACCTCCGACAGCGACACGCGGCCCGGCCACCAGGTGCTGCCGCTGGCCCACTGCATCTGGAATTTTTCGGGCTTGCGGTTGATCGCCGAGGGCCCGAGCGAAGTATTGAGGAACAGATTGCCGGCGATCAGGTACAGGACGTACACGCCGACGATGGCAATCAGCAGGCGCCTCACCCAGGAGATAATCGAGCGACGCTTGGACAGAGGCGCGGGGTTCATTGCGGCAGCATGCATGAAGCCGTACGTCGGCATCAATGTCCATGCCCGCCGTCAGTAGGTCGGGGCTACGCCCCCGACGCACGGGAATCGGAGCCATCCGCGCGTCGGGGGCGTAGCCCCGACCTACCCTGGTCTCATTGACCATCCGCCGCTGTCTGCAGACGCAGGATCCGTCGCAATTCCAGAATCGCCGCTGGCGTCTCTTGCACGCTATGGCCCGAAGGAATCGCCTTTTCCGAAAGTGCGCCATCCAGATGCGAACTCGCATAGGGAACCAGGCCGTCGCTGGACTGCGCCAACGGCACGGACGGATCTTTCCAGCCGACGATGCTGTGGTAAGGCAGTCCCGCCTCGATCGGCAGATCGGCGGTGCTGCGCATGAACGGAGAGCCGGGACTGAGATCGTCCGGTCCGGTCGGAGGACGGCCCTTGTGGAAGCCGATCCGCTGGAGTTCCTGCTCATCGATCTTGTTGCGCTGGAACAATTCGGAGGTGTCGCGCAAGACAGTGAAGGGCAGCCGGATCGCGCGCCGCACCAGACGCAACGCCCAGCCCTCGCTGACCTCGGCGCCCCGATGCGGCGTGGCCAGGAATACGGCACGACCGACCTCGGGCAACGGATGGAACACGGTCAGTTTCCGCACCATCGGCTCTTGCGCCAACGCGGTAGCCTGTGCCGGCGGAAACGATTGCAACAAGCGCTGCAGCACCTGCTCACCGCTATCGCTGACCAGCAATCGCGAGATCACTCCGCCCATGCTGTGGCCGACCAGCACGGCGCCGCGGCTGGCGCGGTCGTCGCCTTGCGGATCGAAGTGCGCGAACGTCGCTCGCAAGGCCTGATCGATGCGCGCACGGCTGTTCAACAGGCTCAGATTGGTCGGATAGAACACTTGCCAGACCTGGTAATGCCGGCGCAGCTCGTCGTCGCCCAGCAGTTCGTTGGCCAGATTCACCCAGGCTTCCGGGCTGCTCGCCAATCCATGCACCAGGATCACCACGCGCTTGTCCGGATCATAGGGTTGGGTCAGATAGACGCGCGGATCGAAAGGGGTCTGCTGGCGCGGACGCAGCAGACTGGACAGGCTCAGCCGCGCCAGTTGCGAACGCGCCAGCCACACGCCGTAGGCGGCCGAGAAATTCGCTGCCAGCGGAACGCTGCGGCCGGCGATGGTCTCCTGTTCGTATCGATAGGGATTGTAGACATCGATCCATACATCCTCGGTCGCCAACACTTCGTCCAGGGTCCGTCCCTCGAAGCGGAGCGTGCTGGTCACCGGCAAATAGCGGGTGTCGCGATAAGGCGGATCCGGCGGTGTGGATTCCGCAGGCGCCGCAACCGTCTTCAGTTGCGGGAATACCGCCACCAGACTGCTGCCGAAACCATCGCGGCCGTACACCGCGCGCAGGTTGTCGAAACCCAGCGTGTCCGATGCCAACAGCATCTCCGGCGTATCGTCCTGCTTGCGGTCGAAACCGTGCAGCGCGATGCGCAAATGCAGGTTGTGGATCTGCTGGGTCTGGTCGGGTGCGCTTTTGCGCATGCGCGCGACCTCGAACAACGACTGCGCCGTCACCTCCACTGCACGGTTGTACAAACGCAACACGCGCCCCTGGCGCGATTCGAACACGCGCTGCTCGGGCGTGCGCGCGGTCATGAACAAGTAGGCATAGGCCCAGCGCGCGGTATCCATCGCTTCGTGCGCGGCCACTTCCGGCGCCGTTCGCATCGCTTCGGCCGCCGCCTGCATGCGCAAGGTGCGCACTTCGGCGATCGTGGCCAGCCAGGCTTCTTCCGGCACCGCCTGCCGCAGTTGCCCGGCGCAGGGCTCAGGCTCGCGCCGGCAGTTCTCCGGATCCAGGCCCGCAGAGGCCAGGCTGGAAGACGCATCGGCGCTGAGCCGGCCGCTGCCGAGCACATCGGCGCGGCGCGCGAGATCGGCATCGCCTGCGTGCTGTTCCCTGACCTTGACCACCGCGCAGCCGTTGAGAAAGGCCAGTGCCAACAGTACGCACGCCAGCGCTACGGTTCTCCATGAATTTCCGTCGACGGTCATTGATCGAATGTCCAAGCAGTGACGGCTCTAGCGTATGCGAAACGCGCATAAACGAAAGGCCCGCACGGGGCGGGCCTTTCGGGATTGCAACACGAGGCCGCAGGAGGGGATCAGAAATCCATGCCGCCCATGCCACCCATGCCGCCGCCCATGCCGCCGCCGGCTGCCGGCTCGTCCTTCTTCGGCGCTTCGGCCACCATCGCTTCGGTGGTGATCATCAGGCCGGCGATGGATGCCGCGTTCTGCAGGGCCGAACGGGTGACCTTGGTCGGGTCCAGGATGCCGAACGCGATCATGTCGCCGTATTCGCCGGTGGCGGCGTTGTAGCCGTAGTTGCCGGTGCCGGAAGCGACCTGGTTCAGCACCACCGACGGCTCTTCGCCGCAGTTGGTGACGATTTCGCGCAGCGGCGCTTCCATCGCGCGCTTGGCGATGTTGATGCCGTGGTTCTGGTCTTCGTTGTTGCCTTTCAGGTCGCCGATGGCCTGCAGCGCGCGGATCAGGGCGACGCCGCCGCCCGGGACCACGCCTTCTTCCACCGCAGCGCGGGTGGCGTGCAGGGCGTCTTCGACGCGAGCCTTCTTTTCCTTCATCTCGATCTCGGTCGATGCGCCGACCTTGATCACGGCCACGCCGCCGGCCAGCTTGGCCACGCGTTCCTGCAGCTTCTCGCGGTCGTAGTCCGAAGAAGTGTCTTCGATCTGCGCCTTGATCTGCTTGATGCGCGCTTCGATGGCCGAGGTGTCGCCGGCGCCGTCGATGATGGTGGTGTTTTCCTTGGAAACCTGGATCTTCTTGGCGCGGCCCAGGTCCTTGATGGTGGCCTTCTCCAGCGACAGGCCCACTTCTTCGGAAATCACCACGCCGCCGGTCAGGGTGGCCATGTCTTCCAGCATCGCCTTGCGGCGGTCGCCGAAGCCCGGGGCCTTGACGGCGCAGACCTTGACGATGCCGCGGATGGTGTTGACCACCAGCGTCGCCAGGGCTTCGCCTTCGACTTCTTCAGCCACGATCAGCAGCGGCTTGCCGGCCTTGGCCACGCCTTCCAGCACGGGCAGCAGGTCGCGCACGTTGGAGATCTTCTTGTCGAACAGCAGGATGTACGGATCGTCCAGATCGGCCGACATCGACTGCTGGTTGTTGACGAAGTACGGCGACAGGTAGCCGCGGTCGAACTGCATGCCCTCGACCACGTCCAGCTCGTTGTCCAGGCCCGAGCCTTCTTCAACGGTGATCACGCCTTCCTTGCCGACCTTCTTCATCGCGTCGGCGATGATGTTGCCGATCGACTCGTCGCTGTTGGCCGAAATGGTGCCGACCTGGGCGATGGCCTTGTCGTCGGCGGTGGGCTTGCTGATCTTCTTCAGCTCGGCCACGGCGGCCACGACGGCCTTGTCGATGCCGCGCTTGAGGTCCATCGGGTTCATGCCGGCGGCGACCGCCTTGGAACCTTCGCGGATCAGCGCCTGGGCCAGCACGGTGGCGGTGGTGGTGCCGTCGCCGGCGTTGTCGGAGGTCTTGGAAGCGACTTCCTTCACCATCTGCGCGCCCATGTTCTCGAACTTGTCGGCAAGTTCGATTTCCTTGGCGACGGACACGCCGTCCTTGGTGATGGTCGGGGCGCCGTAGCTCTTCTCGAGCACGACATTGCGGCCCTTCGGACCGAGCGTTGCCTTCACGGCATTGGCGAGGATGTTGACGCCGCGCACCATGCGCGAACGAGCGTCTTCACCGAAACGGATTTCTTTGGCGGACATGTTGTTACTCCGGGAATAGGGAATGGGGAATGGGGAATGGGGAGATCAAAGCGATGACGAATCGGGCTGGGCAATGAATCGGTGCGAAGTCGCAGTTCCGATTCACTATTCCCCATTCCCGATTTCCGGCTCTCAGCCCAGGATCGCGAAGATGTCGTCTTCCTTCACCACCAGGTAGTCGGTGCCGTCCAGCTTCACTTCGGTGCCGCTGTACTTGCCGAACAGGACCTGGTCGCCGACCTTCACCTTGGGCGCGCGGACGGTGCCGTTGTCCAGCGCCTTGCCCTCGCCGACGGCGACGACGTTGCCCTTGATGGGCTTTTCGGTGGCGGAGTCCGGAATGACGATACCGCCAGCGGACAACTTCTCTTCTTCGACGCGCTTGATGACTACGCGGTCGTACAACGGCTTGATATTGCTCATTTCAATCCTCTTAAGTGATTGATTGGACTGGGAAAGGGGCGGCGATGTTAGCACTCGTACCAGGTGAGTGCCAGCAACGCAGGCACAAAAACCCGGCGACGCCGGGATGCAGGACAGATGGGGCGCCCTTCCGGAGGATTCAAGAGCGAAAGAAAAACCAGGACAAAAAAAGAGCGCGCATGACAGGGGCATGCGCGCTCTCATGGAGATGGTGTCGTGTCCTTGCTTAGGCGTACCTCACCCTGCGCCTCTCCCCCCGCCGACTTCCTGTCGAAGCCGACTTCCTGCCAGCGGGCCTAGGAATACCAACCCAATCCTGCCGTGGGAAGACATGGACAGGACAAAAAGGGACCGAATAGGGTTAGTTTCAGTACCTTGCAGATGCAACACTTCAAATAAATTGAGATAAATCGCCCTAGAGCTACCAAAAGCAGACATGGTGTGTCTAATATCCGTCACCTGATTAGTATTGGTAGCCCTTTGGCTTATGTGGAATGCGCAGTCTCCGGTAATGTAGATTTCCCTTCACATGCTAGGCCAAGGAGTGCCGATGATTCAGCAAGAACGGATTCGCCTGGCCCGCCGTGCCGCGGGAATGTCGCAGAAGCAGTTGGCCGAGGCGGTGGGCGTGCAGCGCAGCGCCGTCAGCCACTGGGAGGCCCCCCTGGGGAAGAACCCCAGCGTCTCCCACCTGCGCAAGCTGGCCCAGGTGACCGAAGTGCAGTTCGAGTGGCTGGTGACCGGCCGCGGCGAGATGTCCTTGTCGCGCGAAGTCCAGCTGGACTCCATCGCCACCGCCGAAGCGCTGCTGATAGAGGACCCGTTGGAGTTCCGGCTGGTGCATGCGTTCCGCGAGGTGCCGTTGCGTGCCCGGATCTCGCTGCTGGAGGTCATGGAAGAGCTGGCGGCGCAGCGGACCGGCCGCGCCATTGGCCGGCGCGGCCCCGGCTCCCGGCCAGGGCTTCCCCTCACCGGTTGACCCAGGCCGGTCGACGGCATCGAGGAAGCAGTCCGAAGGACCCGCCGAATGCGCGCATGGGTCCTCATTCGATCGTGTATCGACATACACTTCCCCGCCCTGCCTGCCCCGCGTACCCAGCGGTGGCGAGACTCCTTTGCAATCGCTTCAACAGGCCCCAGTGAACCGCGGCGCGCGCATGCGGTCGAAACGGCCGCTTGTTTTTTGCGCCGCCATGAGGAAAACCGATCCGATGACCATCCTGCCGCGCCTGCTGGCCCTGCTCGCCTTCGCCATTCCGGCGACGCCGGCCTTCGCCGTGAGCGAAGCGGACCTGCTGCCGGTGGACCGGGCTTTCGCATTGACCGCCAGCGCGCCCAGCCGCGACCGCATCGAGGTGCAATGGAAGGTCGCCGACGGTTATTACCTGTACCGCCACCGCACCGACGTGCAGGTGGAAGGCGCGGATTTCCGGGCCGGCAAATTGCAGCTGCCCAAAGGTAAAGCGTACCGGGACGAATTCTTCGGCGACGTGGAAACCTATCACCAGGATCTGACCGGCGTGCTGGTCGGCGAGGCGGCGCCGGGAGCGGAAAGCGTGACCCTGAAGGTGAAATACCAGGGCTGCGCGGACGCCGGCATCTGCTACCCCCCGCAAACCCGCAGGCTGGTGGTGAAGTTGCCCGCCGCCGGGACCGTTGCCGGACTGGCCGCCGGGCCATCACTTGGTCCCACCAACGCCGGCGGCCTACCGCGGTTCGGTCAGGCTGCAACAGCGCCCTCCGGCGCGACCGAGGCCTTGCCGCTGCCGCAGGAACAGGCGTTCGCTTTCGAAGCCATCGCCTACGACGGCAACCAGCTGCTGTTGCGCTTCACCCCGGCGCCCGGCTACTACGTGTATCGCGACCGCACCACGATGAAGCTGGAAGGCGCCAAGCACCTCACGCTGGGCCCTCCGCGCTGGCCGAAAGGCCAGTCGCATCGCGACGAGCATTTCGGCGAAGTGGTCGTCTACTTCGACCAGGCCGAGGTGCCGGTGCCGGTGCGACGCAGCTCGGGCGAAGCCGCCGACGCCGCCTTGAAGGTGACTTTCCAGGGCTGTCAGAAGGACGGCATTTGCTATCCACCGATGACGCGTTCGGTGAAGCTGGCGATACCGGAAGGCCATATCACCTCTGCTGCCGATGTCTCGGCGGCGGACGGAAACACCATCCCCACCCCAACCCTCCCCTTGAAGGGGAGGGGGCAAGAGACCGTCGCTTCTGAGTCCTCCCCTTCAAGGGGAG
>NZ_PDWS01000026.1 GCF_010093305.1 Pseudoxanthomonas sacheonensis | reverse complement strand
GCCCGAGGCCCACGCTTATCAGTTCGAGGGAAACCTCGTCCAACTGTCCGGGCGCAGGGCGCGAGATCCGGCGTGCGGCCCCTGCTGAATTACGGTGCTGCTGACACCGAGGCGTTATCGGGCGCGCACGCCGGGCTCTCGACAACTACAGTAGGGCAATCGAAAGACATAAGGCGTTAGGCCGCACAAGAGAATTCGTGGAGTCTCAAGATATGAATGACTACATCTTGCTGATGCATAGCGATTCCACGGACCCGGCGGCCGCAAATGATTCTTTCGCTTGGGACAACTACTTTACGCTTCTCCAGAAAAGTGGGCTCTTTGATGGAGGCAGTGCCATTGGCAAAGGTCTTGCCTTTCGCAAGACCGGCCAGCCTGGAGCAGGCAGCGAGCATCTTTCCGGTTACATCCGCCTGCGTGCCGCCAGCCTTCAACAGGCTCAATCCTTTCTTTCAGACAACCCTGTCTATGAGGCAGGCGGCACAGTAGAGATTCGTGAGCTACCGCGCGACTAGTGCTCCGGTGCGCGGCCTAACAATTCGTTCAAGCCGACCCCGTGTCGTGGCGTCCGCTACGTGCTTTGCGCTACGCTTGCGCGCATCCGCCGTCCCGCCACGGGTCGGCTTAACTCAGGCGTTAGGCCGCAGGGAGGTAGCCCGTGAGTTGTGATTACAGCGTCTGGAACACCGCAGTGCGTCTCAGCGACGAGGAGGCTAGCGCGCTCCACATCCGCCTTTGCGACGGAGATACATCAGGAGTGGTGCCTCACCCTGGCATAGCTGCATTCTATGCAGAGCTGACGGCGCAGCACCCTGAGATAGATGCGATCCCTGAGGATGAGGTCGGCGACTTCGACCTGTGCCCGTGGAGCATCGCATTCGACCGATCTGATGGACACATAATTATGTGCTGCGTGTGGCCAAAGGCCGACTACGTTGGCACTCTTGTCTCTCAGCTGGCTAAGAAGCACGGGATTGCCTTCTACGACCCACAGTCTGAGAAGATCGTCTACCCAGATGCGGCAAAAAGCACCGCAAAACCGTGGTGGCGGCTGTGGTGATCGCAAGCAAAATGCCCGGACTGCGACCTAACAATCCATTCAAGCCGAAGCCACTTCGCGGCTCGGCTTAATTCAGGCGCCAGGTCCGCAATGAAGACTCCGATAATTGAGGTTAGACAGCAAAATCTCTTCGTACTGACGGAGTTTGATGGAGTCTTTGTAGACGCCATCATGCAGACTCGTCACAACAGGATTAACAACAAGACTGTCCATGTAATTGACTCAAGCGGGGATCTTTGGTCATTCGCATTTTCTCGCACTAACCACACCGGCATTCGGAGAATTGTTAGCACCCTAATCCGCAACATCTCGCATGACCAGTACACCTACACAAAAGAGTCAAACATCTCCGTTGGACGGTTCCGCGAGATCATTGAACTGCATCAAAGAGGCCTGGGCCCCGATCACAGCGAAATGGCTATAGCCTTGCTTGAGTCCGTTGCCACGTGCGCCCCTTCTGAGCCTTTGCGCAACCATATCCATCTGCTCAACCTATAAAGATCACACATGGCCTGGTATCTGCTAGTAGCGGGGCCTAACAATCCATTCAAGCCGAAACCGCTTCGCGGCTCGGCTGTGTCAGGGGTTAGGCCCCCAGGAGGTAGATCGCATGTACGGCAACCGCAACAAAAAGAAAACCAGCTATCTAGGCACTAGCATTCAGGGCAATGGCAACGAAGAGAAGACCAGCTATTTAGGTATCGGCATTGCTCTGGGTGTCGCAATCGGTGCGGCATTTGGCGTTGCCCTGGACAATCTGGCTTTGGGTATTGGCTTTGGTATTTGCATTGGTGTTGCGATCGCATTTGCGCTATCCAGTAGACAATCCGGCAAGAATGGCGAGTCCGGACGAGACGCTGAGGGCGGCCGGGACAGCGATGGCGACGGGGCCTAACAATTCATGTATGACTCCTCCGTCAAGTAGTCATGGTCTGATCGGATTTTGGTCGTCGGGAAGCGGGACGGTTGCAGTCGTGTATTCGGCTTTGGGGTGGACGTGTGTTGTCCGGGCCATCATGGAATCCGCGAAGCAGGTGCCTATCGTTCAAGCGACCTCGAAGGCCGGAATTGTCATCGGCGTTGTCTGCTTCGGGACCGAACCCTTCGCCATGATCAAGATCGTGTCGGGCAACTCCTGAGGGGTGGAACGGGTTGAACTCGGACCGCCAACGGTAGCTGACTGACGTGGTGCGGATCGAAGGCCTGACCGTGGTGCCCCATCGCCCACAGCCACCGCGCCAGCGATACTTGACCTTCCATCGAGAGAGCATGCCGCCTCTCGAGTCAAACCCATCGGGTGTCACATGCGGCTCTGGTCGTTGCATCCCAAATACCTGGACCCGCAAGGCCTGGTCGCGCTTTGGCGGGAAGGGCTGCTTGCGCGTGCGGTTCTTCGCGGAGAGACCCGCGGTTACAAGCATCATCCGCAGCTCGAGCGTTTCAGAGCGCATCCGTTTCCGCTGTCGGCAATGAACTCCTACCTGGCCAGCGTTCATGCCGAGGCGACGGCGCGCGGCTATGCGTTCGACCGCAGCAAGATCGGCCCGGTCCGGGCCATCGAGCCCATTCCGGTTACCGTTGGTCAGATCGATCGCGAATGGAGCCATTTGCTGCAGAAGCTCGCCATTCGCAGCCCCGGCCTGTGCTCCCGCTGGCGTAGCATAAGAACACCGGTTTGCCATCCGTCGTTTCGTGTACGTCAAGGCCCGGTGGCATCATGGGAGCGGGCGCCGGTGGCGCCCGTCGATTCATCCATTCCGAAGCCGCATCGCGGCTCTACTTGATTCAGGGGTCAAGCATCGTTCCAACACTACCGGGAGCCGAACATGAAATCGTTGCGTTCCTTTGTTTTCGCAGCCGCCCTCCTTGCCGCGGCGTATACAGGTTCCGCCGCAGAAACTTCAGTGCAGTCGGTACCCGACGCGGAGTTGCAGGCCATGCTCGGCAAATACGCCGATGCGGCGACATCGTTCTATAACGGCAAGCCAGAGGCGGTGAAGGCGCTTTGGTCGCATTCGGATGATGCGACGCTGTCGGGTGCGGCTGGCGGCCCTACGGCGAAAGGCTGGAGCGATGTCGGCTCAAGGCTCGACTGGGCGAGCTCCCAGTTCCTCGGCTCCGACGGTTCCAAGACCATCGAGCAGATCCAAACGGCTGTCAGCGGCGACTTCGCCTACATCGTGCAGTACGAACATATCCGCTATCGCCGCCCTGGACAGCCGGAAGTTTCGAAGCGGGACTACCGCGTGACCACCATCTTCCGGCGCGAGGCAGAAGGCTGGCGTGTCGTCCACAGGCATGCCGACACCCTTATGGAAAGACAGGATATCCGCTAGGCAATGCTGCCGGAGCCTGGCAATACATGAAGCCAGTTGCTTCGGCTTGAGGCGAACTCATGCGTTAATGCATGGACAGGGAAGGTGTGGCTGGCCCGCGATCGCGCCAACGTCGCCGGTTTCGACCTGCATTCGGGGCACTGATCGATCTGCGGGATGGGCGTGACATGAGCGTGCTTCAACGCATTCCGGAGATGGCAAGATCAATTGCGGATCTGCAGCGAGACTTGTCCGTTATCGTCGGCATCGAGGAAGGCGGCCACGCGGTCGCCCATTTTGCGGAACGCCAGATCCACGCGGTGTTCTCCCACCGCAAGGCCGGTGATGACGACATCCTGGATACCCTGCGGAAGTTCCGGACGGTGTACATGGATGGTGTGCGAACCGCCGTCGATCTCGACGCCCAGGCACGCTTGAAGGAGCATCAGCCCGGACCCCGCCGCCCAGGCCTGCGGCAGACAGGCGATGGGATAGGCCACGGGCGGCGCGCCCTGTGTCCGCGAGAAGCCGCAGAACAGCTCCGGCACCCGCATGTCGAAATGGACCGCAGCTTCGAATGCCCCGCGCAGCAGCAGGTTGGCCGCTCCGCGCACGCCCTGGCGCGCCATGCCGAAGGCGCACAAGGCGGAGTCGTGCGGCCATACCGACCCGTTGTGGTAGGAGATGGGATTGAAGCGCGCTTCGCCGCGCGCCACCGTGCGCACTCCCCAACCCGAGAAAAAAGCAGGCGACATCAGTTTCTCCGCGACGCTCGCCGCGCGCTCGGCAGAGGGCAGCCCGACGAAAAGCAGATGGCCCGCATTGCTCGCGCGCACGGCGCACAGCTCGCCGGCGCCGTCCACGGCCATGCCGTAATAGCCGGCGTCCTCCATCCAGAACAGTTTTTCCACCGCGGCGCGCAGTTCGTCTGCGCGCAGATTCCATCGCGCGGCCGCATCCGGGTCCCAGCGTTCGTCCAGATCGGCCATCTCGCCCAGTTCGGCCATGGTGCGCAAGGCGGCATAGACGTAGCCTTGCACCTCCACCAGCGCGATGGGGCCCTGCGCAAGCCGGCCATCGGCATGGAAGACCGAATCGCCGCTGTCCTTCCAGCCCTGGTTGGCCAGGCCCCGCTCGCTGGCGCGCGCATAGGCGAGAAAGCCGTTGGGGTGCGAGTCGCAAACGCGCTCTATCCATTGGATGGCCGCCAGCAATGCCGGCCATAGCGCCCGAATGGTGGCTACGTCGCCGGTACGCCGCAGATAGGCGCCGGCCAGTGCGATGAACAGCGGAGTGGTATCGACGCCGCCGTAGTAGAGGCCGAAAGGAAGCTCCTTCAATGCGGACATCTCGCCCTTCCGCGTTTCGTGCAGGATCTTGCCGGGCGCCGCATCCAGAAAAGGCGAGTCTTCCTGCGCCTGGTGCTTGGCCAGGAAGCTGAGCACTCCTTTGGCCAACGCGGGATCCAGCCACAGAGTCTGCAGCGCGGTGATCACCGCATCGCGTCCGAACGGCGTGGAGAACCAGGGGATTCCGGCGTAAGGATAAGGGCCCGTTTCCAGTTCGCTGGTTAACAGCGCCAGGTCCGAGCGGGAACGGCGCATCCACTGGTCGAACAGCGGGCCGCCGCTGGCCACCCGTGCGCCGCGCCGCTGCCGCCGCCGCATGCGCCGCCGTGCGGTCGCGGCTTCGTCGCGGTACCGTTCGCGCGTCGGCGTGCCTTCCGGCATCGCGCCTATCTCGACGTACAGCTCGTCGCTGCCGCCCGGCTCCAGCGCCACGGCCAATTCCAGCAAGCCGGACTCCAGGAACCGCGGCGTACGCGAGAAAAGCACCGACGACGTGCGCACCACGGCGTCGAGTCCCTCGTAGCGGAAACCGTATCCCCAGTCGCCGGTCTCGGACTCGAACAGGCGACCGCGCGCGGAGCGTTTGCTGCCGCGCACTTCGAACATGTCCACGAAGTCCGCGGCCAAGCGGAACCGCAAAGGCAGGCGTGCGGGCCGGGCTCCGTAATTGACGCAGGTGATGCGTTCGAATATGCGTTCCTTGCACAGGAAGCGGCTGCGGGTCAGGTGGATAAGCCCTTCGGGCGCACCCATTTCGTCAAGCGCCGACAGCGCGCGATTGGTCATGTGGGCGACGAACAGCACGTTGTCCTGGGTGACCGCTGCGCTGAGCAGCGCCGGCTCCTGGTCGCCCAGCAGCAGTTGATAGGCCGACAGGATGCGCGTGTCCTGGATGAAGAAGCCCTCGCTGAGGGACACGACGTTGCCCAGGCTGTTGGCGACCAGGAAGCTGTCGCCGTCCTTCAGCACGTAGCGCGTCTGCAACGCGGCATCGGTGGTGGATTCCATCGCGTCAGGCCTTCTTCAAGACCGGCTGCTTCAAAACCGGCTGCTCTTGCGTCAGGCGCAGATACAGTGATTCGTAGCGGTCCACCATGCGCGATGCGTCGAAACGCCGGTCGAAACAGGCGCGTATGCGGCGGCGGTCGTAGGTGCGCACTTCGGCCACCGCGGCCACGGCTTCCTCCATTCCGTCCACGACCCGGCCGCTGATGCCGTCGTCCACGATTTCCGGCACCGACCCTTCGCGCCAGGCCACCACCGGCGTGCCGCAGGCCATCGCTTCGATCATGACCAGGCCGAACGGCTCGGGCCAGTCGATCGGGAACAGCAAGGCCGCGGCGTTGCCGAGGAATTCGCTCTTCCTGGAATCGTCTATCTCGCCGATGAATTCCACATCGGCGCCTTCCAGCATGGGCGCGATGGTCTGATGGAAGTATCGTTGGTCTCCCGCGCCCACTTTCGCGGCGATCTTCAGCGGCATGCCGACTCTTCGGGCGATCTCTATGGCGCGGTCGGGGCGCTTTTCCGGCGAGAGACGCCCCAGGAAAGCGAGATAGTCGCAGGCAGGCCGGGAGGGAGGGATGCACAAGCCGGGCGGCAGTCCATGATGGATCGTATCGAACCAGTTGGCCCAAGGCATGGGTTTGCGCTGGCTGTCGGAAATGGAAACCAATGGGAAACCGGACCAGCGACGGTAGGCCTGTGCCAGGTCCTGCTTGTCCTGGCGGCCATGCAACGTGGTGACGGTCTTGTGCGCTACCGTCTCGAATATGGGGAAGGGCAGCAAGTCGATATGGAAGTGCAGCACGTCGAAATCGTCAGCGCATTGGCGGATGCCGTGCAGCATGGACAAGTGCGCCGCAAGCGCCGACTTTTGCGGCGCCGGGTCCAGGCGCAGCGCCTGTTCCCTGAAACTGGTCAGGTCGCCGGAGGTCGCCGAATCGCCGGAAGCGAACAGCGTCACCTGGTGTCCGCGCTCCACCAGCGCTTCGGTCAGGTAAGACACGACGCGCTCGGTTCCGCCGTACAGCCGCGGAGGTACCGATTCAAGCAAAGGCGCGATCTGCGCGATTCTCATGGGTTCTCCTTTGATTTCTTTCCTAGGTGCGGCGCGTCGCCAGCATCAGCGCCGTCTTGGGCGGTGCCGCGGCATCCAGCCGTGCCGACGGTGCGGTGGCGGGTCCGCGAAGGCGTTCGAGGAAATCCGACGCCCAGCGTTTGATGTCGTTCCGCCGCAGGTTTTCCATCATCGCTTGCCAGCGGCGGCGCCGTTCCGGGGCGGGCATCGATACTGCGGTGTCGATGGCGCTCGCCACCTCGTCCATATCGTGCGGATTGACCAGCAGCGCTTCGGGCAGCGAGTCGGCGGCGCCTGCCATCCGGGACAGCACGAGTACGCCGGGATCGGAAGGATCCTGGGATGCGACGTACTCCTTGGCCACCAGGTTCATGCCGTCGCGCAGTGGTGTCACCAGCGCCAGATCGGCCGCGCGATAGAAGCCGGTAAGGACGCTGTGCGGATAGCTGTGGTTGACGTACCGGATGGGCGTCCAGTCCGGACGGGCGTGCGTGCCGTTGATATGGCCGGCCAGGCCTTCCAGTTCTTTCCGAAGCTTCTGGTATTCGGGTACCGCGGTGCGCGTCGCAGGAGCGATCTGCAGGTAGGTCAGCGGTTCGCGGTGCGCGCGCTTGCGTTCCAAATAGCGCGCGAACGCCCGGAAACGTTCCGGCAGGCCCTTGGAATAATCGAGGCGGTCGACGCCTACGGCCAGCCGTTTGCCGGAAAGGCTGGCCCTCAGCTCCTCGGCCGCCGATAGCGCCACCGGAGCGGCAGCGACCTGCGCAACGGCGTTGGCGTCGATGCCGATGGGGAATGTCGCCAGTTCGCAACGGATGCCATTCCTGCCGATGGTTTCCAGGGAAGCGCGGAGGTTTTCCCTGTCTCCGTCCGTCTGCAGGCCGACCAGATCGTAGTCGGCCAGGCAACCCAGCAGTTCCTCATGGCCCGGCAGCATGGACAGCACGTCCCACGACGGCATCGGGATATGCAGGAAGAAGCCGATGCGCTGGGCGAAGCCCAGCTTGCGCATTTCCTGCGCCAGCGGGATCAGATGGTAGTCGTGAACCCAGACTACGTCGTCCGCGCACAGCTCGCGTGCAAGCGCACGGGCGAAGCGCCGGTTGACGTCCCGATAGCCCTCATAAGCCTCGCGCCGATAATCCACCAGATCGACCCGATAGTGGAAGAGCGGCCACAGCGTACGATTGGCGAAGTGATGGTAGTACGCGTTGAAATCGGGCTCCGGAATGTCCAGCGTGCAATAGCGGATGCCTTCGCCTATGTGGACGTGCGGCGGCCCTTCGCCATAGCTGCCGCTCCATCCGACCCACACCCCTCGCTGTTCGCGAAGGACGGTCTGCAGCGCTGTGGCCAGGCCTCCGGTCTGGACGTCGCCCGGTTGGGCGACGCGGTTGGACACTACGAACAATCTTCCCACGCCGTTTCTCCTGTGCGGCCTCTCATGCGAGCTCTTCCACAAGCCGCGCTTCACGCTTCGCCAGCCATGCCAGCACCGCATCGACATCGGGCAGCCCGAAACGGGCCGACGTCGCGCGTGGCGCGCCCACCAGCACGCTGATTCCCCGCATTTCGTTGACCGCGGCGAAGCCGGGTTCGTCCGCGGGATCGTCGCCGGCGAACGCGGCGCGTCTTCCCGCGAATGGCGGGCTGGACATGAAGTGGCGGATGGCCTCGCCTTTGTCGACGCCGGCGGGGCGAATCTCGATTCCGTGCAAACCGCGGTGCAGGCGATACGAGGGCAGGGCGCTTTCCAGATCTTCGGCAAAGCCGGTAAGCGCAGGCGCGGCCTCGGGCGCCGAGCGCCAGTGCAGGTAAAGGCAGGGACCGTTGTGTTCGACGCTGGCTCCCGGGAAGTGGGCAGCCAACTCGTTGGCGTATTTCGCATGATCGGCAAGCGCATCGTCGTCCCATTGCGCTGCCCGGTAATCCCCGGCCTCCGTCCGGCGCTGGATGCCGTGAAGGCCAGCCAGGCTAACGAGCCGCAGGGGGTGCAGCAAGGCGTCGAGCGAAGCGATGCTGCGGCCGCTCACCAAAGCCAGCGCGCCGCCCAAATAGCCGGAAAGGCCGGTCAGGAGGCGGCGCAGCGCATCGTCCAGCACCACGCCGTCGGGCCGCTCGACATGCGGCGCGAGAGTTCCGTCTACATCCAGAAACAACGCCCAATTGCGGTTTATCGAAGGAGGAATCCGAGATTCATCATCGTTATCCATGGCGTCCATGTTAAAGATGCGCATGTAATGGATTTGTGCACTGCGATGAAGGGAGGCTGGCGAACCGGAATTCTTCATCGGTTACATAAAGCATCCGTGAAGAAGAAAGCGCATTCCATGCGCTAGCGCTATCTTCGAATCCGCATTTTCCGCGGCGAACCTAACGGAAGCGTCCAGCCGACGCTAAATATTCCGTAAGGCTGAATATTCCGTAGGGATCCATCGGCCAATTCATGGCGGTGCTATCGCATGATCCGCGCCGCCGATGCATCGTCGGACATCATCTCCATAGATCACCGGGGGTTAACGGCAGGTTGACGGTCTTTTGATTTCGCTTGCGCGAGGATCGGACGCCCGCCCGAAAGGAAAGATCAGTGAAAGTCAGAACCGTAATGACGCCTAACCCCGTCGCCGCCGCCGCATCCACCTACTTGAGCGAGGTGGCGCGCAAGATGCTCGACAACGACGTCGGCGAAATTCCGATACTGCATGAAGGAAAACCGATCGGCGTGGTCACCGACCGCGACATCGTGGTCCGCCTGGTCGCGTACGGACAGGATCCGAAGCAGGTGCGAGCGGAAGACTGCATGACCAGTCCGGCGATAACCATAGAACAGAACGCCGATATGAAGGATTGCGCCGAACTGATGGTCCGCGAAAAAATCCGTCGCATACCGATAGTCGACGACCAAGGCCTGCTGTGCGGTATCGTGGCCTTGGCCGATCTGGAGCGCAGAACCGACATGCGCTCGCTGAAGGCGGAGGTTTTCCGGCACGTTTCGCAGCCCCATTGAACGATGGCCGGTGCGCTCAAGCGAACCGGCGTCGGTCCACCTATGTGTTTCCTGTCCGTGAAAGCGGCATTGGCGTTCCGATATGCGATGCGGAAAGGCATGGCCGGAATGCGAACGACTCCGCAATTCAAATTGGATTAAGTGCGTAGGAGCGACGTGAGTCGCGAATGCATGTCCCTTCGCGAATCGCGTCGCTCCTACGCGCGCCAGGAGAAACGTCGATTCGAATCACTCCTCCTTGCGGGTGGAAACCAGCCGCAAGAAGGTCTCGTGCTGGTAACGGCTCATGCGCAGTTGCTGGCCGGTATCCATGGTGACCACGTGATGGCCGTTGAACCAGGGGTGGATGGCCTTGACCCGGCGCACGTTGACGATCGCCGAGCGGTGCACGCGGGCGAAGTGGCGCGGGTCCAGGCGGGCGGCCAGCGTGGCCATGGTCTCGCGTAGTTCGTGCGCGCGGTCGGCAAGATGGATCTGCACCGTGTTGCGGCTGGCCCTGATCCAGACGATGTCGTCGACGGCCACGAAGACCACGTGTTCGTCCACGCGAACCGGTATGCGGTCCAGATAATCGTCGCGCTGGCGCAGCGCGTCCAGCGCCTGCAGGATGCGCGCCGAGGCCTGCGGCCCCACGGCATCGGGCGTGGACAATCGCGTCTTCGCGCGTTGCAGCGTGGCGGCGAAGCGCTCGCGGCTGAACGGCTTGACCAGGTAGTCCACCGCGTTCGCCTCGAACGCGCGCACCGCGTACTGCTCGTAAGCGGTGACGAACACCGTCGCCGGCATGCGCTCGGCGCCGATGGTGGCCACCACGTCCAGGCCGGTGATAGCCGGCATCTGGATGTCCAGGAACACCAGGTCAGGCGACTGGTTGCGGATCGCCGACACAGCCGACACGCCATCGCCGCATTCGCCCAGCACTTCGATGTCCGGATCGTCGCGCAGCAGACGCACGATCGCGTGGCGCGCGATCGGCTCGTCGTCCACCACCAGCGCGCCGATGCTCATGCGGAGGCCGGATCCGGTGAGAACTCCGGCGAAAATTCCGGCGCGTCGTCCGGTCCTTCCAGTTCGCGGAAGGGAATGCGGATGCGGCATACCACTCCTTCGGGAAAGATCATTTCCAAGCGTACCTGCGCGGAATCGCCGTAGAGCTCCTTCAATCGCAAGCGCGTGTTCGACAGGCCGATACCGTGTCCGGCCGAGTCCGCAGGTCCGGCGGCCAGCGTGCTGTTGCGGTTGCGCACGTCTATGCACAGCGTATCGCCCTCGCGCCGGCTTTCGATCTCGATATTGTCGCTGCCCACGCGCTGGCCGATGCCGTGGCGGATCGCATTCTCGACGATGGGCTGCAGGATCAGGCTGGGCACCGCGCAATCCAGCGTATCGGGCGCGATGTAGATCTGCGTGGTCAGGCGGTCCTTGAAGCGGGTGCGCTGGATGCCCAGGTACAGTTCGATCAAAGTCAGCTCGTGGCGCAAGCTGATCTCCTGCCCGTCGTAATCTTCCAGAAACGCGCGCAGCAGTTCGCTCAGCCGCAGCAGCATGTCTTCGGCCGACACTTTGTCTTCGTCGAGCAGAGTGATGATGGCGTGCAGCGTGTTGAACAGAAAATGCGGTTGAAGCTGCGACTTCAACGCCAGCAGCCGCGACTGCGCCAGTTCGGTGGCCAGACGGCTCGCCTCGACCTCGCGGCGCGCTTTTTCGGCGTGGAAATGGATCGCCTGCTGGATGGCGAACAGTGCCCAATAGGTCAGCAGCCCGGTGGCGAAGTGCTGGGCCAGGAAGTACCACAGTTGCTGGCTGAACCCGCTGGGTTCGAACACGGTGGAGACCATCGCCCCGATCACCATCGCCAGGAAGGTGACGCACAGGCTGGCCAACAGTTGCGCACCGAGCCCGCGCAAGCGCAGCGGCGCCCGCACCGGATAGCGCTCCGCAAGACGGAATACGGTGGGCGCCAGCGTGGCCCAGGTGTACCACTGGATCATCGACCAGCGCAGATACGTGAATATGCCGAAGCTGGGGCCGTCGTCCAACCCCGCGGTCAGCGATCCTTGTATGGCGAACACCACCGCCACCGCCGTCCAGAGGGCGAAGTAGCGCCAGAAGCCTATTTCCGTAGTGCCGAGGCGGATCTTCATTGCAAGTGTCCTGACCATCCCGGGTATCGGGACAAGGCCATCCTAGGCGCGGGGCGCTGCCCTGAAAAGCGCGGCGACGCGCGGCTACGATTGGCAACCGCGTAGCGACGATTCGTCCCGATCCGGTTGCCGGAGACGTCTTGGCCTGGGTCTGATGCATGCGCCGACCTGCCATCGCAGTGCCATCGGTGTCCATCCATCCCGACCGGAGACCTTCGCCATGCGCCTGACTCGCCCCGCCGTTCTCGCCACCTTCTTGTTCGCCGCCGCCGCGCACGCCGGCGGGAAGAACATCCGCTATCTGGACCTGATCAATCGCGCGCACGACAGCGTGATTTCCCTCGAAGTCGCGCCCGCAGGCAGCGACGCGTTCCAGGAAAAACCGCTGGGTGCGCCCCTGCGCGGGGGCAGCGATTCGACCACCATAGAAATCGCGGGCGAGAGCTGTCTATACGATATCCGCTTCAAATTCCGCAACGGCAGGACGCTGGTCTACAAGGACGTGGACATCTGCAGCGGGGGAAAACTCGCAATTCGTCCGCTGCCGCGGGACACAAGCTGGCTGGTCCGTTCGCAACTGCCGGCTGCGCAATACGCTGGCGGGCAGGTTCCATGACGCGCATGGTTTCATGGTTCGGCGTCGGGTATTTCCTCAAGCGAGAAGTACACCGTCTTGCCGTGCCGACGCGCCAGCTCGACCATTTCATCTGCGCCGGCGGACGGTCCGCCGATGCGCAGGCAGCCGTCGCATTTGGCGACTACACGGCGTGAGACGGGGTGGAATATTTCGTTGAAGACCGGGTCGCCCACGCCGGTGGAGCCGGCGTGCTCGATCAGCGGCAGGGCGTACCACTCGCCCATGACGGGCAGGTGTCCGGCACGGAACAGGCGAAGCGACGCTTCCGTCATCGCCTCCACGTTCTTCGCGATAAGAAGGGGGTCGTCGTTGGTGCCCGAGCGGTACGGGCCGGCGACCAGGATCATTTGGGGTTTCACGAGTACTCCAGATAGAGGTCTGAGGCCTGGGAGCAGGCCGAACCGCGAGGCGGATCCGGCCCGAACGGATTGTCGCGCGTCATTGTCGGTCTGCCTGACGAATAGCCGGGCATAGGAACCCGACCGCCGAACAGCTTGCTCTCTTGCCCAGCTCGGCAGGGATGGTCGCTTCCGACCCGGAGCAGACGGTCGCTGCTGCCGGGTGCCCGTTTGGCAGCGGAAGCGGACATGCATCGGCCTTCAACAGGAAATGGCCGGTATAGCGTGTCCCATCTAAAACCACGGATCAACCGCACATGACGAGATGGTGCGATCAAGCCCTGCACATGCCAAGTGCCTGCGTGATTGCGTCCTTGACCGCTATGTCACCCTCAACCGGTTGGTAGCCGTCTTCGCGATCTCCCAGAAAAGCGGCGCATTACCGGTGGCGCGCGCAGAAAGCATTGCGCCGTGTATCGAAGCCATGAACATGGACGCTTCAGCGGACGGCGTGTCGCTCAACTGCATTTTTCCCTGTGCCACTCCTTGCTCCATGGTCAGGGTAAGCCAGGTATGGAGATCCTTGAAATGCGCTTTGACTTCATCTGCCACTTCGGCCGGCACCGCCGGCAATTCCGCCGCCAGCAGCGCGCAGATGCAGATCGGGGGATTGGAGGCTTGTATGCAGTCCGCCCAATAGCGCGAGTAGGTGACAAGCCGTGCGAAGGGGTCCGGCGTGGATTCATCGAGTGCCTGCAGGCCACGTTGCGTTGCTTCCCTATGCCGCGCCACTGTTGCCTTCACCAAATCCGCCTTGGCGGGAAAGTGATGATGAATGCTGGCTTTGCGTACCTCAACCAGCTGCGCAATGTCCGCGTAGCTGAAGCCGTTGTAACCACCGGAGGCCAGCAGCTCGTTCGTCCGCTGGAGGATCTCCTGCGCTTTGGCCGAGTACTGCAACTGCGAATCTGGTTCTGAAGTGGACATCAACCGATCACCTGGTCTGGAGATGTTGTTGCTTGCGTAGCGCGAGAATCTGCAACGGAATGCCGACGATCAGCGCCAGGAACAGCGCGCCCTGCACGCCAAGCAGTAGTGGGTCTTTCAAATCGGTCACCAGCGGATTGCCGACCGGCAGCCTGCGCAGACTCTCGCTGACGGTGGGGATCATCAGCAGGAATACGCTGATGCTCAGAGAAATCGTCTGGACGTACTTCCAGAAATTCCTCGCCGTTCGCCATCTTGCGATGCCGTATCCCACCAGCAACATCGCCAACGTGACGGTGGCAACGACCACGCTGACCGGCTGGTGCGCAATCGGATACACCGTCAGCACGCCCAGCAGCATGAACCATAAATACGCACGGCCAGCCCCAGTCTCGGGAACAATCCGCCCATGCTTGACCAGCATGTAAGCGGCAAGAGGAATGGCCGGGAGGCTGCCCAGCGTGTGGAGCCAGCCAATTGGAGAGATGCCCACGGGAGTCGTTCCTGTCAGAGGGGAGCGATATCAGCCTACCTACTGGTAGGTAGATAGTCAACAGGCCGTGCGGTGCCCCGTCAGCCATCGGCTGAACGGGTAAGGGGTTCCCACCGCGCTACCGCACAGACAGCCTGGCGCTACCTACCTTTCCTCTCACTGATACAGCATTCGCCACCCACTGCCCGCATCCGTGATCGCTTGAGGCGATGGACTGCATGCGTTTCATCGGGTTGCATGTCATTGAGTTGCAAGTCCGCTTCCGACCCATTGCGGAGATCGGCAACTTGGCTCGACTTATACAAATAACGCATTAGTTCTATTCAACTAATGCTATTTATTTATTAAATGCCGGGGATTAAGTTGCTTCAGCCTATTAGGGTCTGGAGTAACCATGAAGACGAGCGTCGTCCGCAACTTCCTTTTCAGCATTGTCGCGCTCGGGCTAACGCTGGACATCTGCATTGCTGCGGTGGCTGCAGAACGCAGCCCGTTGGCCATCCAGGACCAAGGCAGCGTTGTTGCCGGCGGCACGGTGGCGACGCAGCCGGGCACGTTTGACCCCTACAACCCAATCAAGCCCGATGGCCAGACCTACCACGGTGATCATGTCTATGCGTTCTATCAGGTCCCCGTAAACGCTCGTCCACTCCCCATCGTCATGTGGCACGGTGCAGGCCAATCGGCGAAGACCTGGGAAACGACGGCCGATGGGCGTGAGGGGTTTCAGAACATTTTCCTGCGCCGCCGCTTCTCCACGTATCTCATCGACCAGCCTCGCCGCGGCGATGCGGGACGCACCATGGTCGAATCCACGATCAAGCCGGTGCCCGACGAGCAGCTCTGGTTCAACCAGTTCCGGATCGGGCTGTGGCCCAACACCTTTGAAGGCAGCCAGTTCCCACGCGGGCAAGCAGCGCTGGAGCAGTTCTTCCGCTCGATGACGCCCAACACAGGGCCTTACGACATCGAGGTTGTGTCCAATGGTGTGTCCGCGTTGTTGGACAAGATCGGGCCCGCCATCTTATTCACCCATTCGCAGGGTGGCGGCCCGGGTTGGCTGACTGCGACCAAGAACCGCAACGTGAAGGCCATCGTTGCCTTCGAACCCGGCAGCGACTTCGTGTTTCCAGAAGGTGAGGCGCCCGAGCCCATCGCCAGCGCGTTCGACACCCTCAAGCCGCGCGTCGTATCCAAGGCACAGTTCGAAGCGCTGACGCGCATCCCCATCGTCATCTTCTACGGCGACAACATCCCGGCGCAGCCCGTTCGCTTGCCCGCGCAAGACAGTTGGCGCGCCCGCCTTGAAATGGCGCGCCAATGGCGGGATGCGGTCAATCGCCACGGCGGCGATGTCCAGCTCGTCCATTTGCCGGACATCGGCATCACGGGCAACACCCACTTTCCATTCTCAGACCTCAACAACGTCCAGATCGCAGACTTGGTGTCCAAGTTTCTCGCCGATAAGAACATGGATTGACAGGAGCACTTACATGAAGCGAAAAACCTTCCAGGCAACCCTTCTGGCGGCCATGATCGGGCTGTCGGTCGGCAACGCTGCGGCGGCGGACTACAGGCTCAACCCGTTCACACTGGCCTACGAAGGCGCGATCGCGAAGAACGAACCGGGCCAGGTCAACATCCATCCGGTTTCCTACCAGCTGGATGGTTTGGAAATCGCCGCCAACGTCTACACGCCGGCGAATCACGACCCCAGGAAGAAATACCCGGCGGTGGTCGTTGCGCACCCGAACGGCGGCGTCAAGGAACAAGTCGCGGGCTTGTATGCCCAACGCCTGGCGGAACACGGTTACATCGCGATCACCGCGGATGCTGCCTATCAGGGCGCGAGTGGTGGCCGGCCGCGCAACGTGGACAAACCCACCCACCGGATCGAGGATATCCACGGCATGGCGGACTACATCGCCCGCTATCCGGGTGTGGACGCCGCGCGACTGGGTCTTCTGGGTATTTGTGGCGGCGGTGGCTATTCGCTGGCCGCGGCGCAAACCGACAAGCGGTTCAAGGCGATTGCGACCATCAGCATGTTCAACTCCGGTCGTGTCCGACGCAACGGCTACGTGGATTCGCAATTGGACACGATCCAACAGCGGTTGCAACAGGCCTCCGAAGCCCGCGCGCAGGAGGCGGCCGGTGGCGAAACGCTTTATTCGGGAGACGCCAACCTGACCGATGAGCAGATCGCCAAGCTGCCGTTCGATCTGTATCGCCAGGGTTACGAGTATTACTGGAAGACCCACGCGCACCCGGGCTCGACCTTCAAATACACCACCAGCAGTTTGTTGGATCTGATGCGTTGGGACGCTACCGACCAGATCGAGTTGATCGCTCGGCCGTTGCTGATGATCGCCGGCAGCAAGGCCGACAGTCTGTACATGAGCGAGGACGCGTTCGCCAAGGCGACCGGCACACAAGACAAGGAGCTGTTCAAGCTCGATGGCGCCACCCATATCGAGACCTACTGGGTTCCGAAATACGTAGACGCCGCCGTGGCCAAGTTGGCCGAGTTCTACGGCAGGACCCTCTAAACCTACAACGATGGGCACAACAATGGACAATATTGCAGGCAAAGCGGTCGCCATCACGGGGGCCAGCTCGGGCTTGGGCGCGGAGACCGCGCGCCACCTTGTGAAGGCCGGCGCCAAAGTGGCACTCGGGGCCCGTCGACTGGACCGACTCGAAGCGTTGGCCCAGGAGCTTGGGAAAGAGAATTGCACGGTCTTCCAGGTGGATGTCGTGGACCGTGAACAAGTCGCGGCCTTCGTCGATCACGCGGTGAAGGCCTTCGGGCGGATCGACGTGATGATCAACAACGCCGGCGTGATGCCGCTCGCGCCGCTGGAGATGTTGCGCCTCGATGAGTGGGACCGAAGTATCGACGTGAACATGAAGGGCGTCCTGTGGGGCATCGCCGCCGCTCTGCCCCATTTCAAGGCGCAGCAGTCCGGCCATTTCATCAACGTGTCGTCTGTCGCCGGGCACAAGGTCGGCGTTGGATCGGCCGTCTACTCGGCCACCAAGCATTCGGTGCGCGTGATTTCCGAAGGACTGCGACAAGAGGTGAAGCCCTACAACATCCGCACCACCGTCCTGTCGCCGGGGGCGGTCGATACCGAGCTTCCAGCGTCGGTCAAGGCCGCAGGCGTTTCCGAAGGCGTGGCCCGGTTCTACGAGGCCACCGCCATTCCCGCATCGAGCTTCGCCCGTTGCGTGCTGTTCGCGATGAGCCAACCCGATGGCGTGGACATCAACGAGATCCTGTTCCGTCCGACGAGGCAGGAACTTTAAGCACGATGAACCCTGGAGGATCCACCATGACCAAGACCCTGTTGGGAATTGCGGTATGCGCCGCAGCTCCCTTCGCCCAGGCCGGCGAAGCGGCCACGCAGCAGATCGCCCGCGCAGGTGCCCAAGCCTCGGCTGCCGGGCCTGCGGAGAATTTCACCGGGCGCGTCCGTGTCGATCCTCTGTTTCCCGCCACCGACGAAATTAAGGCATCCGGCGCTTACGTCACGTTCGAGCCGGGTGCGCGCTCGGCCTGGCACACGCATCCGGCCGGGCAACGGCTCGTCGTGGTGTCCGGCGTCGGCCTCATCCAGGAATGGGGCAAGCCCGTGCAGGAGATCCGCCCTGGCGACGTGATCGTCTGCCCGTCGGGCGTGAAGCATTGGCACGGTGCCGCGCAGACGGCCGCGATGACCCATCTGGCCGTGACCGGCTCGGTGGACGGCAAGAGTGTCGAGTGGATGGAGAAAGTCAGCGATGACCAATACAACGCCCGCTAAGCCTTGGCTGGGTGCATTGGCCGCTACGTGGGCATTGAGTCTGGTGCTGGCGACCTCGCCGACCTGCGCCGCCCAGCAAATCGAGGAACCACAAGCCATGACTTCCGTTCCGCCCGCCTCCGAAACGCTCACGGCCAGGCAGAAAGCGATCCCGTTGATCGCGGCCGCCATGGCCACCAGCGACATGCCCCGGCTCAATGTTGCCTTGAACCGGGGGCTCGACGCAGGCCTGACTGTCAGCGAAGCCAGGGAGATCCTGGTACAGCTTTACGCCTACACCGGCTTCCCACGCAGCCTCAATGCGCTGGGCGAATTGTTGAAGGTGGTCGAGGCACGCAAGGCCCGCGGCATCGAGGATGCGCCGGGGCGCGAGCCCGGCCGGGCCATTCCGACCGGCGATGAGTTGATCGCAGTCGGCACGGCCAACCAGACCAGGATTTCAGGCGCTCCGGTCAAAGGCCCGGTGATGGACTTCGCGCCGGTCATCAACCAATACCTGCAGACGCATCTGTTCGGCGACATCTTCGAGCGCGACAACCTCGACTGGCAGAACCGCGAACTGGCCACGGTTGGTGCCTTGGCCGCCACGCCCGGCGTGGAGGCGCAGTTGCGTTCGCACATGGCGGCCAGCTTGCGGGTCGGCCTGACCGTTGCGCAGTTACACCAATTGATCCAGTTGCTCGCCGAAGGCGGAGATGCCGATGCGGCACGGCGGGCCCGCGAAGCGTTAGACCAGCACCTGGCCGCAACGCCGAAGCCGTAAACACGGCGCTCATCACCGAGAACAACACCATGCAAACGATCACATTGAACAACGGCGTCGTTATGCCAATGCTGGGTCTGGGAGTGTTCCAGTCTCCGCCCGATGCCACGGCCGCTGCCGTCCAGGAAGCCTTGCGACTGGGCTACCGCCTCATCGACACGGCGGCCTCCTACGGCAACGAACGCGAGGTGGGCGAGGGCATCCGCCGTTCCGGCCTCGCCCGGGGGGATATCTTCGTCGAGACGAAGGTGTGGATCAGCGACTACGGCTACGACGCCACGCTGCACGCGTTCGACAAGAGCGCCGGCAAGCTTGGAGTCGAACAGCTCGACCTGTTGCTCTTGCACCAACCGTTGACCAGTCGCTTCGATCTCACCAACGGTGCTTACAAGGCGCTGGAAAAGCTCTTGGCCGATGGCCGGGTGCGCGCCATCGGCGTCAGCAACTTCATGCCGGACGCACTGCGACGCCTGTTGGCGGAAACGTCGGTCATGCCCGCGGTGAACCAGATCGAGGTCCACCCCTACTTCCAGCAGAAGGAATTGCAACGGCTGCACGCCGAACACGGCATCCTGACCCAGGCCTGGTCGCCCATCGGCGGCATCACGTCCTACCGGGGTGGCGAGAAAAGCACGTTCGATGATCCCACTTTGCAGCGGATCGCGCGCGAACACGACAAGTCGCCCGCGCAGGTGATGCTGCGCTGGCACCTGCAAGAGGGCCGTTCGGCGATCCCGAAATCCACCAAGCCCGCGCGCATCGCCGAGAACCTGGATGTGTTCGACTTCGAACTCACCCAAGAGCAGATCGCTGCGATCGATACGCTCGACACCGGCGTTCGCGGCGGACCCGAGCCGGACAGCATCACCTTGGAGAACTACGGCCGCGAGATTCCGGAGGCCTGAAACCACCGCAAGCGACCGCCCCAGAGACCCTCAGCCACGAGTGAAGAGCATGGATAACGACCCGACCAGTACCGACCGCCGCAAATTGCTCATGGGAGCCGCGACGCTGGCCGCTGCGGCCCCATTGGCAGCCGGATTGGCGGCATGCCAAGGCCCGCGCGAGCAGGAAACGAAGACCAAAGCCAGCAGCGCAGCAGGAGCTTCGAAGCCGGACGCACGCGTTGCCCTGACCGATCGTCGCAAGCTGGGGAAGTTGGAAGTTTCCAGCTTGGGCCTCGGCGTGCAGAACATGCACCGAACCTACCAGACGACCGTTCCGTACCGACCCGAGATGATCAACATCATTCGGGCGGCCTATGAGCATGGCGTAACCTTTTTCGATACCGCCGAAGCCTACGGCCCGTTTGAGAACGAGCGGATCCTCGGCGAGGCCATCGAACCGTTCAGGGACAAGATCAGGATTACATCCAAGTTCGGTTGGAACATCGATCCGGTGACCGGTGAGCGCGGCCCCGGACTCAATAGCCGCCCTGGACACCTCAAACGGGCGGTCGAAGGCATGCTCAAGCGCCTGCGCACCGACCGCATCGATCTTCTCTATCAACACCGCATCGATCCGCAGGTGCCTATCGAGGATGTCGCGGGAGCGATCAAGGATCTGATGGATCAAGGAAAGGTCCTGCATTGGGGACTTTCCGAGCCGGGGGTACAGACGATCCGTCGCGCTCATGCCGCATTGCCGCTGACCGCGATCCAGAACGAGTACTCGATGGCGACCCGATACCCGGAAAATGAAGTGATCCCCCTCTGCGAGGAGTTGGGCATCGGCTTTGTGTCCTGGTGGCCGCTCGACTGCCAGTTGCTCACCGGCTCGATCGACGCGGACACGCGATTTGCCGCTGGTGATCTGCGCGCCATCACGCCAAGGTTCTCCCCGGAAAATCTCCGGCACAACATGCCGCTGATCGACCTGATCAAGACCTGGGCCCAACGCAAGAAAGCGGCGCCTGCGCAGATCGCGTTGGCCTGGCTGATGGCGCAAAGGCCGTGGATCGTGCCCATTCCAGGAACCACCCAAATGGCGCACATGCTTGAGAACATCGGAGCGGCGGACGTGGCTTTCGACGCTGCGGAACTCCAGGAACTGAACGGTGCCCTTGAGGCTATTGCCATCCAAGGTGAGCGATTGCCGCCGGCAGTGCTCGCTTTTAGCGGCGTGGAAGCCCCTAAGAAATAGCCACTGCATCCATCGGGAACAGGGCGACGCGCTCAGCCGGAGTATCGGAGCGCGTCGCGGAACAGCGTAAAGGCCGGCGAGGTCTGACGCCGGCTCGGGTAGTAGAGGTGATAGCCCGGGAATGGCTCGCACCAATCCGAAAGCACGCGAATCAACCGGCCCTCTGCCGCATGCGTCTCCACCAGGTCCTCCGGCATGTAAGCCAGGCCCAAACCTTTCAGCGCAGCGTCCAGGCGCATGGCGATGTTGTTGAACACCAGTTGGCCTTCGACGCGGACCTTCAGCTCCTGCCCCTTCTTCTCGAATTCCCAGGCATAGATGCCGCCGTAGGTCGGCAGGCGGATGGTGATGCAGTTGTGTCCGGTCAGATCGTGCGGGGTCTTCGGACGCGGGTGGCGCGTGAAGTAATCCGGAGAGCCGACGACGGCCATGCGCATATCGGGGCCGACACGCACCGCGATCATGTCCTTGGCGACCTGTTCGCCCAGCCGGACACCGGCATCGAAGTTCTCGGCCACGATGTCGGTCAGGCCGTAGTCCACGATGACTTCGATATGGAGATCGGGGTTATCGGGCAGCAGCCTCTCGAGCACCGGCTGCAGGACCGTGACCGCCGCGTGTTCGCCGGCGGTGATGCGCAGCTTGCCCGCGGGTTTGTCGCGGAACTCGCTGAGCAATGCAAGTTCGGTGTTGATCTCCTCGAACCTGGGAGCGACCACTTTGAGGAGGTGTTCCCCTGCTTCGGTGGGGGACACGCTGCGGGTCGTGCGCGCCAGGAGCCTGACCCCCAGCCGCTCTTCCAGCTGGCGCATGGACCGGCTCAAAGCCGGCTGGGACATGCCGAGCTTCGCCGCAGCGCGGGTAAAGCTGCGTTCGCGGGCAACGACCGAGAAGATCGCGAGTTGGTCGTAGCTCTCCGTCGGCATTTATGCGGCCTTGTTATCAACCAATTCCGATTATGCCACCTAGTGCCGGCAATGGATCGGGCCTAGATTGGACCTACGGAGGACACCATGAAGACCCGGCGACTCGGCAACAGCCAACTGAACGTTTCCGCCATCGGCCTGGGCTGCATGGGCCTGAGCTACGGCTATGGGCCCGCTGTGGACCGCGCGGACGGCATCGCTCTCATCCGCAACGCCTTTGAGCGGGGCGTGAACTTCTTCGACACCGCAGAGGCTTATGGCCAAGGGGCGAACGAAGAACTGCTGGGCGAGGCGCTGGCGCCGGTACGCAACCAGGTCGTCATCGCCACCAAGTTCGGTTTCAAGAACGGCGACACGGCGCAAGGCTTGGACAGCAGGCCGGAACGCATCCGCGAAGTAGCCGATGCCGCGCTCAAGCGCTTGCGGACCGACTGCATCGATCTGTTCTACCAGCACCGGGTGGACCCGGACGTGCCGATGGAGGACGTGGCCGGTGCCGTCAAGGACCTCATCGCCGAAGGCAAGGTCAAGCACTTCGGATTGTCGGAGGCGGGGGTGGACTCCATCCGCCGTGCGCACGCCGTGCAGCCCGTGGCGGCTTTGCAAAGCGAGTATTCGCTGTGGTGGCGCGAACCTGAGCGAACCGTTCTGCCGATACTGGAAGAACTCGGGATTGGTTTCGTTCCCTTCAGCCCGCTGGGGAAGGGTTTCCTCACGGGCGCGATCGGCGTGGACACGACGTTCGGCAGCAACGACTTCCGCAGCATCGTGCCCCGGTTCTCGCCGGAAGCGCTCCAAGCCAACCAGGCCCTGGTCGAACTGCTTGGCGCTATCGCGGCAGGCAAGGGCGCGACGCCTGCGCAGATTGCGATCGCTTGGTTGTTGGCACAGAAGCCGTGGATCGTCCCCATCCCGGGTACCACCAAGCTCCATCGTCTTGAAGAGAATTTGGGTGCGGAAGCCGTGGTGCTTGCCGATGCGGATCTCCGTCGAATCGATGAAGCATTGGCGAAGGTGAAGATCGAAGGAAACCGCTATCCGCCCGCGCTGCAAGCGCGCGTGGGCCGCTGACGCGAGGCCTAGCGATGACATCGCCACATGACCACACACGCCGAGCGATGATGACCGCTTTGGCGAGCCTGCCCCTGAGCTGTTGCGCTGCAAACACTGGCAACGGTGGTGAGATGCGACAGGTTGGATCGCGAACGCTGGTTGCCTATTTTTCGCGCTCCGGAAACACGCGCGTCGTGGCGGGCCTAATCCACCGTGGGCTCGGCACGGACCTGTTCGAAATCCGGCCCGCTTCCCCTTACCCGGAAGACTACTTGGCCACCGTCGAACAGGCGCGCCAGGAACGCGACCGGGGCTTCGAGCCCACCCTGGAAGCCCAGGTTCCCGATATGGCTGCCTACGACACGGTGTATCTGGGCTTCCCCATCTGGGGCGAAACTGCTCCGCCTGTGGTCCGGAGTTTCTTGAAGGCGCACGGTCTGGCGGGGAAGACCCTGATTCCTTTCATCACCCACGGGGGTTACGGGCTCGGAAACAGTCAATCGGTCCTCGTCGGCCATGCGCCCGAGGCGCGGCTCCAACGCGGCTTCTCGATGGAGGCGGATCAGGAGCGGCGGACAATGAACCGTGTGAAGAATTGGCTCAGCGGGACCGGCTCCATGATCTGAGTTGCACCGAGCGGGCAAGCGCGGACGGCCGCTCTGGCCGGAAGTGCTCCCACAGTGCAGGTCAGGTCGTGTGTGTTCCTTCTCGGGAATCGAACATCGTGACGCCGGCGCGGGCCGCCGTGACAGGCACTATCCGCCCACCCAGCCCGCATCCGGCACGCAAGGTGCGGGCGCTCACCGAACTGCTGATCGCGTGCTTCGACCAGGGGCCTGATTTTTCCTCTGTCGTCGGCCAGAGTGTTGCCGGAAGCGCGCGGGCGGTGCGCAAGCTTCGTAAGCCGGGCGATTGATTCGGCTGAATCATTAATCGCTCAAGTCGAGTGCGGAGTATTCAGCCTAAGACCGGATGGTTGTGGACGTCCGATTCCGACCGCGGATTCAATCGATCGATGCGACCGCGGAACGCTCCGCCCGCATTGGAACACGCGAAGCAAGACAGAATCAGTGACCCACCGCGCGTCGCCACTGCGAACCCGCGCGCTGGAACAGCACGCGTTCGGGACGGTGCAGGGCGAAGCCCTGGCCGTAGTCCACGCCCAGCGAATTCAGGGCCTTCGACATGTGGCTGGCGCTGACCCATTCGGCCACCACTTTCAATCCGCGCTGGTGGCCGATCTGGGTGATGGCGCTGATGATGGTGCGGCTCATCGGGTCGGTGTCCAGATCGCGGACGAAGCTGCCGTCGATCTTGATCATGTCCACCGGCAGATTCTTCAAGTAACCGAACGAGGACATGCCGGCGCCGAAATCGTCCAGTGCGATCAGGCAACCGGCCTGGCGCAGGCGTTCGATCATGTGCACCACCTTGAGCAGGTTGCGCACCGCCACGGTTTCGGTGATCTCGAAACAGAGCTTGTGCGCCGGCACTCCGTATTGGGCCATCAACCCGAGAATGTAATCGGCCAGTCCCTCGTCCTCGATGCTGGCGCCGGACAGATTGATGGCGCAAGTGCCCAGGCGCGCGCCCGCCGGATGCAGCTCGGAAAAATGCGCCAGCGCATTGCGGATCACCCAGCGGTCGATGGCCGGCATCAATCCGTAGCGTTCGGCCGCCTGCAGGAAAGTGCCGGGAAGTACGATGCTGTCTTCCTCGTCGCGCAGCCGCAGCAGCAGCTCGATGGTGGGCGCGTCGGCACGCGCTGCGCCCAGCGGAACGATTTCCTGGTAATCCAGCAGCAGGCGATCCTGCTCCACCGCCCAGCGCACGCGGTTGGCCCATTCCATCTCGCTCTGGCGACGCGTGGTCTCGTCGTCCTCGCGATAGATGTGCACGCGATTGCGGCCGTTCTCCTTGGCCAGGTAGCAGGCGGTGTCGGCCCAGGCCAGCAGATCCTTGAGCGTCGGTTCGCCATGATCCACCACCACCACGCCGATGCTGGCGCTGATCGTGTAGGTATGCGTCTGCCAAGTGAACATCAGCGCCTCGATGCATTCGCGCAGGCGCTCGGCCAGGACGCGTGCGTCGTCGGCGTCCACATCGAACGCCAGTAGTCCGAATTCGTCGCCGCCCAGCCGCGCCAGGACATCGCCGAGGCGCTGTTGCTGGCGCATGGCCAGCGCCAGTTGCGCCAGCAGCTGGTCGCCGGCCATGTGGCCGGAGACGTCGTTGATCAGCTTGAACTGGTCCAGGTCGATGTACAGCAGCGCGCAAGGGCGGGAGTCGGGGTGGAGCTTGCGTTCGGCCAACGCAAGTTCGACCCGTTGCTCGAACTCGCGGCGGTTGCATAGTTCGGTCAGTGCGTCGTGGGTGGCCTGGTAGATCAGGCGTTCGGTCAGCTCGCGATGCTCGGAAATGTCGGTGGCCACCATCAGCAGATGCGGAACGCCGTCCATGTCCACCTGCGCGATCGATGCCTTGACCCAGAATGGCTCGCCGCCGTGGCTCAGCAGCGCCGCATCCACGCTGCTCCAGTCCTCGCCCAGCGTCCGGGGATCGCTGGCGCGCCGCCTCAGCAAAGGATCGGCGAACAGATCGGCCAGCAACGGCCGGCCGGCTTCGCCCAGACGCAGACGCGCGGCCTGATTGGCGTAGACGATCCGTCCATCGCTGCCGTCGGCAAGCAGTACCAGCGCCGGTAGAAGCTCGTTGAGCGTGCGGAAACGGGTTTCGCTCTCGCGGAAACGTTCGCTCATCCGCTGGCCCATTTTCACCGCGCGCCGGCGGGTGGTGGACAGAGACCAGAGCAGCAGCGACAGCAGCAGGCTGATGGTCACGCCCGCGCCGACGACGGCGCGGACGCGCGTGGCGTCCAGCACGTGCACGCGTGGCCGCAGTTGCATTTCCCAGCGGCGGCCGCCGAAGTCCAGGGTCCGCGTCTGTACCGCCGCATCCGCAATGAACGGAGTGCCGGAGTCGAAAAAGGCTTCGCTCCGGGGCGCGTCGAGGTCGTGGATGCGCACATGGAAACGGTCCAGCACCGAGCTGCCCAGCGCCTCGTACACCAACGGTTCCAGGCGCAGGCTGATCGCCAGCGCGCCGATTTCCCGGCTGCGCCGTTCGGCTACATTCGTCGGGATGGGTCCGCGCGAATACACGGGCAGGCGCACCGTCACTCCGAGCGCGGCGGGGCCGGCGTACTGTTTGAACTGGCGCAGCGCGAAGGGTGCGGAAATCACCGGAACGTCCGCGTCCCGCGCGCGCTCCAGCGCCAGCAGATTCGGTTTCTGCGCGGCGATGTCGAAGCCGATCAGCGATTCGTTGCCGCTCAACGGGGCGGCCAGTTCATAGGGATACGCCACGCGCTGCGGATCGTCCGGGTCGGACTGGCGGCGTGCGAAGACGGTGGCGACGTAGCCGGGATGCTTGGCCGATATGCGCAGGTTCTCGCTGTATTGCTCGAACTTCCGCTGGTCCATGCGGTCGTTGGACAGGAACACCGTCTGCATCGCGCGCAGCACGGCGGCAGCCTTCTCCAATGGCGCCTGCAAACGCAATGCGCTGCTGTCGGCCAGCGCAGCGTATGCGGCCTGCGTACGTTCGCGCTCGTCGAGCTGCACATGGTGCGCCACCCAGGCCGTGAACAGCAGGCCGCCGACCAGCAAGGCCAGGGCCCAGACCGCAGGCGGCGGACCCAGGCGTCTTGGCAGATCGTCGGCGGGCATAGGGCCGGCCGATGGCTGCGGCGGGGGAGAAACTGCGTTCACTGCGATACCTGAACTCCTTTTGCGGGGGGAAGGGACAAGGGAAGCACCATGCCCGCGGTCAGACCTCAGCCAACTCAGGCATGCATGCTGCATGCCAAACCCTTGCCGCAGCGTGATGCAGCGCGTAGATCCAGTATCCGCCGATACCGCAGCAATGTGGGCCGGCATCGGCCGGGGGCGCCAGTGTCAGGTTTTGTCCCGCAGCGTCGATCCTGGCCCGCGCATCAGCGCCAGCCGGGCAAGGGCCATCCGTTCATGGAGGAAGCTGCTGGACGGGCGCACAGCCGCCCGAAGCCCAGCGGTGTCGGCTACTGGTCGCGCACTTCGCCGCCCGGCAGGAACTGCCAGGTGCGGGTGACGTGCAGGATGTCGATGTTCTCGTCGGTCTTGGGCAGCGGCGGGAACGGCACCGACAGCTGCACGATGCGCAGCGCGGTGGAATCGAGCAAGGGAATGCCGCTGGACTGGATGATGCGGGTGTTTTCCACCGAACCATCGCGGCGCACGGCCACGCTGATCACCAGCTGGCCTTTGAGGCGTTTGCGCCGGGCCTCGTCGGGATAATTGAGATTGCCCACGCGCTCGGCGCGGTCCACCCATGCGCGCAGGTAGTTGGCGTAGACGTATTCCTTGGTGCTGGCGGAAACGAATTTGCGCTTCGGGCGTTTGGCGTAGAGATCGGAGCGCAGATGGATCTCCGCGGCCAAGCGCGCCATTTCCGCATCGCGGTCGATCTTCAGGTCGCCGCGCGGCAGTTCCGGCCGGTCGGGTTCGGGCCTGGTCTGCGCGGGTGGCACGGAAGTGTCGCCGTTCCTCGAGGCGACCACGCGCGTTTCCGGCGGCGGGGCGACGTCGGGCGACTGCGCACGCAAGGGTTGCGGGGCCACTCCGGTCTGCGTCTGCGGCACCCAGCCGGCCTGGCTGTCGCGCGGACGCTGGGCTTTGTCGTGGTCGCCGCCACCCTGCTGGTTGGCGGCCGCCAGGAAATCGGCCTGCTTCGGCGTGAGCGGGGTCTGGGTCTGGCTGAGGATCACATCCAGCGTGGGCACCACCGGCGCCGCATCGTCCAGGGCGAAACCCAGGCCCAGCACCAGCATGCCGTGCACGATCAACGACAACGCCAGCGTGGCGGTGAGGCGTTCGTTGGAGCCGATCTTGGGCGGGGCGACTACTGCGGACATTTCTAGTGAAGTTTTAAGAGCCCCTCTCCCATCGGGAGAGGGGTTGGGGTGAGGGTACGGCGAAGTGAGAATGCCGCAGATCCTTGTTCGCGGGCCGCGATCAGATTGGCGCTTGCTGTTTTGCCATCGAGCGCTGCCAGTGCGCCACTTCGCCGTACCCTCATCCGCCCTTCGGGCACCTTCTCCCGAGGGGAGAAGGGAGCAAGCCGCAGCGTCAGCCTCCAATCACCCATTCACGACTCTGCTTTCGATCGCATCAAACAACAACCCCGCAATATTCAACCCGAACTGCGCATCCAGTTCGCGGGCGCAGGTGGGGCTGGTGACGTTGACTTCGGTCAGATAGTCGCCGATCACATCCAGGCCCACGAACAGCATGCCGCGGCGCTTCATTTCCGGCGCCACCTGTTCGGCTATCCAGCGGTCGCGGTCGGAGATCGGGCGGCCTTCGCCGCGGCCGCCAGCGGCCAGGTTGCCGCGGAACTCGTCGCCCTGCGGGATCCGCGCCAACACATAGTCCACCGGCACGCCGTCGACCAGCAGGATGCGCTTGTCGCCGTCCTTGATGCCCGGGATGAAGCGCTGCGCCAGGGTCAGGTTGCCGCGGCCGGCCTGGCCCGCTCCTACCAATGTTTCCAGGATGACGTTGAGGTTGGAGTCGCCGGCGCGGGCGCGGAAGATCGAGCGGCCGCCCATGCCGTCCAGCGGCTTCAGCACGGCCTCGCCATGTTCGGCCACGAAGGCCTTGAGCGCCGCCGGATCGCGGCTGACCAGGGTCGGCGGGCAGCATTGCGGAAACAGCAGGGCGGCCAGCTTCTCGTTGAAGTCGCGCAGGCCCTGCGGATCGTTGACCACCAGCGCGCCGGCGCCTTGGGCGATGCTGAGGATGTGGGTGTCGTAGAGGAACTGATCGTCGAACGGCGGATCCTTGCGCATCAGCACCGCTTGGCCCGGGCCGAAGGTCAGCTCAGCTGTCTGGCCCAGGGTGAACCAGCCTGCTTTGTCGTCCTTCACCGTCAGCGGTGCGGCCCGCGCCAGCGCCTGGCCGTCGCGCAAAAAGAGTCCCCCGGGCTGCACATAGTGCAGGCGGTGGCCGCGGCGCTGGGCCTCCAGCAATAAGGAAAAAGTGGTGTCCTTGGCGATCTTGATGGCCCCGATGGGGTCCATCACCACGACGACATCGAGAGGCATACAGGGCGTTCCAGGGGGCATTTCAGGGCAAAGATGTTAGCAGGCGAAAAATGAGACGCAGTTCGCATCGCGGCGTTCAGCTTTCCCCGGACGGGAAGCTCAACTTGACAGTCTGCGCTGGTGCTGGGATATAAGATGCTTCGCAGCGGTGCCGATTAAGAAGCGCCGCGCTTGGGGAAAGAAGGTAATGACAGAGCATGACAACCCGGCCGGGGGGTTCAGCGGCCTCCGGGTGATGGTGATTGACGACTCGAAAACCATTCGTCGCACTGCTGAAACCCTGCTGAAGCGGGAAGGCTGTGAAGTGGTCACGGCAACGGACGGCTTCGAGGCGCTCGCCAAGATCGCCGACCAGCAGCCCCAGATCATTTTCGTGGACATCATGATGCCGCGCCTGGATGGCTATCAGACCTGCGCGCTGATCAAGAACAACCAGGTCTTCAAGAACACGCCGGTGATCATGCTGTCTTCCAAGGACGGCCTGTTCGACAAGGCGCGCGGCCGCATCGTCGGCTCCGAGCAATACCTGACCAAACCCTTCACCCGCGAAGAGCTGCTCGACGCGATTCGCACCCACGTCGGCTGACGGGGAGGAACGACGCCATGAGCCGCACTCCTTTCGACATCCTGGCCGACTACGAGCGCCGCAGCCTGGCCCACGCCGTGGCCCTGCCCGCGCGCGAAGCGGCCACCGAGCAATGGCGCGGCGTCGGTTACCGGGTCGGCCAGCGCCGCCTGGTGTCCGGTTTCGAGGACGTGGTGGAAATCGTGCCGATACCGCCGACCACGCCGGTGCCGGGCGCGCAGCCGTGGTTGCTGGGCATCGGCAACCTGCGCGGCAATCTTTTCCCGGTGATCGACCTCAAGCATTTCCTGGAGGGCGAACGCACCGTATTGCACGAAGGCCAGCGCGTGCTGGTGGTGCGCCAGGTCGGCGGCGACGTCGCCCTGACCATCGACGAATTGTATGGCCAGCGCAGTTTCACCGAAGACCAGAGCGTCGAACCCGGCGCTTTGGCGGAAGGACGTTACGGGCATTTCGTGGAGCGTGCGTTCCATGGCGACGAGCACGACTGGGGAGTCTTTGCATTGTCGCTATTGGCGCGTACACCGGAATTCCGTCAAGCCGCGCTGTAGGGCAGGTTCAAGCGGAAGTGGAGACAAGGGCCGTTGGGAACGGCCCGGGAAAGTCCGCCAGGAGGGCGGCGACAGGGATCCGGCGCATAGATGCGGGATTCGTGGGAAAGAACAAGGTCCGGAACCACCGGACCGCGTATCGGGCGGCGCACGGGGAGTGCATGGCCGGATAAAAGCGAACCATTGCTGCACTTTGTCCAATTTTCAGGGGTTTGAAAGATGAGCACTGCACCGGATTCTCCCAAAGCCAGCAAACTCGGCAGTCTGGGAAGCAGCTTCTGGCTGGTCCTGCTGGCACTGTCGGTGATCCTGTTCGGCGCCAACACGGGCGTGGCCACCTACACGGGCAGCCGGTTGTCCGGCGCTTCCACCGGCGCCGCGGACTTGCAGGTGCTGTCCCAGCAGCTGGCCAATCAGGGCCGCGAAGCTGTCGAGGGCGATGCGGAAGCGTTCAAGTCGTTCAAGGCCACCAAGGCGCAGATCGAGTCGACGGTCGCCACCACCAATAGTCGCTACGGTTCCGAGGGTACGGTGTCCGGCCCGCTGAGCCAGTTGACCGCCACCTGGACGCCGCTGGGCAAGAGCGCCGATCAGCTGATCAGCAGCGAACCGGCGGTGCTGGCCTTGGCCGGCAACGCCGACCGCTTCACCTCCCAGGTGCCGCAGCTGCAGGCGCAGTTGAACGAAGTGGTGCGCGCCATGTCCGCTGGCGGAGCGCAGTCCTCGCAGATCTACAACGCCCTGCAGCAGGTCGTGGTCGCCGGCACCATGGCCCGCCGCGTCACCGAAATGCGCGCAGGCGGCAGCGGCGCGGCGATGGCCGGCGACGCGCTGGTCCGCGACGCGGTGGTGTTCGGCCAGGTGCTGGAAGGCCTGCGCAACGGCAACGCGGACCTGGGCATTGCACCCCTGCGCAACGCCGACGCGCTGTCCGCGCTGACCCAGTCGCAGACGCTGTGGGCCGCCATGAAGAAGGACCTGGACGCCATTACCGGCAGTTCCAAGAACCTGTTCGCCGCCCAGTCCGCCGCCACGGCCATCACCAATGGCTCGGGCAAGATGCTGGACGACAGCAAGAAACTGTTCGACGCGTTCTCTTCGTTCGGCTCGGCGCGCGACACGCGCATTTTCCCGAACTTCTGGCTCGGCATCGTTTCCGGTATCGCCGCGCTGGTCTCCATCGTCGGCTTGCTCTGGTCGCTGTACCGCAACCGTCAGCGCGAGCAGGAAATGCGCTACCAGACCCAGGTGGAATACAACAGCCGCAACCAGCAGGCGATCATGCGGTTGCTGGACGAAATCAGCTCGCTCGGCGAGGGCGATCTGACCGTGAAGGCCACGGTGACCGAAGACATGACCGGCGCCATCGCCGACGCCATCAACTACGCCGTCGACGAACTGCGCCACCTGGTCACCACCATCAACGACACCACCGTGCAGGTGGCCGCGTCCACCCAGGAAACCCAGGCCACCGCGCTGCAACTGGCCGAAGCGGCCGGGCACCAGTCCGACCAGATCAACAGCGCCTCCGAGCGCATCAACGAAATCGCGGTCAGCATCGACCAGGTTTCGCGCAACTCCACCGAGTCGGCCGAAGTGGCGCAGCGTTCGGTGCAGATCGCCACCGAGGGCGCCGGCGTGGTCCGCGAAACCATCCGCGGCATGGACCAGATCCGCGACCAGATCCAGGAAACCTCCAAGCGCATCAAGCGCCTGGGCGAGTCCTCGCAGGAGATCGGATCGGTGGTGGAACTGATCAACGACATTTCCGAACAGACCAACATCCTGGCCTTGAACGCCGCGGTGCAGGCGGCTTCGGCCGGCGAAGCGGGCCGCGGTTTCGCAGTGGTGGCCGACGAAGTGCAACGCCTCGCCGAGCGCACCTCCGGCGCCACCCGGCGCATCGAATCGCTGGTGCAGACCATTCAGGCCGACACCAACGAAGCGGTCAGCTCGATGGAACAGACCACTTCCGAAGTGGTGTCCGGCGCGCGCCTGGCCGAGGACGCCGGCACGGCGCTGGGCGAGATCGAACGCGTGTCCAGCGATCTCAACGAACTCATCAAGAGCATCTCCGGCGCGGCGCAGAAGCAGTCCGCGGCGGCCACCGACATCACCCAGACCATGGGCGTGATCCGGCAGATCACTTCGCAGACCTCGCTGGGCGCGGGCCAGACCGCCGAGTCCATCGGCCACCTGACCGAACTGTCGGCCGAGCTGCGCCGCTCGGTCGCCGACTTCAAGTTGCCGGGCTGAGGGCAGGGAAGCACACGAATGGAAGTCAGGAATTCCCGAGGGGCATCACCATTGCGCGGCCCGCGTGCCGCCGTCATGGGGGCACGCCGATGAGCGCGCTGCGCGATGCCATGAGCCATGCGGTACTGGGCTGGGTGAAACCCGAGCTGGACGAAACCCTGCGTCTGGCGCGGTCCGAAGTGGAGTTCTTCGCCGAAGATCCCGCCGACACTTCGCGCATGCATTTCTGCGCCGGCTATCTGCACCAGGTGCAAGGCACCTTGCGCATGGTCGAGCTGTACGCCCCGGCGATGGTGGCCGAAGAACTGGAACTGCTGGCGCGCGCGCTGCAGGAGAAAACCACGGTCGACCAGGACGAAGCCTGCGGCACGCTGATGCGCGGCACCGTGCTGCTTCCCGATTACCTGGAACGCCTGCAGGGCGGCCATCGCGATATCCCGATCGTACTGCTGCCGCTGCTCAACGACATCCGCGCCGCGCGCGGCGCGCCGGGCCTGAGCGAAAGCGTGCTGTTCGCGCCCGACCTGGAACAGCCGCTGCCGCAGGAGCTGCCGTTGCCGGAAGTGCTTTCCTGGCAGGCGCGCCAGGCGCGCGTGGGCGAAGCGCAGGAGCAACTGGACCAGGCGCTTTCGGCCTGGCCGGAAGACGGGGCGCCGGCCGACGCGGCCGCATTGTCCAAGGCGGTCAGCCGTTTGCTGGAAAGCGTCGAACACATCGCCACCCGACGCATGCTCTGGGTAGCCTCGGCGGTGTCCGAAGCCTTGCGCGACGGCGCGCTCGCTTCGACGCCCGCATTGCGTCAGGCCTATACCGGCGTCAGCCGCGCGGTGCGCGCATCGCAGGAAGGCGCGGCCGGTTCCACGCCCAGCAGCCAGGAACCCACCCGCCAGCTGTTGTATCTGGTCGCGCAGTCGCCGGCGCGCCATGCCGCGTTGGACCAGTTGCGCGAAGCGTTCGCGTTGGACGCCGAACTTCCCAGCGAAGAAGAACTCGACCACGCCCGCGGCAGCGTCAGCGGGCGCAACCGTGCGCTGCTGGATACCGTGGCCGGCGCGGTGAAGGAAGAACTGCTGCGCATCAAGGATGCGCTGGATCTGCACTTGCGCACCGGCGCCGAAGTCGGCGCCCTGCAAACGCAGGTCAGCGAACTGGGCAATGTCGCCGATACCCTGGGAATGGTGGGTCTGGGCGTGGCGCGCGGTGTAGTGGTGCAGCAGCGCGATGCGCTGCGCGAAATGGTGGAAGGCCAGCGCGTGGCCGACGAAGGCGCGTTGCTGGATATCGCCGGCGCACTGCTGTACGTGGACGCCTCGCTGGACGATCAGGTCTCCCGGTTGGGCGAGGCGGCCGTCGGCACGGCCGACGCGAGCAGCTCCGAATCGCAGCGCACGGTCGAGGTGCTGGCGCAGGAAGCCATGCGCAACTTCTCCGCCGCGCGCGAAGGTTTCGTGGCCTTCATCGAAACCAACTGGAGCCATGCCGAACTGGAACAGGTGCCGCGCCTGCTGTCCGAAGTGGCGGGCGCTTTGCGCATGCTGGAATTGCCCGAGCCGGCCGATTATCTGCTGGGCGTGCGCCAGTACGTTGCGGTCGAACTGATCGGCAAGCGGCGCGTGCCCGGCGGCCAGCAACTCGACACCCTGGCCGATGCCATGGCCAGTCTCGAGTACTACCTCGAAGCCCTGCGCGAACGCCGCCCCAACCGCGACGAGATCCTGGACATCACCCGCAGCAGCCTGGAGAAATTGCGCTACTGGCCGGTGCCGGCCGAAGCGCCGATCGTGCAGGAAACGGTAGTCCTGGCAGAGGTGGAAACGCCCGCCGTAATTTTGGAAGAGGCCGAATCCGCTTCCTTCGATGCACCGTTGGAAAGCGCCGCCGAAGCGGTCGAATTCGATCGCACGGCCGTCGATGCCGCGGCCAACGATGAGGAAAGCGTCGAGGTCCTGCCGCTGGATACCGCCGCGCTGGAAGCGCTGGAAGTGGAGGAGGCGCTGCAGGCGCTCGAATTGGAAGCCGCTTCGCTGGCCGAGGCCGAGGAGGAGCAGACGCTGGAAGTCGAAACGACGCCGGTGCGGGCAGAGGCAGACGTCGCTGCGCCGGCGGCCAGTGTGGCCGTGCAGAACGAACCGGCGCTGGGCGGTTTCGAAACCGCCGCAAGCGATATCGACGACGACATCCGCGAAGTGTTCCTGGAAGAGTTCGACGAGGAAATCGTCAATCTCAAGCAGATGCTGCCGGCCTGGAGCGCCGCTCCCGACAACATGGAGCGCCTGCGTTCCATCCGCCGCGTGTTCCACACGCTCAAAGGCAGCGGCCGGCTGGTCGGCGCCAAGTTGCTGGGCGAGTTCAGCTGGAAGATCGAGAACATGCTCAACCGCGTGCTGGACGGCACGCGCGCGCCTTCGGCCGCGGTGATCGCATTGCTGGAGCATTCCACGCAAGTGCTGCCGCAGCTCAACGCCGCACTGCGCGGGCAGGGACGCGTCAGCGCGGACCTGGCCGGTCTGCAGGATCTCAGCGACCGCGTCGCCGCGGGCGAGGAGGCGTTCTACAAGGCGCCCGCCGCAGCCGATGCGGTTGCCGTAGAGCAGGAACCGGAAAGCGAAACCCTGGCCGAATTCGCGCCGGAGACCGAAGGCACACCGGCTTCGGTGGATGGAGTCCTGCGCGAGATCCTGGAAACGGAAGTCGGCGCGCATCTGGAAACCGTCGACGCTTGGCTGGCGCGGGCGCAGGCTGCGCCTGTCCACGCCGACGAATCGCTGCTGCGCGCGTTCCACACCATGAACGGCGCCTTCGCCATGGCCGACGTGCCCGAGATCACCGAGGTCACCGGCGCCGCCGAGCAGTACGTGAAGCGTCTGTCTTCCGCCAAGGAGGCCGCATCGGCCGAAGGCGTGGCCGCATTGGCCGACAGCGCCTATGCGATCCGGCGCAGCATCGCCGCCTTGCAGGCGCCTTCGCCGCGCATTCCGGTATTCGCCGCGCTTGCGGCGCAGCTGATCGGCCTGCGCGACAGCCTGCCGGAAGTCAGGTCTTCGGCGGTCATCATCGACGACTCGGCGCAAGGCACTTACACCGAGGCCATGCCCAGCATCGCACCGCCGATATCGCCCAACGAGGTCGAGCTCTCGGTGCACGATCTGTCCGCCTATCTCGGCCATGAGGTCGAAACCACGGCGCCGGCGTCAAGCGACGGATCCACGCTGGAGATGGGCGACGAGTTGACGTTCGACGATCAGCCGATCGTGCTGGAAACCGAAGAAGCGTCGCCAGGGCAGCAGGCGGTGACGTTCTACGACGTGGAACTGACTTACGTACGCGAACCGGTCGAACGGCCGCTCGTGTCCATCACCGAAGGCAACGAAACCGCGGAGAGCGCCGGACAAGCGTTGCCCGAATTCGAGGAAGCCGCCGGGAGCGCGCAGGAAGAAGAGCCCGTGCTCGAGGAAATGGCGACAACCGAGCCAGACGTGGCAGAAGACGTTGTGGTCGAGGGGCTCGCTGTGGAAGAGCTTGCCGTCGAGGATCTCGTTGTCGATGAACCCGTCACGGAAGAGCCTTCCATCGAGGAGCATGCTCCCGAAGAGACGACAGTCGAAGAGACCGCTCTTGATGAGCCCACTCTTGTCCTCGAGGAACCCATCCTCGAAGAGCCAGCCGTCGTCGAAGAGATCGCCGTCGAAGAGGCTGTCCTCGAAGAGCCCGCCATCGACGAAGTGGAGTTCGAAGCCCCCGTCGAAACGGTGCAGGCCGAAGACACTAGCGGAACCGCGGAAGCCGAGGCTATCGAAGCCGGTTCCGCGCAATCCGATGTGGAAGTAATCGAAACAGTCGAAGCAGTCGAAACAGTCATCGATACCGTCGAGCCCCCGAGCGACGTCATGCCGGAGCAGCCGGCAGTGGAGACAGGGGGGCAGGAAATGGTGGATACCGTGGCGGCAGGACCCGACCAGCCAGGCGATGCATCGCCGGCCGAGGACCTTGCGGAAGAACTGGAAACGGCGGCGCCCGCCGCTGCCGCAGCGCTCGCAGCAACGCCCGCGGCGCCCGACGATGCGCTGGATTTCACCGAGCTGGATCTGGATCTGGTGGATATCTTCGTCGAAGAAGGCAACGATCTGCTCGACCACTCCGACGGCTTGCTGGCCAAGCTCCGCGAAACCCCCGACGACCGCTCGCTGGTCACCGGTCTGCAGCGCGACCTGCACACCATCAAGGGCGGCGCGCGCATGGCAGGCATCAACGCCATCGGCGACCTGGGCCATGCGATCGAATCGCTGCTGGAACAGGTGGCCGCGCAGCGCGTCGACCTGGATGGCGACAGCGTGCGCCTGCTCGAACGCGGCTTCGACGGCTTGCATGGCCTGGTGACCAAGGTCGGCGCGCACCGCAAGGCGCCCATGCCGACCGAGCTCATCGCCGAATTCGAACAGCGCGCGTATCCGCAAGCTGCGGCTGCGGTCGCAACCGACGCATCCGGCGAAAATGCCGTTGCCGCACCCGCGGTCGTCCTGGCCCCGCTGTCCGCACCCATCGACACCGCCTTCCCGGGCGACGACGAGGCGATGCCTTACGCGGCGCAGGAACAGGTGCGCGTCCGCGCCGATCTGCTCGACCGCCTGGTCAACCATGCCGGCGAAGTGGCGATCTACCGTTCGCGCCTGGAACAGCAGTTGGGCGCGTTCCGCGGCGCGATGTCCGAACTGGACCGCACCAACATCCGTCTGCACGACCAGCTGCGCCGCCTGGATCTGGAAACCGAAGCGCAGATCGTCGCCCGCTACCAGCGCGAGCAGGACAAGCGCGACCCGACCTTCGACCCGCTCGAGCTGGACCGCTTCTCCACCCTGCAGCAGCTCAGCCGCGGTCTGGCCGAATCGGCCGCCGACATCACCGGCCTGCAAGGCGTGCTCGACGATCTGGCCCGCCAGTACGACACCTTGCTGCAACAGCAGTCGCGCGTGAGTTCGGAACTGCAGGACGGCCTGATGCGTGCGCGCATGGTGCCGTTCGACGGCCTGGTCCCGCGCCTGCGCCGGGTGCTGCGCCAGGCGGCCACCGATACCGGCAAGCAGGTCAAGCTGCACCTCGACGGCGCCCACGGCGAACTCGACCGCAACGTGCTGGAACGCATGACGGCACCGTTGGAGCACCTGCTGCGCAATGCGGTGGCCCATGGCCTGGAATCGCCCAAGCAGCGCCGCAAGAAGAACAAGCCGGAAGAGGGCACGGTGCAGATCGTGCTGCGCCGCGAAGGCGCGGAAATGGTGTTCCAGGTGTCGGACGACGGCGCCGGCATCGACCACGCCGCGATCCGCCGCCGCGCCGAACAGCGCGGCATGGTGCAGTCCGATGCGCAGCTGACCGACAGCGATCTGGAACGCCTGATCCTGGAATCGGGTTTCAGCACCTCCGACAGCATCAGCCAGCTCGCTGGCCGCGGCGTCGGCATGGACGTGGTGTACAACGAAGTCCGCCAGCTCGGCGGTTCGCTGGAAATCGCTTCCGAATCCGACAAAGGCACCACCTTCACCCTGCGCCTGCCGCAGACCCTGGCGGTCACCCAGGCGGTGTTCGTGCAGATCGGCGAGACCCAGTTCGCGGTGCCGGTCGCGGCCGTGGGCGGCGTGGGCCGGATTTCGCGCGACCGTTTCGAAACCGCCGGTGCGGTCTACGTCTACGGTGGCGAGGAATACGTGCTGCACGACCTGGGCGCGCTGATCGGCCAACCGCCGGCGCGCGCCGAAGGCCAGCCGCAGGTGCCGTTGCTGCTGGTGCACGCCGGCGACCTGCGCGCTGCGGTGGCGGTGGACCAGGTGCTGGGCAACCGCGAAATCGTGGTCAAGCCGGTCGGTCCGCAGATCGCCTCGGTGCCCGGCATCTACGGCGCCACCATCACCGGCGACGGCCGCATCGTGGTGATCCTGGACGTCGCGCCGCTGGTGCGCCGCCATATCCTGCAGCCCAACCTGTTCGTCAGCGATACGCCCGCGCCGGAAGAGCGCCGCGTGCCGCTGGTGATGGTGGTGGACGATTCGCTGACCATGCGCAAGGTCACCGGCCGCGTGCTGGAGCGCCACAACTTCGAAGTGGCCGTCGCCCGCGACGGCGTCGAAGCGCTGGAGCGCCTGGAAGAACGCGTGCCCGACCTGATGCTGCTCGATATCGAAATGCCGCGCATGGACGGCTACGAACTGGCGACGGCGATGAAGGCCGATCCGCGCTTCAAGGACGTGCCCATCGTGATGATCACTTCGCGCACCGGCGACAAGCACCGCCAGCGCGCCATGGAGATCGGCGTGCAGCGCTACATGGGCAAGCCTTATCAAGAGTTGGATCTGATGCGCAACGTCTACGACTTGCTGGGAATCGCCCGTGTCCGCGAATGATTCCCTGCAGGGCGGCGCGGCGGCCGCAAGCTCCAAGCGCGTGGCCCTGCTGGCGCGCGCCGGCGCCGCCCGCGAGCAGTTGCGTGCGGCGCTGCACGAAGCGGGCGCGGAAATCGTGCTGGAAGACGATCCCAACGCCATCGATGGCCGGACCCTGGGCGACGCCGCTCCGGAAGTGGTACTGGTGGCGTTGGAATCGGCGATCGAAGACAGCCTGTCGCGTTTCGACGAGGTGCTGCACGATCCGGCGGTAGCGGTGATCTTCGACGAAGCCGAACTGGCCGCGCGCCGCGAAGGCTGGGAAGCCAAGCGCTGGGCACGGCATCTGTCCGCCAAAATGAACGGCCATGCCGACGTGTTGCCGCCGGGCGGCGAAATCGACGACACCCGCCCGGAACCAGGCCTGCCGCGCACGCCGGCCCAGATCCATGCCCACGCCGATATCGAGCCGCACCTGCAGGAAGCCCAGGGCGTCGCCTTCGAGCTGCCGCGCGGCGGACTGGAGCTGGTGGAAACCGAGGAATCAGGTTCCAGCCAATCCTTCGATCCCGAAACCTGGAAGCCTGCCGCATTCCATGCGCGCGACCTGCCCTTGCAGGAGGGCTTCGGACAGTCGCCGGCTCCCGAACTGGCCGAACCGCCGCCGGTTTCCCAACCGGTTTCCTCGCCGCCGCCGTTGCCGCCCCCGGAACCCGCGAAAACCGGCGGACTCGCACTGGAGCTGGAATCGATCCATGCCGCCGCGGCCGCCTCCACCGGACCGGTCGTTCGCGGCGCTGCGCTGCTGTTCGCCGGCATCGGCGGTCCGGATGCGGTGCGCAAGGTGCTGGCCGACCTGCCTGCGGACCTGTCGCGTCCGGTACTGGTGCAGCTGCGCCTGGACGGCGGCCGCTACGACAACCTGGTCAAGCAGATGGAACGCGTTTCCGCGCTGCCCGTGCTGTTGGCCAAGGCCGGCGAAATCGCGCACGGCGCGCACGTTTACGTGCTGCCCAACGATGTCGCGGTGAATGTGGTGGAAGGCGTGGTCCATTTCGGCGAAGGCGCGCTGCGACCCGAGATGCTGATCGCTTCGCTACCCGCCGCCGAGAGCGCGGTGCTGCTGTTGAGCGGCAGCGATCCTGCGCAGGTGGAGGCAGCCCTGGCGCTGGCGGCGCAGGGCGGCCTGGCCGCGGGCCAGTCGCCGCAAGGCTGCTACGACCCCGCCGCTTCCAAGGCACTGGCGGCCCGCGGCGGAAAGGTGGCGACCACGGCCGAGCTGGCGGCGCATCTCGCTTCGCACTGGGCCGACTGACCGGAACGATTACAGGCAATACCGATAAAGGCAATACTGATAAAGGAAGACCGATGGCGAGTTCCAACGACGAAATACGCGGAGTACTGGTGCAGGTAGGCGAAGAACGCCTGTTGCTGCCGAATGCGACCGTGGCCGAAGTGCTGGCCCGGGTGCCGGTCGAATCCATCGCCGACGCTCCCGCCTGGCTGCCCGGCCAGATCCTTTGGCATGGATGGCAGGTACCGCTGGTTTCCTTCCCGCGCCTGACCGGCCAGGGTCAGGAAAGCGTAGTGGCCAGCAGCAAGATCGTGGTGCTCAAATCGCTGAGCGGCGGCGAAGCCATGCCGTACTTCGCGTTGTTGACGCAATCGTTCCCGCGCCTGATTTCGGTGCCGCGCGACGGTCTGCTGGCAGATGCGACCGAGGAACAACTGCCGGCCGGCGTGCAGATGCGCGTGCTGCTGGGCGATGAGGCGGCCCTGCTGCCCGACCTGGCGAGCATCGAAGCCATGATCGGCGACGCGCTGGCGCAAGCCGCCTGATTTCCTGATTGGCCGGGCGGGCGCCTGGCGAGCATGCGCGGCTCTTCCCCGCGCCTGCGCATTACCTGCCATCCGTCTCTGTTCGCGGCCTGAATCATGGCCATACCGCCCGTATCGGCGAATCCGTCGGATCGCCCTTCTTGCGGGCCGTTTCGCTGAACGGACGCTGCATGACGGCGCCGGATTCACAGCCGGTTTCCAGCTGCGGCGCGAGTCTTCGCTCAGCACTCGATGTGGAGACGAGCGATGAAGAAACCGATATCCGCCTTGATCCTTTCGCTGCCGATCCTGCTGATGGCGAGGCCGGCCTGGACGCAGGAATCGACGTTGCCGAACGCCAAGCAACTGCAGACCGCTACCGGCCCGGTGACGGTACGCTGGGGCCAGCCGGCGCAATCGCCGAGTATCGAGAAATACCGCGCGCAGATCGCCGCACTGGACAAGAACGGCGACGGCAGGCTGAGCCGCGACGAACTACCGGCCGGCAACGAACTGCAAGGCAAATTCAAACTGGTCGATCAGAATCACGATGGCGGTTTGAGCGCCGAGGAGCTTGCGAACTGGTACTGAGCGGGCGTCCGCGGCGCGGGGCATGCGTGATATCGAGGATTTCCGTGTCGGGGGCGTAGCCCCGACCTACGTCGGGTCGCGTTACAGGTCGCCGAATCTGGATTGCAGCGCGGCGATAGCGGCAAGACCTGCGGTTTCGGTGCGCAGCACGCGTGGTCCCAGGCGCAAACCGCTATAGCCCGCCGCCCGCAGGATTTCGCGGTCGCGCGGCGACCAGCCGCCTTCGGGGCCGATGGCCAGCGTGGCGGAAGCAGCGGACGCCGGCAGCGAGGCGAGCGTGTGTTCGCCCACCGGGTCGAGCGTCAGCTTCAATGAGTCCGCGCTCGCCCGGGCCGCACCGGCCAGGGGGGCGGGCGCGCCAAGCTGCGGGACGATCGCACGGCCGCTCTGTTCGCAGGCCGACACGATGACGCTGCGCCAATGCGCCATGCGTTTCCCGGTGCGTTCGGCGTCCAGTTTCACTTCGGTGCGCTCGGCCAGCACCGGTGCGATGGCAGCCGCGCCCAGTTCGGTCGCCTTCTGCAGGATCAGGTCCATTTTCTCGCCGCGCGCGATGCCTTGCAGCAGCGTGATGCGGAACGGGGATTCGTTCTCGACCGGACGCAGGCCGAGGATCTCGACGGCGACCTCGCGCTTGCCGGCAACCGCGATGCGCGCATCGCAGTCGTTGCCGTCGCCATTGAACAGCACGCATCCGTCGCCCTCGCGCAGGCGCAGGACCCGCACCAGATGGTTGGCGGCCGATTCGGGCAGCACGACCCTGGAGCCCACCGGCAGCTGCGTGTCCACATGGCAGCGGGTGACTCTCATGCGATGGCCTCGTCAATGGCGATCCTGGTTACAGAGGCCAGCGATCGCAACTGCTGGTCGTCGATGCAGTACGGGGGCATCCAATACAGCACATCGCCGAGCGGGCGCAGCACCACGCCGTGCGCCAGCGCCGCGCGGTAGGCTTTCAAGCCGACCCGTTGCTGCGCGGGAAAGGGATTGCGCTTGTCGCCGCCGCGGGTGAGCTCGAAGGCCACGATCATTCCCGCCTGACGCACGTCGGCGACCTGCGCATGCGCGGCGAACTCGGCCGCAAGCTCGCCCATCCTGGCGGCCGTGGCGCTATTGCGTGCGAGCACGCCGTCGCCTTCGAAAATGTCCAGGGTCGCCAGCGCCGCCGCGCAGGCCAACGGGTTGCCGGTGTAGCTGTGCGAATGCAGGAACGCGCGTTCGCGCGAATCGTCCAGGAAGGCGTCGTAGATTTCCTGCGTGGCCAGCACCGCCGCCAAGGGCAGGAAGCCGCCAGTCAGGCCTTTGGACAGGCACATCAGGTCCGGCATCACGCCGCTTTCCTGGCTGGCGAACATCGGCCCGGTGCGGCCGAAACCCACCGCGATCTCGTCGGCGATCAGGAACACGCCATGGGCGTCGCAGAGCTCGCGCACGCGCGCCAGATAAGCGGGGTCGTGCATGCGCATGCCACCCGCGCACTGCACGCGCGGCTCCACGATCATGGCGCAGATTTCGCCGGGATGCCGGTCGAACAGATCGGCCAGCGCATCGGCCGCGCGCGCCGCGCAGGCGGCGGACGACTCGCCCGGCTCTGCGAGATAGGCGTCGGGCGAGGGCGCGAACAACGCTTCGGTCAGCAACGGCGCATAGACGCGCCGGTACAGCGGAATATCGCCCACCGACAGCGCACCGATGGTTTCGCCGTGGTAGCCGTTCTCCAGGGCGACGAACTTGGTGCGCCGGTGCTCGCCGCGGTTGTGGAAATAGTGGAACGCCATTTTCAGCGCCACTTCCACCCCGGCCGATCCATTGTCGGCGTAGAACACTTTGGCCAGCGGCTTGCGTCCGTCCTGACGCGGCGCCAGTGTCAACAAACGTTCGGCCAGCCGCACCGCCGGCGCGTGCGAGAAGCCGGCCAGCATCACCTGTTCCAGCGTCTGCGCCTGGCGCGAGATCGCGTTCGCGATGCGCGGTTCGCTGTGGCCGAACAAATTGGTCCACCAGCTGCTCACCGCATCCAGGTACCGGCGCCCGTCGTAACCCACCAGCCAGGCGCCTTCGCCGCGTTCGATCGGCACCAGCGGCAGGGTGTCCGGGTGTTCCCGCATCTGCGTACACGGGTGCCACAGCACCGACAGATCGCGCGAACGCCAGTCGCCGGCCTCCGTCAGCCCAGCCTCTGTTAGCATTCCGGCTTCATGATCTTTTTCCTGCATCCGCACATCATACGCACCGGGATCGGCCGATGAGCCGCCGCCTGCCCATCATCCACTCCATCACCGAACGCACCGAAGGCCCCTCCGACCGCACGGTGGAAGTGTTGGATCTGGAGTTCAGCAACGGCGAGCGCCGGCATTTCCACCGGCAGAAACCGCATGGCCATGGCGCCGTGGTGGTGGTGCCGATGCTGGACGATGACACTGTACTGCTGGTGCGCGAATACGCCGCGGGCGTGCACCGCTACGAGCTGGGCCTGGTCAAGGGCCGGATCGATGCCGGGGAAACTCCGGCGCAAGCGGCCGATCGCGAATTGAAGGAAGAAGCCGGCTACGGTTCGCGCCGTATCGACGTGCTGCGGGCCATGAGTCTGGCCCCCACTTACATGAGCCACCAGTCGTGGCTGGTGCTGGCGCGCGACCTCTACCCCGAGCGCCTGCCGGGCGATGAGCCGGAGGAGTTGGAGGTAGTGCCGTGGAAACTCGATGCACTGGATGAATTGATGCTGCGCGAGGATTTTTCCGAAGGGCGGTCGCTGGCCGCCTTGTTCATAGCGCGCGAATGGCTGAGGAGTCCATCATGAGTTTTCCGGTGACCACCGATCTGCAGGAAGCGGTGATCGTGATCGCGCGCGAAGCGGGCGCAGCGATCATGCAGGTCTATGCGAACGCGTTCGAGGTCGAAAGCAAGTCCGACGCCAGCCCGTTGACCGCGGCCGACATGGCCGCCCACCACGCCATCGTCGACGGTCTGCAGAGGCTGACCCCCGACTGGCCGGTCCTGTCCGAGGAAGCGGCGGACATCCCCTGGGAAACGCGCCGGCACTGGACGCGCTACTGGCTGGTCGACCCGCTGGACGGCACCCGCGAATTCGTCAAGCGCAATGGCGAGTTCACCGTGAACATCGCGCTGATAGACGGCGGCGTGGCGGTGTTCGGGGTGGTCCTGGCTCCGGTCGGCGGCGCTTTGTGGCACGGCGCGCTCGGCCAGCAGGCCTATCGGCGCGACGGCGAAGTCGATGTGGAATTGCGGACGCGCGCGCCGGCGACCGGAACGCTGCGGGTCGCCGCCAGCCGTTCGCACCGCGATCCGCGTACCGATGCGCTGCTGGCGCGTATCGGCGACGCGGAGACCATCGGCCTGGGTTCTTCGCTGAAATTCTGCCGCATCGCAGAGGGCAGCCTGGACGTGTATCCGCGTTTCGGCCCGACCTCGGAGTGGGATACGGCCGCGGCGCAATGCGTGCTGGAAGCGGCGGGCGGCGCGGTCATCGCGCCGGACGGCAGGGCGTTCCGCTACAACCAGCGGCCGACTTTGCTCAATGGCGATTTCCTGGCATTGGGCGATCCGGAGTTGCCTTGGAAATCCTGGCTATGAGTATTGCCATCAGTTATTTCTGCAAAGATGAAGGTCAGCATCTTCACATTGGCAATGAAAACCTCATGGCGTCATCCCAGCGTAAGCTGGGATCCATCTTGATCTTGCTCTAGTTCCATAAGCGTAAGGCGTTTCGCGCTTTGCGCGAGTCACTTTCTTTGCTTGTGCAAAGAAAGTAACCAAAGAAACACACCCTAACGTCGCGCCCAACGATGAAGCCGTTGGGTCCGCAAGCGGGGCAGGAATTTTTGGAAGCAGCATCCTGCTGCTCCAAAAACGGCGCACATCCCTGTGCGCCGCCCCTTCGGGGTTTGCCTGCCCCGCTTGCCGCGACTCACGGGGTTCTAGAGCAAGAGCCCAGTGTTTTGAGATTTCCTATGCTTTCTTCTACTAAGTCCGACAAAGTTCCGGGTATGTCCCGTCCAAATTCGAGAACCGCCCTTTGAGCGCCAATCCCGACATCAACGACCTCCTCACCATCATGTCCCGCCTGCGCGACCCGCAGAGCGGCTGTCCTTGGGATATCGAACAGGACTTCGCCAGCATCGCGCCCTACACCATCGAAGAGGCCTACGAGGTCGCCGACGCCATCGACCGCAACGATCTGCGGGATCTGAAGGACGAACTGGGCGATCTGCTGCTGCAGGTGGTGTTCCATGCACAGATGGCGAAAGAGCAGGGCGCGTTCGATTTCGGCGACGTGGTCGCATCGATCTGCGACAAGATGACCCGCCGGCACCCGCACGTCTTCGCGGACGCGAGTGTCGAGGACGCCGAAGCGCAAACCCGCGAATGGGAAGCGCAGAAACGCCGCGAACGCGAGGCGGCGGGCGATACGGACGCTTCGGCACTTGCGGGAGTTTCGCGTGGCATGCCGGAATGGCAGCGTGCGGTCAAATTGCAGTCGCGCGCGGCGCGCGTGGGTTTCGACTGGCCCGGCCCGGACCCGGTGATCGCCAAACTGCACGAGGAAATAGAAGAGGTGCGCGTGGAGTTCGCGCACGGCGATGCGCGGGCCAACCACGAACGGCTCCAGGACGAGATCGGCGATGTCCTGTTCGTCTGCGCCAATCTGGCGCGGCATGCCAAGGTCGACGTGGGTGCCGCGCTTCGGCATGCCAACCTCAAATTCGAGCGGCGTTTCCGATCGATGGAATCTCTGGCGGCCGAAGACGGCGTCCACCTGTCCCGGTTGCCCCTGGACCAGCAAGAGGCCTATTGGAATCGCGCCAAGGGCATGGAGCGTAAGCAGGAATGACATGGAAAAGTCCGAACAAGCAATCCGTTCGTGGTGAGCCTGTCGAACCACGCTCTGTGCGACCTGTTTCAGTGCACGATGACTTGTTTTCCCCTCGGAAGGCGTGGTTCGACAGGCTCACCACGAACGGGCTTTCTGTTTCCGGATGCTCACCAGTCCGCAGCCTTGGGGAGGGGTTCGACAAGTCGGCTACGCCTTTGAGGTTCATTACCGACCTGTCGATGAGGTGTTGTGCTCGCCGGTCGGCGCCCGCATCATCCGCTGGTGCCAACCGCCTCCGGTGCATGCCATGAACCGTTTCGCCAGCTTCCGCGAGTTCTACCCGTTCTACCTGCAAGAGCACCGCAACCGGATCTCGCGCCGGCTGCATTTCATCGGCAGTTGGGGGGTGCTGGGGTTGCTGGCGACCGCCCTGTTCACCGGCAATCCCTGGTGGGCGCTGGGCGCGCTGTTCTGCGGCTATGGATTCGCATGGGTAGGCCATTTCTTCTTCGAGAAGAACCGGCCGGCCACCTTCAAGCATCCGTTCTATTCCTTCGCCGGCGACTGGGTGATGTTCAAGGACATACTGACCGGCAAGGTCAAACTGTAGCGGCCGCCGGCTCGTAGAACATCAGGAAGGCCGCGCCCACGATCAGCGCGAACGCCGCGTAGTGGTTCCATTTCAACGGCTGCCCCAGATACCAGGCCGAGAATCCCGCGAAAACCACCAGGGTGAGGATTTCCTGGACGGTCTTCAGCTGCACCACCGTGTAAACGCTGCTGCCCAGCCGGTTGGCCGGCACCATCAGCGTGTATTCGAAGAAAGCGATGCCCCAGCTGGCCAGGATGGCCACGATCAGGGGCGAACCCTTGTATTTCAGGTGGCCGTACCAGGCGAAGGTCATGAAGATATTCGAACCGAGCAGCAACAGCAGGGGCAGGAGACGTGCGGTCATAGGGCTGGCGAGTAGGGGAAATCGCTAGCCTAACGTCTTGACCGGTACAGTTGCCGCCTTCACATGACCTCAACTCGCGAGCGGGTAGCTTCACAAACCTGAAGCGATGAGGAGACGGCATGCGTCATACACAGGAAACGGCCGGGCTTGTGCTTGTGGTGGAAGACAACCGCAACATCTCGGAAATGATCGGGGAGTACCTGGAAGGCCGGGGGTTCGAGGTGGATTACGCCACCGACGGCCTGGACGGTTACCGGCTTGCGGTCGAGAACAGCTACGACGTGCTGGTGCTGGACCTGATGCTGCCGCGCATGGATGGCATGGAGGTTTGCCGCCGCCTGCGCAACGAGGCGCGCAAATCCACCCCCGTATTGATGCTGACCGCCCGCGACACCCTGGACGACAAATTGACCGGGCTGGGCTCGGGCGCCGACGACTACCTCACCAAACCCTTCGCCATCCAGGAGCTGGAAGCGCGCCTGCGTGCCCTGATCCGGCGCGAGCGGCGCCAGGTGGGCGCCGAGGTGTTGAAGGTCGCGGATCTGGTGCTGGACCCGGTGAGCATGCGGGCCACGCGCGGCGGCTCGGAGCTGATGCTGTCGCCCATAGGTTTGCGCCTGCTGACCATCCTGATGCGCGAATCGCCGCGCGTGGTCACCCGGCAGGAGATCGAGCGTGAGATCTGGGGCAACGGCCTGCCCGATTCGGATACGCTGCGCAGCCATCTGTACAACCTGCGCAAGGTGATCGACAAACCCTTCGACAAGCCGCTGCTGCATACCGTGCAGAGCGCGGGCTATCGCATCGCCGATATCGCCTGACCGCGGCTGTGACTGCAGCCGCCCGCACAGTTACGGAACGAAAAATGCCGCAGGGGCTGCCACGCAAAATCCGGATCGCCTTCATCGTGCAGGTGGCGCTGGCCAGTCTGGCGATCGTGCTGGGCGTTTTCCTGGTTTCGGCGGTGATCAAGCAAAGCCTGATCAACGCGGCCCTGCAGGAAGAGGCCGCGCATTTCTGGGACCTCTACGGCGCCTCCGAAGCCCAGCCGCCGCCCAACACCTACAACATGCGCGGCTACCTGGTGCTGCGCGGACGCTCCAATCTGCTGCTCCCCGAGAACCTGCGCGCGCTCAAGCCCGGCTTCCACGAATTGAAGGACGACGACCTGCTGGTGCTGGTCGACGAGAAACCCGCCGGCCGCCTGTACCTGGTATTCCTGCGGTCGCAAGCCACGCGCCTGGCGTTCTACTTCGGCACGCTGCCCATCATCATGACCCTGGTCACCATCTACTTCGTTTCCTGGTTGACCTACCGCGCCTCCAAACGCCTGATTTCGCCGGTCACCTGGCTGGCCCGGCAGGTCACGCAGTGGGACCCGCGCCATCCGGACTTCAGCAAGCTGGCGCCCGACAAGCTGCCGCCGGAAGTGCAGGGCGAGGCCCGCCAGCTCGCCTCGGCGCTGCATGGCCTGGCCCATCGCGTGGCGGCGCATGTGGCGCGCGAGCGCGATTTCACCCGCGACGCCAGCCATGAACTGCGCACTCCCCTGACCGTGATCCGGGTGGCCAGCGACATGGCCATGACCGAGGACTCCTCGCCCCGGGTGACGCGTTCCCTGCAACGCATACAGCGCGCCGGACGCGACATGGAGGCGGTGATCGACGCCTTCCTGATCCTGGCGCGCGAGAACGAGGTGGAGCCGCAGAGCGAGGATTTCGAGCTGGCCGACATCCTGCTGGACGAAGCCGACAATGCGCGCGCGCTGCTGGTCGGCAAGCATGTGGACCTGGAAGTGACTTGCAACGCCAAGCCGCGCCTGCATGCGCCGCCCCGGGTGATGCAGGTGGTGATCAGCAACCTGCTGCGCAATGCGTGCAGCTATACCGACCGGGGACGTATCGATGTGGTCCTGGAGCAGGACCGGGTCGTCGTCCGCGACACCGGCATCGGCATGAGCGGGGATTCGATGGCGCGCGCTTTCGAGCCGTTCTACCGGGCCGATCCTTCGCGTCCGCAAGGGACCGGCCTGGGCCTGTCGATAGTGCGGCGGCTGTGCGACCGTTTCGGCTGGAAGATAGAGCTGGAAAGCACGATGGGCGCCGGCACTACCGCCACTATCCGCTTCCGCGACTTGAGCCTGGGATGAACGCGGCGCGGATCGGGAACTGAGGCCACGCCCACGCTGTCAACGCTGACCGCAGCCGTGCGTTAATTGCCCGACTCCCATTTCCCCCAGGTCCGACTTCCGCATGAGCCAGACGCGACGCAGCGCCCCGAATTCCCGCAAACTGGCTTCAAGGATCGCGCTTGCCGTGGGTGCGCTCGTGCTGTTCGCGGCGGGCTTGTGGTACTGGGACAACCGCGAAAGCAAAGCGGCCGAAGGCGCGTACCGGACCACGCCGGTGGAGCGCGGCGATATCCGGGTCGCGATTTCGGCGACGGGAACCTTGAGCGCCATTTCCACGGTCACCGTGGGCAGCCAGATTTCCGGCCAGGTCACCGATGTGCTGGTCGATTTCAACAGCCAGGTGAAAAAAGGCGACGTGCTGGCGCGCATCGACCCCAGCACCTACGAGGCGCAGATCGAACAGGGCACGGCGCAGATCGCCAGCGCCAGCGCCTCCCTGGCGCAGGCGCGGGCGACGCTCCGCAACGCCGAACTGGATTACCAGCGCAAGGCGGACCTGGGCAAGCAGAAGCTGGTCGCCCAGAGCGATGTCGACTTGGCCCGCTCGGCGCTGGACCAGGCGCGCGCGCAGGTCAATTCCTCGCAGGCGCAGATCCGTCAGCAGACCGCTTCCACCCAGACCACGCGGGTCAACCTGCAACGCACGGTGATCACTTCGCCGGTGGACGGCGTGGTGCTGACCCGCACCATCGAGCCCGGACAGACGGTGGCCGCCAACTTCTCGGCACCGGAACTGTTCACCATCGCCGAGGATCTGAGCAAGATGAAGATCGAGCTGGCCGTGGACGAATCGGACATCGGCCAGGTCAAAGTGGGGCAGGTGGTTTCCTTCACCGCCGATGCGTTCGCCGACCGCCAGTTCAAGGGCACGGTCGAGCAGGTGCGGCTGGCGGCCACCACCACCAATAACGTAGTGACCTATCCGGTGGTGGTTACCGTCGACAACAGCGACGGCACGCTGCTTCCGGGCCTGACCGTCAACGCGGAGATCGAAGTCAGCAAGCGCGACAAAGTGCTGAAGATCTCCAACGCGGCGCTGCGCTACAAGCCGGCGGTGAGCGCTACCGGTGCGGCTCAGCCGCCGGCGCAGGGCCCGCAGCGCATCGGCGGCAGCGGCATCATCGACGATCTGGCGCGCACGGTCGCCGAGCTGAAGGTCGATCCGCAGCAGCAGGCCGCATTCGACGCGGCGGTGGCAACGGTTCGCGAGCGCCAGGCCGCGCGCCAGGCGCAGGCGGCGCAGGGCGGCAACAGCATGTTCGGTGGCGGCCGCGGCGGACCGCCGCAAGGCATGGTCGTGATTGGCGGCGGCAGCGGCGCCGGCGCCATGCAGGCGCAAATGCGCCAGCGCATGGCCGAACGCTTCCAGCAGGATTTCGCCGCGTTCCGCGGCAGTCTGGACGATGCGCAGAAGCAGCGGTGGGATGCCGCGCTGGGCGCATTGCTCAACGCCAAGCGCGCCTCCCTCTACCGGCTGGTCGATGGCAAGCCCGAGACGGTGATGGTGCGCATCGGCGCCAGCGACGGCACCGCCACCGAAGTCTCCGGCGGCGGTTTGAAGGAAGGCGACCAGATCATCACCGGCGAGCGCGCCAAGGAATGAGCGCGTCATCCCCTGCAAGGGCCGCCGACACACCGGTCATCCTGACCCGCGCGCTTTCCAAGATCTATTCGCCGGGCACCGAGGCCGAGGTCGCCGCCCTGCAGGGCGTGGACCTGCGCATCGGCCGCGGCGATTTCGTGGCCATCATGGGGCCGTCGGGCTCGGGCAAGTCCACCCTGATGAACCTGATCGGCTGCCTGGACACGCCCACTTCCGGCGTATACGAATGCGATGGCGTGGACGTGTCCACGCTGGATGCCGAAGAGCTGGCGATCCTGCGCCGCGACAAGATCGGTTTCGTCTTCCAGGGGTTCAACCTGTTGCCGCGGATGAACGCGCTGGAGAACGTCGCCATGCCGCTGGGTTACGCGCAGGTGAAGCCGGCGGAGCGCACCAGGCGCGCGCAGGAGGCATTGGCGTCGGTGGGATTGGGCGAACGCTCGTCGCACAAGCCCAGCGAGCTGTCCGGCGGCCAGCAGCAGCGGGTCGCCATCGCGCGCGCGTTGATCAACCGCCCGCCGATCCTGCTGGCCGACGAGCCCACCGGCGCGCTGGACAGCAAGACCGGCGAGGAGATCCTGGCCCTGTTCAAGCAGCTGCGCGACGACGACCACACGGTGGTGCTGATCACCCACGACGCGGAAGTGGCCGCGCACGCGGACCGCATCTTCGTGATGCGCGATGGCGTGCTGTTGGATGAGAGCGCGCATGCGGAGGGGACCGCATGAACTTCACCGATATCCTGCGCACCGCCATCCACGCCCTGCGCGGCAATTGGATGCGCAGCGCATTGACTTCGCTGGGCGTGATCATCGGCATCGCGGCGGTGATCGTGATGGTGTCGGTGGGACAAGGCACGCAGGCGGAAATCGACAAGATGGTTTCGGGCCTGGGTTCGCAGCGCCTGGACATTTCGCCGGGCGCGGGCCGCGGCGGCGGCGGCGCGCGCATGAGCGCCAGCAGCTTCTTCACTCTCAACGAGGGCGATGCGGAGGCGATCCGCAGCGAAATTCCCGAAGTGCAGTACGTAGCGGGGGCGCTGCGCGGCAACACCCAGGTGGTGTACGCGGAAAACAACGCTTCCACCAGCTGGCAGGGCGTGCAGACCGATTTCTTCGACATCAACGGCTGGTCCATCGCCAATGGCGACGGCTTCGATGCGCAGGATTACACCAGCGCCGGCAAAGTGGTGATCCTGGGCGAAACCGTGCGGCGTACGCTGTTCGGCGACGATCCGGGCGTCGGCCAGACCATTCGGCTGGGGCGGGTGCCGTTCACCGTGGTCGGCACGCTCAAGCCTAAAGGACAGGGCGGCTTCGGCCAGGATCAGGACGATGTGGTCATGGTTCCGCTGGAAACCGCGCGCCGGCGCCTGATGGGCGCCATGGGCCTGCCGTCGGGAGCGGTGATGCAGATCGCTTTGACCGTGGCCGACGCCAAGGACCTGACTTACGCGCAGGGCGAGGTGGAAGCGCTGCTGCGCCAGCGGCACAAGATAGCGCCCGGCGAGGACGACGATTTCAACGTGCGCAACATCTCCGAGATCGTCGCCACGCGTACCGCCACCACCAACCTGATGTCGAAACTGCTGGGCGCGGTGGCCACCATCTGCCTGATCATCGGCGGCATCGGAATCATGAACATCATGCTGGTGTCGGTGACCGAGCGCATCCGCGAAATCGGCCTGCGCATGGCGGTGGGTGCGGGGCCTTCTGACGTGCGCCGCCAGTTCCTGGCCGAAGCCATGCTGATTTCGCTGGTCGGCGGGGTGATCGGGATCGTGATCGGGGTGGTGGGCGCGCTGCTGGTGGGCAAGTTCAGCGAACTGCCCATCGTGCTCAACGGGCAGGTGGTGGCGCTGGCGGCGGCGTTCTCCATCGCCACGGGGCTGTTCTTCGGCTACTACCCGGCCAGAAAGGCTTCGCAACTCGATCCCATAGAAGCCCTGCGCCAACAGTAAGGCATGTTGTAGGAGCTGCGTACGCTGCGACCTGTTGCGTTTGGCCCCGAGTAGAGAGTGAGTTCACTCTTTTCGGTCGCAGCGTACGCAGCTCCTACAATGCGTTCGGCATCAGTTATCCTTCGCATCGACTCTCTGCCGATGCGCTCGATGAACAACACGACCCGCCCCTTCGCACTCGTCATCCATGGTGGCGCCGGCGTGATCGAGCGCGACCAGCTTTCTACCGTCGAAGAAGCATCCATCCGCGCCGATCTGGACGCCGCGCTCGAAGCCGGGCGCCGCATTCTCGCCGCGGGCGGCAGCGCGCTCGATGCGGTCGAAGCGGCCGTCGTCGCGCTGGAGGAATCGCCGCGTTTCAACGCCGGCAAGGGCTCGGTATACAACGCCGACGGAAAACATGAACTGGATGCGTCGATCATGGAGGGACAAACGCGCCGCGCCGGCGCGGTGGCGGGCGTGGAAACCATCCGCAATCCGGTGCGGCTCGCCCGCGCGGTGATGGAACAGTCGCCGCACGTGATGATGATCGGCGCCGGAGCCGAGCGCTTCGCCGACACCCAGCCGCAGATCGAACGCGTGGCCAACCACTGGTTCGACACCGGCACCCGCCGCGCGCAACTCGACCAGGAACAGGCGCGCGAACGCACCGAGGCGGGCGACGAAGGCCTGCGCGGAAAGTACTTCGGCACCGTCGGCGCCGTCGCGCTGGATTCGCAAGGCGATCTCGCCGCCGCCACCTCCACCGGCGGCATGACCAACAAGCGTTACGGACGCGTCGGCGATTCGCCCTTGATCGGCGCCGGTACCTGGGCCGACGAACGCTGTGCGGTTTCGGGGACCGGCTGGGGCGAATTCTTCATCCGCAATGCGGTCGCGCACGACATCGCCGCGCGCATGGCGTACGGCGGCGACACTCTCCTCGCGGCAGCCGAAGCGGTGATCATGCGGCGCGTGCCCGAGCTCGGCGGCGACGGCGGCGCCATCGCGGTGGATCGCGACGGCAACATCGCCATGCCGTTCAGTACGGCGGGCATGTATCGCGGCTGGATCGCAACGGACGGCTCGCGCGGCACGGCGATATTTCTTCAGGGCGACTAGGGCCTGTTAACGCTATTGGAAGGGGTCACGCCGAGTGTCGCGAAGCGCCGCCATTCCATCCATGCCGCCCATTAAGCATGCGGGTGCAGTGGAAACGGTTACCTCTTAATGTGAGACACGCGTTCAGCAAAATATTTTCCACAGCCGAGCACAAATTCCGTTGCAGCACCATTGCATGAGCACCATGGATGACTTAGGTTGCCGGTAGGCCGTCCATTCCGGGCGGCCAAAATTCAACACGGGGCGTCACTCATGAAGGGTAAGCATCGTTTCGGTTTGCTGGCGGGTTCGGTATTGATCGCACTGGGTACTTCATTCGCAGTCCAGGCGGGCGGACGCCCGGATCTGGTGTTGCAGTCGCTGGGCAACGGTCGCGCGCATGCAAGCGGCGAGTTGCTCGTCAAGTATCGCGATGGCGCCAGCGCGACCGACCGGCAGGCGTTGAACCAGGGGTTGGGAGCGCAGAAACTGGAAACCGTGCGCGCCGGCAACTCGAAGAAAGGCGAGCTCGCGCTGCTCAGGCTTCCCCCTGGCCTGGACGTCGCCGCGGCCGTCAGCGCGATCAGCAACGACCCTGCAGTGGAATACGCGGAGCCGAACTGGACGTACCAGCATCAGGCGACCTCCAACGATACCTACTACACCAACGGTTCGCTGTGGGGCATGTACGGCGACGGTTCTTCGCCGGCCAACCAATACGGTTCCCAGGCGGCGGAGAGCTGGACCGGCGGCCACACTTCGTGCGGCAACGTGATCGTGGGCGTGATCGACGAAGGCATCTACTACCAGCATGAAGACCTCGCCGCCAATATCTGGACCAATCCCTACGATCCGGCCGACGGCGTCGACAACGACGGCAACGGCTACATCGACGACGTGCGCGGTTGGGACTTCGACGGCAACAGCAACAACATCAATTCGGGCGGCGCCAACGACGACCATGGCACCCATGTATCGGGCACCATCGCCGGAATCGGCGGCAACGCCAAGGGCGTCGCGGGCGTGTGCTGGAGCGGCATCAAGCTGATCAGCGGCAAATTCCTGGGCCGTCGCGGAGGCACCACCGCCAATGCGATCAAAGCCATCGACTATTTCAACGATCTCAAGACCCGGCACGGCCTGAACATCGTCGCCACCAACAATTCGTGGGGCGGCGGCGGGTTCTCGCAGGCGTTGCAGGACGCCATCGGCCGCGCCAATACGGCCAACATCCTGTTCGTGGCCGCAGCCGGCAACGACGCCTACGACAACGACGCCACCGCCAGCTATCCCTCCAACTATCCCAACGCGAACATCATCGCCGTAGCGTCGATCACCAATACCGGCGCCTTGTCGAGCTTCTCGCAATGGGGCAAGACCACGGTGGATCTGGGCGCACCGGGTTCGGGCATCTGGTCGACCGTTCCCAAGAGCTCGAAGGGTTCGCTGATCTCCAGCTACGCGAGCTATAGCGGCACTTCCATGGCGACGCCTCACGTCACCGGTGCTGCCGCCCTGTACGCCTCGACGCGTCCGGGCGCGACCGCTGCCGATATCAAGGCCGCCATTCTTGCCAACACGGTGCCGACGGCTTCCCTGCAGAACAAGACGGTGACCGGCGGCCGTCTCAATACGACCGGCTTCTGATTCGCGGTCGCATGTTCTTTGCCAGAAGGCCCGGCCAAAGCCGGGCCTTCTGCATTTATCGGCGCTCGTTCGGCGTTCCGACGGGAGCTTCTGCGAACGGTTTCCTATTGCTGCTTGTTCCACTCTTCCATGCGCCGCTGCATTTCCTCCGGCGGCACTTCTTCCTTGTGCGTGGCCAGCGACCATTTGTGGCCGAACGGATCGATCACGGTGCCGATTCGGTCGCCCCAGAATTCGTCCTTCAGCGGACGGTCCGCTTTGGCTCCCGCTTTCACGGCCTTGTCGTAAGCCGCGTCGGCGTCGGACACGTAGATCACGAAGCTGGCGGTCGGCCCGCCGCGCTTGTTCGGTCCCAGCGCGTCCATCTCGGGGAATTCGTCGGCCAGCATCAGGTGGGTGTCGCCGATCATGATCTCGGCGTGGCCGATCTTGTCGCCCATGGGCAGGCGGAAGAGTTCTTCGGCGCCGAACGCGTCGCGATAGAAATCCAGCGCCTTGGCGGCATCGTCCACCATCAGGTAAGCGGTGACGGTGTGGTAGCCGTCGGGAATGTAGTTCACGGCCATGTCCTGGCTCCTTATGCGGTGCGAGAGCCGGGAATCTATGCCTGATCGGGTTACGGATTCGTTACCGGCGGACTTCAATGGCCGGTCAGATAAGGGGCGATCTTCTGCCGCCAAAGTTCGTACCCGGCGCGATTCATATGCAGCCGGTCTTCGACGAAGAGTTCTCCGCGCGGCTGGCCGTTCGCATCGAGCATGGGCGTGAAAACGTCGATGTAATCGACGTGCGATCGTCCCGCTTCCGCCTTGATCAGCGCATTGGCCTGTCGTTGCGCCTCCAGCAGCCCTGCGCGCAAGGGGCTGGGTTTGTTGGAGATGTAGGCGATGCGCACCTTGGGCAGATCGCGGCGCACGCGCTCGACGAAAGTGCGGAAATCGGCCACCACCTGCTGCGGCGTGCGGCCGGACTGAAGGTCGTTTTCGCCTGCGTAGAGCACGATCTGCCTGGGCGCATACGGAATCACGATGCGGTCGGCATAGAAGGTGCTGTCGCGTAGTTCGGATCCCCCGAAACCGCGGTTGATCACCGGTACGCCGGGAAAATCGGCCGCCAGCGTCTCCCACAACCGGATCGACGAACTGCCGACGAAAAGCACGCCATGCCGCGGCGGCGGGGATGCCGCATCCATGGCCGCGAAGCGCTGCATGTCCTGTTCCCAGTCGGCCTTGGAGACCTGCTCGGGGATGCGCGGCGGCCCCTGGGGGGCGGGCGGAGCGCTGGCGCAGGCGGTCAGCAGAATCAGCAGGCTGGCGAGAATTAGATGGCGCGGTAGCAGCATCAGAGACGGGTCCTATGGTTTTAGCTAGTGAAACAGCCCGCGCCGGCCAGTGCAAACCGGGTGACGGCAGCCGCCTTGTGGCAAAATCGACGCCTCACCCGCGAATTCCTCCCAGCCCATGCCCATTTCCGCTGAGCTTTTTCGACATGGCCGATGAAAAAGGGCATCTGCCGCGGGGACCGGGCAGGATATTGAAGGCTGCGGTCTGGTCGTTCCAGGGCCTGCAGGCGGCTTGGCTGCACGAATCCTCGTTCCGCCTGGAGTGCTATCTGCTGGCCGTGCTGGGGCCGCTGGCGATCTGGCTGGGCGAAAGCGGCGTGGAACGCGCGCTGCTGATCGGCAGCTGCCTGCTGGTGCTGTCGGCCGAACTGCTCAATTCGGCGGTGGAAGCGGTGATCGAACGCTACGGTCCCGAGTTCCACGAGCTGGCCGGGCGCGCGAAGGATATGGGCTCGGCCGCCGTGTTCGTGCTGATGATGAACGTATTGCTGTGCTGGGGCCTGATTCTGGGCCCGCGACTTTTTTCGCTTTGAAGGACTGATTGACGATGAGTTTCGAATTTCTCGCCGACCCCAACGTCTGGCTCACCCTGGTTACTTTGAGCGCGCTGGAAATCGTGCTGGGCATCGACAACCTGGTGTTCATTTCCATCGCCGTGGGCAAGCTGCCGGAGCACCAGCGCGACGTCGCCCGCAAGTTCGGCATTGCGGTGGCCTGCATCACGCGCATCGCGCTGCTGATATCGCTGGCGTTCCTGGCGCGCATGCAGCACGACCTGTTCAGCGTATTCGGCATGGGCATTTCGGTGCGCGACCTGGTGTTGATCCTGGGCGGCATCTTCCTGCTGGTGAAAGGCGGCATGGAAATCCGCGAGCTGATCACCGGCGGCCACGACGAGGATCCCAACACCACCAGGACTTCGGGCGTGTTCGCCATGGTGATCCTGCAGATCGCCGTCATCGATATCGTGTTTTCGCTGGATTCGGTGATCACCGCGGTGGGCATGGCGCAGCACATCCCGGTGATGGTGGCCGCGATCCTGCTGGCGGTGGCGGTGATGCTGCTGGCGGCCAATCCGCTGGGCCGTTTCATCGATGCCAACCCCACCATCAAGATGCTGGCGCTGGCCTTCATCGTGCTGATCGGCGTGGTGCTGATACTCGATGGTCTTGAAGTGCACGTACCCAAGCCGTACATCTACTTCGCCATGGGTTTCTCGGTGATGGTCGAATGGCTGAACCTGCTGATGCGCCGCCGCGGCGCGCAGCACCAGCATCCGATCGTGCCGTAACCGGGATTTTTGTAGAGCCGAGCTTGCTCGGCTGCTCTTAATCCCGATATCCGGCGTAAAGACAGCCGAGCAAGCTCGGCTGTACAAGGCGGCGCCCCGGCAGTTGCGCCGGGGCCGGCGCGGTGCTGCAATGGCCGCAATCCAACCGGAAGGACTTCCGCCATGCGCCTGCTTTCGCGTTCGTTCCTGATCCTCGCCTTGGCCGCGCTGCTGTCGGGCTGCGGCTACAACGCCATCCAGCAGAAGGACGAGGCGGTCAAGGCCGGCTGGTCCGAGGTGCTGAACCAGTACAAGCGCCGCGCCGACCTGATCCCCAATCTGGTCAAGACCGTGCAGGGCTATGCCCAGCAGGAACGGCAGGTGCTGACCGATGTGACCAATGCGCGCGCACGCGTGGGCCAGATCCAGGTCAATGCCGACGATGCCGAATCGCTGAAGAATTTCCAGGCCGCGCAGGGCGAGCTGTCCAGCGCGCTGTCGCGCCTGCTGGTGGTCACCGAGAACTACCCCAACCTGAAGTCCGACCAGTCCTTCCGCGATCTGCAGGCGCAGCTGGAAGGCACCGAGAACCGCATCACCGTGGCTCGCGGCCGCTATATCGAAAGCGTGCAGGGCTACAACTTGTTTCTTACACACATCTGACGATGCAGACGAAGGGGATAGTGTAGGTGACGGTGGTGCCTGTTACATTAAGAAAGAACTAGAGTGAGTACATGAGTCGCGAGGAGAACAGCTATGATGGTGCAAGAGTAATATGTGTCGCAGCTGTAGAGAGAAACGAATTATGAA
>NZ_PDWS01000025.1 GCF_010093305.1 Pseudoxanthomonas sacheonensis | reverse complement strand
GTCGCCTTCCTCTATGCGGCCTGCGCGGCGCTGCGCCTGGCCCGGTTCAATACGCAGGTCGGCACGGTGGACAAGCGCTGGTTCATCGGTCTGGCCAGTCCGGCCGCGGCCGGATTGATGATGTCCTTCGTCTGGGCCTTCGCCGATGGCGATCTGGGCTGGAGCGGCGAGGAGCTGCGCTATGTGGCGCTGGGGGTGACCATAGCCTCCGCGCTGCTGATGGTCAGCCGCATCCGTTTCTGGAGCTTCAAGGGCAGCGGGGAGGGCGGGGCCAAGGCCGACCGCATTCCCTTCTATGCGCTGTTCCTGGTGCCGGTGGTGATCGCGGTGCTGGCGATGGACCTGCCACGCGCGCTGCTGGCCATCGGCGTGGTCTATGCGTTTTCGGGACCGGGATTCTGGCTGTGGAGACGCTGGCGCAAGATGCCGGAGATCACGCCGTGAGCGAGCTGTGGTCGTCGCAACAGCATGAGTGGCTGACTGCGCTGGGCCACACGCTGTATGTGCAGGGCGCGGCGGAAGCGCCGGCCGCGGTTGCCGTTGCGGTCGAATCCGTCACGCCGCAGCGCGAAACCACCCAGCCCGTCGCCCCCGTGCGCCGCAGGCCCGAGCCCGAAGCCACGCCCCCCGCGCGCGTCGCCGCTCCGCCACGGCGCGCCGCTTCGCGCCTGCCGGACAAGCTGCATTTCGCGCTGATCCGCGCTTCGGGCTGCAATCCCAATGCCGAGGACGCGGCCGCGATCATCGCCAGCTGGCCCCCTTCCTCCGAACTGCGCGGCAATCCCGCGGCCAAGCGTGCCCTGTGGCCTCAGTTGCGCGCTTTGCGCAGGCAGCGCTCGCCGTGAGCGCGGTCGCTGTCGACGCCGGGCATGCCGACGTGGGCTTGCGCGCGATGCGCGAGTCGGACCTGGACTCCATCCTGGCCATCGAGCAGCGCGCGTATCCGTTCCCGTGGACGCGCGGCATCTTCCGCGATTGCCTGGCCGCCGGTTATCCCGCCTGGGTTCTGCAGGAGCACGGCCTGCCCATCGGTTACGCAGTCATCAGCGTGGCGGCGGACGAGGCGCATATCCTGAACATCTGCGTCGCGCCGGAGCGCCAGGGCCGCGGTCACGGCCGTCAGTTGTTGCGGTCGCTGGTCAAGCTGGCCATCGACCTGGGCGCCGCGCGCATCTTTCTGGAAGTGCGCCCTTCCAATCCCAACGCCATCGCGCTGTACCACGACGAAGGCTTCAACGAGATCGGAAGGCGTCCGCGCTACTACCCCGCGCGCGACGGACGCGAGGATGCGCTGGTGATGGCGATGGAGCTGGTGGGCGAAGATATCGACCGGATGCCTGCGCTGTAGGAACTATGTGGGAGCGGCGTCCCGCCGCGAGCTTTTATCTAGAGATGCAGAGATCATAAAGCTCGCGGCGGGACGCCGCTCCCACGGGCTGTGTTGGGATTCAAAGCTTGGCGCGTTGTTCGAGCAAGCCGGCCAGCTGGTTGCTCCAATCGACCAGCCGCTGGCGTTCCTGTTCGATCACCGCGGGCGGCACCTTGTCGCTGAATTTGGACAGCTTGGTTTCGCTTTTCTCTTTCTCGCCCGCGACCCTGGCGATCTCCTTGTCCAGGCGCGCGCGTTCGGCATCCAGGTCGACCAACCCTTCCAGCGGCACCAGCAGCTTCAGCTCGCCGACGATGGCTACCGCCGCCGCAGGCGCTTGCGCATCGGTCTGCAGCCATTGGATGCTTTCCAGCTTGAGCAGGAAAGAAAGTTGCGAGGCGTAGCGATCGGCGAGTTTGCGGTCGTTGTCGTTGCCGCCCTGCAGCAGCAGGCTCACCTGCTTGCCGGGCGACACGCCCAGCTCGCTGCGCACCCGGCGCAATGCCGAGACCATGTCCTTCAACCATTCCACGTCGATTTCAGCTTGTGCGTAATCGTTGCCGGTGTAGTCGGCGGCTTCCGGATAGGGCTGCAGCGAAATGGTGCCGCCTTCGATGCCCAGACGCGGGGCGACCTGCTGCCACAGCTCTTCGGTGACGAAAGGCGTCAGCGGATGCAGCAGGCGCAACAGCGATTCAAGCACGTACAGCAGCGTGTGGCGGGTGCTGTCGGCAGCGGCCGAGTCGTCGCCGTTCAAGGCCGGTTTGGTCAACTCCAGGAACCAGTCGCAGAATTCGTTCCAGGCGAATTCGTACAGCGTTTGAGCAAGCAGGTCGAAGCGGTAGCTGGCGTAGTGGGTTTCAGCCTCGGCCGAAACTTTGGCCAGGCGCGCCAGTATCCACTTCTCGGCGTCGGTTATTGGAGAAAAATCAAGAGCGCTCCCATCCGCCCTTCGGGCACCTTCCCCCGCGAGCAGGGGAAGGGTGAAGCCTTCGGTATTCATCAACACGAAGCGCGTCGCATTCCACAGTTTGTTGCAGAAATTCTTGTAACCCTCCGCGCGGCCCATGTCGAACTTGATGTCGCGGCCGTGGTTGGCCAGTGCGGCGATGGTGAAGCGCAGCGCGTCGGCGCCGTGGGCCATGATGCCGTCGGGGAATTCCTTGCGCGTGGCCTTCTCGATCTTGGGCGCATCGGTGGGCTTCATCAGGCCGGTGGTGCGCTTGGCGACCAGATCTTCCAGGGCGATGCCGTCGATGATGTCCAGCGGGTCCAGCACGTTGCCCTTGGACTTGGACATCTTCTGCCCGTCCTTGTCGCGGATCAGGCCGGTGATGTAGACGTCCTTGAAGGGAACTTCACCGGTGAAATGGTCGGTCGCCATGATCATGCGCGCGACCCAGAAGAAGATGATGTCGAAGCCGGTGACCAGCACCGAACTGGGCAGATAGCGGTCGAAACCGCGTTCGGCCATCGCCGCCTGATCGGGCCAGCCCAGGGTGCTGAACGGCCACAGCTGCGAGCTGAACCAGGTTTCCAGCACGTCGTTGTCCTGCGAAAGCGCCACTTCGCTGCCGAGCGAATTCTTCGCGCGCACTTCCGCTTCGTCGCGGCCGACATAGATATTGCCGCTCTCATCGAACCACGCCGGAATACGATGGCCCCACCACAGCTGGCGGCTGATGCACCAGTCCTGGATGTTCTCCATCCAGTGGCGGTAGGTGTTGATCCAGTTGGCGGGCACGAACTTCACAGCACCGTTCTCGACCAGCTCTAATCCGCGCGCAGCCAGTCCGTCCATCTTCACGAACCACTGGTCGGTCAGATACGGTTCGATCACCTGGCCGGTGCGGTCGCCTTTGGGTACCTGCAGCTTGTGCGGCTTGGTTTCCACCAGCAGGCCCGCGTCTTCCAGATCGGCGAGGATCCGCTTGCGCGCTTCGTAGCGGTCCAGGCCGCGGTACTTCTCCGGTGCCGCATCGTTGATGGCGGCCGTCGGAGTGAGGATGTTGATCAGCGGCAGGTTGTGGCGCATGCCGACCTGGTAGTCGTTGAAATCGTGCGCTGGCGTGATCTTGACCACGCCGGTGCCGAACTCGCGTTCGACGTAGGTGTCGGCGATGATCGGAATCTCGCGTTCGGTCAACGGCAATTTCACGGTCTTGCCGACCAGGTGCGCGTAGCGCTCGTCTTCCGGATGCACCGCCAGCGCCGAATCGCCCAGCATGGTTTCCGGACGCGTGGTGGCCACGGTCAACGTGCCGCTGCCGTCGCTGAGCGGGTAGGCGATGGACCACAGGAAACCGTCCTGCTCCACATTCTCCACTTCCAGGTCGGAGATCGCGGTCTTCAGTACCGGATCCCAGTTGACCAGACGCTGGCCCCGGTAGATCAGGCCTTCTTCGTGCAGTCTGACGAAGGCTTCGATCACCGCCTTGGACGCCATCGGATCCATCGTGAACGCGCTGCGCGACCAGTCGCTCGAGGTGCCAAGACGGCGCATCTGGCGTTCGATGGTGTCGCCGGACTGCGCTTTCCATTCCCATACTTTTTCGATGAAGCCTTCGCGGCCCAGCGAGTCGCGGGTTTCGCCCTTGCCTTCCAGCGCCAGGTTGCGCGAGACCACCATCTCGGTGGCGATGCCGGCATGGTCGGTGCCCACCTGCCACAGCGTGTCGTAGCCGCGCATGCGGTGGTAGCGCACCAGCGCGTCCATCAGCGTCTGCTGGAAGGCATGGCCCATGTGCAGCGTGCCGGTGACATTGGGCGGCGGCAGCAGGATGGTGTACGGCTCGCCTTTGCCGCTGGGCTTGAAATAGCCGGCGGCTTCCCACTCGGCGTAGAGGCGGGCTTCGAAGGATTTGGGGTCGTAGCTGGGGGCGAGGTCGGTCATAAAGCTTGGGAATCGAGAATAGGGAACAGGGAACAGGGAATAGGAAAGGCAGGCTATGGGACAGGGACGATTCCCAATTCTCCATTCCCTGTTCCCGGCTTTACATATCGTGCTTGCTGACGTCGTACCCGCGCGCCTTGTACTGCTTCCAGCGTTCGCGCAGCGGTTCGCGCGCGGATTCGTCGGCGGGTACGACTTCCAGGATGCGTTCGCAAGGGCCGTCGAAGGCCGCGTCGCGCAGGTTGATCACCAGTGCGCGTGCGGGCGTATCGACGTCGGGCGTGGCGATCAGCACCGGGGTCAGTTCGTCTTCCTCGTCACCGGCGATCTGGTGCGGGATGTAGGCGTCGTCGTCCAGCTCCCACAGCAGCGCGTCGATCTGTTCGGCCTGCTCGGCGTCGCGCGCCAGCACCAGCGTCCACAGGTTGGCGTCGTAGGACTTGCGCGCGAGTTCGCAGACCAGCTTGAGCGGCTCTTCCAGGAAGCGGGGCTTCGCGATCAGGTAGAAATCGGCGCGCGGCATCAGGGCAGGGAATGGGGAATGGGGAACCGGGAATGGAAACAGCGAAGAGCCGCTGTTCCCCAAGTCGAAGCTGATGGCGGAAACGCTTTGCTCTTCACGATTCCCTATTCCCTACTCTCAATTCCCGACCGCTGCGCGGTCCAGCAACCACTGCGTCAGCAGACCCACCGGCCGGCCGGTGGCCATGCCGCGCTTGCCTTCGTCATTGGCTACGCCGGCGATGTCCAGGTGCGCCCAGCGCTGGTTCTCGGTGAAGCGCGCCAGGAAGCAGCCGGCGGTGATGGCGCCGGCCCAGCGGCCGCCGATGTTGTAGACATCGGCGAAGGTGGAGTCGAGCTGGGTCTGGTATTCGTCCCACAGCGGCAGGCGCCAGGCGCGGTCGAATACGGTTTCGCCGGCGGCCAGCAGTTCGTTGGACAGGTCGTCGTGCTTGCTCATCAGGCCGGTGGCGAAGCGGCCCAGGGCCACGATGCAGGCGCCGGTCAGGGTGGCCACGTCCAGCAGCGCTTCGGGTTCGAAACGCTGCGCGTAGGTCAGCGCGTCGCACAGGATCAGGCGGCCTTCGGCGTCGGTGTTGCCGACTTCGATGGTCTTGCCGGACATGCTGGTGATGACGTCGGAAGGGCGGTAGGCGTTGCCGTCGATCGCGTTCTCCACCGCCGGCACCACCACCACCACGTTCAACGGCAGCTTCATCTTCACCGCCGACACGAACGTGCCGATGACGTTGGCGGCGCCGCACATGTCGTACTTCATTTCCTCGATGCCGCCCTGGGTCTTCAGGTTGACGCCGCCGGTGTCGAAGGTGATGCCTTTGCCGACCAGCACGAACGGCTTGGCGTCGCCGCTGCCGCCGTTCCACCTGAGCACGATCAGGCGCGGGCGATTGGCCGAACCGCGCGCGACCGCCAGCAGCGAACCCATGCCCAGGGTTTCCATCTGCGCTTCGTCCAGGATCTCGGATTCGGCGCCTTCGTGTTCGGATGCGAACTTCTGCGCTTGTTCGGCCAGATAGGCCGGGGTGCAGATGTTGGGCGGCAGGTTGCCGAGCTCGCGCGCGAAGGCGACGCCGGCGGCGATCGCTTCGCCGTGCGCCAGGGCCTGCGCGTCCTTGCCGCTGACCGACAGCGTGGACAGGCCGGTGTCGTCGGTCTTCTTCTTGCCCAGCGTGGCGGTGTAGCGGTAGCTGGCGTGATCGGAAGCGATCACGGCCTGGCGGATGTTCCAGGCGTTGTCGCGTCCCTTCACTTCCAGTTCGGACAAGGTGAACAGCACGTTGGCCGAAGGACCGACCTTCAGCGCGCGCGTCGCGTCGCCCACGGCCTTGAGGTATTGCGGAACGCCGAACTTGGCCGCCTCGCCCAGGCCGACCACCAGCACGCGCGGTGCGGCAATGCCCGGAAGGTCGTGCAGCAGGGTGGTTTTGCCGGTCTTGCCGCTCACATCGCCGCGTTGGACCAGCGTGTTGAGCTTGCCGCCGCTGGCCGCGTCCAGCGCCCGCCCGGCCGGTGTCAGGGTCTTGTCGCCGTAGGCGCCTACCACGACGCAGTCGAAGGCCGCCGAAGCAGGCGCGTCGTGGTTCAGGGTGAATTCCAGTGCCATTGAGCAGATTCCCAGATCATTAGGTGGCGAGTTCCGTACAATCGCGGGTCCTCAGGCTGCGGCATGACCGCGCCGGACCGCAGAAAACCGCGGCCAATCCCAGCGAACGAACCCGAGATTGTAAACCAACCCCCATGGCGAAGCTGGACCGCTACCTCTTCCGCGAATTCACCCAGAGCTTCCTGGCCACGCTGATCGTGCTGCTGGTGGTGAGCCTGGGCGGGGTAATGGCCGATTTGCTGGGCAACATCGCCGAAGGGCGGATTCCGGCGAACCTTCTGATCTCGCAGATGGGCCTGCAGTTGCTGAACTATCTGCCGGTGATCCTGCCGCTGGCGCTGATGCTCGGCCTTCTGCTGGCTTTCGCACGCCTGTACCGCGATTCGGAAATGCCCGTGCTGACCGGGATCGGGGTCGGCCCGGGGCGCATGCTCAAGCCCTTCCTGATGCTGGTGGTGCCGGTGGTGGCCGTGATCGGCGCCCTGTCGTTGTGGCTGGGGCCGTGGGCCGACCGGACCAGCGAGCGCATGATCGAGCACGCCAACCGCAGCCTGGTCGTGGCCGGCCTGGACGCGGGCAGGTTCACCATGCTGCCCAACGGCAGCGTCATCTATATCGGCGGAATTTCGGCCGATGGAACGAAATTGCAGCGCGTGTTCGTGCAACGCCAGGAAGGCGACCGGCTGGACGTGGTGACCGCGCGCACGGGCGAGATGTTTTTCGAAGGCCAGCGCGACCGCTACATGCGGCTCAACGAGGGATTCCGGGTGGAAGGCCCGTTGGGTGCAGGTCGCGACTTCAATCTGATGCGCTTCGCCAGCAACGAGTTCGCGCTGCCGGACCGGGCCGATGTGCGCGCCGAGACCGACCCCGAGCTGCTGCCCACCCTGGCTTTGTTCGGCGACAAGCGCACCGACGCCAATGCGCAGCTGCATTACCGGCTTACCCCGCCGCTGCTGGCGCTGGCGTTCGCGCTGATCGCGCTGCCGCTGGCGCGCAGCTCGCCGCGGCAGGCGCGCTATGGGCGCATCATGCTCGGCTTCCTGGCCTATCTGGTCGGCACCAATCTGATGTACATCGGCACCCAGGCGCTGTCCGACGGCAAGGTGCCCGGCGCGCTGGGGCTCTGGTGGCTGACCCTGCCGCTGCTGGCGTTCGGTTTCTGGGCTTATCTGCGCGACGGGCGCATGGCGCGTTCGCGGGTGAAGGCGTCATGAGGCTGAGTCCCAATCTTCACGATCTGTACGTGGGCCGGGTGGTCCTGGTCACCGTCCTGCTGGTGTGGTCGGTGCTGGTGGGGCTGGATGTGGTCAACGCCATTTCCAGCGAGCTCAACGACCTGGGCAAGGGCAGCTACAGCTTCGGCCACGCGGTGGCTTTCGTGGCCTACACCATCCCGCGCCGCGCCTACACCATGTTCCCAACCGCGGCGGTGATCGGCGCGCTGATGGGGCTGGGCCAGTTGGCCGCCAGTTCCGAGCTGATCGCACTGCGTGCCGTAGGGCTGTCGCGCCGGCGCCTTAGCCTGTCCGTCGCCATCGCCCTGGCCCTGCTGACCGGGCTGATGGTGCTCGGCATGGAAACCGTGGGCAGCTGGGGCCAGACCCAGGCCGATCGGGTCAGGACCTCGGCGATCACCAACAACGCGGCTGCGGCGACGTACTCGGGGCTGTGGGCGCGCGAGGGCAATGTTTTCCTCAATGCGCAGGGCGGCGAAAAGAAGGTGCAGGACGGCCGCGAGTGGCTGCAGCTGCGCGACGTGCGTCTGTACGAGCTGGCCGACGACGGCAGGCTGGCCGCGATCTCCCACGCCACCACCGCCGAAAACTTCGACGACAAGTGGGTGCTGAAGAACGTGTTGCGCACCACTTTCAACGCGCGGTCGGTGACCCAGCAGCAGTTGCTGGGCATGCGTTGGGATTCGGACCTGGACCCGGCCGCGCTGGCCGACACCATCGCCAAGCCGCGCTACATGGCCTCTACCGACCTGGCGCGCAGCATCGATTACCGCAAGCGCAATGGGCTGGACGCGCGCGAGTACCAGGAGGTCTACTGGGGCCGCTGGTTCTACCCGTTGAATGTGCTGGCGCTGTGCCTGGCCGCCATTCCCTTCGCCTTCGGCAGCCTGCGCAGCGGCGGGCTGGGCAAACAGCTGTTCCTGGGAATCCTGTTCGCCTTGGGCTTCTGGCTGCTGCAGACCTTGTTCAGCCGGCTGGCGGGTGCGTTCAAGTTCGACTACTGGATCGCCTATCTGTTGCCGCCGCTGGTGATGCTGACGGTGTCGGCGTGGTTGTTCAGGCGGCGCAGCAGTTAGTTGCGCCGAGGTAGGTCGGGGCTGCGCCCCCCGACGTACGGGAACTGGAACCGTGCGTGCGTCGGCCGCGTAGGGCCGACCTACGGCGCCACGTCATTTTTTCGGCAGCCGGATCATGCGTGTGCCGCTGGCCCGATCATGCAAAGTGAGCTTTTTGCGATCCACCCACGCCCACCAGAATCCCAGACCGGCCAGCAACGACGAAAAAGTAGCCACCGCATAACGTACGCAGAGCGCCCGCCAGCTTGGCGCACCGCCATCGGCCGCAACCACTTTCAGGCGCCACGGGCGCATGCCCAGGGTCTGCCCGCCGCGTCGCCAGCTGATCACCGCGTAAGCGCCCGTCACCAACCAGCAGGCCAACCAGAGCGCGATCTGCAAAACGCTGAAAGGTGCGATGTTCTGCCGCGCTGCGTGGCCAGTCAGGTAATAACCGAGGGTGAAAGCAGCGCTCAGCAGCATCCACAGCGCCAGCGCCGGCCAGAAATCGTAGAGCAGGGCGAGCAGGCGCCACCCTATGTGGGCGCGGGGTTTCGGCGTGGCGGCGAGTGGGTCGTTCATGCGCACAGGATAGCGGGACGCGCCGACCCAGCGTAGGACGCGCAGGGACGCGTAGGAGCGACGTAAGTCGCGAAGGTTCGTTCAAGGCAATATGTTCGCGACTTACGTCGCTCCTACGCGCGCACTCGTATGCTTGGCCGATGAATTCGACTTCTCCCGCCGATCGCCGCACCCAGGCCATGGCTTTACCGCCGGTACCCGATGCCGATGCCGCGGACATCGCCGCTTTCCTGGATGCGATCTGGGCCGAAAACGGCTTGTCCAAGCCGACCCTGGCCAGTTATCGCCGCGACCTGGAAGGCCTGGCGCGCTGGCGTAATGGGCGGCAGGGCGGGCTGGCGCAGGCCGATCGCGCGGGGCTTTTCGATTATTTCGCCGCGCGCACTGCGCTGAGTTATTCGCCGCGCAGCAATGCGCGCCTGTTGTCGTCGCTGCGCGCCTTCTACGCGTGGCTGCTGCGGCGCGGCCTGCGCAGCGACGATCCCACCGCGTTGCTCGACCCGCCCAAACTGCCGCGCTCGCTGCCCAAGGCCCTGGCCGAAAGCCAGATCGACGCCCTGCTGGCCGCGCCGCAGACCGATACGCCGCTGGGACTGCGCGACCGCGCCATGTTCGAACTGATGTACGCCGCCGGCCTGCGCGTGAGCGAGCTGGTGAACCTGCCCGCCAATGCAGTGAACCTGCGCCAAGGAGTGGTCAGGGTGACCGGCAAAGGCAGCAAGGAGCGGCTGGTTCCGCTGGGCGAGGAGTCGCAGCACTGGCTGGAGAAATATCTGGCCGAAGCCAGGCCGGAACTGGCGGGCAAGCACAACCGGACGGGGCTGTTCATCGGCAGCGATGGCGAACCGCCCAGCCGCCAGCAATTCTGGGGGCTGGTGAAGCGCTATGCCGCCGTCGCCGGCATCGATCCGGGCAAAATCAGCCCGCATGGGCTGCGTCACAGCTTCGCCACGCACCTGCTCAACCATGGCGCGGATCTGCGCGCGCTGCAGATGCTGCTGGGCCACAGCTCGCTTTCCACTACACAGATCTACACGCTGGTGGCGCGCGAGCACCTGCAGCACCTGCACGCCAAGCACCATCCGCGCGGATAAGGCAGGCGTATCCGCCCAAGCGCGGACCATTGCGCCAAGGCAAGCATCGTTGCGATCGACGATGACGGCGCAAGGGCGAAAACCGCCACCCGGCGAGATATGCGAAAATTGAACTCGAAAGCCCCATGCGCGGTCGCAACCCCTGGCTGCCCATTCCTCACGTCTCAAAGGACCGCTTCATGAAGCATCTGCTGTTCTGCCTCGCCATGCTGCCGGGTCTGGCCAGTCTTTCCGCTTGCGCACAGGCCCCGCAACCCGGAGCGGCGGCGCAGGCCCCGGCAGCGGCGCCTGCGGCGGTCAAGGGCAATACGCCCGACGAACGCGCGCGCCAGGCGCTGCTGACCTTGAACCCGAAGATGCAGATCGACTACATCGGCGCCGCCGCCCTGCCTGGCTTCCGTGAAGCCATCATCGGCGGGCAGGTGGTGCTGATCAGCGACGACGGCAAATACCTGGTGCAGGGCAGCGTGGTGGATATCGGCTCGCAGAAGGAGCTGACCCAATCCAGCCCGGCGTTGTCCAAATACCGCCAGGACCTGCTCAAGAGCGTCAAGACCAGCGAGCGCATCGTGTTCGCGCCGCCCAATCCGAAATACACCATCAGCGTGTTCACCGACATCGAATGCGGCTACTGCCGCAAGCTGCACAGCGAAATCGCCGAATACAACAAGCGGGGCATCGCCATCGAATACATGGCTTTCCCGCGCATGGGCCTGGGCAGCCAGGACCACCGCGACATGATCTCGGTCTGGTGCGCCACCGACCGCAAGCAGGCCCTGACCGACGCCAAGGGCGGCAAGCCGGTCCCCGCGCGGGCGTGCAAGAGCACGCCGGTGGACATGGAATACCACGTGGGCCAGCGCCTGGGCATTTCCGGCACGCCGGCCATTTTCGCCCCGGACGGAACCCAGCTGGGCGGATACCTGCCGCCGGACAAGATGCGCGAAGCCCTGGACAAGCTGGCGGGCGAGGCCCAGGCGGTCAAGCCGGCCGGCATGCAGTAAGCCGCCTTCCGGGCAAAATGCGACACGACGAAGCCGGCCCCGCGCCGGCTTCGCTACAATAGTGAGCCCCGTTTCTTCCGGTTCCGGACATGATCGTCCTCGAGGGCCAGCCGGCCCTGTCGCAGTTCCGCCGCGCGCGGCTTGAATCCCGATTGCAGTCCGTCTCGCCTTCCGTGCTGGTGCGCGGGGCCTGGTACGTCTATTTCGTCGAACCCGAAGCGGGCGCCGAGGTCGACATCGGCACCCTTGGCCGCATCCTGCAGGCCTCGTCCGATCCGGTGGCGGCGGCAGAGGACACCCAGTCGCGTTTCATCGTGCCGCGTCTTGGCACCTTGTCGCCCTGGGCCAGCAAGGCCACCGAACTGCTGCGCGGCGCCGGCCTGCCGGTCAAGCGCGTGGAGCGCGGGACCCGCATCGACCTGCAAGGCTGGGAAGACTCCGCCGCGCTGGCCAAGCTGCTGCACGACCCGATGACCCAATCCCTGCTCTCGGCGCGCGAGCAAGCCGCGGCGCTGTTCACCGCACCGCCGCGCGGCACGCTGGAGCGCATCGCGCTGGGCGCGCTGGAGGCGGCCAACAAGCGGCTGGGCCTGGCCTTGGCCGACGATGAGATCGACTATCTGCGCCTGCGCTACGGCGAACTGGGCCGCGATCCTTCCGATGTCGAACTGATGATGTTCGCGCAGGCCAATTCCGAGCACTGCCGCCACAAGATATTCAACGCGACCTGGACCCTGGAAGGCAAGGACCAGCCGCAATCGCTGTTCCGCATGATCAAGCACACCCATGCGCAGACCCCGCAGCACACCCTGTCGGCGTACAGCGACAATGCCGCGGTGGTGGAAGGCTATGCGTCCTCGCGTTTCCGTCCCGGCGCCGATGGCGCCTACCGCAGCGAGCCGAAGATCGATTCGGCGTTCTGCATCAAGGTGGAAACGCACAACCATCCCACCGCCATCGCGCCATTCCCGGGCGCCAGTACCGGTGCCGGCGGCGAAATCCGCGATGAAGGCGCCACCGGCCGCGGCGGCAAGCCCAAGGCGGGGCTGAGCGGTTTCAGTGTCTCGCACCTGCGTATTCCTACGTTGCCGCAAGCCTGGGAAGCGCCGCGCGCGCTGAATCCGCGCATGGCGCCGGCACTGGAAATCATGTTGGACGGTCCGTTGGGCGCGGCCGCGTTCAACAACGAATTCGGACGCCCGAACCTGACCGGTTACTTCCGCAGTTTCGAACTCCCCGAGTCCGCGACGCTGACCCGCGCTTACGACAAGCCGATCATGCTCGCAGGCGGCCTGGGCGCCATCGACCGCATCCAGGTCGAAAAAACCCGTCTGCAGCCCGGCGACGCGGTGATCGTGCTCGGCGGCCCGGCGATGCTGATCGGTCTGGGCGGCGGCGCCGCCAGTTCGGTGGCCTCGGGCGACACCGCCGAAGACCTGGATTTCGCCAGCGTGCAGCGCGACAACCCGGAAATGGAGCGCCGCTGCCAGGAAGTGATCGACCGCTGCGTGGCGATGGGCGCGGACAATCCGATCCGCTGGTTCCACGACGTCGGCGCGGGCGGCCTGTCCAATGCGATTCCCGAATTGCTGCACGATTCCGGCATGGGCGGGGTGATCGACCTGGACCGTGTGCCCAGCGACGATCCTTCGCTGTCGCCGATGCAGCTGTGGTGCAACGAATCGCAGGAACGTTATGTGCTGGGCGTGGCGCAGGAGCGGCTGGCGGAATTCGCCGCGCTGTGCGAGCGGGAGCGGTGTCCGTTTGCGGCGGTGGGTGTGGCGACTGCGAACGAACGCCTAGTTGTGGGTTATGGCGCCACTGTGGATTCCCTTCTCCCGTCGGGAGAAGAGCCTGCCCCGTACTTGATACGGGGTGCCCGAAGGGCGGACGCCCCGAAGGAAGCACTCTTGGGGTGTGAGGGTACGGAGTACGGCAGCACTTCCACTTCGCCGTAACCTCACCCCAACCCCTCTCCCGACGGGAGAGGGGCTTATGCGATCGATCTGCCCATGGACGTGCTGTTCGGCAAGCCGCCGAAAATGCACCGCGACACCGCGCATCCGCCCGCGCCGCGTTGGCCGGCGGTGGAAACGGCGGGCCTGAACCTGCACGACGCCGGCCTGCGCGTGCTCGCGCATCCGTCGGTGGCTTCCAAGCAATTCCTGGTCACCATCGGCGACCGCAGCGTCGGCGGACTGACCGCGCGCGACCAGATGATCGGCCCCTGGCAGCTGCCGCTGGCCGACTGCGCCATCACCCTGTCGGGTTTCGACGGCTACGTCGGCGAAGCCATGGCCATCGGCGAACGCACGCCGTTGGCGTTGCTCGATGCCGCCGCTTCGGCGCGCATGGCGGTCGGCGAAGCGATCACCAATCTGTGCGCGGCGCCGGTGGAATCGCTGGACCGCATCAAGCTCTCCGCCAACTGGATGGCCGCGGCCAACCACGACGGCGAAGACGCTTTGCTTTTCGACGCGGTGAAAGCGGTGGGCATGCAGCTTTGTCCCGAGATCGATCTGAGCATCCCGGTCGGCAAGGATTCGCTGTCGATGCAGGCGCAATGGGTTGTAGCCGGGAATGGGGAATCGGGAATCGGGAATAGCAAGAGCAACAGCGCCGCTGCCGTAACCGCATCCGATTTTTCCATTCCCCATTCCCTATTCCCCATTCCCGGCACAACGCAGAAATCCGTTTCGCCGGTCTCGCTGATCATCACCGCCTTCGCCCCGGTCACCGACGCGCGCGAGCAACTCACGCCGCTGCTGGCACGCGAAGAGGACAGCGATCTGTGGTTGATCGGCCTGGGCGCAGGCAAGCAGCGCCTCGGCGGTTCGGTACTGGCGCAGTGCCATCCCGAAGCGGGCGCGGGCGCGTTGCCGGCCTTTGGCGGCAGCGATGCGGACGACAGCGTGCCCGACCTGGACGATCCGCAACGGCTGCGCGATTTCTTCGAACTCATCCGCGATGCGCGCGAAGCCGGCGTGCTGCTGGCCTACCACGACCGCAGCGACGGCGGCGCGTTCGCGGCGCTGTGCGAAATGGCGTTCGCGGCGCATTGCGGGCTGGACATCCAACTGGACGGGTGGGGCGACGATCCGTTCCGCACTCTGTTCGCCGAAGAGCTGGGCGCGGTGGTGCAGGTATCGGCCGAAGACCGCGCCGCCTTCGCGGATCTGGTCGAACGCCACGCGTTGACCGAATGCGCGCAGCGCATCGCCAAGCCCACCACTGCGCCGGTGATCCGCGTCGAACAGGAAGGGCAGACGCTGGCGCAATGGCGCTGGGACGAGCTGTTCGACGCCTGGTGGTCGGTCACCCACGCCATGCAGAAGCTGCGCGACAATCCGGAAACGGCCGATGAGGAGCGCGAATCCGCACGCGATTTCTCGGCGCCCGGTTTACGCCCGAAGCTGAGCTTCGATCCGGCCGAAGACATCGCCGCTCCCTACATCGCCAAGGGCGTCCGGCCGAAGGTCGCGATCCTGCGCGAGCAGGGCGTCAATGGCCAGATCGAAATGGCCGCCGCGTTCGACCGCGCCGGCTTCGAAGCGTTCGACGTGCACATGAGCGACCTGATCGGCGGGCGCGTGAAGCTGGACGGATTCAAGGGTTTCGCCGCCTGCGGCGGCTTCAGCTACGGCGATGTGCTGGGCGCGGGCCGTGGGTGGGCCACCTCGATCCTGGAGCGCAACGCATTGCGCGATGCGTTCGCGGCGTTCTTCCAGCGCAGCGACACGTTCTCGCTGGGTGTCTGCAACGGCTGCCAGATGCTGAGCCAGTTGAAGGACATCATTCCCGGCGCCACGCACTGGCCGCGCTTCCTGCGCAACCGCAGCGAGCAATTCGAAGCGCGCCTGTCCCTGCTGGAAGTGGTGGAATCGCCTTCGCTGTTCCTGCAGGGCATGGCCGGTTCGCGCATCCCCGTGTCGGTCGCGCACGGAGAGGGCCGGGCGGAGTTCGACAGCACGGCCGATCAGGCCGCGGCCCGGGTGGCATTGCGCTTCATCGGCGGAGACGGACGCACGGCGCTGCAATACCCGCTCAATCCCAACGGTTCGCCCGATGGCATCACCGGCCTGACCAGCGACGACGGCCGTTCCACCATCCTGATGCCGCACCCGGAGCGCACCTTGCGCAGCGTCAATCTCAGCTGGCGTCCACGGGAGTGGAAAGACGATTCGCCCTGGCTGCGGATGTTCCGCAACGCGAGGTCATGGGTCGCATAGCCCCTGCCATGTCCGTAGGCCGGGGCTACGCCCCCGACCGGCGGAACCCAGCGCGTATAAGCGACTTGGCACGAGTCCGTGCGTCGGGGGCGTAGCCCCGACCTACCCGGGCAGGTGCTGCTAGAGTGTGCCCCGGTTCCTTACGGAGTACTGCGTGAACGCAGCGCTTGCCCCCGATACGCAACAGGCCAATCCAGGCGCGGACGAGCGGATCGTCGCTGCCTTGCTTGAGAAAGGCAGGCTGAAGGACGCGGATCTGGCGCGCGCGCGGCGTCTGCAGGAAGAAACCGGCGGCGACCTGCTGTCGCTGCTGACCCGGCTGGGCCTGGTGTCCGAGCGCGACCATGCCGAGACCTGCGCCGAGGTGCTGGAGCTGCCGCTGCTCAACCTGAAGCAGGTACCCGAACTGCCGCCGGAATTCCCGCCGGAGACGCAGCCGCTTTCGCCGCGCTTCCTGCGCCAGTTCCACGTCTGCCCGCTGGGCGAGGATCAGGGTCGGCTGGATCTGTGGATGGCCGACCCGTACGACTCCTATGCCGTGGAAGCGGTGCAGTTGGCGACCGGCTATCCGGTGCGTCCCTGGGTGGGCCTGCGTTCGGAAATCGACGATCTGATCGAACGCTGGCACGGCCAGGGCCGCAGCGCGATGGGGACGATAGTGGAGGACGCCGACGGCGAGAGCACCGGCAATCTGGATGACGTCGAGCACCTGCGCGATCTGGCTTCCGAAGCACCGGTGATCCGCCTGGTCAATCTGGTCATCCAGCGCGCGGTGGAACTGCGCGCCTCCGACATCCACATCGAGCCTTTCGAAAACCGCCTGAAGGTGCGCTACCGCGTCGACGGCGTGCTGGAGGAGGGCGAAAGCCCGCCGGCCAACCTGACCGCCGCGGTGATCAGCCGCGTCAAGATCATGGCCAAGCTCAACATCGCCGAGCGCCGCCTGCCGCAGGACGGCCGCATCATGCTGCGCGTGCAGGGCAAGGAGCTTGATCTGCGCGTGAGCACCGTGCCCACCGCGCACGGCGAGTCGGTGGTGATGCGCCTGCTGGACCGCGAAACGGTGGTGTTCGACTTCCACAAGCTCGGCTTCACCAATCACTTCCTGCCGCAGTTCCAGAAAGTGCTGGAGCAACCGCACGGCATCCTGCTGGTCACCGGTCCCACCGGTTCGGGCAAGACCACCACGCTGTACACCGCGCTGAGCAAACTCAATACCGCCGACGTGAAGATCATCACCGTCGAGGACCCGGTCGAATACCAGATCGAAGGCATCAACCAGATCCAGGCCAAGCCGCAGATCGGCCTGGACTTCGCGCACGCCCTGCGCAGCATCGTGCGCCAGGACCCGGACATCATCATGATCGGCGAAATGCGCGACCTGGAAACCGCGCGCATCGCCATACAGTCCGCGCTTACCGGTCACCTGGTGCTGTCCACGCTGCACACCAACAACGCCGCCGGCGGCATCACCCGCATGCTGGACATGGGCGTGGAGGATTACCTGCTGACTTCCACCATCAACGGCATCCTGGCCCAGCGCCTGGTGCGCCGGCTGGAACCGGCGCACGCGGAGAAGTACCCGGCCTCGCCGGAGGAAATAGAGAAATTCGCCCTGCGCCGCTATCAGCCGCAGGGCGAGATATTCCTGTACCGCCCGCGCGCTTCGGCCATCGCGCCCACGGGCTATCTGGGACGCACCACCATCATGGAATTCCTGGTCATGAACGACGAGCTGCGCCGCGCGGTGATGCGCCACGCCGGCATGGGCGAGCTGGAGCAGCTGGCGCGCGATGCGGGCATGCGCACGATGTACGAGGACGGCATCGTCAAGGCGTTGAGCGGGGAGACGACCATCGAGGAGGTGTTGCGGGTTACGGAAGATGCGTAATCAGGGTCATGCCCGATTACCATCAGATCGTCATTCCCGCGAAGGCGGGAATCCATGGACGTACAAGGAGGTGTCATGGAAAAGCAGCCATGCGTCTATCTGCTGGCCAGCAGCCGCAATGGAACGCTTTATGCGGGCGTCACCAGCAACCTGATCGGCCGGACCTGGCAGCATCGGGAGCATGTAGTTGAAGGTTTCAGCAAGCGCTACGAAGTGACCTGTTTGGTTTGGTATGAATTGCATCCCACAATGGAGTCCGCGATCCAGCGAGAGAAGCGCATTAAGAAATGGAACTGGGCCTGGAAAGTTCGCCTGATAGATGAAAGCAATCCTTCATGGCGGGATTTGTGGCCGGATATCACTGGGCAGGTGCCGAAAGCCAACGTCCATGGGTTCCCGCCTTCGCGGGAATGACGGCTGAAAAAAAATTCGAGCGAACACGTACCAACCCTAGCCACCAACCAACAATACTCATGCCCCTCTACCGCTACAAAGCCCTCAACGCCCGCGGCGAAGTCCTCGACGGCCAGATGGAAGCCGCCAACGACGGCGAGGTGGTGGCGCGTCTGCAGGAGCAGGGGCATTTGCCGGTCGAGGCCAGGCTGGCTTCCGAAGGCGGCGGAACTTCGCTGCGCTCGCTGTTCCAGGCCAAGCCCTTCGCCGGCGACCGGCTGGTGCAGTTCACCCAGCAATTGGCGACGCTGCTGGGGGCCGGGCAGCCGCTGGACCGTTCGCTGACCATCCTGCTGGAACTGCCCGAAGACGACAAAGCGCGGCGCACCATCGCCGATATCCGCGACGCGGTGCGCGGCGGCGCGCCGTTGTCCACGGCGCTGGAACGGCAGCACGGTACGTTCTCGCGGCTGTACATCAACATGGTGCGCGCGGGCGAAGCCGGCGGCAGCATGCACGAAACACTGCAGCGTCTGGCCGACTATCTGGAGCGCAGCCGCGCCATGCGCGGCCGCGTGGTCAACGCCATGGTGTATCCGGCGATCCTGATGGTGGTGGTGGGTTTCGCGCTGCTGTTCCTGATGGGTTACGTGGTGCCGCAGTTCGCCTTGATGTACGAAAGCCTGGACGTGACTCTGCCGTGGTTCACGCGCGGCGTGCTCGCGCTGGGTCTGTTCGTGCGCGACTGGTGGTTCGTGCTGATCGGTACGCCGGCGGCCCTGCTGTGGTGGCTCGACCGCAAGCGCCGCGACCCGGTGTTCCGCGACCGTTTCGATGCCTGGCTGCTGCAAAAGAAGCTGGTCGGTCCGCTGCTGGCGAAGATGGAAACCGCGCGCCTGGCGCGCACTCTGGGCACCTTGCTGAAGAACGGGGTGCCGCTGCTGGCCGCGCTGGGCATCTCCCGCAATGTGCTGGGCAACCGCGCCCTGTCCGCCGACGTGGAACAGGCCGCCGAGGACGTGAAGAACGGCCACGGCCTGTCGGCCTCGCTGGCCAAGGGCAAGCGCTTCCCGCGACTGGCGCTGCAGATGATCCAGGTCGGCGAGGAATCCGGCGCGCTGGACGGCATGCTGTTGAAGACCGCCGACACCTTCGAACTGGAGACCGCCCAGGCCATGGACCGCATGCTGGCTGCGCTGGTGCCGGTGATCACCTTGGTCTTGGCGGCGGTGGTCGGCATAGTCATCATCGCCGTGCTGGTGCCGCTGTACGATCTGACCAATTCGATCGGCTGAGGGGCCGCTGGCGACTCGGAAAACGACCCGTTCAGAGACCCCTGCCCACACTAACCGCCTCATGATTCCAAGGATTTCGTAATGCTGCGAGTTTCGCGCTCGATCACCCGCTCCCCCTCGCCGGCCGCGCAGAGCGGCATGAGCCTGCTGGAAATCATCATCGTCATCGTGCTGATCGGCGCGGTGCTGACCCTGGTCGGCAGCCGCGTGCTGGGCGGCGCCGATCGCGGCAAAGCCAATCTGGCCAAGTCGCAGATCCAGACCCTGGCCGGCAAGGTGGAAAATTATCAGTTGGATACCGGCAGCCTGCCTTCGCGGCTGGAGGATCTGGTCACCCAGCCGGGTAATGCCAATGGCTGGCTGGGCCCGTACGCCAAGGCGGCCGAGCTGAAAGATCCGTGGGGTCACCCCATCGAGTACCGCGCCCCCGGCGAGGCGCAGCCGTTCGACTTGATCAGCCTGGGCAAGGACGGTCAGGTAGGCGGCGACAGCTACAACGCCGACATCAAGTTCGAATAAAACCCCTGTATGGAGCGGGCCCGCATCCAGCGCATCCGCCTGCGCCAAGTCGCGGTCGGCGCCCCGCGCAGAGCGCGGGGCGTTTCCTTGCTGGAGATGTTGCTGGTGGTGGCGTTGATCGCCATCGCCGGCATGCTGGCGGCCATGGTGCTGACCGGCGGTCTGGACGGCATGCGCCTGCGTTCGAGCTCCAAGGAGATCGCCGCGCAACTTCGCTACGCGCGGGCGCAGGCCATCGCCACCGGCCAGCCGCAGCGTTTCGCGATCGATCCGGCCAGGCATCATTGGCAAGGCCCGAACCAGAGGCAGGGAAATATCCCGCCGTCGCTGCACGTGGAATTCACCGGCGCACGCGAAGCGCAGGCGCGCGCGGGCGAAGGCGGCATCCTGTTCTTTCCCGATGGCGCCTCCACCGGCGGCCGGGTGCAGCTGAGCGCGAAGAAGGCGGCGTGGCGCATCGACGTGGCCTGGCTGACCGGCGAAGTCAGGCTGGCGCGCGCGCCTGGCGGCGGCTCGCCTCCGTGAAATCGCCGCGATGAAATCCATGCGTAGCCATCGTTACGTCCGCGTCGGCGCGATCCGGCGCGGCCAGCGCGGCTTCACTCTGATCGAAGTGATCATCGCTTTCGCCTTGCTGGCGCTGGCGCTGACCTTGTTGCTCGGCTCGCTGTCGGGCGCGGCGCGGCAGATACGCACGGCCGACGACAACGGCCGCGCGACCCTGCATGCGCAATCCCTGCTGGCCCAGGTGGGCGTCGGCGAAGTCCTGCAGCCGGGGCGGAAGCAGGGTACGTTCGAAGAAGGGCGCTATCGCTGGGCGCTGGAAGTGGAGCCGTATGTCGATCCGCTGAAGCAGCGTTCGCCACAGGCCGGCGCTGGCGCTGGCGCACCGCGTCTGCTGCAGTTGCAACTGGACGTGGAGTGGGGCGACGCTGCGGGCCAGCGGCTGCGCTGGCGGACCCTGCGGCTGGCGCCCGCCGACGTCAATGCCCCGGCGCTCGTGCCATGAACCGCAACGTCCGCGGTTTCACCCTGATCGAAGTATTGCTGGCCACGGTATTGCTCGCCGCAGGCTTGGCGCTGGCCTTCGCCACCTTGCGTTCGGCCACGACCATGGTGCAGCGTGGCGAAAGCATCGCCCAACGCAACGAACGCATCCGCGCGGTCGAGGGCTTCCTGCGCCGGCGCATCTCCTCGGCACAGAACATCGCCTTCGCCGTCGATCCCGGCACGCAGAGGCAATACCGTTTCGTCGGCGAAGAGCGACGCATGCGTTTCGTGGCCGATCTGCCGGATTACCTGGGCCGCGGCGGACCCTACCTGCACGATCTGGTCGTGGCCGACGGGGGCAGCCAGCTGTTGGCTTCCTTCGCCATGGTCCAGGCCGGACGGGCGGTGCGCGAGGCGCAGCCGCGTCCGCCGGAAATCCTGGCCGACAACCTGGGCGCCGTGCGCTTCCGTTATCGCGGACTGGACCAGGAGGGCAAGCTGGGCCAGTGGCAGGAACGCTGGACCGCGGCCGAGTCCCTGCCGCTGCAGGTGTCGATAGATATCGAGTCCGTCGACGGCCGGTCCTGGCCTGGCCTGGTGGTATCGCTTGCGCAGGGCAGCGGCCAGGACAACGGACTCGGCCAGGGTCTGGAGCCGCCGCCATGAAGCGCGAACGCGGGGCCGCCTTGTTGCTGGTGCTGTGGCTGATCGCCTTGCTCACGGCATTGATCGGCGCCTTCGCCCTGACCGCGCGGGTGGAAGCCCTGCAGGGAAGGATATTGAGCGGCGGAGCCAGGACCCAGGAATTGGCCCGGGCCGGGGTGGAGTATTCGCTGGTACGGCTGGCCGACCCCGAGCCCGCTACCCGCTGGCTGCCCGACGGGCGCAGCTACCGGTGGAGCTATGCGGGCAGCGAAGTCGAACTCCAGATCGTCGACGAAACCGGCAAGGTGGATCTCAATCAGGCCGGCCAGCCTCTGCTCGCCGCGTTGATGCAGACGCAGGGCGTCGACCGGGAACAGGCCGGGCGCATCGCCTCGGCCATCGTCGACTGGCGCGATGCCGATCCGCTCACCCAGGTAGGCGGCGGCGCGGAAGATCCGGACTATGCGGCGGCGGGACGGCCTTATGGAGCGAAGGATGCGCCGTTCGAAACCGTGGCCGAAGTGGAGCAGGTGCTGGGCATGACCCCCGAACTGTATGCCCGGCTGGAGCCTTATCTGACTCTTTACAGCGGCCGTGGCGAACCCGACCCCACTTACGCGCAGGCGGCGGTGCTGACTGCGATGGGGCTGGATGCGGCGGCTTATCTGGCGCGCCGCAGAAGCCCCGCACCCGGCGCTGGCGCAGCGCAGCTCGTGGGCGGAGGCAGCGGCACGTATAGTATCGACAGCCGCGCACGGCTGGACGATGGCCGTGTTGCGGTATTGCGGACAGTGGTGCGTGCGGGTGGCGGCTCGGTACCGGGTTCGGCGTATACCGCGTTGCGCTGGCAGGAAGGAACGGCACCTCAATGACTACCACGCAGGAAAATCCGTCGCTGATACAGGGCATCCGTCGTTACGGCGCCGGAGCGGGCGGCTTTTTCCGCTGGTGGAAGCAGGCGCTGCTGTCGTGGCTGCCTTTGCGCTGGCGCGTGCTGTTCGGGCTGGCCAGCAACCGGCTGCTGTTTTCCCAGGTCGGCGACCAGCTGCGTCTGCATATCCAGGATGCCGAAGGCCTGCATGAAATCGCCTGGCTGCCGTTGCCGTTGGAAACGGAACAACTGGACGCCGTACTCGACAACCGCACCGGCAAATTGCCGCGCTGGCTGCTGCTGCCGGCTTCCGCCGCCTTGCAGCGCCGGCTGCTGCTGCCGGCCGCGGCGGCCGAGCGCCTGCGCGACGTGGTCGGCTTCGAGGTCGACCGTCAGACTCCTTTCACCGCCGACAGCGTGCGTTTCGATGCGCGCGTGCTGGCGCGCCGTGCGGACGGCCAGCTGGAGACCGAGCTGGTAGCGGTTCCGCGCGCGCGCTTCGACGCGGCACTGGCAGGGTTGGGCGGCTTGGCCGGATCGCTGGCGGGCGTGGACGCCAGCGACGCGAGCGGACGGCCTCTGGGCGTCAACCTGTTGCCGGCGGAAACGCGCCGCGACCGCCGCGACGCGATGCGCACCTGGAACTGGGTGCTGGGAGCGGTTGCGCTGGTCGGCGTGGCCGCAGCGTTCTGGCAGGTGCTGGACAACCGGCGGGAGTCGGCGGACGCCTTCACCCGGCAGGTCGAAGCACGCGCCCTGCAAGCCCGCAGCGTGGCCGCCCAGCGCCAGCAACTGGTCGATATCGTGGAAGGCGCCGCCTTTCTGGACCGCGCCCGTTCGGCGCGTCCCACCACCATAGAGTTACTGGACGAGCTCAGCCGCCGGTTGCCGGACAACACCTATCTGGAAAAAGTCGGAATAGAGGGCGACCGGTTGCTGGTGATCGGCTTGAGCCCGGAGGCTTCGGCCCTGGTCGGGCGCATGGAAGGCTCCCGGCTATGGCGCGCGCCCGCCCTCAGCGGTGCTTTGCAGCCGGATCCGCGGACCCGGCTCGACCGTTTCAGCATGACGGCCGAGCTTGCCACCGCCCCGGCTCCGGCTACCAACACCGGAGCCGCCAATGGCGCCCGCCGGCCCTGACCGTACCCGCCCCGATCGCGACCGCTGGCTGGCGCTGGGATTGCTGGCCGCGGCGCTTGGGCTCGCCTACCTGCTGATCGTCCACCCGCTGTGGACCGCGCCGATGCAGGAAGTCCAGGACCGCATCGACAGCGCACGCGAGCGCGAACTGCGCGTGCGCACCCAGCTGCAGCAGGCCCCGGAAATAAAGAAAGGGCTGGCCGCGGCCCTGGCCCAGCAGTCGCAGCGTCCGGGTTTCCTGCCGGAAGCCACTCCCGAACTGGCCACCGCCGGATTGGTGAAACGCCTGGAAACGGTGGTGCTGGAAGCCAGTCCGGGCAACCGCAGCTGCGCCATCACCAATCGCTCGCCGTTGGCCCAGCCCGGCAGCGAACGCTTCGCGCCCGTGGTCGTGCAGGTGCGTTTGAGCTGCGGCACGCCGGAGTTGGCCTCGGTCCTGTACGCGCTGGAAAGCGGCACGCCGCGTCTGTTCGTGGAAAACCTCAATGTCCTGACCATGGGTTATTCGTTCATGCCGGGGCAGTCCAGCGCGGGGCTGGATGTCAGTTTCGACCTGTACGGTTACCTGCGGCCGCCAACCGCTGCGCGCATTTCCGCTGCGCCGGCGATTGCGCCCACGCCGGTTACGCCAGGAGCGGTCGATGCGGATTGACTCCTTCGGTCCGCGCACCTGGCTGCTGGCCGCGCTGGCGGGCTGGGCATTGCTGGCATGGGTACTGGCCTTGTTCGGCATGGGCGGGCAGATTCGTCCGCTGGCCGACGACCCCAGCCTGGCGAACGCGTTGCCCAAACTTCCGCAGCAGACGCCGGAACGCCTCGGGCCGCTGGCCCAGTATTCCGAAATCGCCGCGCGCCCTTTGCTTTCCCAGAGCCGCAAGCCGCAACCTTTTTTCATCCAGGGCCAGGAAGGCGGCGAACAGCCGCAGACTTTCGATTTCGTCCTGACCAGCGTGCTGATCACGCCGCAGCTGCAGATGGCCATCCTGCAACCGACCCAGGGCGGGGAAGGGGTGCGACTGAAGATCGGGGACTCGCCCGAAAGCGCGCAAGGCTGGCGCGTGGCCGAAATACACCCGCGCAGCGTGGTGATCCAAGGTCCGGACGGGCCGCGTACATTGGAGCTGCGGGTGTTCGACGGGCTTAGCGGCCAGCCCCCCAGCGCCTCGCCCGTTTCGCCAGGATCGGCCCCGCCCGTGCAGCCTCCGACACCGGGGACAGCACCGCCGCCTGCCTCGCCGGTTATGACCACGCCCTCCCGGCCCATGCCGGTGTCGCCGGCCAACACTGCCGGTCCGGTGCCCGCGCCGGGCAGCCAGCCACAAGCCGAATCACCGATGACCACCGAACAGCAGATGGAAGCGATCCGCCAGCGCATCGAAGCGCGGCGCGCGCAGCTCCGCCAGCAGGGCCAAGCCCCGCCTCCCCCGAACAAGACCAAGTAGAGTGCCGGCATGAAGTCACGTTTGATCCTGGTATCCGTTCTGACCGGCCTGTTGGCGGCATGCGCCAGCGTGCCCACGCCCGAGGTGCGCCGCGATGCGGATATCCGCAATGGCGGCGCGGGCGCGGCGCAGACTTCGCCGCTGAATTCGGTGGAAGAACCCGAGACCGGCCCCCAGGCGGTGATCCGCCGCGGCAACGGCCAGATGATCAACCGCGGTGCCGCCTCTGCGCCGCCGCCGTCGCTGGCGGGAATGAGCGGGGGCGGGGCCAGCTTCAATTTCGAAGGCGAATCCGTGCACGCGGTGGTCAAGGCCATCCTTGGCGACATGCTGGGCCAGAACTACGTGATCGCGCCCGGCGTACAAGGTACCGTCACCCTGGGTACGCCGAAACCGGTTTCCCCCGCACAGGCCATGACCCTGCTGGAGCAGGTGCTGGCGCAGAACAACGCGCGCATGGTCTACAGCGACGGCCGCTACAACATCATGCCGGCCGACCAGGCGTTGTCCGGCACGCTGGCGCCGCGTACCGGTCCCGCTTCCAACGCCCGCGGTTTCGAAGTGCGCGTGGTGCCGCTGCGCTTCATCTCCGCCGGCGAAATGAAGAAGGTGCTGGAGCCCTACGCGCGGCCCAACGCCATCGTCGGCATCGACTCCACCCGCAACGTCATCACCCTGTCGGGCACGCGCAGCGAACTGGAGAACTACCTGCGCACGGTCGAGATCTTCGATGTCGACTGGCTGTCGGGCATGTCGGTGGGCGTGTTCCCGCTGGAATCGGGACGCGCCACCAAGGTGGTGGCCGATCTGGAGAAGGTCTTCGGCGAAAGCAGCAAGACCCCCAGCGCGGGCATGTTCCGCTTCATGCCGCTGGAAGGCGCCAACGCGGTGCTGGTCATCACTCCGCAGGCCGCCTACCTGGACCAGATCCAGGACTGGCTGGAACGCATCGACGGGGCGGGGGAAGGTTCGCGCCTGTTCTCGTATGAGCTGAAGTACATCAAGGCCAAGGACTTGGCCGATCGTTTGGCCGAAGTATTCGGCGCCGGCCGCAGCGGCAGTAGCCAGGAAACTGGCGGCAACTACCCGGCGTCGCTGATGCCGGGTACCGACCCCGTGGAAATCAAGGACGGTGCCAATGGCGGCAGCGTCGATTTTGGCGGCAACAATTCCGGTGGTGATACCTCGTCGACCGACGGTGGTACGGGAGGTGGTTCGTTGTCGCTCAACCAACGTTCGGGCGGCAACGGCAGCGTCACTCTTGAAGTGGAAGGTGATCGTGTGGGCGTGTCCGCGGTCGAAGAGACCAACACCTTGCTAGTGCGCTCCAGCGCCACCGCCTGGAAGTCGATCAAGGACGTCATCGAGAAGCTCGATGTCATGCCCATGCAGGTGCATATCGAGGCGCAGATCGCCGAAGTGCAACTCACCGGCGACCTGGAATACGGGGTCAACTGGTATTTCGAGAATGCGGTCAATGCAGACACGGACGACGGCGGTGCCGGTTTGCCGAGTGCGCTCGGACGCAATATCTGGGGCGACATCTCCGGCAGCATCACTGGCAGTGCCGGGTTGGGCTGGACTTTCCTGGGCAGGAACGCCGCCGCCGTGGTCAAGGCGCTGGACAAAGTAACCAATCTGCACCTGCTGCAGACGCCTTCGGTGTTCGTGCGCAACAACAGTGAAGCGACCTTCAACGTCGGTAGCCGCATTCCCATTCAGTCGGTCAGTTTCAATCCGGGTACAGGGACCGACGGCACGTACAGCCAAGTGCAGTATCTGGATACGGGCGTCATTCTCAAGGTGCGGCCGCGCATCACCAAGGATGGAATGGTCTTCCTGGACATCGTGCAGGAAGTCAGTTCCCCCGGAACAGTCGCTGCCGATGCGCAGGGCAACGTACGCATAGACACTCGCAGGTTGAAGACCGAGGCGGCGATCCAGAGCGGCGACACAGTGATGCTGGCCGGTCTGATCAAGGACAGCGTGGACAACGGTTCTTCAGGAGTTCCTTTCCTGAGCAAAATTCCCGTCCTGGGCTCGCTGTTCGGCACCAAGAGCCAGAATACCGAGCGCACCGAAACCATCGTGCTAATCACGCCGACGATCATCCGTAATCCGCAGGAAGCACGCGACCTCACCGACGAGTACGGACAGAAGTTCCGCGCCCTGGAACCTCTGCACCAGCCCAAGAAAAAGTGAGCCCATCGCCCGCCGCCACGCTGCCCGTCATCCTGTTGCCGGTCGGCGTCGACGACGATGCGCTCGACGCCTGCCTTGGATCGCTGGATGCCGGTACGCCCGCAGGTACGCGCATCTGGCTGGCCGATGATGCGCAGGCCGGGCCGCGCGGCACCGCCATCATCGAGCGCTGGTTGAAGCGCACCCGGCTGCAAGCCGATTACACGCGCCGCCAGAGCATGATCGGCGAAGTCGCGCACTTGGACGAAATGCTCAATGCCTGCGCAGGCGCCGACATCGTGGTGCTGGCGCCCGATGCGCAACCGTTGCCGGGCTGGCTGCAGCAACTGTCGGCCTGTTTTTCCCGCGATGCCTCCATCGCCAGCGCCACGCCCTGGTGCAATGCGGGCGAGGCCGCGTCATGGCCACGACTAGGCGAGATCGCACTGCCGCCGCACGATTTCGAACGCACCGCCGCCGCCTGTGCCGCCATGCCGCCGCTGCATCCGGAATTGCCCTCGGCCGTCAATCACGCAGTCGCGCTGCGCGGAACCGCACGGCAACGCGCCGGTGGACTGGACATGAGCAGCTACGCCTCGTGGTACGCAGCGCTGATAGACCTGTCCCTGCGCATGTCCGGACTGGGCTGGCGCAACGCCCTGTGCGAAACCGCCTTCGTCGCACGCGGCGGCGAAGGCACGCCCGCCGATGGCGACATGGACGCGCTCAACGCGCGCTGGCCGGCCTGGCACGCGCGGCTGGCGAACTTCCTCATGCAGGATCCATTGCGCGAGGCGCGCGAACGCCTGGCTACCTTGTATGCCGAAACCGGATCGCCCGCGCCGCAACGCGAACTGTTCACCGATGACTTCGATCCCGTTCGTGATGAGCCTGTCGAACCACGCTCTTCGCAGGAGCGCGGGCATGACTGACGCGCCAGAGGCGGCAATCGCCGCGATCGTGGTGAGCCATGAAAGCGCGAGCACGCTGGAACGATGCCTTCAGCGGCTGCGCGCCGCCCGCGAGGTCGTTGAAATCCGCGTGATCGACAACGCTTCGCTGGACGGCACGCTCGACATCATCCAGCGCCATGCGGCGCAGGATCCGCGGGTCCGCTTCATCGGCAATCCCGACAATCCCGGCTTCGCTGTCGGTTGCAACCAGGGCGCCAGGGAATCGACCGCGCCGTGGCTCGCATTCGTCAATCCCGACCTGATGGTGGAAGCCGACACGCTGGCACGCCTGCGCGCCCATGCGCTCTCCGTCGGCAGCGACGCCTTGCTGGGCGTGGACCTGGTGGACGAGGCCGGGGTGCGCGACGCCGCCGCGCGACGACGCGATCCCGATTTCGGCGCGATGCTGCGCGCCCCGGGCCGCGCATCCAAGCTGGCCGTGCCGATCCGCGACGACCAGGCCTTGCAGCCGGTCCAAGCCATCTCCGGCGCGCTGATGCTGATGCCGCGCGCCTTGTTCGATCGCCTGGGCGGTTTCGACGAAGACTACCGCCTGCATGCCGAAGACCTGGACCTGTGCCGTCGCGCCCGTGAAGCCGGCGCGTTGGTGGCTGTGGCCAACGATATCCGTGTGCTTCATGTCCGCGGAGTCTCCAGTCGCGCCCGTCCGGTATTCGTCGAATGGCACAAGCACCGGGGCTTGTGGCGGTATTTCCGCAAGTTCGAATCGGCGCGCCGCGGTCTTCCCGCGCGCGCCGGCGTGTTCGCGATGATCTGGTTGCGGTTCCTGGCCAGGTTCATGCGAACATTCGGTTCGCGCATGAACGGGGAAACGCGTTGACCATTCTTGAATCGGGCCTCTGCGCCAACTGCGACCAGGCCGTGCTGGGGCCGGCGCAGAAGTTCTGTCCGGCCTGCGGCCAGCCCACTCCGGCTCATCGCATCGATTGGCATTTCCTCGGCCATGAGCTCGAGCACAGCGTGCTGCACATGGATCGCGGCATTCTTTATTCGCTCAAGGGGCTGATGCTGCGACCGGGCCACCTGATACGGGACTACATCGAAGGTCGGCGCGGCGGACAGGTCAAGCCGTTGATGCTGTTGATGATCATGGCGGCGGTGGTGGTCTTGGCCAGCAAGTTCTTTCTGCAAGGCGATGTCGTTGGTTCGATGATGTCCGCAGGCGGCGCCGGTACGGCCAAGGCCAACGCAGGCGCGCAGGTCGATCCGGCGCTGATGGCGAAGGCGATCGCGGCAGCGACGGACTGGACGAACCATCACTTCGCTGCCTTCACCCTGCTGTTGTTGCCGCTGGAGGCACTGGCGCTCAAGCTGTCGTTCCATCGCCAGGGCAATCCGAATTATCCGGAATGGCTGGTCATCACCGCCTTCTTGACCGTGCAGACCTTCGTCCTGTGGACGCTTGCGGTGCCGCTGCAGCGATGGTTTCCGCAAGCGCTGCTATGGGTGGTGTGGTTGGCGCTCGCCTACAGCGTTTTTTCGCTGGCGCAGTTTTTCCATCCCTATCCGCGCTGGAAATCCACGCTGCGCGCCCTGCTGGGTTTCGGGGTCGTCATGCTGGCCAGCTTCGTCCTGACCATGGTCGTGGCTTTCGTCGTGTACGCCAGGTTGCAGCAGGTGTGAAGCGTGTTGCCATGCCGGGATGCCGCTCGTTCATCGATGTGGTGGTTTGAGGGTCCGTTAGATCTTCGATGAAGCTGGGCCGGATCCTAATGGGCGAGAAAAAAATGAATCGTCATCCCAGCGAAAGCTGGGATCCATTTTGATCTCGGCGCAATTCTCCAGCGGCAAGGGATGGCTGTTCGATCAGCCACCTTTTGGCTCATGGAAACCCCGGGTACTGCAATGTCCAAGCTTCCCGCGAAGATCAAGATGGATCCCAGCTTTCGCTGGGATGACGATTCATTTGTTCGGGTTGGTTTCAGATGATCGAATCAGCGCCCACGTCCTTGGATCCCCGCCTTCGCGGGGATGAAGATTTGGCAAAGCCGTGCGCGAAGCGCACGGGCCAAATCTTCACTTCAAAGCCTTGAACCTCAACCGTTTCGGCTGCGCGCCTTCCGCACCCATGCGGCGCTTCTTGTCTTCCTCGTACTCGCGGTAGTTGCCCTGGAAATACTCCACGTGCGAGTCGCCTTCGAAGGCCAGGATGTGGGTGGCGATGCGGTCCAGGAACCAGCGGTCGTGGGAAATGACGAACGCATTGCCCGGGAATTCCAGCAACGCGTCTTCCAGCGCGCGCAGGGTTTCGATGTCCAGGTCGTTGGACGGTTCGTCCAGCAGCAGCACGTTGCCGCCCTGCAGCAGGGTCTTGGCCAGATGCAGGCGGCCGCGTTCGCCGCCCGATAGCGAGCCGACCATCTTCTGCTGGTCCTGGCCCTTGAAATTGAAGCGGCCGATGTAGGCGCGCGACTGGATTTCGATGCCGTTGATGTTGAGGATGTCGGCGCCGCCGCTGATCTCCTGGAACACGTTGTGGTTGCCTTCCAGTTTTTCGCGGCTCTGGTCGACGTAGGCGATGTTGACGGTCGGGCCCATTTCGATTTCGCCCGAGTCCGGCTTCTCCTGCCCGGTGATCATCTTGAACATGGTCGACTTGCCGGCGCCGTTGGGGCCGATGATGCCGACGATGGCACCCTGCGGCACGGTGAAGCTCAGGTCGTCGATCAGCAGGCGGTCGCCGAAGCGCTTGGAGACGTTCTTGAACTCCATGACTTTCTGGCCCAGGCGCTCGCCCGGCGGAATGAAGATCTCGTTGGTTTCCTGCCGCTTCTGGTAGTCGACGGCCTGCAGTTCTTCCATGCGGGCAAGACGCGCCTTGCCCTTGGAGCGGCCGCCCTTGGCGTTCTGCCGCGACCATTCCAGTTCCTTGGCGATCGCCTTCTGGCGCGCCTTTTCCTGGTTGTCTTCCTGCTTCAGGCGGTTGTCCTTCTGGATCAGCCACTCGGTGTAGTTGCCCTTCCACGGAATGCCGCGGCCGCGGTCCAGTTCCAGGATCCACTCGGCGGCGTTGTCCAGGAAGTAGCGGTCGTGGGTGACGGCCACCACGGTGCCGGTGTAACGAGCCAGGAACTGCTCCAGCCATTCCACCGACTCGGCGTCCAGGTGGTTGGTGGGTTCGTCCAGCAGCAGCATGTCGGGTTTCTGCAGCAGAAGCTGGCACAGCGCCACGCGGCGCTTCTCGCCGCCGGACAGCTTGCCGATCACCGCATCCCAGGCCGGCAGGCGCAGGGCGTCGGCGGCCACGTCCAGCTGGTGCTCCAGGGTGTGCGCATCGCCGCTGGCCAGGATGGCTTCCAGGCGCTGCTGCTCGGCGGCCAGCTTGTCGAAGTCGGCGCCTTCCTCGGCATAGGCTTCATACACGCGGTCCAGCGCGGCCTGGGCCTGCAGCACCTCGCCCACGCCTTCTTCCACCGCCTGGCGCACGGTGTGCTCGGGGTTGAGCTGCGGCTCCTGGGCCAGGTAGCCGACTTTGATGCCGGGCTGCGGCCGTGCTTCGCCGGCGAAGTCCTTGTCCACGCCGGCCATGATCTTGAGCACCGTCGATTTGCCGGCGCCGTTCAGCCCCAGCAGGCCGATCTTGGCTCCGGGAAAGAACGACAAGGAGATGTCCTTGATGATCTGGCGCTTGGGCGGAACGGTCTTGCTGACGCCGTTCATGGTGTAGATGTATTGCGACATGGTGTCTCCGGAAATGGCGCTGCCGTGCCCGCGCAAGGGCCGCACGGAGGTAAAGGCTGGGAATGGTGGAATTATACCGGTTGCAGCCGGCTGGCTGCTGTCTTAACGGATTTCTACAGGGCCCGCGACGGCAAGATGCCATTCAGCGCTGCGGTCCGATATTGGCCTCAAGTTCCCACCCCGGAGGTATGCACCATGCGCCACGCTATCAAGTCAGGCCTGTCGCTTTTGTTGGTCGTGACGGCATTGGCCGCCGCCCCGGCCATGGCGCGGGATCACGGCCGCGGCCATGACCGCGACTATGATCGCGACCGCTATGGTTACCATGATCGCGACCGCGACCACGATCATCGCGACTACGGGCGTTACGACGACCGCAGGCGCGGCCACGACCGCGATTACGGTTACAGCCGCGACGACCGTTATTACCGCGGCGACCGCTATTACCGTCCGGCGCCGCGCGTGGTCTATCGCCCGGTCTACCGGCCCGCCTACCACCCCGGCTACGGCCCTCCGCGTTGGGCCAGGGGCGTGCGCTACTACGACCGCGGCTACGGCCCCACCTATGTAGTGCGCGACTACTACGACTACGGTCTGCGCCCACCGCCACGCGGCTATTACTGGCGCCGTAGCGATGCCGGCGATTTCCTGCTGGTCGCCGTGGCGACCGGGATCATCGCCGACCTGATTTTGGGGCATTGATGGCGGTTCCGGCTCCGTGACCGGAGCCCCCCAGGGCCGGAATGATCCTGAAAGCGCGCCGAAAGGCGCGCTTTTTTGTGGCCGTGGGGGCAGGGGGCTACAATCGGCGACCCATTCCCCTCCGGAGCTCCGATGTTCCCGCGCAACGCCCGTATCGAAGGTTACGATCCTGAACTGGCCGCGGCCATCGCGTCCGAGAACCGCCGGCAGGAAGACCACGTCGAGCTGATCGCGTCGGAGAACTACTGCAGCCCGCGGGTGATGGAAGCGCAGGGCAGCCAGCTGACCAACAAATACGCCGAAGGCTACCCCGGCAAGCGCTACTACGGCGGCTGCGAATACGTGGATATCGCCGAGCAGCTGGCCATCGACCGGGTGAAGCAGCTGTTCGGCGCGGGCTCCACGGAAGGGATGTACGCCAACGTGCAGCCGCATTCGGGTTCGCAGGCCAACCAGGCGGTCTACTTGGCGTTGTTGAACCCGGGCGACAAAATCCTGGGCATGTCCCTGGCCCATGGCGGTCATCTGACCCACGGCGCCAAGGTCAATATCTCGGGCAAGCTGTTCGACGCCATGCAGTACGGCGTCAACGACCAGGGCCTGATCGATTACGACGAAGTCGAGCGCCTGGCGCTGGAGCACAAGCCGAAGATGGTCGTGGCCGGCTTCAGCGCTTACTCGCAGAAGATCGACTGGGCGCGGTTCCGCGCCATCGCCGACAAGGTCGGCGCGTATCTGTTCGTGGACATGGCGCACGTCGCCGGTCTGGTCGCCGCGGGCGTGTATCCCAACCCGCTGCCGCACGCGCATGTGGTCACTTCCACCACGCACAAGACCCTGCGCGGTCCGCGCGGCGGCATCATCGTGGCCAAGGGCGCTGGCGAGGAAATCGAGAAGAAGCTGCAGAGCATCGTCTTCCCCGGCATCCAGGGCGGTCCGCTGATGCACGTGATCGCGGCCAAGGCGGTCGCCTTCAAGGAAGCGCTGGAGCCGGAATTCAAGGCTTACCAGACGCAGGTGGTGAAGAATGCGCAGGCGATGGCCAAGACCATCATTTCGCGTGGCTACAAGATCGTTTCCGGCGGCACCGAAAACCATCTGATGCTGGTCGACATGATCGGCAAGGGCGTCACCGGCAAGGCCGCCGAGGAAGCGCTGGGCAAGGCCCACATCACCGTCAACAAGAACGCGGTGCCCAACGACCCGCAGAAGCCATTCGTCACCTCCGGCCTGCGCCTAGGCACTCCGGCGGTCACCACGCGCGGCTACCTGGAGCCGGATTGCGTGGCGCTGGCGAACTGGATCTGCGACGTGCTGGACGCGCCGGGCGATGAGAAGGTCATCGCCGGCGTGCGCGCCAACGTCGAGAAGCAATGCGCGCAATTCCCGGTCTACGGATAATCCCTTTCCCGAATGCATTGTCCTTTCTGCCAGCACACAGACACCCGCGTCATCGACTCGCGCGTTTCCGAAGACGGCGCGACGATCCGCCGCCGCCGCGAGTGCGAAGCCTGCGGCGAGCGTTTCAGCACGCTGGAAACGGTGGAACTGAAGCTGCCGGTGATCATCAAGGGCGATGGCCGGCGCGAATCCTTCGATACGCGCAAGTTGCGGCTGAGCATGGACCGCGCGTTGCACAAGCGCCCGGTATCGGAAGAGCAGGTCGAGGCCTCGGTACGCGCGGTGGTGCATCAGGTACGCATGAGCGGCGAGCGCGAATTGCCCTCGCGCAAGATCGGCGATTTCGTGATGGCGGAAATGCGCAAGCTCGATCATGTCGGCTACGTGCGTTTCGCTTCGGTGTACCGCAGCTTCGAGGACGTGGCCGACTTCCGCGAAGAGATCGAGAAGCTGGAGCGCGATCTGCCTACGGCCAGCGGGCAGTTGCCGCTGCTGGGTGCGGATGTGGTGCCGATCGACAAGAACAAGAAGCGCTAGGTTTTCCCTTCTCCCACCGGGAGAAGGTGGCGCGAAGCGCCGGATGAGGGAGTGGGAATGACTCGCCGGCCAGCTGCATGCAAGCTGATGATCCATTCCCTCATCCGCCCTGCGGGCACCTTCTCCCGGTGGGAGAAGGAAAATCGAAAGCGACATGACTGCATTCACCGCCACCGACCATCTGTTCATGGCCCGCGCCCTGCGCCTGGCCGAACGCGGCGCCTACACCACCAAGCCCAATCCGATGGTCGGCTGCGTGATCGCCCTTGGCGACGAGATCGTTGGCGAAGGCTTCCACCAGCGCGCTGGCGAAGCGCATGCCGAAGTGATCGCATTGCAGGCCGCGGACGCACGCGCCAAGGGCGCGACGGCTTACGTCACCCTGGAGCCTTGCGCCCATAGCGGCCGTACCGGCCCCTGCGCGGACGCATTGATCGCCGCCGGGGTCGCGCGCGTGGTAGCGGCCATGCGCGATCCGTTTCCGCAGGTGGATGGCGCCGGTTTCGACAAGTTGCGCGCAGCTGGCGTCGCAGTCGAGTCGGGGTTGATGGAAGCCCAGGCGCGGCAGCTCAATCGCGGCTTCCTGTCGCGTGTAGAGCGCGGGCGGCCTTGGGTACGGATCAAACTGGGCACCGGCCTGGACGGGCGGACCGCGATGGCCAGCGGCGAGTCCAAATGGATCACCGGCGAGGCCTCGCGCCTGGACGTGCAGAAGTGGCGCGCGCGCGCGGGCGCGTTGATCACTGGTGCCAACACCGTGCTGATCGACGACCCTTCGCTGACCGTGCGCCTGGGCGACGACACGCCCTTCGTGGCGCCGCTGCGGGTGGTGCTGGATCCAGGACTGGCCACCATCGCGCGCGGCAATGTGCGCGACGATTCTGCGCCGACCTTGTATCTGCACGGGTCCGACGTCAAACCTCCGCGCGATCTTCATGTCGAACGGGCCGTCGCGCCGGTGCAACACGGCCGCTTCGATCTGGAGGCGGTGCTGAAGTTGCTGGCCGCGCGCGGGATCAACGAAGTCCAGGTGGAAGCGGGTGCGACTCTGGCGGGCGCCTTCATCGCCGCCGGATTGGCCGATGAGTTGCTGTTGTATGTCGCTCCGGTGCTGCTGGGCGAACGTGCGCGGCCGTTGTTCGCGGGGTTGGGCATCGATGCGATGGCGCAGCGTGCGCAGCTCAAGGTGGTGGATGCGCGCGCCATCGGCGAGGATCAACGGTTGTTGTTAGTTCCAGTCAAGACCGAGAGTACGTAGTCCCCGACATTCTCGTGACGTCATCCCAGCTTTTGCTGGGATGACTTCGATAATTGGTGATGTCGCTGTGAAGCGCTGGAGGCCCCGATAACAACCTTCAAAGATCACTTCTCCCAGGTCGCCGGCGCGTATGCGAACTGGCGCCCCACTTACCCCGATACCTTGTTCGATGCCATCACCGCAGTCGTCCCTGGCAGCGCCGAGGTATGGGAACCCGGTTGCGGCAGCGGCCAGGCCACGCGTGGACTGGCTACGCGCTTCGCCCGCGTGTTCGCCACCGATCCCAGCGCCGCACAGATCGAGCAGCATTGGGCGAAGGAGGCGGAAGCCGCCAACGTGCGCGTAGCGGTGGAGCCGGGCGAAGCGACCTCGCTGGCCGACCATAGCGTCGAACTGGTGGCCGTCGCCCAAGCACTGCACTGGTTCGACCGCGCGCGTTTCTTCGCCGAATGCGGGCGCGTGTTGCGGCCGGGGGGCGTGCTGGCGGCGTGGACCTACCAGGACATGGTGTTTTCCGACGACCTCGCGCCCGCAGCCGAAGCATTCCGCAATCAGATCGAATCCTACTGGCCGTCCGAACGCGCCCAGGTGGATGCCGGCTATGCGGACTACGCCTGGCCATTTCCGGCGTTGCCCGCGCCGGCGCTATGGCTGACCGCCGAATGGAACCTGCCGCAGCTGCTGGGTTATCTGGGCAGCCTCTCCGCCACCGCCCGCTGCCGTACCGCCACTGGCCGCGATCCGGTCGAAGACCACGCGGATGCTCTGGCTTCGGCCTGGGGCGATCCCCAGCGCGAACGCACCATGCGCTGGCCATTGATCCTGCATCTACGCCAACAGCCCCTGTAGGAGCGGGCCCTGCCCACGACGCCTTTCAGGACCCGGTCGAAAGCGTCGCGGGCAGGGTCCGCTCCTACAGAACAGCGGGTGGAACGCTTCGTCCGGCCACCGGCGCCGGGCCCGAATGGTAGAATTCGCGCGCCGGTCCGCCGGCAAACACAACGTAACGTCTTCAGGGCGGGGTGAGATTCCCCACCGGCGGTAGGTCCCAAGCGCGCAAGCGCCGCGGATGAGCCCGCGAGCGCCTCCGGCAAACCGCTTCCACAGCGAGCGCCGGAGGGTCAGCAGATCCGGTCCGATGCCGGAGCCGACGGTCATAGTCCGGATGAAAGAAGACGGTCGCGCGCGGCCTTGCGGTCGCGTCGCTTCGTGCCCTGTGGGCGTTTTTCGCATTCACTTCGCGGGAAACGTTTCATGCCCATTGCAATCAAATATTCGCGCACCGCTCTCCAGACCAGGAGCGGTCGCTGATGTTCACCGGAATCATCGAAGGCGTAGGCCGCCTGGCCCGGGCCGAAAACCGGGGCGGCGACGCTCGCCTGACCATCGAAGTCGGCGGCCTTCCCTTCGCCGATGCGCGACTGGGCGAAAGCGTCTCCGTCAATGGCGTGTGCCTGACCGTGGTGGCGTTCGACGCGAATTCTTTCGAAGCCGATGCTTCCAACGAAACGCTGGCGCTGACCACGCTCGGAAGCCTGGCTGCCGGCGCCCTGCTGAACCTGGAACGCGCCATGCGTCCCACCGACCGTCTTGGCGGCCACCTGGTCAGCGGCCATGTCGACGGCGTCGGCAAGGTCCTCGACATCCGCCAGGACGCGCGCGCGCAGCGCTGGCGTTTCGCCGCGCCGCCGGCTTTGCTGCGCTATATCGCCAAAAAAGGTTCGATCTGCGTGGATGGCGTCAGCCTCACCGTCAATGAAGTAGACGCAGCAGGTTTCGAAGTCGCACTGATTCCTCACACCGTTTCGAATACAGCCTTCGCGCAGACTTCGGTCGGCGACACGGTCAACCTGGAGATCGATCTGGTCGCGCGATACGTCGAACGTTTGCTCGGCACCGGTTCCGCAGGAGCGGGCGCATGAGTTTCGCCCCCATTCCCGAATTGCTGGAAGAAATCCGCAATGGCCGCATGGTCGTCATCGTGGACGACGAGGACCGCGAGAACGAAGGCGATCTGATCATGGCCGCGGAAATGGTCAAGCCGTCGGACATCAATTTCATGGTCACCCACGCGCGCGGTCTGGTCTGCCTGTCGTTGACCCGCGAACGCTGCCGCCAGTTGGGCCTGCCGCCGATGGTCCAGGACAACACGTCGCAGCACCACACCAACTTCACCGTCAGTATCGAAGCGGCCGAAGGCGTAACCACCGGCATCTCCGCCTACGATCGCGCCCACACCATCCGCACCGCGGTACGTCCGGACGTGAAGCCGCAGGACCTGTCGCAGCCCGGCCATATCTTCCCGCTGACCGCGCAGCCGGGCGGGGTGCTCAACCGTTCCGGCCACACCGAAGCGGCCACCGATCTTGCCCTGCTGGCGGGGCTGGAACCGGCCGGCGTGCTGGTGGAAATCCTCAATGCCGACGGCAGCATGGCGCGGCGCCCGCAGCTGGAGCAATTCGCGCGCGAACACGGCTTGAAGATCGGTTCCATCGAAGAGCTCATCCGCTACCGCCTGAGCACCGAGCACACCGTCGAACGGGTGGACGTGCGCGACATCGAAACCGAGCATGGTCCCTTCAAGCTGCACACCTACCGCGACCGCCTGAGCCACGGCCTGCACTTCGCGCTGCTGCGCGGCCAGGCCGATGCCGCCGTTCCCACCCTGGTCCGCGTGCACATGCAGAATCCGCTGGCCGATGCACTGCACTGGCGCCGCGCGGACTTCGGTCCCGCCGTCGGTGAAGTGCTGGCCGCCATCGCCCGCGAAGACCGCGGTGCACTGGTTCTGTTGGGCGAATCCAGCACGGCCGAATCGATGCTGGAGCGGATCCGGGCGGAGGCCGGGCAACACGAAGCCGAAGCGGTGCGTGGCGGCGGCGCAGTGGCCGAATGGCGGCGCAACGGCGCCGGCGCCCAGATCCTGGCCGATCTGGGCCTGGGCAAGCTGCGGGTGCTGGGCACGCCGCGCCGGCAGGTGGGTTTGGCCGGGTATGGGTTGGATGTCGTGGAGTACGTCCCGTACTAACGGTCATGCTGGGCTTTGCCCCCTTTGACAAAGGGGGCTACGGGGGATTTGCTCTTGATCTTGCTTTGGCGCCAAGAGCAAACCCCCCTCAATCCCCCTTTTTCAAAGGGGGAGGCCTGAAGCGTCTTCAAAGGGGGGAGGTCTGAGGCGTCGCTTTTCCCCGGCTGCTAAACTTGCTGCCCCATCAGGTACCCGCCCATGCCCCATTACGAAGGCGAGCTGCGCGCTCCCGAAGCCGCACGTTTCGCGATCATCGCCAGCCGCTGGAATCCGCGCATCACCGATGCGCTGGTCACCGGCGCGCGCCAGAGCCTGGCCAGCAACGGAGTGGCCGATGCCGCAGTGGACGTGGTCCGCGTGCCCGGCGCCTGGGAAATCCCGGTGGCCGCCGCACGTATCGCCGCAGGCAGCCAGCATGCGGCCATCATCGCGTTGGGTTGCGTGATCCGCGGCGACACGCGCCACTACGAACACGTCGCCGACCGTTGCGCCGAAGGGCTGATGCGGGTGTCGCTGGATTTCGGCATCCCGGTGATGAACGGAGTGTTGGCGGTCGAGCGGATCGAGGACGCCGAAGTGCGCGCCGGCGGCAGCCACGGCAACAAGGGCGAAGAAGCCGCCTTGGCCGCCATCGAAATGGCGCAGCTGCTGGAGCAACTGGCATGAACCGTCACCCGCGCAAGGACGGCCGTCGCGACGGCGTAGATCCGGTCACCCGCGCGCGCGCGCGCCGTCGGGCGTTGCAAGCGGTCTACGCCTGGCAGATGTCGGGCGGCCTGGTGGAGCAGGTGATCGCGCAGTTCGCGCACGAGCAGGCGCATGAGATCGCAGATCTGGAATATTTCGACGATCTGGTGCGCGGCGTGGTCAAGCATCGCGCAAGCCTGGACGAAGCCCTGGTCGGTTATCTCGACCGGCCGGTCGAGGAAGTCGACCCGATCGAGCGCGCCGTGCTGCGCCTGTCGGCCTACGAGCTGATCCACCGCCTCGACGTGCCGTATCGCGTGGTGCTGAACGAGGCCATCGAAATCGCCAAGCGTTTCGGCTCCGAACACGGGCACACCTACGTCAACGGCGTGCTGGACAAGGCCGCCGCGGACTGGCGCACTCCCGAGTTCAGCGCTGCCAGATAACGCAGCCCTGCAAGAGCTTGTAAGAGGCGACGTGGGAGCAGCGTCCCGCCGCGAGCTCTCAACGCACTTTTACTAAAGCGCTTGGCGAGAAACAGAACAAGGCCAAGAGCTCGCGGCGGGACGCCGCTCCCACGGCTGACCTGGTAGTCAAGGATCATCTTCATAGGCTTTATGCTGAAGGCCATGGATATCACTGAGTTCGACCTGATCTCGCGCATCCGTGCCCGCGTTCGCCAGCGCGGCGACGTGGCGCTTGGCATCGGCGACGACGCCGCGTTGCTGCAGGTGCCGCCGGGTCGCGAGCTGGTGGTGACGGCCGACACGCTCAATGCCGGCGTGCATTTTCCGGAAGCCACCGCGCCTGCGGACATCGGCTGGAAATCGCTTGCAGTCAATCTGTCCGATCTGGCTGCGATGGGTGCGGCGCCTGCCTGGTGCACGTTGTCGTTGTCGCTGCCGCAAGCGGACGAGCGCTGGATCGATGCATTCCTCGATGGCTTCCTTGCGCTCGCCGATCAGCACGGGGTTGCGTTGGCCGGCGGCGACACCACACGCGGGCCGTTGTCGATTTCGGTCACCGCGATGGGCCTGGTCGAACCGGGAAGCGCATTGCGCCGCGACCGCGCGCAGGTGGGCGACGATGTGTGGGTAACGGGAACGCTGGGCGATGCGGCGGCGGCTCTTGAGGCGTCGCTGGAAGGGCGCGAAGTCCCCGGGTTATTGCGTCAGCGCCTGGACCGGCCAATGCCGCGCGTCGCTGCGGGTCTGCGGTTGTCCACGCTGGCGCATGCCTGCATAGATATCTCGGACGGCTTGCTCGCGGATCTGGCGCACATCTGCGAACGCAGCGGCGTCGGCGCGGAAATAAACCTGGCGGACCTGCCCGCATCGGCGGAACTGGCAGCAGCGTCGTCAGCAGAACGCTGGCACTGGCAAGCTTGCGGCGGAGACGACTACGAGTTGTGCTTCACGGCCTCCCCGCGCGATCGCGATCTTATCGTGCAGGCGCTGGATTTCACCGACGTTTCCGCAACGCGCATCGGCCGCATCGTCGCAGGGCAGGGCGTTCGCGCCTTCGGTGCAGAGGGGAAGGAATGGCAGCCGCCTCGCCGGGGCTACGAACATTTCGCGTGATATCTGACCAACCGAATATCGTGGGAGCGCCGTCCCGGCGCGAGCTTTTCTGTTCTATCTAAGCGAAAAGCTCGCGCCGGGACGGCGCTCCCACGGGATTTTCGACAGGCTCGCCACGAACCGGACTTGGGCTACGCTTCTTCGAGTACGTTTCGCTAGATGTCGTCCGCGCGAAACGCATCGCGCAGCCAGTTGATCCGCGGCGCCTGCGGATCGCCATCGGCTTCGACCACGTCGAACCGGCATGGGAAGTTGCTGTATTGCCGATGCTGGCCGAGGAAGCTCTGGGCGGCGTACACCAGCTTGCGGCGCTTGCCGACATCCACTGAAGCCGCACCGCCGCCGAAGGCGCCCGACTGCCGGTAGCGGACTTCGACGAAGACCAGCGTCGGACCATCGCGTCCGCTGCCGTCCAGCATCACCAGATCCAGTTCGCCGCCGCGATAGTTCGCATTGGCGGCCACCTCGCGCAGGCCGGCGCGCACCAGCGCGTCGCGTGCGGTCGCTTCGGCCAGATTGCCGCGCGCCTTGCGGTCCAGCGCAGCGCGCTCAGTCGCCGCCGGCGATCGGTGCCGCGCGTCCGCCGTTGAACGTGGACCAGGCCGGCGTGCGGATCACATTGCCGAAACCGTCGAGCTTGAGCACGCCCGTGGCGCCTTTCACTTCTGCATTGTTGCCGGTCGCCAGTTTTTCCAGATAGGCGGTGAGCAGCCACGCGTCGTAGCCGAAGGCGAAAAGGCGGGCCGCCGGTCCGCGCGCGGTCGGCAGACTGGCGCCGATGCTGCTGGCGGCAGGCAGGCCGCCGATGCCTCGCGCCGTCCATACTTCGGTCGGGTAGACGATGCCATCCAGCGCGCTGTCCTGTTCGGGCTTGCCGGTACCGGAAATCAGCTGCGAGGTGGCCACGCGGCTTTTTCCGCCCAAGCCGGCCATGGCCAACTGCGGTGCGATCGCGCGCGCAACGCTGCCTTTCAATGCCAGGAACACGGCATCGACGCCGCGCTGCGAGGCGTTGGCCAGATTCGCGGAAATGCTGCCCGGTGCGTCGCTCACGCCGATCGCTTCGACAACGGTGCCGCCGCGTTCGGTGAAGCGTTCGCGGAATGCGTTGGCCGCGCGCTTGCCGTTGTCGTCGTTGCCGTTGATCACCAGCGCAGTCTTGCGCTCGCGGCTGAGCAGGTACTCGGCGGCGATGATGCCGTCGTCTTCCGGCGCCAGCGAGAAGCCGGCATTGCCGGACGGCGGGGCCGCCGCACCGCGGTTCAGCGCCAGCACCGGCACCGACAGGTTCGTATCGCGGAAGACCGCGGTCACTTCATCGCGGCCCAGCGGCCCGACCACGAAATCCGCGCCGGCCACAGCGGCTTTGCCGTAGGCCTCCACCGCGCCGGCGGGCGTACCGGCGGTGTCGTAGAAATTGATTTCCGGGCGGCGGCGGGATTCGCCGTAGTAACCCGCCAGCAGGCCATCGCGAACCGGCGCAGAGGCTGTGGCCAGTTGTCCCGAAAGCGGCAGCAGCACCGCCAGCTTGACCGGCGGCCGGTAGCCGTCGCGTTCGGCGGCCGGACGATTGTTCAGGTCGAAGCGCCATTGCGCGCCGCGGTCGAAAGGACGGGGCAACGGCAGGCCGCGATTCAGCAGCGCGCGGCCGGCGAAGGCGTACAGCGGATCGCCCACCGGCAGTGCGGCGGCGTCCCGCGCCAGGGTCGCGTTGTCGATGCCGGCCAGCAGGCGCTCGATCTGGCGTGCGTTGTCGATCTTGGCCTGGCCGGTCAGTGCGGCATCGTTGCGGGCCAGCGCCGCGGCTTCCTTCAAAGCGCCGGTGGCCTCGCGGGAAGCGGTGGGGCCGCTCACGTTGGTGGTGGCGCAGCCGGCGAACAGCGCGGCCAGCATCAACAGGGCGGCAGTATTGAGGGGACGCATCCTTCCGAATCGCTTATCCATGGGCTTGCTCAGCGGCCGTACGTGGGAACCGGCTAGGATTGTACCTTCGGCGGCGCGGGACTGCGTTCAGCCCATTGCTTCAGGAAGCCAACGCACATGCCCGCTGGAACGCTGTTCATCGTCGCCACCCCGATCGGCAACCTGGCCGACCTTTCGCCGAGGGCACTGGAGACGTTGAAGACGGTCGCCGGCATCTGCGCCGAGGACACGCGCCACACCCGCCAGCTGCTGTCCCATTTCGGCATCGACCGGCCGTTGCTGGCCCTGCACGAGCACAACGAAGAGGCGATGTCCGAGCGCATCGTCGAGCGCATCTCCAGCGGAGATTCGCTGGCGCTGGTCAGCGATGCGGGTACGCCGCTGGTCAGCGATCCCGGCTATCGCGTGGTCCGCGCCGCGCGCGCCGCGGGCTTGCGGGTCAGTCCCATTCCCGGCGCCTGCGCGGCCATCGCCGCACTCAGCGTGGCCGGACTGCCCAGCGACCGTTTCGCCTTCGAAGGGTTCCTGCCGGCCAAGTCCTCGGCGCGCCGCGAACGCATGGGCCGCCTGGCCAGCGAAACCCGCACGCTGGTGTTCTACGAATCCTCGCACCGCATCGCCGAATCGCTGGCCGACATGCGCGCGGTGTTCGGCGACGACCGCACGGCGGTGATCGCGCGCGAACTGACCAAGATGTTCGAGACGGTGCTCGACGGCACGCTGGCCGAGCTGCATGCGCGAGTGGAGGCCGACGACAACCAGCGCAAGGGCGAGTTCGTGGTGATGGTGCAGGGTGCGGGCGACGACGAGGAGGCGCAGCTGATCGAAGGCAGGCGCCTGTACGCCAAGCTGAGCGAGCACCTGCCGCCTTCGACAGCGGCCAAGCTGGCGGCCGAAATCAGCGGCGCGCCGCGCAAGGTGCTGTACGGGCAGGGCGGAGCGGACTGATCGGCATGCGGGGGCCGGCGTCTCCTGGCGGTCGGGCGGAGGCGGGGGCCTGGGCCGTTTTCCGCGTATTCCTGCGCTTGGGGCTGACTTCATTCGGCGGCCCCATTGCGCATCTAGGCTATTTCCGCGATGAATTCGTCGCGCGCCGCGGCTGGTTGAGCGAAAGGGAATACGCCGAACTGATCGCGCTGTGCCAGTTCCTGCCCGGGCCGGCCAGCAGTCAGGTCGGCATGGCCATCGGCTTATCGCGTGCGGGAATTCGCGGTGCATTGGCGGCGTGGTGCGGATTCACGCTGCCATCGGCGGTTCTCATGATCCTTTTCGCGCTCGGTCTGACGCGCTGGGGAGCCGCGCTGCCGGCAGATGCGTTGCACGGATTGAAGTTGGTGGCCGTGGCCGTGGTGGCGCAGGCGGTGTGGGGCATGGCGCGCCTGTTCTGCATCGATTCGACGCGTGTGCTACTGACGGTGGCCGCTGCAGCGATGGTGCTGTACTGGCCGCAGGCGTGGGTACAGGTGGGCGTCATCGTGTTGGGCGCGGTAGTGGGTCTGGCGCTACGGCGAGTAGCCGCGCCGATAGAAGGCAGCGGTCTGGCGATTTCGTTGTCCACACGTACGGGCCTGTCCATGCTGGCGTGCTTTCTTGCGCTGTTATTGCTGTTGCCGCTGGCCGCGCAGTATTCCTCTTCATCCAACTTGCGGGTGTTCGATGCGTTCTATCGCAGCGGTGCCCTGGTCTTCGGTGGCGGCCATGTGGTGCTGCCGCTGCTGCAGGCCGAAGTGGTATCGCCCGGCTGGATGGACGCCGATCGATTCCTTTCAGGCTACGGTGCCGCTCAGGCGCTGCCCGGTCCCTTGTTCACTTTCGCCGCGTTTCTGGGCGCAGCGATGTCCGCAGGGCCGGGCGGATGGATCGGCGGCTTGCTGGGCTTGCTCGCGATCTTCCTGCCTTCCTTCCTGCTGATGCTGGGCGTATTGCCGTTCTGGTCGCGGCTGCGCGGGCAGCGCGGCGTGCAGGCGGCATTGGCGGGAGTCAACGCGGCCGTGGTGGGTTTGCTGTTGGCCGCGCTCTACGATCCGCTGTGGACCACGGCGGTGCGCGACTGGCGCGATGCCGCATGGGTGGTCGCGGGCTTGGCCGCGTTGATGTGGGCGAAGCTGCCCCCGTGGCTGGTGGTGCTGGTATTGGGCATCGGCGGTGCGGTATCGGTCTGGTTTGCGGGGTAGTCAGCGCATGCATGCGACAATATGCATGGCGGGGTCGGCCAGACAGTCGCGTCGTTCGCAAGGGCGACGAGGAAAGTCCGGGCTCCACAGGGCACGGTGCCAGGTAATGCCTGGGCGGCGCGAGCCGACGGAAAGTGCAACAGAAAGATACCGCCGAACGGTTCTTCGGAACGCGTGGCAAGGGTGAAATGGTGCGGTAAGAGCGCACCGCGAGTCTGGCAACAGACCGGCACGGCAAACCCCACCGGGAGCAAGACCAAATAGGGACCTCATGACGCGGCCCGCGTCGGGTCCGGGTAGGTTGCTCGAGCGTAACGGCGACGTTGCGCCTAGAGGAATGACTGTCCAAGACAGAACCCGGCTTATCGGCCGGCTCCGCCGCTTTCATCTTCGCTTTGCTTCGATGAAAGCCCCAAAACTTGCTTCGCAAGTTTCGGGCCCCGGCTTGTGCGCCCAATTCCCCGCCGCTGTCGCGGCGCCCCCTTTACTAAAGGGGGCTGTTACTCCGCTCGCGCGACTGGTCGTAGGTCGGGGCTACGTCCCCGACGCGCGGGCTCCGCATCACGCGTCGTTGGATAGCGTGGTTTCGCCTTCGAAAACGCCGTCGGGGCCGAATCTGCGTTCGCTTATGTAGCCGCGTCCTTCGTAGTCGATGGCGATGATCGTGCTGGCGCGGGTGCCGTAGACGGGGCCGCGGATGAAAGCGGAGGAGAGTTTCCGCTCCAGTTCCAGGCCTACGCCGGTATCGGGCAATTCCGCATCGGCGGCGACGCGTTCGTCGGCCAGGGCATGCCACAACGGTTGCGGGTCCACCGCATCGGTTTCAGACCACTTCCGCATCGCTTCGCAAAGGCGTTGCGTCTTCGGCCACGCAATATCGAAACCGCCATTGGACATGCCATGGATGCCCGGCGCGATAGTGCGATGCTCCAGCGCCGGATGGTTGCCGATGTATTCGCACGAATCCGCATCGGCGATCAGCAGATTGAACGGCGAGTAATCCCGCGCGCCCGCCATAAGGTCGCGGGCATGGCGGGCGGCGTCGGCGGCGGTGCCTTGCAGGAAACCCACCGGCAATGCCCCGCGCGAGGGTCCCGAAATCGTCTGCGCCAGCGGATCGCGCACGTTGGTGACCACGGCGACACGTCCGCGCCTCTCGATTCCTACCCAGGTGCCTCCGGACTGCAGATCGCGGCCGGCCCGGATGCCGGCCGGCTCCGGCCACAGGGCCAGTGGGGCCGTGGGGCGGGCATGGAATTCGTCGCGATTGCCGGCCATCAGCAACCGCCAGCGGGGGTGGACTTTCCAGGCGACCGCAACCAGGCACATGCCGCGATTCTCGATCCTCGCGCAATCGGCTGCCAGTGGGGAGATCTCAGGAGTCCATGAGATTCCGGCCGTTCACATCGCGTCCACAGGCATGAATCCTGGCTCAATCTCAAAATTTGAGACTAAACAGCATCTTGTGGATAACCTTTGAACAAGTTTGTGAAGTATGCCGCAAGCCATTGAAGTACAAGATGATTTATTCCTGTCTTCCCTGTTGACAACCTTCCGGCCGGTGCTAAGGTGGGCATCAGAGGGAAAACCGGGTTATTAGTGGTTTTTCGTGGTTCAATTGCCGCCTTCCAGCGGATTTCGTGGGTGCAGGGGTCGTGTTCCAAGGTGAGACCGCCATCACAGTTGACGACAAGGGCCGGTTGGCGGTGCCCACCGCCTATCGCGAGCTTGTCGCGCGCGAATGCGGCAACCGGCTGGTGATCGCCTACAACCCTTTCGAGCTGGGCTGCCTGTACCTGTACCCCGAGAAGGAATGGCAGCGTGTCCGCGATTCGGTCAATGCGTTGCCCAGCACCCAGCGTGCGCACCGCAACCTGCAGTTGAAGCTGGTGGGCGCGGCGACGCCGGTGGAGCTGGACGGCAACGGCCGTATCAGCATTCCGGCCAGCCATCGCAGCGCGGTGGGCATCGAGAAAAAAGCCGTGCTGCTGGGCATGGGCGACAAATTCGAATTGTGGAGCGAGCAGGCGCATCACGCGCAGATCCGTCAGACCTTGTCCGACGACGATCTGAGCGAGCACATGCTCGACCTGAAGCTGTGACGGACGGTGCCCGGGTGCGCGGTCAAGCGCAAGCCGGCCACCTTCCCGCGCGGCATCTGCCGGTGATGTTTGAGCAGGTCATGGAAGGGCTGCAGGTGCGAGAGAACGGAACCTACCTGGATGGCACCTTCGGGCGCGGCGGACATGCGCGCGGCGTGCTGCAAAAACTCGGCCCGGGAGGCCGGCTGCTGCTGATGGACAAGGATCCCGAAGCGATCGCACATGCCGAACAAGAGTTCGCGAGCGATGCGCGGGTGAAGATCCGTCGCGGCAGTTTCGCCACGCTCGCCGAATGGGAAGCGACTGCCGCCGGACTCGACGGAATCCTGCTCGACCTCGGCGTCTCTTCGCCGCAATTGGACGTGGCCGAACGCGGTTTCAGCTTCGGCAAGGACGGTCCGCTGGACATGCGCATGGACCCCGACGCTGGCGAGAGCGCGGCCGAATGGCTCGCGCGCGCCGACGAGGCGGAGATCGCCGACGTGCTGTGGACCTATGGGGAGGAGCGGCTCAGCCGCCGTATCGCGAAAGCCATCGTCGCGCGCCGCGCCGAAAAGCCGTTCACCCGTACCGCCGATCTGGCCGATCTGCTGGGTGCGGTGGTGGGGCGCGGCAAGCACGACATCAATCCGGCCACGCGCAGCTTCCAGGCCATCCGCATCCACATCAATCGCGAGTTGGCCGATCTGGAAACCGGCCTGGACGCTGCGCTCGACCGCCTGAAGGCCGGCGGCCGCCTGGCCGTGATCAGCTTCCATTCGCTGGAAGACCGGATCGTCAAGCGATTCATCGCCAAGCACGCGAAGGCGCCTCCGGCCAATCGCCGCTTGCCGGACCTGGACGTATTCGTGCCCACACTCAAGGCCATCGGCGATGCGCAGCGCGCCGATGCCGCTGAGACCTCCGCCAATCCGCGCGCGCGCAGCGCGGTGTTGCGAGTGGCGGAGAAGCTGGGAATAGGAAGTGGAGAATCGGGAATAGATAAGGGCAAGGGCCAGGACAAGGGCTTTTCCCGATTCCCGATTCCCGATTCCCGATTCTCGGCCGCGGGAGCGGCCCGGTGAGCCGCTTCCTGCTGGTGGTGTTGATCCTGGGCAGCATCGCCTCGGCGATCGGCGTGGTCTATGCGCGTCATCGCCACCGCCTGTTGTTCGTGGAACTGTCGCGGCTGGAGAAGGTGCGCGACGAACTGAATATCGAATTCGGCCGCCTGCAGCTGGAGCAGGCGACCGTGGCGGAAAGCAACCGCATCGACCAGATCGCGCGCATGCGCTTGGGCATGAAGTTTCCGGAAGCCGCCGATGTCGTGGTGGTGCGCCCATGAAGAGCCGCGACAAGAACAACCAGGCTCCGCGCGGCCGCAACCGCGCACGCTTCAACCTGCGCGGCCGGGTGCTGCTGGTGGTGTGCGCGCTGGGACTGTGCTCGGTCAGCCTGATCGGCCGCGCCGCCTACGTGCAGCTGGTCAATCGCGATTTCTACCAGCGCGAAGGCAACGAGCGCTTCGTGCGCAACATCGAGATCCCGACCTCGCGCGGCATGATCACCGACCGTAACGGCGAGCCGGTGGCGGTGTCTTCCCCGGTCGAATCGATCTGGTGCGACCCGCAGGAGTTGTTGAAAGCCCCGGACCGTTTGCCGGAGCTGGCGCGCGCCCTGGGCGAGCCGCTGGACACGCTGACCAGCCGGGTCAGCCAGCGCGCGGAAAAAGAGTTCTATTACCTCAAGCGCCGGATCAACCCGGACGAGGCGAAGAAGATCCTGGCCCACGGCGTACCCGGCGTGTACTCCAAGCGCGAGTACCGCCGCTTCTATCCGCAAGGCGAAGCGATGGCGCATGTGCTGGGCTTCACCAATATCGACGACCGCGGCCAGGAAGGCGTGGAGCTGGCGTTCGACGAATGGTTGCGCGGCACTCCGGGCGCGAAGAAGGTCATCCGCGACAACCGCGGCCGCATCGTGGAGAACGTGGACCTGGTCCGCCAGGCGCAGCCGGGCAAGGATCTGACTCTCAGCATCGATCGCCGCATCCAATACCTGGCCTATCGGGAGCTTCGCAACGCGCTGATCTCCCACGAGGCCACCGCGGGTTCTGCGGTGGTTCTGGACGTGGCTACTGGCGAAGTGCTGGCCATGGTCAACTTGCCCACGTTCAATCCCAACTCGACCTCGTTGGGCAAGCCGGACGCGCACCGCAACCGCGCGGTGACCGATCTGTTCGAACCCGGCTCGACCGCCAAACCGCTTACCGTCGCCGCCGGGTTGGAAGCGGGCGTGATTACGCCCGCGACGATATTCAATACCAATCCGGGCTGGATGCCCAACGGCAAGTACCGCACCACGGACACTCACAATTACGGCGTGCTCGACACCACGGGCGTGATTCGCAAGAGCTCCAACGTGGGCGCCGCAAAGATCGCCCAGCGGCTGGAAAACCGCCAGTTCTACGACTTCTTCCGCAAGATGGGTTACGGCCAGAGCACCCGCAGCGGCTTCCCGGGCGAAGCGTCCGGGTTGTTCCCGGCGCCCAATCGGTGGAGCGGCACCAGCAAACAGACCATGTCCTACGGCTACGGCATTGCGGTCACGCCGCTCCAGGTCGCGCACGCCTACGCGACGCTGGCCAACGGCGGACGTGCGATCCAGCCGACCTTCGTCAAGGGCGAGCGCAACGAACCCAAGCAGATCCTCGACCCGGTGATCGCCGCCGAGGTGCTGAAGATGATGCAGACGGTGACCGAACCCGGCGGCACCGCGACCCAGGCTGCGATCCTCGGCTACCACGTGGCCGGCAAGACCGGTACCTCGCGCAAGGCCTCCGGCGGCGGGTATTCGCGCAAGTACCTGTCGTTCTTCGCTGGCGTAGTGCCGGTGGACAACCCGCGCTTCGCGATGGCGGTGGTGGTGAACGAGCCGAGCCAGGGTTCCTACTACGGCGGTCTGGTCGCCGGTCCTGTCTTCCACAACGTGATGGAAGGCGCGTTGCGCTTGATGGACGTGCCGCCGGACGACATCGAAACCTGGATCGCGGCGCAGGAAAAGGCCGATGGCAAGCGCGGACTTGCCGCCGTGCCGGCAGCCGCCATACCCGCCGAAGTACATGCCGCGCTGCCCGTGCCGCTGCCGGGTGACGTGCAATGAGGCGCGCCATGGCCCTGGCCGATCTGTTGCCGGAGATGGAGATTCCGCGCGACATCGTGATCCGTGGACTGGTGCTGGACAGCCGCCACATCGAACCGGGCGATGCGTTCGTCGCCATCGCCGGATTCGGCGCGCACGGTCTGGGTTTCGTCGAACAAGCACAGGCCGCAGGCGCCAGCGCGATTCTGTTCGAGCCGCCGGCACCGGCCGAATTCGATGTGCCCGCCGATGCGATCGCCGTGCCCGGCCTGCGCGCGCGCATGGGCGAAATGGCCGACCGCTTCCATGCGCGCCCGTCGCGCGACATGTCGATGGTCGGCGTCACCGGCACCAACGGCAAGACTTCCACCGTGCAACTGCTGGCGCAAGCCTGGCATCTGCGCGGCCTGCGTGCGGCCAGCATCGGCACGCTGGGCGCAGGGCTTTACGGAGAAGTCGTTCCTACGGGTTTCACCACGCCGCTGGTGCTGCAGATGCATGCGCTGCTGGCGCAGTTGCGCGATGCCGGGGCCAAGGCGGTGGCGATGGAAGTGAGCTCGCACGCGTTGGATCAGGGCCGCGTCGATGCGGTGCATTTCGATGTCGCCGTGTTCACCAATCTCACCCGCGACCATCTCGATTATCACGGCGACATGGCCGGCTACGGCGCGGCCAAGGCGCGGCTGTTCGCCTGGCCCGAATTGCAGGCGGCGGTGATCAATCTCGACGATGCGTTCGGTCGCGAACTGATGGCGCAGCTGCCGGAAGACCTGCGCGCCATCGGTCTGAGCTCGCGCGACGAAACCGAAGCCAGCGTGCGCGCAAGCAATCTGCGTCTGGACGCGAACGGCATCGCCTTCGACCTGACGGTCGAAAACGATTGCTACGGCGTCCAGTCCAAGCTGCTGGGCCGTTTCAACGTCGACAACCTGCTGGCGGTGGCCGGCGCGTTGCATGCGCTGGGCGATGCGCCCGCCGACATCGCGCGCACGCTGTCGAAGCTGCAGCCCATCCATGGCCGCATGAACCGCCTGGGCGGCGACGGCCAGCAGCCGCTGGTGGTGATCGACTACGCGCACACGCCCGATGCGCTGGAACAGGCGCTGGCCAGCCTGCGCGACCACGCGCCTGCGCGGCTGATCTGCGTGTTCGGTTGCGGCGGCGAGCGCGACGTGGGCAAGCGCCCGCTGATGGCCGCCTGCGCCGAACGGCTGGCCGACCGGGTGATCGTGACCGACGACAATCCGCGCGGCGAAGACGGCGATGCGATCGTCGCCGACATCCTGGCCGGCTTCGCCAGACCCGGATCGGTAACCGTGCAGCGCGACCGTGCGCAGGCGATCGCACGCGCGATTGGAGAAGCCGGGGCGAACGACATCGTGCTCATCGCCGGCAAGGGCCATGAGCCTTATCAGGAAATCGCCGGCGTGCGCCACGAGTTCGACGATACGGCGGTCGCCCGCCAGTGCCTGGAGGTGCGGGCATGAAGCGGCTTCCCCTGTCGCTGCTTGCGCACTGGGCCGGCGGCGAACTGCGTGGCGAGGATCTGCTGGTCGACACGCTGACCAACGACACGCGCAGCCTGATGCCTGGCAGCCTTTATGTCGCGCTGCGCGGCGAGCGTTTCGATGGCCACGATTTCGCCTACGACGCGGCCATGCGCAACGCCGCCGCCTTGATGGTCGATCACCCGGTGGAAGTGGAACTGCCGCAGATCGTCGTTGCCGATACCCAGCTGGCGCTGGCGCGCATCGCGACCAGCCTGCAGCTGGACCGCGGCGGCAAAGCCATCGCCATCACCGGCAGCAACGGCAAGACCAGCGTCAAGGCCTTGACCGTGGCGATCCTGCAGCGCGCCGGCAACACCTATTTCAATCCCGGCAACCGCAACAACGAGATCGGGCTGCCGCTGGCGGTGATCGATGCGCCGGACGACGCGGATTTCTCCATTTACGAAATGGGCGCCGGCAAGCCGGGCGATATCGCCTACCTGACCGACATCGTCGTGCCCGACGTGTCGCTGGTGAACAATGTCGCCGCCGCGCACCTGGAGCGCATGGGCAGCCTGATGGGCGTGGCCCAGACCAAGGGTGCGATCTACTCGGCGCTGGCCGTGGACGGCGTGGCCGTGATCAATGCCGACGACGCGTTCGCCGAGTACTTCGCGGGTCTTGCCGCCGGCCGGAAGATACTGCGCTTCGGTCTGGACTCGACTGCCGATGTCACCGCGCGGAATATCGTGGCCGGCGTCGACGGCTCGCGATTCCTGCTGGTCGCGCCGCAAGGCGAAGCGGCCGTCGAATTGCCGCTGCCCGGGCGCCACAACCTGCTCAACGCATTGGCCGCCGCGTCTCTCGCATTGGCGAGCGGCGTGGCCTTGGCCACGATCGTCGAAGGGCTGGCCGCAAGCAAGCCGGTGCCCGGCCGTCAGGTCGCGCATGTGCTGGCCAACGGCGCCGTGTTGATCGACGACAGCTACAACGCCAATCCCGGTTCGCTGGCAGCCGCCATCGACACGCTGGCCGCGGCCGGTGGCGAAGCCTGGTTGGTGCTGGGCGACATGCGCGAGCTCGGCGACGAAGGCCAAGCGCTGCATGCCGATGCAGGGCGCAAGGCCAAGGCCGCGGGCCTGCGCCGCCTGTACACGCTGGGGCCACTGAGCGCGGCCGCCGCGCAGGCCTTCGGCGAAGGCGCGCGCGGTTTCGAAACGCATAAAGAACTGGTCGATGCCTTGCGCGCCGACCTGATGCAGGCAGCGCAACCGCAGGGTCTGCGCTGCCTGGTGAAAGGATCGAGGGGAAGCGCGATGGACCGCATCGTCACCGCACTGCTGTCCAAAGGGGAGGGCGCATCGCATGCTGCTTGAATTGACACGTTGGCTGCAGCAGCTGGAAAGCCTGTTCGGCTTGTTCGGCTACCTGACTTTCCGCGGCATCCTGGCGGCGCTGACCTCGCTGTTCCTGTCGCTGTGGATGGGTCCTGCGGTGATCCGCCGGCTGGCCCAGTTCAAGGGCGGCCAGCCGATCCGCCAGGACGGCCCGCAGACCCATTTCACCAAGGCCGGCACGCCGACCATGGGCGGCGCGCTGATCCTGATGACGGTGCTGTTGTCGGTGCTGCTGTGGGGAGACCTGCGCAACCGTTATGTCTGGGTGGTGTTGCTGGTGATGCTGGCCTTCGGCGCCATCGGCTGGTACGACGACTGGATCAAGATCGTCAAGCGCGATCCCAATGGCTTGAAGTCGCGCTGGAAGTACCTGCTGCAATCCATTTTCGGGTTGGGCGCCGGCATCTTCCTGTTCATGACCGCCGATCCTTCGGTGCCGGCCTCGACCACGTTCTATATCCCGATGATCAAGAGCGTGGCCTTGCCGCTGGCCGGCATCGGCTTCATCGCCATCGCGTATTTCTGGATCGTCGGTTTTTCCAACGCGGTCAATCTGACCGACGGCCTGGATGGCCTGGCGATCATGCCCACGGTGCTGGTGGCCTGCGCGTTGGGCGTGTTCGCCTACGCCTCGGGCAACGCGGTGTTCTCCGCCTATCTGCAGATCCCACAGGTGCCGGGCGCCGGCGAACTGGTGATCATCTGCGCGGCCATCGCCGGCGCGGGTCTGGGCTTCCTCTGGTTCAACACTTATCCGGCCATGGTGTTCATGGGCGATATCGGCGCGCTGGCGCTGGGCGCGGTATTGGGAACGGTGGCGGTGATCGTGCGCCAGGAACTGGTGCTGGTGATCATGGGCGGCATCTTCGTCATCGAAACGCTGTCGGTGATGATCCAGGTGGCCTCGTTCAAGCTCACCGGCAAGCGCGTGTTCCGCATGGCGCCCATCCATCACCATTTCGAATTGAAGGGCTGGCCCGAGCCGCGCGTGATCGTGCGTTTCTGGATCATCTCGGTGGTGCTGGTCCTCGTCGGCCTTGCGACGTTGAAGGTGCGTTGATGAACGGCGCGCCCATCAACAATCCGCCACGCCAGGCCACGCGACTGGAGGCCATCGGCGGCCGCTACGATCCGTGGCTGCTCGGGGTGACGCTGGCGCTCACCGCGCTTGGCGTGGTGATGGTCGCGTCCAGTTCGATCGCCATGGACAGCAATCCCTTCTACTACCTGACCCGTCACCTGGTGTTTCTGGGCCTGGGCATCGGCCTGGCCTATGTGGCCATGCGCACCGAACTCAAGACCGTCGAACACTACAACCAGTGGCTGCTGCTGGCCTGTTTCGTACTGCTGCTGCTGGTGTACGTGCCGGGCCTGGGCAGCAGCGTCAACGGCGCGCGGCGCTGGATCAATCTGGGCGTCTCCAAGTTCCAGGTCGTGGAAGCGGTGAAGGTGCTCTACATCGTGTGGCTGTCCAGCTACCTGGTGCGCTTCCGCGACGAAGTGAACGCCACCTGGCCGGCGATGCTCAAACCGCTGGGCGTGGCGGTGGCGCTGGTCGGACTGCTGTTGCTGCAGCCGGACTTCGGCTCTTCCACGCTGTTGCTGGCGATCACCGCCGGCATGCTGGTGCTGGGCGGCGTGAATCTGCCGCGCATGTCGGCGCCGATCGTGATCGGCCTGCCGATCTTCGCCTTCATCGCGATCCTCGAACCGTACCGCATGCGGCGCATCACTTCTTTCATGAATCCGTGGGAAGACCAGCTCGGTTCCGGCTACCAGCTCAGCAACGCGCTGATGGCCGTCGGCCGTGGCGAGTGGTGGGGCGTCGGCCTGGGCGGTTCGGTGCAGAAGCTGAACTACCTGCCGGAAGCGCACACCGACTTCATCTTCTCCGTGATCGGCGAGGAGCTGGGTTTCGTCGGCGTTTGCGGCGTGATAGCGCTGTACGCGCTGCTGGCCGGCCGCGCTTTCCATATCGGTTTGCGCTGCGTGGAAATGCGCAGGCACTTCGCCGGTTACTGCGCGTTCGGCATCGCGCTGTGGATCAGCATGCAGAGCTTCGTCTCCATCGGCGTCAACCTGGGCCTGCTGCCGACCAAGGGTCTGACCCTGCCGCTGATTTCGTCGGGCGGCTCCAGCGTGCTGATGACTTGCGTGGCGATGGGATTGCTGCTGCGGGTTTCCTACGAACTCAATCGCGCCGAACGCCAGGTCGCTTTGCTGCGCGGCGAAGCGGCGCCGGTCGCGGAAGCGCCAGCGCCGGCCGCGCCCGCCGCCGCGACGCAAGCGCCGGCGCGCGGCACCAGCCGGCTCAACCCCCGCGTCGAACCGACCTTCGAGAGGATCGCATGAGCGCACGCAGCGACGCGCCGGTGATGATCCTTGCAGGCGGCACTGGCGGCCATATCTTCCCTGCGTTGGCGGTGGCCAAGGTGCTGCGCGCGCGTGGCGTACCGGTGACCTGGCTGGGCGCCGACGGTGCGATGGAAACGCGGTTGGTCCCTCAGCACGATATTCCGTTGGACACCCTCGCCATCTCCGGCGTGCGCGGCAAGGGCAAGCTCGCCTTGCTGGGCGCGCCGCTGCGCATCCTCAAGGCGATCCGTGGCGCGGGTGCGGTGTTGCGCCAGCGTTCGCCGCGCGTGGTGGTCAGTTTCGGCGGCTTCGCGGCGGGTCCTGGCGGCATGGCGGCGCGCTTGCAGGGCCGCCCGCTGCTGGTGCACGAACAGAACCGCGCGCCCGGTTTCACCAACCGTGTGCTGGCGAAATTCGCCCGACGCATCCTCACCGGCTTTCCCGGCAGCTTCCCCGCTCGCGAAGAAGCGGTGGGCAATCCGGTGCGCGGCGAAATCGCCAGTCTGCCGGTACCCGCACAACGTTTCGCAGGGCGCGCAGCGCCGCTGCGGCTGCTGGTGCTGGGCGGCAGCCAGGGCGCCCGCGCCTTGAACCTGGCGCTGCCGCAGGCGCTGTCGGCGCTCTCGGAATTCCGGATCGAAGTGCGCCACCAGTGCGGCGAGAAGATGCGCGAGGAAGCGGTGCGCGCTTATGCCGAAGCCAATGTGGCTGCCAGCGTGGAAAGCTTCATCGCCGACATGGCCGAAGCCTATGGCTGGGCCGACCTTGTGGTCTGCCGCGCGGGCGCGTCCACGCTGGCCGAGCTTTGCGCCGTCGGCATCGGCAGCGTGCTGGTTCCTTTCCCCGCTGCCGTCGACGACCACCAGACCAAGAACGCGATGTATCTGGTCGAACGCGGCGCCGCTGTCCTGTTGAAGCAGGACCAGCAGCTGGCGGCGAATCTGCAACAAGCCCTCGGCGAACTCGCCGCCGATCCCGCCCGCCGTCTGGCGATGGCCGACGCCGCGCGCTCGCTGGCCAAGCCCGATGCGGCCGAACGCATCGCCGACATCATTCTCGAAGAATCAGCATTGGAACGCGCCGCATGATGATGGCCGCCGCACGCGAACGCCGCTTGCAACACACGGGCAATCTGGCCCAGGAATTCCGCCGCGTGCATTTCGTGGGCATCGGCGGTTCCGGCATGAGCGGCATAGCCGAAGTGCTGTGCACGCTGGGCTATGAAGTGTCCGGCTCGGACAACGCCGACAACGCCGCCACGCGCCGGCTGGCGTCGCTGGGCGCGCGGGTGATGCGCGGGCACAACGCGTCCAACGTGCTGGGCACCGATTGCGTGGTGGTCTCCAGCGCCATCAAGCACGACAACCCGGAACTGATGGAAGCGCGCTCGCAGCGCATCCCGATCGTACCGCGCGCGGCGATGCTCGCCGAGCTGATGCGTTTCCGCCGCGGCATCGCCGTCGCCGGCACCCACGGCAAAACCACCACCACCAGCCTCACCGCAGCGGTGCTGAGCGAAGGCGGGCTGGATCCCACGTTCGTGATCGGCGGCCAATTGCTCGCCGCCGGCGCCAACGCCAAGCTCGGCGACGGCCAGTGGCTGGTGGCCGAGGCCGACGAAAGCGACGGCAGTTTCCTGCGCCTGAATCCGCTGATGTCGGTCATCACCAACATCGACGCCGATCACCTGGAGAACTACGACAACGATTTCTCCAAGGTCCAGGCCGCCTTCGCCGAATTCCTGCAGCGCCTGCCGTTCTACGGGCTGGCGGTGCTGTGCATCGACGATCCGGAAGTGGCCGCATTGGCAGCCGACACGCCGCGGCACGTGATGAGTTACGGCTTCGCCGAGAACGCCGATGTGCGCGCCGAGGACGTGACCCAGGAAGCCGGATGCATGCGCTTCACGCTGCGCCTGCCCGAAGATACGCAGGTGCAGGTCAAGCTCGCTTTGCCGGGCCGCCACAACGTGCAGAACGCGCTCGCCGCGGCCTGCATCGGTTGGCAGCTGGGCGTGGCGCCGCAGGACATCGCCAATGCGCTGGAGAAGTTCTCCGGCATCGGCCGCCGCTTCAACGACCTGGGCGAAATCGCCACGCCGACCGGTGCGCGCGTGCGTCTGGTCGACGACTACGGCCACCATCCCCGCGAACTCGCCGCGGTATTCGCCGCCGCGCGCGGCGGGTGGCCGGACAAGCGTCTGGTCGTCGCCTTCCAGCCGCACCGCTACAGCCGCACGCGCGACCAGTTCGATGCGTTCGCCGCGGTGCTTTCCGAAGTGGACGTATTGGTGCTGAGCGAAGTCTATCCGGCCGGCGAAGCGCCCATCGCCGGCGCCGACGCCAAATCGCTAGCGCGCGCCATCCGCGCGCGCGGCCGCAACGAGCCGGTGGTGGTCAGCCAGGTGTCCGAACTGGCGGGCGTGCTGCCCGATGTGCTGCAGGACGGCGATCTGCTGCTGCTGATGGGCGCCGGCGATATCGGCCATGTCGCACAGGACATCGCCGCACATGGTTTTGGAGGAAGCGGGCATTCAATGGACAAGCACGAATGAGCAAGTACGAATTCCCCATGCTGCGAACCGCCGATCCGAAAGCCTTCGGTCGTGTCGCCGTGCTGCTCGGCGGCACCTCCAGCGAACGCGAAGTGTCGCTGGACTCGGGCCGCAACGTGCTGGAAGCGCTGCAGTCGCGCGGCATCGACGCAGTCGCCGTGGACGGGATACCGGCCCTGGCCGAGGCGCTGGTGCAGAAGAAATTCGACCGCGTGTTCAACATCCTGCACGGCCACAAGGGCGGCGGCGAAGACGGCATCGTGCAGGGATTGCTGGAAACCTTCGGTGTTCCCTACACCGGTTCGGGCGTGCTCGGTTCGGCGCTGAGCATGGACAAGGTACGCACCAAGCAAGTGTGGTTGTCGCTGGAGCTGCCCACGCCGCGTTACGTGCGCCTGCTGCCAGGCGACGACGTGCATGCGGCTGCGAACAGGCTCGGCCTGCCCGTGATCGTCAAGCCGGCCAACGAAGGCTCCAGCGTCGGCGTGACGCGGGTGTTCGAGAAGGGCGACCTGGACGCGGCCGTCGAGCTGGCGGCCCGCTACGACGGCGAATTGCTGATGGAGCAGATGGTCGTCGGCGACGAACTTACCGTCGCCATCCTGGGCGAGCTGGCGTTGCCTTCGATCCGCATCGTGCCCAAGGGCGAATGGTACGACTACCACGCCAAGTACAAGGCCGAAGACACGCAGTACCTATGCCCCGGGCTGGAAGGCGCCGACGAAGCCGAAATCGGCCGCATCGCGCTGGCCGCGTTCCAGGCGGCGGGTTGCCGTGGCTGGGGCCGCGTGGACGTGATGCGCGACCGCGCCACCGGCAACTTCTACCTGTTGGAAGTGAACACCGCGCCCGGCATGACCAGTCATTCGCTGGTGCCCAAGGCGGCGAAGCAGGCCGGCATCGGTTTCGAAGAACTGTGCTGGCGCATTTTGGAAACCACGCTATGAAACCGGGAATCGGAAATAGGGAATGGAGAATGGAGGAAGCGCGAGCCCTGTGCTCGTCCATTCCCTGTTCCCGATTCACCATTCCCGGCTCCGAAGGAGCCAACGCATGAACGCCGCGCTGCGCATCTTCACCTGGTTGCTGGCATTGGCGCTGGTCGTCATGCCCGTGGTCGCGGTGATGAACGGCTGGATCGGCGCCGAGCGCTGGCCGCTGACCAAGCTGCGCGTGCATGGCGAGTTCAAGCGCGTCGACCCCGCCCAATTGCAGGCGGTGGTGCTGCCTTACGCCAAGCCCGGCTTCTTCGCCGTGCGTCTGCAGAACGCGCAGGATGCGGTGGAAAAACTGCCGTGGGTCGAACGCGCCGAAGTGCGCAAGCGCTGGCCGGACGTGATGGAAATAGAAATAGTCGAGCACAAGCCGTTCGCGCGCTGGGGCGCCGATCGTCTGCTGTCCGAACACGGCCGCCTGTTTCCCGTTCCCAAAGGCATGCAGTCCGATGCGTTGCCGCTGCTCGGCGGCCCCGATTCGCAGGTGCAGGAAGTGGTGAAGCTCTACAACGAATCGCGCGGGCTGTTCGCGCCGATCGGCTTCAAGGTCGACAGCCTGGTCATGGACCGGCGCGGCAGCTGGTCGCTGGCCCTGAGCAACGGCACCCGGGTGGTGGTGGGCCGCGCCGATGCGCGCCCGCGCCTGGGCCGCTTCGCGCGGATGCTGCCGCAACTGCTGGCGCGCAATGCGTCGCCGCTGGAGCGTGCGGACCTGCGTTACACCAATGGTTTTGCATTGAGCTGGTCGACTACGAAGCCAGCCGTTCCGGGGGCTTCGTCCTCCATTCCTGCCGCCGCTGGCGGCACGTTACAGACGCAGGCAAGCACATGAACCGCAAGGGCGACAAATCGCTGATCGTCGGTCTCGACATCGGCACTTCCAAGGTCACCGCATTGGTCGGCGAATACTCGCCGGGCAACCCCATAGAAGTGATCGGCATCGGTTCGCACGAATCGCGCGGGCTCAAGCGCGGCGTGGTGGTGGACATCGAATCCACCGTACAGTCAATCCAGCGCGCGGTGGAAGAAGCCGAGTTGATGGCCGGCTGCGAAATCCGTTCGGTCTACGCCTCGATCTCCGGCGCGCACGTGCAATGCAAGAACTCGCCCGGCATCGTGCCGATCCGCGACGGCGAAGTGACCTGGGGCGATCTGGACCGCGTGCTGGAAGCGGCCAAGGCCGTGGCCATTCCCGCCGACCAGAAGATCCTGCATGCGATTCCCCGCGAGTACGTGCTGGACGATTCGCAGGAAGGCATCCGCAATCCGGTCGGCATGACCGGCGTGCGCCTGGAAGTGCACGCGCACCTGGTGGTCTGCGCGCAGTCGGCCGCGGCCAACATCAGCAAGTGCGTGCAGCGCTGCGGTCTGCAGATCGACGATCTGATCCTGTCTTCGCTGGCCTCCAGCGTGGCGGTGCTGACCTCGGACGAACGCGAACTCGGAGTGGTGCTGGTCGACATGGGCGCGGGCACCACCGACCTGGCCGTGTTCGTGCAGGGCGCGATCTGCCACACCGCATCGCTGCCCATCGCCGGCGACCACGTCACCAACGACATCGCGCACATGCTGCGCACGCCCACGCCGGAAGCCGAGCAGATCAAGGTCCGCTACGCCTGCGCGCTTGCGCAGCTGGCCACTGCCGAAGAAAGCATCCAGGTGCCCAGCGTCGGCGACCGTCCGCCGCGCCGTCTGCCGCGCCATTCGCTGGCGCAGGCGGTGCAGGGCTGTTACGAGGAAATCTTCGAGATGGTGCAGGCCGAGCTGCGCCGCTCCGGTTTCGAGGAACTGGTGCGCGCGGGCATGGTGCTGACCGGCGGCGCTTCGAAGATGGAAGGCGTGGTCGAACTGGCCGAGGAAATGCTGCAGATGCCGGTTCGCATCGGCATTCCCCAGCACGTCACCGGGCTGGGCGAAGTGGTCGGCAACCCGGTGCACGCCACCGGCGTGGGCCTGTTGCTGATGGGTAGCCAGATAGAGCATCCGCGGCGTCCGTCATTGCCTCTGGGCAAGACCGGCAGCCTGCTCAACAAATTGAAGAACTGGTATCGCGGCGAGTTCTGAGCCGCGCAAAGAGTTAAGCGCATCCGCGACGGCGCGGGTGGGTGAGGCGGGGAGGGAAAGACGGGGATTGAGCGGCAAACCGATTGATTGCGATACACAACATAACTATTACGAGGACATGGACATGGCACATTTCGAACTGGTTGAAAGAATGGCTCCCAACGCGGTGATCAAGGTCATCGGCGTGGGCGGCGGCGGCGGCAACGCGGTCGCGCACATGGTCAGCAGCAGCGTGGAGGGCGTTGAATTCGTCACCGCCAACACCGACTCGCAGGCCATCAACAACTGCGGCGCCAAGACCCAGCTGCAGCTGGGCGGCAACGTCACCAAGGGCCTGGGCGCAGGCGCCAATCCGGAAGTCGGCCGCCAGGCCGCGCTGGAAGACCGCGAGCGCATCATCGCCGCGCTCGATGGCGCCGACATGGTGTTCATCACCGCCGGCATGGGCGGCGGTACCGGTACCGGCGCCGCACCGGTGGTCGCGCAGCTGGCCAAGGAAATGGGCATCCTGACCGTGGCCGTGGTCACCAAGCCGTTCCCGTTCGAAGGCCGCCGCCGTATGCAGGTGGCGTTGAAGGGCATCGAGGAGCTCAGCCACCACTGCGATTCGCTGATCACCATTCCCAACGAAAAGCTGATCACCGTGCTGGGCCGCAACGCCACCATGATCCAGGCCTTCCGCGCCGCCAACGACGTGCTGCTGGGCGCCGTGCAGGGCATCGCCGACCTGATCGTGCGCCCGGGCCTGATCAACGTCGACTTCGCCGACGTGCGCACGGTGATGAGCGAGATGGGCCTGGCCATGATGGGCACCGGCTCGGCACGCGGCGACGACCGCGCGCAGGCGGCGGCCGAAGCGGCGATCCAGAACCCGCTGCTGGACGACGTCAACCTGTCCGGCGCCAACGGCATCCTGGTCAACATCACCGCCGGCCCGGATTTCACCATGGCCGAGTTCGACGAAGTGGGCCGCACCATCGAAGGCTTCGCCGCCGAAGATGCGACCGTGGTCCTGGGCACCGTGCTGGACCCGGACATGCAGGACGAAGTCCGCGTCACCGTGGTCGCCACCGGCCTCAACCGCACCGCCGCCGTCCGCCAGCCGCTGGGCCGCGGCGACAGCCACGGCCTGCGCGAACCGATGCGTGCGCCGATCAAGCTGGTCCGCGACGCCACCACCGGCATGGCCTATGACGCCAACGCCATCATGGATCCGGTGGCCAACGCCGTCGGCGGCCTGGGCCTGCGCCGCGGCAGCGCCGAACCGGCCTCTTCGCCGGCGGCCTCGCCGGCTACCGCCGATCTGCCGGGCGATTACCTGGACATCCCGGCGTTCCTGCGCCGCCAGGCAGATTGATTCAGACCCTCTCTCCGGATGGGGAGAGGGGGTAGTAAGTAGTTGGTCGCCGACGCCTCCGGGCATCGGCGATGGAGCAGTGTCCTGTCCCTTCGCTGCCGGGCTGTCCGGCCCGGCAGCTTTTTGCCCTCCTGGTCCCGCCGCCGGGCATTGTTTCAACCGTGGGACGGATCGATTCTTCCGTTAAGATTCAGGCACCTGCGTGCTATTCTCGCCGGCCATTCGACACTTGTTACAGTCTCGTCCCCAAATGACCCAGCAGCGCACCCTCAAGAATGTGATCCGCGCCACGGGCGTGGGGCTGCATAGCGGGGAAAAGGTCTACATGACCCTGCGTCCGGCTCCGGTGGACAACGGCATCGTGTTCCGCCGCGTGGACCTGGATCCGGTGGTGGAGATTCCGGCCAATGCCGAGCTGGTGAGCGAGACCACCCTGTGCACCGGCCTGAGCCGCGAAGGCGCCAAGGTCATGACCGTCGAACATCTGATGTCGGCGATGGCCGGCCTGGGCGTCGACAACGCTTTCGTGGAACTGTCCTCGGCCGAGCTGCCGATCATGGACGGTTCCGCCGGTCCCTTCGTATTCCTGCTGCAGTCCGCTGGCGTGGTGGAACAGGACGCGCCCAAGCGCTTCCTGCGCATCAAGCATCCGGTGGAAGTGCGCGACGGCGACAAGATCGCGCGCTTCGTGCCGTACGACGGTTTCAAGGTCGGCTTCACCGTGCAGTTCGACCACCCCATGATCCCCGCCTCGCAATCGCGCGCGGAGATCGATTTCTCCACCGCCGCCTATACCAAGGAAGTCGCGCGTGCGCGCACCTTCGGTTTCATGCGCGACCTGGAATACATGCGCGAGCGCAACCTGGGCCTGGGCGGCTCGATGGACAACGCCATCGTGCTGGACGAGTTCCGCGTGCTCAACGACGACGGCCTGCGCTACGCCGACGAATTCGTGCGCCACAAGATCCTCGACGCCATCGGCGATCTGTACCTGGCAGGGCACCCCATCCTGGGCGCATACGAAGGCTTCAAGTCCGGCCACGCGCTCAACAACAAGCTGGTGCGCGCCCTGATGGCCGAGCGCCGGGCCTGGGAAGAAGTGACCTTCGAAGCGGCGGCCGGTCCCGCCCCCGTGGTTTACGGCAGTCCCGCACTCGCCGTCTGAACCCCCGTCTCCGGCGGAGAGCCGGATTTGGACGGAACTGTGAACCCAATGACATTCATGGCCTTGGATTCACAATAATTTAACTATTCGATAACGAACGCATTGCCTTTGCTGGGTACCATGCTTCGGCCTGTGCGCGCCGGATTCAACGTTTGGCCCGGCCGCCCCGGTGTTCAGGATTGGGGTCCTTGCCCTCATTGGATCCGGCGGAGTCCGGGTCGTCCAGGGATGCCAAGGCGGCTTTGAGCGCATTGCGCGAAGCTTCCGACATGGGTTTTACAGCAAGTCCGGCCGGCTCAGGCCGCTGGAAAGGGGCTGTTGTAGTCTTCGCAACCACTTCGGTGGCTGCAAACCCGATGGATCGGGCCAAGTCGATCAGTTCGGGTGCGGCAAGGCGCAGTTTGGCGTGCCACACCGGAGAATCGACGATAAAAACGAGTTTTCCGCCGGTCGCGTTCCCCAGCCTGCAATGGGGGGACAGGGCAGGCGGCAGACAGGGGCGAAGTTGCTGTTCCAGCGCGTCGAGCCATAAGGCCCTGCGCACCGGGTCGGTGGCGGCATCCGACATCGCAGCCTGCAAGGCGGGCTGTGGGGATGAAGCGCGACGCGGTTGGGACTTCGAATCAGACATCGGTATCTATGATCTTTCAAACCATCGTAAACAATTCGCGCGCCGGCATGGCCCATTTCGTGGCCAGCAAGTCCCATCAGGCCCGTGTATTCATGTATTCCCGTCCGCTCGCCAGCATCGGCATCCTCCTGGTTTCCGGCCTTCTGCTGGGTTTCGGCGGGCGCAGCCTGGCCGGTATGGCCCAGGTCTCGATGCTGCAGGCCAAGGCCGACAAGCAGCAGGCCGAGCTGGACCAGGTCCGTCGCGGCGCCCAGCAGGAAGTCAACGCCATGGCCGCGCGCCTGGGTGAGCTGCAGGCCCAGGCCAACCGCCTCAATGCGCTGGGCGAACGCCTGACCCGGGTCGGCCAGCTGCAGGACGGCGAATTCGACTTCGACAAGCCGGTGGGCGTGGGCGGTAACGACCAGAGCTTCGACATGGAGCCCCGCGCGCTGAACGCCGGGGTGACCCAGCTGGAGCGCCAGTTCGCCGCTTCCGGCAAGCAGCTGTCGGTACTGGAAGCGCTGCTGTTCAACCGCGAGTTGGACAAGAACGCCACCCCCTCGCGCATGCCGATCGCCAACAGCTACATCACCTCCGGTTTCGGCGGCCGCGCCGATCCGCTGGGCGGCGGTAGCCAGTACCACAGGGGCATCGATTTCGAAGCCGACGTGGGCGACCCGGTACTGAGCGTGGCCGACGGCGTGGTCAGCTTCGCCGGGGTCAAGAGCGGCTACGGCAACGTGGTCGACATCGACCATGGCAACGGCTACGTGACCCGCTACGCGCACAATTCGCGGCTGGTGGTGCGGGTGGGCGATCTGGTGCGGGTG
>NZ_PDWS01000024.1 GCF_010093305.1 Pseudoxanthomonas sacheonensis | reverse complement strand
TGTCTTTTTGTCAATTTCGCCGGCCCCCTCCATATTCTCCCCCACCCTCTTCGTCAGCAACGTCAGATGTGGTAAATAGACCGGGGGCGGCTTCGGGGGCGGGAGCGGCTTCGCGGGAACAACCGGCCGCCATCATGGCGGCACAGGACAGCAACAGGAAGGTGGAGCGCATCGGTAAATCCAGGGTCAGGGGATGGCCTAGTTTACCCCGCTCGCAGGTAGGGATTCTGGCCACGTACAGGCCACAACGTATGCGGGAACGGCAAAGTGCGAGCGGCGTCCCGTGGGAGCGGCGTCCCGTGGGAGCGGCGTCACGCCGCGAGCTTTCGACTCGCAAACGGAGCAAACAAAGGCTCGAACTCAATCTTGAAAGCTCAAAGCTCGCGGCGTGACGCCGCTCCCACGGAGCTCTCCTTTTACTGAACCCTGCTCCAGCGGATGCCGCTACGCTTAGAGTTCTCTCACCCAAATATTCCTGAAGCTTATGGGCTCGCTCGGATCGCCATGGTCCTGAAGCTTGATAGGGGCAGGACCATGCTTCCTGTAAGACGGTTTGCCGACATAAACGGTAACCCCTTGCAGCTCGACGTTGTTTTGCACCAGCACACCGTTGAGGAAGGCCGTAACCCTTGCCGGGTTCTTCAGCGACCCATCGTCGTTGAACCTGGGAGCGGTCCAGACTACATCGTAGGCTTGCCATTCACCGGGCTTTCTATTGGCATTGACCAGCGGAATATGCTGTTTGTAGATAGCGCCCGCCTGGCCGTTGGAATAGGTGCGGTTGTTGTAGGAATCCAGGATCTGGATTTCGTAACCTTCGTCTCCGGGGCCGGTGGAGGCCAGGAACAGGCCGCTGTTCCCGCGCGCCTGCCCTTCGCCGCTGATGTTTTCGGGAATGCGCCATTCGAGATGCAACTGATAGTCGGCGAACGAGCGCTTGGTCTGGATGTTCCCGGTCCCTTTCTTCACCGTGACTGCACCGCCGGAGACCGTCCATCGCGCGGGAGCATTCGCATCGTCGGCCGACGCCCATTCCTCCAGGTCCGTTCCGTCGAACAGAACGATGGCATCGGCCGGCGGCGCCGCATTGCCGGCCGTGCCGGGCGTTACGACTTCAGGTTCTGGCTGCCACACCTCGGTCGCTTTCGGGTCTTTGCTTTCCTGGGCCGATGCTGCGTTCATGGAGAGAATGACGAAAACGATGGCCGGAAGTTTTCCCATTTTTCTAGGCTGCCTGTGAGGAGTCGCCCGCGTCAGACCTTGTAGCCCGTATGTACCGCCACGATGCCGGCCGACAGGTTCTTGTAGCTGCAGCGCTCGAAACCGGCTTCCTGCATCATCGTCTTCAGTTCTTCCTGCGGCGGATGCTTGCGGATACTTTCGGCCAGGTACTGATAACTATCGGCGTCCTTGGCGAACAGCTGGCCCAGCCTGGGCAGGATCTTGAACGAGTGGAAGTCGTAGACCGGCTTGAACCAGTCCACCGTCACTTCGGAGAATTCGAGCACCCTGGCCTGCCCGCCCACCTTGAGCACGCGGAACATCTCGCGCAGGCCCGCGTCCTTGTCGGTTACGTTGCGCAGGCCGAAAGCAATCGTGACCAGGTCGAAGCTGTTGTCGGGAAACGGCAACGCTTCGGCATTGCACTGCACATAGTCCAGTCCGGCGACCAGACCGCGATTGGTCATGCGGTCGCGGCCGACCGAAAGCATGCCGGCGTTGATGTCGCCCAGCACGATCTCGCCTTCCGGACCCACCCGGTCCTTCAGCAACGCCGCGATATCGCCGGTGCCGCCGGCCAGGTCCAGTACCCGGTCGCCGCGCTTGACTTGCGCGGTTCCGACGAAATAGCGCTTCCACACCCGATGCACGCCCAGGCTCATCAGGTCGTTCATCAGGTCGTAGTTGCCCGCGACCGAAGAGAACACTTCGCCGACCAGCTTCTGCTTGTCCTTGGCGGCGACGTCCTTGAAGCCGAAATGGGTGGTGCCGGATTTGTAGGGGGATTCGCTCATGCCGCGATTATCGCATTACAGACGCGGAGGTCGCCCGCGAACCGTCCATTCCGTGCGGAAAGAACCGCGCGCGCCCGACGGCGCACGCGCCAAAGCCTCTGAGATCGGCTATTTGATGCGCCCGCCGCATTGCTTCTGCGTGGAGATCCCGCGTCCTGTCGCGCAATCGCCTGTCTGGCGGGGCTGGCGGCTCGCCGGGGTCGACAGCAGCGCCGGCTGCGAGGCGCTGGCGGTGCCGCCGGTCGAGCGACGCACCGGTGCGGGACCGCCCATGTAGCGCGGCTGCGGCCCCAGCGACACCACGAAACCCGTCGCGGTTTCCGACTCCACCGTGACCCAGTAGGCGTTGTGGGGCGACACCCAGGTTTCCCCGACCTTGAACATCGATCCCTCGTTGTTCGAAACATTGGCCGGCGGCACGGCGGCATCGATGCTGTAAGCCATGTCGCCATTCACCACGCGATGGATGATGACCGCGTTTCCGGCCAGGTTGGCTTCATAGGCGCCGGTGCGCTTGCGCGCCTCCAGGGTGTACAGGACCCCGGCTTCCTGCGGAATGGTGAACACGACCATCTGCGTGTTCAGCGAGCCCGCCAGACTGGCCGCATCCAGATTGACCGTCACCCGCGGTCCGCCGGCCGCCACCGTCAGCTTGCGCGCCGCATCCACCCAGCCCAGGCGATCGCGCTGGTAGATGTTGATGTGCTTGGGCAGGGTGCCGTAGGTCGCATTGGCGACGGCGTTGCGCCATCCATCGCTCATCACGTCCCAGGGATTGTCGTAGGGGTCGTCGTCGCCGTCGGAATTGTTGGAGTGCGGCAGGCCGTAGCCGTGGCCCATTTCATGCGCCAGCGGCGCCAGGTTGTTGAAGGCCCAGGGCGGATTCCAGGTGTTGCGGATGCACCGGTTGACGCCTTCCAGGGGACCGCAAGCGCCACCGCCCCATGCAAAACCGTCCAGGTCGCCGTTGAACATCATGTTGATGCCCTGCACCGCATTGAAATTCACCACCGGATCGGCCGCAGCCGCGCAGTCCTCGAACAGCTTGTCCAGGTCGGCTTTTCCATCGCCTTCGCCGGTGATGTAGTACGAGCGCGGCTGGGGCAAGGTGAACCAGCCATAGGCGTCGCTGCCGGCGAGGGTCACTTTCCCGTAAGACACCTCCGGCCAGTAATGGCCCAGCTGGCCGGCCAATGTGCCGTACTGGCCGCGGAAAAACTCCACCGTCTTCTGCTCGGTATCGATGTCGGAGAATTTGCAGGCCACCGTCACCCAGCGCGTGGTGCCCGCGACCGCCTTGGCCACCGGCCCGGTTTTCAGCGGAACCGCCGGGTCGTAAGCCTGGCCAAGATCGTCGGCGGGAACGATGGCTTCGACTTTCCCGCGCGGCATGCCACGAGCATAAGTGCCGAACTCCACCGCCACCCGGCGGTTGGCCAGCGCATACAGATCGCCGGCGGCGATGCGCGCCTGTACCGGGTCCAGCACCTGGCGCTTGCCGTCATCGGTCACCAGAGCGACCCGGAGTTTGCCGGGTCGCTTCGGCTGACCGGCATCCCCGCGCGGGTCGCCCCACTGCAGTTGCAGCTGTCCTTGAACTATTTGGGCCTGCGCCTGCAAAGCGCCCGTCATCAACGCCGCTCCCAGACCGCACGCCAGCATGGCCCGCATGCCGGCCGCGAGCGATGCGCTTTTCCCTATTGCCACTTCAGCCCCCTACTTTCGGCGGAAGCGATGGCACGCTTCCGGTTCTGCCATGACTAGATAGACGACAACCGCCGTTGTCGAAGTGACCCAGGCCGCATTTCCCGAATCGCCTCCGCACGTGGCAACATCCTACCGCGCCGCCCCTTCCGGATTTGCATGGACACCATCGACTACCGCTCCCTGCTGGAAACCGCTGTCGCCGAGGCCCGCCGGGGCCTGGCCGAAGGCGGCATCCCCATCGGCGCCGCTCTTTTCCACAACGACGGCAGACTGCTGGGTTGCGGCCACAATCGGCGCATTCAGGAAAACGATCCTTCGGTCCACGGCGAAACCGACGCCTTCCGCAAAGCCGGCCGCCAGCGCCGCTACCGCGACACCATCATGGTCACCACCCTGGCGCCCTGCTGGTACTGCAGCGGCCTGGTCCGGCAGTTCAACATCGGCACGGTGGTGGTGGGCGAGTCGGTCAACTTCGGCGGCGGCATCGACTGGCTGCGCGAAAACGGGGTCAACGTCGTCGATCTGCACGACGAGGAATGCATCAGCATGCTGGGCGATTACATCGCCGCCAATCCGGAAGTGTGGAACGAGGATATCGGCGAGGATTGAACCGCGCCTCAGGCCGGCTTCATCACCATCAGCCAGAAGATCGCGATGACGCTGATGAAAGCCGGCCAGCCCAGCCAGAACCACCAGCGCATCGCGGTGTAGTAAGCAGTCGGCAGTGGTTCGCCACGTGCGCACGCTTCCACGGCCAGGTTGCGCGCGCGTATCTGCAACCACAGTACCGGCAACCAGCAACAGCCGACCAGCACGAACAGGATCAGCGCGGTCTTGATCCAATACTGGGTCAGCGGCATTCCCATGATGCGGGTCAGCCAGAAGCCGGTCAGCAATTGCACCACCACTGCCGGCGCGGTGAAGCAGGTATCGGCAATCACCACCGTGCGCGCAGTCGCCGCAATCACCTTGGCGTCGCCGCGCAGATGCGCGACCCACATGAAGAAGGCTATACCCAGCCCCGTGCCCATCAACAACGTCGACGACAGGATGTGGATCCATTTCACCCAAAGGTAGAGCACGCTCACCTCCTCTCCGAAAGCACCCACAGCACCGCGAGCGCCGGAAGGACGACCAGGTTTTTTGCCAATCCGCCCAACGGGTCCAGCCAAAGCGTGGGCAATGCAATGCCGAATACCAGGGTATAAACCAGCACAAGCGCCATCATCGATGCGATCGCGGTGCGCAAACGGAAACCCAGCAGCAACCAAAGTCCGAGGATCATGTCGAAGGTAGCCGCCGAACGCGCAACGGCAACCGGCTTCATCGCACCGAGAACCGAGCCGTCGGCTAGCTGTTCTATTTCCGATGCGGGCGTTGTCCACCCTACCCAGGCGGAAATCAACCAGAGCATGGCGATGCCCAGCCGCAGGGCAGGCGCAAGGAAGTAAAGCTGCGCCTGCCACCGGTCCTGCACCTGGCTGGGAGTCGAGGCGAGCACTTCCTGCAAGGGCCGCGGCGCGATTCCGAAGTCCCGGCGCAAACGTTCGATCGCGCCATCGGCGGTGACGTTTCCGCGCCTGAGCATGCGCCACATGGTTTCGCCTACCGGGCCGCTGCCGATGGTTTCCCAGAAACGCACAAGCAACGACACACAACCGACCGGGGTGAAGATGACCCGATTGCCGGGGATGCGCAGCCATTCGCGCCAGGCGTGCTGGTACTCGCGCAGGGTCATGCGCTCGGGACCGCCGACCTCGTAGATACCGGAAGTCTCCGATTCCAATGCACGTGCCGCAAGGTCGGCGAGGTCCTGAACCGCCACAGGCTGGATCAGCCAGCGACCATCGCCCGGCAACAGCAACGCACCGGGAAACGCCGCGAGCGCGCGCAACAGGGAGGTTCCACCATACGAACCCGAGATGGCGTACACGATCGAAGGCCGGAGTATCGCGCTGCGCAGCGGAAGCTCCAGCAAGGCCTCGTCGAAACGCTGCTTCGATGCGACGAATTCGCCGTCTTCCGGCAATCCCAGCGCCGATATCTGCACGAAGCACTGCACGCCCTGCTTGACACAGGCGCGGGCCAGCGCGAGCGGCGCGTCCAAGTGAACAGTCGCGAACGTCTGCCCGCCCTCTTCGCGTAATATGCCCGCAACGTTGACCACCGCATCAACGCCCGCCAGCAACGGCAGCCAGCTTTCCGGAGTCGGCAATCGCTGCAGATCGCATTCGCGCTCGTCGGCCGCCAGCGCCCTGCCCCGGGCACGCACGCCCCGCAACACGCGCCAGCCGCGCTCCCGTAACGCCGCAACGATGTACCCGCCCAGGAATCCCGCCGCGCCGACTACCAGCACCGTCCTGTTGGGTTCTACTTCACTATCCATAGCGACGCCCTACCTCGATCTTCCTGCAATGCTAGCAGACGGTTATCGACTCGATACTGGGATACTGTTGTGCCTCAACTCACGCGAGCATGGCCATGTCCGAACACAAGACCGTCATCCAATGGAACCGCGATGGAAAACCCTTCACCGTCGATGGCTACAGTCGCGATCACGAATGGATATTCGAACGCGGGCAACGTCTCACCGGCTCCGCGGCGCCAGCCTACCTGGGCAGTGCGCACGGCGTGGATCCGGAGGAAGCCTTGGTGGTGGCGCTGTCGTCGTGCCACATGCTGACCCTGCTGGCGATCGCCGCCAAGAAGGGCTGGGTCGTCGACAGCTACTCCGACGAGGCCGTGGGCACGCTGGGCAAGAACGATGCCGGCAGGATCGCCCTGACCGGCGTCACCCTGCGGCCGAAGATCGTGTTCGCCGAAGGCAGCGCACCAGACGCCGAAGGACTGCAACGACTGCACCACTCGGCGCACGAGCATTGCTTCATCGCCAATTCGGTGAAGACCGAGGTCGCCATCGAACCGCAATGACCCGAACTTGTAGGAGCGGGCCCTGCCCGCGACGCCGTTGGCGGTAATGCGTCGCGGGCAGGACCCGCTCCTACAAGGGACTCAGAGGATGTAGCGGCTCAGGTCGGGGTCCTGCACCAGCTCGCCAAGATGCGCATCGACGTAGAGCTTGTCGATGCTGATCTTCTGCCCGTCGCGGTCGGGGGCTTCGTAACTCAAGGTATCGAGCAGCCGTTCCAGCACGGTGTGCAGACGGCGCGCGCCGATGTTTTCCTGGCGCTCGTTGACCTGCGCTGCGATCTCCGCGAGACGGTCGACGGCATCGGCGGTGAATTCCAGGGTCACGCCCTCGGTCAGCAACAGCGCCTCGTACTGGCGGGTCAGCGCGGCCTTGGGTTCGGTGAGGATGCGTACGAAATCCTCTTTCGACAACGCCGAGAGCTCCACGCGGATGGGGAAACGGCCCTGCAGTTCCGGAATCAGGTCGCTGGGCTTGGCCAGATGGAACGCGCCGGAGGCGATGAAAAGGATGTGGTCGGTTTTCACCGTGCCGTACTTGGTGCTTACGTTGCTGCCTTCCACCAGCGGCAGCAGATCGCGCTGCACGCCTTCGCGGCTCACGTCGCCGCCGCTCATGTTGCCGCCGCGCTTGGCGACCTTGTCGATCTCGTCGATGAACACGATGCCGTTCTGTTCGCAGGCCTCAATGGCGGCGGCGCGGATGTCTTCCTCGTTGACCAGCTTCGCCGCCTCCTCTTCCACCAGCTGGGGGCGCGCGGCCTTGATGGTCAGTGTGCGCGTATGCGATTTCGCGCCGCCCATGTTGGAGAACATCTGCCGCAGCTGCTGGCCCATTTCCTCCATGCCCGGCGGGGTCATGATGTCCATGCTCACATTGGCCGAGAGTTCGAGTTCTATCTCGCGCTCGTCCAGCTCGCCGGCGCGCAGCATCTTGCGGAATTTTGTGCGGGTATCGCCGTCGTGCGCCGAGGGTTCGTTGCGGGCGGCTTCGGCATCGAAACCGATGCCCACGCTGCGACGCGGCAGCAGCGCATCCAGGATGCGGTCTTCGGCGCGCTCCTCGGCCTGGGTGCGCACGCGCACCTTGGCTTGCTCGCGGTACATCTTGACTGCGGTGTCGGCCAGGTCGCGCACGATCTGCTCCACGTCCTTGCCCACGTAGCCGACCTCGGTGAAACGCGTGGCTTCCACTTTCACGAACGGCGCGTTGGCCAGCGTGGCCAGGCGGCGTGCGATCTCGGTCTTGCCCACGCCGGTAGGGCCGATCATCAGGATGTTCTTGGGCATCACCTCGTCGCGCAGATCCGGCTGCAGCTGCATGCGCCGCCAGCGGTTGCGCAAGGCGATGGCCACCGCACGCTTGGCGCCGTGCTGGCCGACGATATGGCGGTCTAGTTCCTGCACGATCTCGCGCGGGGTCATGGTGGAGTTGTTGTCGTTCATTGCATCCGTCATTTTGTTTGGAGAGCCCTTCTCCCGCTTGCGGGAGAAGGTGCCCAAAGGGCGGATGAGGGCGCTTTCGCGAAGAGCCGACCCTCACCCCTGCCCCTCTCCCGCAAGCAGGAGAGGGGTTCTGATCACAATTCCTCTACCACCACGTTGCGGTTGGTGTAGATGCAGATATCGCCGGCGATGTTGAGCGATTCGACCGCGATGGATTTGGCGTCCATCTCGGTATGCGCCATCAACGCTCGCGCCGCCGACAAGGCGTAGGAGCCGCCGGAGCCGATGGCGATGATGCCGTCTTCCGGTTCGATCACATCGCCGGTGCCGCTGATGATCAGCGAGGTGTCTTTGTCGGCCACGGCCAGCAGCGCCTCGAGCTTGCCCAGGCGGCGCTCGGTGCGCCAGTCCTTGGCCAGCTCTACCGCGGCGCGCTGCAGCTGGCCGTGTTTTTCGAGCTTGGCTTCGAACAGTTCGAACAGGGTGAACGCATCGGCCGCCGCGCCGGCGAAACCGGCCAGCACCTGGCCGTCGCGGCCCAGCCTGCGCACCTTGCGGGCGTTGCCTTTCATCACCGTATTGCCAAGCGTGACTTGGCCGTCGCCGGCCACGGCGACACGACCGTTGCGCCGCACCGACAGGATGGTGGTGGCGTGAAAAACATTGGGGTTCTGGCTGGGGTCCATGCGGCCTCCGGAGTGGTAACTAGGAGGTGGGGACGGCCAGGACGGGTTCAAGCATGACCAATGGCAGATAGTCCCTCTGTAGGAGCGGGCCCTGCCCGCGACGCTTTCCCCCAACACGCGAAGAGAGCGTCGCGGGCAGGGCCCGCTCCTACAGGAAGAGATCAGGTCTTGCGCTTGGCGCGCGGGTGTGAGGCGTCGTAGACCTTGGCCAAGTGCTGGAAATCCAGGTGCGTATAGATCTGGGTGGTGGCGATGTCGGCATGTCCCAGCAGTTCCTGCACCCCGCGCAGGTCGCCGGAGGACTCCAGGATATGGCTGGCGAAACTGTGCCGCAGCATGTGCGGGTGCACGTTCTTGAACATGCCCTGCTTCTGCGCCAACAGCTTCATGCGGATCTGCACGGCGCGCTGCGAGATCGGGCCGCCGTTGCGTCCCGGGAATACGGGCGCGTCGCCCGTGGGCTTCTGTTCGTCGCGCCACGCCTGCAGCGCCTTGCGCGCGTGCGAACCGACCGGCACCTTGCGCTGTTTGCTGCCCTTGCCCAGCACGGTGACGAATCCGCTCGCCAGATCCAGATCGTTCCAGTGCAGGCCGCACAGTTCGCTCAAGCGCAGGCCGGAGGAATAGAACAGCTCCAGCAAGGCGCGGTCGCGGAACCCCAGCGGCACGTCGGTAGGCACTTCCACCAGGCGCGAGGCCTCATCGGCATCCAGCACCTGCGGCAACTTGCGCGGCGCTTTGGGCGCGCGCAATGCGGCGGCCGGGCTGGCGGCGATGCGGCCGTGCCGGAGCAGCCAGTTGAAATAGCTGCGGCAGGCGGAGAGCCGGCGTTGCAGGCTTTTGGGTGAAAGGCCGCGGCGGTGTTCGGCGGCTACGAAGGCGCGCAGTTGCTCGCTGTCGAGTTCGAGCAGATTGTCCTTGCCCTGCCCCGTCGCCCATTCGCTCAGCGCAGACAGATCGCGCCGATAGGCATCGAGCGTGTGCGCCGACATACGACGTTCGACCTGGAGGTGGGAGAGGAAGTCTTCGATCATATTTCCCCACTCCAGGACCTCAAAAAATACGGGAGTCTTGTAGGAGCGGGCCATGCCCGCGACCGGGCGTTACCGGTACAGCTCCGTCGCGGGCATGGCCCGCTCCTACAGGTCAGGCATGAAACCGCTTCATCGCCACCGCCAGCGCCTCGCCCATCATGCGCAGGAACAACGTGCCCATGCCCGGATAGAAGCGGTTGCCGTCGCGGCTGCCCACCGCCACCAGGCCCAGGCCGGGCAACGGCAGCAGTGCGGACGACTGCACTTCCTCGGCGCGCGCGCCGTACAGCACGGCGTTCTTTTCCGGCTGCAGGCGCCCGCAAAGCGGCTCGCCATCCTTCAGGCAGTCGCGGAACGAGTTCAAGTGCGTGCTGTTTTCCGCCACCACCTGCAGCCACTCGGCGTCGTCCAGCCCGGCGAGCGGCTCGAACAGCACGATGCGCACCAGGTCGCCGTTGAAATCCTCGGCCAGCGAAGCGGCCATGGCACGCAAGGTGTCCTGCGCGGTGTTCTGCTTCAACAGCGAAAGGGTCAGCTGGTGGGTACGCACCGCCAGGCGCTCGTTCTCCTGCGCGTTGGCGAACAGGTCGTTGAGGCGCTTGGACAGTTCGCGGTTCTTGTCGCGCAGCACTTCCAGCTGGTAGCTGGCCAGCGAAGCAGTGGGGCCTTCCTCGCGCGGCACGATCAGAGTCAAGGCCAGATCGGGGAACTGCTTGAGGAAGGTCGGGTGCCGGCGCAGCCAGGCCGCGATCTCGTGGGCGCCCAGTTTTTCTTGTGCTTCGGTCATTGCTTCCATTCCCCTTCGAATACGAATGCCGCCGGTCCGGACATGATGACCTCGGCGGCGTCATCGGGCCAGTCGATATGCAGGTCGCCGCCCGGCAGGGTGATGTCCACGCTGCGGTCTATGCGCCCGCGCCGCATCAACACGGCCGCCGCCGCGCAGGCGCCGCTGCCGCAGGCCAGCGTCTCGCCCACCCCGCGCTCGTACACGCGCAGACGCAACCGCTGCCGCGAAACGACCTGGGCGAAACCGATATTGGCCGATTCCGGAAATGCCCCGCTGTTCTGCAGTGCCGGTCCCTGCACCAGTACCGGGGAAAGATCGACGTCGGCCACTTCGATGACTGCATGCGGATTTCCCATGGACACCGCACCGAATTCCACGACCTCGCCATCGAGGTCCTGGCGATAGCTGTCCGCCTTGGGAAATCCTGCCAGCGGAATCGCCTTCGGCTCGAACTGCGGCACGCCCATGGCGATGGAGTAGCGATCGCCTTCCAGCCGCTCCACCTCATGCGTGGCCAATGGGCTATCGACACGGAAACGGTTTCCCCGGGCCACGCCATCGCGCACCAGCCAGGCCGCCACGCAACGCGCGCCGTTGCCGCATTGTTGAGAAGGCGAACCGTCGGAATTCCAGATGCGATAGGACGCCACCGCCCCGGCGCTGCGCGGATGTTCGATGGTCAGGATCTGGTCGCAACCGACGCCGAAATGGCGGTCGGCCAGCCGCGAAGCGAGTGCCGCATCCGGTGGCGGCGTACCGTCGCGCAGATCGATGACGACGAAATCGTTGCCGGCGCCGTGCATCTTGGAGAAACGCAACGCTGGCACGCCCGGGGAAGCCCTGTCAGTCATTCTCGGCCGGCGGCGCGGGATCGTCGACCGCTTCTTCGGCTTGCTGGTCGGCAGGAGTCGTGGACGTCCCGTCGGTGGGCACGGGCGCTTCCGGAGCGGTTTCCGCGGGCGCTTCGATCGGCGCCGCCTTCTCCGGCAGGATCAGCGGGCCCTTGGCGCCGCAGCCAGCGAGGAGGGCGGATACGGACAGGGAAAGGGCGATGAGGATGGGTTTGTTCATGGCCGGAGTATAGCCAGATGAGCATGAACGGGCATGGCCGAAAAGCGCCGTTTTACATGCGCACACCGGGATTCCTTTGAACCGTTCGTGGTGAGCCTGTCGAACCACGCTCTTGGCGATACATTTCAGATATCGACAGCTGCCTTCCCATGCGAAAAGCGTGGTTCGACAGGCTCACCACGAACGGGATCCTCTACGGACCCGTCATGAACGAAATCAAGGAGGAAGGCCTAGGCCGGCGGTTCCGGCCTCAGCCACAACCAGAGCGAAACGGCCGCCATGCAGGCGATGGGCAGGGCCGCCATCCACCAGCGATGCGAGCCTACGCCGGCCATGATCGCCAGCAATACGCCCGCGCAGGCCAGCATGGTCAGCGTGGCCGCCCATTTGGCCCGGCGCGACACCGCGCCATGCGCCTGCCAGTGGCGAATCATCGGGCCGAAGCGGGCGTGCTGCTGCAGGTAGAGATGCAGGCGGTCGGACCCGCGCGAGGCCGCGTACGCGGCCACCAGGATGAATACCGTAGTCGGCAGGCCCGGAACGAAAATACCGACGATGCCGGTGCCCAGACTGGCGTAGGCCAGCAGCCACCAGGCCCATCGGAAACGCGAACGTTCGGTCATGGCAACATCATAGGCCCACGCGTACCGGCGTGTAGGAGCGGGCCCTGCCCGCGACTGAGCTTCCCCAGTAGAGCCTCGTCGCGGGCAGGGCCCGCTCCTACAAGCGCGGCCGGTTAATTCGTCGCCGGTTCGGCTACGCCCAGCTGGTCCAGCACGAAGGCGTAATACTCCGCTGCCTCGCGGTAGCGGCGGAAACGGCCGGACTTGCCGCCGTGTCCCGCTTCCATGTTGACGCGGAACAAGAGCGGCAGCGTGCCGGTGTTTTCGTCGCGCAGTTTGGCCACGTATTTGGCCGGTTCCCAGTACTGCACCTGCGAATCCCACAGCCCGGTGCCCACGAAGATCGCCGGATACGCCTGCTTGCTTATGTTGTCGTAAGGCGAATAGGTGAGGATGTAGTCGTAGAACTCCTTCTTCTCCGGATTGCCCCACTCGTCGTACTCGTTGGTGGTCAGCGGAATGGTCGGATCCAGCATGGTGGTGACCACATCCACGAACGGCACCTGCGACACGATCACCCGGTATTTCTCCGGGGCCATGTTGGCGATCGCGCCCATCAGCAGGCCGCCGGCGCTGCCGCCGGACGCGGCGACGCGGTCCGGCGCTGCGTAGCCCTGCTTGACCAGCGCGTCGGTAACGTCGATGAAATCGGTGAAGGTGTTCTTCTTGTGCAGCAGCTTGCCGTTGTCGTACCAGTCGCGGCCCATTTCCTGGCCGCCGCGGATGTGGGCGATGGCGTACACCACGCCGCGGTCCAGCAGACTGACGATGGTCGAATTGAAACCCGGATCGGTCGAGGAACCGTAGCTGCCGTAGGCGTACTGGAACAGCGCGCCCTTGCCGTTCTTCTGGAAGCCCTTTTTGTAGACCAGCGATACCGGCACTTTGGTGCCGTCGCGGGCGGTGGCCCACAACCGCTCTGTGGCGTACTTGCCCGGGTCGTAGCCGATTACCGGTTGCTGCTTGAGCTGCTTGCGTTCTCCGGTGTCCACGTTGAGTTCGTAGGTCGTGGCCGGCGTGGTCATCGAGGTGTAGCTGTAGCGCAACCACGGAGTGTCGTGTTCGGAGTTCACGTCCAGGCCCATCGAATACGCCGGCTCGTCGGCTTTGACGTATTCCTCCTTGCCGTTGGCGCGCAGCAGGCGCAGGCGCTCCAGGCCGTTGGATCGCTCGCTGACGGCGGTGAAACCGTCGAACAGCTCGAATCCTTCGATGTAGACCTCATCGCTGTGCGCGATCCAGTCTTTCCACTCCTCGCGCGAGGTGGAGCCGGAAGGCGCGGTCATGATGCGGAAGTTCTTCGCTTTCCAGTTGGTGCGGATCACCCAGCGTCCGTCCAAGTGGTCGGCGCTGTACTCCACATCGCGTTCGCGCGGCGCCAGCACGGTGAACCGCGACGGATCGCTGGCCGGCGCGCAGCGTTGTTCGGAGGAAACCGTGCTTTCGACAGAGATGCAGATGAATTTGTCGTCGCGGCTGCGGCCGATGCCCATGTAGAAGCTGTCGTCCTTTTCTTCGTAGACCAGCTTGTCGGCGGACACCGGCGTGCCCAGCACATGCGACTTCACCCGCACCGTGAGCAGGGTTTCCGGATCGTTTTCCACGTAGAACAGGGTCTTGTTGTCGTCGGCCCAGACCACGTTGGCGGACACGCCGCTGATCGCATCCGGGTAAAGTTCGCCCGTTTCCAGGTTCTTGAAACGGATCACGTACTGGCGACGGCCCACGGCATCGTCGGCCCAGGCCAGCAGTTTGTTGTCCTGGCTGACTTGCGCATCGCCGACGCTGAAGTAGCCCTTGCCTTCGGCCATCGCGTTGACGTCCAGCAAAATCTCTTCCGGCGCTTCCATGTCGCCCTTGCGGCGCGCATGGATGGGGTAGTCCTTGCCGGTCTCGAAGCGCGTGTAGTACCAGTAGCCGCGCTCGCGGTACGGCACGCTGGCGTCGTCCTGCTTGATGCGTCCGACGATCTCGTTATAGAGCTTCTCCTGCAGCGGCCTGGTCGGCGCCAGCACCGCGTCGGCGTAGGCGTTCTCCGCGTTCAGATAGGCCAGCATCTCCGGATTCCTGCGATCGTCGTCGCGCAGCCAGTAGTAGTAGTCGTTGCGCGTGGCGCCGAAAGGAGCCTTGACTGTATGCGGCTTCTTGGCGGCATCGGGCGCGGTGGCGACCGGGGAAAGCGCGGAACTGGGGAAAGTGGTCATCAGAAGGGTGGCCGCAAGCAGGAAATAGGTTGGTTTCATTACAAGTGTGTCCTTGGTGGGCACTGCGCAATGGTAAGAAACTATCTTGGACTATTGCGGATCGTTTCGCGACAGGGGAAGCGCCTTACAAAAACATCCGCTTTGCCATTGCCATTGCTGTGGCTTAGGCCTTGGCCTTGGCCTTGGATCTTGCTCTTCCAACTCCCCGTGAGGCGCGGCAAGTAGGCCGGGACAAACCCCGAAGGGGCGGCGCACACGATGTGCGCCGTTTTCGGACGGCACATGGATGTGCCTTCCGAAAATTCCTGGCCTGCTTGCGAACCCGGCGGCTTCATCGCCGGGCGCGCCGTAGGGTGTGTTTCTTTGGTCACTTTCTTTGCACAAGCAAAGAAAGTGACTCGCGCGTTAGCGCGAAAGGCTTTTGCTTCGGAACAAGGTTAAATCCCAAAGCAAGATCAAGAGCACCCCTCCTCAATCCTCCCCTGCGCTTTACGCAAGGGAGGAGGCAAAAACAAAAAAGCAAAAAAACAGCAACGGCAACGGCAAGATCAAAATGGATCCCAGCTTGCGCTGGGATGACGTCATGGTTGTTTCGTTGCCAAGGAGAAAAGTCGCTGGGTCCCCGCCTTCGCGGGGACGACGGCTTCAAGCTTACTTGTTGAGTTGCTGCCACAGGAAGGTGTATGCCAGCGCGCTCATGTGCGCCGACTGCTTGTTGTTGGCCGCCCCGCCGTGCCCGCCTTCGATGTTCTCGTAGTAGCGCACGTCCTTGCCGGCGTCCAGCATCTTGGCCATCATCTTGCGCGCATGGCCGGGATGCACGCGGTCGTCGCGCGTGGAAGTCATGAAGATGGTCGGCGGATAGGTCTTGGCCGGGTCGAACAAGTGGTACGGCGAGAATTTCTGGATGAACTGCCAATCGGCGGTGTCCGGATTGCCGTATTCGGCCATCCACGAAGCGCCCGCCAGCAGGTGGTTGTAGCGCTTCATATCCAGCAGCGGCACCTGCACCACCACGGCGCCGAACAGCTCCGGATACTGCGTCAGCATGTTGCCGGTCAGCAGGCCGCCGTTGCTGCCGCCCTGGATGCCCAGGCGCTTGGGCGAGGTGATCTTGCGCGCGATCATGTCCTGCGCGACCGCTGCGAAGTCTTCATAGGCCTTGTGCCGGTTCTGCTTCAACGCCGCCTGGTGCCAGCGCGGGCCGTATTCGCCGCCGCCGCGGATGTTGGCGACCGCGTACACGCCGCCCTTTTCCAGCCAGCCCATGCCCACGCCGCCGGAATAGCCCGGAGTCAGCGAGATCTCGAAACCGCCGTAGCCGTACAGCAAGGTGGGCGCGCTGCCGTCGTACTTCAGGCCCTTGGGCCGCACCAGGAAATAAGGCACTTTGGTGCCGTCCTTGGAAGTGGCGAAGTGCTGCTCCACCACGTCCTTCGAAGCATCGAAGAAAGCGGGCATGTTCTTGAGCGCTTCCACCGCCGAAGCGGGGCCGCCGGCCTCGGCCATCATCAGCGTGGTGGGGGTCAGGTAATCGGTGACGGTCAGCCACACCGCGTCGCTGTCGTCGCTGTCCACGGCGCTGATGCCGATGGTGCCGAGCGCGGGTGCGCCGGCGAATTCGCTCTTCTTCCAGCCCTCGCTCGAGGGCGTGAGCACGATCAGCTTGTTCTTGACGTCGTCCAGCACGTTCAGGACCACATGGTTCTTGGTCCAGGTGGCGCCCGCCAGCGACGTGGAGTCGGTGGGTTCGAACAGCACGTCGAACTTGCGCTTGCCGGCCATGAAATCGTCGAACCGGGTCGCCAGCAGCGAGCCGGCCTTGTAAGTCTTGCCGTCGACTTCCCAGGGCTCGCGCAGCTCCACGGTCAGCCAATCACGCACCACTCCTTTGCCGGTGGAGTTGGGGACGTCGATCTTGACCAGCTTGCCGTCGCTGCCGCGCAGGTACAGTTCGTCGTTGTAGAAGGCGATGGTGCGGCTGACGAAATCGCGCTCGAAACCGGGCGTATTGTCGCGATAGGCCGCGATGTACATGTCTTCGTTGGTGCCTTCGTACACCACTGTGGCGGCGCTGAGCGGCGTGCCGCGCTTCCACTCCTTGACGATGCGCGGATAACCGGACGGAGTCATGCTGCCGGGGCCGAAATCGGTGAAGACGTAGACGGTATCGGCGTCTTTCCAGCCAAGGGCGCCCTTGGCTTCGGGGCGAAAGAAGCCATCCTTGACCCATTGCTTGGTGGTGAGGTCGAACTCGCGGGTGACATCGGCGTCGGAGCCGCCGCGCGACAGCGCGATCAGGCAGCGTGCATAGTCGGGCTTGCGGCAGTCGGCGCCGTGCCAGACCCATTTCTTGTTGTCCTGCAGGCCTTCGGCCTTGTTCAGCGCATCCAGGTCGATGACCGTTTCCCACTGCGGCTGCGGCTTGCGGTATTCCTCCAGCGTGGTCCGGCGCCAGAGGCCGCGCTCGTGGTTCTTGTCTTTCCAGAAGTTGTAGTAGTAGTCGCCGATCTTTTCCACGCCCGGGATCTTGGCGTCGGAATCGAGCATGGTCAGGATCTTGTCCTCCAGCTGCTTGAACTCGGGCGTGGAGGCGATTTCGGCCTCGGACTTGGCGTTCTGCGCCCTGACCCATTCCAGCGGCTTCTGCCCTTCGACGTCTTCCAGCCAGGCGTATTTGTCGTCGGTCACTGCAGCGGGCTCCTGGGCGAAAGTGCTGCCTGCGGCAGCGGCAAGACCCGCGGCGATGGCGATCGTCTGGCAGGCATGGGCGAGTTTGGGCATGGGTACTCCGGTAGCGCGGTCAATTCTCCACGCTAGCACAGCCCGTCAACCCTCCCCCCTGCCGAAGGTCAGGCTGCCCGGGACAGACGCTGGCTGGAGGGGACCGCGCGGCGGCGCGCTTGCGTGCCCGGACGGCGCCGGCGCTGCGCGGGGCCGGCGGTCGCCGCCTTGCCCAGTGGCAGGCGGAAACGATGCAGTGACCACAGTGCCGTGGCCGGCATGCCGACCAGCCACATCGGCAGCCAGCCCAGCCACTCACTGGAGCCGCGCGCCATGGGCAACAGGATCACCAGGGCCAATCCGCACAGCAATGCCAGTCGCAGGCTGCGACGGAGTTGCGGGTCGGGCGTTACCGCAACGTTCTGACGGGCTACGAGCTTGGGCATGACGATGGCTCCTTGGGCTGGAAAGCCAGCCTGCCGCGCCGCCATCTCAAGAGCTGCGACCGTCCCGTAGGTCGGGGCTACGCCCCCGACGCGCGTGCACTGCACGCGTTCGGCATATCGCCCGTGTCAGGAGTCGGCCACGTAGGGCCGACCTACCTCGTCCTGCGTAGGTCGGGGCTACGCCCCCGACGCGCGTGCACTGCACGCGTTCGGCATACCGCCCGTGTCAGGAGTCGGCCACGTAGGACCGACCTACTTCGTCCTGCGTAGGTCGGGGCTACGCCCCCGATGACCGCTCGTAGTTGCTCAGCGCCAATTCCAACAACGACTTGGCCTGCTCGCGCAGTACCGGCGGCTCGATGATTTCCGCATCCGCGCCGTAATGCAGGATGTCCATCAGCAGTTCCCGCGACACGCTGTAGGGCACTTTCAGCTGATAGCGACCATCGGGCAGGAACTTGCCCTCCTGCTTGGAGTGCCATTGCTCATCGGCGACCCAGCGCGCGGTCTTGGCGCTGAACACGATGGTGGCCCAGCCCTTCGGCTCGCCTGAGAAGATGCCGTAGCTGGAAGCCAGATGCTGGTTGAGCTCGCTATCGGTCAAGTCGCGCGCCGCTTCGTCCAGCACCTTGGCGTTGCTGATGCGGTCCACGGCGAAACTGCGCAGCCCGGCGCGTTCGTGATCCCATGCATCCAGATACCAGTTGTCGCGGTAATGGGTGATGCGCTGCGGCGACACCGTGCGCCGCGTGCGCTCGTCGGTGGAGCGCGCCCGGTATTCGAAATTCAGCTGCTTGCGCTCCAGCACCGCCGAGGCCACGCTGCGGAAACTGGCTTCGTCCAGCCGGCGTCCGCGGTGCGGGATCACCCGCACCCGCTCCACCGGCCAGTGGTCGACGCCGGCATGGTCGGCCAGCAGGCCTTCGATGCGTTTCTGCAGCGGCGCCAGCGCGCCGGCCAGCACGCCGCCGCCGGTGCGCATCAGCAATTGCTGCGCGGCCAACAGCGAATAGAGTTCTTCCGAACTCAGCCACAGGCCCGGCAGTTCGAAACGCTCGCTTTCGCCGGCCTGGTAGCGGAAGCCGGCTTCGCCATCGCCCTCGATCGGGGCCATCAGCGCATCGCGCAGGTAGGCCAGGTCGCGATAGGCGGTGGCGCGCGAGCAGCCCAGCTCCTCCTGCAGGCGCTTGACCGTGACCGGGTAGCGCGCGGCCTTGAGGATGCGGTGCAGGGCGGTGATGCGTTCGATCTTGTCCATGCGCCGATTATGGCCGAGCCGTGGCCGTTTTCGCGATGAAGATGCCGTTGAAGCAGATACAGGGGACCGGCTGTTCGACAGCTTGGGCCCGTGCGGTGCCGGATCCCGCTGCGCAGTCACCCGTGCGCAGCGACCCCTCAACGCGCGGACCCAAGCTGCCGGCGCGCTGACGGAACCCGGCCGCGCGGGAGCGGCGTCCCCGCCGCGAGCTCTCCATAGCCCAGACAGGCACAAGCAGGAGCTCGCAGCAGAATGCCACTCCCACGCTATCCTTCTGTCATCAGGTTCGCCAGCCGGATCGATGATGTCTCCCTGCCCCCAGCCTTGGAGTCCCGCATGATCTGCCGTCCACTTGCGCTTGCCTGTGTTGTCTTGGTCCTTGCAGCCTGCAAACAGTCCGCACCCGCCGAACCGGGTATGGATACGAACCCGGTCGCCTCCTCCAACCTGGCGGCGGAGAAAGCAGCGGCCCCCAGCCTGCCGTCGAGCCCCGAAGACGAAGTAAAGGCGTCGATGGACAAGTTCCTGAAAGCCAAATCCTTCCATGCGGTGATGGTCATGGAAGGCGCGCGCGGGATGACCAACGAAATGGACTTCGTCGCCCCCGACCGTTACCGCATGAAGATGCCGGTAGGCACCCAGGTGATCGTCGGCGACACCATGTACATGCAGGCCGATGGCCGTTCGATGAAGGTGCCGCTGCCGAAAGGCACGCTGAGCCAATGGCGCGATCCGCTGAGGATCGAAGAGAACAAGGCCGGACTGAGCGTCGAGGCGCTGGGCAGCGACAGCGTGGAAGGCCAAGCGGCGAAGAAGTACCTGGTCAGGAACACGCAGCCCGAAGCCAACGAGTTCACCTTCTGGATCGGCAGCGACGGCCTGCCTTTGCAATTGCTGCACCAGGGACAGGCGCAGGGCAAACCCTATTCGATGACCTTGCGCTATTCGCGCTTCGATGACCCGTCGATAACCATCGATCCGCCGCAATGATTTCCTAACTTGCGTTTAACGGCTTGCTCCCCGAGCCGGCTGGCAGACTCCGCGCCGGATCAGCGGAGGTCACATGCAGGGAAGCGAGCGACAGGCAGGCGCCACGCAGGCGATCGCGTGGCTGGGAGTGATTGGGGTGCACGCGTGTCTGTTGTGGTTGTTGATGCGGCAGGCGCCCGGCGCGGCCGACATTGACGACGGACCACGATTGCGCCTGGTATTCGTGGCGCCTGCGCGGCCGCTACCGCCGCCGGTATCGCCTCCGCGCTCTTCAGTCCCACCCGCCCAGGTCCCGCGAGGCGCACCAACAACACGCCGCCCCCTTGTGGTCCTCATCGCTCCGGTCGCACAGACCAGCGAACCGATAGCCCCTGCAGCTGATCGGCTGCAGGAGCAAGCCCGGGATTGGGCGGCCCGGCAGGCTTCGCCGACCTTCGCCGCCGACCCGTTCGGCAGCCGGCGCGCACAGCTGCCCGGCGGAGACGGTCGTGGAAGATTCCGGATGAAGGAACCGCTGAGCCCGCAAAAGATCCTGCAGAAGATCGGAAGCATGGCCGGCGGCCCCGGCTACAGCCAATCGCCTTGTCCGCGCATCGCCTCGAACATTCCCGGCCTGCTGACCGCCACTTCCGAGCACGAACGCGAGCTATTGAACGAAGAACTGCGGCGCGACCGGGAATACTGCCGACCCTGAACGAAAACTTGCCGGCCAGGCGGGAAAAGTGAGAGTGAACAAACACTTGCACTGAAATTGTCAGATTGACGCGATACCATGTAACCGTTTCCATATCTTGTCCTGTTATCGCCAACCTCCCAGGCCGCCTCCATGTCCCGTCATCCGCTGCTTTTCCCCACCCTCCTCCTGGCCATGACCGCGCCTGCGGCCTGGGCCAACGACAAAGCCTGCCCCTGCGACGGGGAGGACAGCGGCAAGACCGAAGAAGCCTCGCACTGGACCGGCGGCGGCGAACTCGGGTTCGCCTCGGCCCGCGGCAACAGCATCAACGAAAGCCTCAACGGCCGCTTCAACCTGCAGTACACCCAGGGCGACTGGATCCACAGCATGGACCTGTTCGGCCTGCGCGCCCGCGCCGAGTACCGGGTGGAGGACGAAAACGGCGAGATGACCCGCAGCGATGCCAAGACCACCGCCAACCGCTACACGGTGGGCGCCAACAGCGCGCTGAAGCTGGGCGAGCATCGCCAGTTCACGACCGCCGTGCGTGCGGAGCAGGACGATTTCGCCACCTACGACCGGCTGCAGACCGCCAGCATCGGTTACGGCACGCGCATGATGGACGGCGAGCGCACCAAGCTGGACGTGCAGGTGGGTCCGGGTTTCCGGCGCGCGCACAACGCCGAAGACGACGTCACCGAAACCGGCGTGATCGGTCGCGGCTTCGTGGGCCTGAAGTTCGACCTGACCGACAACACCGAACTGTCCAACAACCTGCTGGTCGAGTCGGGCAGCCACAACACCTACGCGCAGAACGACCTCGGCGTTTCGGTGGCGATGAATTCGCACCTGGCGCTGAAGGCCGGACTGCAGGCGCGCCGCAACAGCGAAGTCGAAGCCGACCGCAAGAAGACCGACACGCTGACCACCATGAATGTGGTGTATCGCTTCAAGTAAGCGTCTTGGCTGCGGCAGCCTTCGCCGCGGAAAATTCGCTGCAACAAAGAACCCGGCTTATGCCGGGTTCTTGTTCTACGCAGATCGTCCGATCAGTTCTGGACGTTCAGCTCGGTGCGGCGGTTCTTCTCGCTCTTGCAAGCCGGGAAGGCCTGGCCCAGGTCTTCCAGCGGACGGCTTTCGCCGTAGCCGATCGGACCCACCAGACGGCCGGCGTCCACGCCGTTCGTGGTCAGATAGTCGTACACCGCCTTGGCGCGACGCTCCGACAGGCTCTGGTTGTAGGCGTCCTTACCGCACTGGTCGGTATGGCCGGCCACTTCAACGCGCAGATCCGGGTAACGCTTCAGGATTTCGGTGGCTTCGCTCAGGATCGCAACCGCGTCCGGACGCAGGGTCGACTTGTCGAAGTTGAAGTTCACGCCCTTCAGGTCGATCGCCACCGCCACCGGGCAGCCGTCCGGACCGATGGTCTGGCCAGCCTGCGAACCCGGGCACTTGTCGTTGCAGTTGTTGACGCCGTCGCCGTCGTCATCCAGGTCCGCGCAGTTCGGCGCCGCTTCCGGCGCCGGTGGCGCGGGCGCCGTCGGTTCCGGCCCGATTGCGACGGTCAACCCGACCGAGGCCAGGATGTCGTTGAAGTAGTCCTCGCGGTCGGAGACCGGGCCGGCCTCATCGTCGAAGTCGATACGCGTGCCGAGCTCGGCACGCAGATCGGTGCGCCCGAAATCGAACTGCAGACCTGCACCGAGGTTAGCGGCGAGATTGGTACCGGAACGCTCGCCCGGGGATTCGGGCGACGGGGAGTTGTCGAACTCTTCGCGATGGCGTTGCGCACCCAGTCCCGCACGCAGGTAGGGCCACCATTTCCGTTCCGCATTGCGGAAGTGGTAGCGCGCATCGACCGATGCGCCGTACTGGCTCCAGAACAGGTTCGGATTGCTGGTTTTGTCTGGGTTCTGGTAGTTCAGCTCGAAGTCCAGGGACCAGTTCTGGTTGAGGAACTTGCCGAAACCCAACGTGGCGAAGGGGGAATCTTCGGTTCCGCGGTCCTCGTCCTGGACGTTGATGCCGGCCGAGCCGGCCACATACCAGCGGTCGTCGTAGTCCTGGGCGGCGGCGGCTTGCGCGAACGACATGCCGCATGCGAGAGCGGCGCAAAGCGATTTCTTTTTCATCGTGAAACTCCTTGAGTCGGGTTTGTTACTGCGTATTGCCATGACGAAACAGCAAAGCGACACGCGACGGATCAGACAGAGAACGAACGCGGCAACATGGCACTGCAACTTGGCAAACAGCTTTCTCGAACGACTTCCAACAGCATTCCAGACCGCAGGCGCGCATGGGCTCACGCCTGCTTCACAACGCAGCCATCAGCGGCTGCAAGAACGATTCGTAGGGTTTCCATTTCGGCGTTTCCAAAACCTGTACCTGGGCGCGCACCTGGATGGCGCTGGCCGTGGACACACCGCGCCCGCGGCCCTGCACCTGCAGCATTTCGGGCTGGTACTCCAGTCCGCAGAACGAGGCGACCTCGGCCAGCGTGGATTCCGGATCGGCGGTCAGCGCGGCGTAGTCGACGTCCAGTATCCGGCCCGCATGGCGCTGGTGCCAATGGCGCATCAGGCGCTGGTACTGGCGGTGGTAGTCGGCCAGTTCCAGCTGGTCGTAGGAATACGGGCAGGCATCGGAGAACAGTTCGCGCAGGTTGGAGAAGCAGGTCTCCATGGGGTCGCGCACCATGTGCAGGATCTTGGCCTGCGGCAAGGCCCGGCAGATGAACCCCAGGTTGAGGAAGTTGGATGGCAGCTTGTCGGTGAAAAAGCGCTCCGGCCCAAGGCGCCAAGCCACGCCTTCCAGGTAGCCGCGCCCTGCCGTCGCCAACGGCGCTTCGCGCGCACGATCCACAAGCGTCGCATCGATCACGCCGCGGCAGTGGTAGTCGGTAGCCAGCCGCATCTGACTGGTGAAATCGTACAATTCGCCCAGGCCTCGGACATCCGCGTGCCCATCCAGCATCTGCTCCAGCAGGGTCGTACCGGATCGATGCATGCCCACGATGAAGATCGGCGTATGGGCGCTTTCGGTGGCATGCGCCGGTCCCGTCGGCAAGGCGATCAACCGGTCGACCAGTTCCACGCTCTGCTCGCTGCGATAGTCCAGCCGCGACCGCTTGGCCCGACAGGCCCGCTCCAGCGCACGCCAGGCGGCGGGATGATCGCCCAGATCGTCCAGCGACTTGTGCAAAGCGTAGGCGAGGAAGGCGATCTCCTCTGGCTTTCTTCCCGGCCGATCCAGCTGCCGGCGGATGGCGTCCACGTGGTTCGAACCTGCGGTCTGCTTGCCCAACCGCGACAGCCACCAGTAGGTCGGTGCGATCTCGGGCGCCTTGCGTTGGCATTGCAGCAGTTCGGCACGCGCTTCGTCGAAGCGGCCGAGGTACGTCAACACCTGGCCGCGCGCCAGCAACACCGGCGGGTAGCCGGGATCGCCGCGCTTGGCTTCGTCCAGCAGGACCAGCGCGCGATCCTGTTCGTTCAAATTGCTCAGCTGCGCCGCGAAAGCGATCAGCAGCGGTATGGAGACGGCCGAAAGCGGCTGCAAACGATCGGTGCACTGGTTCAGCGCAGCGGTCTCGTTGAACGTACGCAGGCGCGCGATCAGTTCCTTGATGGTGTCCGCGTCGCGCGGTCGGCTAGCGTGCGCGCGCAAGGCGTAGTCGCGCGCCATGCGGTAATGGCCGGCCAGCGATTCTATGTAGGACAACTGCACCAGCACCTTGGCGTCGCCCGGATGCATCGATAGCAGCGACTGGAAGCAGGCCGCCGCCGCCGCCCATTCTTTCCTGCTCGCATGCAACTCGGCCTGTTGCCAGAGCAATCGGGAGGGATCGGCCTGCGTAGGATCGGCTTGCTTCAAGAGGACTCCGGTCGAAGTAGGCATGCGACTGTCTCCGATGCTAGCGCGCTTGCGCCTGGCCCTGCGTGAGACGCTGCCGCAGCGGTTCCAGATGGTCTGCGTACTTTTTCCATGCATCGACGCCGCGCGAATGGATTGGTTGCCTGACCTGCGAGCTGCTGGCGGTGGACACCGGTGCGGCGTTCCGGGTGATGTCGACGCAGTCTGGTTCGAACTCAAGACCGCAGAAGCGCAGCGCGGCTTCGCTGTTCTTCGTTGGATCGGCCACAAGGTCCTCGTAGTCGACCACGTGCAAACGGTCGCCCAGCGTCTCCTGCCAATACTCGCCCAGCGCTTTGAAGCGCAGGTAGTGGTCGGCCAGTTCGGCCTGATCGTAGCTGTAGCCGTATGCGTTTCCGGAGAACAGCTCCTTGAGGTTGGAGAAACAGGTATCCATGGGATTGCGCCGCACCCAGATGAGCTTGGCCTGCGGCAGGGCGCGGGCGATGAAGCCGAGGTTGAAGGCGTTGACCGGATTCTTGTCGATCAACCAGCGATGGCCGTTGTGGCGGCTGGTGGTGTGGCGCAGGTATCTGGCGCCGACGTCGATGGGGTTCGCAGCCGCGACCGCTCGCACACCCTGCTCGCCCGATGGCGCGTCGTAGAAATGGTCCGCTTCCCAGCTCAAGGCGCGCGAGAACGCATTGAGTTCGCCCGCGCTGGCGACCTGGCTGTGGTTGCCCAGGATCCTGTCCAGCAGGGTGGTGCCGGTGCGCGGCATGCCGACGATGAAGACGGGGATCTGGCCCGTATTCCGCGCTTCGGGCGCGGCTTGCGGAAACCGCCACTGGATTTCACGCAGCGCCGCAACGCCGCGCGCTTCCCGCGCCGGGTCGTAGTCGATGCGCTGGCGCATCAACCGGGCCGCGGTTTCAAGCGCAGGCCACGCGCCCTCGATGTCGCCGGCGTCGTCCAGTTCTTTGAACAGGGCGTAGCCCAGGTAGACCTGTTCCAGCGTTCCCTGCGGCAGTGCCGCCTGCGCACGGCGGATCCGCTCGACGCGGCTGCCGGGCACGGTGGATTTCTGGTGATAGGCCAGCGACCAATGGGCGAAGGCGTAATGCGGCGACAGCCCCAGGCAACGCTCGAATTCCTGAGTGGCGTCGTGCGTGCGCCCGACGTGCCGCAGCGCGTTGGCGCGCGAGTAGGAAAGCAGATGGCTGGGTGGCAGGCGTGCCGATGCGTGGTCGATCAGGCGCAGGGCAAGATGGTGATGGTCGGATAGCCAAAGGCGCTGGGACAGCACCGGCGATTGCTCCAACACGTCCGGGTGGGACCAGTCGGCTGCTTCGATCGCCGCGCCGATGGCGTCGCGCTCGTCGAAATTCAGCAGCTGATGGGTGACATAGGGAAGACTCTTCCATCGTGCGTTGGGCGTAGCCACGCTGGCCGCGCGCACCGCACAGGCCAAGGCCGCGCGGTAGTGGTCGGCGCGACGCTGGAAATCGGAAAGGCGCACCCAGGCGATGGCTTGGGTCGGATCAAGGTTGACGATGGTCTGGTAAACGAGCCCGGCCGCCTCCATGTCGCCAGCGGCTTCATGGTCGCGCGCCTTGGCCCAGTACGGGCCCAGGTTCTGTTGCATCGAATGCTCGACCTCAACCGCCATCTTTCCACCGGGTCTGATTCGTGATGATCGATTAACTGTTGCTCGCGGCAGCGGCCGCACTCCGGCGGCCGCTGCGCGATGTTTCCAATCAGAAGTCGTACTGGACCATGAAGCGTACCGAACGCGGTTGCTGGTACGAAGTCGGCATCAAGTACGTCGCCACGGGTGTACCGGTCACCGGATCCTCGGCGATCTCGCTTACCGAAGTCACCTCCTGCGAATCGAATACGTTGAAAATATCGAGTTTGAACTGCAAGCCCTCGATCGCGGCCGGTCGATAAGCGACGTTGAGGTCGAGGTTGCTCGTCCAAGGCAACCTGCCCGAAGTGCCGCGGGGGACAGGCAGGTTGTTGCACCTGAAGAACGCTGCGCCGTACGGATGCGGGTTGTACGTGCCGTCGGGCGCCGGTTGGCTCGGGCCGTCGCCCGGGAGACGATTCGGGTCGCGGTCGAGGACGCCGATGCAGTTCTTCGGACGGCCCGACTGCACCAAGAGGTTGGCGCCCACTGACCATTGATCGCTGATCTCGTAGTTGCCGAACAGCTTGAGGCTGTGACGACGGTCGTTGGGCAGGTAACCATAGGTATCGACGGTGAGTTCGATGTAGTCGAAGTCCTGGGTGACGTTGGTATCGGCCTGGCCGATGTCCGACTTCACGCCGCCTTCGGTGTTGCCCTTGCTCTTGGCGTAGGTGTACGAGCCCTGCAGGAAGAACTTGTCCCAGGTGCCGTCGAAGAAAAGTTCCAGTGCGGTGTACTTGCGCTTGGCCTTGGGAGCCAGACGCGCGCCGGGCACGGTGATCTCGGTGAGCACGCCGTTGCCTTCGATGTCGGTGAGCAACACGGTGTCTTCGCCCGGGTTGAACATGCGGCAATACGGGAAGCCCGGGTTCGGATAGACCGGGGTCAGGCCGTGCTCAGCCGCATAGTCCAGGATGACCGTGTAGTCGCAGTTGTCGTCGATCGCCGTCTTCAGGTCGCGGTAGATGCCTCGCGCACCGAGCGAGAAGTGATCGGTCAACGCCATCTGCAGGCCCAGGATGTATTCGTCCTGGTATTGCGGCTTGAGGTTCCTGGCGGCGATGGTCAGCGGATTGGACGGCGTACCGTCCTCGCCGTTGATGAACCTCGGCTCCTGTTGACCGGGACGCGGAGTCAAACCCAAGGGCGCGCCGGTAACGGGATCCACGCCAGTGAAGTTGAACTGCTGACGGGTGAAGAAGGAAGCGCTGGCGCCGCGCAAGGCGACGCTCGGCGTCAGCGGCAGTGCATAACGACCGGCGTTACCGAACACCTTGAAGGTCGAATCGCCCTTCACGTCCCAGGAGAAGCCCAGGCGCGGACCGAACTGGTCGTCGATCTTGACGTAGGTTTCGCCCGCGCCGTTGAGGTTCTCGAAAGAATCCCAGCGGCCGCCCAGGTAGGCGATGAAGTTGTCGGTGATGTTCCAGCTGTCCTGGATGTACAACGCGCGCTGCTCGACCTTGAGCGAAGCGCCCGAGCGGGTGATCTGCTCGCGGGCGATATCGAACTCGTCGCCCGTGTTCGGCTGGCCGTCCGGACCATTACTGGTCGAGTAACGCCACAACCGTCCGCCTTCGCGGATCTGCCCCGCGACCGACTCGTAATCGTCCAGGTCGTAGCCGAAGCGCAACAAGTGGTCGCCCAACTGCCACTCGGCGTCGATGCGGAACTGGTCCCGGGTGTCCTTGGAATCCTCGCGCTGCAACTGGTTGCCGAAGGCGATGGTGCAGCTGCTGCGGTAGGTTCCGGTGACGGCGGTGCGATAGCCGGGACGGACGTCGAGGATGTCCGGGCAACCGCCGATGGGCTGGTTGAGATCGCCGCTGAAAGCAATACGCTCGCCATCTGCGGTGACAAGATACTGCCCGCGAGAGAATTCGCCGTGGCCGTACAAGGCCGAAAGGGTGAACGAATCGCCGAAGTAGCCGGTGTACTTGGCGACGTAGTTCTCGCCGCCCTGTTCGATGAAGTTGGTGCCCCGGTACGCGCCCCGATCGGAGCCGGTTTCGGTATTGGAATAAACGTCGATCTCCTGGTCCTGCTTGTCGGAGAAGGCGGTGAATTCCAACTGGTGGTTGTCGGTGATCTGCCAGTCCATCTTCAGCAACCAGGTCGGGGACTTGGTTTCGGCCGTGGAATTGGCGAATGAGGTATTGGTTTGGCCGAACGGACCGCCCCAGTTGTCCACTTCCTTGCGTCCGTAGGAAATCAAACCATAGGCGAACAAGCGGTCCTTGATCAGCGCGCCGCTGGCCCAGGCCGACGCAGTCGCGTTCCAGGTGGAATCCTCAGAGTTGTTGATCCGCAGGGTGCCGTCGCTCAAGTACTGGTTCTTGGGGCCTTCATTCAGCGATTCCGGGCTGTAGAAGATGTTACCGCCCGCATGGAATTCGTTGGTGCCGCGCTTGGTGATCTGGTTGACCACGCCGCCCAGCGAACGGCCGAACTCGGCGCCGTAGCCGCCGGTCTTGATCTGCTGCTCGGCGATCGCCTCGAAGGGCACCTGCGAGAAGTTCAGGCTGCGGAACGAGTTGGTGATGTTGAAGCCGTTGACGTAGTACTGGTTTTCAGCGACCGATGCGCCGCCGAACGAGGCCAGATTGCCGAATGCGGCGTCGCCGCGGACGGTGCCTGGGGCGAGCAGGGCCACGCTGGTGGTGTCGCGGGCGACCGGAATGCGCGCGATCTGTTCGGCAGTGAGGATGGTGGTCGACTCGACCGAGGAAACGTCGATCGGATTGATCGCGCCGGTGCCGATAACGGTAATGGCATCCAGCGTGGTCGCGCTGCCGCCGCTCGTGGCGCCACTGACAAAATCGACGTTGGCGGCGGTGCCGACGTTGACGCGTGCCGCGCGGGTCGAAGTAGTGCCGTCGGCCGCGGTGCGGGTGACGGTGTATTCGCCGATGGGTAGTGCGGAGATGCGGTAGCTGCCGTCGCCGCTGACCGTGATGGTGCGGGTCAAGCCGGTGGTCGGACTGGTGACCGTGATGGTGTCGCCTGAAGCCGCCTTGCCCGCCACCGCGCCTGCGGTATTGGTCTGCGCGTTCAAGCCGCCGACAAAGCAAAGACCAAGCGCAGCGGTCAATGCGTTTCGTTTGAAACCTTTCGAGACATATCTGGACGCCATTGCAGAACTCCCCGAGCAGCAAACGTTGATAGAGACTTCGCCAAGAAACGTTACTAGTCACCCTTGACGAGGGGACCGTGCCCGGACTATAGACCGAGAAACAAAAAGTTAACAGCTCAGTAATCGAGGGTTCATCAAGCGATGTCCGGAAATGCGCTACCGGTCTCGTTGATATCGTTTTCATCCAGGATTCGCTGCATTGCAGCATGGGCACGAGAGCTCGCCAGGTTCGCAGCGGCTCCCCACGGAAGACAAAGTTCTTTTTATTTCAGTGGCTTAGAGAAACTCGCCCGCCCCAAGCGCCAGCAAGTCCTGTGCCAAGGTCCGACCCAAATCGAGATGCGACCCGGGTGACCCCTCGACCCTGGCCCGGACCACTCTGCCCTCGGCGGCCGATCCCACCAACCCGTCCAGGACCAGCGAATCCCCCCTTAGCTCAGCTTGAGCCGCCACCGGGACATGGCAGCTGCCGTGCAGGGCCAGATTCATGGCCCGCTCCGCTTCCACGCAAAGGCGAGTGGGCCCGTGGTCCAGCGCCATCAGCAACTCGTGGAGTTCGCGATCCTCGGTTCTGCACTCCAGCGCGATCGCCCCCTGCGCCGGCGCCGGCAGCCAATCCGGCGCGGCCAGGCGAACGCCGATGCGGTCGTGGAAACCCAGCCGCTGCAATCCCGCGCAGGCCAGCACGATGGCGTCGTAATCGCCCGCATCCAGTTTGGCCAGACGCGTGTTGACGTTGCCGCGCAGGTCCAGCAGCTGCAGGTCGGGCCTGCGCGCTCGCAATTGCGCCTGCCGCCGCAGCGACGATGTGCCCACTCGCGCCCCCTGTGGCAGGGCATCCAGCGAAGCATGAAGATTGCTGATGAAGGCGTCGGCGGGGTCGGCGCGTTCCAGGATCGCCGACAAGGCGAACGGCGCATCAAGCTCCATCGGCACGTCCTTGAGCGAATGCACCGCGCAGTCGGCCTCGCCCCTCAGCATGGCCAGCTCCAATTCTTTCAGGAACAGGCCCTTGCCGCCGATCGCGGCCAGCGAACGATCCAGCACGTCGTCGCCGCGGGTGCTCATCGGCACCAGGCTCACTTCGATTCCGGGGTGAGCCGCGCGCAGCAGCGTGGCCACGTGTTCGGTCTGCCAGAGGGCCAACGGGCTCTTGCGGGTGGCGATGCGGATCTGCTTCATGCGGCCATTATGAAGCCGGTGCAGAGGGCTGGATAGGCAGCTCAAGATCCCGTTTCGGCATCTGGTTTCAAAATATCCCGTTCGTGGTGAGCCTGTCGAAGTAGACCCGTTCGTGGTGAGCCTGTCGAACCATGCTTTTCGCAGGATGCGAAATTGCCGCGATCTGAAAGAGTCCGCCAAGAGCGTGGTTCGACAGGCTCACCACGAACGGATTTTTGATTTTCTCGACGCGAACGGGATTTCACACGCGAACGGAATTCTTTGAGATGCAGGCTTCGCTAAAGGTTCTTGACCGTATCCCGCAATCCCGCCACGCAGCGGCGGCTGACCTCCAGCGGCTCCTTGCCGTGGCGCAGAACCGCCTGCACGCGGCCGTCGCCGATGCGCTTGAGTTCGGTGATCTCGTGCCGGGCCACCAGGCAGTTGCGGTGGATGCGCACGAAGCGGCCGTTGAACTCGTCCTCCAGCGAGCGCAGCGATTCTTCGATCAGATCCTCGCCGCGCGCGTGGTGGACCACCACGTATTTCTCTTCGGCCTGCAGGTAGTGCACGTCTTCCACCGGAATCAGGCGCAGGCTGCCGCGCATGCGCGCGCACAGATGCGTGCGCGGAATGCGGCCCGGCTGCGCTGGCGCCTGCGTTTCGCGGCCGGCGATGAAGGTGCGCGCCCGTTCCAGCGCCACGGCGAGCCGTTCGGCGCGCACCGGCTTCATCAGATAGTCGATGGCCGCGGCATCGAACGCCGACAGCGCGTGCTCGTCGTAAGCCGTGCAGAACACCACCGCCGGCCGCGGATCGAAGGCGGTGAGGTGGCGGGCCGCTTCCAGCCCGTCGACGCCGGGCATGGCGATGTCCAGCAGCACCAGATCCGGCCGGAACTCGGCGCAGGCCTGCAAGGCGCCGAGCCCATTGTCGGCCTCGGCCACGATTTCCACGCCGGCGTGCTCGGCCAGCAGCGCACGCAGGCGCTCGCGGGCCAGGGGTTCGTCGTCGGCGATGACCACCTTCACGGTGCCTGCTTCCTCGGTTCTGCGGAGATCGGTTCTGCGAAGAGATGCGAGCCCATGGTAGCGACCGTTCCGGCCAGCGTCACCCTGCGACGCGGCGCACACTTAGGCGTGGGCGAACCGCTGCGCCATCCAGTCGCCCAGGGCGGTGATTTCCTCGGCGCAGACCTGATGCGCCATCGGGTAGCGATGCCATTCCACCGCGAAACCCAACGATTGCAGCAGCTGCGCGCTGCGTTCGGCGTACCTCAGCGGAATCACCGGATCGGCCGCCCCGTGAGCCATGAAGACCGGCTGGGTTGCGGCGCCTTCGCCCAGTGATGCTTTCAGGGATTCCGCCGCGGCCTCGGCGCCGGGCAAATAGGTCGACAGGGCGATCAGCCCTCCCAGCGGGGTTTTCCGCCGCAAACCAGCCGTCAGCGCGATGGCGCCGCCCTGGGAAAAGCCGGCCAGCAGGATCCGTTGCGGGTCGATGCCGCGCGCGTGTTCGCGGTCGATCAATGCGCCGGTCTGCAGCACGGATTGGTCGACGCCCTCGCTGTCTGCGCGGGTCGGGAAATCCATGCCGACGATGTCGTACCACGCGCGCATGCGCACGCCGTTGTTGATGGTGACCGCACGCACCGGCGCGTGCGGGAACACGAAGCGCAGCACAGGCCAATCCTGACGCACCAGTTCCGGCACCAGCGGCGCGAAGTCGTGGCCGTCGGCACCCAGGCCGTGCAGCCAGATGACGGACCATTGCGGCGACGGGCCGGTTTCCTGTTCTACGGTTTCGAGCAGATCGATGGCGTTGTCCATGGCCCATTGTGGCCGATGGCCGCGATCTCTCCAAATCATGGGAAGCGTCCGCCCTCCGCGCTTCGCAATACGCTCCAGGGATGCGCATTCATCCGCTCCCTCAATCTTTCTCCGGGAAAAAAGACCCCGGCAATTGCCGGGGTCCTTGTCCTGCGACAGGCGAAACGAACGGTCAGAACTTCTGCGAAAAGCGGACGCCGAACGTGCGCGGCTGGTTGGTGATGGTGTAGACCTGTCCGTTGGGATACTCGGGCACCACGCCCGAGGCACCGCAGACCGACTCCGCACAGTTCGTGAACCTGGAGATCGTCGCGCGTTCGTCGAAGGCATTGCTCACGAAGAGGTCCAGCGCCCAGCTGTCCTTGGCGATGCCTGCGGAGAAATCGACGGTGGTGTAGGACGGCAGATCGCCGAGGATCTCGCGCTCGGCGATACGCAGGTCGGACTTGCGGTCCCCCACGTGCACCGCGGCGCCCTGCACATAGGCCTGGAAAGCGCCGATGTCGAAGACGTAGCGGGCGATCATGTTGCCCTTGAACTTCGGGGTGACCGGCAATTGCGTGCCGTCCGGGGCTTCCGGTCCGTTGGGAAACTCGATTCCTTCTACGATGCTTCCTGGTGGGCAATCGGTAATGGGCTGGTTGTCGGATGGCCTGACCGCACCGCAATAGTTATCCGTCAACTTGGCATCATAAAACGACGCGCCGGCGCTCAAATGCAGGTTGTAGGTCGCTGCCCAGTTCAAGTCCATTTCCAGACCGTCGATGCTGGCCTGGTTGGCGTTCTTGATCTCGGTGAGACCGTTCGCGCCAAGGATGCTGAACTGGAAATCCTTCCATTCCTGATGGAACACCGAGCCGTTGAAGGTCACCCGGTTGTCGGCCCAGCTGGTCTTCCAGCCCAACTCGTAGTTGGTCAGGTAATCCGACAGATACGGCGGCAAGGTCCCGCGCCGGTTGAGGCCGCCAGGACGGTAGCCCTCGGACCAGGTGGCGTAGACCATCTTGGTGGGCGTGATCTGCCAGGTCAGGTTGGCCTTGCCCAGGTTGCCGCTTTCCTTGACGTTCTTGTCGAAGACCGTACAAGGGGCGCCGTTGAACGCCGGCCACGCTGCGGGATCCGCGCCGAACTGGGAGACGCAGTAGGCCTCGCCATAAGTCGAGCTGGGGGACCAGCCGGCGCTGAAGCCGAAGAAGCCCTTCAAACTGTTGTCGGAGCGGAAATGCCGCCCGCCGATGGTGCCGGTCAGCACGTCGGGAATGAAGTCGTACGACAGTTCGCCGAACACCGCTTCGTCGTGGTCCTCGCGCTCCTGTTTGGTGAGCCAGATGGTTTCCGGCCAGCCGGTGATCGAGTATTGGGGGCCGAAACCGTCGATCTTGTAGCGCTGCTGGATATCGTGCTTCTGGGTCATCCAGAACAGGCCAGCCACGAAGCGGAGCCGGTTCTCGCTGGGCGAGGCGAGGCGCAGCTCGTGGCTGTCCTTCTTGTAGCCGTCCTTGCCCTGGATGTACTGCGACGGATTGATCAGGTTGTCGTCGGCGTCGTAAGCGTTGTAGTAGGCCAGCGTGTCGTACCAGAACCCGTAGTCGTTGTAATCCGAATCCACATCGACGTCGCGCTTGAGGTGCGCGAAGTTGTAGGTCAGGTCGAAGTTGCCGATCTTGCCTTCCACGGTCAACGCGGCCTGCCACCAGCGGTCGTCGGAGCGCTCCTTGTAGAAGTGGTTCATGGCCAGGTCGCCGACGTTCTCGTCGAAGGCGAAGTTGCCGTTGGACACCTGGCTCTGACCCATGATGGTCGGGGTGATCGACCAGTTGTCGTTGAGATCCACCTTCAACGCCAGGCGCGCGCCGGTCGTCTCGACGTCGTTGTAGTCGTCCTTCGCGCGACCGGTGCAGACGAGCAGATCGGTAGACGTGCAGTTGCGGTTGGTGAGCACGCCGCCCCAGCTCGTCTGGGTGTCGTCGCTGGGATCGGCCGGGGTTCCACCGTCGTCGATGCGGACCGGGAACTGCCGATCGCCAGCCTTGTTGTCGATGTAGCCCGCATCCTTCTTCTGCCAGCCGACCAGGCGGATGGCGGCGTTTTCGGCGAGCGGGATGTTGACGAAGCCCTCCGCCACGTAGCCCGTGCCACCGTGACTGACGCTGTTGGCTTCCAGGCCGTAGCCGGCTTCGAATCCGCTCGGATCGGGCTTGTTGGTGATGATGCGCAGGGCGCCCGCCTGCGCGCTGGCGCCGTACAGCGTGCCCTGCGGACCGGCCAGCGACTCCACCCGCGAGATGTCGTAGATGTGCAGGTCGAGCGGGCCCTGGATGGTGGTGATGGGCTGCTCGTCCAGATATACGCCCACGCTGGGCAGCGAACCGGAGTGGTTGCCATCGCCGCCGCTGGCCACGCCGCGCATGTAGATCTGCGCGAAACCCGGACCGAAGGTCTGGTAGGAGACGCTGGGCAGGTATTTCACGTAGTCGTCGAAGTCTGTGACGTTGAGTTCGTCGAGTTTCTGTTCGCCCAGCACCTGCAGGCTGATCGGCACCTTCTGCAGGTTCTCGGTGCGCTTCTGCGCGGTCACCGTGATGGTGTCCAGGGTGGCCGCTTCCCTTTCCGCGGCCGGCGCCGGTGCGGGCGTGGCTTCCTGCGCGAAGGCCGCCGACCCCACCGCAAGGTAGATGGCGGCTGCCAGCGGCAATCTGGCGAATGACGACGGGGGTTTTCTTCGTTCGCTTCGTTTCGTTTCGTATCTGCTCATCTGCGTCACTCTCTCCAGTGATGGTTGTCGGTGCTTGGATAACTATCTTGCCAACGGAAACTCCGGTACTGCCGGATAACTGTCCAGGACGGGACCCAGCGCGCTTTTCAAAGGGCCCAGCCACGGATCGTAATTTCGCCAATGGTCCACGCCCTCGCGGTAGATCGGCTTGCGCACCTGTTCGGAACTGGCGGTGCGCACGGCGCGCTTGTTCTCGAAGAAGCGCAGGCAGCCGTCTTCGAACGGAAGCCCGCAGTATTCGAGCAGGCGGCGCACCTGGGTTTCGGTGTCGTCCACCATTTCCTCGTAGAAGACACGGTGCACCCGGCCGGGCAGCGCGTCGTCGAAATGCGCCATCAGTTCGACGTAATCCGCGTAGTAGCGGCCGATGTCGTCCAGGCCGTAGGTGAAGCTCTGCCCGCGCGCGAAGTGCTGCTTGTAGCCCGAGAAACAACAAGCCAGGGGATGCCGGCGCGCATCGACGATCTTCGCCTTGGGCAGCATCAGCTGGATCAGGCCGATGTGCAGGAAATTGTTCGGCATCTTGTCGATGAAGAACGGCGCGTCGGTCTTGCGCTGGATGCGGGTGTGCTTGAGGTAGCGCTCGCCGAGCTGGCGCAGCGCGTCGGCCCCCAGCGATTCGACCGCGTCGTGGTACGGCATCGCCTGGCCGGCGTCGCCCTGCCCGCGCAATTCGCGGGTGATCGAAGTGATTTCCGGCAGCTCCATGGTTCCTTCCACCGCGGAATGGCTGGAGAGGATCTGCTCGATCAGGGTGGAGCCGGCGCGCGGCAAGCCGACGATGAAGATCGGATCGGGCGCGTCGCTGCCGGAGCCGGCGCGCTGCGCGAAGAACTCCCGGGTGTAGCCGCGGATGATGCGCGCCACCCGTGCGGTGGTGTTGTCGGCACGGTACTGCAGGACTTCACGGCGCAGGTCGTTGCCGTGCTGGTAATGCCGAAAGGAAGCTTCGAATTCCCCCGCATCCTCCAGCGCCTTGCCGATGGCGAATTCCAGGTGCTGGCGGTGTTCGGTTTCCATGCCGGGCTTGTCCAGCTGGCGGCGCATGGTCGCCAGGTCTTCGGCGGAAAAACGGACGGTCTTGAGATTGGCCAGGCTCCACCAGACTTCGCCGAAACCCGGATCCAGTTGCAGGCTCCTTCGATACGCCTCGATCGCGCGATCCTGGTGGCCGGCGGTCTTCAGCGCATGGCCATAGCTCATCCAGATCCTGGGATGGCGGGGATACTCTTCCAGGATCGCCGCATACAGTTCGAGTGCCGGTTCGTAGTCGCCGATCCGGCACAGCACCACCGCCTTGAGGTTGCGGTAGCCGGCGTTGTCCGGCTCCACCGCGAGCAGCGTTTCGACTTCCGCCAGCGCCTGGGCCGGCTTGTTGGCCCGGTGCAGCACCAGGGCGTAGTTCTGGCGCGCGGCGTGGAAACCGGGGGCCAGTTCCAGGCAACGCGCGAGCAGGTGCTCGGCATCCTCGTTGCGGCCCAGGCGCACGGCGAGTTCTGCCAGCATGCGGATCGCGGCGACGTCGGTCGGCGAACGCTTCAGGTGCTCGCGCAGCAGGGCCTCGGCTTCGGGGATGCGCTGTTCGTGCAAGGCGTTGGCCGCGGCCAGCAGCCGCGGGTCGCGGGTGGAGTAGCGAATGTGGCTGGCATAAGCCGCGTCGGCGCCTTCGGCATCGTCCATCGCCATCAGGTGGTCGCCCAGCGCAAGCCACGCCTGCGGCAGATCGGGCTTGAGCTTCACCGCGCGGCGCAATGCCGCCACCGCTTCGTCGCCCTGTTTCGCGCGGCCCAGCGCGATGCCCAGTTCCAACTGGGCCATGGCCGAATTCGGTTGCGAGTTCGCCAGGGGCCGCAGGATTTTCAATGCGCCTTCCATGTCGCCGCGCGCGCGGTGCGAGACTCCCAGCACCAGCAGGGCCATGGGATGGTCGCCGACAGCCTTGATGATTTCCGTCGCCTGTTCGCCGGCCAGCGCGGGATCGGTCTCCAGCAGCCGCGAGGCATGCGCGAGCGCGGTTTCCAGCGTGGCGGTGGGGGCGGCGGCGGCGTTCATGCGGTCGAGCCATCCCCTTGCGGCCGGCAGGGCGAGGCCGCCTTGCCGGCCGCGCGCCCTGTCGATTGCGTTGTTCCGCACTTCAACTTCATTGGAATACCCCGTTCGCTGCGGCCCGCCACGGCAGCCCTTTCGGTCATAGCGTTTTCAGCAATCTATAGTTGAATTGAAGGGATTGGTAGTAGGACGCCACCAGAATGCGTTCATCCTGGCCGTGGGCGCGGTCGTCGTCCACATCGTAGGGCATGCCGTTGAACACGTAGACCGGCATGCCGGCCGCGCGCAGGAATACGCTGTCGGTGGCGCCGGCGGACATATAAGGCGAAACCGGAATTTCGCCCCATGTTTCTTTCGCGGCTTCGGCAATATGGGCGAAGAGCTCGGCGTTGACCGGAGAAGGCGGGCTGGGATGGGGTTGGGCGACGCGCGCCAGTTCAATGCCAGGATCGGCGAGCGCCTGCTCGAGGGCAAGATCGACCCCGGCCAGGTCTTCGTCGGGCAGCACGCGGCAGTTCACCGTGGCCTGCGCCATCTGCGGCAGGGCGTTTTCGGCGTGGCCGCCCTTCAGCAAGGTGGGGATGCACGTCGTGCGCAGCTGCGCGTTGTTGTAGGTGGAAGTCGCCGCCAGCCGGGCCAGCGCCGCCGGATCCTGCGGTTCGCGCGAAGCGGCCAGCATTCCGGCGGCTGCGCTTCCGGAATACAGCTTGGCCAGGCCGGCGTAGTAACCGCGCGTGGCCGAGTTGGTGTGCAGCGGGAACTGCAACGCCGACAGCCGGGCCAGGCCATGCGCCAAACGGTAGATGGCGTTGTCCGCGGTGGGCAGGGAGCTGTGGCCGCCCGGGTTGCGCGCGGTGAGGGTGAAACTCAGGTAGACCTTCTCCGCCGTTTCCACCGACAGCACCGCCGGCTTGCCGTTGCGGATCTCCGGCCCGCCGCCGTCGACATTGAGGGAATACTGCGCCTTGATCAGTTCCGGCCGATGCGCCAGCAGCCATTGCACGCCGTTGTCGCCGCCGTCCTCCTCGCCTGCGGTCAGCGCCAGCACGTAATCCCCGCGCGGCACGATGCCTTCCTGGCGCAGGCGCAGCAGCGTTGCGACCAGACCGGCCGCACCGCCTTTGATGTCCGAGGTGCCGCGGCCGTAGAAGTAGCCGCCGTCCTCGGTCAGCCGGTAAGGATCGACGTGCCAGTCCTCGCGCTTGGCTTCCACCACATCCAGGTGGGCCAGCAACAGGATCGGCTCGCGCTCTCCACGGCCGCGCAGCCGCACCACCAGGTTGCGCTTCAGCGGATTGTCGCCCAGCACCTGCACATCGGCCGGGTCGAAGCCGGCGTCCAGAAAACGCTTGGCCATCGCTTCTGCAGCAGCGGTGGTGCTGCCGTGGTCGGGCGTGGTGTCGATATCGATCAGTTCGCGCAGCAGCTCGCGTCCCAGCGCCCGCTGGGCGGCCAGCGCCTGTTCGGCCGCCGGCGATGCCAACGGCAGCAACAGCAATGCCGCCAGGCCGGCTACGCGTGTTTTCTTGAAAGCCCGATGCGTCATTGCGTTCCCGTGCCGGTTTTTTTAAGGGGTTTCCAATGCGAGCGCCAAACCCTGGCCCACGCCGACGCACAGGCTGACCAGTGCGCGCCGCTGGCGTTGGCGGCGCAGGGCGTAGGCCGCGGTCATGGCCAGGCGCGCGCCGCTGGCGCCCAGCGGATGGCCCAGGGCGATGGCGCCGCCGTTGGCGTTGACGTGCTCGGCGTCGTCCGCCAATCCCAGTGCGCGGGTGCAGGCCAGCACCTGCGCGGCGAAGGCTTCGTTGATCTCGATGCGGTCGAAGTCGGCGAGCTCCAGGCCCAGGCGGGCGCGCAGCTTGTGGATGGCCGACACCGGACCTATTCCCATGACCCGCGGCGCCACGCCGGACGAAGCCATGCCGGTGATTCGCGCCAGCGGCTGCAGCCCGTATTTTTCGACGGCGGCTTGCGAAGCCAGCAGGACGGCGGCGGCACCGTCGTTCAGGCCGGAAGCGTTGCCGGCGGTGATGCTGGTTTCCGGGCCGAGCAAAGGTTTGAGTGCAGCCAGTCCTTCGGGAGTCGTGTCGGGGCGTGGCTGCTCGTCGGTTTGGAAATCGAACGGCTGCTTTGCCTGCGTGGTGCGAACGGCAGTGGTCTCCTCCGCGAACCATCCCTGCCGCTGCGCATGCGACGAGCGCTGTTGGCTGCGCAATGCGTAGGCGTCCTGGTCGGCGCGTGCGATGCCGTGTTCGCGCGCCAGGTTCTCCGCGGTCTGGGCCATCGAATCGGTGCCATGGCCGGCCTGCATGCGCGGATTGACGAAACGCCAGCCCAGCGTGGTGTCGGCCAGCTGCTGGTCGCGCGCATGCGCGCCGCCGGCTTTGCCCATGACATAAGGCGCCCGGGTCATGCTCTCTACGCCGCCGGCGATCACCAGCTCCGCTTCGCCGCAAACGATCGCGCGCGCGCCCTGCCCGATCGCTTCCAGACCGGAGGCGCACAACCGGTTGACCGTCACCGCGGGCACGCTTTCCGGCAGCCCCGACAGCAGCGTGGCCATGCGCGCGACGTTGCGGTTGTCCTCGCCGGCCTGGTTGGCGCAACCCAGGATCACTTCGTCCAAAGCCGCCCAGTCCAGCGCGGGGTGGCGTTCCATCAATGCGATCAACGGCAGGGCGGCCAGGTCGTCGCAGCGCACCCCGCCGAGCGCGCCGCCGTAACGCCCGAAAGGCGTTCGCGTCGCATCGACGAGGTAGGCGCGGGTCACAGGCCCTGTCTCCTGTAAACGTGCGGGTCCCAGCCGCCCTGCCGGATCGCTTGCTCTATTTCAGGTTGCGCGGCGCGCAAGGCGGGCAGGATTTCCTTCAACGCCCTGCCTTGCGCCTTGTCGCTGTACTGCATGCTCACGTTGAGGCCGGCGACCACGCAGCCGTTGGCGGCGCGGATCGGCACGGCGATGGAGCACAGGCCCAGTTCCAGTTCCTGCGAAACCATCGCATAGCCCTGCTTGCGCACTTGCAGCAATTCGCTCTTCAGCGCGCGCGCGTTGCGCAGCGTCTTCGGCGTATAGGGCTGGAATTTGTTTCCCTGCATCCAGGCGTCCAGCTCGGTGTCGGGCAGGTCGGCCAACATCACCCGTCCCATCGAGGCGGCGAACGCGGGCAACCGCGCGCCCACTCCCAACGCGATGCTCATCACCCGCCGCACCGGAACGCGCAGCACGTAGACGATGTCGTAGCCGTCCAGCACCGCCAGCGAGCACGACTCGCCGACCTTCTGCGCCAGCTGTTCCATGGTCTGCTGCGCCAGCTCGTTGAGATCCAGCGAAGACAGATAGCTGTAGCCCAGCTCCAGCACCCGCGGGGTGAGGAAGAAGCTGCGTCCGCGCACGCCCACGTAGCCCAGGTGCTGCAAGGTCAGCAGGATGCGCCGCACCACCGCGCGCGACAGGCCGGTGCTGACCGCTATTTCCGAAAGGCTGGGACTGGGCAGGTCGTGCCCGAACGCGCGCAGCACCTGCAGGCTGCGCGCGAGCGATTGCACATAGTCCGGGCTTTCTTCGAAGGGGTTGGCTGCCATGCGCCGTCGCGTGTGGATTGACAGTCCGAGCGTAGAAGGTTTCCAATGGGTTCGCAATACGAATTAGTGTTCGATTACCGCACAAATGCCGGGGCCGATGAATTGTGACGAGTGAGCGCGACAGCGTGCTGCACAGTTGGTGCGTGCAGTCCGAATGGCGGGCGCCGACCATTGTCGGCGGCCAGGGTGCACGCCTGCGTGACGACGCGGGGCGCGAGTACCTGGATATGAGCAGTCTGGCCGAATGCAGCAATCTGGGGCACCAGCATCCGCACATCGTCGCCGCCATCCGCGCACAGGCCGAGCGCCTGTGTTTCGTCACTTCGGCCTGGGGCGCGCAGCCGCGCGCGGAACTGGCCGGGATGCTGCTGGAGAAATCCGGCTTCGACGGCGGCCGCGTGTTCTTCACCCTGGGCGGCGCCGACGCCAACGAGCACGCGGTCAAGTTCGCGCGGCAGGCGCGCGGTTTGCCGCACGGCAAGGTGATCACGCGCGACCGCTCCTATCACGGCGCCAGCTACGCGGCCATGGCGTTGTCGGGCGATTCGCGCACGCGGCTGCAGGTCGATCCGGAAAACTTCGACGTGCTGCATGTTCCGCCGCCATACGCCTATCGCTGCCCTTTCGGCAGCGACAGCGACGGACAATGCGGCGAGCGCGCCGCCGCCGCGGTGGCCGATGCCATCGACCGTCACGGCGCCGACGACGTGGCCGCGGTGATGATGGAGCCCAACGCCGGCACCAACGGCATCGTCGCGCCCGACAACTATTGGCCGCTGCTGCGGGAGCTGACCCGGGAACGCGGCATTCCGCTGATCGCCGACGAAGTGATGAGCGGCTTCGGCCGTTGCGGCGAATGGTTCGCCTGGCAGCGCCACGGCGATCAAGCCAAGCCGGACCTGATGACGCTGGCCAAAGGCCTGACCGGCGCGCACTTGCCGCTTGGCGCGGTGGTGGTGTCCGCCGGTATCGCCTCGGCGCTGGAACACCAGATGCTCTATACCGGCCTGACCTACTGCGGCCACCCGCTGTCCTGTGCGGCGGGCGTGGCCGCGCTGCAGACGTACGAGAACGAGAAGCTCATCGAACGCTCGCGCGCTCTCGGCGCACGGATGCTGGCGTCCCTGCGGCGCATGCAGTCGCGCCACCCGGTGATCGGCGATGTGCGTGGCGGCCACGGCCTGTTCGCGGTGGTCGAACTGGTGTCCGACCGCGCCAGCCGTACGCCGCTGACACCCTGGCCGCAGATGGCGCCGCCGCTGAAGGCGCTATTGCACGAAGCACTGGAACAAGGCGTGTCCTTCGCCGCGCGCGGCAATCTGATCCTGCTGGCGCCGCCGCTGGTGATCGAAGAGAACGAGCTGGACGATGCGCTAAGCCTTCTCGATCGCCTTATAGGTGGAATGACGGGCGCGCAGATGGGCGATGTCGAGCGGGAGCCGGCATGAGCTACAAGCTGACCTACGCCACCATGTTCGACCCGCCTGCGGATCTGCATGTCCGCTTCGATGCCGCACTGGCCGGAATCGAGGCCGGACTGGGCGCCTCGCATGCGTTGCATATCGATGGGCAAGAATGCGCGGGCGCCGATTCGGAGCAACGCCGCAGCCCCATCGACCAGCACCTGGTGCTGGGCCGTTTCGCTTTGGCGGACATCGCCCAGGCCGACCAGGCGATGGAAGCGGCGCATGCCGCCTTTCCCGGCTGGCGTGCGACGGCCACGGCCGAGCGCGTGCGCCTGCTCAAGCGCATCGCTGCGCTGATCGAAGAACGCGTCTACTCCATCGCGGCCGCGCTGACGCTTGAAGTCGGCAAGAACCGCATGGAAGCGCTGGGCGAAGTACAGGAGACTGCGGATTTCTTCCGCCACTACGCCGAGGATTTCGAACGCCAGCAGGGTTTCGATCGCCCGCTGCCGGACGATCCGTTGCCGGACTTCCGCTCCCGCAACCGCAGCGTGATGCGTCCCTACGGCGCCTGGGTGGTGATCGCGCCGTTCAATTTTCCCTTCGCGCTGGCCGGCGGCCCGGTCGCCGCGGCACTGGTCACCGGCAACACGGTCGTGTTCAAGAGCGCCAGCGATACGCCCTGGTCCGGCCGGCTGCTGGCCGACTGCCTGCGCGATGCCGGGCTTCCGGCAGGCGTGTTCAATTACCTCAACGGCGACGGCAGCCAGGTCGGGCAGGCGCTGGTCGATCACCCGCGTACCGCCGGCGTCACTTTCACCGGTTCCTTCGACGTGGGCATGCGCATCTACCGGGCAATGGCGGGCGGCGCTTATCCGCGGCCCTGCATAGCCGAAATGGGCGGCAAGAACGCCTGCGTGGTCACCGCCAATGCGGATCTGGAACGCGCGGCCACCGGCATCGTGCGTTCGGCGTTCGGCATGGGCGGGCAGAAGTGCTCGGCGTTGTCGCGCCTGTACGTGGACGCCGCGGTCGCCGATGCGCTGATCGAAAAGTTGCAGAAGAAGATCCAGGCATTGCGCATCGGCGATCCGCGCCTGCAGGACAATTGGCTGGGGCCGGTCACCACCGCCAATGCGGCGGGCAACTACGAACGCTGTTCGAGCCTGCTGGGCCAATACGGCGGCCGCGTGCTGGATGGCGCGCGACGCCTGGACGAAGGCGATCTGGCGCACGGCTACTTCGTCGCGCCGACCCTGGCCGAAGCGCCCGCCGATCATCCGTTGTTCCGGGAAGAGATGTTCCTGCCCATCGTCATGCTGTGCCGCGTTTCCGATATCGAAGAAGCGATGCGGCTTGCCAACGATTCGCCGCTGGGACTGACCGCGGGCTTCTACGGCAACGATGAAGAGCTCGATTACTTCTTCGAAAACATCGAAGCCGGCGTCACCTACGCCAACCGGCCGCAGGGCGCCACCACCGGCGCATGGCCGGGCTACCAGCCTTTCGGCGGCTGGAAGGGTTCCGGCTCCACCGGCAAGGCCATCGCCTCGTTCTACTACCTGGCGCAGTATCTGCGCGAACAATCGCGCACGGTGGTGGAGTGAGCGCGCGCTTCCTCACCCTGGCCGATGCGATCGCCGAGCACGTGCACGACGGCGCCTGCGTCGCATTGGAAGGCTTCACCCACCTCATCCCCTTCGCGGCCGGCCACGAGATCATCCGCCAGCGCCGCCACGACCTGCACCTGGTGCGGATGACGCCCGATCTGATCTACGACCAGATGATCGGCATGGGCTGCGCGCGCAAGCTGACCTTTTCCTGGGGCGGCAATCCCGGCGTCGGCTCGCTGCACCGCCTGCGCGATGCGGTGGAGCGGCGTTGGCCCGCGCCGCTGCAACTGGACGAACACAGCCACGCCGGCATGGCAGCCGCCTATTGCGCCGGCGCCGCGCGCCTGCCCTTCGGCGTATTGCGCGGCTACGCGAATACCGATCTGCCGGCGCACAACCCCGCCATCCGCAGCGTGCAGTGCCCGTACACCGGGGAAACCCTGGCGGCGGTGCCGGCGATCAATCCCGACGTCACCCTTCTGCACGCGCAAAGCGCGGACCGGCAGGGCAACATCGCCCTGCACGGCATCGTCGGCGCCGCGCGCGAAGCAGCACTGGCCGCCAAATCGCTGGTGGTCACGGTGGAAGAACTGGTCGATAACCTGGCCCCAGCCATGAATGCCGTCCTGCTTCCCCATTGGCTGGTGAGCGCGGTGGTGCACTGCCCCGGCGGCGCGTATCCCTCCTATGCTCAGGGACACTACGAACGGGACAACGCCTTCTACCAGCAGTGGGACGCCATCGCCCGCGACCGCGAAAGCTTCCTGATCTGGATGGACAGACATGTGTTGCGCAGCGTCGATCACCGCGACTTCCTCGGCCGCCTGCTGGAAGACGCGGCGTGACGATCTGCACGCGCGAAGAATGGATGACCATAGCGGCCTCGCGCTTGCTGTGGGACGGCTGCGTCTGTTTCGTCGGCATCGGCCTGCCCAGTGCGGCGTGCAACCTGGCCCGCCTTACCCACGCGCCGGAGATCGTGCTGGTGTACGAGTCGGGCACGCTCGGCACGCGCCCCGATGTGCTGCCGCTGTCCATCGGCGACGGCGAACTGGCCCGCACCGCCACCTGCGTGGTCCCGCTGCCGGAAATCTTCAGCTACTACCTGCAGGCCGGCCGCGTGGACGTGGGTTTCCTGGGCGCGGCGCAGATCGACCGCTACGGCAATCTCAACAGCACGGTGATCGGCAGTTACGACACGCCGCACACGCGCCTGCCCGGCGCCGGCGGCGCGCCGGAGATCGCCACCCATGCGCGGGAGACGTTCGTGATGCTGAAGGCGACCCCGCGCAGCTTCGTGGCCGAACTGGATTTCCGTACCACGGCCGGTTACCTGCAGGGTTCAGGCGCACGCGGGCGCAGCGGCGCTCCTGGCGGCGGACCGCGTTCGGTGATCACCGATTTCGGCCTGCTTAAGCCGCATCCGGACACCCAGGAACTGCAACTGGCCGCCTTGTTCTCCGGCGTCGGCGTGGAAGAAGCGCGCGCCGCGGTCGGCTGGCCGCTGGCGCTGGCCGCGCACGTGGGCATCGTCGATCCGCCCGAGGCCAGAGAACTGGAGATCCTGCGCGCCCTGCATGCGCGCACCCGCCAGGCGCACGCCCGTCCGGTCGCCATTCCCCTCTGACGTTCCGCAACCAATCCCCCGAAGGCCCGCAATGAGCATCCCCCACCTCAAGACCGAACTTCCCGGCCCCAAGGCCCGCGCCATGATCGCGCGCGATGCGGAAGTGATCTCGCCCTCCTATCCTCGCGACTATCCCTTCGTCATGTCGCACGGCCGCGGCACCGAAGTGTGGGATGTGGACGGCAACCGCTTCCTTGATTTCGCCGCCGGCATCGCGGTATGCGCGACCGGCCATGCGCATCCCCAGGTGGTGGCCGCGGTGAAGGCGGCGGCGGACGATTTCCTGCACATCTCCAGCGATTACTGGCACGAGAACATGACCGCGCTCGGCGAGCGTCTGGCCGCGGTCGCGCCGATGGCCGAACCGGCGATGAGCTTCCTCTGCCAGTCCGGCACCGAAGCGGTGGAAGGCGCGTTGAAGCTGGCGCGCTACGTGACCAAGCGGCCGCGCTTCATCGGCTTCCTGGGCGGATTCCACGGCCGCACCATGGGTTCGCTGTCCTTCACCTCCAGCAAATACACCCAGCAGCTGGGCTTCGCACCGACCATGCCGGGCGTGACCCATGTGCCCTATCCCAATGCGTATCGCCCGCTGTTCGCCGGCGACGACCAGGGCAAGGCCGTGCTGGACTACATCCGTATGCTGTTCGAACGCAGCGTGCCTGCGAGCGAAGTCGCCGCGGTATTGGTGGAACCGCTGCAGGGCGAAGGCGGTTACCTGGTGCCGCCTCCGGGATTCCTGGCCGGTTTGCGCGCGTTGTGCGACGAACACGGCATCCTGCTGATCTTCGACGAAGTGCAATCGGGCGTGGGCCGTACCGGCAGGATGTTCGCCTGCGAACACGCTGGTGTTTCCCCGGACATCATGACCCTGGCCAAGGGTCTGGGCTCGGGCCTGCCGATCGGCGCGGTGGTGGCGCGCAAATCGCTGATGTCGCAGTGGAAGCGCGGCGCGCACGGCAACACCTACGGCGGCAATCCGATTGCCTGCGCCGCCGCCAACGCGACCCTGGACCTGGTGCGCGGCGGCCTTATCGATAACGCGGCCACGGTCGGCGCGCATTTCATGCAACGCTTGCACGAACTCAAACGCGACTACCCCTGCATCGGCGAGGTGCGCGGCCAGGGCCTGATGATCGGCATGGAACTGATCGAAAGCGATGCGGACCGGACCCCGGCGCGCAGCCTGTGCGACGACGTGGTCACCCGTGCTTTCCACAACGGCCTGTTGTTGCTTTCCTGCGGCGTCAGCACGGTGCGCTTCATGCCGCCGCTGACCACCAGCATCGCCGAGGTGGACGAAGCGATGGAAATGTTGCGTACCAGTCTGCATCAGGCTTTGCGCGGCACTTTATGAATGCCGCTCCGCCTGCGCACCGGTTCCCGCTGTGTCTGCTGGCGGCGCTGTTGCTGGCCGGTCCGGCGCAGGCCGCGCGCGAACCGGTGCTGAAGCAGGTCGACCTGCCGCATAGCTACTACTGGCGCGAGCTATATATTCCGCAGCTGACCACCGGTCCTTCGTCCGCCAGTTTCATGCCAGATGGAAAGACGCTGGTCTACAGCATGGGCGGGTCGTTGTGGAAACAGGCGATCGGCAGCGACCGGGCGATCGAATTGACCCATGCCCGCGGCGCCTACGACTACCAGCCCGACATAAGCCGCGATGGCGGCAGCGTGGTGTTCTCGCGCTACGACGGCAACAGCATCGAACTGTGGCGCCTGGATCTTGCCAGCGGCGACGAGCAACCGCTGACTTCGGGCGGCGCGGTCAACGTCGAGCCCAGGCTGTCGCCCGATGGAAAACGCCTGGCGTGGGTATCGACCCAAGGTAGCGGGCATTTCAATCTGTTCACCGCCGATCTGCAGGGCAACCGGCTGCGCCACGCGCGCCCGCTGCTCGGCGAACGGCGCAGCAGGATCGACCGCTACTATTACTCGGCCTTCGACCACGCCATCAATCCGTCCTGGTCGGCCGATGGCAAGACGCTTTACTACGTGGGCAATGCCGAAGTCGCCTGGGGAACCGGCGACCTGTGGGCGGTAGAGGCGGCCAATCCGCAGCGGCCGCGGAAGATCCTCGGCGAAGAAACCAGCTGGAGCGCGCGGCCCGAACTTGCGCCCGACGGCAAGCGGCTGCTCTACGGCAGTTACCGCGGCCGCCAATGGCAGCAGCTGTGGCTGACCACGCCGGCAGGCGTGGCGCCGCTGCCGCTGACCTTCGGCGAATACGACCGCCGCAGCGCACGCTGGTCGCCGGACGGCAAGCGCATCGCCTTCATCGACAACCGCGACGGCAACACCGCGTTGCGGGTCATGGACACGGTCGGCGGCGCGACCACGACACTGGCGCCCACCCGTCTTGTCCGCAAGCTCCCGCATGGCCGCGTGTTGCTGAAGATCGTCGACGAACGCGGCAAGCCGATCTCGGCGCGCGTGTCGGCGACCGGCAGCGATGCGCGCGCGCATGCGCCCGCCGATGCGTGGATGCAGGCCGACGATGGCTTCGACCGTGCCGTGCAGTCTTCGGAAACCCACTACTTCCATTGCGCGTCCCCGTGCCTGCTGGACCTGCCAGCCGGGCAGGCTTCCATCGAAGTGCGCCATGGATTCCAGTACTCACCCTGGCGGCAGCAAGTCGAAGTGGGCGCTGACGGAGTTTCCAGCATCACCGCCAAATTGCAGCCGCAACGTCTGCCTGCCCCGTTCGGCGACTGGGTCAGCGCCGATCTGCACGTGCACATGAACTATGGCGGCCACTACCGCAACACTCCTGCCAACCTCGTCCGCCAGGCGCAAGCCGAAGATCTGGATGTGGTCTTCAACACCATCGTCAACAAGGAAGAGCGCGTCCCCGACATCGGCTACTTCAGCACCCGGCCCGATGCGGCCAGTACCGCGCACACCACCCTGCTGCAGGCGCAGGAGTACCACACCAGTTTCTGGGGGCATCTTGGTTTGCTGCAGCTGGACGACCACTACCTCACCCCCGATTTCTCCGCCTATCGCCATACCGCGCTGGACAGTGCTTATCCGCACAACGGCGTGATCGCCGACCTGGCGCATTCGCAACATGGGCTGGTCGGCTACGTGCATCCGTTCGATACCTTTCCCGATCCGGCCAAGGATCCGGTATTGAGCAACGCGCTGCCTGCCGACGCCATCGGCGGCAAGATCGACTACCTGGAAGTGGTCGGTTTCTCCGATCACAAGGCCACCGCCGCGGTCTGGTACCGCCTGCTCAACCTGGGCCTGCGCCTGGCCGCCGGCGCCGGCACCGACGCCATGGCCAACTACGCATCGCTGCGCGGCCCGGTGGGCATGAACCGCGTGTTCCTGGATACCGGCGGGCGCCGCGACAACGCATCGCTGGCCGCAGCATTGAAAGGCGGCCACGGTTTCGTCAGCAACGGCCCGCTGCTGGGCTTGCTGGTGGACGGCAGGAAACCTGGGGAAACGACGCCGTCCAATCAATCGCATGCTTATCGCATCGCACTGCGCTCGCCGGTGGCGATGGACCACCTGGAGCTGGTGAACAACGGCAAGGTGGTGAAGGTCTTCGATCTGTCCGGCGATCGTCGCAGCCTCGACTCGCACGGCACGGTCGGACTGGAAGACGGCTGGGTACTGCTGCGCGCCTGGAACGACGGCGCCGATCCGCAGGTGATGGACCTGTATCCGTACGCGACCACCAATCCGGTCTGGCTGGGCGATGCCAGGGCCACCAGTGCCCCGCAGGATGCGGCTTATTTCGCCCGCTGGCTGGACCGCGTGATCGAGGCCGCCGCAGCGCGCGACGACTACAACGACGCCGGTGAACGCAGCGCCACGCTGCAGTATCTGCAACAGACGCGCGAACGCTATCGCGCCATCGCCGAAAGCCGGTCGCCACAGGGGAACGAAAGATGAAAACGACGGCCATGTTGCTGCTGGCGCTGGCGGCCGGCACCGCGCAAGCGCAGGAAAGCGAAAAGTTCATGCCGTCCGATCTGGCCCGGCTGGCCGACCTTACCGAGCCCGACCTCAGCAACGATGGACTGTCGCTGGTCTACACCGTCACCACGGCGAACCTGCAGGAAGACATGGCCCAGTCCGATCTGTGGCGCGTCGATTACGACGGCCGCAATCGCAAACAGCTGACCGCAACGCCCGACAGCAGCGAGTGGCGGCCGCAGTGGTCGGCCGATGGCCGTTGGCTGGCATTCCTGTCCGACCGCAAGACCGCCAAGGCCGCGAAAACAGGCGGCGCCGATGCCAAGCAAGAAGAAGAGAACACCCAGGCCTGGCTGATGTCCGCACAGGGAACGCGGCTGCGCCGGCTCACCGCCTTCGCCGACGGCGTGGAGGATTTCGTCTGGTCTCCCGATGGCGCAAAGCTGGCCCTGATCGTGATGGACCCGGAGTTTCCCGCCGGCACGCCCAAACCGAAGAACCCGCCGCCCATCGTCACCGAACGCTACCAGTTCAAGGAAGACGGCGCCGGTTACCTGGGCGCGCGGCGCAAGCATCTTTACCTGTTCGATATCGCCAGCGGCAAGGTCGAACAGCTGACCTCCGGCGCCCACGACGAACTGCTGCCGGCGTGGTCGCCCGACGGCAAGCTGATCGCCTACGTCACCAAACGCGGACCGGACCCGGACCGGCACCTCAACTTCGACCTCTACGCAATCGAACCCAGGGCCGGCGCGAAGGAGCGGCAGCTGACCACCTTCCCCGGTTCCGATCTGGATCCGTACTGGGAAACGCGGCCGGCGTGGAGCCCGGACAGCGGGCGCATCGCCTACCTGCGCAGCGGCGAGGACAAGTGGATCTATTACGCGCCCTGGCAGCTGGCGGTGGTGGACCTGGCGACGGGCAAGGAAACCATTCCGGCCGACATCGACCGCTGTTTCTACAAGCCGCGCTGGTCGCCCGACGGCAAGAGCATCTACGCACTGGTCGAACAAAGCCTGGTCACCCGCTTGTCGCGCATCGACCTGGCCGACGGCAAGGTCGCCGACCTCACCCACGGCGACCGCTTCGATTACGACCTCGACGTTTCCGCGGACGGCCGCATCGTGGTGCTGGGTGGCGACGACCGTCAGCCCTACGAGGTTTCCGCAGTGAACGCCGATGGATTGCGCCCGTTGGGAAAACATAACGAATGGCTGGCGGAGAAACGGTTGGCGGATGTGGAGAAGATCCGTTTCCGCAACCAGGAAGGAACGGAGCTGGAAGGCCTGCTGATGAAACCGGTCGGCTATGAAAAGGGCAAGCGCTATCCCACCTTGCTGCGCCTGCACGGCGGTCCGGTATACGAATACAGCCACGAATTCATGCCCGACTGGCAAACCTATGCAGCGCAGGGCTATGCCATCGTCGCGGTGAATCCGCGCGGCAGTTCCGGCCGGGGTTTCGACTTCGCCAAGGCAATCTATGCCGACTGGGGCAACAAGGACGTGCAGGACGTGCTGGCCGGTGTCGACCACGCGGTGCGGATGGGCATCGCCGATTCCGATCGCCTGGGCATCGGTGGCTGGAGTTATGGTTCCATCCTCACCAATGCGGTGATCGCGCGCGATAACCGCTTCAAGGCCGCGGTCAGCGGCGCCGGCGCTTCCAACATGTACGCGATGTTCGGCCACGACCAGTACATCCGCGAATACGAGCTGGAACTGGGCACGCCCTGGAACGACCGCGAGCAGTACGACCGCGCCAGCTACCCGTTCCTGCATGCCGACCGGATCAAGACGCCGACCTTGTTCCAGTGCGCGGAGAAGGATTTCAACGTGCCCTGCCTGGGCGCCGAACAGATGTATCAAGCGCTGCGCTCCTTGAACGTGCCCACGCAGCTGGTTATCTATCCGGGAGAGAACCACGGGCTGACGGTGCCGAGCTATCTGCGCGACCGGTTGGAGCGCAATCTGGCGTGGTACGACAAGTACCTGAAACCTTGAGCGGCGCAATGTTCGGCCCAACAGCCAAGAACAAACCTTGTCATCCCGAACGCAGCGAGGGATCTGCTTGCCCGCGACCGGCCAAGAGCAGAAGCAGATCCCTCACTGCGTTCGGGATGACGGCTTCACTTTCATCCCGCGACTCGTTTCTTCGGCGAATAACGCCCGAACCTCTTCAACAACTTCACCAGCTCCGGATGCGAAATGGCCTTGGCGTAATGCCCTTCGTTGCCCTGCATATCGCGCGCGGCGACCATGGCGTTGACGATGGCTTCTTCGGTGGCCTGCACCGTGGCTTCGAACAAACCGTCCAGATGCTCGATGCCGACGAAGCTGGCCTGCGAGACCGCATCGCCCTTCAGAGCGCCTGCATTGGCGGTGGAAAAGGCGAGGAAAATATCGCCGGAGCCGTTTCCCGCATAGCTGCCCATCCGCGCCAGGCCCATGCCTGCGCGCTTGGCGATGCGCTTCAACTGGTGCGGCAGCAATGGCGCATCGGTGGCGACTACGATGATGATGGAACCGGTATCGCCGGCGTCTGGATGGTCCTGGCTGTAGATCCGGTCGTCGCGCAGATGCTGGCCGATCGGCACGCCCGCGATGCGCAACGAATCGCGCATTCCGTAGTTGGCCTGCACCAGCACGCCCACCGTGTAGTTGCCGCCCGCATCGGCCTTGACGATGCGCGAGGCGGTGCCGGTGCCGCATTTGAACTCATGGCAGATCATGCCGGTGCCGCCGCCGACGTTGCCTTCGGCGACCGGTCCGCCTCTCGCATCGGCGAGCGCCTTGGCGACATGCTCGGGCCGCACGTGGAAACCGTTGATGTCGTTGAGTTCGCCGTCCCAGGTTTCGGCCACTACCGGCAGCGACCACCAGTAACCGGAAGAGTCGACCGTGCCCGACCGCACCCGCTCGGCGATCACCGCATCGCGGACCACGCCCACGCTGTGGGTGTTGGTCAGCATCACCGGTCCTTCCAGTTGCCCGGATTCGTCGATCCAGGCGGTGCCGGTCATCTCGCCGTTGCCGTTGAGTGCGAACCATGCGCCGAACACCGGCGTTTCCAGCGTGGCCTGTCCACGCGGCAGGATCGCGGTGACGCCCGTGCGCACTTTCTTTCCGGCGGACAGATTCTCGATCAACGTGACTTGCCCAACAGTAACGCCGGCAACATCGGTGATCGCATTGAGCGGCCCGGCGGTTCCTTCGAAAGGGACGCCAAGATCGCGCGCGCGCGGTGTGGCAGCGGACGCCAGCGCGCAGAACGCGCACAATGCGGCTGCAGTGAGGAAACGGATCATGGAGCGCTCCACCAACGGGGCCGGACGGCATTGAAGCTTACAACTACAGGAGGATGCGATGCGGGCAGTTGACACGGCAAAGGAACTGGAGCTGGCGAGCGCCTTGCCGGCACGCTATTACTTCGGCGACGACATGCTGGCGATGGAACAGCGTTCGGTGTTCGCACGCAGCTGGCAGTTGGTGGCGCACCATAACCAGCTGGCCGAACCCGGCGACCATGTGGTCGAGAAGATCGGCGAGGTGCCGGTGATCGTGGTCCGCGGACAGGACGGCGTGCTGCGCGCCTTCCCCAACGTCTGCCGCCACCGCGCCGGACCGCTGGCGCTTTGCAACGGCAAAGGCGCGCGCGCCTTGCATTGCAAATACCACGGCTGGACCTACACGCTGGAAGGCCAGCTGCGCAGCGCGCCGGAAATGCAGGCGGCGGCCGATTTCAACGTGGCCGACATCCGCCTGCCGCCGCTGCGCGTACACGAATGGCAGGGACTGGTGTTCGTGGCCTTGAGCGATGACGTGCCGGCTTTCGATGAAGTGTACGGCGGCATCGTCGAACGCATCGCCCCGATCGACCTGTCGGCGATGCGCTACCTGCGCCGCGATTCCTACGACATCGATTGCAACTGGAAGGTCTACATCGACAACTTCCTGGAAGGCTACCACCTGCCCCACGTGCACCCGGGGCTGTCCAAGGTGCTGGACTACCGCGCCTACGACACCGAACTGTTCCCCTGGTACTCGCTGCAATCCTCGCCGCTGCGCGACGGCGGCGAATTCTATGGCGAGGGCGAAGCGTTCTACTACCACGTCTACCCCAACGTGATGCTCAACATCATGCCGGGCCGTTTGCAGACCAACCGCATCCTGCCGCTGGGTCCGGGACGCTGCCGGGTGGAGTTCGACTATTACTACGCGCAGGACGACAAGGCCATGTCGCGTATCGCCGCCGACCAGGCCTTCAGCGACGAAGTGCAGATCGAGGACGTGACCATCTGCGAAGCTGTGCAGAAAGGCCTGGCCTCGGGCTTCTACGAGGCCGGCCGGCTTTGCCCCAAACGCGAAAGCGGCGTATGGCATTTCCAGAATCTGTTGCGCGCGGCCTATGCCGGCGACGCTGGAGCAACCGCATGACCGCTCGCGCTTCCCTGCTCGCCGCTGCATTCTCGCTTTGCGCATTCGCTTCCTATGCGGATTGCGCGGAACGCACCGTCGTCCGCGCCGGGCATCTGCTGGATGTCGAAACGGGAAAAGTACTGGCGGACCAGGCGATAGCAATCGAAGACGGAAAAATCGTCTCCATAACGCCCTGGAACAGTGCTTCCGGCAGCGTCCGCGTCCGCGTCCTCGACTGGTCGACCTACACCGTCGTGCCCGGCCTGATGGACATGCACACCCACCTGGCCGACGAAGGCCAGTCCGCCGATCCCGCCGCGCCGCTGAAAAGCAATCCCGGGCGCGACGCCCTCATCGGCGCCAAGAACGCGCGCGACACGCTGCGCGCCGGCTTCACCACGGTGCGCGATGTCGGCGTGTTCCGCGGCCTGGCCGACGTGACCCTGCGCGATGCGATCAACGCCGGCCTGGTACCTGGCCCACGCATGTTCGTGGCCGGCGCCTACATCACCATCAGCGGGGGCGGCGGCGAGATCACCGGCCTGCCCGCAGGCACGGTGGTGCCGCCGGAGTTCCGTCTGGGGGTTTCCGACAACGAAGAGGAAATCCGCAAGCACGTGGACTACCTGCTGGACCATGGCGCCGACTTCATCAAGGTCATCGCCACCGGCGCGGTGCTGGCGGCGGGTACGGAACCGGGCCAATCGGAATACACCGAATCCCAGATCCGTGCGGCCGTCGAGGAAGCGAAGAAGCACGGCACCTTCGTCGCCGCCCACGCCCATGGCGCCGAAGGCATCAAACGCGCGGTACGCGCCGGCGTGCGTTCCATCGAGCACGGCTCGTTGATGGACGACGAATCCATCGCCCTGATGAAACAGTACGGCACCTGGCTGGATGCGGACATCTACAACGGCGACTACATAGACACCGTAGGGCGCGAAGCCGGCTGGTCCGAAGAAATCATGCGCAAGAACCTGGAAACCACCGACGCCCAACGCCAGGGCTTCCGCAAGGCGGTCAAGGCCGGCGTCAATATTTCCTACGGCACCGATGCCGGCGTCTATCCGCATGGCGACAATGCACGCCAGTTCGCCTACATGGTGAAGTATGGGATGACGCCGCTGCAGGCTATCCAGTCGGCGACGATCGGTTCCGCCACCCTGCTTGGAAAGGAGAAGGAGTTGGGATCGATCGCGGTGGGCAAGTTCGCCGATCTGGTTGCGGTGGAATGCGATCCGCTGGGGGATGTGGAGTGTTTGCGCAAAGTGCGTGGCGTTATGAAAGCAGGCGTATCCGTTTCTCTTAACTGAGAACCGGGAACACGACCTTATGGCAGCAGCGGACGCAATGGCGATTTCCACCTCTCCCCTTGTGGGAGAGGTCGACGCGCTTGGCGCGGCGGGAGAGGGGTTGTCGAAGCCAGCCGACCGATGCGACGGTAAAATTTCCGAGGCCACTACGCCATGGTCGCCACACTCGAAAAGTCCGCGTCAAACAAGCCTCCCAGGCTCCGTCTCCCCCTCTTCCGGCGCTTCGCGCCACCCCGTATCAAGTACGGGGCAGGCTCTTCTCCCACGAGGGGAGAAGGGGTCCGTCGATACTTTCTTGACATAACTACCTATACGCACTCCGGAGCAGCATGAACGAATCCAAGCAAATCGGCTTCTGGACCTGCACCGCCCTGGTAGTGGGCAACTGCATCGGCATGGGCATCTTCCTGCTGCCCGCATCGCTGGCGCCGTACGGATTCAACGCGACCATCGGCTGGGGCATCACCGTAGTCGGCTGCATCGCGCTGGCCCGGGTCTTCGCGCGGCTGGCGCGCGAACTTCCCAATGCGGACGGCCCCTACGGCTACGTGCGCAGCACGCTGGGCGAGTTGCCCGCCTACATCGCCCTGTGGTGCTATTGGGTCTCCCTGTGGATCACCAATGCGGCGCTGGCGACCGGCGTGGTCGCCTACATCACCGCGGTCTTTCCCCAGTTGGGCCAGCTGCAACCCTCGCTGTTCGCGCTTGGCCTGTTGTGGACGTTCGTGGTCATCAACCTGTGCGGCGTACGCACCGGCGGCGGCGTGCAGATCGTGACCACGGCGCTGAAGCTGCTGCCCATGCTGGCCATCGCGGTGCTGGCCGTGTGGATGCTGGTGGAAGCGCCGCAGGCCTATGTCGCGCATCCGCCGAGCAAACCGATTTCGCTGGGCGATGCGATGGCCGCTTCCACCATCGCCCTGTTCGCGATGCTGGGCATCGAGTCGGCTACCGTTCCCGCATCCCGCGTCGAGAACCCGGGCCGCACGATCCCGCTCGCCACCATCGTCGGCACCCTGCTCACCGCGGCGATCTACCTGATCGTGTCTACCGTACCGATGCTGTTGCTGCCGGAACAGGAACTGGCCAATGCGCCGGCGCCGTTCGCGCTGCTGATGGATCGTTTCGTGGGCGAGGGCGTGGGCCGCTGGCTGGCCCTGTTCGTCGTCGTCAGCGGGTTGGGGGCGTTGAACGGATGGACGCTGCTGGTCGGCGAACTGACCCGCACCATGGCCGACAACGGCGTGCTGCCCGCCTTCCTGTCGCGCAACAACCGGCGCGGCGCTCCGGGCTTCGCGCTGATCGTCACTGCGCTGCTCGCGAGCGCGATGATCCTGATGAACTACAGCAAGTCGCTGGTCAACGGCTTCACCGTCCTGAGCCAGGTGGTCACGGCCGCCAACCTGCCGCTGTATCTCTGCTGCTCGCTGGCATTGGCGGTGTTGTGGTATCGCGGCAAACGCCTGGACGACAAAGCCATACGCGGATTGGCGCTGATCTCGGCGCTGGGAACGGCTTATTCCATCTTCGCCTTCATCGGCATGGGCCACGAAGCCTTCATGATGGCGCTGGTGCTGGCCGCCGCGGGCTTGCCGCTTTACCTGTTCATGCGCATCCTGCGTGTCCGCCTCAACCGGTCCTGATCCATGGCTCGCGATCCCCGTTACGACCTGTTGTTCACGCCGATAAAGATCGGTCCGGTGACCGCCAAGAACCGTTTCTTCCAAGTGCCGCATTGCAACGGCATGGGCCACGCCATGCCGTTGGCGCATGCGGCGATGCGCGAAGTGAAAGCCGAAGGCGGCTGGGCGGTGATTTCGACCGAGGAATGCGAGATCCACCCCAGCAGCGACTTGACGCCGTACGTCGAAGCGCGCCTGTGGGACGACCGCGATATCCCCGCGCTGGCGCTGATGAGCGACAAGGTGCATGCGCATGGCGCGCTGGCGGCGCTGGAGCTTTCGCACAACGGGCCGACCGCTTCCAACCTTTTTTCGCGCGAAGTGCTGATCGCGCCTTCGCACCAGCCGTCCAAGTACGGCTACCCGGCGCAGGCCCGCGCCATGGACTTGCACGACATACGCGAATACAGGCGCTGGCATCGCGAGGCCGCGATCCGCGGCAAGCGCGCGGGCATGGACATCATCTACGTCTACGCCGGACACGATCTGTCGCTGGCCATGCATTTCCTGCAGCGCCGCCGCAACCAGCGCACCGACGAGTACGGCGGATCGCTGGAGAACCGCGTGCGCCTGCTGCGCGAAGTGCTGCAGGACACCAAGGACGCGGTGGGCGACACCTGCGCCGTCGCCATCCGCTTCGCCACCGAGGAACTGCTTGGGCCGGGCGGCGTGGAGTTGAACGAAGCGCGCGATATCGTCGGCATGCTGGCCGAAATTCCCGATTTGTGGGACGTCAACGTGGCCGCCTGGTACAACGATTCCCTGCCCTCGCGTTTCGCCGCCGAGGGCGCGCAGGAACCCTTCATCGATTTCGTCAAGAAGACCACCACCAGACCGGTGGTCGGCGTGGGCCGTTTCACCTCGCCCGACACCATGGTGTCGCAGATCAAGCGCGGCGTGCTGGACATGATCGGCGCCGCGCGCCCGTCCATCGCCGATCCCTTCCTGCCTAAGAAGATCGAGGAAGGACGCATCGACGACATCCGCGAATGCATCGGCTGCAATATCTGCGTGTCCGGCGACATGACCATTTCGCCGATCCGCTGCACGCAGAACCCGACCATGGGCGAAGAGTGGCGCAAGGACTGGCATCCGGAAAACATCGCCAAGCGGCGATCCGAATCGCGCGTGCTGGTGGTGGGCGCCGGCCCGGCAGGTCTTGAAGCCGCACGTGCATTGGGCCAGCGCGGCTATGAAGTGAGCGTGGCCGAAGGCCGCAAGGAATTGGGCGGCCGCGTGAGCCGCGAGGCGCGCCTGCCCGGGTTGTCGGAATGGGCGCGCGTACGCGACTGGCGCGTGGGCCAGATAGGCAAGATGGAGAACGTGAGCATCTACCAGGATTCGCAGCTGACCGCGCAGGACGTGCTCGACTTCGGCGCCGAGCACGTGGTGCTGGCCACCGGCTGCCATTGGCGCCGCGACGGCTACGGGCGCAGCAACGGACTGGGCATCGCCGGCTTCGAAGGCAACGAACGCATCTTCACTCCCGACGACCTGATGGACGGACGCATGCCGCAGGGCCGCGTCGCCATCTTCGACGACGACTATTTCTACCTGGCCAGCGTGCTGGCCGAAGCGCTGCGCAAGCAGGGTTGCGAAGTCGCCTATCTGACCGCCGACGACACCATCGCCTCATGGAGCGTGCACACGCTGGACTACAGGCACATCCAGGTCCGCATGGCCGAGCTGGAGGTCGAACAGGTGGTGTCGCACAACATCACCGGCTTCGAGGGTACGACGCTGTCGCTCGAGCAGGTCTGGAGCGGAAAGACGCGCACGCTGGAATGCGACGCGGTCGTGGCCATCACCGCCAGGCTGCCCGACGATGCGCTCTACCAGGCGCTGCTGTCGCGCCAGGCCGAATGGGCCGACGCCGGCATCCGCTCGGTGCGCTGCATCGGCGATGCGCATGCGCCCGGGCTCATTGCCCACGCGGTCTACGAAGGCCATCGCTATGCGCGCGAACTCGATGCCGACCCCACCGGTGATGTGGCGTTCAAGCGCCATTTCCATGCGGCGCAATAGCCGCGGACATTTCAGCACTTGGTTTACGACTTTCATCGCCGGCGCTCAAGCAGGTTTGATGAAGAGGATCGCGTTCCTGTAGGATTCGTCCGACGATTTTTGCTTCAACGCTGGCTAGGGCACCGGGCCAACGTTCTGCGACATCCCTCCGGCGGGCGCTGCCAACCAGTCAATGGAGGGCAACTCGTGCCTGCAATCAATCGCCGCCAACTGCTGCTTGGCAGCCTTTCGCTTCCCTTGCTTGCCTTGCCGTCCGCCGGATGGGCGCAAGTCCAGACCCCGCGCGTTTCCTTCGAGTCGCTTCTGCGGCCCACGGTCCACTCGGGGAACGAACGCTGGGAACTCACCCGGCGGATGTCCCACTACGGCGTACCGGGCGTGGCCGTGGCGGTCCTGCGCGATGGACGGACGGTTAGCCTGAAGGGCTACGGCTCAAGGCTGGCCGGACATGATTTTCCCATCGGGCCAGACACCCTGTTTTCCGTCGGCTCGGTGAGCAAGGTCGCGACCGCGGCCCTTTGCCTGAAACTCGTCGCGCTGGGCAAGCTCGATCTCGATCAAGGCGTCGATCACTGGCTGCGCCGCTGGCGTCTTCCGCAAGGACTGGAAGGCGATACCAGCGACGTCAGTCTGCGGATGTTGCTATCGCACACCGCCGGCTTCAATGTCCATGGGTTCAAGGATGTGGAACCGTCCGAACCGTTGCCGTCACTTGTACAAACGTTGAACGGCGTACTGCCGGCACTGAACAAACCGTTGCAACGGATCGACCGGGCAGGAAGCCGGTCCCGTTACTCGGGTGGTGGCTACATGGTGGCGCAGGCCGTCATTGAAGATGCGATGGGGCAAGCCTTCGACGCGTTGGCGCGTCGGTATCTGTTCGCTCCGCTGGGCATGGGCCGCAGCCGGTTCGATGCAGCCCCTTCGGCTGCTACGGCCGATATCGCGCACGCCCACGACGGTTCCGGCAAGCCCGTGGCGCTTCCTCGTGGATGGCAGAGCTTTCCCGAACTCGCTCCCTCCGGGCTCTGGACTTCAGCCCGCGATCTCGCCCGGCTGGTCGAAGCGCTCTGCGCCAGCTACCGCAAATCCGGCGGCTTTCTGCCGCAAGCGCTGGCGATAGACATGATGACCGCGGTTTCTCCGGGCACGTTCGGCCTGGGACCGCGCCTGGCCGGCGAAGGCAGCGCGCGCATCTTCCATCATGCCGGCGCGAACGACAGTTACAAAGCCTATATCGAGGGCAATCTCGATAGCGGCGATGGTCTGGTGATAGTCGCCAATGGCGTCAATGGCGACGTCCTGGGCGATGAGATACGCAACGCTGTGTCCGACTCGCTGGAGTGGCCTGGCGACTGGTCGGTGAAAATCAGTCCGGTGGCCGCCGCGGATTTGCTCGACGAATTCGTCGGCGCATACAAGCGGCGAGCGGATCAGAGTCCTGAGTTGATGGGGATTCTGGACACCAGTTTCGATATCCAGGATCTCACCGTGCTCCATACTCCCGATGGGCTGGAGTTGCAGGCGAAGGGCAAGCGCAGACCGCTCAAACCAGTGAGCAGCAACCGATTCGTGGCGCCCGATTCCTATATTCCGGCCGGAACATTGCAGATCGCATTCAATCGAGGGGCGGTGCGCGGCGTAAAGAGCCTGACGATTGTCGCGGGCGGCGGCGTTCTTGTGTTCGACAAGCAGCCCGTAGAGGGCCAAGAATCGGATTGACCCGATCCTTCATGTCATCCCAGCCGCCTGATTGGAAGCACCCCGTTCGAGTCTGGCCGCCTTCGACCAGAGGCGGGCGTTATATATCCAGTCCGCATCGCCGACCGACTGCGGCATCGATGAAATTGTTTTCCTGCCTGCCGGCCTAAGCTAGCAGGCGTACCTTCGCCTCGCGATCCCACTGGCGGGTCTTGGCCGTCGCAACGAACGCCTTGGCGTCGGCGGCGTTGTGGTCCTGAACCTGTTTTCCGAAACGAGCGCGCATTGAACGGCAGCCGTTCCCTCACCAGAAACTGGCGTACAACGCGCACAGGATCGCGACCACTGCCACGCTGGCGATGTTGAACGATGCGCTGGTCGCGTAGCTGACGTCGCCGGTCTTGATCCGGTCGTTGACGCCGGATGCTTTGCTCGCCAGCGACACCACGATGGCCAGCGCCAGGGCCAGCAGGAACACCAGGCCGACGCGATCCATGAACGGCAGCGACGGCCATGCCAGCTTCAACACCACCGATAGCGCGAACGAGCCGATCGCCGCAGCCAGCGCGCCGGCTTCGTTGGCGCGCTTCCAGAACAGGCCCAGCACGAAAATCACCACGATGCCCGGAGTGAAGAAGCCGGTGTATTCCTGGATGTACTGGAAGCCCTGATCGAAGCTGCCCAGCAACGGACGCGCGGTCAGGATGGCCAGCAGCAGGGATACGGTGGCCGCGATGCGGCCGACGCGCACCAGTTTGGTCTCGTCGTGGTTCTTGCGCTGCTTGGCGTAGAAATCCAGGGTGAAGATGGTGGCGACCGAATTGATCTTGGACGCCAGCGACGCCACGATGGCCGCCACCAGCGCCGCGAACACCAGGCCCAGGATGCCGCTGGGCAGAATCGCCATCATGGTCGGATAAGCCTGATCGGGACGCGCAAGATCTTTGGCCAGCACCACCGCGGCGATGCCCGGCAGCACCACGATCACCGGCATCAGCAGCTTGAGGAAGGCGGCGAAAACCACGCCTTTCTGCGCTTCCCTGATGTCCTTGGCCGCCAGTGCGCGCTGGATGATGTACTGGTTGAAGCCCCAGTAGCTGACATTCATGATCCACATGCCGCCGATCAGCACGCTCAGTCCCGGCAGGTCCTTGTAGAAGGGACTGTCCTTGGACAGGATCATGTGGAAATGCTCGGGGTGCGCCTGCCACAGCTTGCTGAAGCCGGCCACGATGCCGGCGCCGTCCCCGATCTTGCTGAGCGTCAGCGCCGACACCAGCAAGCCGCCCAGCACCAATAGCGACACTTGCACGATATCGGTCAGCGCCACCGCTTTCAGTCCGCCGTACAGCTGGTAGGCCAGCGCGAAAATCCCCAGCAACGCCAACGCCAGCATCTGGTTCATGCCGGTGACCTGCGCGACGGCCAGCGAACCCAGCCACAGGATCGAGGTGAGATTGACGAAGACGTACAGCCCCAGCCAGAACACCGCCATCAGCGTGCGGATCCTGGTGCCGTAACGCTCTTCCAGGAACTGCGGCATGGTGTAGATGCCGTTGCGCAGGAAGATGGGCAGGAAGAACTTGCCCACGATGAGCAGGGTGAGCGCCGCCATCCATTCGTAGGAGGCGATCGCCAAACCGATGGCATAGCCGGAACCGGACATGCCGATGATCTGCTCGGCCGAGATGTTGGCCGCGATCAGCGAAGCGCCGATCGCCCACCATGGCAGCGATTTGCTGGCGAGGAAATAATCCTTCGCCGACTTCCGGTGCCCGCCCTTCTCGCGCGACACCAACTGCGCCAGCACGAAAATGCCGACCAGGTAGGCCAGGACGATGCCGATATCGATCGGGGATAGTGTCATTTCAGCCTCGACTGCAAACCTGGTTGGCACGGACCGGCAGCGACGCCGGAGAAGGAAACGTGTGGCGAATCGTCAGGGCTTGGGACACTTGAACACGTGGTCGGCCTCGTTGATCGCGCCCAGCGCCACACGCGACAGCGAGAGCTGCAAAGCGCCGGCTGTCTCCAGCCGCATCGGCTGGGTCAACTTCGTAAGATCGGCGCCCGCCGCGCCGAAGCACTTCAACGGCACTCCCAGCGTGGTCCATTGCTCTTTCGGCAACGCCGCCAACGCATCGCGCAGAGGCAAGGTCGCAGCGCAACCTTCGCCGCAGGCCACGCCCAGATTCACCTCCGCTTGCGGCACCGTCTCCGGGCGCAGGGTCAACACCAGCATCACGTCGCCGTTGGATTCGCGCAGCACATCGAAGGGAGCATCGGCCAGCAGGAACGCACTGGCCTTGCCGGTACCGGCCCAGGAGAAACGCATGGCGTCTTCCTGCGCCTTGTGGTCCACCGCGGCGACACGGAGGCTGTCGTCGTGCAGCGCGGCGGGCAATGTGGTGACCTTGGTCGCATGGTTCTGCGCGCTTTCCAGACGCAGGCCCGTTCCCGGCGCAGCGCATCCGCGGGCGAAGTAGACGCCGGCGACTTTCTGTTCGCCCGACAGCCCCGACACTTCCGGCAACGGCGCGAGATCGCCTTTATCGCTATAGGTCAGGCCGTAGCCGAAAGCGAACTGCGGCGAGTAATCCTTCTGCCCGACGTTGTTGGCGAACTGCGTGGCGGTGCGCGGCCAGGAGAAGCCCAGCTTGCCCTTGAAGTCGTGCGCCGTTTTGCCCTGCGCATCGCGCAACAGCACATCGGCGACGCCCGCGCCTTCCGATCCGGGCAGCCAGGCCGCCACGAACGCATCGGCGGCGTTGATCTCGCGGTTCACCCACAAGGGCCGGCCGCTCAGGAACACCGCGACCACCGGAATGCCTTCGGCCTTCAGCCGCTTGATCAGCTGCAGGTCGCTGTCGTCGCCGGACTTGTAGGACAGATCGGGAATGTCGCCCTGGAATTCGGCATAGGGATTTTCGCCGAAGACCACGATGGCGGCATCGGGTTTCTTCTTGTATTTCCCATCCACCGCCAGTTCGGCGTTGCCGCCCGCGGCCTTCACCTGCGCCTGCAGGCCTTCCCAGATGGAATCGGCATTGGGATAGTCCGCACGCGTGGTGCCCGTGCCCTGCCAGTTCAACGTCCAGCCGCCGGATTGCTTGCCGACATCGTTGGCGCCATCGCCGGCCACCAGCAGCGTCTTGTGCGGATCCAGCGGCAGCACGCCGCCCTGGTTCTTCAGCAACACCAGCGATTCGCGCACGGCCTGGCGCGCTACCGCACGGTGCTCGGGCGCACCCAGCAATTCGAACTTGCCGCCAAGCGGCCGTTGCGAAGGCTTGCCGGCCTCGAACAGGCCAAGGCGGAACTTCACCCGCAGGATGCGCCGCACCGCGTCGTCCAGCCGTTCCATCGGCAGCGTGCCGGCTTTCACCGCGGCCACCGCGGTTTCGTAGAAGCCCTTCCAGCTGTCCGGCGCCATCGCCATGTCCAGGCCGGCGACAATCGTGGCCGGACAGTTGTCGTTGGTGCAGCCTTTGACCTGACCGTGGCCGTTCCAGTCGCCCACCACGAAGCCGCCGAAATTCATCCGCCCTTTCAACACTTCGGTCAGCAGATGCCGGTTGCCGTGCATCTTCTCGCCGTTGACGCTGTTGAACGAGGCCATGACGGTCTGCGCGCCGGCCGCGATGGCCGGCGGATAACCGGCGCCATGGATACGTGCCAATTCGGCTTCGTCGATCCTGGTATCGCCCTGGTCCTTGCCGCCGGTAGTGCCGCCGTCGCCCAGGAAATGCTTCACCGACACCATCACATGCGAGCCGTCCAGGAAGTCGGGCGCACCGGCCTTGCCCTGTAGCCCTTCGACCATCCTGCCGGCGAAGCTGGCGACGACGTCGGGCGATTCCGAATAGCCTTCGTAGCTGCGTCCCCAGCGATCGTCCTGCGGCACGGCCACGGTCGGCGCGAACGCCCATTCCATGCCGGTAGTGCGCGTTTCCACCGCGGTGACCTTGCCGATCCGCTCCATCAGATCCGGATTGCGGGTCGCGCCCAGGCCGATGTTGTGCGGGAACAAGGTCGCGCCGACGATGTTGCTCTGGCCATGCACCGCATCGATGCCGAACAGGATCGGGATGGCCTTGCCGCCGTGCGATGTGTCCATAGACGCTTCATAGAACGCATCGGCCAGCGCCAGCCATTGCGCGGGCGTGGCGTTGTACTTGCCGCCCGGATCGGAATTGCCGCCGGCCAGTACCGAACCCAATCGATACTTGCGCACGTCGTCCGGCGTCAGGCTGGCGATATCGCCCTGCACGATCTGGCCGACTTTCTCCTCCACCGTCATCTTCGCCATCAGCTCATCGATGCGCTTCTCGATGGCGGGGTCTTCGGGCAGCGGCCAGGCGACCGCGGGCCATGGCGAAGCGGATTCTGCCGTGGCGGCGGCCGCGGGCGCTTTTTCGTCGCGACAAGCCACGACCGACAGCGCCAATGCCACTGGAACGGCCAACAGCAAACCCGTCCGCAACAGGGGACGGAAACGGGAAGGCTCAGCGAATGTGTTCAATGTCGTGACTCCGTCATGCATAGATAAGATCAAATGCAGGCCCGCCGTATCGGCGAGCCCTGCCCCGCTTCCAAACCAGGGAAAAATAATGCGCGCAAGCCGTTGCGCGATCCGTTCCCCCGCACCAGCCCTGTCAGCCTTCCATCTGTTCCAGCTCCCTGCCCTTGGTTTCGTACACGTACTTGATCACGAAGAATACCGAGATCACCGCGGCCACCGTGTAGATACCGTACGCCCCGGCCAGACCGATGCCGGTCAGCAGGATCGGGAAAGTGACGGTGATGAGGAAGTTCGACGTCCACTGCGCCGCCCCCGCCACCGCCAGTCCGGAACCGCGGATCTGGTTGGGGAACATCTCGCCCAGCATCACCCACATCACCGGACCCCAGGACATGTTGAAGAACACCACGTAGACGTTGGCCGCCACCAGCGCCAGCATGCCCATCGAGTCGG
>NZ_PDWS01000023.1 GCF_010093305.1 Pseudoxanthomonas sacheonensis | reverse complement strand
GGGGAAGAAGTGTTGGGGCTGGGGTCGTTCATGGAGCTTTCCTCGGTAAATGATGCATCGCCGCTTGCAATTGGTTTCATATGAAACTATAAAGTCCGTCTCCCCGGAACAAGCCCCGCGAGGCACGAACCATGAGCGCACAGCCCAATCTTGGCATGCAGGTCACCACGTTCGAAAATCCGATGGGTATCGACGGCTTCGAATTCGTCGAATTCGCCGCTCCCCAGGGCCAGGGCGAGCTGCTGCACGACTATTTCCGCAAGCTGGGATTCACCGCGGTGATGCGCCACAAGACCCGGCCCATCACCGTCTACCGCCAGGGCGGGGTCAATTTCCTGGTCAACGAAGACCCCGATTCCTTCGCCGCCGATTTCGCCCGGGCCCACGGCCCCAGCGCCTGCGGTTTCGCCATCCGCTTCCGCAAGCCGGGTACCGAAGTCCTGCGCACGGTGCTGGGCAATGGCGGCGAAGCGGTCGAGCACAAGCCCGACAGCAAGGCGGTCGATGCGCCTGTGGTCAAGGGCATCGGCGACTGCATGCTGTACCTGGTGGACCGCTACGGCGACAAGGGGTCGATGTACGAGGACTACCTGCCGGTGCAGGGCGCCGAGCGGAATCCTAAAGGCTTCGGCCTGACCTTCATCGATCACCTGACCCACAACCTGTACTTCGGCAACATGCAGAAGTGGTCGGACTACTACGAACGCCTGTTCAACTTCCGCGAGATCCGCTACTTCGACATCAAGGGCGCCAAGACCGGCCTGGTGTCCAAGGCGATGACGGCGCCGGACGGCGTCGTGCGCATTCCGCTCAACGAATCCAGCGACCCGAAGTCGCAGATCAACGAATACCTGGACGCTTACCACGGAGAGGGCATCCAGCACATCGCCTGCTTCACCGACGACATCTACTCCACCGTGGAAGCGATGCGCGCGCAGGGCGTGGAATTCCTGGACACGCCGGACACCTACTTCGAGGTGATCGACCAGCGCGTGCCCAACCACGGCGAAGACGTGCCGCGCCTGGCCAGGAACAAGATCCTGATCGATGCCGACCCTGAGACCCACCAGCGCAAGCTGCTGCAGATCTTCACCCAGAACGCGATCGGCCCGATCTTCTTCGAGATCATCCAGCGCAAGGGCAACGAGGGTTTCGGCGAAGGCAATTTCCAGGCGCTGTTCGAGAGCATCGAACGGGATCAGATGAAGCGCGGGTTTCTCTGACGCCAGATAGAGCCCCTCTCCCATTGGGAGAGGGGTTGGGGTGAGGGTACGGTGGAGCCATGAAACTCAAACCACCACTGCCAACCACCACGCTCGAAAATTCACGTCGTCTGCGCAAACAAATGACCGATGCGGAGCGCAAGTTGTGGGGACTTCTTCGAGCCGGGCAATTGGATGGCCTGAAGTTCCGTCGCCAGCATCCAATCCCACCCTATGTCGTCGACTTCTGTTGCGTCGAGAAGAACTTGGTGATCGAACTCGATGACTCCCAGCACAATGCCCAATCCGATTCGCCCAGAACCCGTGCGTTGGTATCGTAGGGCTGGCGCATGATCAGGTTCTGGGACAATGATGTGTTGTTGGCGACCGAAGCCGTAGCTGAGGCGATCTGGAACGCCGCGTGTGAACCGTACCCTCACCCCAACCCCTCTCCCGATGGGAGAGGGGCTTTAAGCAAGGCTCCCGCATGACTAGCGACAACGCCTACCAATCCGGCTTCGCCAACCATTTCGCCACAGAAGCAATCGAAGGCACGCTGCCGATCGGCCGCAACTCGCCCCAGCGCGTGGCGCACGGCCTGTATGCCGAACAGCTCTCCGGCACCGCCTTCACCGCGCCGCGCGCGGAGAATCACCGCAGCTGGCTGTACCGCATCCGCCCGGCGGCGATGCACGGTACCTTCGCGCCGTTCGTGCAGGCCGGCTTCCATAACGACTTCGAATCCGGACCGGTATCGCCCGACCAACTGCGCTGGTCGCCGCTGCCGCTGCCTGAGGTGCCCACCGATTTCGTGGAAGGCCTGTTCACCATGGCCGGCAACGGTTCGGCGGCCGCGCAGCACGGGGTCGGCATCCATTTATATGCCACCAATCGCTCCATGCAAGGCCGCTATTTCTACGATGCGGACGGCGAACTATTGATCGTGCCGCAGCAGGGCGCGTTGCGGATCGCCACCGAACTGGGCCTGGTCGAAGTGGAGCCGCAGCAGATCGCAGTGATACCGCGCGGCGTGCGTTTCAGCGTGGAGCTTCCGGAGGGCGCCTCGCTCGGCTACGTCTGCGAGAACTTCGGCGCGATGCTGCGGCTTCCCGATCTGGGCCCAATCGGCGCCAATGGCTTGGCCAATCCGCGCGATTTCGAGACGCCTGTGGCCGCCTATGAAGATCTGGAAGGCGAGTTCGAACTGATCGCCAAGTTCCAGGGCCATCTGTGGCGCGCCGATATCGGCCACTCGCCGCTGGACGTGGTGGGCTGGCACGGCAACTACGCGCCTTACCGCTACGACCTGCGGCGCTTCAACGCGATAGGTTCCATCAGCTTCGACCATCCGGATCCGTCGATCTTCACCGTGCTCACTTCGCCCAGCGACACGGCCGGGACGGCGAACCTGGATTTCGTGATCTTCCCGCCACGCTGGCTGGTGGCGCAGGACACCTTCCGTCCGCCGTGGTTCCATCGCAACGTCGCCAGCGAGTTTATGGGCTTGGTTCACGGCGCTTATGACGCCAAGGCCGAAGGCTTCGCGCCAGGAGGCGCTTCGCTGCACAACTGCATGAGCGGGCATGGGCCGGACGCGGCCACGTTCGAGAAAGCCAGCATTGCGGATCTGTCGAAACCGGATGTCGTCGCCGACACCATGGCTTTCATGTTCGAAACGCGGGCGGTGATACGGCCGACGCATCAGGCGATCGACGCGGCGCACCGTCAGCGTGATTATCAGCAGTGTTGGGCCGGGCTGAAGAAGCGTTTTCCCGGCCCTGCCGCATAGGGATCTTACGTCGCGATGGATTGGGCCTGCGTCAGGTCTAGTTGTTCCAGCGCCGGCAAGTAGGGCTCGGGCAACACTTCGGCCAGGCGTTCGCGAACTCGTTGCGTGAAAGACGCGGACGTAGTGATCTGAAGACAATGCACCGCGGCCAGGATGTGCGCGACCGTGGCATCGGGGTCCTGGCTGGTTTGCAAGCGCATCCGATGGGAAACCGCCGATTCGTGGCGCTGCAGTTCCAGCATGCCGATCACATACAGTTTGGCGGCGACGATCGAACGGCGCGAAGAAGCCGCGGGTGCAGGCGATACTGCGAACGGTGCAACAGAAGCAGCAGGAGCGGGCGACGCGACGGGGCGGATCGGCGCGGGCATCGGCGCAGGTGCCGGCTCGGGCGCAGACGCAGTCGAGGTTGCCGGGGTCGCGGTCATGATCAGGTAGCCTGCCGCGCAAAGCCGCTCTATCTGCGCGACCGCGCCGGTTCCCAGCATCGCGCCCAGTTCGGCGAGGCTGCGGCGACCATCGCACAAGATCAACGCCTGGCGTTCGCGCATGGCCAACGGCGCCGCATGCGATTGCAGAGCTTGCCGGGCCAGATCGGTCTTGCGTGGATACATGCGCGCGCCGGAAAACGTGAAGCGGCGCGCAGCGTAAAGGCGGCCGATGAAACACACGTGACAGTGACGGTCAGCACCCTTTTGCCAGTGCGCTCGCAAGCCGCGCGGCAAACACGGCCGGGAACGGCCGTTTGCGACAGGTTAACGCGCAAGTGCTAGCGTGCGCGTCACCACCTGATTTGGAGTGCCGCATGCGCTGTTTCCCCTTGTTGTTCCTAGCTATCGCCGGCGTGTCGCTGGTTGCGTGCAAGCCCGCCGCCCCGGAAGCAGCCCCGACTACCGCCGATACCGAAGCGGTTGCGCCCGTTTCCCCGGCCCCCGCACCGGAAACGCCGCCTCCCGTCGCTGCAACCGCCGAAGGCGCCGCCCCGGCCGCTGTTGCGGCCGACACCCAGGCCAGTTTTGCCGGCTACGGGGACATGAAGCTCGGCAGCACCGTCGACGAAGCCAAGGCCGCGTGGGGTGGCGAACTCAACGGCAAGCCCAGCGAAGGCAGCACCTGCTACTACCTGACGCCGAAGTGGGTGAAGAAGGCATCCGATTTCGCCTTCATGGCCGAAGACGGCAAGTTCGTGCGCTACGACGTGGGTACCGACAAGGAGGCTGCGCCTGGCGGCGGCAAGGTCGGCATGACCGTCGACGAACTGCAGAAGCTCTACGGCAACGCGCTGCAATCCAGTCCGCATAAATATGTGGAAGGCGGCCAGTATCTCTCCATCGCCGCCAGCGGCGTGGCACCCAGCAAGCTGGTGTTCGAAACCGATGCGGCCGGCAAGGTCACCGCATGGCGCGTGGGCCTGACGCCGCAGGTCGATTACGTGGAAGGTTGCTCCTGAGCTAGGACCGTCCACCGGCCGTGGGAGCGGCGTCTCGCCGCGAGCTTTAAGCAAGGGCTCGCGGCGAGGTGCCGCTCCCACGACAACGCGGCGCGCTTGCGCATAGACTGGGCCCTGGAATCGGGACAACGGTAGGGGAGAGCGGCGATGGCTGAAGCCTGGGGTTTTTTCGCATTGGGTCTGGTGCTGCTGGCGCTGGGAGGCGATTCCATCGTCAAGGGCGCTTCTGGCCTGGCGCAGAAGTTCGGCGCTTCGCCCTTCGTCGCCGGCCTGTTGCTGGTCGCCTTCGGCACTTCGCTGCCGGAACTGTTCGTAAACGCGCGCGCCTACGTGGTCGGCGCCCAGGACCTGGCGTTGGGCAACGCGGTGGGCAGCAATATCGTCAACGTCGGCCTGACCCTGGGCCTGGCCGCCATCTTCGCGCCATTGCTGGTGCGCATGCGCCTGCTGTCGCCGCTGCTGGTGTTGCTGACGGTGGCCAACCTGGCCTTGATCGTGTTCGGCTTGGATGGCGTCATCACCCGCATCGAAGGCATCGTGCTGTTGCTGGGTTTTGTCGCCGCGCTTGCGTTCACGCTGGCGCGCAGCGGGCGCGAGCAGGCGGAAGTGCGCGAGAGCATCGCGGCCTACGCCGCCACCCGCAGCGTGCTGTGGATGAACCTGCTGCGCTTCGCGATTGCGGTGGCGTTGCTTTATTTCGGCGCCAAGTTCGTGGTGCAGGGCGCGCCGATGATCGGCGCCGCCTGGGGTTGGTCGCCCTTGCTGGTTGGCCTGTTGCCGGTGGCCATCGGCACCGCGCTGCCGGAAGTCGCCGCCGCCATCGCCGCCGCGCGGCGTGGGCAGGGCGACATGGTGGTGGGTCATGTGATCGGTTCCAGCCTGTTCAATCTGCTGGTGGTGGTGGGCGGCATGGCCGCTTTGCGTCCGCTGCCGCTGCCCGAGTCCTTCGTGAAACTGGAATTGCCCGCGGCCATCGCTTTCGTGCTGGTGCTGTATCCCATGCTGCGCGGCGATCTGCGCATCAGCAAGACCGAGGGCACGATTCTGTTCGTGGCGTTCCTGGGTTGGGTCGCGCTGGAACTGTTCCTGATCGCGAGCTGAGAGCGACCCGCGGCCCGGTCGATATACTGGACGCATGAGCCGAATCAATCCCGTTACCCGCGGCATCGAGTTGCTGCGCGACTTCTTCCGCCTGCAAGCCGCCGCCGGCATCGTGCTGATGGCCGCCGCCGCATTGGCGATGGTCGTGGCCAACTCGCCGTGGCAGGGCGCGTACGAAGCGTTCCGGCACTTGCCGATCGGTTTCAACGTCGGCGGTTTCAGCCTGGTGAAAGGCGCCGAACACTGGATCAACGACGGGTTGATGGCGGTGTTCTTCCTGCTGGTGGCGCTGGAAATCAAGCGCGAGACCCTAAGCGGCCAGCTCTCCAGCCGCGAACAGATGCTGCTGCCGGTGCTGTGCGCGATCGGCGGCGTGGCGGTGCCGGCGATCCTGTACTGGGCCATGAACCAGGGCGATCCCGTCGCGCTGCGCGGCTGGGCCATTCCCACTGCCACCGACATCGCTTTCGCGCTGGGGATCCTGGCTTTGCTGGGCTCGCGCGTGCCGTTGGGAATGAAGCTGCTGCTGTCGACCATAGCGGTGGTCGACGACCTGGTCGCCATCCTGATCATCGCCATCTTCTATACCCACGATCTGGCCGCGCACCAGCTGGCGTGGGCCGGGGCGGGAGTCGGTTTGATGCTGCTGCTCAACCAGCGCGGAGTGACGCGGTTGTGGCCGTATCTGTTCCTCGGCGCAGTGGTCTGGTACTTCGTGCTGAAGTCGGGCGTGCACGCCACGCTGGCCGGTGTGGTCACCGGCCTGTTGATTCCGCTGCGCGGCAGGACCGATGATGCGCCTTCGCCGCTGGAGTCGCTGGAACACACGCTGCACCCGTGGGTGGCGTACCTGGTGCTGCCGCTGTTCGCTTTCACCAATGCCGGCCTCGCATTGGGCGATCTTCAAATGAGCGATCTGCTGGCGTCGGTGCCGCTGGGAATCGTACTGGGCCTGGTGCTGGGCAAGCCGGTCGGGATCGTCGCCATCGCACTGTTCGCGCGCGCCGCCGGTATCGCGCGCTTTCCCGAGGGCATGGACTTCAAGGCCATGGTTGGGCTGGGCATGCTCTGCGGCGTGGGTTTCACCATGAGCCTGTTCATTTCCAATCTGGCCTTCGCCAGTATCGGCGGCCATTTCGGGGAAGCTTCGGTGCTGGGTGTGTTGTGCGCATCGGTGATCTCGGCGCTGGCCGGCTGGGTCTGGCTGCGTTTCACGCTTAAGCCCGGCAACGATTGAATGCGCAGCGCGCTGGTGTTCGGCGGCAGCGGCCAAATCGGCGTGCCGGTGATCGAACGGTTGCTGGCCGATGGCTGGCGCGTCACGGCCGTATCGCGCGCGCCGCAGACCGATCATGGGGAATTGAAATGGCTGCGCGGCGATCTGCAGCGGGTGGAAGGGCTGCCGCAACGGGTCGACGCGATTTTCAGCCTGGGACCTCTGGATCACTTCTCGCACTGGTATTCGAATACCGCGCTGATCACTGCGCGCGTGATCGCGTTCGGCTCGACCAGTCTTGAAACCAAGCAGGAATCGGAAGACCTGCCCGAGCGCGATGTCGCCGCCAGGCTGGGCGATGCGGAGGCCCGCATCTTCGAGGCCGCCCGGCAGCGCCAGGCGGCAGCGACGGTGCTGCGCCCGACCCTGGTCTATGGCGCCGGCCGGGACAAGACCCTGACACGGATCGCATCGCTGGCGCGCCGCACCGGTTTCTTCGTGTTGCCGGGCAACGCCGATGGGCTGCGGCAGCCGGTGCATGTGCAGGATCTTGCCGACGCGGCCTTGGCGGCGGTGGAGTCCGCCAATGCCCACGGCCGCAGTTACGCTCTGCCCGGAGGAGAAACGCTGGCTTATGCGGAAATGGTGAAGCGCACCCTGGCCTCGCTGCAACCGCCGGCAAGATTGATCCGGGTGCCGATGCCGTTGTTCAAGGCCGCGCTGGCGGGCGCGCACGCGCTGGGGAAAATGCAGAGCCTGGGCGGCGCGGCGGTGGCGCGGATGCAGCAAGATCTGGTGTTCGATATAGAGCCCGCGCAGCGGGATTTCGGTTACGCGCCAAGAGCATTCCAACCCACCAGCGGAATGTTCTTTTTGTAGAGCCGAGCTTGCTCGGCTGTTTTTTTGCCAGTATCGGGAGCAGCCGAGCAAGCTCGGCTCTACAAGGCGTCCTTCAATACTTCCAGCCCATCTTGCGATAGAACTTGGACAGCACCCAGATCGGTCCGATCAACAAGTAGATCAGGTCGGTGAAGAAGCTGGGCTTCTTGCCTTCGATCTTGTGGCCGATGAATTGCGCGATCCACGCCAACACGAATACGGCGATGGCGATGTACAACAGATTCTGCAAACCGACGCTTTGTTCCAGCAGCCGGCACAGGCACCCCATGGTGAAAAACACCACCAGCATGCCGTAGCCGATGGGTCGCGAGAGGCGGTTGTAGAACATCCAGGTGGCGAACATGGCCAGCGCCGCCCACACCCCGCTCTTGAACAGCGTGCCGAACACGGGAATGCACCACATGAAAGCCACTACCGACCAGAGAATCGCAGGTACGGCGAACACGTGGATCAGTTGGTTGGTTTCGTTCTGGTGATCGCCGGAGTAGCTGTGGAACCAGCGGTCGATGGGGCGTTGTACCGACGCATTCATACATCCCTCCCGAGGATCAGTGCGCTAGGGTATGGAGCATAGCCGATTGGGGCTGGCGTTTCCGGGATGCCGGGCGCTAGTGGGCCGTAGATTTGGAAAACAGCTGGATTACCGCCACACCGGCCACGATCAGGCCGATACCCAGCAGGGCCGGGGCATCCAGCGGCTGCTTCATCCACAACCAGCCGATACCGGCGATCAGCACGATGCCCACGCCCGACCAGATGGCGTAGGCCACGCCCATCGGTACCGTTTTGAGCACCAGAGACAGGAAGTAGAACGCCACCCCGTAGCCCAGCGCCACGACCAGGCTGGACAGCGGTTTAGTGAAACCTTCGGAATACTTCAAGGCGCTGGTGGCGATGACTTCGGCCAGGATAGCGATGCCGAGATAGAGATAGCCTATTTTCATCTTTCAATCTCTTCGGATTCGATTCCCAGCCGCCTGCGGAGTAAACGTAACCAAGTAGGGCGGGCACTGCCCGCCGAGCCTTTGGCGAGTCAAACGCTGGCGGGCAGTGCCCGCCCTACTTACCCCAAGGTTATTTTTACTCGACCACTATTCCCGCCAGCTTCTGCAGCGCCTCTGCGTATTTGGCGCGCGTGCGCTCGATCACTTCCGCCGGCAACCTTGGCCCCGGCGCGGTCTTGCCCCAGTCCAGCGTCTCCAGATAGTCGCGCACGAACTGCTTGTCGTAGCTGGGCGGGCTGGTGCCCACTCCGTACTCGTCGGCCGGCCAGTAGCGCGAGGAATCCGGCGTCAGCATCTCGTCCATCACGTACAGGCGGCCGTCGGCATCGGTGCCGAACTCGAACTTGGTGTCGGCCAGCAGGATGCCGCGCTGGGCGGCGTAATCGGCGGCGAAGGAATAGATGCGCAGGGTCGCATCGCGCACGCGTTCGGCCAGCTCCGGTCCCACGGCCTTGACCATGGTGTCGAAGTCGATGTTCTCGTCATGGTCGCCCACCGCCGCTTTGGTCGAAGGGGTGAAGATGGGCTCCGGTAGTTTCTCCGCCTGGCGCAGGCCGTCGGGAAGAGCGATGCCGCTGACCGCGCCGGTACGCTGGTAATCCTTCCAGCCGCTGCCGATCAGGTAGCCGCGCGCGATGGCTTCCACCGGTACCGGCTTCAGGCGCTTGGTGACCACGCTGCGCTTGGCGTACAGCGCCGGATCCACGCCTGCGGGCAATACCGAAGCCACATCGATGCCGGTCAGATGATTGGGCAGCAGGTGGGCGGTCTTCTCGAACCAGAAATTGGAGATCTGGCAGAGCATCTCGCCCTTGCCGGGAATCGGGTCCGGCAGCACCACGTCGAACGCGCTCAGGCGGTCGGTGGCGACCATCAACAAGTAGTCTCCCGAAGGCGCATCGGCGGGCAGGCGCTCGCGCGGCAGGTCGAAAACATCCCGTACTTTGCCGCGATGGCGCAGCGTCAGGCCGGGCAGATCGGATTGAAGCAGGGTAGTGGGCATGGAGCCTGGGTCCGCCGGATGAAAGGGAGCAGGCCGCCTAGTTTACGGCGCGCGGGCGCCGCCGTGCCGTAAAATGCAGGTAATACGGGAACAGGGCCGCCGATGAACCGCTGGTACGGAAAACTGCTGGGCCTGATCGCCGGCGCTTTGCTGTTCCGCCCCAATCCCGTTTTTGGTGCGCTGATAGGCCTGATCATCGGCCATGCCTTCGACCAGGACTGGTTCAAACTGAGCCGGGACAACCCCTATCGCATCTTCAACCTGACCAGCGAAGCCAGCGATGCGGAAATCGACCAGGCCTACCGCCGGCTGATTTCCCAGTACCACCCGGACAAGATGACCGGCGCGGCCGCCGATCTGCGCCGCCAGGCCGAAAAGAAGGCCGGCGAAATCAACGCCGCCTACGACCGCATCAAGAAGCTGCGCAAGCGCTGACCTCCACACCGGATCGCCAACGGAAGCCCTCCATGTCCGACTGCATCATCGCCCCGTCCATCCTCTCCGCCGATTTCGCCCGCCTGGGCGAGGAAGTGGACAACGTGCTGAAGGCCGGCGCCGACTGGGTGCACTTCGACGTGATGGACAACCATTACGTGCCCAACCTGACCATCGGCCCGCTGGTCTGCAGCGCGCGGCGCAAGCACGGGGTGACCGCCCCGATCGACGTGCACCTGATGGTGAAGCCGGTGGACCGCATCGTTCCCGACTTCGCCGAGGCCGGCGCCACGCTGATCAGCTTCCACCCGGAGGCCAGCAACCACGTGCACCGCACCATCCAGCTGATCAAGTCGCATGGGTGCAAGGCCGGGCTGGTGCTGAACCCGGCCACGCCGGTCGATGCGCTGGACTGGGTGCTGGAAGACCTGGACATGGTGCTGCTGATGTCGGTCAATCCGGGATTCGGCGGGCAGGCCTTCATTCCTTCGGCGCTGGACAAACTGCGGGCGGTGCGGAAAAAAATCGATGCGACCGGCAAGGCCATCCGCCTGGAAATCGATGGCGGAGTGAAGGCCGACAACATCGGCGAAATCGCGGCCGCCGGCGCCGATACCTTCGTGGCCGGTTCGGCCATCTTCAATGCGCCGGACTACCGGCAGGTGATCGCCAGCATGCGTGCGGCGGTCGCGGCCTCGGGCCGGTAAGGTCCCATAGAAAGGGGACGGAAAGCCTTCGCCCCCCGTCCCCGGAAAATTGGAGGCTTATCCTGCCTCCGCCAGTCGTCCCTGCTATGGCCTATCACGCTAAACGTCGCAAATGACGGGGTGATGACAGCAGGGAAGGGAAAAAGCCGCCGCCTCGGGTTAAAGTACCCCTCGTGACCACACAGACCCTCTCCCGCGCCCTTTCTTCCGCTCGCCCCAGCTGGCGATGGTGGCCTGTTGCCGTCGTCCGCCTGACTCCCGCGATTCGGAAGGAAACCTGTTTTGATCACGCCCCAGCAATTCCAGCAGCACGCTGAGCAAAGCCATACCCCCGGCTCCTACACCCGTGTCCCCGTGGTGCGCGAAGTGCTGTCCGACCTGGACACGCCGCTTTCGGTCTACCTGAAGCTCGCCGACGCCCCGCACACCTACCTGCTGGAATCGGTGGAAGGCGGCGAGCGCTTCGGCCGTTATTCCATCATCGGTCTGCCCGCCAGGCGCGTGGTCACTTTCCGCGGCCACGCCATGGAAATCCGCGACCATGGCCAACTGGTCGAATCGCGCCAGGTGGACGATCCCTTCGCCGAAGTCGAAGCGCTACGCTCCGAACATTCGGTGCCCAAGCTGGAAGGCCTGCCTGGTTTCACCGGCGGACTGGTCGGCTGGTTCGGTTTCGAGTGCATCGGCTATATCGAGCCGCGCCTGGCCGGTGGCGACAAGCCGGACGAGCTGAACACGCCCGACATCCTGCTGATGCTGTCCGAAGAACTGGCCGTCTTCGACAACCTCAAGGGCCGCCTGTACCTCATCGTCCACGCCGATCCGCGCGAAGCCGACGCCTGGGAAAACGCGCAATCGCGTCTGGACGCACTGACCACCAAGCTGCGCCAGCCCGGTTCGTACCCAGCGCCGATCACTCGCAACGTGCTGGACGAAAGCCATTTCGTTTCCGGCTTCACCCGTGACGGTTTCATCGCGGCCGTCGAGAAGTCCAAGGAATACATCCGCGCCGGCGACATCTTCCAGGTGGTGCTGTCGCAGCGCCTCAGCGTGCCGTTCCATGCGCGCCCGGTGGATGTGTACCGGGCGCTGCGTGCGCTCAATCCCTCGCCGTACATGTATTTCCTGGACGTGGGCGATGTGCAGGTGGTGGGTTCGTCGCCTGAAATCCTCGTTCGTCTTGAACATAACGATAAAGGCGAGAGCGAAGTCACCGTGCGTCCCATCGCCGGCACGCGCCCGCGCGGGCACACGCATGCGGAAGACCTGGCGCTGGAAGCCGAACTGCTGGCCGACCCCAAGGAGCGCGCCGAACACCTGATGCTGATCGATCTGGGCCGCAACGATGCGGGCCGGGTATCGGAAGCGGGCACGGTGCAGGTGGGCGAGCAATTCGTGATCGAACGCTACAGCCACGTCATGCACATCGTCAGCGAGGTCACCGGCAAGCTGCTGCCGGGCCTGAGCTATGCGGACGTGTTGCGCGCTACGTTCCCGGCCGGCACGGTCAGCGGCGCGCCCAAGATCCGCGCGCTGGAAGTGATCCGTGAGCTGGAGCCGATCAAGCGCAACGTCTACGCCGGCAGCATCGGCTACATCGGCTGGCACGGCGATGCGGATACGGCCATCGCCATCCGTACCGCGGTGATCAAGGATGGGCGGCTGCATGTACAGGCGGGGGCGGGGATCGTCTATGACTCGGATCCGGAGAAGGAGTGGGACGAGACGATGAACAAGGGCAGGGCGTTGTTCCGCGCGGTGGCGGAAGCGGCGAAGGGGTTGTGATGGAAGATCCGGTATTGCAAACCCCGTCGGCCAGGTCGAGCCGTTCGATGCAGGGAGGCGCTCCGAAAGCGGACCGCCCGCTATCGACCCGCTCATCTCCAGGAGATCGCCCCATGACTTTCAAGACCGCAGGACTGCTGTTGCTTTCGTTATTGGCAACCGACGCATTCGCGCAAGTGAACGCTCTGCCGCCGACCCGCCATATCCTGGTTTACGGCGACGCGCAGGCGCGCGCCATCCCCGACCGCTTCAAGATCTCGCTGAATTTCGAGGCGGTCGACCTGGCGCCGGAGGTTGCGCGGCAGCGCGTCGAAGCCGATGTGAAGGAAGTGCTCAGCCAGTTGAAGGCGGCAAACGTGACAGAAGGCGGGGTCGTGGCGACTTCGCTGCAGATCGGGCCGCGCCATCGTTACGACCAAAGCAAGCAAGATCAGGTTTTCATCGGAACGGGCGTTGCCAGATCGCTTACCGCGAGATTCGCCAGACAGTCCGATCTGCAGACATTTCTTGCCAGTATCAAGACGTCCAAGGAGCTGACGATCTCGGCGGTTACGACCGAGCTGTCCGATGAGCAGAAACTGCGCGCCGCGCTTCGTCAGAAAAGCATCGAATCTTCGCGTGAAAAGGCCGAGGTGATCGCCAAGGCTTATGGGGCGAGAATCGCGGGCGTATACAGCGTCTCCGATGTGGCGCCGCAATTCCAATACGGTATCCAGGAAGGAAACTGGCCTGCGCTGTACCAGTGGAGAGTGTCCGACGGCTTTGGATCCCTCGACCGCATCCAGGTGACCGGTAGTCGTATGGATCGCGCCGCCGCCGCCCCCGAGTCCTTGCAAACGGGCTATGTATCTTTCGATGACAAGATCTACGCAGTATTCCTGCTGGCGGACTAATTCATGCTTCTGATGCTCGACAACTACGACAGCTTCACCTACAACCTCGTGCAGTACCTGCAATCGCTGGGTGCCGAGGTCAAGGTGGTGCGCAACGACGCGCTGACGGTGGACGAGATCGAAAAGCTCGCCCCCGAGCGCATCGTCATTTCGCCCGGTCCGTGCACGCCCAACGAAGCGGGCGTATCGCTGGAGCTGATCGAACGCATGGGCCAGCGCACGCCTATCCTGGGCGTGTGCCTGGGCCACCAGAGCATCGGCCAGGCCTACGGCGGCGACGTGATCCGCGCCAAGACCATCATGCACGGCAAGACCTCGCGCATCCGCCACCAGGGCAAGGGCGTGTTCGCCCACCTGCCCGACGCCTATGAAGCCACGCGCTACCATTCGCTGGTGGTGGATCGCGGCACGTTGCCCGACAGCCTGGAGATCATCGCCTGGACCGAACTGGAAGACGGCTCGTTCGAGGAAATCATGGGCCTGCGGCACAGGCAGTTCCCGGTGCAGGGCGTGCAGTTCCACCCCGAGTCCATCCTGACCGAACATGGACATGCACTACTGAAGAATTTCCTTGAGGGATAATCCCGCATAACCTCGCCCCCATGTAGGAGCGGGCCCTGCCCGCGACGCCCCAGGCGCGATGCACGAAAAGCGTCGCGGGCAGGGCCCGCTCCTACAGAGAACATGACATGCCTTTGACTCCCCAAGAAGCCCTGCAACGCACCATCGAGCATCGCGAGATCTTCCACGACGAGATGGTGGACCTGTTCCGCCTGATCATGCGCGGAGAAGTCTCGCCGGTCATGACTGCGGCCATCCTCACCGGGCTGCGGGTGAAGAAGGAGACCATCGGCGAGATCGCCGGCGCGGCCACGGTGATGCGCGAGTTCTCCCGCACGGTGGACGTGCCGGACAAATCGCACTTGGTCGACATCGTCGGCACCGGCGGCGACGGTTCCCACACTTTCAATATCTCCACCGCCTCGATGTTCGTCGCCGCGGCGGCGGGCGCCAAGGTGGCCAAGCACGGCAACCGCAGCGTGTCGTCCAAATCCGGCAGCGCCGATGTGCTGGAAGCGCTGGGCGCATCCATCGAACTGGAACCCGAGCAGGTCGCCCAGTCCATCGCCAGCACCGGCATCGGCTTCATGTTCGCGCCGGTGCACCACCCGGCGATGAAAGTGGTCGCCCCGGTGCGCCGCGAGATGGGCGTGCGCACCATCTTCAACATCCTGGGCCCTCTGACCAATCCGGCCGGCGCGCCGAACATACTGATGGGCGTGTTCCACCCCGATCTGGTCGGCATCCAGGCGCGCGCGCTGCACGAACTGGGCGCCGAGCGCGCGCTGGTGGTGTGGGGCCGCGACGGCATGGACGAACTCTCGCTGGGTGCGGCTACTCTGGTCGGCGAATTGCGCAACGGCGTGGTCACCGAGTACGAGCTTCATCCGGAGGATTTCGGCATCGCCATGTCGGCCAGCCGCAATCTGCGCGTGGCCGATGCGGCGGAATCGAAGGCGATGCTGCTGGGCGTGCTGGACAACCGGCCCGGCCCGGCGCGTGAGATCGTAGTGTTGAACGCGGGCGCTGCGTTGTATGTCGCCGGTGTCGCTGACTCCATCGAGGCGGGGATCGAGATGTCGCGCGAGGTCATCACCACCGGTGCGGCGCTGGCCAAGCTGGAGGAGTTCGTGGCGACGACCAGGAGACTGGTTCAGTGAATAAGGTACAGACGCAATTCTTCAGACCGTCATTCCCGCGAAGGCGGGAATCCAACGACTTTGCTTTTGCAGTTAAAGTTAATCGAGAAGGGCGAAAGTCGCTGGGTTCCCGCCTTCGTGGGAATGACGGCTGAGAGATATGCATATGAATGATGGGTTCGCACAACTTCCCAAGCCACCGTACTACGCGGTGATCTTCTCCTCGCAGCGCAATGCGCACGACGAGGAAGGCTACGGCAGCACCGCGCAGCGCATGGTCGAGCTGGCGCGTGAGCAGCCGGGGTTCCTTGGCGTGGAGTCCACGCGTGGCGCCGACGGCTTCGGCATAACCGTGGCTTACTGGGAAAGCGAGGAATCCATCCTGGCTTGGCGGCGGCACGCCGAACATGCCGCCGCGCGCGAGCGAGGACGCAGCGACTGGTACGACCATTTCGAGTTGCGCGTTGCCAAGGTGGAACGTGCATATGGGTGGGACAGGCAGTAGGTCACCCCCTCCCTTGCGAAGCAGGGGAGGGTTGGGGAGGGGTTGCTCTTGATCTTGCTCCTGGGCTTCCGACATTCCGCCAAGAGCAACCCCCTCCCAACCTCCCCCTGCTTCGCAAGGGGAGGGGCATAAAACAGGACTTTGAATGAGCGACATCCTCAACACCATCCTCGCCCGCAAGGCCGAAGAAATCGCCGAACGCAGCGTCCGCGCGCCGTTGGCCGAAGTGGTCGCGCGCGCGAACGATGCTTCGCCTGTACGCGGTTTCGCCGATGCCCTGCACGAGCGTATCGTCACCGGCGACGCAGCGGTGATCGCCGAGATCAAGAAGGCCAGCCCGTCCAAGGGCGTGATCCGGCAGGATTTCCGGCCGGCCGAAATCGCCATGAGCTACGAGTTCGGCGGCGCGGCCTGCCTGTCGGTACTGACCGACGTGGATTTCTTCCAGGGCGCCGACGCCTACCTGCAGCAGGCGCGCGACGCCTGTACCCTGCCGGTGCTGCGCAAGGATTTCACCATCGACCCTTACCAGGTATATGAAGCGCGCGCGCTGGGCGCCGACTGCATCCTGCTGATCGTCGCTGCGCTGGACGACAGCCAGCTGGTCGACCTTTCGGGCCTGGCCATGCAGCTGGAAATGGATGTGCTGGTGGAAGTGCACGACATAGACGAACTGGAACGCGCGCTGCAGGTGCCGGTGCCGTTGATCGGCATCAACAACCGCAACCTGCGCACCTTCGAAGTGTCGCTGGACAATACGCTGGCGATGAAGGACGCGGTGCCCAAGGACCGCCTGCTGGTCACCGAGAGCGGGATAGTCGTAGCCGACGATATCGCCCGGATGCGCGCGGCCGGCGTGCATGCGTTCCTGGTCGGCGAGACTTTCATGCGCGCCGATGAACCGGGCGAGGCGTTGCGTCAGTTATTCTTCCCTTATGAGTGAAGCTGCACAGAAATTCCCGACGCCGCGCGACGAAGCGCCGGTAGTGGTGTTCGATTTCGACCACACCCTGTACGACGGCGACTCCTTCAGCCACGTACTGGGCTGGCTGTTGAAGCGCAACCCGTTGCGGATCCTGGTCGCGCTGCTGGCGACGCCGCTGCTGGGGCCGATGGTCGCGTTCCTGCCGACGAGGCGCCGCGGCATCACCGGCTATGTCTGGATCGGTACGTTCGGTTTGCATGGACGCCGCAGCTTCGATTCCATGATCGACCTGTATGTGGCCACGCACCAGGTAGAAATCCGCCAACGCCTGCTGCCGATCGCTTTGGAAGTGCTGCGCGGACACCGGGCATCGGGCGACCGCGTGGTCATCGCCACCGGCGCGCCGCCGGAGCTGGCACGCGCCATCCTGGCCTGCGTCACCCACCAGGACGTGCCGGTGATCGGCACCGCAGTCGGTCCGCGCTTCGGTGCGATGGGCGCCCGGCGTCATTGCCACAACGAAGAAAAAGTCCGGATGCTGCAGGAACGCGGCTATGGCGAGATCGCCGTGGCCTATTCCGACAGCAGCGCGGATCTGCCGTTGCTGCAGGCCGCGCGCGCGCCGGTGGTGGTGAATCCCAAGGCCAAGCGCGTGGCGATGTTCCGGAGCGCGTTGCCCCCGGGGACGCCGATCCTCAACTGGGGATGCAAGGACCGCGCTGGGGATCCGGTCGCCTCGCCCTTATAGGGTGGGCCCTGGCCCACCATTGCGGCGCGGTACGGTTGCCTTGCTCTGTTCGCGACTTGCCATCGCAAGCGTGAAGATGGCAATGGCGGGCCAGGGCCCACCCTATGTCAATCGCGGGGTTTGGCCTTCCAGTCCAGGATGAGGTCGTGGAAATCGTGTTCGGCGAAATCGCGGAACTCGCCGGCGTCGTAGAAGCGCCCGTAGCAGTTCTTGCAGCTCTCGAACCAGATATGCGGCTGCTGCGGATCGACCATGCGGATCAGCGGCCGTTTGCCGGCGCAGACCGGACAGTCGATGTGGTCGATCTCGTTGGTGGCCTCGCCGCGTCGCGCGTCGCCTGTGTCGATTTCTTCGGCGTAGTCCTTCAAGCGCTCGTAATCGCCCATGTCGAACCACAGGCCTTTGCATTCGGTGCAGCGCTGGGCGTGCCAGGCCAAATGAGTGACGCGTTCCATCGTGCCGGCGCACTTGGGGCATTGCATGCAGGGGACCTCAGTAGGATGACGGCGCGAAGATACCCGAGTTGCCCAAGCGCAAGCGAGAGGCGCCCCCTGTAGGAGCGGGCCCTACCCGCGACGCTTTTCCCTACAGGGTTCAGGAAAGAGCGTCGCGGGCAAGGCCCGCTCCTGCAAGAGCAAGCGCTGGCGATCAGGCAAAGAAAAGGCGGGCCGAAGCCCGCCTGTTCCAATCCCCAAACTGGTGCTTTCAACGCGTGCCGTACAGCACCACCGTCTTGCCGCGGGCATGCAGCACGCCATCGGCCTGCTGCTTCTTCAGTACGCGGCCGGCCATCTCGCGCGAGCAGCCGACCAGGCGGGCCAGCTCCTGCCGGGAAACGCGCAGCTGGGTGCCTTGCGGGTGGCTCATGGCTTCCGGCTCGCGGGCCAGGTCGTGCAGGGTGCGGACGATGCGGTCGGTGACGTCCAGGAAGGCCAGGCGGCTGGCTTTCCTGCTGGTATCCAGCAGCCGGCGCGAAAGCTGCGATCCGATGGAGTAAAGCAGGCGCGGCGCGTCGGCGACCAGGGTGCCGGCGAACAGCTGGTGCAGGCGCTCATAGCTGATTTCGGCCAGTTCGCACTGCGTACGGGTACGCAGGATCACTTCGCGGCGGTCGGACTCGATGAACAGGCCCATCTCGCCGACGAATTCGCCGGCCCCGAAATAGCCCAGCACCAGCTCGCGGTCGTCCTCTTCCTCGGTGATGATGCTGACCGAGCCACTGACCACGTAGTAAAGGGTGCCGGCCGGGTCGCCCGGGCGGAACACGTCCGCCCGCGCCGGGTACCGGCGGCGATGGCAGTGGGCCAGGAAGCGTTCGATAGTGGCGGCATCGGGCGTCAGGGGGCTGGACGCGATGCGCGCAGGGTTGGAAATGGGTGTACCTAGGCTCATTCGGGGGAATTCAAATGTGAGTTCTGCAAGCTTAGTCTGAATATGTACGCAACGGCAAACCCCGGCCAGATGGACATTTCGCTGTCACCCCGTTTGCCGCATAATCGCGCCCCTCGCCGCTTCCCCCAGAGGGATCACCGCCGTGGTCAAACCACTCCCGCGTCTCAGGCTCCAGGGTTTCAACAACCTCACCAAGGCGCTGAGTTTCAATATCTATGACGTCTGCTACGCGGTCTCGGAAGAGGAGCGCCAGCGCTACATCGCCTATATCGACGAGGAATACAACGCCGACCGGCTGACCCAGATCCTGACCGATGTGGCCGAGATCATCGGCGCCAACATCCTCAACGTGGCCCGTCAGGACTACGATCCGCAGGGCGCCTCGGTGACCATCCTGATTTCCGAGGAGCCGGTGATCGACAAGAAGCTGGCCGGCAAGGAGATCATCTCCGACGCGGTGGTCGCGCACCTGGACAAGAGCCACATCACCGTCCATACGTACCCGGAAACGCATCCGCAGCACGGCATCGCCACCTTCCGCGCCGACATCGACGTGGCCACCTGCGGCGTGATCTCGCCGCTGAAGGCGTTGAACTACCTGATCGAAAGCTTCGAGTCGGACATCGTGGTGGCCGACTACCGCGTGCGCGGCTTCACCCGCGACGTGAAGGGCAAGAAGCACTACATCGACCACAAGATCAATTCCATCCAGGACTTCCTGGCCAAGAACATCAAGTCGCGCTACGAGATGTTCGACGTCAACGTCTACCAGGAAAACATCTTCCACACCAAGATGCACCTGAAGGACTTCGACCTGGACCAGTACCTGTTCGAGGAAAAGGCCAAGAACCTGTCGTTCAAGGAACGCATGAAGATCGAAGCGCTGCTCAAGCGCGAGATCGAAGAGCTGTTCCACGGGCGCAACCTGGTCGAATAGGCCGGGTTACGCGGGATTCGGGAACTCCCCGTTATCCTGCATGCCATCACACACAAAGGCGGGACGACCCGCGCGCAGGAATCCATTGCCTGCACTACCAAGACCGACGGCGGTCCGTGGCGAAAGCCACGGGCCGTTTTTCGTTTCACGCACCCGTTCGAGGAGAACGACATGTCCTGGATCTATCTGCTGCTCGCCGGCGTTTTCGAGATCGGCTTCGCCATAGGCCTGAAATACACCGAAGGCTTCACCCGTCTGTGGCCCAGCGTGGGTACCGTGGTTTCCGCAGCGATAAGCCTGTGGCTGCTGACCCAGGCGTTGCGCACCATTCCGGTGGGCACCGCTTATGCCATCTGGACCGGCATTGGTGCGGTGGGCGTGGCCACGCTGGGCTTGCTGCTGTTTTCCGAAAGCGCTTCGCCTGCGCGGTTGCTGTGCATCGCGTTGATCATCAGCGGTGTGATCGGCCTCAAGCTAACCTCGGCATAGGGCCGTCGTAGGAGCGACGCGAGTCGCGAAACCGTTGATGCTCAATTGCCAAGAGTTTCGCGACTCGCGTCGCTCCTACCTAACAAAGGCACTGGGCCTCAGAGCCGGTAAGCCACGGCTTTCATGAAGTTGGAGGCGGCGGTCATCAGCGCCGGGATGGGCTGCGGCAGAACCCGCGCGCCCGCTTGTTCGGCGTGTTCGGCGTGGCGGGCCTCGTCGGCCTTCATCACTTTGATGATCTCCCTGCTGCGTAGGTCCGCTTCGGGCAGGGTCTGCAGGTGCTCGTCCAGGTGCGCCTCGACCTGGTGCTCGGTTTCCACCACGAAACCCAGATTCCAGCCATCGCCGCGCAAGCCGGCCAGCACGCCCAGTGAGTAGCTGCCGGCGTACCAGAACGGGTTGAACAGGCTGGGGCGGCTGTCCAGCTCTTCCAGGCGGTCCGCGCACCAGGCCAGGTGGTCGGTCTCTTCCTGGGCGGCTTCCAGCAGTTGTTCCCGGGTCTGCGGGTCGCGTGCCACCGCGGCCTGGCCGAAGTAGAGTCCTTGGGCGCAGACCTCGCCCACATGGTTGATGCGCATCAGGCCGGCGGCATGGCGGCGCTCTCTGGCGTCCAATTCCACGTCGGCGGTGTCGGCGGCCGGGTTGGGTCGGCGGGCCAGGGGTTTGCCAGCCAGGGTGCCGAGGGCGTTCTGGGCGTCGACCAGCAGCCGGTCGAGGGGGGAAAGGGCTCGGGAAGTCATATGCCCCATTGTGCCGGGCTTGCCCCTGGGGCGGTAGGTCGGCTCCCATATGCCAAGTGCGGGGCAGGCTCTACATGGCCGACGCGCCGGGCGTTCGGGGTGCTGGACGCGCAGGCGTCGGGGACGTAGCCCCGACCTACGAGGTTGCAATGCGGCACGGCGGTACGTACAATCCCGCCTCTTTCGTTCCGCCCTTACAACGCGTGGCAAAGTTCCGCCGGGAGTTTTCGGCGCAATCAGCCCGACCAAACAACATCGAGCTCCTTCATGAATACGTTTAGCGCCAAGTCCGAGACCGTCCAGCGCGACTGGTACCTCGTCGACGCCACAGGCAAGACCCTGGGTCGCCTGTCCACCGAGCTGGCCCGCCGCCTCCGCGGCAAGCACAAGCCCGTCTACACCCCGCACGTGGATACCGGCGATTACCTGGTGGTGATCAATGCCGAAAAGATCCACGTGACCGGCAACAAGCTGGCCGACAAGAAGTATCACCGCTTCACCGGCTATATCGGCAACCTGAAGACCGAAACACTGGGCCAGGCGCTTGAGCGCCACCCCGAGCGCGTCATCGAGATTGCCGTCAAGGGCATGCTGCCCAAGAACACCCTGGGCCGCGAGATGTACCGCAAGCTCAAGGTCTACGCAGGCCCCAATCACCCGCACGCCGCCCAGCAGCCGCAAGTCCTGGATATCTGATCATGGCAATTACCCAGAATTACGGCACCGGCCGTCGCAAGTCCTCCACCGCCCGCGTGTTCCTGCGCAAGGGCACCGGCAACATCACCGTCAACGACCGTCCGCTGGACGAGTTCTTCGGCCGTGAAACCGCGCGCATGATCGTGCGCCAGCCGCTGGAGCTGACCAAGAACACCGAAAGCTTCGATATCAAGGTCACCGCCTCCGGCGGCGGCACCACCGGCCAGGCCGGCGCCATCCGCCTGGGCATCGCCCGCGCGCTGGTGGAGTACGATGAAACGCTGAAGACCGAACTGCGCAAGGCCGGTTTCATGACCCGCGACGCCCGCGAAGTCGAGCGCAAGAAGGTCGGTCTGCACAAGGCACGCCGCGCCACCCAGTTCTCGAAGCGTTAATAGCAGGCTTCAAAGCAATACTGCCCCGTCGCCAAGCGGTAAGGCACCTGACTCTGACTCAGGCATTCGGTGGTTCGAATCCATCCGGGGCAGCCACTTCAAGGTCGCAAGCAGCACACGCGGAGACAAGCGAAACGTCTCCGCAGCAGAAGCCCGCCCCGTGCGGGTTTTTGCGTTTCTGGTCGATGTCGTCGGGAGTGAATTGATCCATGGTCGCCACCTTTCTTCCCCCTTTCACCGAACCGGGCGCGCTGCTGCCGCAGTTGCGGGAGCGCGGCTATGCGGTGCTTACGCCCGCCGCCGTCCAGACGCTGTGCGCGCTGGAAGCCGGCGCGCTGGACGCATTGAAGCCGGCCTGGGAAGACCTGCAACCCGACCGCTATCTCAAGGACGGCGGCAGCTATCGCAAACGCCGTCATTCCTGTTTCGTGTCCGACCATGGGCGCCTGACCCAGGCGCCGCACCGCGCGCATTGGCAGTCGGTGGAATACAACGCGCTGCACGGCGGCATGCGCCGCTGGTTCGAACCGGTGCAGGCCGATACCGTCGCGCAGCCGGCCTGGGGCAAGCTGCTGCAGGGCCTGGCCGAAGTCTGCACCGCGTTGAAGGGCCCCCAGCCGTGGTTCGTGGAAGCGCACCAGTTCCGCATCGATACCGCCGATGGGATCGGCCGTCCCACCCCGGAAGGCGCGCATCGCGACGGCGTGGATCTGGTGGCCGTGCTGCTGGTGGGGCGCCATGGAATCAGCGGCGGCGAAACCCGCGTATTCGACGCCAACGGCCCCGATGGCCAGCGTTTCACCCTGACCGAGCCGTGGACGCTGATGCTGCTGGACGATGCGCGCGTGATCCACGAATCCACGCCGATCCGGCCGATGGGCGACTATGGTTACCGCGATACCCTGGTGCTGACCTACCGCGCCGGCAGTTTCCAGGGCGACGAATAAAACTCGCCACCGGTTTGTAGAGCCGAGCTTGCTCGGCTTGCTCCTCGCGGAGATCAAAAGCAGCCGAGCAAGCTCGGCTCTACAAGGAAGCAGGCGGCAATCTATTTAGTTACAATTGAAACAAATGAGTCGTTCGCATAGCTATCGGAGATTCGGATGAAACTGGGTTCATTGAAGGAAGGCGGCCGCGACGGCACCCTGATCGTGGTTTCGCGCGACCTCGCGCGCGCGGTGCGGGCCACCGGCATCGCCTCGACCCTGCAGGCCGCGCTGGAGGACTGGTCCAATCTGGCCCCGCGCCTCAACGCGCTGTCCGAATCGCTGGACAGCGGCGATGCCGACGGCGTGTTCGAGCTGGATTTCAACGCACTGGCCGCGCCGCTTCCGCGCGCCTACGAATTCGTCGACGGCAGCGCCTATCTTCCGCATGTCGAACGCGTGCGACGCGCGCGCGGGGCCGAAGTGCCCGAGAGCTTCTACACCGATCCGCTGATGTACCAGGCCACCAGCGCCGGCTTCTACGGCCCACGTGACCCGGTGCGCGTGGTCAGCGAGGACTACGGCATCGACCTGGAAGCCGAGATCGTGGTGGTCACCGACGACGTGCCGATGGCGGTGACGCCGGAACAGGCCGCCGCGCACATCCAGCTGATCGGTCTGGTCAACGACGTGTCGCTGCGCAACCTGATTCCTGGGGAATTGAACAAGGGTTTCGGCTTCCTGCAGTCCAAACCGCGTTCGGCGCTGTCGCCGGTGTTCGTCACTCCCGACGAACTTGGCGCGAGCTGGCGCGACAACAAGGTGCACTTGCCGCTGCTTACGCACATCAACGGCGAATGGTTCGGCGCGCCCGAAGCCGGGGTCGACATGCAGTTCGATTTCGCGCAACTGGTGGCGCATGCGGCCAAGACCCGGCCGTTGGTCGCCGGCACCATCGTCGGTTCCGGCACCATCGCCAACGAGGACACTTCGAAGGGCGCCTCGTGCTTTGCGGAGAAGCGCACGGTGGAGACGCTCAGGGACGGCAAACCCAGTACGCCTTTCATGAAATTCGGCGATGTGGTCCGGATTGAAATGAAAAATAGTGATGGAAGTCACATATTCGGCGCGATTGAGCAGCGGATCGAACAGCAGCCCTTGCCCTGAACGCCGGCGCGGGCGCAAATGTGGTCACAGTGGTCCCGCAGGCTTGAACCCATGCAGCTACGCGCACCCTCCATCGCCTTGAACCATGGGGTCAGCTACGGATGAGCGAGCAACTGCGTCTGTATTCCTACTGGCGGTCCAGCGCGGCCTATCGCGTGCGCATTGGCCTGAACCTGAAAGGCCTGAGCTACGAAACCTTGCCGGTGCACCTGCTCCGCGACGGCGGCGAACAGCATCGGCCCGACTATGTGGAGATGAATCCGCAGCAGATGGTGCCCACGTTGTTGCACGGCGTACGCGTGATCCGCCAGTCGCTTGCGATCCTGGAATATCTGGACGAAGCCTGGCCCTCGCCGCGCTTGTTGCCGATGACCGCACGCGACCGCGCCCGGGTACGCAGCCTGGCGCAACTGGTGGCTTGCGACATCCATCCGCTCAACAATCTGCGCGTGTTGCGCTATTTCGAACACACCTGGCGGGTGCCGCAGTCCGAGCGCGACGACTGGGTCAAGCATTGGATCGTCGAGGGCTTCGCCGCGATGGAAGCACTGCTGGAAGGCGATCCGGCCACAGGGACGTACTGCCACGGGCAGACGCCGGGGCTGGCCGATTGCTGTCTGATCCCGCAGGCGTTCAACGCGCGCCGCTTCGGCGTGGACATGGCGGCGTTCCCGACCATTTCCCGCATCGAGAAAGCCTGCCTGGAGCTGCCGGCCTTCACCGAGGCGCAGCCGGACAAACAGCCGGACGCGCAGCAGCAGATCGCCTAGCCGAGCAAGTCTGGCAATTCCACATTTCCTGCACAGCGGCCTCCCCTTTGGAAAAGGGGGATTGAGGGGGATTTGCTTTTCGCGCGGCGCAAGAAGGATCCAGAGCAAATCCCCCCGTAGCTCCCTTTTCCAAAGGGGGCAAAGCAAGAGCGCTCTACGGCCTCAACCGAAACCCTGAGTGATCCGCGGCGAGCTGCCGGACGACGCCGAATCGTAATCGGCATAAGGGTCGTGTTCGCCGCTGCTGCCTTCGGACAAGCGGAATTTCAGCGCCAGACCGTCGCGCGAATCGGCTGCGCGCAGCGCTTCTTCCTGCTCGATACGGCCTTCCTTGACCATCCGGAACAGGCACTGGTCGAAGGATTCCATGCCGTCCTCAAGCGAAGCTTCCATGGCCGACTTGATCTCGTGTACCTGGCCGCGGCGCAGCAGGTCGCGGATCATCGGCGTGTTGATCAACACCTCGGCCGCCGGCAGGCGACGACCGTCCACGCCCTTGACCAGGCGCTGCGACACCACCGCGCGCAGGTTCAGCGCCAGGTTCATCAGCACGTTCTTGTGCGCGGTTTCGGGGAAGAAGTTGAGGATGCGCTCGATGGTCTGGTCGGCGTTGTTGGAGTGCAGCGTGGCCAGGCACAGGTGGCCGGTTTCGGCGAAGGCGATGGCCGCTTCCATGGTGGTGGCGTCCAGGATCTCGCCGATCAGGATCACGTCCGGCGCTTCGCGCATCGCGTTCTTCAGCGCATTGTGGAAGGCGTGCGTGTCCAGGCCCACTTCGCGCTGGTTGACGATGGACTGCTTGTGCTTGTGCAGGTATTCGATCGGATCCTCGATGGTGAGGATGTGGCCGGTGGTGGTGCTGTTGCGGTGGTCGATCATCGAGGCCAGCGAGGTGGACTTGCCCGAACCGGTGGAGCCGACCAGCAGCACCAGCCCGCGCGGGGTCATGATGATGTCCTTCAGCACCTGCGGCAGGTTCAGCTCTTCGATGGAAGGGATCACGCTGCGGATCGCGCGGATCACCATGCCCACTTCGCCGCGCTGCTTGAACACGTTGATGCGGAAGCGGCCGGCGTCCTGCAGGGCCAGGGCCATGTTCAGTTCCAGTTCGCGCTCGAAGATCGGCACCTGGCCTTCGTCCATCAGCGAATAGGCGATCTTCTTCACCATGCCGGCGGGCAGGCCGGTATTGCCCAGCGGATACAGCTTGCCTTCGATCTTGATGTAGACCGGCGCCCCGGTGGTCAAAAACATGTCCGAGGCGTTCTTTTCCGTCATCAGCTTCAGGAAGTAGCCGATATCCATGTGCGATGTTCCCCAACATTGGCGCCGCACCGTTGCAAGTGCGACGCAGGCTTCCGACAATGGCCGCGCATTCCCCTTACGCCACGGCACTCCTATGCATCGTAGCTTCGCACAATTCCGCCGATTCCTGTGTGTGATGGTTGGCGCATTCGTGCTGCTGGCCGGGTTCGCCGTACCGTTGCAGGCCCAGGTGGCGGCCATGCCGGAGCTGGCCGCCGCGCAGCAGGCGGTCAATCGCGCCGACCAGGCCGATGCCGACCAGTACGCCCCCGAGCTGCTGAATTCGGCGCGCAGCGCATTGGCCCAGGCGCAAGCCGCCGCCGCCACGCGCCGCGATCGCAAGCTGGCGCCCGAGCTCGCCGCGCGCGCCAGCGCCGATGCCGATCTGGCCCGCGCGCGCAGCAACGAAGCGGTGGCCAACGCGCAGGTGCAGCAAAGGCGCCAGGAAATCGGCGAACTTCAGCGCACGCTGGGGGAGGGCGCGCGATGAGCACCAATGCGATGAGCGCCAAGATGCTCGCCTGCGCGCTGTTGCTGGCTTCGTTGCCGGGGCAAGCGGCCGAACGCCCCGAAGTGATCGCGTTGAACCAGCGTTTGGTCGCATTGCAGTCCGACCCGCAGCTGGCCGAATTCGCCGCCTACGAAAAACTGCAGGCGCAGCAAGCCGTGGCCGTGCTGGCCAAGGCGCGCGGCAAGCAGCGCGACGGCGCGTTGTATCTGGCCGACCGTCGCGTCGAAATCGCCGAAACCGCCGCCCGCGCCGAAGCGGCGCGGCGCGAGGCCGACCGGCTCGACCGCACCCGCAGCGAGTTGCTGGTGGAAGCCAGCCGCCGCGACGCTGCGCGCGCGCGGCAGGAAGCCGAACGGCTGCGCGTACAGGCGCAGATCCAGGCCGAAGAGACCGAACGCCTGCGCCTGGCCGCCGAGGCCGAGACGCTGGCCCGCCAGGATGCCGAGGACATGCTGAGCTCGGTTGCCGGCCAGCAGACCGCCAAGCTCAGCGCCGCGCGCCAGAAAGAAGCGCGGCTGGCCCGTCAGGAAGCCGAATTGATGTCCGGTGCCAAGCTGCCGGCTTCCAGATTCGAGGACCGGGGCGAGGTGTTCACCTTGGCCGCTTCGGCGTTCAATGCCGGCCAAGCGAAGCTTTCCAGCGCCGGTTCCGCCAGCGTTTCCGCGCTGGCCGCCTACCTGCAGGCCAATCCCAAGGCCAAGGCCAGGATCGAAGGCTTCGGCGACAAACAGACCCCTGGCCAGCGCCGCGCCGATGCGGTCCGCGACGCTCTGCTGGCGGCTGGGATTCCCAAGGCCAGGATTCAATCGACAGGGAAGGGCGAGGGCAGCAAAAGCCGTGCCGTCGATGTGGTGATTGCGCAGTAGAAAATAGTTTTAAAACAATGGGTTGCACCTGTTTTGTTGCGTTCCCGGGCTCCCGCGCTGTCGTCTGTCTTTTCCAATCCGATCAAGCACTTGGAAAGAGGGTTGCCGGGCCCGGTTTCGAAGAGTAGGGTCGTATACCCAAGCGACCCCCATCGCTTGGCTCACCGGAGGATCGAGCCGATGACGCTGACCCACAACCCAGAGGACCCCACGCCAGGCCGACAGGTCAGTGCGGGTGATTCCGGGGAATGCGCAGCCCGCCGCCGCCCGATATTCCGCTCCCAAGCCAACGCCCCGTGCCTGCAAAGGTCGGGGCGTTCGTATTTCCGCTGAAGGAGGTTACGAAATGTTCGAAGGACAACCGCAAACCGAAATCGACGCACTTATGAAGGCCGACCCCGAGTTCAAGCAGCTTTACCAGCGACACCGCGAGCTGAACAAGAAGGTGACCGATGCCGAGCTGGGCGTCCTGCCCATCGACGACACCACACTGGGTCAGATGAAACGCGAGAAACTCGCTGCGAAAGAACGACTTATACGAATCTACGACGCCAAACCCCACTGACGTCTCCCCCGCCGTTCCATTGTCGCGGGCGGCGACAGCCTCCTCGTCGGCTGTCGCCGTCCGCGTCACTCGAAACATGAAAGCCTGCGAAGCGATTCGCAGGCTTTTTTGTGGCGCGAACGAACTTTCGAGCAAGCCATCTCCGTCATAGTCCTCATAGTCGTCATCCCAGCGGTTTTCAACAGCGCAGCTGGTCAAGCTGGAAGTGCTCTTCAACAGCTGAATGGCTGGTCATCCATCTTGATCTTGCTTTGTCTTTTTGCCGTCGGCCCGCGAAGCAGGAACCGCTCCCGGCTTTTCTTTTCCCTCTCCCCTCAAAGGTCAAAAGCGTTTCGCGCTACGCGCGAGTCACTTTTCTTTGAACGGCAAAGAAAAGTAACCAAAAGAAAGCCGCCCTACGGCGCGCCCAGCGATGAAGCCGCTGGGTCCGCAAGCGGATCGGGAATTTCCGGAAGGCACATCCATGTGCCGTCCGGAAACGGCGCATCTCCTATGCGCCGCCCTTCGGGTTTATCCCGATCCGCTTGCCGCCCCTCACGGGTTCGATGGAGCAAAGCTTTTAAAACCTGTCCGCGTCGAGCAGTGCGATAATCCGGTCCCTTCCAAGCCGCACGTGAGCGCCTTTCCGCATGGCCATCCATTCTTCTGTCCTGGAACTCATCGGCGAAACGCCCATCGTCAAGGCCCAGCGCCTGGATGCGGGCCTGTGCGAGCTGTACCTGAAGCTGGAAAGCGCCAACCCGGGCGGTTCGATCAAGGACCGTATCGGCATGTCCATGATCGAGGCGGCCGAGCAGCGCGGCGACCTCAAGCCGGGCGCGACCCTGGTGGAAGGCACCGCCGGCAATACCGGCATCGGCCTGGCCCTGGTGGCGCAGCAGAAGGGCTACAAGCTGGTGCTGGTGGTGCCGGACAAGATGAGCCGGGAGAAGATCTTCAACCTCAAGGCCATGGGCGCCGAGGTCATCCTGACCCGTTCGGACGTGGCCAAGGGCCATCCCGAGTACTACCAGGACCTGGCTGCGCGCATCGCCAACGAAACCCCGGGCGCCTATTTCATCAACCAGTTCGGCAATCCCGACAATCCGGCCGCGCACGAGTTCGGCACGGGCCCGGAAATCCTGCGGCAGATGGACGGGCAGCTGGACGCCGTGGTGTTCGGCTGCGGCAGCTCCGGCACCATGACCGGCCTGTCGCGCGCTTTTGCCGAACATGCGCCGGATGTGGAGCTGATATTGGCCGACCCGGTCGGTTCCATCCTCACCCAGTACATCAACGAGGGTACGATCAGCGAGAAGTCGGGCAGCTGGATGGTGGAAGGCATCGGCGAGGACTTCCTGCCGCAGATTTCCGACTTCACCCGGGTGAAAAAGGCTTATTCCATCAGCGACAAGGAAAGCTTCCTGACCGCGCGCGAATTGCTGGCCAAGGAGGGCGTCCTGGGCGGCTCCTCGACCGGCACCCTGCTGGCGGCGGCATTGAAATACTGCAAGGAGCAGACCACGCCCAAGAAGGTGCTGGTATTCGTCTGCGACACCGGCAACAAGTACCTGTCGAAGATGTACAACGACTACTGGATGCTGGACAACGGTTTCATCGAACGCGCCCAGCATGGCGACCTGCGAGACCTGATCCTGCGCCCGTACAGCCAGAAGGACACCGTGGTGGTCAGCCCGACCGACCTGCTGACCACCGCCTACCAGCGCATGAAGTTGTACGACGTCTCACAATTGCCGGTGATGGAGGGCGAAAAGCTGGTCGGCATCGTCGACGAAAGCGACGTGTTGCTGCACGTCTACGGCGACGAAGCCCGTTTCCGCGATCCGGTTTCCACCGCCATGGTCAGCAAGCTGGACCGGCTGGACATGAAGTCGCCCATCGAGGCGCTGCTACCGGTATTCGACCGCGGCCAGGTCGCCATCGTCACCGATGGGGAGGCCTTTCTGGGCCTGATCACCCGTATCGACCTGCTGAATTTCCTGCGGCGCCGGGTTCAATAAGTCGCAGTCCGAAATGAGACGGCCGTGTCCCTTTCCTCGCATGGACGATTGGTTAAGGCCCAGCTGCTAAAATCGCCGGCTGTCTAAAAGGATTAGGCCATGTCGGTATCCCCCACCCACCCCGCCGCAGACGAGCAACTCGCCCTGGGCACGCTGGCCATCCACGGCGGGCAGTCGCCCGACCCCAGCACCGGCGCGGTCATGCCGCCCATCTACGCCACCTCGACCTACGCCCAGAGCAGTCCCGGCGTGCACCAGGGCTTCGAGTACTCGCGGACCCACAACCCCACCCGCTTCGCCTACGAGCGTTGCGTGGCCGCGCTGGAAGGCGGCAGCCGCGGCTTCGCCTTCGCCTCGGGCATGGCCGCCACTTCGACGGTCCTGGAACTGCTCGACAGCGGCGACCACGTCATCGCCATGGACGACATCTACGGCGGCACCTACCGCCTGTTCGAGCGCGTGCGCAGGCGCAGCGCCGGCCTGGATTTCAGCTTCGTGGATCTGACCGACCTGTCAGCGTTCGAGGCCGCCATCCGTCCCGAGACGAAAATGGTCTGGGTGGAAACCCCCACCAACCCGATGCTGAAGATCGTCGACATCGAAGCGGTCTGCGCCATCGCCCGCAAGCACGGGCTGCGCGTGGTGGTGGACAACACCTTCGCCTCGCCCATCCTGCAGCGCCCCTTGCTGCTCGGTGCCGATATAGTCATGCATTCGGCCACCAAGTACCTCAATGGCCATTCGGACATGGTCGGCGGCATGGTGGTGGTGGGCGGCGATACCGAATTGGCCGAGCAGGTGGCGTTCCTGCAAAACTCCATTGGCGCGGTGCAGGGACCGTTCGACAGTTTTCTGGCGTTGCGCGGGTTGAAGACGCTGCATTTGCGGATGAAGGCGCATTGCGAGAATGCGATGGCGTTGGCGGAGCGCATGGAAGCCAACCCTCACGTCCGCAGGGTCATCTACCCGGGACTTGTTTCGCATCCGCACCACGCGCTGGCATCGCGACAGATGCATGGGTACGGCGGCATAATTTCCGTCGAACTGGCAGGTGGCTTTGAAGCCGCTGTCCGCATGTGTGAGCGGACTCGCCTGTTCACGCTGGCTGAGTCCTTGGGGGGTGTTGAAAGTCTGATCAACCATCCGGCCGTCATGACGCACGCTTCCATTCCGGAAGCACGCCGAAGCCAGCTGGGTATCACGCCGGGGTTGGTCAGGCTGAGCGTGGGAATTGAAGCCGTCGATGATCTTCGGGAGGACCTATGGGCAGCGATCGCATGATGCTGTGCAGGCAGGCCGGCGCCGGGCATCCTGACGCCACCGTGACGATTGGCGAGGATTCGGCGTGCTGATCAATCCGAATCATTCGATTTCCCCATTGGTGGCAGTCAAAAGCGTCAGTGACAATTTCGAACTGATCGTGCAGATGGTGAAGCGAGAAGTGATCGGCCGATACCGCGGTTCTATGATCGGTTTGGCTTGGTCCTTCTTTAATCCCTTGTTGATGTTGGCAATCTATACCTTTGTTTTTTCGGTGATCTTCCAGACACGATGGGCAGGCATAGGCGAGGAGCAGAGCCGCACCGATTTTGCGATCATCTTCTTTGCCGGTCTCATCATTTACGGGCTCGTGGCCGAGTGCGTAAACCGCGCGCCGACGATCGTGGTATCCAACGTGAACTACGTTAAGAAGGTCGTATTCCCGCTTGAAATACTCCCGCTGGTCGCCTGTGGATCGGCGCTTTTCCACATGCTCGTCAGCGTGGTCGTCCTATTGCTGGCGGAATTGTTGTTTGCCCACCAATTGCCCTGGACCGTGCTGCTGTTCCCCGTTGTGCTGGTACCGCTGCTGCTGGGCGTCGCGGGTATTTCGTGGTTTCTTTCCGCTCTCGGCGTTTTCGTACGCGATATCACTCAGGTCACCGCGATGTTGACCACGATGCTGCTTTTCCTGTCGCCGATCTTCTTTCCTGCTTCCGCTATGCCCGCAGAGCTGAAGATATGGATGACATTGAATCCGCTGGTGTATTTTCTGGATGAGGCGAGGAATACGCTCATCTACGGCGTTGTTCCGGACCTGAGCAACTGGATCGTCGCCACATGCATAAGCGCTTTCGTTGCGTGGCTTGGGTTTGCGTGGTTCCAGAAATCGAGAAGGGCATTCGCCGATGTCCTCTGATATGACTCTTGCTCCGACCTTGGACGGAACCGATGGCGATACCGGCTCGGCCGTCGTTGCGCCTCGTTCGAAGAAGGTCATGATCCGGTTGACGGATGTGACGAAGTGCTACCAGATCTACGAGGCCCCGCAGGACCGGCTGAAGCAGGCCATCTATCCGCGTTTACGTAAGTTGTTACGCAGGCCAGAAAAGAAGTACTTCCGCGAGTTCTGGGCGGTCAAGGGAGCGTCGCTGGAGGTGAGGGTGGGCGACACCCTAGGAATCATCGGCCGAAACGGTTCGGGAAAATCGACTTTGCTGCAGATGATCTGCGGAACCTTGACTCCTACCAGCGGCGCGATAGAGGTTAACGGAAAGGTCGCTGCACTCCTCGAGCTTGGCGCAGGATTCAATCCCGAATTCACCGGCCGCGAAAACATCTACATGAACGCCACGGTGCTCGGTCTTACCGAGACCCAGATCAATTCGAAGTTGCAGGACATCATTGCATTCGCCGACATCGGAGATTTCATCGATCAACCGGTGAAGATCTACTCAAGCGGCATGTACGTGCGGTTGGCCTTCGCGGTGATCGCGCATGTCGACGCGGACATCCTCGTGATCGATGAGGCTCTTTCCGTCGGGGATGCGGTGTTCTCCCAGAAATGCATGCGCTTCCTGCGCAGCTTCCGCGAGCGAGGGACGTTAATTTTTGTAAGCCATGACACGAGTTCGGTGATCAATCTCTGCCACGAAGCGCTCTGGTTGGACCAAGGGACGGTTCGTCAGCAGGGTGCCGCGTTGGAAGTGGCGAATGCCTATCTAAAATACACCGCAGACGAGGTTTATGGCGACATCGTGAAGCTGCAGAAAGTCGGTGCGGCTACGGAGGCGGAGGGGCATGCCAGGGTCGATGAGGATACGCGGCTTGAGTTGTTCGACAATATTGCGAACTCCGATGGCTGGAAGTCCGACGCCGCCGAGATTATCTCGGTAAACCTTTCCAGCGCAGATCAGCAACCCATTGCCGTGTTCTCTGGCGGCGAGAGGGTGATGTTGACAGTGCGTGCGAAGGCGTTCAAGAGGATAGAAAGCGCCATTATTGGTTTCTTCGTTAAAGATAGACTGGGACAGTCCTTGTTCGGGGAGCATACCTATACCTATTCTCCTGGATTGGAGTTGGACGAAGGGCAGGTCTTCGAGGCCAGTTTCGCGTTTTCGCTGCCGCTTCTTCCCAACGGAGATTATTCGATGACGGTTTCCGTCGCCGATGGCGATCCGTGGGTGAATATCCAGCATCACTGGTTGCACGATGCAGTTCTGATCCGCGTGTCTTCGCCCAAGCTGCGCTATGGGCTTGTGGGCATACCGTTCGAAAGCGTGACCGCCCGGATAACGGCTGACATCATTTGAGCGTGTCCGGGCTGTTCCCGGCACGTGTTTTTATGCAACGAAAGTGCGCTTTGCACAAGAAAGACGAGGATCTTTGCGGATGAATTTGGATAATTTGCTCAACGACGCGGCGCTTATCAAGCCTGACCGGCTTGAACTATCCGCATGGACTGGGCACATACCATTCGGCGCAAGCTTGGTTGCCGCACTACGACCAAGGGTGCTTGTCGAGCTCGGCACCCATTCCGGAAATTCGTACCTGGCGTTCTGTCAATCGGTCGCCGAGAACAATATCGATACAAAGTGCTTTGCCGTGGATACGTGGGTGGGAGACGAGCATTCCTTCCTGTACGGCGAAGATGTCTTCATCGAACTCAGTCGTTATAACGACCGCAAGTACTATGATTTTTCGCGCCTGCTCCGGATGACCTTCGACGATGCCCTCGGCTACTTCGCCGACGGCACTGTGGACCTGCTGCACATCGATGGCTTGCACACATACGAAGCGGTTAGCCACGACTATACGACTTGGTTACCCAAGATGTCGGAACGTGGCGTGATTCTTTTCCATGACATCAATGTCAGGGAAAGGGGGTTTGGTGTATGGAAATTGTGGGAAGAGCTTCGCGCGCTCCATCCCCACATCGAGTTCATTCATTCGCATGGGCTTGGCGTTTTGTTCGTTGGCCCGGAGGCTGCACGAGAGTCCTCGCTTCTGGTCGAGGAATGGGGTTCGGCCGCGCGTGGCACGCTAGTCAAGCGCATCTTCGCCCAGTTGGGACAGAGCGTTGTCCAGCGATACCTGCTTGACGCCGCCGAAGTGGAATTGCAGCAGCGTCGACAAGAAGTGACGGCTCTGGCGCAGAGTGTCGAGACGGCGAAATCGGCCGCCGAAGCTGGTCAGTCGAATGCGGCTCATTGGCAGGGCGAGCACGCCGAAATATCGCGCCAGAGTGCCGCGCAGTCGGCAGAGCACGCGGCGTTGAATGAGCTTTACAAAGCGACCACGGGTGCGCTGGAGATGCTCAAGCTAGACATGGCGCAGCTGCAGGAAACCTGCGGCGTTCAGATGGCGAGTATGCAAGCAGCATATGACCAAGCCATGGAAGGGATGCGCCGTAGCTTGGCTAATAAGGACGCGGCGCTCCTTGAGCGCGAAGAACAGATTAAAGAACTGGTGGCGGCATCCACGACTGCAGCCAGTGGCATCGCGAACCTCACGCGACTCCTTGCCAAAGCGCGCCAAGATCAGACTGAGCAGGATGCCAGGACCGCTCAGCTGAAGCAGTCTCTCTCGTCGCGCGACTTGATGCTGCAGGCCCGTGACCTGGAACTTCAGCACTTCAGGTCCGAAGTCGAAGCGCGCGCTGCGCGTGGCAGGAAGCCGTCGTCAGATGGGAGTCTGCGTAGGAATTTCGTCGTCGAGCGAACCAAGAAGGGAATACGTGCTTCCTATGTGGCTGTAGTCGACGCATACGCTGGCATCAAGGAGTGGGGTCCGCGTGGATTCGCGGGACGCATTCGCCGTGCCTATAGAGAAGGCGGTGCCGCGCGGGTCTTATACAAGGCGCTCGCTTTCAGACAATTTCGCGACCAGCCTCGAATGCATTTGGACCCGGTGGCGCAATCCAGGTCCAATTACCGCACGAGACGAGAAGGGGTATCCGCAAGACAGCCGCTCCCGCCTCCCCAGAGCCCTGATGGTGGCGAAGGACTGGCGCAGGCAGGCGTGAAGGCTGTCCCGGTCCGTCAGTATCCGAGTGCAGTGCAGGAAAGTTGCAGAATTGCCTATGTCATCAATGCGCATGATTCGATGACGCAGCACTATCGCGTAGACAATTATGCCGAGGCCTTGGCGAAATATGGTTTCGCATCCGGGGTCTATCTCGATTCCGAGCTTTCCACCGAAAGCGTAATCGATGCGGACATCCTCGTTCTTAACAGAGTCGCATGGACGCCCTTGCTGGATGGATTGATCCGAGAGTGCAAAGCCAAAGGGTCGGTCGTTATCTTCGATATTGACGATCTTGTATTCGATGCCTCGCGCGCGGACCTGCTCCGCTTCACTCAGTCGATCGATGATGTGTCCAGGCAGCAGACTTTGTCATTCCTTGATCGCATTCGGAAAACGATGCTGCTTTGCGATGCCGTGACCGTGTCGACTGCGGCCTTAAAGGAGGAGGTCGTGCGAGCGGGAGCGTCGGCATACGTGCTTCCCAACAGCATCGGCATCGAGCAATCGAGGAGTGCGGAAAGGTTGATTAAAGCGCGCGGCGCCAAGAAAGCGGATGGCGCCGTTCGAATCGGCTATTTCAGCGGAACCAAGACGCATGAAGCGGATTTCGCGGTATGTGCAGCTGCACTCGGCGGTATTTTGGACCGCTATCCGAACGTGGAGCTTCAGATCGTCGGTCATCTAGAGCTGCCCGAAATCCTGAGTTCGCTCAAGGACCGCATACGCGCCTTGCCACTGATGCCCCACGACAAGATGTTGGAGTTGCTTTCGGAGGTCGATATCAACTTGGCTCCGCTGGAGCCATCCAACGCATTCACGCAATGCAAGAGCGAACTGAAGGTGTTCGAGGCTGCGATGCTTGCTGTCCCGACGATTGCCTCACCCACGGATCCGTATCGAACAGTGATATCGCACGGCCGCAACGGGATGTTGGCGGGAAGTGCCGATGATTGGTACCAATGTCTTGAAATCTTGGTACAGGATCAGGACAGGCGCGTGCGCATGGGGCAACTTGCGCGTGACGAGATCGCACCTCGCTTCGATGTCGCTACGACCGTGCAGGAAGCGAAGGCGATTTACGAGGCGGCCCGGCTAGGCCTGCTCAGGCAGTCGACACGAACGGCCAGCCACGTTGCGCCAGCTGATGCCCGTCCGTTGGTCACGGTCGTGTCCATCCTGTATCGCAAACAGAACGAAGTCCGATATTTCCTGGAGGCGCTTTCCCGCCAGAATTTCGATGGCCGCTTCGAAGTTCTTCTTATAGACGACGTAAGTCCGGACGATTCGGTTCAAGTGGTTACGGACTTCATGTCGTGGCTTGGCGAGGAAAAGAAATCGAAATTCGATCTGCAAATAGTGACAAACGACGGCAACATAGGGAATTGTGGGAGCAGGAACAAGGGTCTCGGTTTGGCCCGGGGCGAAGTGGTCGTGATCGTCGACGCAGACTGCATGTTTAATGAGGACTTCCTTCAGTCGCATTATTCGGCGCATACGGTGGACGGTTGTGACGTCGCCATTGGCCCGATCAACATAGAGACCAACGGGGATCCGGCACTGTCTGTCCTGACCCGGTACGAGACGGCCGTCCACCTGGCGGAGGAGAATGGACTGCCGCAAGACGAGCTGAACCGGGAATCCTTCGTGAATTGCATCACGCGCAATTTCTCGATCAAGAAGCAGTTCGTGCAAGACAGGCTCAAGGGTGAACTGTTCGACGAGGACTTCAGCTACTCGTCTAGCCCTGATTCCGGCTTTGGCTGGGAAGACGTCGAGATGGGTTACCGGCTGTATCTCGCCGGTGCAAGGATCAACTATCTTCCGGATACCGTTTCTATTCATGTCAGCCATGAGTCCTCGGCAAATGAAGCCGAGAAGCCGCTCCGTTCCTTGCGCAACTACAGACGGTTGTTCGAAAAGCATCCCGACATTCTATTGACGTCCAGGACTTGGAGCGTAAGGACCTATGAAGCGATCGTCGGATGGGCAAGGTCCGTTGGTTCGCAGCTGGAAGACAACGAAGATTTCCGTTGGCTTGACCGGAGATTCATACGTTATAGGCAGGCACCCGTTCTGATCGAGCGCAAGCGGCGACTGCGAGTGCTGACGCATCGCTGGCATGTCCCGCATCAATACGAGCTCTACAAGAGCGGCCATGACTTCACTCTGTTGACCGGAACCGGCACCGGGCTCTGCGATCACTGGGAATGGGAGAAGCGACCGATGCCCGGCAACTGCCGGATGTTGCCGTACGACAAAGTGGATCCACGCGAATTCGACGTAGCTATCCTGCATTTCGACGAAAACGTGCTGCATCCCGAGCTGTGTCATGGACTGGTACCGATGGACTGGGGGAATACGCTCGCGTGGTTCCTGGACAACGTCGACCTGCCCAAGATTGCGATTTGTCATGGCACTCCGCAGTTCGCAGGCCAATACGACAATGACTATGCGTTGCCGGACCTGGGCAGGATGCTTGAGTCGAATCGGATTGAACTGGTGGACCGGCTGCGGGACGTGTTCGTCGTCTGCAACAGCCATCAGGCCAGGCATGAATGGGGTTTCGAGAATAGCCAGACCATCTGGCACGGCTTGGCGCCAAGCGAGTTCAATCCCGGCACGCATGATCTGGAGGTTCTGGTCATGCAGTACCAGGCCATGAAGAATCGCCCTCACTACAATGGCTTGCGCATTTACGAGGCGATTAGTCGATTGGTCGGGGAGCGTATAGCCCTCGAGTGCATGAGGACGCCTGATCCGGATATGGAGTTTTCAGTAGGCGCCGAGCGATGGGCGCATGCCAAATATCAGAATTACGTGCGCCAGATCGGTCGGTACCCCGTATATCTGAATACGAGCGTGCGATCGCCGATGCCGCGGTCGCGTACGGAAGCCATGCTCACTGGCGCGGTTTCGGTCTCGCTCAGAAACCACGATATCGACATGTTCATCAAGAACGGTGTCAATGGATTCTATGGCGATAGCGCCGAAGAGTTGGCCGAGCAATTGAATTGGTTGAAATCGAACGAAGCCGGCAGGAGACGGATGGGAAGAGCCTCCCTGCGCACCGCACGGGAGATATTCAACCAGGACCGCTACCTCTCCGAGTGGAGCGAACTGCTGGCACGGATAGCAGGATAAGGACTGAAATATGTGCGGATTTGCGGGTTATGTATCCAAGGCCGGCGGCATTTCGGACGTCGCCGTCCAATCCTTGACGCAGCTGGGAGAAATGCTCTTTCACCGTGGACCGGACGATGGCGGGGTTCGGGTGGGAGAGCATTTCGCCGTCGTGCACAGACGTCTTTCCATCATCGATGCGGCCCATGGGCAGCAACCCATGTTCACTGCGGACGGAAAGCTCGGACTGGCCTATAACGGTGAAATCTATAATTTCAAGACGCTGCAGAGCGAACTTGTCGACCAGGGAGTAAAATTCCTCACCGACTGCGATACGGAAGTTTTGCTGGCCTTGTTCCAACGGGACGGGGCGGACTGTTTCAGGCGTCTGGACGGCATGTTCACCGCTTTCATCTGGGACTACCGCACGTCTGATGAGGGCGAATTCCACCTGGTTCGCGACCAGCTGGGCATCAAGCCGCTTTATCTGTACGAGGACGAGTCTCAGTGGCTTTTCTCCAGCGAGCTGAGCCCTATGCTGAATGTCCGGGGCCTGGACCTTGAAGTGGACAGCGTCGGCCTTGCTTCTTATTTCACCTATCGCTACGTCACCGCGCCCAGGACGTTCTTCAAGCGCATACGCCGGATAGAAGCAGGGTGCTACGTCCGCATCAAAAACAAGCTGGCGACGACCTGGAGGTATTGGGATCTGCCTGAGGATACGGGGGGCAGTCCACTGTCGCTCGAAGACGCGGCTGACGAACTGCGATTGATGTTGCGTCAGTCGGTCAAGCAGCAACAAATGTCGGAAGTCCCGGTGGGCCTGCTGCTCAGCGGTGGCCTGGACTCGAGCGCCATCGCTTCACTTTGCGCGGACATCGGTGTGTCCATGACGTCTTTCAGTATCGGTTTTCCTGATCTGAACGAATTCCAATACGCCGAGGAAGTCGCAGTCAGGTTCGGGCTGCCCCACGTCGCTGTGGAAACGACACCTGACGAAATCGTCAACCGGTTCGATCGCGTGGTGGCGGCGATGGACGAGCCTATCGCCGATCCCGCATGCTTTCCTTTGCATATCCTTTGCGAGTCGATCAAGAGCCAAGTCACGGTCGTGCTGTCGGGGGAGGGCAGCGACGAGATGTTCGCAGGATATCCGCAGTACGCACTGGGTATGGGTTCTGACCGGACTCGCCCACTAGACCGGTTCGGCCATTTCATGGCGTCCAGCTGGTACTTCCATGGCCGTCACTTGCCGCTCAATTTCCAGCAGGATCCAAGCCGCAACTTATTGCAGAAAATCTACTATGACGAGCGGGCGCCATTGAGTGGAATGCTTGCCTTCGATCAGAAGACCTGGTTGCCGGAAAACCTGATGGCAAAGGCCGACAAGATATTGATGTCGCACTCGCTGGAGGGACGCTTCCCATTCCTTACTACCGGGATCGTGGAGTTCGCCGCCAGCCTGCCCGACGCACTCAAGATGGACGCTATTGGCGGTAAATCCGTGCTCCGGAAAGCGTTCTCCGAATCCTTGCCGCCCTCGGTGATCAGCCGAAAGAAGATGGGGTTCTCGGTGCCGGTCTCGCAACTTCTCGGGCGCCTCAAAGATCGATTCCGCTATCTCCTCGAGAGCAAGGAAGGGCCGTTCTCGGAGTATATCGATTACGGTCAATTGATCGAAGACTTCAACGATCACTTTTCCGGCAGAAGGGAGCAATCCCTTTGGTTATGGACGGTTCTCGTGCTGTTACAGTGGCAGAGCGGCCTCGGTCGGTCATTGCAGCAGATCCATGAAGCAGACGTACCCATCAACGTGGCCATTTGACATGCTAAGTCGGATTCCGGAGACGAACCCATGAAACAAGACGCGCACTTGCCTTCATACAACGTGCCCGCGAACCCGTCACGCGACCAGCTCGGGGAGTTATTCTGCAAGGGCAAGGGACTAGAGATAGGCGCAGGTTTGGTTCCCACCAGGACCGCGCCGGGTTCGTCCGTCAGGTACGCCGACAAGCGCAGCGACGAAGAGTTGCGGGCCTATTTCGGTTCCGATCAAGCCATTGGCGTCGAAAGCCTGTCGGGCATATCTCATGAGAAGTTCGATTTCCTGATCGCACACCACGTGCTGGAGCACAGCGCGAACGTGATCGCAACGCTGGTGGAATGGTTGGGGATGATTGAGGATGGCGGCACTTTGTTCCTGAGCCTGCCGAACCGACATCAGACACCCGATAATCTCAGATTACTGACCCCGCCGACACACTTCCTGCTCGACTACTCGTATGGAGTCACCGAAGACGACTATGAGAGCAGGGAGCACATCTGCAGTTTTCTTTGGAGCTGGATCGACGTAGGCGGCCTGGAAGGAAAGACCAAAATGGAATCCGCCTCGCTGGTCTTCGCGGCGTTGCATAGCGAGCAGAACGATCTGCATTGGCATACGTTCAATGCCGATACCTTGGAGTTCGTCGTGCGCACGGCGGCTGCGGTGTTGGGATTGTCCGCCGAGGCGCTTTACCTGCATGATGGTTATCGCAGCGGGAGCGAGCACCGGGGGGTCTTCAGAGTCGGAAAGTCGGCCGACGCGCAGAGCGCACGCATGAAGAGGTTGATGGAGATCAAGCAGGAAATGAGGGGGCTGATCAACGAATTGGCCGTTGAAGGTCTGGAAGGTAAGGCTACGTTCGCATTGTCGCGCGAGGATCGCGGAAAGATCTTTGCGGTCGAGGAAGGCAAACTCCGTTGGGTGCGTTCGCCGGTTACGCTCGAGGAGAGGGGGTTGTCCAACATGGACTACACCTATCTGGAGACGGGGGGTATGGATCCGCGACTGATCGGGAAGGAGATCGATGCGCCTGTCAGGGACCGCAAGTCCGAGATAACCGATAGGCTGAAGGGTTTGAAGTCCGAACCTGGCATTGAATTGTCTCCCGGTTCGCATCCCATGCTCGAGAAATCGCAGTTCAACGTGACTTATCTGGACAAGATGGACCATAGCACCATAGCGACCTATCTGAGTGGGACCCCTGTCCCAGTCGATGTCGTATTGGGCGATCGGCTCATAGATGAGGTTCTGCCTCATGGCAGCCTTTCCTACATCGTGTCCAGCCACGTTATCGAACATGTCCCGGACTTCATCCAGTTCTTCATTTCATCGTCCCGCCTGCTGAAGCCTGGCGGAAAGATCGTCATGTACGTGCCAGACAAGCGTTACACATTCGACGTCCTCCGTGCGGTTTCAAGTGTTGGGGATATCGTTGCGGCCCATGAGGCTCGCTTGAGGTGTCCGAACCGTGCGATGTTCATCGACGCGTATGCAAACTCCGATTTCCAGGCGGACACCACGGGCATATGGGAAGGGAGTTACGAGCCAAAGCCTGCGCGCACGTTGGAGCACGCAACCGAGATCGCCGACAGCACGGATTTGTCCACTGCCGATGTGCACTGCTTCACGTTCACTCCGGACAGCATGAAGACGTTGCTCGGTTACGTCGTTAACGAATACATACCCGCTTTCGAGTCCGTAATCGTCGAGGACACCAAGGTTGGGGCTAACGAGTTCATTGTTGAAATGACATTAACCGGACAGCGGCTACAGTAGTACGGTTCACACCCTATTTAATGAGGAGTAAATCCATGCGTACATTGAGCAAGGTTTCAATCGCGTCGCTTGTGGTGGGCATAATGGTTGCCGCAGGCGGCTGTAAGAAGGACGCGGAAACGGTTCCGGCGCCTGCGGACCAGGCAACGGCGGCGACCGAGCCTGTAGCGGCCCCGGAACCAGCGCCTGTCGATGCGGCCACGAAGTACGACGGCAAGATCGTCCATCAACCGGATGCGGGTCGTGGAAAGGATGATGGCTGGTTTCTGGTCAAGGACGGTAAGCGCCGTTGGATAACGGAGGCCACTTGGCTCGAAGCCAACGGTTACAAGGCTACCGATGTCATATACATCACCAGCGAAGAATTCAACGCCATTCCGGAGGATCCCAGGCCGCTTCCGGAAACAGAGCCTGCCGTTGCGCCGTCATCAGCGGATGCCACAAGCCCGCCTGAGACGCATTGACTCGCATCTCTGAGTTTCTGAGAACCGAAGCCGCCGAATGTGCGGCTTCGATTTTATTCCCACAATGAATCCTTCATGCGCCGGCGGTCCATAAGCGGATGGGATCGAAAGCCTACAAATCAGTTGAGAACGCCGGGATGCTGCTTGCGGGTGTTTTGGCGGATTGCGAACCTTCTCTCTTCGAAAACCATGTCGTTTTGGACAGCACGGGCGTGTCGTTACTGGGGCCCGGCTGGTTCCGGATCCAACTATCCGGGCCGTGGCAGGAGCGAAATGTCGTGGTGCATGTGGACTATGGCGATGGATTCTGGGAGGCGGACCGCATTTCGCTGGAGAGGATGACGGTTAGTGCGACCGGAGTCTTGTCGGGCATACTGCTGCTCCCGGTAGCCCCGACTAGGATCAGGATCGGCTGGCAATCGAAAGGGATTCCACAGCCTGTCGTAATTGGTTTGCACAGAGCATCTTTGGCGCGCATTTCCTTCTTCTTGCTAGTGCGCGAGCTTCGCCCACGTCCGATGCACGCATTGTCTTGCATGATCGTCATTCTGCATCGTCGTGGGCGACGCGGGTTGGGAGACTGGCTTTATGGACGATACGCGGGTACGGGTTTCGAAGCCGCAGAATCCAACCTCGAATTGGCCGAGTCGCAGAGTCGTTATCCCACTGCCGTTCCGCGCTCCGATGCGGTTCCCGGGCAGCCACTGTTTTCCGTTCTGGTACCTAGTTATAACCCCGATGTGCCGTTCTTGCGTGCATGCCTCCAGAGCGTGCTGTCCCAAACCTGCCCCGATTGGGAACTTTGCATCGTCGACGATTGCAGCACGGATATGCGGGTGAATGAGACGATTCGCGCCTTCGCGCTCAAAGATGCGCGCATCAAGTTCGTGGCACGCGAGTCGAATGGCCATATTTCCGTGGCCACGAATACGGCACTGTCGCTTGCAACGGGCATCTACATAGTGCCGTTGGACCATGACGACGAATTGCACCCGATGGCGCTTGCCGAATTGGCCACGGCTGTCGCGTTGCGGCCGGAACTGGATCTGGTATTCACGGACGAGGACAAAATCGACGTAAAGGGGTGCCGCAGGAGCCCATTCCTGAAGACTGGCTACAATCCGGAGCTTATCCGTGCCCAGAACTGCGTCTCCCACGTGGCTGCGTACAAGCGGGCGATCGTCCAGCGGCTTGGAGGTTTCCGCGAAGGTTACGAGGGAAGCCAGGACTGGGACCTAGCGCTCAGAGTGGCTGATCATTCGGGTGCGAATCGCATCGGCCACATACCCAAAATCATGTATCACTGGAGGACGACCAGCACTTCGACCGCCGTCTCTGCGGAGGCCAAGCCTTATGCGTTGGATTCTGCGATACGGGCTGTCGAAGACGCTCTTGGTCGAAAAGGAAGTCGCGATGCCTACGTGACGCCGCTTTTGCGATTGCCGGGGAGCCTACGTGTCGTTTTTCCTATCGCTGAGGGGGGAGTGAGGGTTTCGTTGATCGTCTTGACGGGTAGCCGACTATCGGCAGCATTCCGGCAGCAATGCCTGGACGCAGCCAGTGCGAGCCGGATAAGTTTGGAGTTTCTTGAGGCGGCCATCATCGGTGAAACGATCAGAGGCCAGGGTCAGGCGAAAAACATCGCCGCCTCCCGCGCGCAGGCTGAAGTGCTGGTGTTTCTGGATGCGACGGTCGAAGGAATATCTTCGGGTTGGCTCGAAGAGATCGTCTCGCAGGCGGCGCGCGAGGATGTGGGAGTGGTGGGCGGAAAGCTGTACGGACGCGATGGACGAATCCGCAATGGAGGTTATGTCGTCGACCGCGAAGGCGCGATACATGCGCCCCATCAGGGGATGTCGGGTCAGCATCTGGGACATGCGAATAGGGCGCGCCTTGCTCAGAACGTTTCCGGCGTCCCGTCTTGCTGCATGGCAGTGCGCCGTTCGGTGTTTGAAATGCTGGGAGGCTTCGATGAGACCTTGGCGGAGCCCTATTGCAGTGTCGATTTTTGCTTGCGGGCCAATGCGGCAGGCTTGTCTACGGTGTGGACGCCATACGCAGAATTCGTCGACCACTGCGAAGATGACCTAGGCGGCCTGCCCGTGCCCGGTGGAGTTCCGCGGTGGGATGGAGAGGTGGACCGTCTGGTGGAGCGGGACACGGCAAGACGGCGACGCTGGCAAGAAGCGTCGCGGCCGATGTCGAGCGGGGAACTGCGATTCACTTAAGGCCCTTATAATGGCGTGCCAGGAAAAAGGATGCATACAGATGTTTCTTGAAGAAAGCGAAGCGGTTCCGCTGAAGGATGTCCTGATCGCCATGCAAAATCGCATAGTGACCAAGACCTCCTATTTCGGAGTTCCCACCCAGAAGAACCCTCTTGATTTCTGGGTATACCAGGAGCTTGTCACCGCGCGTCGTCCGGACGTTATCCTGGAGATCGGGAATAAGTTCGGCGGCAGTACGCTGGCATTGGCGCATCTGCTGGATCTGGTGGGACATGGGCGCATCATTGCCCTTGATATCGACCACAGCAATCTGCATGCAACGGCAATCCGGCATCCCCGTATCCAATTCATCGAAGGCGATGCCGTTGCGCTGGGGCCCCAAGTGAAATCCCTGATCGCCAGCAATGAGGATGTGCTGGTCATCGAAGACAGTTCGCATACTTACGAGAACACCCTTGCGGTACTGCGTGAGTACGCGGAGTTGGTCAAGTCTGGTGGCTACTTCGTCGTGGAAGATTCGATTTGCCATCATGGCTTGGACACGGGCCCCAAGCCCGGCGCCTACGAAGCTATCGAAACATTCCTGGCCGAAAACAAGGATTTTGAATCGGACCGCGAAATGGAATCGTTCGTGGTCACCTGGAATCCCAAGGGATTCCTGTTAAGAAGTTAACCTGTTCCTCATTTCAGGGTCTCACCGTGCACAATAGTTCCTACGAACACATGCAGCGCCTGTCCGGCAAGTATCTGGACCCGGCGTCCAGGCTTTCGATCGTCGATATCGGTTCCTACGATGTGAACGGCTCGTACCGGACTATATTCAACAGTCCCGAATGGAAATATCTGGGTGTGGACTTGGCAGCCGGGCCTGGCGTGGACATTGTGCTGACCAGCCCCTACCGATTGCCTATTGCCTCTTCGTCATCGGACCTTGTGCTGTCCGGGCAGGCGTTCGAACACATCGAATATTTCTGGCAGACATGGTTGGAAATGCTGAGGATTGCCAAACCGGGCGCATTGGTGTTTCTCATCGCGCCGTCCCGAGGCCCCGAGCATAGATATCCGCAGGATTGCTGGCGTTTCTACCCGGATGGATATGCGGCATTGGCGAAGTTGGGCGATTGCGAACTTGTGGAAGTTCATACCGATTGGGAGCCGCACGCAGATCCAGGCAGCAGTCACTGGGGTGACACCGTAGGCGTTTTCCGGAAGAAGAAAGCGTCTGTGAGGGCGCGGTTGGCGAGTTTCGCCATGCGTTTTGCCTTCAATCTGCACCCGAGCAGCAAGTAGCAAAGCGCGTGTATGTCCTCGTGCTTCTCGTGGCAATGTGAGTTGAGCCCGGCAGAATGCTGCAGCGCCCACGAGTAGGGGCCGGTCAGAGCCGGCCTCTGCTCGGTATCAGGATCGCGCTAGAGTGCCGCTTCCAGTTCTGGCAGCAGCTTGAACAAATCGCCCACCAATCCGATATCCGCTATCTCGAAAATCGGCGCTTCCGCATCCTTGTTGATTGCCACGATGGTGCCAGCGTCCTTGATCCCGGTTAAATGCTGGATCGCGCCCGAGATACCGACGGCCACGTACAACTCGGGGGCGATGATCTTGCCGGTCTGTCCCACCTGCATTTCGTTGGGGCAATAGCCGGCATCGACGGCAGCTCGCGAAGCGCCCACCGCCGCGCCCAGCTTGTCGGCGAAGGCGTAGATGATCTTGAAGTTCTCTTCCGAGCCCACGCCGCGGCCGCCGGAAACCACGCGCTTGGCGCTCTGCAGGTCAGGGCGGTCAGACTTGCCGGCAGCCAGGCCGACGAAGCGGGTGTGGGTGGGTAGCGTGGCTGCCACCGAAGCGGCTTCGATGGTTGCATTGCCACCCTTGGTCGCTTCGGGCCAGGAGGCCGTGCGAACCGTGGCGACCACCGGGTGATCGGTCGGCGCTTCGACAGTGATGATGGCGTTGCCCGCATAGATGGGGCGCTTGAAGGTGTGGCTGCCTTCCACCGACATCACGTCCGAAACCTGGGCGGTGCCCAGCAGGGCGGCCACGCAAGGCATCAGATCCTTGCCGAAAGTGGTGGAGGGCCCAAAAACGTGCGTGTAGCCGGCCGCCAGCTTGGCTATCTGGGGCGCCAGTACCTGGGCCAGGGCGTGCGCATTGGCCGGGTTGGCCACGGTCAGCACCTTGGCCACGCCGGCGATCTGGGCGGCTTCGGCGGCGACCGCGGCCGGATCGGCAGACAGCACGACGACGTCGATGGAATCGGGCTTCAGCGCCAGCGCGGCGCTGACCGTCTTGGCCGTGGCGGCGTTGAGTCTGCCGTCCAGGTGTTCGGCGATGACCAATACCTTGCTCATTACAGCAACCCCTTCTGCTTGAGTGCGGCGACCAGTTCGGCCGCGTCCTTGACCATCACGCCCTTGCCGCGCTTGGCGGGGGCGGCGTAGTGGGTGGTTTTGAGGGTGTCGCCGCTATCCACGCCCAGGTCGGCGAAAGGAATGCTTTCCAGCGGCTTGCTCTTGGCCTTCATGATGTCGGGCAGCTTGATGAAGCGGGGCTCGTTGAGGCGCAGGTCGGTGGTGACCACGGCCGGCAGGTCCACTTCCAGGGTTTCCAGGCCGGCATCGACCTCGCGGGTCACGGTGGCCTTGCCATCCGCGATCTCGAGCTTGCTGGCAAAAGTGGCCTGCGGGCGGCCCCACAGCGTGGCCAGCATCTGGCCGGTCTGGCTGGAATCGTCGTCGATGGCCTGTTTGCCCAGGATCACCAGGTCCGGCTGTTCCTTTTCCACCAGCTTGAGCAAGGTGCGGGCAGCGGTCAGCGGTTGGATGGGGCCGTCGACGACCACGTGGATGGCGCGGTTGGCGCCCATGGCCAGGCCATTGCGCAGGTGCGCCTGGGCGTCGGGCGGGGCTATGGTGGCCACGACCACTTCGGTGGCGATGCCTTTGTCCCGTAGCCGCAGGGCTTCTTCCAGGGCGATTTCGTCGAAGGGATTGGCCGAAAGCTTGACGCCTTCGGTGACCACGCCGGAACCATCCGGTTTGACCTGGACGCGGACGTTGTAGTCCACCACGCGCTTGTAGGCGACGAGAATCTTCATCCTGCGGGAATTCCTGGGCTGGGAGGGGGAGGCCCGGCATCGCGGCGGCTGGCCGAGGGCAGGCCGGGGATTTTACCGGTCGGGGGCAGGCCGTGCGAGTGCGTACGGTTCAGGCGTTCAAACAGCGGGCCAGGTTGGCCGCGAATCGCTCGGCGCTGCCGGGAGCCTGGGCGAAGAACAAGGAAGGCTCGGTCAACTCAAGCTCCAGTAGCCGGGGGGTGCCTGCGTCGTCACGGATCAGATCGATGCGGGCATAGGCCAACGGCCGGGCGAGTTGCAGCACACGTTGCATTGTCACGAGGACGCCTTCGGCCAGTCGACGTTCTGCCGGGTCGGCTTCGCGCGGGGTTATCTGGCCGGTGGCGTGGGGCGTGGTAGTGGCGGGCTGGTCGGGCCGCAGCAGCGCACCTTTGCCGATAGCGTGGCTGAATTGCCCGTCGAAGTAGATCAATGCGGTTTCGCCCGCGCTGTCTACCGAACACAGGTAGGGCTGCAGCATCACGCTGCGCCCCTGCTCAAGCAGCCGGGCGATATGGTTGCCGGCTGCGAAATCCTGTGCGCGGGAATAACGCTGGGTATCGCGGGAGCCCGCGCTGACAGCAGGCTTGACCACGAATTCTTCTGTTGTTTCCGCTGCTAGGAAGGCCTGCAACGCCTCAAGGGGCTCGGCGTCCGGCTCCACGAACAGGGTGGGTACAACCGGCACACCGGCCGCTTGCAGATCGGCAAGGTAGTGTTTGTCCGTATTCCAGCGAACGACATCGAGCGGATTCAGCAGCCGGGTGGATTGCTGCACGCGGTCGCACCAGTCCAGGAATTCCGCCAAGCGTTCGGTGTAGTCCCAGGGAGAACGCAGCAGCGCCGCATCGAAGCGGCTCCAACTGACCGTGGCGTCGTCCCAGGCGACCGCGCGCGCCCGCAGGCCGGCACGGGCACAGGCTTCAAGCATGGGGGCAAGGTCTTCATCGTGACCGGTGGCGGCGACCGCGGTGATCAGAGCGAGTGTCTTCATGGCCCAAGTTTAAGGGCGGCCGCGTTCGCCGGTGGGTATTGGCCGAAAGTACCTGTGTGCGTTGCGGGCAGCCGGTTAAAATGACCGGCAATTTCCCGAACGGATAAGGTCATGGTCGAAGCGGTCGCCTCCTCGCCTTCGCGTAGCGGAGCCAAGAGCAAGCTCTATCCCAGCGCCGATGCGGCCCTGAAGGGCGTCGTCGCCGACGATCAGATCGTGGCGGTTGGCGGCTTTGGCTTGTGCGGCATTCCCGAAGCATTGATCCTGGCCTTGCGCGACAGTGGGGTCAAAGGCTTGACCGCCATTTCCAACAATGCCGGCGTAGACGGTTTCGGCCTTGGCCAACTGCTCTCCACGCGCCAGATCCGCAAGATGATTTCCTCGTATGTCGGCGAGAACAAGGAATTCGAACGGCAATATCTTTCCGGCGAACTGGAACTGGAGTTCAACCCGCAGGGCACGCTGGCCGAACGCCTGCGCGCCGGCGGGGCGGGAATCCCGGCGTTCTTCACCCGCACCGGTTACGGCACCATCGTTGCCGAGGGCAAGGAAACGCGGGAATTCGACGGGTTCAACTATGTGATGGAAACCGCATTGAAGGCGGATGTGTCGCTGGTGAAAGCCTGGAAGGCCGACACCGCTGGCAACTTGATCTATCGCAAGACCGCGCGCAACTTCAATCCAGCCGTGGCCACCGCGGGCAAGGTGTGCATCGCCGAAGCGGAAATCATCGTGGAGGTGGGCGAACTGGACCCCGACCAGATCCATACGCCCGGCATCTACGTGGACCGCCTGGTGCACAACCCCCATCCTGAAAAGCGCATAGAAAACCGTACCGTGACCGGAGGAACCCGCTGATGGCCTGGACCCGCGACGAGATGGCCCAGCGCGCCGCCCTGGAATTGACCGATGGCGCCTATGTGAACCTGGGTATCGGCCTGCCGACTTTGGTGGCCAATTACATACCCGAGGGTATGGATGTATGGCTGCAGTCCGAGAACGGGCTGTTGGGCATCGGCCCGTTCCCGACCGAAAACGAAATCGACGCCGACCTGATCAATGCCGGCAAGCAGACCGTCACCGCCCGCAAGGGAGCCAGCTATTTCGGCAGCCACGACTCCTTCGCCATGATCCGCGGGGGCCACATCGATCTGGCCGTGCTGGGCGCCATGCAGGTCACCGACAAGGGCGATTTGGCCAACTGGATGGTGCCCGGCAAGATGGTCAAGGGCATGGGCGGCGCCATGGACCTGGTGGCCGGGGTCAAGCGCATCGTGGTGTTGATGGAGCATGTGGCGAAAGACGGCAGCCACAAGATTCTTCCCGAATGCGATCTTCCCTTGACCGGGGTAGGGGTGGTGAACCGGATCATCACGGACCTGGCGGTATTCGACGTAACCCCCAAAGGGCTGGTGCTTGTGGAATCGGCCGAAGGAGTGACCCGAGACGATCTGGAAGCCAAAACGGGCGTCGGTTTCACCTGAAAGGAACAATAAGCCCCGCGTCGGCTTAACCTGTATAAGGCCCAAATATGCCGGATAACCGCGACCGCTCTCACTATTGTTAAGCGGGGTCGCGGGTTATAGTTTGCCATCAGGGGCAATAAATTCAGTCGGGTTGAGGGTTCTCATGAAGTTTCGCGTAGGCGCTTGCGCTCTGTTGGTATGTCTGGCCGGCTGCACTGCCGAAGCTCCCGATACTAAGTTCGGCGATCAGCGGGGCGCCGCCTCGGCTGCTGCCCGCACTGCCCAACGACTGCCTTCGGTGCAGACGGGACGCCAAGCTTCCCGGTCGGTCGCCAACGCCCCGGATCGCGGCGAACTGATCAGCTACAAGAACAAAGGCGCCGCGATCAAGCGTGAAGGCGCCTACACCTGGTACCCGGTCGCAATCAGCGAAGCGCATGCGCTTAAGGCCGTCGTTGATGGCGTCATGTCCATTCCGTCCCCGGATGGGTCGCAGGTCAAGGTGCGTTATGAGCGCCATGTCGAACATCCCGATGGCAACTGGACCTGGATCGGCCGCGTCATAGGCGGCGACCAGAAGCAGGAAGCCATCCTGACCTTCGGTGAAGACGCGGTCTACGGCTCGATTCCGCAGCAAGCGGGCGCTCCTCTCAGTCTGCAGACGCGCGGCGGCCAGCTGTACGCAGTGCAGACCGACCTTTCCAAGGTCAAGAACCCCAATAGCCGAACCGACATGATGGTGCCACCGGCGCTGGCTCTGCGCTCGGCGCTGTTGGCATCGGCCACGAAAGCGCAGGTGTCTCAGTCGGCGGTTGAAACGAAGGCTGCCACACCTGCCAGTACTGTTGATGTCGCGATTGGATATACCGCAGGATTCGCAACTGCACAGGGCAGCCAGTCGGCAGCGGTAACGCGTCTGGCCTTCCTGATCGACGTGGGCAATCAGGCGTTCACCAACAGCTTGATAACCGGCGCTTTGCGCTTGGTGAATGCCGTGCAGGTCGACTACACGGATACCACGACCAACAAGGCCGCACTTGGTGAGCTTACCGGCCACAACGGAACAACGACTGTGACGGTTCCGGCATCGCTAGCACCGATCCGGACGGCGCGCGATCAGTACGGTGCCGATCTGGCAGTGCTGGTTCGCAAGTTTCAGACTCCGGAAAACGATGGCTGCGGTATCGCCTGGTTGAATGGATCCGATCAGACTCCGATCAATCCAACGACAGACGACGATTTCGGATTCGCGGTGATCAGCGACGGCAACGACACCGGCACCGATGGCAACAGCTATTTTTGTGCTGCGGAAACGCTGGTCCATGAACTTGGCCACCTGATGGGCTCTGCCCACGATCGCGACAACTCCAAGAAGACGGACGGAAGCCTGTTGTACGGCCGTTATCCGTATTCGTTCGGTATGAAGACGACCGAGGCCAACGGCAACTTCTACACCATCATGGCGTATGGGGATAACAACCAGAATTTCTACCGCACCTTCTCCAATCCGCTGGTTCTGAAGTGTGGGCCGGCTGGTAATCTGGCCTGCGGTGTGGCCGATCAGACCGACAACGCACGCAGCCTGAATCAGACAATTCCGGTAGTGGCGACCTTCCGGCAGGCGGTAGTGCCTTTCGAGAACCAGCTTGATCTGTATAGCATCTTCAAAATGGGTGCTTCGAACTTCACCGAAGTATTCCCGCTGGACGGCGCCAATAATTTCTCCAGATTCAGTTATGGAACGGCAACCGGTCTGGCGCGCACCGGTATCGACAAGGCTTGGAATTTCCAGTTCGCGGATTACAACGCAGACGGCAAGTCCGACCTGTACACGATTTTCAAGGTGGGCGCCTCCAATACCACGGAAGTGCACGTCCTGAGTGGCGCTGATCGTTTCAAGACTTTCCTCTATCACGGCACTACGCCGCTCGCGCAGACCGGCTCGGACAATCGCTGGATATTCAAGGCTGGCGATTACAACAAGGACGGCAAGCCGGATATCTATGCCATATTGCGAGTGGGCGCTTCCGGAAAAACGGAAATCCATGTCTTGAATGGCGCGGACAATTTCAAGACCTATCTGGCCCACACTGCGACGACCCTGGCCAACACGGGCACCGATTACGCCTGGGAATTTGCCTTGGGCGATTACAACGCCGATAACACGCTCGACCTTTATACGATCTTCAAGAACGGCGCTTCGGGCAAGACCGAAGTCCATGTACTCAATGGTGCAACCAACTTCCAATCTTATCTGTTGAATACGGCTTCCGTGCTTTACGCTACCGGTTCGAGCAACGTGTGGAATTTCAAGGTTGGCGACTACAATAAAGATGGCAAGTTGGATGTGTATGCCATCTACAAGCAGGGTGGGTCGGGTAAAACGGAGGTGTTCGTCATGAACGGTGCGGACGGTTTCCAAACCTACTTGGCCTCGATCGCCACTGCGCTATATCCCACTGGCACTGACCTGACCTGGGAATTCGAGTTGGCGCCGCCAACCTGACCGAGCGTAAGCGATGAAGAAAGCCGGGTTATTCAGCCCGGCTTTCTTTTGTCCGCAGAAAAGCCGGAAAGATGGAGAGAAGAAGCGCGTCGCGTCGGTGAAGACGTATTCAGGGTGCTTCAACTCGCGTAAGGATAGCTGGAGGAACCGGGTACGGCATCCGGACCGTCGGGGTCGTCCGCGCACGTCATGCGATAACCGGCATCCGCCGAAACGCAAGTGAATATCCGTTCAATGGCGTGAGCCATTGTTCCGTCGATCTGTCCATCTTCGTTTTCGAAGTCGGACTCGTCGAGATGGGCGTCCAGCAAGGGTCTCAATGCGCTGAGCCTAGCCCAAAACATGCTGCCTGCGACGAATGCCCCGGCTTCGGGCGCCGATGCTGCCAGTCCAAGGCGCGTCACCAAAAACTGAACAGTTTCGGTATTGCTTCCCACATGTGCAGAAAGAGTTCGCACATGTCCTTCTGGAGCGACGAGGCCGAGCCCAGGCTGTTTGTCGAAGGCGCGCAAGATAGAGCGGGCACGATCGCCGCCGATGAGCCGGCGAATCATTTCTTGTCGCCATTGGTTGCCGTTTTCAAGATGCGTGGATCGCTTCGTATGAAGCTTGAGAACTACGTCGACACCTTCGTCTATCAAGCGGTTGGCGACTTTGAGGAAGGGGAGAATATCCCTCCCGCGATTCTCGCTGACGAAGAGGTCGAAAGACATCCCCATTTCCGAAAGACGTTGCTTGATTTCTTCGGCTATATGCGCGCCCGTGGTCACTGTGATGTGCCAATCGACGCCGCTGGACTGCAATGATTCCATTATTTCGTCGAAGGCATCCAGATACCACGCATGGACGACGACGTGGTTCCTTGCCGTGCTTTTCGACGCGAGGCCCTGCTCGTTCACCGATGCTGCAAGCGCATGTCTGGTGGCGCCGAGGTAGGCGTAACCAAGACGCGCGTCGGGTTCAAGCACCGCTCCCTCAGCCCATTCGTTCCAAGCGTTGACGAAGACCAAGCGTTCCGAGGCGGGATGGTCCTGGACACGGCGGATGGCGTGCTGCAGCCAGTCGCCATATCTGCGCGGAGACGCATGCAGATATACAAGGCCCTTGCCGGATCGCCGGGCCTCATTGTCCCAACCGCAATTGACGCCGGGATATAAGCGATAGTTTGCCCGGTCTCGTTCTTGGAATTGCCTGGAAAGCTCGCGCCAATCGACGACTTGGCCGTTGTAGTGCCGATTGATCAGGCGCTGTTTCATTACGATCGAGGTAGGTTGATGCAGGTTGGGCGGAAACTCTACCGCTGCGTCAAAGCCTATCCGCCCCGGAATGGGACGTTCGAAACTTTGGACGTAAACCAGGTGGATCTCGCCGATTCCATTGTCGCGACACCAATTCCTCCACCGTTCCGCGGTCGCCGCCGCATCTGGCAGTAAGCCGGGACGGTAGACAAGCAGCATCGGTTTGCCGTCGACACGCAAGTAGCGGGGGTCGCGCAAATATTCGGCGACATGGCTGATGAAGGCGATATCATCGGCCGCGCTATGATTTTGCTCGATCAGGATATCGTCGTTGCGGCCGTCCCATCGCCGGGACCAGTTCTCGTTCGCCCAACACAGACAGAGCGGAAGCTCCAGCGCGGGGTCATGCAGCCAGTTCTGCAGCGGCGCGTCCAGCAGGGTTTTCCCATCGAACCAGTAGAAATAAGAACAGAATGCAGCGATGCCGTATTCGCGTGCCAAGCGGGCTTGCTCATGCATGACGCCTGGGGCGGTTAGGTCGTAGTAACCCAGGTCGCCTGGAAGTCGGGGTTGTGCATGTCCTTCGAATTGCGGCAGTGCTCGCGTTACGTTCCGCCACTCGGTGAATCCCTTTCCCCACCATTCATCGTTCTCCGGAATGACGTGGAATTGCGGCAAGAAGAACGCAACCAACCTCGCGGGCAGTAATTCGGGAAGGCTGTTGCTTGTGTAAGGCACGTGGCCGATCGCAGGCGCGTCGGCTCGCGAGTACGGTCGGTGCTTATCGCCAGAGTCGGTCCAAGAGCCGCGTGGCGTCTGCGGGACCCACCCGGAGAACCTGGTCAGGAACCGCTGGCGCACGTAGTCGCGGCGTGCATCGGAAAGAGGCAGCAATCGAAAAGAGAAGCGCAATACATTGAAGAGCGTATTCGCGAACTGATTGCGGGTCGGAACCATCGGACGGTTACAGATTCTGGTAGTTCGGCCCCGAACCACCTTCCGGCGTCACCCAGGTGATGATCTCGTACGGGTCCTTGATGTCGCAGGTCTTGCAGTGCACGCAGTTGGCGGCGTTGATCTGCAGGCGTTTTCCGGCTTCGTCCGCAACGATCTCGTAGACGTTGGCGGGGCAGAAGCGGGTGCAGGGGTTGTCGTATTCCTCGGCGCAACGGGTGATGCAGATCGAGGTGTCGGCGACCTTCAGGTGCACGGGCTGGTCTTCGTCGTGCTCGGTGGCGGCGTAGTAGACGGCCTGCAGGCGGTCGCGCGGGGCGAGGGTGCGTTGCACGTAGTCGCGCTTGGGCTGCTCGTGTTCGCCCAGCTTGTCCAGCGAGGACCAGTCGGGCTTCATCTTCAGCGTCCATGGCGACAGGCCGCCGGTGACGGTTTCCCAGCCCGCATTCAACATGCCGAACCACAAGCCTTTCTTGAAGCCGGGCTTGATGTTGCGCACCCGCTTCAGTTCCTTCATCGCATCGGAAGCGCGCAGCTTCGCGTCGAAGCCGGCCGGATCCATCGATTGCGCCAGGTGTTCGGCGGCGAGCATGCCGCTGCGGATGGCCTGGTGGGTGCCCTTGATCTTGGGCACGTTGAGCAGGCCGGCGGTATCGCCGATCAGCAGCGCGCCGGGCATCTCGACTTTGGGCAGCGATTGCCAACCGCCGGTGACGATGGCGCGCGCGCCGGCCGACAGGATCGTGCCGCCTTCCAGCAGGGGCGCGATCAGCGGATGGTTCTTCCACTGCTGGAAAGCTTCCCAGGGCTTGTACCCGGGATCCTTGTAATCCAGGCCGCTCACGTAACCCAGTGCGATCTGGTTGTTTTCCAGGTGGTACAGGAAGCTGCCGCCATAGGTACGGTTGTCGGCGGGCCAGCCCAGCGTGTGCACGATTTTTCCTGCGGACACGCGGCCTTCCGGTACCTGCCACAGTTCCTTGATGCCGATCGAATAGCCCTGCGGATCGCTGTCGTTGTCCAAGGCGAATCGTTTGACCAGGCGCTTGGTCAAATGCCCGCGCGCGCCTTCGGCCAGCACGGTGACCTTGGCATGGATGTCGATGCCTGCGGTGTAGCCGGGCTTATGGGAACCGTCCCGCGCCACTCCCATGTCGCCGATGCGTACGCCGATGACTTTTCCCTGGTCGTCGTGCAGGGTTTCGGCGGCGGCGAAGCCGGGGTAGATCTCCACGCCCAGCGCCTCGGCCTGCGGCGCCAGCCACGCGCACATCGCGCCGAGACTGACGATGAAGTTGCCGTGGTTGTTCATGCCGGGCGGGACGAACGGGAACTTGCGTCCGCCGGTTTTGTTCAGGTGCCAGAACTCGTCTTCCTTGGCCGCCACGCAGATCGGCGGAGGCGCGTCGCGCCAGCCGGGCAGCAGGGCATCCAGCGGACCGGGTTCGATCACCGCGCCGGACAGGATATGCGCGCCGATGGTGCTGGATTTCTCGATCACGCAGACGCTGATGTCCGGATTGATCTGCTTGAGCCGGATCGCGAAGGACAGACCCGCGGGGCCTGCGCCGACGGTGACGACGTCGTACTCCATCACATCGCGTTCTGCATCGGTCATCGGGGTTTCCATGGCTGGCTTGCGGCTGCGGCTATTTTCGGCGTTTGCGGAGGAAGGGGCAAATCCGCCAGCATGGCTCCATGTCCGTACTGCGTCCCCTTGCAACGAATGGTAACGATCAGGCTCTGCCCGGCGCGGAACTCTGGTTCGCGCCGGACTGGCTGCAGGCCGGGCAGGCCGATGCGCTGTTTGCGGAGTTGCGGGATGCGATCGAATGGGAGACGCACCGCATACGCCTGTTCGGCCGTGAGGTGGACTCTCCCAGGCTGAGCTGCTGGATAGGCGACGAAGACGCGGCCTACACATATTCGGGTACCCGTTTCCAACCGAGGCCTTGGCCGCTGCCGCTGACAGAGCTCCGCCGGCGGCTGGCGCGCGAGTTGGATTGCCGGTTCAACAGCGTTCTGGCCAACCGCTACCGCCATGGGCGCGATTACATGGGCTGGCACAGCGACGACGAATCCGAACTGGGGCCGCAGCCGGTGATCGCTTCCCTGAGTCTGGGCGCGACACGGCGCTTCGTGCTGAAGCATCGCCGGGAACCGTCGCGCAAACTGGAACTGCCGTTGGCGCACGGCAGTCTGCTGGTGATGCGCGGGGACACGCAGGCGAACTACAGGCACTCGTTGCCGCGTACGGCCCGACCGGTGGGGGAACGCATCAATCTGACGTTTCGCCTGATCCTGAAGCAGTGAAGGGCGACCCTCCGCAATTCCATTCGTGGCGAGCCTGTCGAACCACGCTCTATGCGGTTTGCTTCGGACCTCAATGAATCGGATATCCAGCGAAAAGCGTGGTTCGACAGGCTCACCACGAACGGGTTCAAATGTGCTCGTTCGCCCACCGGGCAGTGCAGGGGTACGGACTTCAGCGCTTGCGGCTGGCGTCCGCTTCGCCCGTGGTCAGCACCCAGCCGACGACTTCGCCACCCAATCTCTCCAGCGCCTGATCGAAAGCGGCAGCCACCTGCGCCACCTCCGTGCCGCTGGAGGGTTCCACCTGCAGGAACGTGCGCGAGGCGACGATGCGTTGTTCGCTGGTGTGCAGGAGCTTGGCGGTGAGTTCGATGGTGGCCGAGGGAACCGCATTGCCCGCGTAATCGGCTTCGTAGCGGCGCAGGTCCATGATCAGCCGGTAGTCGGCGCGGATGCCGCTGCCGGTGCGGGCGACAGCGGGGATCTTGCCGGAGTCCTCCAGCGCACGCAGCACCGTGGCTTCGATCAGGTCGGTGGAAGGCTGCGACCAGGTCACGCTCTTGTAGACCTGCAGCTCGCCGGGTACCGGGCGCACCGCGATGCGGGGGCTGTCGACCACGCGCGCGGCCGTGGGCTTGGCCACCGCCAGCTGCCAGGTCACCGAAGGCCAGGAAGGATCGGGCGATACCTTCACCTGTGGCGCGTAGATGGTCACCGGATCGCGCTGCTTGCCGTTGCCCAGCACCGAACAGCCGGCCAGCAGCATGAGCGGCATGGCGACGGAAAGAAGACGAAGAAAGGGCAGTCGCATCGATTTCATTTCGGTTCGAACTCCTTGGGTGCGTCGCGACCCAACAGGTAGCGCGCGGGATTGCCTTCAAGCCGGTCGCTGACCTGGCGCAGGTCGCGGATCAGGCTGCGCAGTTCGGAAAGGGTAGGGCCCAGTTGCCCCAGTCCGTCGCTGGCGAAGCTGTTGATGGCCGCGCGGTTCTCGCCCAGGATCGCGTCCGCGTTGCCGGCCGCCGAATCCAGCCGCGCCAAAGTGCTTTCCAGCTTGTTGAGTATCGGCGGAAGCTGTTTCACCAGGTTCTGGTCCAGGCGCTGGATGGTGCCGTTGGTGGTATCCAGGGTGCGGTCCAGGTTGGTGGCCGCATCGCGGGCGCTGGCGATCAGCGCCTGCAGGCCTTCTTCGCGGTTGGCCATGTCGCCGCTGATGGTTTCCAGGTTCTGCAGCGTGGTGGCGATGTGCGCCACGTTCTGGTCGCTCAGCACCTGATCCAGGCGCTCGACGATGCGGTTGGCGGTGTCGGTGATGTTCTGCAGCGCCGAGGGTGCGGTCTGGATGACCGGCGCTTCGCGCGTGTCGACCGAGGTGAGCGCCGGGGCCTGCGGCGTGCCGCCGCTCAATTGGATGATGGAAGGACCGGTCAGGCTGGTGATGGCCAGTTTGGCGCGCGTGTCTGCCTTGACCGGCGTGGTCGCTTCCAGGCGGATCCTGGCGATCACCTGGCGCGGGTCGTTGGGCGCCAGCGACAGTTTGGTGATGGAGCCCACCGCGATGCCGTTGTACTGCACCGGGCTGCCCACCGACAGGCCGGTGACGGCTTCGCGGAACACCACCTGGTACTCCTGCCAGCTGCGCTCGGAGGAGTATTTCGCCGCCCACAGTCCGAACAGCAACAAAGCAGCCGCGATGATGATGGTGAAAGCGCCGATGAGGACGTAGTTGGCTTTGGTTTCCATGTTCAGGACGCCTCTTGCTTGGTTCGTTCTTGGTAGGCATCGCGGCCCTGGCGCGCGGCACGTGCGCGCGGGCCGTGGAAATATTCCTGCACCCACGGGTGGTCGAGCTTCTCCACTTCGGCGATCGGCGCATTGATCACCACTTTGCGGTCGGCCAGCACCGCCACCCGGTCGCAGATAGCGTACAGGGTGTCCAGGTCGTGGGTGATGAGGAAGACGGTAAGGCCCAGCGCCTGCTGCAGGGTGCGGATCAGCCGGTCGAAGGCGGCTGCGCCGATCGGGTCCAGCCCGGCGGTGGGCTCGTCCAGGAAAAGCAGCGGCGGATCCAGCGCCAGCGCGCGCGCAAGGCCGGCGCGCTTGCGCATGCCGCCGGAGAGCTGCGACGGCAGCTTGTTCAGCGCATCGGCCGGCAACCCGGCCAGCTTCACTTTCAGCAGCGCCAGCTCGTAGCGCCAGCTGTCGGGCAATTCGCCGTGGTGTTCCTTCAGCGGTACCTGCACGTTTTCGCCCACGGTCAGAGACGAGAACAGCGCGCCGTCCTGGAACAGGACGCCGGTGTTGCGCTCTATGTGCTGGCGGTCCTGCAGGCGGGTCGATCGCGCATCGGTGCCCAGCACTTCTATTTCGCCGGCATTGGGAATGCGCAGCCCCAGGATGGAGCGCATCAACACCGATTTGCCCGTGCCCGAACCGCCGACCACGCCCAGGATTTCGCCGGGACGCACGTCCAGGTCAAGATTCTCGTGCACGGTCTGCTCGCCGAACCTGTTGGCCAGTCCGCGCACGCGGATGACCGCTTCGCGATCATCGGGAATCGGGAATCGGGAATCGGCAATAGTCAAGACGCAAGCCCCTCGCCCGTTGCCGTGAAACGCTTGGCTGTTTCCACTCCCGATTCCCGATTCCCGATTCCCGGCTCCATCTCACCAATCCATGTTCATGAACCACAGCGCCGCCAACGCATCCAGGACGATGACCAGCGAAATGGCCTGCACCACGCTCGAAGTAGTGCGCTCGCCCACCGATTGCGCGGTGCCTTCCACCTGCAGTCCTTCCAGGCAGCCGATCAGGCCGATGATCAGGGCGAAGACCGGCGCCTTGGACATGCCCACGAAGAAGTGCCGTACTTCCAGGGTTTCGTGCATGCGCGCCAGGTACATCTGCGGCGGAATGCCCAGATCGAAGGCGCCGACGGTAATGCCGCCTGCCAGACCGGCCATCATCGAGATGAAGGTGAGCAGCGGCAGGGTGATCAGCAGGGCCAGCAGACGTGGGATCACCAGCAGGTCGATCGGATCCAGGCCGAGCGTGCGGATCGCGTCGATCTCTTCGCGGCTCTGCATGGCGCCGATCTGTGCGGTGAAGGCGCTGGCGGTACGCCCGGCCAGCACGATGGCGGTAAGCAAGACCGCGAACTCGCGCAGGAAAGCGATGCTGACCAGTTCCACCACGTAGATCTCCGCGCCGAAGTCGCGCAGGATCGTCGAGCCCAGGAAGGCGATGACCGCGCCGACCAGGTAGGACAACAGGATCACCAGCGGTACCGCGTCCAGGCCCACCTGTTCCATATGGAAGACGGTGGCGGTGACGCGCAGGCGCCTGGGTTCCTTCAAGGTGCGCAGCATCTTCACCAGGTTCTCGCCGGTGAAGCTGACCAGGGCCACGATTTCCTTGCCGTTGTCCTGCACCCGGTAGCCCAGGCGCGCCAGCGCGGCCACGAAGCCGTAGTCGCGCTTCTTCTTCGGACGGTCATCGGCCACGTCTTCGATGGTGGAAACCAGCGCCTGATGCTCTTCGCGGAACTGCAGGTCGTCCAATGCGATGTCGTTGCGCGCGGCGTGACGCAGCAGTTGCAGTACGCCGGCGGAGTCGATGCGCGAAATGCCGGTAGCATCGATGGCCTTGGCGCCGGCCGGGATCTCGCGCAGACGCTCGGCGACCTGCAGTGCGGTCGCGATGGTCCATTGCCCCGCCAGCCGTACCCGCGAGGGATCGGCGTCATCGGTTTCGAAGCGGGGGCGGGCGTCGGTCTGGGTCATAGCGCTCGTATCGGTGAGCATACAGTCTACCCATGCCGGGAGAAGCGAGGAGCCGGCCTCCTGAATCGTGGCATAGCCAGCAAGAGCCGGGCATCATCCATCCGCACCATTCCCAGGCCCTAGACTAGCCGCATGCCGCAAACCGCAACCAACTCCGCCACGAGCACTGCTACTTATGCCCAGCGCATCGCTTTCGTATGCGAAACGGCGGCCCGCCTGCATACCTATGGGACTACGGCTCAGCGCCTGGAAGGGGCGGTGGTGGCGCTGTCGACCCGGCTGGGACTGGAATGCGAACCCTGGTCGAATCCGACTGGCCTGATCCTCAGCTTCAGCGATCCGTCCCGACCGTTGGGAGCCAGCGACACCACCCGGGTGATCCGCTTGGCGCCGGGCGAAAACGACCTTTACAAGCTGAGCGAATCCGACCGCATCGCCGAAGCCGTGGCCGGCGGGGCGATGAGCATCGCGCAGGGCCACACCGCGCTGCGCGCGCTGGACCGCAAGCCCAGCCTGCGTTGGCGTGCGACGCAGCTGCTGGCGTTCGCGCTGGCCTCGGGTGCGGTGGCCGGGTTATGGCGGTTGCCGTGGCTGGATATCGGCACGGCCACGTTCATCGGCCTGCTGATCGGCGTGCAGGCGCTTCTGAACGAGCGGCGTCCGCGATTGAAGGAAGCCAGCGATGCGGTATCGGCGCTGATGGCCGGCATGGTGGCGGTGCTGGTTTCCAATTTCATCCAGCCGCTCAATCTGAACAGCGTGATCATCGCTTCGCTGGTGGTGCTGTTGCCCGGCATGACGTTGACTAACGCGGTCAACGAACTGACCAGCCAGCATCTGGTCTCGGGCACGGCGCGTTTCGCCGGCGCCATCGCCACCATTCTCAAGCTGACGGTGGGTACGCTGATCGCACTGACCCTGGCGCAGCTGCTGGGCCTGTATCCGGAAGTGCGCGCGTTGCGCCCGCAGCCGGAATGGGTGGAATGGACGTCGCTGGTGCTGGCGGCCTATGCCTTCGCCGTGCTGTTCAAGGCGCACCGCCGCGATTATGGCTGGGTGATGGCGGCGGCGATCTGCGGCTATCTGATTTCGCGTTACGCGGGGCAGGCCTGGGGGACGGAGGTCGGGATATTCCTGTCGGCGCTGGTGTTGACGGCGGCGGGCAATGTTTTCGCGCGCTGGGCCAACAAGCCCGGTGCGATCATCCGGGTGCCGGGCATCATCATGCTGGTGCCGGGCAGTAATAGTTTGCGGGGTGTGCTGAGCCTGGTGCAGCAGCAGGATCTGGCGGTCGGCAATTCGGCGTTGTTGACGGTGATCAATATCGTGATGGCGCTGATCGCGGGGCTGTTGTTCGGAAATTTGCTGCTGCCGGCACGGAAGAATCTTTGAAATTTGCGGTCTAGGCGAAGGTGGGTACCCGCTAACAAATGAATCGTCATCCCAGCGAAAGCCGGGATCCATCTTGATTTTGCCTTTTGGCTTTTTGGCTTTTTGGCTCTTGGCTTTTGGCTCTTGGCTTTTGGCTTTTGGCTTTTGGCTTTTGGCTTTTGGCTTTTGGCTTTGGCTTTGGCTTTGGCTTTGGCTTAGAGTAAGAGCTTTCGCGCCTTGCGCGAGTCACTTTTCTTTGAACGGCAAAGAAAAGTAACCAAAAGAAAGCCGCCCTAACGTCGCGCCCGGCGATAAAGCCGCCGGGTCCGCAAGCAGGCCGGGAATTTTCGGAAGGCACATCCATGTGCCGTCCGAAAACGGCGCACATCGTGTGCGCCGCCCCTTCGGGGTTTTACCCGACCTGCTTGCCACGACTCACGGGGATGGGGATCAGGAGCAAAAAAGCTGTCTGCTGATGGATTTGGTGTTTTGGCAGCAACCCACAGTGGAAGCAATGCTTGTTGCCGTTGCCGTTGCCGTTGATTCTCAAGCCCCGTGAGGCGCGGCATGCGAATTGGGTAAACCCGAAGGGCGGCGCACAGGGATGTGCGCCGTTTCCGTAGGCGCAGGATGCGCCTTACGGAAATTCCCGATTCGCATGCGAACCCAACGGCTTCATCGTTGGGCGCGCCGTAGGGCGGCTTTCTTTTGGTTACTTTTCTTTGCCGTTCAAAGAAAAGTGACTCGCGCGTAGCGCGAAACGCTTTTGCTTTGTTCAGACAGATGGCGCCAAGAGCGCCCCCATCCGCCTTCGGCACCTTCCCCCGCAAGCAGGGGAAGGGTTACATTTGGCGGTCCGCGCTTGATTCAGCCGATCAGTTTCGCCAGCAGTTCATCGCGGCCCAAATTCTCCGCCTCGCTGGCACGGCGCGCGCGGTACTCGAAGGTGCCGGCGGCCAGGCCGCGTTCGGAGATCACCACGCGGTGCGGGATGCCGATCAGTTCGATGTCGGCGAACATCTGGCCCGGGCGCAGGCCGCGGTCGTCTATCACCGCCTCGATGCCCGCGGCCTGAAGATCGTCGAACAGCTTCTGCGCGGCGTCGCTTACCGCCGCATCGCCCTTCGGGTTGATGGTGCAGACGGCGACCGCCCAAGGGGCCATCGGCTCGGGCCAGATGATGCCGGCCTCGTCGTGGTTCTGTTCGATCGCCGCTGCGACGATGCGCGACACGCCGATGCCGTAGGTGCCCATGAGCATGGTGGCGGCCTTGCCCGATTCGTCCAGCACCGTGGCCTTGAGCGCTTCGGTGTACTTGCGGCCCAGCTGGAACACATGGCCCACTTCGATACCGCGTGCGATCTGCAGTTCTCCGCCGTCCTGCGCGCGGTCGCCATGCACTACGTTGCGGATGTCGGCGACAGTGTGCGGTTCGGGCAGGTCGCGGCCCCAGTTGACGCCGGCGATGTGGAAACCGGCTTCGTTGGCGCCGACGACGAAGTCGGCCATCGCCGCCACCTCGCGGTCTGCGACCACGCGGATCTCTTTCGCCGGCTGTAGCGGACCCAGGAAGCCGGGTTCGCTGCCCAGGTATTCCTTGATCTCCGCTTCGGTGGCCATGCGGTAGTCGGCCAGGCCCGGCACCTTGGCCAGCTTGATCTCGTTGACCGCGTGGTCGCCGCGCACCAGCGCCAGCACGAAGCCCGCCTCGGTCATCACCGCGACCGACTTGACCGTGCGTTGCAGAGGAATGGAGAGCAGCGTGGCCACTTCCTCGCAGGTCTTCTGCGTCGGCGTCTCCACTTTGCGCATTGTTTCGGCGGCGGCCGGACGCGGTGCGGGTTCGGCGGCCCGCGCGGCTTCCACGTTGGCCGCGTAGTCCGAGCCGGTGGAGAAGGCGATGGCGTCTTCGCCCGAATCGGCCAGCACGTGGAATTCCTGCGAGGCGTCGCCGCCGATGGCGCCGGAGTCGGCCTGCACCGCGCGGAACTTCAGGCCTAGGCGGGTGAACACGCGGCTATAGGCCGCGTGCATGTTGTTGTATTCGCGCACCAGGTCGGCTTCGGTCAGATGGAACGAGTAGCCGTCCTTCATCAGGAATTCGCGCGCGCGCATCACTCCGAAGCGCGGACGGATTTCGTCGCGGAACTTGGTCTGGATCTGGTAGAAGTTCACCGGCAGCTGCTTGTAACTGGCCAGTTCGTTGCGGGCGAAATCGGTGATCACTTCCTCGGCGGTGGGCGCGAAGCAGTACTCGGCGTCCTTGCGGTCGCGGATCTTCAGCAGCTGGCCGCCGAATTTCTCCCAACGCCCGGTTTCCTCCCACAGTTCCCTCGGCTGCACCGTGGGCATCAGCATCTCGATGGCGCCGGCGCGGTTCATTTCCTCGCGCACCACGTTTTCCACTTTGCGCAGTACCCGTAGCCCCAATGGCGACCAGGTGTAGAGTCCGGAGGCCAGCTTGCGGATCATACCGGCGCGCAGCATCAGCTGATGGCTGACCACTTCGGCGTCGGCGGGGGTTTCCTTGGTGGTGCGGAGATGGAATTGCGACAGGCGCATCGGGGAAGGTTCTTCACGGCGTGGGGAAGCGGGCATTTTGCCAGCTGCGGCCGGACATTGCGGGATTGCGCTCAGTCGGCGCTGTCGCCTTCGACCTTGATGGCGCGGTCGGGCTCGCGGTCGATGCGTTGGAAAGGCCGGTCCGGGGGAGGTTTATCGGTGATCTGCAGTACACCGGCAGCGTCGCGCCAGCGGTAGAGCGAGGGCCTGGCGTCGCGGGCCTGGGCGGCGGCGGCCTGCTCGGCGCGCCGCTGCCTCGCCTCGGTTTTTCCGGGCGCTTCGCGCGATAGCCACCAGGCCACGCCGATGCCCAGCAACAGGCCTGCGCAGATGGCCCAGGCCAGACGCATGGTTCAGGTGGCGGGAGTGCAGTAGGCCTTGACCGCCGCTTCGGCCAGATTGCGCTGGTTTCCGCGGTCGTCTTCGGTCAGGGTCTTGTCGGGCTTGCCGTCCCCGTCGCTGTCCTGCTGCACCGCGTTTTTGCCGCTAAGGACCTGGAGATTGCGCTTGGCGGTGGTACACATGGGATTCTCTACGGACTTGCCGGCTACGGTCGCCGCAGGCGCCGGTTCGCCGCGGTTGTCGATCCGGCGGTCCTTGGCCTGGCCTTCCGGCGGCGGGCTGTCGGAGTAGTGGGTCACGCCCTTGGCGTCCTTCCACTGGTAGATCTTGCCGGCCAGGGCGGTCGTGCAGGCCCCGGCCAGGGCGAGCAGGGCGAAGGTGCGGATCAGGACCGTGCTTGTGGACAGAGCGCGCATGGCGGTCTCCAGGGGGATCAGGGGAAGGATGCGATTGCAGCACCGCCGGGCCGGGCTGGCAAGCCGCCTGCTTGGGCTAAACTGCGACGCATGGACGAAAACAAGCAAGCACCGCGTTCGCGCACGATCTATCTGCTGCCCAACCTGTTCACCACGGCGGGCCTGTTCGCCGGGTTCTACGCCATCATCGCGGCGGCCAACGGCCAGTTCGTGCAGGCCTCGGTGGCGGTGTTCATCGCGGCGGTGATGGACGGCATCGATGGCCGGGTGGCGCGTTTGACCGGTACCAGCAGCGAATTCGGCGTGCAGTACGACTCGCTGGCCGATCTGGTGAGCTTCGGCATGGCGCCGGCGCTGGTGATGTACCACTGGGCGCTTTCTGCGCTGAAATTCGACGGCAGCGTGATGGGCCGGGTGGGTTG
>NZ_PDWS01000022.1 GCF_010093305.1 Pseudoxanthomonas sacheonensis | reverse complement strand
AATTCTGCGTCGTTGTATTCCAGACGGTGCTGTCGCCGGTGGGATAGACGATGCTGGCCATGCGCCCCATGGCGTCATAGCCGTAGCTGGTGGTGAACCCGTTCTCATCGGTGGCCGCGGTGATCCAACCATTGCCGTTGACAACCGCCGACTCAGTGGTGCTGTCGGCATACTGGATATTGCGCGGCACGCCGCGGTACCAGTCGGTTAGGGTGGTGATATTGTTGTTGCCATCCTTGACGGTGGCCACCGTTCCGTCCGCGTTGTAAGTCAGGGCGTTAAGCAATTTTCCTTGCAGCGTAGTAGTTCCAGGACCGTATTGACGCAAGGGCGTTGCGGTCGAAGGATCATAGTCCGTCTGCGATGCCACCACATTCGTGTTGGTATTGGTGACTTTCCGAACCTGCCCCAGAACCCACTTGCCTAGGTTGTCGTAATACTCGGTAACGTCGGTGCGGCCGAAATTGGTTGTCATCCCTCCAGACCACTTATCGACCGCCAGCGGACGGGCGAAGACATCGAACGTATTTGCCCGATAGTTGAAGTTAGCACCGTCCTGAATGACGGTCTTGAGCTTCAAAGGCCGATTGGCGTCTTTGATGCTCGGCGAGGTGCCGGTCCAGTCGGCCACCAGGGGAGTACCCACACGGTCAGGGAACCCCATAGACGGCAGCTCGGCGGTTTGTACGTACGTCAGATCCGTATGCGAGGCGACCGTTTGCCCGCTCCGTACTTCTAGGGACAACAATTGGTCTTCATTGGCGGTTGCGTCGGTGCCATACACGCTGACTTCAATCGTGTTATCGGGATTGGTTACCGTTGCGGTCCTTTTGCCTTGAATGGGATACCCATAAGGCGCCACGTTGTAACTGTCGGCATGACTGTAAGCCCATTGCATGGGCGATATTCCGGGCCCAGACAGTACCTTTTCCTTGATCGCGAGCACATCGAAGCGAATGTTGGTGTAGGGTTTGTGCCTCCACCAGTTGTCGACTGCCTGGGGGCCATCGGCTTCTTGGGGGCTTCCCTCATCCAGGAACGGACAGGAACTGACACCATCAATGTTGGTTCGGTAGTGACGTTTGAATCCCAACGTGAATTGCCCCACCGCACCAGAGGGATGGGTCATGGACAACACCCCTTCCTCGCTGGTGAGCTTGCGCATCATCTGGCATTCGAAAGGAAAGTCGGTGAAGTTGGCGTCGGTGAATGGTACGTACCTATTTATGCCTCGCATGGCGGCCGAAGAGAAAGCCCATGCGCTGTTGTCCGGCTGAGTCACGCTGCTCAGGTACCCATTCGAGTATCCGTAACTCACCGACTGCGTGCCATTGGTGGCCGATTCGACCGCACCGGCGGCGTTATAAGCGAGGGTAATCTGGCGGCCGTCATTGGCAACGACTGAGGTCAGCTTGGCGCCGGCCCAGTTGTAGTCCACGTAGTTGCCGAAGCGATCCTCGATGCGCGAGACATACAGGCGTACTTGGCTTCTGGTCATGGTTTCTAGATGATGTGTTGGCGGCGCGCCGCCCGGCGGCGAACTGCCAATGACCATTTGGCTCAGAGGCCTTTCCCGATAGCTCACCATCCAGTCAAAATAATATTTGACGCCATCTGGACTCAGCCCCACGAACCCTTCGCCCGCCTGCCCGCTTTTAAGCGTCGGCAGACAGTTGAAACGCCAATTGGATTGCGTCGTGAGCAAGGTCTGCGGCGTGGCGGTCGGTTGTGGCAGTGGTGTGCCCGCGATGCGAGTCGACACCGATTGCTCGCCCTGGCCCGGCACGTACAAGGAAATCCCGGCCCAGAAACTGAAACTGTAGAAGTAAGCGCCGTTCAGGCTTACAAGTTTCGGCGCGTATTGGGCATTGCTGGTAGGCGAAGTGCAACGGGCGTTGGGAGTGGCCGTATCGACCGTCCAGCCCTCGGTATTGGAATACGTACCGGAAAGATAGGGAACGTCCAATTCCCATTCGCCAAACGCGAAATCCTTCCACAGATCAATGTCGTTCGCGTGCGTGGGCGACTTGTTGCCATCGACGACCAGGCGTCGGGTCAAGGCTACCGGCAAAGCGCTATTGCCTGGAAGTGACAAGTCCGTCTGGCTGAAACTGATCCCTCCCGTGGAAAGGTTGATGCTCTCGCCGAACATACCGTCGTTCAGTGGACCGAACGTTTCCTGTTGATGCATATACGGGTTCAGCGATTTTTCGCCGTATTCGACCGCAGTCTGTGCCGACAACTCAGAAGAAAGGATGGCGCACGCCAAAGCGGCCACCGACACGCCACGAATCGAGAATCCCACGTCAAATTCCTTTGCAGCCTGTCCGGCCGAGTCACCCTTTCCCACTCCCCGCAAACCCCACTTCCTGCGGAGTACCCTTGCCCTGTATAGCCATGACCTGAGTCAAATTCAAGTCGACCAGGCAAAGGATAGTCCACTCACGTTTCTGAGTAGTCAAAGAGCATGAAAACCACCCACTTCCATGCAACCTGACTCCCGCACAAAAAAAGCGGGCCGTAGCCCGCTTTTTCGAATCCGGCAATGACGCGACGGCTTACTCAGCCGCAACACCCTCGCCTTCTTCCACAGCCTTCATCGACAGGCGGATGCGGCCCTGCTTGTCGACTTCCAGCACCTTGACCTTGACCAGATCGCCTTCCTTCAACACGTCGCTGACCTTCTCGACGCGGTCGCTGGAGATCTGCGACACGTGCACCAGACCGTCCTTGCCAGGAGCGATGGTGACGAACGCACCGAAGTCCATCAGCTTGGCGACCTTGCCTTCGTAGATGCGGCCCGGCTCGACGTCGGAAGTGATCTGCTCGATGCGTGCCTTGGCGGCCTGGCCGGCAGCGCCGTTGACCGATGCGATGGTGATGGTGCCGTCGTCCTGGATGTCGATCTGCGTGCCGGTTTCCTTGGTGATGGCCTGGATCACCGAACCGCCCTTGCCGATCACTTCGCGGATCTTGTCGGGGTGGATCTTGATGGTGATCAGGCGCGGCGCGAACTCGCTCAGCTCCTGACGCGGCGCGGTCATCGCGTTGGCCATTTCGCCGAGGATGTGCAGACGGCCGGCTTTCGCCTGCGACAACGCCTGCTTCATGATCTCTTCGGTGATGCCTTCGATCTTGATGTCCATCTGCAGCGCAGACACGCCGTTCTGGGTACCGGCCACCTTGAAGTCCATGTCGCCCAGGTGATCTTCGTCACCCAGGATGTCGGAGAGCACGACGAAGTCGTTGCCTTCCTTGACCAGACCCATGGCGATACCGGCAACCGGGGCGGAGATCGGCACGCCGGCATCCATCAGCGCCAGCGAGCTGCCGCAGACCGAAGCCATCGACGAGGAACCATTGGATTCAGTGATTTCCGAGACCACGCGGATGGTGTACGGGAAGGCTTCCATGGTCGGCATGACGGCGAGTACGCCGCGCTTGGCCAGACGGCCGTGGCCGATTTCGCGGCGCTTCGGGCCCATCATGCGGCCGGCTTCGCCCACCGAGTACGGGGGGAAGTTGTAGTGGAACAGGAAGTGGTCCTTGTACTCGCCGGAGACCGCGTCAATGACCTGGCCATCGCGGGCGGTGCCCAGGGTGACTGCCACGATCGCCTGCGTTTCACCGCGGGTGAACAGCGAGGAGCCGTGCACGCGCGGCAGCACGCTGACCTTGGAGCTGATCGGGCGCACGGTGTCCAGCGCGCGGCCGTCGATGCGGACCTTGGAAGCCAGCACCGAACCACGCATGGTCTGGTATTCCAGCTCGCCGAATTCCTTCGACAGTTCGCCGGCGCTCCAGCCGTCGGCTTCGGCTCGGCCGGCCAGAACCTGCATAACGTCCTTCTTGATCGCGGCGATGGCGTCGCGGCGCTGCAGCTTGTCGCGTACCTGGAAAGCGGATTCCAGCTGGGTGCCCACGGCTTCCTTCAGCGCGGAGATCAGCGCGTCCTTCTTGGCCGGGGCCGACCATTCCCAGTTCTTGGTGCCGGCTTCGACGACCAGCTCGTTGATGATGTTGATGACCTTCTGCATTTCGCGATGGCCGAACATCACTGCGCCCAGCATCACGTCTTCGGACAACTCGGCGGCTTCGGATTCGACCATCAGCACGGCGTTGGAAGTACCGGCGACGACCAGCTCAAGCTTGGAATCCTTCAGCTCGCTGACGGTCGGGTTCAACACGTACTCGCCGTTGATGTAACCGACCTTGGCGGCGCCGATCGGGCCGTTGAACGGCGCGCCGGTCAGGGCCACGGCGGCGGAGGCGCCGATCAGGGCCGGGATGTCGCCGTCGATTTCCGGATTCAGCGACATCACCGTGGCGATGACCTGCACTTCATTGCGGAATTCTTCCGGGAACAGCGGGCGCAGCGGACGGTCGATCAGGCGCGAGATCAGGGTTTCCTTCTCCGTGGCGCGGCCTTCGCGCTTGAAGAAGCCGCCCGGGATGCGGCCACCGGCGTAGAAACGCTCCTGGTAGTCGACGGTCAGCGGGAAGAAGTCCTGGCCTTCGCGCGCGTTCTTGGCGGCGACTGCGGAAACCAGCAGCACGGTGTCGTCGAACTTGACGATGACGGCGCCGCCGGCCTGGCGGGCGATCTCGCCGGTTTCCAGGGTGACCTGGTGCTTGCCGTACTGGAAGGTCTTGGTGATTTTTGCCACGTTTGGTTCCTTGGTGATGCTTTATCGGTTGAACCGGCTACGGCCCTTGCCGCAGACGGGTGGCCGGGTTCGTCCGGCCGGGGATTGCGATGTCGGGAAAACTTTTCTTGCGGTTTTCTTGTGTGCAAACAAAACCGCGGCGCATCACTGCGCCGCGGTCGGTATTCGGTTTAGCGACGCAGGCCGAGTTTCTCGATCAGGGTCTTGTAGCGCTCGCCGTCCTTTTTCTTCAGATAGTCGAGCAGGCTGCGGCGGCGGTTCACCAGCTGGAGCAGGCCGCGGCGGCTGTGGTGGTCTTTCTTGTGGGTCTTGAAGTGGCCGCTGAGCTGTTCGATGCGGGCGGTGATCAGGGCGACCTGGACTTCCGGCGAACCGGTGTCGGCGGGACCGCGCTTGTTGTCTTCAATGACTTTCTGGGTGTCGATGGGCATGTGCTTTTCTCTTGAGATGCGTGGCCTGCAGGAACGCGCTGATTCCCGGGACAGGGAAGCGGTGCGCACCGCGGGGCTCGCCGTTTGCTAAAGGATGCTGCGATGGATTGCCGCGAAGGTGATCGATGGACGATCGGGGATGCCGAAAAGGCCGCGGCATTGTAGTCGCCGAAGCCTTGCAAAACAAGGTTTTACTGCGCCGGCGCCGGACTTTGGCCCGGCTCGGGCCAGTTGAACAGGCGCTGCGGGGCCAGCACCCTGCCCTCGTCCAGCTGGGCCAGACCCAGCACCCGCCCGGCCCCGTCGTAGACCGCGCAAGGCCCTACCGGGCCCGGAATGCCCGGCAGACGCTGGCCCTGGCTGAAGCGGCGGGCCGCCTCGTCGGTCAGGTCGATACGGCGGAAGCCGATCAGGCCGGCGTCCAGCGGTAGCAGGCAGGCATCCAGGCTGCGTTCGTCGCGCTGGGCCAGGGCCTGCAGGGCCTCCAGCGTCCACATGCGCGGTTCGCGGAACGGCTCCACCCACAGGCGGCGCAGTTCCAGCACGTGCGCGCCGCAGCCCAGCAGTTCGCCCAGATCGCGGACCAGGCTGCGCACGTAGGTACCGGAACCGCATTCCACCTGCAGGCGCAGCAGCGGCTCGCCGCCGTCCAGCAGGTCGGCGGCCGACTGCAGTTCGAAACGGTGGACCTCGATCTCGCGCGGTTCCACTTCCACGACCTCGCCGCGCCGGGCCTTGGCGTACAACGGCTCGCCGCCGCGCTTGAGCGCCGAATAGATGGGGGGGCGCTGCTGGATGCGGCCGGTCAGCTGGCGCAACGCTGCGTCGATCTGGGGCAGCGTGTATTTTCCGACCGGGCGCTCGCGCAGCGGCTGGCCTTCGGCGTCGTCGGTGTCGGTGGTGACGCCCAGGCGTGCGACGGTGTCGTAGGCCTTGCGGGCGCCCAGCAGATTGCCGGCGATCTTGGTGGCTTCGCCGAAGCATAGCGGCAGCAGGCCGGTGGCCAGCGGATCCAGGCTGCCGGTATGCCCGCCCTTCTGCGCGCGGAACAGGAACCGCGCCCGCTGCAAAGCCTGGTTGGAACTGAGCCCTTGCGGCTTGTCCAGCAACAGGATGCCGTCGAGGCGTCGGAATTTGACCTTGGGCAGCGACATTAGGGTGCAGCGTAGTCCTTGTAGGAGCGGGCCCTGCCCGCGACGCTCTTCATATGCTGCATGAAAAAACGACGTAGGGCGGGCATTGCCCGCCGCGAGGTTCATGGCGATTCGCGGCGGGCAATGCCCGCCCTACGATTCGTCTTCGTCGGCCGGCGGCGGGGGCAGATCCCGCAACAGGTTCTCAATGCGCTCGCCGCGGTCCACCGAATCGTCGTAATGGAAATGCAGCTCGGGCACGTGGCGTAGTTTCATCGCCTTGCCCAGCTGGTAGCGGATCTGCGGAGATAATTCCTTCAGGTCCTTCACCGCTTCGGCGGACTTTTCCTGCATCAGCGCGGTGACGAACACCTTGGCGTGGGCCAGATCGCGAGTGACCTCGACGTCGGACACGCTGACCGACGGCAGGCCGTGCTCGCGCACGAACTCGTGCACCAGCTTGCCCAGCTCGCGGCGGAGCTGGGCGGAGACGCGGTCGCTGCGGTGGAATGTCTTCATGGGAATGGAGAACGGGGAATGGAGAATGGGAAAAGCAAAGCACCGGCTTCTGCCATTCCCGATTCCCGATTCCCGATTCCCGGCCTCACAGCGTGCGCTGCACTTCGATGCGTTCGAAGCACTCGATCTGGTCGCCCGGCTGCACGTCGTTGTACGCCTTCACGCCGATGCCGCATTCGGTGCCGTTGCGCACTTCGTCCACGTTTTCCTTGAAGCGGCGCAGCGATTCCAGCTCGCCTTCGAACACCACCGTGCTGTCGCGCAGCACGCGGATCGGCTTGCTGCGCTTGACCGTGCCTTCCACGACCATACAGCCGGCGACCGCGCCGAACTTGGAGCTGCGGAACACATCGCGTACTTCGGCGATACCGATGATCTCTTCGCGGATCTCCACGCCCAGCAAACCGGAAGCCACCTGCTTCACCTGGTCGATGACGTCGTAGATGATCGAGAAGTAACGCAGGTCGATGCCGTTGGATTCGACGATCCGGCGCGCGGCCGCATCGGCGCGCACGTTGAAGCCGATCATGGTGGCCTTGGAGGTCAATGCGGAGTTCGCATCGGACTCGGTGATGCCGCCCACGCCGGAATGGATGATGTTGATGCGGATCATGTCGTTGGACAAGGCGACCAACGACTGCTTCAACGCTTCCACCGAACCCTGCACGTCGGCCTTGATCACCAGGTTCAGGACCAGCTGGCCTTCGCCCTTGCCCAGCTGCGACATGATGTCTTCCATGCGGCTGCCGGCGGACTGCACCAGGCGCGATTCGCGGCGCTTGGCGTCGCGCTGCTGGGCCACGTCCTTGGCCAGGCGCTCGTCGGCGACGACCACGAAATCGTCGCCCGCGTCCGGCACGCCGGACAAGCCGAGCACCTGCACCGGGATCGACGGGCCGGCTTCGGCCGGCTGGCCGCCGGTTTCGTCGAACAACGCGCGCACGCGTCCGTACTGGGTGCCGCAGACCAGGTAATCGCCCTTCTTCAGCAGGCCCTGCTGCACCAGCACGGTCGCCACCGGGCCGCGACCCTTGTCCAGCGAGGATTCGATCACCACGCCGCTGGCGCGGCCGGTGTAGGAAGCCTTCAGCTCCAGCACTTCGGCCTGCAGCAGGATGGAATCGAGCAGGTTGTCCACGCCCGCGCCGGTCTTGGCCGAAACCTCGACGAACTGGGTGTCGCCACCGAACTCTTCGGCGACCACGTCGTGGGTCAGGAACTCGTTCTTCACCCGGCCCGGATCGGCGTCGCTCTTGTCCATCTTGTTGATGGCCACGATCAACGGCACGTTGGAGCCCTTGGCCAGCTTCACCGCCTCGATGGTCTGCGGCATGACGCCGTCGTCGGCGGCCACCACCAGCACCACGATGTCGGTGAGCTTGGCGCCGCGGGCGCGCATCTGGGTGAAGGCGGCATGGCCGGGCGTATCCAGGAAACTGATCACGCCCTTGTCGGTTTCGACGTGGTAGGCGCCGATGTGCTGGGTGATGCCGCCGGCTTCGCTGTTGGCGACCTTGGTGCGGCGGATGTAATCCAGCAGCGAGGTCTTGCCGTGGTCGACGTGGCCCATGATGGTGACCACCGGCGGACGCGGCGATTGTTCGCCCTGGTCGGCTTCGCTGTGGGCGATCAGGTGGTCCTCGACGTCGCCGCTGTCGGCGCGCACCACGTTGTGGCCGAGTTCTTCGGTCACCAGCGCGGCGGTGTCGTGGTCGATGGTCTGGGTGATGGTGGCCATGACGCCCATCTTGAACAGCGCCTTGACCACGTCGCCGCCCTTCAGCGCGAGCTTCTGCGCCAGGTCGGCCACCGTGATCGTTTCGCCGATGGCTACGTCGCGCACCACCGGTGCGGTGGGACGTTCGAAGCCATGGGTGCCGGTGCCGCCGCGCGATTGTTCCTGGCGGCGCGGCTTGGGCTTGCCGCGGGTGGTCGTGCGGCGCGCGCGATCGGCCGCGGAAAGGTGCAGCTGGCCGGCGAAACGCTGGGTGCTGTCGTCGTCTTCCACGCCGGCGACCATCGCGTGCGAACCGCGGGTCTTGTGCTTGCTGGCGGTGGTGGCGCTGCGGTCGTCCGCGCGCGGCGGATCCTTGCGCACCGGCGGCTTGGGAACGTGGTGGCCGCTGGGCTTGGCGGCGCGCGGAGCGGCTTCGTCCTCGTCGGCCGGCGTGGCGCCGGTAGCTGCGGCGATGGCCTCGGCTTCGGCCTGCAGGCGTTCGGCCTCGGCTTTCAGGCGTACGGCCTCTTCTTCCTGGCGCAGGCGCTCGCGCTCGTCGGCGCGCTTCTTGTCGGTTTCCGCCAGGCGCCGCTGTTCTTCCAGGTTGCGCTGCTTGGATTCCTCCAGCTTGCGCAAGGCATCGGCGCGCTCGTCGCTGGGCGGCGCTTCGACCTCGTCGCTCTTGATGTAGGTGCGCTTCTGGCGGACCTCCACGTTGACCGTGGTCTTGGTGCGGCCGGCGGCAACCGTCACTTCCTGCACCTTGCGGCGATTGAGCGTGATCTTCTTCGGCGCAGCGTCGTCCTCGGCGGGCTTGTCGGCCTTGCCATGGGTGCGGCGCAGGAAACCGAGCAGTTTCATCTTCTCGGTGCTGGTCACGGGCTGGTCGGGGCCGCTGAAGCTCATGCCGGCCTCGGCCAGCTGCTCAAGCAGTTTCTCGACCGGCGTGTTGACCAGTTCGGCGAGCTTGCGGATGGTGGTTTGCTGCGTCATTCGGATCCTGTGACCTTCGTAGGCGTCCCTGCGCCTATTGCGAAGGGAACGCGGATTCTAGCCCTGTATTCTGCAGGGCGGAGTTCATTGCCGGCTCATAGGCCGGGTTCCAGACGTGCCAGCGTGGCGATCATTCGCCACGCTCCAGACGAGCGATCTCCTCGGCGCGGGCGGCCAGGATCAGCGCCTTGGCGCGATCCTCGTCCAGCCCTTCGATGCCGAATTCGACGATCTCGTCGGTGCCCAGGTCGGAAAGATCCTCGCTGGTGCGCACGCCGTGACCGGCCAATGCATAGGCGGTTTCGTCGTCCATGCCTTCCAGGGCCAGCAGGTCTTCGGCCGGCTGGTTCTCGTCGACTTCCTCTTCCTCGGCCAGGGCTTCGTTGAGCAGCGCATCGCGGGCGCGGGCGCGCAGTTCTTCCACGATATCCTCGTCGAAGCCCTCCACTGCCAGCAGCTCGCCGACCGGCACGTAGGCGATTTCCTCGACCGTATTGAAGCCTTCGGCCACCAGGATGGCCGCGATTTCCTCGTCCACCTCAAGCTTGTCCACGAACAGCTGGCGGGCGACCGCCTGCTCGGCTTCGGACTTGGCCGAGACCTGGTCCTGGGTCATCACGTTCAGCTGCCACCCGGTCAGGCGGCTGGCCAGGCGCACGTTCTGGCCGCCCTTGCCGATGGCCTGGGCCAGGCGGTCTTCGGCCACGGCCAGGTCCATGGAGTGCTTCTCTTCATCGACGATGATCGACTGCACTTCCGCCGGGGCCATGGCGTTGATGACGAAATTGGCGGCGCTGTCGTTCCACAGCACGATGTCCACGCGCTCGCCGTTCAGCTCGTTGGACACCGCCTGCACGCGCGAACCGCGCATGCCGATGCAGGCGCCGATGGGATCGGTGCGGGTGTCGTGCGCCAGCACCGCGATCTTGGCGCGGTCGCCGGGGTCGCGCGCGCAGGCCTTGATCTCGACCAGGCCCTGGCCCACTTCCGGCACTTCCAGCTTGAACAGCTCGATCATGAACTCCGGGGCGGCGCGGCTGATGAACAGCTGCGGGCCGCGCGGCTCGGTGCGCACGTCGAACAGATAGCCGCGGACGCGGTCGCCGGCGCGCAGGGTGTCGCGCGGGATGCCTTTGTCCTTGGGAATGAAGGCCTCGGCATTGCCGCCCAGGTCCACGTAGATGTTGCCGCGCTCGGCGCGCTTGACGATGCCGGTGACCAGCTCGCCCACTCGGTCCTTCCAGGCATCGACCACCTGCGCGCGTTCGGCTTCGCGCACGCGCTGCACGATGACCTGCTTGGCGGCCTGGGCGGCGATACGGCCGAAGTCGGGGTTCTCGATCTGTTCTTCCACGTAGTCGCCCACTTCGGCGCCATCGCTTTCGTCCAGCGCGTCCATCAGGCGGATCTGGAAGTCGGGCGATTCCATGACCACGTCGTCGGCCACCACTTCCCAGCGGCGGAAAGTCTCGTACTCGCCGGTCTTGTGGTCGATGGTCACGCGGGTCAGCACTTCCTGGTCCGGATAGCGCTTCTTCGCCGCCGAGGCCAGCGCTGCCTCGATGGCATCGAAGATCACTTCGCGCGGCACGCCTTTCTCGTTGGCCACCGCATCCACTACCAGCAATAATTCCTTACTCATCGTTTACTCCGCGCGCGGCCGCTTGGCCGCCGGTTGGTTGGTTTTCGCCTGGCCCGGTTGCTTTGGGGCCGGTTTTTTGGAAGCCGGTTTCCCGGCCGGTTTTTTCTTGGCCGCCTTCTTGGCCGGCGCTGCTTTCTGGGGGGCGGCCTTCTTGGCCGGGCCCGCCTTCTTGGGCTGCGGCGCGAAACCCAGCGCCACCCAGTCGGGCATGATCCTGGCCTTGTCCACGTTCTCGAAAGCCACCGTCATCTCGGCGTTGTCGACCAGGAACACGATATTGCCGCCTTCCACGCGGACGATCTGGCCCTGCAAGCGGCGACGCCCTTCCTGCGGCAGCCTCAGCACGACTTTGGCCGACTCGCCCTGGTGGCGGGCGAACTGGGCCAGGGCGAACAGCGGACGCTCGATGCCGGGCGAAGACACTTCCAGCGTGTAGTTGCCGGTGATCGGGTCCTCGACATCGAGCTGGGCGGAAACCTCGCGGCTCACCGCCTCGCAGTCTTCGATATTGACGATGCGCGTGTCGCGCTCGGCCTCGGTCACGTCGATATACAGGCGCAGCGTGGCGCTGCCCGGCGCAGGCAGATATTCGGCGCCCAGCAGCTCCAGGCCCAGGGCCTGCACCGTGGGGGACAGCAGGTTCGCGATTTGTTTTGCCTTGTCGCTCACGTGGTGATGATTCGCCGGCAGTGGAAGAAGATCGTGATTGAAGGGAATCGTGAATGAAATCGTGAATAAGGAAAGTGACGGCCCGGAAACAACAAAGGGCCCTGATGGGCCCCTTGTCCGATACTGCTGGATTCCGGTGTTCAGGCGGGAACATTCGCCTTCACGAGCCCAGGCCTTGGTCGCTAAAAAAGCCTCTGCAAGAGGCTTTCCATGAAACCGAAAAGCTTGGTAGCGGGGGCAGGATTTGAACCTGCGACCTTCGGGTTATGAGCCCGACGAGCTGCCAGACTGCTCCACCCCGCATCAGAAGCGGAATTATGGTGACTCGGTGCTTTTATTGCAAGCCCGCATTCTCTCCTTCCCCTTCAAGGGGAAGGCCGGGATGGGGATGGTTTTCCCTGCAGTCAGGCAAAAAGCGACTTCAGGCGAAGGCTTGCTGGCACCACGCCATGATGGGATTCCAGAAGATTCCCAACACCAGCAACGCCAGCGCATTGACACCGAACACCACCGGAACCACGCGATCGCCGCGCGGCGGCGGCAGCTGGCCCACAGGCTCGTCGAAGTACATCACCTTGATCACGCGCAGGTAGTAGAAACCGCCGATCACCGCGCAGACCACGCCCAGCACGGCCAACCACACCAGTCCGGCATCCAGCGCCGCGCCTAGCACCACCAGCTTGGCCCAGAAACCCAGGAAAGGCGGCACGCCGGCCAGCGAGGCCATGACGCACAACACCAGCCCCGCCTGCCACGGATTGCGCGCGTTCAGGCCCTTGAAATCGTCGATCTTGTCGGCTTCGAAACCCTGTCGCGACAGCACCACGATGGCGCCGAACGCCGCCGCCGACATCACCGCATAGCTGATGCCGTAGAACAGCGAAGCCGCGTAGCCGCGCGCTTCGCCGCCGGCCAGGCCCAGCAACAGGAAACCGACATGCGAGACCGTCGAGTAAGCCAGCATGCGCTTGAGGTTGGTCTGAGCGATGGCGATCACGTTGCCGATCACCAGCGAGGCGGCGGCCAGCCCGGCAAGCATCAGGTGCCATTGCTCGGACATCGGACCCACGCCGTTTTCCAGCAGGCGGTAGGCCATGCCGAAGGCGGCCAGCTTGGGGCCGGCGCTGATGAACAAGGTGATCGGCGTCGGCGCGCCCTGGTACACGTCGGGCAGCCACATGTGGAAAGGAGCGGCGCCCAGCTTGAACGCCAGGCCCGCGACCAGGAACACCACGCCGGTCAGCAGCAGGGCTTTGTCGCCGACCTGGGTGGACGCGGCATGGATGCCGGCCAGGTCCAGGGTTCCAGTGGCGCCGTAGACCAGCGACATGCCGTACAGCAGCAGTCCCGACGCCAGCGAACCGAGCACGATGTACTTCATGCCCGCCTCGGTGGAAAGGCCGTTGTCGCGGTCCAGCGCGACCAGCGCGTAGGAACACAGCGCCAGCAGTTCCAGACCCAGGTAGACCAGCACCATATTGCCCGCCGACACCAGCATCATCATGCCGGCCGTGGCGAACAGGACCAGCACCGGTACTTCGCCCGGGTAGAGCTTGCGTTCGCGCAGGTAGGGCCACGCGTACAGCAGCGACAGCCCGCTCACCAGCAGGATCACCACCTTGCTGACGTCGGCCATCACATCGCGTACGAACATGCCGCCGAACACGGTGCCCTGCCCGCCTATCCCGCAGGCGATCATGGCCAGCACGCCGGCCAGCAAAGCCAGCGTCAGCGCATGGGTGACCACGCGACGCTGGTTGTCCAGGAACAGATCCAGCATCAGCAGCGCGAAAGCGCCTCCGATCAGCACCAGTTCGGGCAGCAGCGGCATCAGGTCGGCGGTGGCGGATAACGTCGGGGTGGTCATCATTCTTCCTTACAGCTTGCTGGTGGCGAGCTGCATCGCCAGTTGCGCGATCGAGGGCTCCATGAGGTCGGTCAGCGGCTTCGGCCAGATGCCGATCGCCAGCACGCCCAACGCGAACACCCCGAGCACCAGTATTTCCCGGCCGTTGAGATCCTCCATTTCCGCCACATGCGCGTTGGCCACTTCGCCGTACATCACGCGCTTCACCAGCCACAGGGTGTAGGCCGCGCCGATGATCAGGGTCGAGGCTGCAGTCAGCGCGAGGTACGGATGCTTCTGGAAGCTGGCCACGATGACCATGAACTCGCCGACGAAACCGCTGGTGCCCGGCAGGCCGGCATTGGCCATGCCGAAGAACACGAACAGCACCGCGAACCACGGCATCACGTTGGCCACGCCGCCGTAGTCGCGGATCATGCGCGTATGCATGCGGTCGTACAGCACGCCGACGCAGGAGAACATGGCGCCGGAAACGAAGCCATGCGAGATCATCTGCACCATCGAGCCCTGCAAGGCCAGGCGGGCGCCATCCAGGTTGCCGTGATCGCGGATGAGACCGAACGCGATGAAGATACCCAGGGTCACGAAGCCCATGTGCGAAACCGACGAATAGGCGATCAGCTTCTTCATGTCGTCCTGCACCAGCGCCACCAGGCCCACGTAGACCACGCCGATCAGCGACAGCACGATCACCAGCCAGGCCCATTCGTGGCCTGCGTCGGGCAGGATCGGCAAGGTGAAGCGCAGAAAACCGTAGCCGCCTATCTTCAGCATGATCGCCGCCAGGATCACCGAACCGGCGGTCGGCGCCTCCACGTGCGCATCCGGCAGCCAGGTGTGCACCGGGAACATCGGCACCTTGACCGCGAACGCGATCAGGAAGGCGAAGAACAACCAGGTCTGCTCCTTTGCGTTCAATGACAGCTGGTAGAGATCGGCGAACTGGAAGCTGCCGCCCTTCAGGTACAGGTAGATCAGGCCCACCAGCATCAGCACCGAGCCGAGGAAGGTGTACAGGAAGAACTTGACCGAAGCGTAGATGCGGCGCGGCCCGCCCCAGACGCCGATGATCAGGAACATCGGGATCAGCATCGCCTCGAAGAACACGTAGAACAGCATGGCGTCGGTGGCGCAGAACACGCCGATCATCATGCCTTCCAGGAACAGGAACGCCGCCACGTATTGGCTCACGCGCTTCTCGATCACCGTCCACGCGCCGATCAGCGCCAGCGCCGTGGTCAGCGTGGTCAGCACGATCAGGGCGATGGAAATGCCGTCGGCGCCCAGGTTGTAGCCGATGTCGTAGGCCGGGATCCACGCGTGCGTTTCGACGAACTGCATGCCTGGATCGGCCGGGTTGATGCCGGTCAGAAGACCGATGCTGGCCACGAAGGTCAGCAGCGCCACCACCAGCGCGGTCCAGCGCGCGGCGCGCGCCCGGGCATTGCCCAGCGCGAGGATCAGCGCGCCGCCCAACATGGGCAGCCAGATCAATACACTCAATAAAGGCCAGTTCGACACGTGTTATTAATCCGTCAGTTCAACGCCGCGGCGTTCATTGCCAAAACCGGATGAGCACGGCCAGCAGTGCAATCAGGCCGAGGATCATCGCGAAGGCGTAGTGGTAGAGGAAACCCGATTGGGTGCGTCGCAACAGGTTGGCGGCCATGTCCACCAGCTTGGCGCTGCCGTTGACCGCGACGCCATCGATCACTTTGCTGTCGATGGCGTTCGAGAGATCGCCCAGGGCCACGCCGCCACCGGCGAAACCGCCGATCCACAACGTGTCCATCCAGTACTTCTTGTCCAGGATGTTGGCCAGGAACGCGCCGAGCTTGCTGTGGCGCATGCGCGCCGGCAGTTCCGGGGAGGCGAAGATGTACAACCCGGTCGCTGCCAGGAAACCCGCCAGCGCCAGCCAGAAAGGCAACGCGGTCATGCCGTGCAGAGCGAACTTGACCGGGCCGTGGAACCCTTCCTTCAACGCCATCACCGTGTCGCGCGCCGGGTCCATGAAATCGATCGCCCCACTGAAGAAAGTGAGCGCCTGACCGGGGACCGACGCCGCCACGTGATGGCCCATCCAGTCGGTACCGAACAGCATGGGACCGATGGTGAAGAAGCCGATCGCAATGGAGGGAATCGCCAGCAGGATCAACGGGACGGTCACGACCCACGGAGACTCATGAGGCTCATGGGCGCCATGACCATGATCATCGTGCGCATGGTCGTCATGCGCGTGCGCCTCGTGGCCGTGGCCATGGTCGTCGTGCGCATCGCGGAAGCGCTCCTTGCCGTGGAAGGTCAGGTACAGCAGGCGGAAGCTGTAGAAGCTGGTCACGAACACGCCCCCCAGCACCGCCCAGTAACCGTAGGTCGCAACCCAGCTGTGCGCTTCGTGCGCGTGATGCGCGGCGGCTTCGATGATGGTGTCTTTCGAATAGAAACCGGAGAAGAAAGGCGTGCCCACCAGCGCCAGGGTGCCGATCCACATGGTGATGAAGGTGATCGGCATGTATTTGCGCAGGCCGCCCATCTTGCGCATGTCCTGCTCGTGGTGCAGAGCGATGATCACCGAGCCGGCGCCCAGGAACAGCAGCGCCTTGAAGAACGCGTGGGTCATCAGGTGGAAGATCGCGGCCGAATACGCCGACACGCCCAGCGCCACGGTCATGTAGCCCAACTGCGACAGCGTGGAATAGGCGACCACCCGCTTGATGTCGTTCTGCACGATGCCGATCAGGCCGGTGAAGAACGCGGTGGTGGCGCCGATGAACAGCACGAAATTCAGCGCCGTCTCCGACATCTCGAACAGCGGCGACATGCGCGCCACCATGAAGATGCCGGCGGTGACCATGGTCGCGGCATGGATCAGCGCCGAGATCGGGGTCGGGCCTTCCATCGAGTCGGGCAGCCAGACGTGCAACGGCACCTGCGCGGACTTGCCCATCGCGCCGATGAAAAGGCAGATGCAGATGATCGTGGCCACGCTCCACGGATGCCCGGTGATCACTTGCGCCGTGACGCCTTTCAGCATGGGCGCATTGGCGAACACCGTGGCGTAATCCAGCGTGCCGAACCAGAACAGCACCGCCGCGATGCCCAGCAGGAAGCCGAAGTCGCCGACGCGGTTGACCAGGAAGGCCTTGAGGTTGGCGAAGATCGCGCTGGGGCGCTTGAACCAGAATCCGATCAGCAGGTACGACACCAGACCCACCGCTTCCCAGCCGAAGAACAGCTGCAGGAAGTTGTTGCTCATCACCAGCATGAGCATGGAGAAGGTGAACAGCGAGATGTAGCTGAAGAACCGCTGGTAGCCCGGATCGTCGGCCATGTAGCCGATGGTGTAGACGTGCACCAGCAGCGACACGAAGGTGACCACCACCATCATCATCGCGGTCAGCTTGTCGATCATGAAGCCGACATGCCCGGAATAGTTGCCGATCTGGAAGAAGGTGTAGACGTTCTCGTTGAACGGCGCGGCGCCTCCGACCAGCTGGTAAAGCACCCACCCCGACAATGCGCAGCTGACCGCCACGCCCAGGATGGTGACCCAGTGCGCGCCGGCACGGCCTACCTGCCGTCCGAACAGACCGGCCACGATACTTCCCAGCAACGGCGCCAGCACGATCGCCAGCAGCATGTTCTTGGAGATGATGATTTCCATGCCCGTCATCGGTGCATCAGCCTTTCAAGGAATCGACTTCGGTCACGTTGATCGTGCGCCGGGTACGGAACAGGGTGACCAGGATGGCCAGGCCGATCGCGGCTTCCGCAGCGGCCACGGTCAGGATGAAGAACACGAAGATCTGCCCGTCCGGGTCGCCGAACTGGCGCGAAAAGGCGATGAAATTGATGTTCACCGCCAGCAGCATCAGCTCGATCGACATCAGCAGCACGATGATGTTCTTGCGGTTGAGGAAGATGCCGGCGACGCTGATGCAGAACAGCACCGCGCCCAGCGCGAGCAGGTGGCCCAGGGCGATCATGGCTTGGTCTCCGGTTCGGCCGGCGGCGGCACGATCAGGGTCTCGCGGGTCGGCGTTTCCACCGCCACGTCGATCATGCGCAGGCGGTCGCCGGCCTTCACCCGCGACTGCTCGGCAGGGTTCTGCGTCTTGCTGCCTTCGCGCTTGCGCAGGGTCAGCATCACCGCCGCGATCACCGCCACGGTCAGGATGACGGCCGCGAATTCGAACGGCAGCAGGAATTTGGTGAACAGCGTGCGCGCCAGCCACGCGGTGTTGGAAACGTCGGCCGCCTCGGAGGCCGCATTGGCCGCGTACGGCACGGCCAGCTTGGCCTTGAAGCCGATCAGGGCCAGGATTTCCGCCAGCATGACCACCGCCACCACCAGGCCGACCGGCAGGTAGCGCACCCAACCCTCGCGGAGCTTGACGATATCGATGTCGAGCATCATCACCACGAACAGGAACAGCACCATCACCGCGCCCACGTACACCAGGATCAGCGCCACGCCCAGGAATTCGGCGCCCACCAGCAGCCAGATGCAGGCGATGGAGAAGAAGGTCAGGATCAGGCACAGCACCGCATGCACCGGGTTGCGCACGCTGATCACGCCGCCGGCGGCGACTACCGCGATGGCGGCGAATGCGTAGAAGGAAGCGAGCAGCAGATCCATCGTGACCTCAGCGGAAGGCGGCGTCGGCGGCGCGGCGCTCGGCGATCTCGGTTTCCAACCGGTCCCCGATCGCCAGCAGCTGCGGCTTGGTGACGATGTTCTCGCCACGGTTTTCGAAGTGGTATTCCAGGATGTGGGTTTCCACGATGGAATCCACCGGGCAGCTTTCCTCGCAGAAACCGCAGTAGATGCACTTGAACAGGTCGATGTCGTAGCGGGTGGTGCGGCGGGTGCCGTCCTCGCGCTTTTCCGAATCGATGGTGATGGCCAGCGCCGGGCACACCGCCTCGCACAGCTTGCAGGCGATGCAGCGCTCTTCGCCGTTGGGATAGCGGCGCAGCGCATGCAGCCCGCGGAAGCGCGGCGACTGCGGGAACTTCTCCATCGGGTACATCACCGTGTACTTCGGCTTGAAGGTGTACTTGAAGGTCAGCCACAGGCCCTGGAGCAGCTCCAGCAGCATCAGGCTCTTGAAGTAGTGGGCAACTTTATTCATTACTCAGACGCCCTTCTCGAACACGCCGAAAAACACCATCAATGCGGTAACCGCGATCCAGGCGATGGTCAGCGGAATGAACACCTTCCAGCCCAGGCGCATGATCTGGTCGTAGCGGTAGCGCGGGAAGCTGGCGCGGAACCAGATGAACGCGCTGGCGAAGAAACCCACCTTCAGCAGCAGCCACGGCCAGCCGCCCTGCCATATCCAGTTCACCCACGGCGACACGTCGGCGACAATCCAGCCCTGCAGCGGGCTCAGCCAGCCGCCCATGAAGAACAGCGACACCAGGAAGCTGACCAGGATCATGTTGGCGTATTCGGCCAGGAAAAACAGCGAGAACGCCGCCCCCGAATATTCGACCATGTGGCCGGCGACGATTTCCGATTCGCCTTCGGTCACGTCGAACGGCGCGCGGTTGGTCTCGGCCACGCCGGACACCCAGTACACGATGAACAACGGGAACAACGGCAGCCAGAACCACTCGAACGGACCATTGTTGCCCGCCTGCGCCATCACGATGTCGCTGAGGTTCATGCTGCCCGCCGCGATCAGCACGCCGACCAGGGCGAAGCCCATCGCGATTTCGTAGCTGACTACCTGAGCGGCCGAACGCATCGCGCCCAGGAAAGCGTACTTCGAGTTGGACGCCCAGCCGGCGATGATGATGCCGTACACGCCCAGCGAGGTCATCGCCAGCAGGTACAACAAACCGGCGTTGGCGTTGGACAGCACGACCTTCGCGTCGAAAGGCACCACGGCCCATGCGGCGAAGGCCGGCGCAAGCGTGATCAGCGGTCCAAGGATGTACATGGTCTTCTGTGCCCTGGCAGGCATCAGGACTTCCTTGAACAGCAGCTTGAACACGTCGGCGAAGGCCTGGAAGACGCCCATGCCCACGTACATCGGTCCGTGGCGCACGTGCATCCAGCCGATCAGCTTGCGCTCCCAGACCACGTAGAACGCGACAGCCACGATCACCGGCACCGCGATCAGCAGGATCTTCAGCACGATCCACAGCACAACGCCGATATCGCCGAGCGCGAAGAACCATTCGCGCAGCGGATCGATGGCGTTCAATAGCAACTCGTTCATGCGCCCACCACCGTCACCCGTCCGGCGCCCAACGGCGCGGTCGCGCCATGGCCGCTTTCTATCCAGGCCACGCCCTTTGCCACCCGTTTGTCGATGAAGACCGGCAAGGTCGCCGTGCCATCCGGCGCGCCGACCTTGGCGACCTGACCTTGGCTCAGGCCGGCGGCCTGGGCATCGTCCGGGTTCAAGGTGATGCGCGGCGACACATTGAGCGGGTGCGCTTGCAGCGCTTGCGCACGGCGGACCACGCCGTCGGTGCGATAGATGGCCGCCGTAGCGGCCAACTCAAGGCCTTCGCCCGTTGTCGACGGAGCCGCGGACCTGGCGATGCTGGCCGGCCCGCTGGACTTGCCGACCGCGCGCGCGCCGGCCAGGTCGGTGAATTCGAACGCCGGCAATTGCAATTCGCCGCCGAGCGCACGCAGCACTTTCCAGCCTTCGCGTGCTTCGCCCGGCAGCTTGCCGCCGGCCTGGGTACGCTGTTCGACGCCGTCCAGATTGGTCAGCACCGCTTCGATTTCAGGCAGCGCGCCGATCGGCAGGATCACATCGGCCACGTTGCGCGTGGACTTGCAGGCGAAATGGCTGAAAGCCACGACCTTGGCCGCTTTCAATGCCTTCTGCGCAGCGGCGCCGTCGGCGAAGTCCAGGCCCGGTTCGATGCCGTAGATGACATAGGCCGAACGCGGCTCGGCGAACATGCCGGCAACGTCGCGCTTGGACGGCAGCACGCCCTTGCGCGCCAAGCCAACCGCGTTGGCCCCCTGGGGAATGCGGCAAAGAGCGGCGCCGGTCGCAGCAGCGAATGCTTTGGCGGCAGCACGGATCGATGCGGCCTGCGGATGGTTCTCGGCCAAGCCACCGACGATCAGCACCGGACGGCTGGCGCCCTTCACTGCTTCCAGCAGAGCCGCATCGTTGAGCGCGCCGGCGAAAGCCGACGGTGCGACGATCTGCTTGCCCGCCAGCGTGAACGCGAAGTCGAAATCCACCGGATTGACCGCGTAGACCTTGGCCTTGCGCTGCGTGTTGGCCTTGCGGATGCGCTGGTGCAGCAGCGGCAGTTCGTGACGGATGTTGGTTCCGAGCAGGACGATGGCGTCGGCCTGTTCGATCTCGGCCAGCGGCATGGCGAAGGGTTCGGCCACCGCTCCATCGGAGAAATCGCGGTTGAAGATGCGATGGTCGATGTTGCCGCTGCCCAGCGCTTCGGCCAGACGCGCCAGCAGGCTGCCTTCGTCGTTAGGCGTGGCAGGATGCGCCAGCACGCCCAGCGCATCGCCTTGGTTGGCACGCAGGATTTCGGCGGCTGCGGCCAGACCTTCGGCCCAGGACACTTCTTTCCAATCTTCGCCGACTTTCAGCAGCGGCTTGACCGCGCGGTCTTCGGCGTACAAACCCTGGTGCGAATAGCGGTCGCGGTCGGACAACCAGCACTCGTTCACCGCTTCGTTGTCGCGCGGCACGGTACGCAGGATTTCGCCGCGGCGCACATGGGTGAACAGATTGGAGCCCATCGCATCGTGGTAACCGACGGATTCGCGCGCAATCAGTTCCCACGGACGTGCGCGGAACTGGAACACCTTGTTGGTCAGCGCACCGACCGGGCACACGTCCACGACATTGCCGGAAAGCTCGGTGGTCAGCGGCTTGCCGTCGTAGGTGCCGATCTGCAGATTCTCGCCGCGGTACATGCCGCCCAGCTCGTAGGTGCCGGCGATGTCCGCGGTGAAGCGCACGCAACGCGTGCACTGGATGCAGCGTGTCATCTCGGTGGCGACCAGCGGACCGATGTCCTCGTCCGGCACCACGCGCTTGCGTTCCTGGAAACGGCTGACCGAACGGCCGTAACCCAGCGACAGGTCCTGCAGCTCGCACTCGCCGCCCTGGTCGCAGATCGGGCAGTCCAGCGGATGGTTGATCAGCAGGAACTCCATCACGTTGCGCTGCGACTTCAAGGCCTTGTCGCTGCGCGTGGCGATCTTCATGCCGTCCATCACCGGCGTGGCGCAGGCCGGCGCGGGCTTGGGCATCTTTTCCACTTCCACCAGGCACATGCGGCAGTTGGCGGCGATGGCCAGCTTGTCGTGGTAGCAGAAACGCGGGATCGGAATGCCGGCCTTGTCGGCGGCCTGGATGATCATCGAGCCCTTGGGTGCGGCCAGTTCCACGCCGTCGATGAAGACGGTGACGTGGTCGGGCGCGAGATTCGGGTTGACGGGTTGCGCACTCATGCGGCGCGCTCCTCGGCAACGCGATCGTACTTCTCATCGACGATGGAACGGCCGTTGAGGATGAAATACTCGAACTCGTTCCAGTAGTGGCGCAGCATACCCTGCACCGGCCACGCCGCGGCTTCGCCGAAAGCGCAGATGGTGTGGCCTTCGATCTGCCCTGCGGAAGCCTTCAGCGTATTCAAATCTTCCAGCGTGGCCTTGCCTTCCACCACACGGGTGATCATGCGGTACATCCAGCCGGTGCCTTCGCGGCACGGCGTGCACTGGCCGCAGGACTCGGCGTAATAGAAGCGCGCGATGCGCTGGCAGGCGCGGACCATGCAGGTGGTTTCGTCCATGACGATGACCGCGCCCGAGCCCAGGCCGGAGCCGGCTTTCTGGATGCTGTCGTAGTCCATGGTCAAGCCCATCATGGTCTCGCCCGGCAGCACCGGCATCGAAGAACCGCCCGGGATCACCGCTTTCAGTTTGTGCCCGTTGCGGATGCCGCCAGCCATTTCCAGCAATTCGGAGAACGGCGTGCCTAGACGGATTTCGTAGTTGCCCGGACGCGCGACATGGCCGGACACCGAGAAGATCTTCGGGCCGCCGTTGTTCGGCTTGCCCAGATTGAGGAACCACTCGGCGCCGTTGCGGATGATCGCCGGCACCGAGGCGTAGGTCTCGGTGTTGTTGATGGTGGTCGGCTTGCCGTACAGGCCGAAGTTGGCCGGGAACGGCGGCTTGAAGCGCGGCTGGCCCTTCTTGCCTTCCAGCGATTCCATCAGCGCGGTCTCTTCGCCGCAGATGTAGGCGCCGGCGCCCAGCGCGTTGTAGATGTCGATGTCGATGCCGGAACCCAGCACGTTCTTGCCCAGCCAGCCGTGCTGGTAGGCCTCGGCGGTGGCCTCTTCCAGGTGCTCGAAGGGTTCGTGGTGGAACTCGCCGCGCAGATAGTTGTAGGCCGCAGTGGAACCGGTCGCATAGCAGGCGATAGCCATGCCTTCGATCACCGCGTGCGGGTTGTAGCGCAGGATGTCGCGGTCCTTGGCGGTGCCGGGTTCGGACTCGTCGGAATTGCAGAGGATGTACTTCTGCATGTCGCCCTTGGGCATGAAGCTCCACTTCAGGCCAGTGGGAAAGCCTGCGCCGCCGCGGCCGCGCAGGCCGGACTGCTTGACCATCTCGACCACGTCGGCCGGCGCGATCTTCTCTTCGATGATCTTACGCAGCGCGCTGTAGCCGCCGGTCTTCAGGTAGTTCTCGTACGACCACGGCTTGTCGAAATGCAGCGTGGTGTAGACCACCTGGTGCTCTTTCGGTGCGGGGCCGACCGGGCCGTAGCCTTCGGAGGCGTGTGGGTGATGTGCCATGCGCTTATTCCAACCCGTCCAGCAGTTCGTCCACTTTCGCGGGCGTGAGCTTCTCGTGGTAATGGCCGTTGATGACGACCACCGGCGCGCCGCAGCAAGCGGCCACGCATTCTTCTTCGCGCTTCAGGTAGACGCGGCCGTCGGCGGTGGATTGACCCAGCTTGCAGCCGAGTTTCTTCTCCGCATGCGCGACCAGGTCTTCGGCGCCGTTCAACCAGCAGCTGATGTTGGTGCAGAAGGCTACGTTGTTGCGGCCCACCTGCTTGGTCTCGAACATCGAGTAGAAGCTGGCGACCTCGTAAGCCCAGACCGGCGGCAATTCCAGGTATTTGGCGACGGCGACGATCAGCTCGTCGCTGAGCCAGCCGGCGTTCTGTTCCTGCGCCGCATGCAGACCCTGCAGCACGGCCGAACGTTTGCGGTCCGGCGGAAACTTGGCCAGCCAGTGGTCGATGTGCGCGCGCGTCTTGTCGTTCAACGCGACCAGCGGATCGACATCGCGAGCCGCTTCGAAATTACCCGTGGCCCTCATGGCTTGAAATCCGGGAATGGGGAATGGGGAATGGGGAAGAGCAAAGAAGCACTAGCACGCATCGACAGGTTTGACAGTTGGACAGCAATAGCGAGGCGTCCGCGCACGACCAAGCTACCGGTTCCCGATTCTCGATTCCGGATTCCCAGCTTCACCGGTCCACCTCACCAAAAACGAGATCGTAGGTGCCGATCATGGCCACGACGTCCGGCAGCATGTGGCCGCTGACGACGTGGTCCATCGACGAAAGATGGGCGAAGCCCGGTGCGCGCAAATGCACGCGGAAGGGTTTGTTGGCACCGTCGGAAACCAGATAGCAGCCGAATTCGCCCTTGGGCGCTTCGACCGCGGCATAGGTTTCGCCGGCAGGCACGCAATAGCCTTCGCTGAACAATTTGAAGTGGTGGATCAGCGCTTCCATGTCGTCCTTCATCTCCTCGCGGGACGGCGGAGCGACCTTGAAGTTCTGCACCATCACCGGACCCGGATTGGCCTTCAGCCACTTCACGCACTGGGCGATGATGCGGTTGGACTGGCGCATTTCGGCCACGCGCACCAGATAACGGTCGTAGCAATCGCCGTTGGTGCCGACCGGAATCTCGAAATCGACCGTGTCGTACTTCGCGTACGGCTGCTTCTTGCGCAGGTCCCAGGCCACGCCGGAACCGCGCAGCATCGCGCCGGTCATGCCCCAGGCGCGCGCTTCGTCCGGCGTTATCACGCCGATGCCGACAGTGCGCTGCTTCCAGATGCGGTTGTCGGTGAGCAGGGTTTCGTATTCGTCGACGCGCTTGGGGAATTCGTTGGTGAAATCCTCAAGGAAGTCGAGCAGCGAGCCTTCGCGCGCGGCATTGAAGCGCTTCAGCGCCTTGCCCTTGCGCCAGGGCGATTCCTTGTACTTGGGCATGTGGTCCGGCAGGTCGCGGTACACGCCGCCCGGACGGTAGTAAGTGGCGTGCATGCGCGCGCCGCTGACCGCTTCGTAGCAATCCATCAGTTCTTCGCGCTCGCGGAAGGCGTACAGCATCACCGCCATCGCGCCCAGGTCCAGGCCGTTGGAGCCGACCCACATCAGGTGGTTCAGGATGCGGGTGATTTCGTCGAACATGGTGCGGATGTACTGGGCGCGCTCCGGCGCCTGGATGCCCATCAGCCGCTCGATCGCAAGCACGTAGGCATGTTCGTTGCACATCATCGACACGTAGTCGAGACGATCCATGTAGCCGATCGACTGGTTGAACGGCTTGCTCTCGGCCAGCTTCTCGGTGCCACGGTGCAGCAGCCCGATGTGCGGATCGGCACGGACCACGGTCTCGCCGTCCATTTCCAGGATCAGGCGCAGCACACCGTGCGCGGCCGGGTGCTGGGGGCCGAAGTTCAACGTGTAGTTGCGGATTTCCTGACGGCTTTCGGCAGGATTGCTGGCGAAGGCGACGCCGGATTGCTGCGCGGTCACTTGGCGGGCTCCCTCAGGGCGGCTTCGCCAGCCGCAGTGGCGTAGCGGGCGTCGTCGCGGATCACGCGCGGCACGCCGACGCGGGGTTCGACCGAAGTCACCGGTTCGTAGATCACGCGCTTCTTCTCTTCGTCGTAGCGGACTTCCACGTTACCGATCAGCGGGAAATCCTTGCGGAACGGATGGCCGACGAAACCGTAGTCGGTCAGGATGCGGCGCAGGTCCGGGTGGCCCTGGTAAAGGATGCCGAACAGATCGAACGCCTCGCGCTCGAACCAGTTGGCGCCCGGCCAGATGTCGGTGACCGAGGCCACCATCGGCAGTTCGTCGTTGGCGGCGTAGCAACGCACGCGCAACAGGCGGTTGTGCCGGTAGGAGCGCAGATGGGCGACGGTGGCGAAGCGGTGCTCCGGGCCTTCGCCGCGTGGACGGTTTTCCCAGGTGAAGCGGCCCGGGCCGAAGCCCAGTTCGACGCCGCGGCTGAAGCCTTCGGAAGAGACGTTGGCGGTTTCCCACTCGTCGCTGCCGTAGCCCAGATAGTCCACGCCGCACAGGTCCACCAGTTGCTCGAAACCGAAGTCGTCGCGCAGCGAAAGGCAGGCGGCGTGCCAACTGTCGGCAGGCACTTCCAGCGTCACTTCACCGCGCGCTTCGGCGATGCTGAGGATCGCGTCCGGAAAACGCGCCTGCAGTTGTTCGATGTAGGTTGCAGCTTGCTCGGCCATGGGGGCGTGGCGTGCTCGGTAATAAGTAGGGATGGATCAGCGTGCGATGGTCTGCGTGCGCCAGATTTTCTTCTGCAGCTGCAGGATGCCGTAGACCAGCGCTTCTGCGGTCGGCGGGCAGCCCGGCACGTAGACATCGACGGGCACGATGCGGTCGCAGCCGCGCACCACCGAATACGAATAATGGTAATAGCCGCCGCCATTGGCGCAACTGCCCATCGAGATGACCCACTTCGGTTCCGGCATCTGGTCGTAGACCTTGCGCAGCGCCGGGGCCATCTTGTTGACCAGGGTGCCGGCCACGATCATCACGTCGGACTGGCGCGGCGACGGGCGGAACACCACGCCATAGCGGTCCAGGTCCAGACGCGAGGCGCCGGCATGCATCATTTCCACCGCGCAGCAGGCCAGGCCGAAGGTCATCGGCCACATCGAGCCGGTGCGCGCCCAGTTCATCAGCGCATCGACGCTGGTGGTCACGTAGCCTTTTTCCAGCAGCGGGTTTTCGCCTTCGGGCCGCAGGATGTCGTCCACCCGCCCTTCCGGGATCGGGTTGGTCATCAGGCGATCGATGGTTTGGATCACTCCCATTCCAGGGCTCCCTTCTTCCAGACGTAGATGAAACCGAGGAACAGCATGCCCACGAACAGGCCCATGGTGACCAGCGCGCGCGCCCCCAGCTCCTGCCAGACCAGGGTCCAGGGCACGATGAAGATGATTTCCAGGTCGAAGACGATGAACTGGATGGCGATGAGGTAATAGCGCACGTCGAACTTCATGCGCGCGTCTTCGAAGGCCTCGAAGCCGCATTCGTACGGGGAGAGCTTCTGCGCGTCGGGACGACGGGGGCCGAGGAACCGTCCTATCACCATCAGCGAAACGCCGATGCCGGTAGCGACGATCAGGAACAACAGGGTCGGCAGGTATTCGGCCAGCACGCGTGGTCCTCGGTTGGTTGGCCTGCGGAATGCGCGCGCCGGTGCGCGCACGGGTTCCGCCGGATTCGCGTTTTCCCTCACAAGTCCGCGCGTCGGCACGGGGGCTTCGAGAAGAATTCGCATCTTGGTGCCCAAGAGGGGTGTCTCGTGGGAGCCGCGCATTGTAGCCGGAGGGGGTCATTGAACGCCAACCCTTGCTATTGCTGGCGATGTCGGAATTCCGGCATCGGCTCACTTCCGCCCCAATCTGTGGATAAGTGCCCTACCCCGGGTTCCATTACGCCAGCGGCTACGCCACGATGCCGCCATGGCGTCCATCCGAAAGCGCGGGGCAACCTGGCGCGTAGAACTCTACAAGGGCGGCAAGCGCGAGTCCGCCAGCTTTCCGACCAAGCAACAGGCCGCCGCATGGGCAACCCAGCGCGAGGCCGAACTCACTGGCGAGCGCCTACCGGACAAGTCGGTCAAGGACGCATTGCAGCGGTTTTCAGAGGAGGTATCGGCGGGCCGCAAGGGCAAGAAGTGGGAGCAGGCCCGGCTATTGGCGATGGAGCGCGATCCGCTGGCGTCTGTGCGCCTTCCCGTGCTTCGGGCGGCCGATATAGCCGAATGGAAGCAGCGCCGCTTGCTGGACGTTACAGGGCCATCCGTGCGCCGGGAAATGAACCTTCTGCTGTCCGTGCTCGAGCTGGCGACGACCGAGTGGGGCTGGCTCCGGGCGAACCCGGCTCGAGGAGTGAAGAAGCCGCCCCATGCGCCCAGCCGGAAACGGCGGATCACAGAGGACGAAATCGAGCGCGTAACGCTGGCCCTGGGCCTGACTGACCTGGAATCGGAGACGGCCGCCCAGCGTACCGGCTTGGCCTTCCTGTTCGCGCTCGAGACGGCTATGCGTGCGGGGGAGATATTGGGCCTGACGTGGCCCGACGTTGGCGCGAAGTCGGCCCGATTGCCGGACACGAAGAATGGGGATGCTCGCGTGGTCCCCTTGTCGGCGCGGGCGCGAGAGATACTGGCCGCCCTGCCCCGCGATCAACCCACGGTGTTCAACCTGGATGCCGGGAGCCGGGACACCCTTTGGCGGCAGGCCCGAGATTCGGCAAAGCTGGGCGACCTGCACTTCCACGACAGCCGGGCCGAGGCGATTTGGCGACTGTCGAAGAAGCTGGACGTGATGGAGCTGGCCCGGATGATCGGCCACCGGGATTTGAGGAGCCTGCTGATCTACTACAACACCGACCCCGACGACCTCGCCGACCGGCTCTAGCCCCTCCCCCAGCTCACGGGGGCATTGCGCGGTTGAGCGGCCTATGGCCCGCGCTGGGCACGGTTAATTTACCCGAAATCACCGGGTAATTATCTGGGGGTAATCTGAAAATTAGCTGGGAATTATCCGCGATGGGGTGTAGGGGGTTTCCTCAATCCGGCACAAAGCACTCAATCTTGATCACCGCGAACCCGTTGGACGCGAACTCGCTGTAGCCGCTGGCATCCACTGTCGCCACGTCGTTTCCGCCGCTTCCAAGAAAAGCGCCGTTGGCTGCGTTGCCGTAGAACGTGCGGCCAGAAACCATGTAGATAGCGACGACCAGCACATCGCCGGAGCCGACCACCAGGTCTATCGCGTCGGTCACCCTCTCGTCGTTCGCCGGGATCGTGACGCCGGCACTGCCAGAGAATGCGCCGGTCTCCGGAGTCGTGGCGAAGTCGTAGAAGTTCCCCGAGGCCGCCTGTTGGCCGACTGTGATCGCGCCGACCACCATTGCGTTGCCCGGCGACGACCTGACCGTTACCCGGACCTTCGTGCAGGGGGTAAGGGATCCGGAAGGAACGACCTGGCGAATGGTGCTGTCGTCGGGTATGCCGGATTCAGCGGTGACGTTTTGTATGGTGAAGGGAACCCAGGTGCCGGAGGGTGGGGGCGTTCCTCCACCGGATCCACCAGCGAACACCCCGGGCATCATGCCGCCACCGTCTGGCCGATCACGTCTCCGGCGCTGCTGGTGGTCATGACGACGGTGACGGACATGGCCGCGTCTAGAGTGAGCGTGCCGCCTGCGGGCGCGGTCAAGGTAACGCCGGTTCCGATCAACGTCAGCGCCGCCGTCGCGCGGATGTTGTAGACCTCGCCTGCCGCGTAGCCTTCGGCGTTGTCGAACGTCACGTCGTCGGCACAGCGGTTGTAGTGGTCTCTCCCTGCGTCTGTCGCCGGGTCCATTGTGGTCGCGCTGGCATAAGTGTTTATGGTGACAGTCGAAGAGCCACCCGCGACGACCTCCCATGCGCCATCCTTGCGCCCGTAGGTGTTGCCGTCGCTGGGAGCATCTGAGAGCCCGGCACCTTTGCCTCGCTGCGTGAAATAGTTCGTGCCGTCGCTGACGATGCGAACGCCCTGGTCAGTGGCCAGCGCCAAGGACGATGCGCCATCGATCGTGCTTGTCGTGGGTGTTATGGTCAGCGTGCCAGCTCCAGTGTTCTGCACATCCATCCACCAGCCAGACGGAAAATCAGTCGAGTCCGCTTCGGGCAGCGTCCCGGCGATCGACGCGGCATTGGCATGGGTTACCAACTTGGCCTTGTCGCCTGTCACATAGGTGTAGCTGGTGCCGGTCTGTGCGTTCACCAGCTGAATCGCTAAGCCGAGCGGAGTGGTTCTCTTATCTACTCCACCTTGTGTGATCGGGATGATCTCCGATCCATCCAACGGGCTAGCGGCAGGATTGGTTGCGAAAGTTGCCATCAGTTGATGATCCTGTAATAGGTGGAACCGGATTCGTTGACGTACTGATCGCCGGATTCATTGACATAGGCCTCAACGATCTGTGGGCCGGTGAATAACGGCGAGAACGTGACTTCATAGACCGCGTTGTTGTCTGGCGAGGTCCCGAATGTGACTGGACGGAACTTGATTGATCGACCGGCCAGATTGATATCCAAAGGCAAGAAGTAAACGTTCTCCAGCTGCACGAACCGATCTCCCTGGAGATGCGCCGCGGCAGTGGTCCCCAGCCGTGCACGGCCAAGGTCAGTCAAGTTGTACTTGTCCACCTCAGTCTCATCTGAGGTCTGGAACTGCAACATCTCGGCTACGCCGGAAGTTACGACTGCGCATGGATTGCCGCCGTCTGCGAACTTGTCGGATGTGATACTGCTGAGCTGGCCGCCGTGCACCGCAACACTGAGTATGTCAGTAAAGAGGACGCCGATTGGAGCCGTCAGGTAGCCCATCACCGAGGACTGGGTCATCGAGGCGATAGCTGTCGTCCAGGTTGCCTCATCGTCGATAGACATCTGCAGCAAGCATCCGGCCCAGGAATCAAGCAGGCCGTCTACCGCTATGTACATGCCAGGGGAATTGTCCTTCGATCGCAACCTCGGCAAGTTCATAGCGGCGAACAACGTTACGCCACCCAGGCTGGTAGGTGGAGAAGTTGGTGCCGGTGCCGGGGTAGCGGTGACAGCCGACGTATACGCGCTCTGGCGGTCGTACAGCGCCTTTATGCGGAGCTCTCCGTCCAGCAGGCCATATTCAGCGGCGATGTATCGCTTGCCATCCAGCGCGAACGGAGACCCCGCAACCAGCTTCAAATAGACGGCTTGGTTTGTCGCATAGGGCAACGAAAACTCGCGGAAGCCCTGAGCCCTGGCACCGGCTATTTTCCGCCCCTTGGCGGCAAGCTGACGCGCCGTATCAGGCATCATGACAACACCGACTTGCATGGACTCCTGGCCCAACGAAGCACTGTCCGGACTGTTACTTTGATCTGTCTGAGGCCGTGCTATGTAATCCTGTGTCGGATCAATGGTTGTGACACTAAGCGAGCGCGGGAACTCGACTTGTTGTTCTCGGGTATCCTTGTCGGCCTCACTTCCGTCTATGAAATCTTGGGAGTCGACGACAATCTCGATATCCTCACCCATCTTGTGAAAGCGTAGTTTCGCGTCATACTCGCTTCCATAGCTGGTGAATCCAGTCATCAACGGGCGTAGGCAATCCGCTGCGTTATAAGACTGGAGGATTGGATACCCAAGAAGCTCTTGGTCCATATCGACGACGTCTATGTCATCCTCTGACAGGCCACCGCGCAACGAAATTCGCGTGATGGCTGTGGCGACTGTGACTGTGTTGTTAGTCAACGTCGTAGTCGAATAGGTCTGCTCGAACGCATTGAAAATAGTAGTTGGATAATCCGTTGGATAGACTAATCCAGCTGGCATGGTTCCTGCAGTAACGGCAGCATCGTATGCAGATTCCCAGAATGCTTCGGTGTTGTCTGCATCAGTCAAATCAATAATTGGCCCTAAGGTCTTATGTACCAACAGGAGAAAATCTCCCGCCCCGGACGTGCTCTCTTCTCGCAATGCGAGATAATCGCCAGAAACCGGGGTGTAACTGGCGATCGGTGATACCACTCCATCACAATCGATCATATATCCTGGAACATCAGGAAGCTGGACAGGAACTCCCAGCAGACACGGATCACCTATAGGAGGGTCGTCAGGCGGCTTAGCCGACCTCGAGACAGAAATGCAGTACGGATAATAGCCGGCTACGCAATTGGGAAAGTCGCAATTAGCGAAAATCAGAAGGTTCTGCGCCGCTGCGTCATCGAAACTCATCTTCTTTAGAACAGTGCCGTTCCATGCCATTGACCAGTCTTCGGAAAGAGGGCACATATCATCAGTGGGTGCGACGTCGTTTAATGTTTGCGGCTGCTCAAACTGATATAGGAGGACGACGCGAGCGAAATCTGTGATGTCAGGCTGCTCAGCAACGCGGTTGCTTTTGACTGGGTTTCCGCTAGTGTTATTGCCACCTATGTTTCCTGCATTTTCCTGCGTTGTTGCCGCATACCCCATGTAGAGCGACGGAGCCTGCATCCCAGTTTCATCCTCGAACCATTCATTGCATTCAGAGATGCTTGTGAAATAGTCGGACTGGATAGCTCCATCGGGGCCCTGCCAAAACGCACGATAGCTGTAAAAGCTCGGAAGAGAGGCCAGTGGCCAGTCATCATTTTTGAAGTTTCCATATACCGGGCCAGCAAGGGATGTTACTTCAGTGGTAACTTCTTCCCCAGCACCGACCATGACGAATTCATAAACCGGGATACGCTCGCCGTACTGCGACAGGTTGATGTCCCGGGCGACCATCGTGTAAACACCACGATAGGCAGGAGTATTGCCCACACCCGTGATCGCTTCCATCGTCGGATCTGGTAGCTGTGATTCATTGCCATCGTAGAACGTATGATTGCGAAGGAACTTTGCATTCTCGGCCGAGAAATTCTTGTCAGGCCGCATGTCATAGACGATCTTTCCGTCTACCTTCACAATGAGCACGCCGGTCATGAGGCTATTACGGTGCTCACTTGATTCGCATATCAGGATGCAGTAGTCCTGGTGCGCTTCGAAGGTGTTGACCTCTGTGCCTGAGCCCTTACCGTCGTCGGTCTTCTTTACCTCGCGACGCGGACTGATCTGGACAATGTTGCCCTGCACCCACCCAGCGGTTCCGATGATCCAGGGGATGGGCTGACCTTCCTGAGAGGTCTGCGCCGCGCCGTCGCCGATGTGCGGACCGTTGACCTGGGTGGGCGAGATCCACCCACCGATCATGCCGCCGATCATTGCGCCTAGTTGTGGCGCACCAAAGAACGCTCCGACTACGAAGCCTACCGCTGCGCCTATCTGTGCGCCGCTCATGGGCGGAACGCCGCGACGAGATCAGCGTGATAGCCAGCCAAGCCGTGCTCAGCGACGTACTTGTTCTCGGCATGCACATGAAGCAATCCGAGCCGGCCGCCTCCAAGGTCCGTGACAATCCCTACATGCCGAGGGGCGCCGTGGAATCGCATCAAGACCACGTCGCCTGGCTGGATAGACTTCAGCGGCACAGGACCTCCCATGTTGCGGACCATTGCCTCATACAGCCCGTCCTTGTGTGGTTCTGTGCCATAGGCGTGGATGTCCCAGATGGGCCGACCGATCTGCTGCATCGCCCACTGCGGGAGTCCAGCGCAGTCGAGCCCGATAGCGGGGTTACGGCCCTGATGACGGAATCGCACGCCCATACAAGAGCGCGCAGCAGCTACGAATGCCGCTGATTCCTCAGCAGTCAGTGGCGGCCCTATTGCGCGCATTAGGCTTCAGCCGCCGGTGGTGTGTTCTGGCCGGTGTTGTTGCTACCGGCACCAGCGGCCATTAGATTGGAAGTATCGGAGACCGGGCGGAATGCCTCGCCGCGGAAGTTCAACCGCGCGCCGTAGTAGTCGCAGCTGTGATAGCCGGCCCACAGGTTCGTACAGTTGTCGCGGATCTCGCCGGTGTCGTCTGTCGTGATTGGCGCAGGCGTCGGCCGCAGCAGAGTGACTGTCTGGGTCGTGCCGTCGTAAGACTCGATCTCGAAGGACTTGCCCGCATTGGCGCCAACAGCGAACCGGTACAGACCTGGTGCGTAGAAGCTGTCTTGAGTACTGACCCCCACTCCTGCCACGACGAAAACACGATCGGTCTCGACTCCAACTTCAGTGATCGTCGTGGCGACGAATAACGCCTCGACATCCACCCCACAACGTTCGTCACCCTGCGTTGCCCTGCAGCTGTTCGAACCCAGTTCGATGATCGATTTCTGCTTCAGGGTTTGCGTCAGCGACCGGGTCTCGGGGAAGCAGACCATGTTGTCCACTTTCACGATGCGCCCGACCGTGCCGCTGTTGGTGATCGCCTTGCCCTTGCTCAGGTCGGTGTAGTCGACTAGGTACTCGATGAAGCGGGCATCGTCGTAGACACCCCGGTCGATGGCTTCTGAAGTGAAACCGTCCACCTCGTACTCGGCGATCAGGACCTCCATTTCGGAGTTGTCGACGGAAAGGTCCGCGGTGCTCTCTATGGCATACGGTGCATAGCCCCGGAACGCCTTGTAAGTCACCTCGCCATCGGCACTACCGTCGTCGAACGGAACGTCGACATCCAGGCTTGTTAGGCCGAACACAGCGCCACCAAGGCGAGGCCGTATTTTCCACAGGCGGCAGTCGTGCGTGGTCGGCTCGGCCATTGCGTCAGCGAGCGCGATCGGTATCGTGCGCAGGCTCATTCGTTGAAGACCTCGACCAGCTCGCACTTCACCTGGCAGATGTCTTTGTGAGGCAGCACGAACTCGATCTCGTCGGTCGCGAAACGAACGGGGACGTCGAAGTCGAAGGTCGCAGAGATGACCGCGGCAGGCGTCCAGGGATCGGTCGGCGTGAACAACCCCGTCAGGCTGCTGGTGGATCCCGGCTTCAGCACGTCGTTCTCATACACCACGACCGTCGCAGTGACCGGCTTGGTAATCGTGCGGGTCTTGGTGCGCGGACCGAACGTGTAGGTCTTGATCAGCTGAATGGGCGTGCTGCCGGCTGGCGCCACACCCAATGTCTGCAGTTCGACCCGGAAGTCGTTCCAGTCCTTGAAGCGGAACGCGTAGACCATGCCATCGGTTGCCTCGGCTGCGTTCAGCAGCTCAGCACGCTCGGCACGGTTGAACCCGGCATAGGCGGAGGTGTAGCGGCGCTTCGACCCAGTCCACCCAGCGTTTCGCTTCTCGTTGCCGCCGACCAGCGTCTTGATGCGGGTCTTATGGGTGGGGATGGCGCTGAAGCCTGCCTCCACACGAGTGGGCAGACGAAAATCGAGAAACGCCATCAGCTGTTCCTCGCCGTGGCGCGCTGTTGCACGCGAGCGTTGTACTGGTCGATCTGCGCTTGGGTCTGCGGGGTGTACTGGTTGGGCAGGACGAAGGTGGTGCCGCCGATGTAGGTGTCTCCGTTAGAAGCTGACGACGCCACTTGCGATAGATGAGCGCCGGCATTCAGGCGGTTGAGATTCTCGATCCCCACCCGTTGCATGGCATCGGCATTCAACACGCCTTCCTGTCCGTGCACGATGCCTGCCGCCTTGTTGCGCGCGCCACTGCCGGTCCAGCCACCCTTCGCGAAACCCCAGTCTCCGGAGAACAAGTCGGCCACGCTTCCGGCGTCAGATCCACCACCGCCTCCGAACAGACCGAACAACTGCGATATCCAGTCGCCGCCGCCAGTCCCTGCGCCGGTGCTGCCCTGGTCTCCGAACGCCTTGGCGACCAGCTGCTTTGCCGCCATCTCGATCAGCATGTCGGCCACCGAGCCCAGGAAATCGAGCGCAGCGTCTTTCGCCGACTTGGTGCCCTTGACGAAGTCCGACAGGTTGTCCGCCGCCGAGCGACGGAAGTCGTCCATCATCTCGACCGTGCGATTGGTGTCCTCATACGCCTGGTTCAGGTCACGGATGGCCTTGGTTTCTTCTTCCGTGGCCGCGCGCCCCAGGCGCTGCAAGTCGATAGCGGTCTGACGCTCAGCGTTCGAAAGCCCCATCAGGTCGAGCTCGAACTGCTTGTCTTCGATCAGCTGCCCGAACACATCCAGGCTCTTTTCAATCTCGATCCGCTCCTCCTCATAGCGCTGGGTTTCCAGCGCCTTGGCAGCGGCGATCTCCTCGGACGAACGGCCGGCGATCTTACCCAGCTCGGTGATCTCCTCCAAGTTCTGCTTGTACTGGAACTGCGCGGCCTGCAGCGGGCCGGCAAGCGTCGCGGCCAGCCCCTCGAACGCGGTGTCTGCCTCTGCAGTCGCTTCGATCAAGCGGCGCAGGTCTTCGGCGTCCTCCTTGCTGAAGTCGGGCCTTTCGCGCTCTTTGCGCGCGCGGCCCTTTTTCTTGTCGTCATCTTCGGCGCCGCCCACACCCCTAGCGATAGGCGCAAACACTTCGCCGCCGGTCTCAGGGCGATTGCTGCCGCCGCGCGCGTTTCGGCTAGCGCGCAGGCGCGCGTCGATCTTCTCGACCTCAGTCACCATCGAGTCGTAGGCAGCAACGTCACGGCCGCCAGTCAGGCGCTCGAAGATGTTTCCTTCTTCCTTGCGCCACTCGCGCCCGGCGTCGATGTTCGCCATCAACTGCTTGCGGCGCTCCTTCAGCGCTTCGGTGCTGGCGTCCTTGATGCCCAGCGAGCCACTACCGAGCTGCGACACCTGGCGCAGCGTGTTGATCTGTCCGATGGCTTGCACAGCGGCGTTTGCGATGGACAGGAAGCCCGCGATCAGGTCATCGACGCCACGCTTGATAGCCGGATCGTTCAGCGTGCGGTTCAACGCCTCGATGGCATCCCGCGTGCCCTTGATACCAGCTGAGCCGGAATCGCCTTCGAGCAAGTTGTTGAACGAGTTTTCCAGAGCCTTCAACGCACCGCCCAGCGTGTTGCGCGCGGCTTCTGCCGAACCGCCCATCTGGGTTTCCAACTCTTTCAGGATGACGGTCTGGGCGCCGGCGACATCGCCGGTTTTGACCAGATCCTTGATGATGGCTTTCTGTGCAGCGGAGAATTGGATGCCGGCGCGCGATAGGGCCGTGAGCCCTTTAACCGGATCGTTGAGCGCCTTACCCACTTGCAGGGCCGCGCTGTTGAGGTCGGTGCCCATCGCCGTCGAAAGGTCGAGCACAGCGGCAGTGGCGTCCGGGAAGGTCTCCCGGCCGATCTTTGTGAAGGTCAGGAGCATAGCCTGAACCTCACCGATGCTTTCGTCGTCGAACGAAGTCTTGAACTGGAGGGCTTTTGCCATCTTGTTCAGGTCGTTGATCGACAGCCGCGCGGCGTTGCCGGTCGACTTGATGCGGGCTTCGAGCTGCGCTTGCACGCGCTCGGCCTCGATGGTGTTCTGAAAATACTTGCGCAGCGCCAGCGAGGCGATGCCCACACCGGCGGCAATTCCCACACCGATGGTCTTGCCGGCTTTCTTCCAGCCGTCGGCTACGCGGGCCGCTTGCTTCTCGGCCGCGGCGCCTTCTTTGGTCAGTCCGCCCAGCTCTCGCGTGGCTTCCTTGACGCCCGTGGTCTTGACGACAATGCCCAGGCTCGCCAGATCGGTCATTTTTGGCGCGCCTCGCTCATGATGGTCAGTGCTTCGGATTCGATGACTTGCAGCTGTTCGAACAATTCGGGCCACTCAGCGCGCGGTACGCCCAGCAGGCGCAGGACCTGCGGCAAGACGCCGTAGTCCAGGCCTGTGGCGCCCATGGCGCCGGTGCGCCATTGCGTAGATAGGGAGATGAAGGTTTCGACCGCGCGGTGGTTTTCGGGCCACACTTCGAAGGCGCTGCTTCCGATGTCTTCCGGCAAGAGACCGATGGCCGCCAGTTCGGTGGCCGACGGTTCCTTGTGGTAGATCGCCCGGGCAGCGCCCCTCAGTTTTTTGCTTTGGCCCCGCGGAGCTCGTCTACGTAGGTGTTAAAGATGGCCCGGGCCGATCCGCCGAACTTCTGGCAGAGCGCCTTGACGTTCTCCGCGTTGAAGTCGTCGTCCAGCTCCCAGCCAGTGGCCGCGGACAGGACGATTTCCTCGTCGCTCATCTTCTCGATCGACTCCATCCAGTCCTTGGCCTGGTCGCGCGTGCGCCACGTGAACGTGAAGCTGACCGTAGTCGTCTTCCCGCCCGGCACCGGTATTGCGACCGGTGCCTTGAACGTGGGCTCAGCCGTTAGGATGAGCTTGGCCATCAGGCGGCGTAACGCACGGGTTCGGCCAGCAGCGAGAGCGTGACCTGGTTGGTCATCAGCTGGTTCACCGTCAGCGACGGGATGGTGCTCAGCGAAATGTACGCGTTGTAGAACAGCAGCCCGCCGTTCGGCAGCGTGATGCGCACGGCGCGCGCGACGCGGTCGTCGTTGGCGGCCTTGGCCAGCACGAAGCCCGGCAGGGTGGGATCGTCGGCAACGGTGAACTCGATGCCCGCGGCCGACTTGAACGTCGGGATGCGCTTTTCGGCGTCAGCTTCCAGGAACTGGTAGGTCAGGAACTGCTGCTCGCCGCCGCTGGAGGTGGAGCCGGTGATCTGCGCCAACTGGGTCCAGCCGGTGATCTCGCGAGCCGTGCCCACACCGCCGCCGGCCGGATAGATGGAAGTCAGCGTGGTGTCGATGCCTTCCAGGTCGAACGTGCCGGTCGCGGAGTCATCCACGCGCACGATCTTGTCGGTCAGGCGCGACCAGCCGCTGACGACCTCGACGATGTCGCCGTCGGTGAAGCCGTGCGCGGCGGCCGTGGCGACGCCCGGGTTGGCGTTGGAGATTGCAGAAATTGCGACGGGCGAACCATAGCCGCTTGCGATGGCGACAATGGAACCGTTCGGAAGCGAAACAGCCATGGGGTCTTTCCTCGGTATAAGCCCGGCAAGCGGGCACAAAAAAAGCCCCTTTCGGGGCCGTTGTGGTCTTGCGGGGGTGAAGCGTTACGCCGTGTCGGCGCGGTATTGGAATGAGACGGGAACGATGTAGCTGCTGGCGTCCTGCAGCGCGGGCGCTTGCGTGGCCGGGGTGACCTGCTGGACGGTGAAACCTGAGGCGGTGAGGCGCGCATTCATGGTGAACAGCGCAGCCAGCTCGTCGGCGATGCCTTCGGCGGCGCCCGCGCCCGTATTGATCGGTGCCACGACGTTGACCCCGAACACGCCGCGGTAGGTGCGCATCGCGCCCTGCAGGTCGTCGCTGCTGGTATCGGCCGGCAACAGGATCGCGCGCAGGTACGTCTGTCCGGTCACCGGAACGAACGACTGGTTCTGGTAGGACACCCGGAGCGGTGTGCTGCGCGCAGCCGCCCACGTCGCCAGCCTGCCCTCGTACAGCGCGCGGATCCGCTTATTGCTCATGGGTTGACCGACCGCGCCGCTGCGTCGACGAACGTCTGAAACTCGGTGACGGTGATGCGGACCATGCCTTGCGGAGCCTGGCCACTCCATCCGTCGTATTCGAGCCGGCGGATGTACGGCAGGCTGTTCATCAGGTAGATGTCGCCCTGCTTCCAGTCGTGCAGCGTGTTGCGGATCTTCGCCTGCGTGGCGTTGCCACTCTTGTCGGTTTCGTCGGTGACCTTGAAGCTCGCCGCGCCGATGCTGCAATTCCAGTTCGCGCGTGCACGGCCACCGACGTAGCCAGCGGGTGCGGGCGAAGCCCAGTTCTCCGGATTGCCAACCGGCGTGCGCTCGACCGTCCGGGAAAATAGATCGATGCCGATCTTGCGCACGACTTTCTCGGCGTTGCCTTCCGCCTTCTCAGCGAAGCGCGTCAGGTCTAAGGCGAACGTGCTCACCGAATCTGCACCTCGAACAAGATGGGGATGCCCGCCGGCGAGATGGGCTTCACGGCGATGACCGTGAACGTCGCGCTGTTCCACGTGAAGCTGTCGCCTTGCTTCGGAGTCACCGCCGGTGCGCAGTAGGCGAGTTGGTCGCCCGCAAGGATCAGCGTGCCGTCGATGTATTTCTGGTCGTAGGCGAACACTGCGGCCGTGGTCGGCAGGTTCTCGACCGTGACCGTGTTGCTACCAGTCGCCGGGTCGTAGGCGCCAGTTGTCGTACGCACCAGCGTGCAGGTAGCGCCGAACCTGGTGAGTAGGCGCGTTGCGGTGGCTGCGGTGGCGGGGTAGTTGAAGCTCGCCACTACGCCCGCACCACCGGAATCTGACCGCTTCCCGTCATGTACTGCCCCAGCAGACCATCAACGTAGGCATATTTCGTGTACTGCCGCGCGCCAGTTGCATAGGTCACCGAGATCGGACCGACCGTCTCGGACACTACTTGCGCGCCCTGGTCCACCAGCAAAGTACCCGCCGAAGCGCGCACGGCCAGTTCGGCGTTGGCGCGCTGGACTGCGACTGGAACTACGTCATCCGGAACCTCGAACCCGTTCACACATACGCCATCGCGCGGCCAAGACAGCGCCTGCGTCATCGAGACGCGGTCGCCCTTCCAGCGTGAGCCGTAGACCGCTTCCATGTAGTCGGCGCCCAGGAGCAGGGCCTGCTCTTTCTGGCCCGTCGTCAAAGCGGCCCAGGCGGCGTTACCGCGCGCGGCGAAGTAGGCATCCGCATCGGCGACGGTGATGTAGGCCTCGGCGTCCGCTTTGCCGGTGCCGTCCTCGACCACGATTGCCATTATTCAGACCTCTCGCCGAGCAACTTGATGACCTTGTCGCCCTGCTCGTCATCCAGCGTGTAGGTGGCAATCACGCGAACAAAATCTCCAGACTCGACTTCTATGGTCAGGCCCGAGCAGCGTTCAGAATTGACACCGACGGCATCACACAGTCGTTTTCCGAACGTCTGTGCATTCACGATTGCCATCAGAGCACCTCGACCATGTAATGCTTCAGTTGCCGTGCGACTTCATGCCGCATGACTATGCCTTCCCACCCGATGAGCCTGTCTGCGCCGCGGATGTAGCAGGGCTTGCGCACGCGGATCTTCACCGGGGCCTCGACGCCGAGCCAGGCACTGATCGCTGCCGGCTCGCTGTAGCGCCCAAACTTCTCGCTGGGGTCGTACTCAGGCCACGTCCGCGTTAGCGGACCGCCGCCGGCCAGGCGCACCGGCACCGCGATGTCGCGCGCGATCTTCTGCGCTTCCAGCACATACCCGTGCTCGCCGCCGTAGCCATCGCACCCGGCCAGAATCACGACCTTCGCGCCCATCATGTAGGCGGCCCAGGCGGCGACCATGCCCGAGAGCACGAAGCGCGGCGCTTGCGGCCAGCTGACGAGCTGGTAGTCCGCGTACGCGTGCGGGCTGATGATCGATGCGTCGCTGCGCTCGCGCAGGAACGGGCCCATCGGACAGTTCTCGCGACTGTTGCGCTCATCCATCGCCAGCAGGTAGTCCGGCGCCTGCAGGTCTATCCCGTGCGCGTTCGTGCTGATGTAGATGTCCGCCTCGACGCCCGCCAGGTGCTCAGGCAAAGAGGGCGAACCGCCCATGATGCAGAACCGCTTGCCTTTGTGCTTCAGGATCAGATCGCGAAAATCGGTCATACGGTGCAGACGGCCAAGAGGTGCTTGCGCTTGACCATCCGGATCTCGACTCCGCTGAACGCCGCGCGTAGGCGCTTCTCCCACCACTCGGGCGGGAACACGCTCAGGTGCAGCGGGCCGTTGTCGGTGAAGCAGCTGTCGTGAAACAGCGCGATTTGGAAATAGCAGGCTTTCGTAGTGCGCGCGGCGATCTGAGCGAACACCTCTTCCACCTTGTCGGGTGGCAAGTGCTCCATCACATCAGCGCAAAATCCGTAATCTGTTGCCCCCAGTTCGGCGGGCAGTTCCCACAAGCAGGCCTCAATCACTGGCCCGTTCGGGCCCTCGTAGGCATTGGCCGCGATGTCCACCATCCTGACGGCGTATCCCTGCGCAACCATCGCATCGGTCGCTTGACCGGAGCCGGATCCCCAATCCGTAACCGAGGCCCCTGCCTCGGGCTGCATCCATTCAAGCGCGTCTTTCAGGTGACGCAGGCCCGGCGAGATGATGCGGTAACGCGGATCCGTCCAAACCGCCTGGTACTTGGCGCGCTCGCTTTCGGTGTTGTCCATAGAGAAAGGGGGCGCCCGAAAGCGCCCCCTTCAGGCTCAGGCGGTTGCCAGCACCAGCACACCGGCGGTGTGCTTGATGTCCGTCGCGACCTTGTCCCAGTTGGAACCGGTAGCCAGTTCGGCCGACGTCGGGGACTTGCCGCCGTTGGCGGTATCCCAGGCGTAACCCTTCAGCGCCAGACCGAAGTCGTAGTCGGCCTGGAACGTGGTTTCGATGCGCTCCTTGCCGTTGCTGGTTTCGGTGTTCACGATCAGGGCAGAGCCGTCGTACACGGTCGCAGCACCCGACACCAGACCCAGCGCCTTCACGTCCGCACCGGTGCCGGTCTCGCGCAGGGCGGGGGCGTCGGTGACGACCACTGCCTTACCGAGGATGTCGACCACCAGCACGCCGGAGCTGACGTACAGCTGCTGCGCGTTGGTCAGGTTCTGGCCGATCAGCGAGTGGTAGGTCGCACCGTCGACCACATCCGCCACGATCAGGCTGGACGAGTCACCGAATTTGGCGTGCGCCAGGTTCAGGTCGACGTAGGTCATCGGACCGGTGTTGGTGTCGTGGGTGGCGGACGCCTGCGCTTCGATGGCCGCAACCAACGCGGCGATGGCCGAGTTCAGCTGATCCTTCATGATCGCTTCGGCCAGGTTGCGCGAGATCACCTCGACCGCTTCGGCCGGCGACTTCTGCACCCAGGACAGCTGGCCCGGCTCCCAGATGATGGGACCGAAACCACCGGCGACCTTGACGCCGACCGACTGCAGCTGCGCGAGCGCGGTTGCGGAAGCAGCGGCGTTGGAAGCATAGCGGTCGACGCGACGCTGTGCGGCGTGGATGCCGGCCCAGAAGTTCTCGAAGCGATAGTCGCCTTCGAAACCTTCGGAGGTCAGCACGATGGCACCGCGCGAAGCGGCGTTGAACTTCTCGACCTGTTGGCCGAGGTATTCGATCGTCGCGGTCTGGACCGTGGCGTTGAACACTTTCATGTTGGTGAGGGACATACGTATTCCTTAATCAGCTGTTCTGTTTGAGCAACTCGGCTGCGCGTGCGGTTCGTGCCGCCTTGTCACCGCCCATGTCACCCTTCGGGGGATCGCCTTGGCGACCGTTGTTGTGTGCGCCGCCACCGTTTGCATCAGGCGCCGTCACGAAGAACTTGCCTTCGTCGGTGCCTGCCCATTCGGTGATGGAGTCGGCCAGCTTCTTGCCGGAGAGCATTGGCACCTTCGTGCCGTTCTCGTCCGTCAATTCCACTTGCCCCGCGAGCATGGCTTTGGCCGCCTTTTGGTGGACTGGGTTGGTAACCCCCGCCTTGACCAGTGCGTCCGTCAGCCCGTTGTCGACCAGCAGCTTTGAGGTGAAGCCTTCCGCTGTTTCGGCGCGCTTGTTGGCGGCTTCTAGGTCGGTGGTGGCTTTCTTCGCCGCCTTTTCGGCGAGCTGGGCTTTGCCCTTCCACTCGTCGCGCTCCTTCTCAACAGCTTCGAGGTCTGAAGGGTCGATGGTCGATCCCTCTTTGGCCTTCTTCAGCTTGATGATCAGTTCAGCGTTTTTCGCCTTCAGACCCTCGGTCTGCTCGGTCACCTGTTCGGCTACCGCTGCGGCGATGGCGTCTTTCACTTCTTTGCTGTTGAGGTCGATTTCGCTCACGGTATGTCCCTTGGACTGGTTGGCGCCTTTGGCGCATAAAAAAAGCGCCCCGAGGGCGCTTTGGTTTGAATTTGAAAAGGGCCAGCCGAAGCTGACCCCTTTGGAATAATCGGCGCCTTCCGCCTGCAACTTATCCTCCAGCAGAGGCATGCAGACGGTTAATCCATTACGACCCCGGCGCGACTGGGTACTCCACGACTGCAGCCTGCTGGGCCACGTTGCCGGGAAATTCGCAATGTCTCCGAACTAGCTCCTTTCGGGATGCCTCCCTACTCAGTATTCCATCCGGAAAATCTCTACTCCACCACCACGCGCTCGCCCTTCATCAGGCACGTCACGCACAAGCGGTTCCGCACGTTGCCGATGGACGCCTGGACGGTCTCGCGACCCTGGCATCGGTGGCATTGCGGTAGGTCTTTCTGGCGGGGCGCCCGCTTGCGCTTCAGCGCTGGAGCTGCACCGCCCTCAATGACTCGGAACTTCGGCATCTTGGTCAATGGTGGCACGTCTTACGGCCGCGTCAAGCCTTCCCGCTGATACAGCTGGTCCAGCGTCAACCACTGGCCCTTGTCGTTGTAAAACTTGTCCATCGGGATACCCTGCCGGAACAGCTTTCCGCGCGCGGCGCCGAGCACCTCGTCTTGCCGTTCGGCGCTCTGGCGTCCCAGCCATTCGGAGTACGTCGTGTCGGCCGGGACCTGCCCGTCCATCGAGGCGCGCGTCGCCGCGGGCATGTCGTCGACGTCGATGCCCAGCTCGCGCCAGGATTTGGTCACCAGCGTGGACACCGAGCGGCAATTGAAATGCAGCCGGCCGGGTCCCTGCAGCCAGGGGATGCGGTGGCCGATCGGCTTGTGGGTGTCGACCTCGTACAGCAGCCCGTCGCGGATCCGGCATTCTTCGGAGGTGCGCGCATCCAGGGTCGAGACCCATTTCGTGGCCTTCACGAGATCGCGATTCGCGTCGGCGAATGTGGCGCGCGCGGTTTGCGCCGTATGGCTCAGCGCGGTATTGACGACGGTCATCAGCTCCCGCCGGCTCCGGTCAAGGATACCGTCCGCATAGTTCAGCGCCTTCGTTCCCCTGATCTGCCGCACGATCTCCGCGGCGGTGCGCCCTTCCATGTAACCGGCGCGCACGGTGTTCTGAATCAGGCGCATGCGGCTCTCTGGCAGGTTCTGGAACCAGCCGCTGAGCAGGCGGCCTTGGAACGGGCGCGATAGGGCGGCGGCGTATACCTGGTCGGCGCCGACAGCGCTCACCGCAAAGCGAATTTGCACCGCAGCTGGGACCGCCTCGCGCAGCGCGCGGTACTGATACCCAGCCTCGTATTCGGCCAGGCCCTGAATCTCCGGTTCGAGCGCTTCCAGCACCTGACTGTACGCGCGCTCGTTCAGCTCGCGCACCGAGCGCAACAGGCTTTCAAGTCGCTCGACCGTGAAGGTCGAAGCGTCCAGGCGCATGAGCTGCTCGGCCAACTGTGCGCTGAGGCGTGCATCCGTACGGTTCAGCACGGCAACCATACGCCGCACGATCCCGTTGCTGTACCGGTGCAGGTTGACGGCGTGGTCTACCGCCTCGTCCTGCAGGCGGGCATTGACGGCGGCCATCAAACTTGCGTGGCCACCGGCTTACCGAGTGGGTTCCCGTCAGCGTCGACGCCGTCGACCATCTGGCCCGGCAGAGGGCCATCCGCTTCGACCTTGTCGGCCTCCTCCTTCGGATCCACCTCGGGCGACAGCACCCCGCGGCGCTGCAACTCGGTGATGGCGGTCTCCTTGGAGATCAGGCCAGCCGCTTGAAGGTCCTTGATCAATGTGGCACTGGCGTCGCTAAGCGTGGCTGCGCCGAAGTCCTTGAACAGCGACACGTTGCCGCCGGACGGCAAGCGCGCGTACTCGGCCATGAACTGCAGGGCCTGGTCCAGCGAATCCTCCATCGCCTCAGTCATGCGCTGCAGGTCGGATTTGTTGCCCTCCTGGTCGCCGGCCGCTTCAGTAGCTGAGCGGTCGCCCGGCTTCTTGACTAGCAGTTCGGCGCCGGTGGTGATCGCCTGATCCTGCAGGTCGACCAGCGACAAGCGGCCGGCCTCGATGGCGGCGCCCGAATGCTCGACGAACTTCATGTCCGAGCCCATTGGCAGCTTCACCGCCGAGGACGTGCCCACGGTCAGCTCGCTGTTGTCGTCCGCGCCGATCATGGCCAGGATGGGCACGCGCGCCACGTGTAGGATCGTGTCCTGGTCGCTCTGCGACTGCCAGTGCTTCACATTGAGGTAGGCCAGGTCCAGCAGCGGCGGCGCGCCCAGCATGAAGGCGATGCGCGAGCCATACAGCGGCACGAACGGGATATCGGCCAGGCTGGTCACGCCCTGGCCGACCAGCTTCCAGGCGCCCTTGTCGGCCTTCACGGTGCTGGCCTGGTAGATGCGCCATGCACCGGGAGTCAGCACGCGGACCTGCTGGACGACCTTCGTCCCCCATTCGCCGTCGTCTTCCTCGACCGATTCCAGCAAGCGCAGCTGCGTCAGCTTCATCTTGCCGGCGATGTTGGCCGCGCGCCAGCCAAGAATCTGGTTGTGCTTCACACGCACCCAGTACGGGCGGGCGCCGGTGGCCTCGACCTGCGCAACGGTGCGCACGCCATTGGGCGCCGGCCCCACGCGGGGATAGTCCACCAGGATTCCGGCCAGGCCGTAGAAGGTCTCCTCGAACATCTCGGCGGCGAAGGAATGCAGGGATACGCCTTGCAGGTCGATGTCCTCCGACCACGTTTTGATGCTTGCCGGCGACTCTTCCGAGAGCGTGACATCCTTGGAGAACGGCTTGCCTGCCATCACCCGCACTGTGCGCCGATACAGCGGCGTGAGGGTGGCGGTGGCCAGGCGTGCCGCAAAGCTCTCTGCGGACTCATTCGGCCACCGCGGCAAGTACGCCTGCGCACCCGCGCGCATGGCGGGCGTGCCCTGCATGAGGGCTTCCAGCACGGGCCACTGCTCCGCGAGGTCTTTGACCTCTTCGGATTGTTGGTTTACGGCAATGGGCATGCTTAGAGTCTCAGTGGTTGCACCAGCGCAATCCGCTGGACGATGGGGTATCGGTACGCAATGAAGTAGCCGGCGGCGTCAACGACGTGATCGAGGCCGCTTGTTTTGTCAGGCTCGCCGGTCTTGTCGTATGCCTGCTTCTCCAGGCCCTCGACCAACTGCGGGCACGTGTCGGGGTTCACGAGGTAGCGCCGTGCGCCGGCCTTGTGAATGACCCCGTTCACCGACAGCACGCGGTCCTTGACCCGGGGATTGGTCGGGTTGACGCGGACGCTGAAACTGTTCGCGCGCAGGATGCTGAGATCGGATTCGCTGGCGTTGTTGCTCTTGCGCGACTGGCCCGAAGCATCGGGATACACGATGATCGGGTGGCCGGGGTGGCGCGCCTTCAATAGTGCGGACATGGTCGGTGTATCCAGCACGCCGCAATACTCGATCACCGCGCGCGGGCTGTCTTCGCGCAGGACGTGCACCACGGCCGCCATCTTGCCGACGTTGAAGTCCATGCCCACATGCAGCGCCTCGCCTGGGCGAATCTGCTCGTAGGTCTCGTTCAACTTGCGGTCGAACTCGGGGTACACCGAGCCGGCTACCAGGTTGACGAACTCGCCGTCCAGGTAGGCGGCCAGCAGGTTCGACGGATACGAATCGCGCAACGACTGGATATAGCCATCCGGCAGGTTGCGCACGTTCGACATCGTCGACGCCTTGATGATCCGATACCCTGGCGCAGGGTTGCGCTGCCATCGCTCGTAAACGAAGCGAAACCCTTCCGGCGTGGTCGCCACGCCCACCGTGTTCAATGAACCATCCGGCTTCTTCTGCCGGTTACGGGAGATGATCTTGTTCCAGGCGTCGCGCGCCTTATCGATTGGCAGCGTGTCCAGCTCATCGACCAGGCTGTCGGCAACCTCATAGCCGATGATGCGCTCGGGGTTGTCCATGGTGCGGAAGATGATTGTCCCCGCATCCTTGACGTGGATCATCTTGTCGTTTTTGTTCGGGCTGAACTTCAGGCCCATCTCTTCCAACTGGTCATAGAACCTGGGAAAGCCGATGGTGGTCACCAGGTCGTACGTCGGCAGGTAATAGGCCACGTTCTGCCGTGGGTACTGCAGCTTCTTGGTCATTGCACGCACTACCGCTGCGTGCGTTTTGCCCGAGCCGAACCCCGCCACCATCGCGGGGAATTGTTCTTCCGCTGTGACGAATTCGTACTGGGGGTCAGTTAACGGTATCTGCATACCGCACGATCTGGATGGTCGGCACGCCGAGGTTCTCGACGCGCGCATCCATTTCCATCTTCTCCGTCGGCTTGCCCCAGCCACGATCCAGCAGCGACAGGGCCGCGGTAATGCGATCCTTGGGCTCGTTGGCAGCGGCCATCATGATTTCGGTCAGCACCTTGACCGCATCAGCGGTCTGGAGCCGGCACAGCTCGGTCAGGCTCTCGCCGTTCGGTCCCGTGCGTGGTGAGCGGCCGCCTGGGTTTGCGGACTTGCCCTTTTCCCACGTCGTCTTGTTCTTGTGCTTCTCGCCTGCCATTTCTATTTCCAGCCCTTGAATCGTTTCATCCAGCTATTGACCTCGACCGTGTGCAAGTCCAGGCAGTCCGCAGTCGCGCCGCGCTTGTTCTCGCTGTCTTCGTACGCGCCGACTGCGCCCACGTACGCCTTAGCCCACGGACGGTAGTCGGTCGTATCAGGGGGTGGCGGCGGCGTCAGGGCAATCGCCCGCTCGCTGCACCCGGCAATGGGCACTGAGGGCACGCTGATGGGCTTCCCGCGCGATGTGCAGGACGTCAGGGTCAGCAGGGCCAGGAGCAGCAGGCTCAGCTTGAATACGTGCATCAATCTTCTCCACGGCGCGCGCGGTGCGCTGCCTCGTATCGGCGGATTCTTTCTCGACACGCTCTTGCGTGTCCTTGCTGATCTGGACCGACCTGGTGGTCTGTTCTGCGGCTCTGTTCTGGGCCTTGACGACAGCCTTCACGTCGCGGAAGTCGGCGGCGCGGCGCGAGCAGCGTGCGCCCGAGAACACCAGCACGACGGCCAGCAAGAACACGACGACAGCGGCCACGAGCTGCGGCGCATAGCGGAGGTACCAGGGCACGAGGCTCATTGCACTGCCGCCCACTGCGCGGCGGTAAACGCCAGCGGCCAGGCGAAGCCGAGCTTATAAATCTGCTGGCCCAGGATGCCGGACGCCACGCCGACCACTTCGCCGCGTTCGTTCATCAGCCCGGCGCCCGAGACGCCAAACCAGATTTGTCCGTCAATCAGGTAGCGCGTGTCCTTGTTCCCGACCACGACGCCCTCGCCGTAAATCTGTTCCAACCCCATCGGCTGTCCGTACCAGTGCACGCGGTCGCCTTGTTTGGGCGTAACGCCTACCGAGGCCACTGCCTTGAATGTGTTCGTGACCACGACGATGGCGTGATCGCTCTTGTCCCTCTCGATGTGCAGGATGCCTACCGCCGTCCCGTCCACCACGAGAATCTTCTGGTCTTCCGCCAGGCAGTGGCTCGCCGTCAAAAGGCTACGCTGGCCGATAGCGGTGGCGCTGCATACGCCGCCCTTCATGTCCTCGATACGGTGCGTGAAATCCTTCGACACAACCGTCTCGACCGAGTTGCCCTGAGTGCAGCCAGTCAGTAAGAGAACGGCGAAGATGGTTTTCACTGGCTGTACCCCATGCAGAGTTTGAATTCAGCGGCACGGCGGCGTTCAAGGCCACGGATCTTCTTCCCGCCGGCGTACACCCACTTGAACAGCTCGCGGCAAAACTCAGCCGGAGGTGCGCCTGCGTTGATCTTGCGCACCATCGTCGACCGGCACACCGTCGGATAGCCTACGTTGAACGCCAACGAGAGGACGGCGGCGGCCTCATGGTCGGCAAGCGGGCGGTGCACACAATTCTCGATTCCGTTCCAGTGCTTGCCCAAGTCGGACTGCAGCAAGGCGTCGCACTCTGCCTTCGTGTACGTGCGCTGTTCTACGTTTCCGGTATGGCCATAGCAAACGGTCATCACGTTGACGATGTCGCGATAGGGCTTCGGCTCGTAGCCTTCCCACGTCGCTACGATGCCGCCTGCGAGGGCAAGCACGCCTGCGAACGCGGCGCCGACTGCCAGACGCGGCGCGCTCACTCTTTGTGCTCCGGCGGCTTTTCCATCGCGGCGATGAACTTCTGGCTCTCGCGACGCTCCTTGGCCCACTTCCACAGCAGGTAGGCCGATTGCAGGAGGATGTAGCCAGCGGTCAGTAGGCCCACGAGAAAAGTCATGTCGATTGCACCCAGTGCTGCCAGTCCCAATACGCCCGCCGGGGGTGCGCTCTTGCCGATTGCCACTCCGGTGGCGTGCGCCAAATCAGAGTTCATTCTGGTGTTCGCCATGGCGTAAGCCTGTAGTAGCCCATTGGTGTTCCCCTGTCGTATTGGTGCCCGGCGCCCTGTTCCCAGGGGCGACAACAGTGCGCGGTGCACTGCGGCCGGGCGTAGTCAGTTCAGCCGGCGTGCCGGCTCAGTTTGCGCAGCGTCGATGCGATCCAGCGCATCCTCGACGGCGCCGAGAAGTTCTTCTTTGTCGCCGGAGCGAAAGCAGTAGACGAAGCTCCCGTCAGGCCGCTTGAACAGCAGGAACACCGCGGCGCCATCGCTGTCTCGGATGTGCTCGGCGAGCTCCATCCAGGAGGCGTCGCTGGAGTCGTTCATATGCAAGCAAGCAGCGCTGCGCGTAGTGGCGCTGGCGTTTTCCTGAAATCCTTATCGAGTGTCGCGTTCGCCACTGCCAGCACTTCTGGCCTCGTGTACGGACCGCGGCCACCCTCGTACCACTTGCGCTTGTCGGCCATCACATTGTGAAAATGGATGTATGCGTTGGCGCCGCGTGTGTATCGGTCAAGGTCAATCGGTGCCTGCAGCTCCTTGATGAGTCGGATGGTGCGTCGCTCACAGTCGGCTTCAAGCTCTCGGCGTACCTCTATCTGAGCCCTTGCATTTCGACAGGGCTTGCCGGCGAGCCACTCATCGATGCCGCCTGGCATCTTGTAGTCCTGCTGCCAGATTGCGCAATCTTCAGCCCACTGCGTCAGGTGGCTGTACTCGTGCAGCAGAGTGCCGAGCCACTTGTCCTGCTCGCTACCCATGGCGACGACCAGGCGCATTTCACTACTACAGAAGAACCCGCCAACTTTCGACTCCCCGCAGTCGACCGAATATTCAGGGCTCAGCAACACCGCCACCCCGAAGCGCCAACTGCGCCGCGTGATCTCTCGGACGATCTCGTCGGCGTTCACGCTTCAGCCTTGCGATCTGGTTCCGGCTTCCAAGTCATGCGGCGCGCCTTGATCGTGCGCTTGCCGTCAATGATCGCCCGGATGATGCGGTGCCGACCGTCTGCTATCGCTCCGTTCCAGTCCAGCAGGATGGGGAAGCGCAGGTCTGCGTCGATGCACTTTTTCACGTGGAACGCGAGGCCAAATATGTTCTGGTCGTCCCATATCTTGGACGTAAGGTTCAACGCAGCCAACGGAACGTCGAACACCGGAAGGTCTTTCGAGTCATCAACGAGGCGAGCCACCGAGTAATAGTTGCCCTCATTGTCGATGTAAGCATCCTGCAGCGGGTCTGCTGCGCGGAATTTCAGCTTCGGCGCGTTCACTCAAACATCGCCGCGCAGACCTTCGATCTACCCACTTCGCCGTGCTCGGCGTGGTAGACGATGGCCTGCATCGAGCGGCCCGAGCGCCAGCCGCCGTTGGTGGCGTAGGCGTCTTTCGCGGCCAGGGTATTGAAGCTCTCGACGGTCACTCCGGAGAACTCCTTTTTCGATTCGTGGTGGATGTGTCCGATCAGCCAGTGCCGGTGCGAGGTTTCGCCCCAGTCCTTCGCGCGATCGCACGCCATGACGCCGGCCAGTGCCGCTGGTTTGCAGGCATGCCCGTGATGCCCGCCGAGCAGCACCTTGCCCCAGCGGTAATAGCTGAAGACGGATGGATTCGTATCGACGGTGACCCGCGGTTCGTTCTCGTAGATGTGGCTCAAAGCAATGCTCAGCCACAGGGCGCCAGTCTCGTCATGATTGCCCGGCAAGTTCACCACGTGCACGCGGGCGTGCTTGGTCAGCGCGGACTCGATGCACTGGCGAATGATCTTGACCGCGACACTGACCATCTTGGCATAGCGGCCGTCGGCGTCAAGGAAGTGCCCCGACCGCGGAGTTACCGCTGCCATACTGTCGTAGTGCAGCGCGTCACCCAGGTTCCAGACGATGGCCTGTTCGGTCGCCGGCGCAGCTTGCACCAGCTCGGCCATGGCTCCGCAGTGCACGCGCTCGGCAATGTTCAGGTCCCAGTCGTCGCCAGTCTCCTCGGCCCATGCGTACATGCCGATGTGCGGATCGCCGATGGGGTACACAGTCAGCAAATCCTGCCGCCAGGTGCCTGACGCCTTGCGCGGTGCCAGGCGAGGCATGTCGGAGACCATCGCGCGCGCTGCAGCCTCTAACACGGCCTGCTGCGCTTCGGCGTCCTCGTTGGTCTTGACCCACTGCAGCACCTGCTCACCGGTGCGCTTGTCCACCAGCGTGCTGGTGCCCTTCAGCTTCTGGCCCATCGGAAGCGGGCTCGTAATGCCGAACTCCGGCGCCCAACCCTGCTTCGCCTCGAGCGCTTCGGTCTGCAGCTCGCCCGATACCTCGCGGTCGATGTTGTAGCTGCGCGTGCCGACGTGCTCGGGCGACAGGCACTTGCGGCGACCGCCGCCTGATCCAATCGTGCGCGTGCTACCGCAGGTCGGGCAGGCCATCAGCTGCCCTCGTCCGCGCGGGGGAGGTTGAGCGGATGCGCATCGTAGGCGTCGCAGCCTGGGCGGTTGTGCAGAAAGTCTTCCAAGACCTCACGCACACCACGCGCCAACGGCGCGCCTTCCGCCGCTTCGAGTTCTTTCTGCAGCAGCGCCAGTGCGCGCCATGCGACCTTGGCCGAGTGCCGGATACCGTCCGAGTCAACCGTGCCGCGTTCGAGGAAGTGCCGGAGTAGCGCATCCGCCTCGTCGCCTGACTTCGCCCGATCCCAGTGCAGTGCCTGCCCCGGGTTGTGCTGGTCGTTGCCCTTCTGGCTCAGCGCTGCAACGGCAGCGAGCGCAGCGGGAAAGTAGTCCAGACAGCCGGAAGCCAGCGGGACCGCCTTGCGGGCCGCTGCGTCAGTCGGTAGTGAGTTCACAGAGCCCCCAGGGCTTTACCCATTTCGGGTACGGGCCTACCCAGAATGGGCAGGCCAGAAACGCAAAACGCCCGCCGATGAGGGCGGGCGCAGCTGTACACAATGGGGTTATTAGGCGCAGCTATCTGGGGGCTGTCAAGCCTTGCAGTTCCAGAGTGCGAGCACCATGCGCCACGAGCGAGGGCCGACCAAGCAAGCGATGAACGCCAAGCCCAGGCGCCTCACGCCGCCCTCCTCTCGCCCTGCGCGTAGAACGCCCGCTCCGCGCGCTGCAGCGCTTCGTCGGCCAGGCATCCCATGATCCGCTCCGCCGCTTCGGTCAACAAGTCCCAGTCTTGCTGGGCGACTTCGCTGGGGCGCAGCTGGTCCTGCCTGAGTCCGCCGATCACGCTCGCGTAGCTGGCCCACACGATGATGCGCATGTAGGCGCGGCAGCGCCTTGCTGCCCTATTCCGGTCGCTGGCCATCGCGGCGGCGATCGTCCTGACCACGCGCCCGGCAGTGTTCGTCCTGCCGACGACCATGTCCATCACGATATCCGGGCCGACGTCGTCCTTGCCCTGCCGCGCCATGCCCAGTGCCGCAGCCAACTGGTGCGCCGCCGGCAGGCTCCCTGGCCTTGTGCTGCGGCCCTCGACGGGCATGCGGTAGGCGGACTCTCCGCACAGCCGCTGCAGGCGCTCCTCGAAGCTGCGCGGGGCTTTGGGTTCGTAGGTGTCGGCGTTCATGCGGCGAGCTCGTAGTTGTCGGGGTTCATTGCGATCACCTTCCTCGGCCTGCCCGTTTTCTTCGGGCTGCGGAACCCGCGATCGATGGCCTCGAAGTTCAGGTCATCGATCACCATGCGCGAGAGCGCGAGTAGCCCAGCCGAAGGCGCGTACACGCCGACCAGGTCGCACTCGGCCGCATGGCCCGGGAACTCGATGGATACGCGGCCCGCCGGATCCAGGCACACCGCACGCGGGCCGGTGAACGTGAGAATGGCGCGAGCCGCGCGGTCGGCGACCTCGCCGATGGGCAGCTTCATGATAGAGCCGCATTGAATCTCTTGGTTGGTCATTCCCCCTTCTCCTCGATCATCACGTAAACGTCATAGGCGCCGCGCTTGCACTTCGCCTGCTCGTAGTGCCACTCGACGCGCGGGTCGTTGTCGGCCACACCCAGGCGATCAGCGATGCCATCGCGCACGGCCTTGAGCGCCGAGCGCAGGTTGTCGTCGTCCAGGGTTCCGGCTGAGTACCGGGTCAGGTACACCGCGCATGGCAGGCTCGCTGGCGGGCACAGGGCCGCGGCTGTGCGCCTGGCCGCCTTCGTGCGCTTCGCCCGGGTCGCCCAGTGCGTCCGTACGTTCATTTCCGAAACCGTACGGAGTTGCAACCATACGGTCTTAACCGTGACAGCACGGTGCAACCCGAATATGCCCATCAGCGCGTCTGCCGTCTCGATGCTCACGCGGCCTCTCCCCGATCCGCGCTCGTCGTGTGCCAGCCATGGCAGAACGGGCACTGGTAAACGCCCGGCTTGCCGCGGTGCCAGAACTTGGGTTTGCGGTGCCGATGTTTCACGACAGCGGTCAAGGTGGCCCAGGCCGCTTGCGGAGACGCGTGTCGGGTCTTGCCGGTCTGGCAGTCTTCGTTCTGGCGCCCTACCCCCGAATCGACTCCTTGGTCACCACTCCTTGCCCCTATAGGGGAAGGGACCAAGGAGTAGTAGTCGGCGGGGCGAGGAACGGACAAAAGCGCCTTGCTGAGCGCGGCTTTTTGTCCCAGTTCTCGCCCTTTCGGTTTCCAGGTAGTCACCAAGGAGTCAATCAAGGAGTCGTTATCATCAAAATCAATGACTTGCCTCCACTGCTTGCTGTCTGATTTGCTCATCAAGGAGTCCATCAAGTAGTCACTCTGATTTCCAGGGGATAACGACCTCACCGGCCAGCCGGTACACGTCAACCAGCCCGTTCGAGCGTGGAACACTCTCGGTCGACCGCACCAGTTCACCCTGTTCGACCGCAGCATTGAGGTACGGCTTTGCCCAGCCCGGATTCCGGCCGCAGGCCGTGGAGACCTTGTTGGCGGTCGGCTGCTCAGCGTTCTCCTGGATGTCGGCCACCGCCTTCACCACCAGCCGCACGTTGGCCAGGCCGCTCTCGGCCTTCTTGTCGGCCTTCATCTCGGCGCGCGCGCCGGACAGCTCCCCACGCAGCGCACGCCAGCTCCGGCCAGCCAGTCGGGCAGGCACCGTGACCTCAACCATCCGCGGGCCGTAGGGCGCTACGTTCTCCCAGCGCATGAAGATGGGCGCGGGGTCGGCCGCCTTGGAGCTGGACAGGCAGATCAGCGCCGTGATGCGGTCTTGCTCACCGGGCGCCACCAGGCTGCGTAGGACGGTGCGCGCGTCGCTCTCGGGGAAGGCATCAGCCACCGAGGCCAGGTTCACGACCAGGTGCGTCTGCCGCGCGTTGTTGACGAGGGTGGTGCCACCGCGGATGTCGGCCTCGGAAATGGTCAGGTCGGGCAAGCTGCTGGCCGCGGCTTGGCTGGTGTGGTGAACCAGGATCACGGCCAGGCCCGTGCGCTTGGCGATGTGCTTGAGCGCGGCGATCAGCGCCTTATGCCCCGGGTTGTCCTCCTCGGCATCAGACAGTGTCGACGCGGTCTCGAAGATGGCCAGGCCCGGCGGGAACTCGCGCGTACTGAGCGCCTGGATGGCCTCGATCAGCGTCTCGACCACCGGGCCACGCACGGGCGCGCGGTTCTCAAGCCGCACGATCTCGCGCCAGGCCGACAGCTCAGGACTATGCAGGTCGGGGATCAGCAGGTTGTTGAGCAGCAGCGCTTGGTCCGTGGTGCCCAGCCGGGCCCACTGCGCCGCCGCCTTGCGCGCGTACTGGCCGCGGTCATCCTCGCCTGAGTAGATCAGCACTGAGCGCACTTCCGCGGGGGCCAGGCCGGCCAGCGGACGACCCAGCGCGTAGTGCGTGGCGATCGCCATCATGAGCGTGGTCTTGCCCTCGCGGCCCGGCGCACCGATCACGGTCACCTCGGCCTCGGGAAATAGCCCGGCATCGCCCTTCGTGAAAGCGTGCGGGTGAGGGATGGCCGCCCGGGCGATGTCGTCGGCGTTGAGGGGCTGCAGCGCGTTGGCGATTGCCTGGGCGATCTCCGTGGGTGCGGGCTGGGCTGGGCTGGGAACGGCGCCTGACAGCGGATTGAGCCAACCCTGGGCCTGGGCCGCCTTGAAAATGGCCTGGTAGCCGGTGTGGTCCGCCGTGAAGCTGTCCCATACGCGCGCGGCGTCGGCCGGGTCGTACTTGTCCGATTGCTGCGACCATTCCAGCCAGAGCGCCCTGCCCCGCTCGCCCAGCTTCTTCAGACGCTGGCCGTTCGCTACCCAGCTATCGCGATCATCCGCGCGCATGCTGGACAGCGCGCTGCGCAGTTCGGTGATCGTCTTGGGGTCGATGTATTCCAGTATCTCGGCGCTGGTGTGTGTTGGCGCCGCGGGGCTGTGCTTCGGCCTGAGCACGCGCTCTACAAAATCAGCAATACACACGGGATTCGACAGGCCGGCGCCGTCCGCGGTGACCGTGAAGTAACGCCCGGCTGAGTACGCTTCGATGCCTGTGGCGTTGGAGCCTAGCGCCTGGAACGCGCGGCCGTAGCCGATCGCGTGCACGCCTTTACCTGACGGTGAAGTTTCGGTGTACCCGGGCAAGTCCTCGGCCAGCATCGCCAGGTCGGGATGCTCGGACAGGTTGTCGAGGTCGACCCCCTGCCAGTAGCTGCCCGAGCCATCTGGGCCGAGCGCGAACCCCAGCCCGGTGTAGTTGCCTTGGGCCAGTGCGGCTTGGGCATCGTCGAAGCTGACCAGGTATTGCTGGTCGGCTGCGGTGTCCAATGCGCCATGGCGCGGCTGGCCGTTGGCATAGAACGGCACCTTGCGCGGTTTCTTGCCGGGCACAGGCACGCTGAGCCACACGAGCCAGCGCAAGGCCTCGCGCATCTCGAAGGGCAGATCGTCCGCTTGATCGAGCACTGCGCTCACGCGATCAGCCTCCCCTGCCTCTGCGCATCGTCTATGCGGCGGCAGGCTATGTCGAAGTATTTGGGCTCGCGCTCGATCCCGATGAATGACCGCTGGAGGTTCATCGCGGCCACGCCGGTTGTGCCGCTGCCCATGAATGGGTCGAGGATGGTCTGTGCGTCCGGCACAAACGACAGGCACCAGATCATCAGCTCGGTCGGCTTCTGCGTCGGGTGCTCTGGCGACTCTTGCCACAAGTGGGTGCGGTGCAGGTTCTTGACCCGCAAAGGGATCGATAAGCTCGTCCAAGCCAGCTCGCCGTCGCTCATCGTCAGGCCGGTCTGTCCCTTGAACCAAACCAGCCAGCCTCTACTGCTCGGCAAGTCGTCAGAGAAATAGTTGCCTCCCCAGACGATTTGCTGCGTTCCCGCAGCCAGAACGGCCTGCATCAGTTCGCCATCGGGAATGGCCCCATCCCATCCCAGCTTTTCGTGATGCTTCCGAAGCTGGGAGCCGTCGCGGCGCATCGACTCCTTCTGTCCGTCGATTCCCAGCCCATACGGCGGATCAGTAATCACCGCGTCCACCTTCGGCAAGGTCGGCAGGATTTCGCGGCAGTCGCCTAGGTACAGCGTGGCGTTTCCGATGATGACGGGAGTATTCACGCAGCCCTCGGCCCGTTCGGCGGCGTCGGATACTCGGTCGGCACCTGTGCCGGCGCGCGCGACAGGTCAGGCCAGCTGACCTGGTACTCATCGCCCATGGGCACGACGGCGAACTGGCAACTTCGCGCGATCAGGGTGGCGATCAGGTCGATGGCGCCGGTGTGGGTGCAGAGGCGGGAGTTCATGCGTGCATCCCCAAACGCTCAAGACGCTGCACGATCAGTGCCTGCATCTTGGTGGACTCGATGAACTGCCGTTTGAGTTCCGCCGCTTCATCAGCCGGCGCGATGGCGACCGGCGGCGCATAGCCCGCCTGCTGCATCTCGAACGCGGCCAGCACATGGCACCCTGCCGCGCGCGCGCGCCGCCGGATATAAGCCAGCTGTTCCGGATCCAGTCGATCGCGCTTGGCGGAGTTCAGGCAGTCGGCCAACCACTTACCGGCATCCACTGCAGACTTCTCCGGCTTCAGTTCAACGCCCACGGCCTTGAAACCACCCAGACAGTTGACCGTCGCGCGGATTGCCTCATTGAGGTCTTCCACAAACAGCGGCACCTGTGTGTTCTCCATGGTCTTCCCCTTGTGTCCGGCCGCGGGGTACAGCGGCGGACATGTGTTTCGATGTACAAAAAAAGGCCGACCTCCGAAGAGACCGACCCGTGAACTCAACCCTTCTTTCGCTTACTGCGCGCAGGCTTGCTGACCGAATCCTCGCAAGCTATTTCGGATGCAGGCGGAATGAAGTCGCGAGCAACCAGTGTGATGCCACGCAGTTCGGCAAGCTCTATGAGGCAGACGAATCGTTCGCGACCAGGAAAGCGCGTGTAGTTCTCATACATGCGGACCAGGTGCCCACCCGACTTGTCTTTAATGCCAGCAGCGATCTCCGCCGTGGTCATTCCGGTTTGTCTAAGGCGCGTGATGGCTCTCATGCACGGAACCGTAACACACCGTCACGACGTTCGCAACGGGGTGTTACGAAGTGATGCGTAACGTTGGGTTACGCTTTCCGTCGCACTTAATGAGAGAGTCTCCTCCGATCATGAACTGGTTCAACCGCGTCGCTGCCGCCTTCGACGCACGGAACGTCAACCGTGCTGAAGTGGGTCGGGAATTGGGAATTACCGGCCAAGCCATCACCCTGAAGTTGCAGGGGAAGCGACCCACGTATGTGAACGAGATTCAAGTCATGGCCCGATGGGCGGGCATGTCTGTGGCGGAAGCATTAGGGGATGACGCTGTGGTTATTGAAGTACGTGACGAGATGGAGCTGGTCGAGCTCTATAGGTTGATGACGCCGGAGCAGCGTCAGCGATGGGTGGCGATCGGCCGTGACGTGGTCGGTCCCAAGACGGATGCCGAGGAGGCCGCATGAGGGCGCTATTGCTTGGCCTGGCGCTGGCGCCGGTTGGCCTGCAGGCTCAGGAGCCTACAGAGTGCGAGCTGATTCATTACCGGAAGGTGGTCAAGGTAGATGCGATGACCGACGCCAAGACGTGCATCGTCCTCTCGTCGGTAAAGGGCACCGTGACCGCGGCTGTTACTGGGCCAGGAAAGCTGGTCCTGGGCGTCGCCGGCGAGCCCTACCCTGGCCGTGAGGAGATCGGGATCCGCGTCGGCAAAGGGAAGCCGTACCACGGCGATACGTTCATCTCTGGGGCCGCTTCGCAGGCTTTGCTGAGCGAGATTCGCGGCGCCGACACGGTCTTCACGCAGTATGTGCCTTGGCCATCCGGCGCACGTCAGGATGGTGAATACGCGGTCTGTGACCTGGTGGACAAGGTGGATGAATGCCAATCTGAGTTCTGAGAACTAGTTTCATCCGTTACGAAGCCCGCCATCGCGGGCTTTTTTATGGCCTAAATCAATAATTCTATTTTTGGGATACTGTTTTCTGTTATAAATCGTAACGGTGTGTTGCGTTCCGGGTAGGTGATGCGTTACGGTGTGTTACGCCCAATCAATGGGCCGGAGCCAGAACATGCACCCGAACGCGAACCAGAACCTTCTTCCCGAATACGATTTCGACACCGCTTCCGCCTTGTTGCCCGCCGACGCACAGCCGATCGGATTTCGCACCTTCGGTTTCCTCTGCCAGGACTGCGGCGAGTATGCGCCGACGGGCTGGGGGATGTGCAAGCGCTGCGCGGAGTACGCGGAATGAGTGCGCACCCAGTCTTCGAGACCATCTTCACGGCCATCTTCGGCACGCCAGAAAGGCCGACGCCGCCAGCCGCGAACACCTTCCCCGACTCACTGCCCGCGATCTCGCGTCCTGACAACCTGGACGTGATCGACATGAACAACGAGTCGATAAACGAGATCCGCGACAGCTGCGAAGCCGAGGAAAACGCCGGGCGCACGCCGCGCATGGACTATGGCCGGCTGAGCGCCGAACAGATCGAAGAAGGTCACCAGACGGAGATACGTCGATGAGCACTCTGACCCACAAGAACCGCCGCTGGACTGACCGCGCGCCGTTGACCGCTCGGCTTGGCTGGTCCTTCTGGCGCGCATGGGGGCGTATCGAGCGAGACGCCGCCGACATCCTCGGCTCCATCGTGGTCGGTTGCTTCTTTTTCTTCGCGGGTCTGGTAGCTGCCGCTTGGTGGGGTGGCGCGTGACCGACCCCCTGCGCCTGACCCCACTCGAACGCTACGCAGACGACGTGCTGCGCTTCGAGAACCGCGAGCGCTATATCGCGCAGAGCGCAAGCACGAAAGTCGCGCTGCTCGGCACCCTGCCCGCTCGCGCACAGACCTACGACCACGGCGGTCCTCAGCCGGTGATTATGAATTACGCGGACAGGAGAGGCATATGAAGACCCCAAATGACAAGAAGCAGCTCAACTCGGGCGGTGGATCGCTCGGCCAGTTCTATCGCAGCCGCGAGCAGATGATGCACGTCAGCAAGCGATTCATTCGCATCCTGGGTCCCGAATATCTCCCGCTCCACGGCGAGACCTATAACGTCGGTCGCAATGCAACCAAGCGCGATTCAAAAACGCGGAGGTTCGTATGAACCAGATAGACGAAGCAGCCGAGCGCGTCATTGGCTTGAAGCTGCAAGAGAACCAGGCGAAGGCCGCGCGCATCGAGGCCGAGCAGGCATTGATCAAGCTGGTCGGCTGTAAGGCCGAAGGCAGCAGCACGCACAAGGGCGAGCGCTACAAGGTCATGACCACCGGGACCATGTACCGCAAGGTGGACGAAGCGGCGCTGGCCGCAGTGCGCTCGGCACTGTCGCCGACCATGTTCGAGCAGGTGTTCCGCTATAAGCCCGAAGTGATCACGGCCGGCATCCGCTACCTGCAGCAGAACGAGCCAGAACTCTACGCCATCGCCGCGCAAGCGATCACCGCGACGCCTGGCAAGCCTGCGGTCGAGGTTTCGGTGCTGGCGGTCGAAGTGCGGGAGGCGGCGTGAACGTGTTCAACGGCGGGCCGATGACGGTCAAGTTGCTAGTCGCAGGTCTTTTGCAGCTCCCAGACGATTCGCGTGTCGAGGAATTCAGGCGCGATGACAACGAACAGTGCATCGCGATGGGCATCGACCAATCCGTATTCGAGCGAGAGCCGGTGATCGAAATCCGCATTCGCCTCCCGAAATATCAAACCACGAAAAACTACTGAGACCTGAACCCATGGCCATCTCCCTCGCATCAATCAGCAAAACCCAGCGCAACAGCCTGCCGCCGCGCGTGGTCATACATGGCGCGCAAAAAGTTGGGAAGAGCACGTTCGCGGCCGGTAGTTTCAACCCGATTTTCCTGCCGCTGGAAGACGGTCTTTCGGGTATCGAGACGAACTCGTTTCCGCTGCTCCAGACGTACGCGGAGGTTGAAGCAGCTTTGCTCTCCCTGTATTCCGAAGCTCACGACTTCGGCACGGTCGTGGTCGATTCCACCGACTGGCTGGAGCCGCTGATCTGGAAGCACGTCTGCGACAAGAACCAGTGGGCCAGCATTGAAACGCCTGGCTACGGCCGCGGGTATGTCGAAGCCAATGCCGTGTGGCGAGACTTCCTGGACAAGCTCAATACGCTGCGCATGGAAAAAGGCATGGCGATCATCCTGATCGCGCACAGCGCGGTGAAGAACTTCAAGGCGCCCGACACCGAAGCCTTCGACCGCTACGAGCTGAAAATGCAGAAGGGCGCGCTCGGTCTGATCGTCGAATGGGCCGACGCCATCCTGTTCGCGCAGGAAGAAACCGCGATCAAGAAGGAAGTCGTCGGCCAGAACACCCGCGCGCGCGGCATCTCCACCGGTCGCCGAATCATGAACACCAACGCCAAGCCGTCATTCATTGCCGGCAATCGCTACTCCCTGCCCGACGTGCTGCCGCTCGAATGGTCGGCGCTGGTCAATGCGATGGCGCCTGCGCAGGAAGCAAAAGCGGCCTGATTCAACCCGCAGGTTGAACCCTGCAAATTCAACTCACCGATTGATTTCAACAACGAGGAAAACGCAAATGGCCAATCTCACTGGCATGTACAACCCCGAGGCCGAAGCCCAGCAGGACTTCGCACCGATCCCGGCCGGCGAATACCTGGCGCGCATCGTCGAGTCGGACATGAAGCCGACCAAGAACAACGACGGCCAGTACCTGGAGCTGGTCTACGAAATCATGGACGGCGAGTACGCCAAGCGCCGCTTGTGGGCGCGCCTGAACCTGGAAAACAAGAACGACCAGACCGTCGAGATCGCCAATCGCCAAATGGCTTCGATCCGCGAAGCCACCGGCGTCGCACAGCCGCGCGACTCGCAGGAGCTGCACAACAAGCCGCACGTCGTGCGCGTCGACTTCATCCCGGCCGGCACCACGCAGAAGAACGGCTATGTCACACAGAAGGACCAGAACGAGATCCGCGGCTGGAAGAAGGGCGATGGCATTCCGTTCGAGACCAACACGACTCAGCAGGTTTCGCAGTCGACCTCATCGGCCGGCGCGTCGCCCTGGAAAAAGCAAGCCGCCTAGCCTCCTACCCTCACACGAACCCGAACGAGAGAACCCATGGCCGCGCTTCCGCAACTCGCAACCGCTGACCCGACCCTCGCCGCCATTGACGGCAGCATCGTCGCGCGTCAGAAAAACGAGCCGAAGCGCGGCTATCTGGGCATGTCGTTCATCGGTGAGGAATGCGAGCGCCGGCAGTGGTACAGCTTCCGCTTCACGAACGAGAACAACTTCGACGCCGAGACTTTAAGGCGCTTCGAAGACGGGCACCGCGGCGAAGAGCTGATGGCCGCGCGCCTTCGCATGGTGCCGGGCCTGAAGCTGCACACGCACAATCCGCAGGACGGCAAGCAGTTCGGGTTTCAGGCGCTGGGGGGGCACTTCCGCGGCAACATCGACGGGGCGATCCTGGGCATTCTGCAGGCGCCTAAGACATGGCACGTATGGGAGCACAAGGTCAGCGAGAAGGCTTCCGGCTTGCAGAACCTGAAGGCGAAGCACGGCGAGAAAGACGCACTCGCCGCATGGAACCCGACCTACTACGCGCAGGCCATCTGCTACATGCACTACAGCGGCATGGACCGCCATTACCTGACCTGCGACACTCCTGGCGGCCGCACGACGGTGAGCGTGCGCACGGATGCGAATAAGGAGATCGCGCTGAAGTTGGAGGAGAAGGCCGAGCGCATCATCTTCGCGGCCGAGCCTCTTCCGAAGCTGTCGGCAGACCCCGCGTTCTTCAAGTGCAAATGGTGCCCTTCTCAGGGCGTCTGCCATCGCGGCGAAATGCCCCAGGTAAGTTGCCGCACGTGCCTGCATGCCACCCCCGAGCCGGAAGGCGACGGTCGGTGGTCGTGCGCTAAGCATGGCCACGATCTCACTCTGACGAACCAGTTCACCGCATGCCCGGATCACTTGTTCATCCCGGCGCTTGTTACCTGGGGCGCGGTGGACGATGCAAGCGAGTCGGAGGGCTGGGTTCAGTACGTGTGCTCGGACGGGTTCAAGTTCAGGAACGGGCCGCGTGCTGTTGGGAGCTATTCAAGTACGGAACTGGCGGCCATTCCGCTGGCGGCGTTGCGCAGCGATGAGCTGCAGGCGATCAGGAATCAGAACCTGCCGGATGCGCAGTGGGTCAAAGAAGCGGCATGATCCTCCGCCCCTACCAGCAGCTCGCCAAAGAATGCGCCTGGGACTATTTGAGGCACTCGGAGGGCAACCCTGCCATTGTGCTGCCCACCGGTGCCGGCAAGTCTCCACTGATGGCGGCAATGGCGCAGGACGCCGTGCAGCAGTGGAACGGCCGTGTCGCCGTGCTGGCGCACAGCCAAGAATTGGTCAGCCAAAATGCAGCCAAAATGCAAGTCGTGTGGCCCGAAGCGCCGATGGGCATCTACGCGGCCGGGCTCAAAAGGCGCGACCGGTTCGACCCCATCATCTTTGCCCAGATTCAGAGCGTCGCCAAGCGTGCGCACGAGCTGGGCCGGTTCGACCTGTTGCTGATTGACGAGGCGCACCGCATCCCGCTGCGCGGCGAAGGCCTGTACCTGCAGTTTATCGAGGCATGCCAGCAAGCCAACCCGAATGTGCGCGTGGTGGGCATGACGGCCACGCCGTACCGCCTGCAGGGGCAAGCGGTTCCGGTGTGCGGCCCGGGGCACATTCTCACGGAGATCGCATTCGAGGCCCGCATTCCTGACCTGATCCGCGACGGCTACCTTAGCCCGCTCGTGAGCAAGGCGGGCGAGTGTCCCGACCTCTCCGGCGTCGCGAAGCGCGGCGGAGAGTACATCGAGGACGCGCTGGCCGACGCCATGCTGCCGCTGGTCGAGCGTTCGGTGGCTGACCTCTTGGCACGCACGCAGGGACGCCGCTCGGGCATCGTGTTCTGCGTCAACGTGAAACATGCGGTCGCGGTCGCCGACGAGCTGCGCGGTCACGGCGAGAAAGTGGCCGTCCTCTACCAAGGAAGCCCCGGCCGACAGGACGCGATCGACGGGCATCAGGAAGGCCGCTATCGGTGGCTGGTGAACGTGAACATCGCCTCGGAAGGTTACGACAACCCGATGATCGACGTGGTCGCCATGAAGCGGCCGACGAAGTCCCCGGGGCTTTATTACCAGCAGGTCGGCCGTGGCCTGCGACTGTGCCCCGGGAAAACGGACTGCATGGTGCTCGACTACGCCATGAACGTGACAGAGCACGGTGCGGTCGACGAGATCCGTGTGCAGAGTGCGCGGCCTGGACGTGCTGCCGCTGTCACGACCGGCAAGACGAAAGAGTGCCCGCAGTGCGAGACGCTTGTGGCGATCCAAACGCGCCTGTGCGCGTGCGGCTACGCATGGCCGGTGATTGGGCCGACGCACCTTGCCAGCCCCACGGGCGCTGCGGTGCTGTCTACCGAGCGCGAGCGCGTCGTCAATCAGTACGTAGTCGACAGCGTCAAATACGCGCGCCACGAGAAGCCCGGCAAGCCCGTGTCTATGAAGGTCACCTATCAGTGCGGCATGCGCCGGTTCAATGAGTGGGTATGCCTGGAGCACCGCGGCTTTGCGCTGGCCAAGGCGGTCGAGTGGTGGCGCGTGCGTGCAGGGTCTGGCGCCGTGCCGGCGAATGTCAATGACGCGCTGGAGCTGGCCTATCAGTTGCCCTCGCCGTTGTCGGTGCAAGTGGACGAGACGGACAAGTACGCATCCATCGTTGCGCACACGTTTGCCGAGCGCCAAGAACAAGCGGCCGTTGTGCCTGCGAGCGAACCCACAAACCTCGATCGCGCGCCGTCCTGTGATGGCGCATTACAGGAGCATGGCATGACCACCCCCGACCTACAGGCGTTGATTGAGCTGTTGCCGTGTATCTGCGGCGCAGTTGTCGATCAGGATGAATGTCCGTATCCGACAGGCAGGCTCGGCGATCCGGGTCCCGGTCGCGCCGTGTTCGTCGTGAACTGCACGAATCCGGAATGCGGATGGCAGGCCATCGGATTCGGTGCAGACGGCGCACGCAAAGCCTGGAACACCCGCAAGACCGCCCCCACGCTGCCCGGCGCTGGTGGTGGGGAGTGGTTGCCAATTGAGAGTGCGCCGGAAGACGGTACGCCGGTCCTGATCGCGGCGATTGAAGACGGTCAACTATTTGACGTTTTGCACGGTCACTTTGAAGTGCTTGCCGAAGATGAAGATGATGGCCCATGGGACATTCGCGATGGCGAGCCATGGTGTTCGTATGAGGGAAGGCCAGCAGGCGTTTATTTCTGCCACTGGCTGCCAGAAAAGGAATGGGAATCGCGCTGGAAGTTCGGCCCCAATAGCGGGTACACGCACTGGCGCGCCGAACCGAAAGACGCCGCCCTACCCCCGCAGCAGGGAGGTTGAGGATGGACGCCTACACCTATCCCGAAGAGCGTTCCGAGCTGATCGCCGAACTTGAAGCCGAGCGCACTCACAGTGCAGTGCTGGCTGAAAACTGCGACGAGATGTGTGGTCGCCTGTTACGGCTGGAAGATCACTTGCGAACGCTGGCGAAGTACGCAAGCGCCGAAGGCTACGACGAGAGCGGCCCGCCAGACCCGTTCCCGGAGCCGGTGGAAACCAAAACCGCGAAAACAAAGAAGAGGGCCAAGGGATGAGTAAGCGCAAGGGAGTGATTCTGGAAATGCTGCAACTTGGACCGGTGACGGTTGGCGACGTGCGGGCTAACTGCAACTGCACGAGCGCCGCGCAAGCTATTTCTTCCATGAAGTGGATTGAGGACTGCGGGGTAGTCAGGCGGTCACGGGTGCCCCGCGACAACTCAAAGGGCGGTCCCAGCATGACGACGCAATGGGAGATTGCAGCATGACCTCGAAAGAATCGAAGGCGGTGGCTATCCAGCGGTACACCCCGGCACTCAATGATGACGAAAGTATGGACGGAACCAAGGTTGCATCTATGGACCCCTACACGGAAGGCAGGTTCGTCCTATTCGCTGACCACCAATCCGCCCTCCACGCAGCCGAGTCCCTGCTCGCCGAGGCTGAGATGGAGCGTGACCAGGCATTGCGCGAGGCCGATAACTTGCATCGTGGCTGCGCTGACTTGGTGGAGCAAAACCTCGCCCTCCAATCGCGGCTGGATGCGGTGGATGCGTTGGCGGATGAGATGGAAGGGATAGGTCGAGCGAACTGGACCCACCCAAAGAGGAAAGAGTTCGCGAAACAACTCCGCCGCGCAGCCCTTGGGTGCGCCACTACTGGGGAGGGTGGAACGTGATTACTTGGGTACTGACAATTTGCACGTCCGGATGGGTTCTGTGTGGGCAGGAGCGCAAGTACGACTACCCGACCGAAGTCGCTTGCTATCGCGCACTGGATGACCTCTACAGGCGAAACAATCCCGACAAATTCAAGCACATCACTTGCAGCTCGAAGAAGGATAAGCCATGAACAACTCCACCACCCCCGCCGCGAGTGGGCCCGGGGAAGATTTCGTCGCGTTTATCGGAGGAGTGGCGATCACGGGAGAAATGATCCGCCAAGCCCTCGCAGCGCAGCCCGCGCCTGGGGTGGGCGGGTTGCAGGAGGTGATCGATGGTTTGCGGAAGGATGCAAACGACAGGTTCAGCATGCCAACGGGTGGATGTTACAACGCCATGCACAAATGGGCCGACCATCTTGCTGCCCTCTCCACCCGCCCCGCCGAATCGGTTGGGCAGGGTGCAGTCCCGAACGATGACGATACTTCGGCAGCGCGAGGAATGCTGCACAAGTATGGCGCATTCATCTATGAGGTCGATTTCGGCGATGAAGGGAAAGGCCGATACGTCCGTCTCAATGACTTCACGCGCACGGTGGCAAAGCTGGAAGCTCAGGTTGCGCAGGGTGGGGAGGCAGTGCCGGTTGCGGTTGTCGGGATTGGCGGCTATCCGAACTGGCTTATTTCGTGGCTGGAGTCACCGAGTTACGTCCACCTGCCGCAAGGCACGAAGCTATACGCCATGCCGCCTAACGCGAAGCATTGGCACGACCTGTATCGCAAGGAGTCACAACTTCGGCGCGACGATGCGGCTCGATACGGCGAACAGATACTCGTGCTGGAAACAGCCACCCCGTTACCGGATGACTACACCACCACCCCAACCCCGGCCACCGGCAGCGGCGGGGAGGCAGTCGCGTGGGTCGTATTCGATTCCAAGCAGGATCGTTACGTGATTTTCAACCCGGAACTTGCCGACGCCATAGCCGAGCGGGGACTGCTTACGCTCCCGGTGTTCGGCGATTACGAATGGCTGGACGCCAACGCCAACGAATGGAAGCCGATCAATCGCCTGCCCTACACATGGGAGCGCGAACTTGGGATTCAGTGGCGCGCCCACCCGGCCCCGGCTGGCGGTGATGCGGGGGATTCGGCATGAGGACGGTTGACGGATACACGGTGGCGTTCGTTGACTCGGAAAGCTACTTCCAGGGCTTCCATACGCCGTCGATGGTCAGCACTTCACGCGAGACCGGCGCGGATATTGTCCTGTTACTAGCTCCCGGCAAATCGGGTGATGACGTTCCGGACGATGAAATTCGCAAGGTCATATCCGCAGCAGAACTCACCGCCAAGCCCGGCGCGGAGGGGGTGAAGTGACGGTTGAACGCATCCAGCTACGACGCGCCAAGGGATGGCGCATGCCTGCCGATACGGTGAAGGTGGATCGCACCACCAAGTGGGGAAACCCCTTCATCGTAGGCAAGCACGGCACGCAGGCCGAATGCGTCCGACTGTTTGAATTGACCGTCGGCGGCTATATCGCCCTGGGCACTGACAACTTTGATGAGCAGGTGGCCGTGCGCGATTACGTCGTGGCGAACCGTGAGCAACTGCGCGGAAAGAATCTCGCTTGCTGGTGCCGCATCGGTACACCGTGCCACGCAGACCTATTGATCCAAATCGCAAACAAGGAAACCCCATGACGACCGAGCTGGTGGAGTTGGCGCCGTGCATCTGCGGTGCTGTTGTCGATCAGGAAGAATGTCCGTATCCGAGCGGCCCATACATTCTCGGCGGCGGAGAGCGTCAGTTGTACAAGGTCTCCTGTACCGGAGGCGATTGCGGCTGGATGTGTGTTGGCTACGGTGCAGACGGCGCACGCAAAGCCTGGAACACCCGCGCCCTCGCCTCGCGGGCTGGTGGGTGGAGGCCGATTGAGAGCGCGCCGAGAACAGGTATTGCGGTCCTGTTGTTCCAGCCATGGAAGTCAGGCCGCAACTGTGCGGTGATCGGCCACTACGCAAACGGATGGGTCGGCAGCGACATCGAAGATTTGCAGTGAAAAAAAAAAAAAAAACAAAGCACAAGTAGTCAATATACCCCAAAAGTAAACAAAATCATATCTGTATACTCGACTGAACTATTGCATAATCGACAATAACATATCATTGAACGTGACATAAGCCGCTACTGTGACAGCACTAGATATGCA
>NZ_PDWS01000021.1 GCF_010093305.1 Pseudoxanthomonas sacheonensis | reverse complement strand
GGCAGGTTGAGCTCGGTCACCACCAGGCCGGTGCGGTAGCTGTCCAGCGAGTGCTGCAGGCGTTCCTTGGCGGAACTGCCCAGCGGGCCGCGCACGCCCAGCACGGTGTCCAGGTCGGAACGGCCGACCTGTTCGCGCACGGCGCTCTGGGCGGCCTGCTTGAGCACTTCGTCGGCGTTGCGCGAGCCATACAGGTACAGACGCGGGTCGCTGATGCGGTACTGCACGTTGAGCGAGACGGTGACGATGTTCTCGTCCTTGGTCAGTACCGGCACGGTGTTGCTGAAGGTCTTGATCTCGGTGGCGTTGACCTTGGTGACTCTTTCGATGGGCCAGGGCCACTTGAAGTTGGGGCCGGGCTGCATGATGCGGGCGAACTGGCCGAAGCGCAGGACTACGCCGCGCTGCTGTTCGCCGATCAGCTGGAAGCTGCTGAACACGAGCAGCAGCACCAGGCCGATGACCACCCAGCGCAGCGGGTTGCCGCCGCTGCCGTCGAACAGGCCGCGCAAGCGGTCCAGCAAGCCGTTCAGATCATTGCCGCCGCCCTTGTTGCCTTTCGGTTTCCAAGGGTTGGGCCTGGGCTTTTCGCCGTCGCCGTTCGATCCGTTGCTACCGGGGCCGCTGTTACCGGGGGTGTTCCAGGCCATGCCTACTCCACGTTGAGGTTTGCGCAGGGCCAGGGCCGTTGCGGGTCTGATTCTACTAGATAGGGTCGCGGGGCCATGGAGACAAGCGTAGGTCGGGGCTACGCCCCCGACGCTCGGGTATCCGGTTGCGTTTCGTCGGGGGCGTAGCCCCGACCTACGCCATCCATTCTTCGCTGGGGACTTCGGGCAGCAGGGCTTCCAGCGGCGCACCGCCGGCTTGCACCGCCAGGCGCTGGGCATCGGCGAGCGACAGATCGACCTGCAGATGCCAGCCGTCCTCGTCGTGGGTTTCGGCGCGCACCGCGCCCAGGGCGTGCAGACGCGAACGCAGGCGTTCGGAATGCGCGGCCGGCAGGTGCAGCGGGCCCTGGATGCGCACCAGCGACAGGCGTTCGGCAAGAATCTCTTCCAGCAACTCGATACCCAGCCCATCGCGCGCGGTCAGCCAGACGCGTTCGCGGCCTCCGTTGGGCACGTCGCGGCGAGGCTCCGCGCCTTCGATCCGGTCGATCTTGTTGTAGACCAGCACCTGCGGAATATCGCCGGCGCCGATCTCCTGCAGCACCGAATCGACCTGGGCGATGCGGTCTTCGCGCAGCGGGTCGGCGGCGTCGATGACGTGCAGCAGCAGGTCGGCCTCGCGCGCTTCGGACAAAGTGGAACGGAATGCGGCGACCAGTTCGTGCGGCAGGTCGCGCACGAAGCCGACCGTGTCCGACAGCATGATGCCGCCGCCGCGCAGATTGACCCGGCGCACGGTGGGATCGAGCGTGGCGAACAGCTTGTCGGCCGCATAGGCGTCCGAGCCGGTCATGGCGTTGAACAGCGTGGATTTGCCGGCGTTGGTGTAGCCCACCAGGGCCACGCGCGGCATTTCGCTGCGCACGCGGGCGCGGCGCATCTGGGTCTGCTGCACTTCGACTTTTTCCAGGCGCTTCTGCAGCTGGTCGACGCGCTTCTGCAGCAGGCGGCGGTCGGTTTCCAGCTGGGTTTCGCCGGGGCCGCGCAAGCCGATGGAACCGCCGCGCTGGCGCTCAAGGTGGGTCCAGCCGCGCACCAGGCGGGTGGCCATGTGCTGCAGCTGGGCCAGTTCGACCTGCAGCTTGCCTTCGAAACTGCGGGCGCGCTGGGCGAAGATGTCCAGGATCAGCCCGGTGCGATCCAGCACGCGGCGTTCCAGGAATTTCTCCAGGTTGCGCTCCTGGCCGGGCGACAGCGAATGGTTGACCAGGATCAGATCGGCGCCGGTGGCATCGGCCGCGGCCTTCACCTCATCCAGCTTGCCGCTGCCGATATAGGTCGAAGGACTGGGCTTGTCCACGCGCGCGGTGATCACCGCGGCGATGGAAGCGCCGGCGGAACGGGCCAGATCGGCGAATTCCTCCTGCGCCCCGTCATCGGGCGAACTCCCGCCCGAACCCGAGCGCATGGGCTGTATCAACAGGGCGTGCTCGCCCTTTCTGGATCTTTCGAACATGGGACAAGTGTGGGGGCGAAACGTCGGAATACAAAGGGCTTGGGCGCTTTTGCTTCAGATTTGGCTTTTTACCTTCCCGTGAGGCGCGGCAAGCGAGGTGGGTAAACCCCGCAGGGGCGGCGCACAAGGATGTGCGCCGTTTTTGGAGCAGCAGGATGCTGCTTCCAAAAATTCCCGCCACGCTTGCGGACCCCACGGCTTCATCGTGGGGCGCGGCGTTAGGGCGGCTTTCTTTTGGTTACTTTTCTTTGCCGTTCAAAGAAAAGTGACTCGCGCAAAGCGCGAAACGCTTTTGCACTTCACAAGCAAAAAGCAAAGTCGCTGGGTCCCCGCCTTCGCGGGGATGACGAGAGAAGCGAGATCAAGAGCCCCACTCCTCAATCCTCCCCTGCGCTGCGCGCAAGGGAGGAGGCAGAAGCAAACGCAGGAGCAGAAGCAAAGGCAAGATCAAGATGGATGACCAGCCATTCGGCTGTTGAAGAGCGCTTCCAGCTTGCGCTGGGATGACGTCGTGAATTGGGAAGACGTCGGGAAGAATCAGATCGCTGCAGAAAAAACAGCAACCCTACTCGTTCTCGTCGCCGCCTTCCTCGCCACCGTCCTCATTGCCCTGCACATAACCGCCGCCCGGCCCCACCCGCACATTGCGCGCCGGCACCACCGTGGAAATGGCGTGCTTGTAGACCATCTGGCTGACCGTGTTGCGCAGCAATACGACAAACTGATCGAACGACTCGATGGTGCCCTGCAACTTGATGCCGTTGACCAGGTAGACCGAAACCGGTACCCGCTCGCGCCGCAACGCATTCAGGAAAGGATCCTGCAAGGATTGCCCCTTGGACATTTCTTACTCCCGCCTATTTCTATAGGTGTTGTTTTTATTGGTCCGGGACGGCGCACAGCTCCCCTGCCGCTAACCCGGAACCCCGATGTTACACAACATCGGGCGCTTGACCAGCTACCCAGTGCGCAGATTCGAGGGCAGGAACAGCGACAGGGCCGTTTCCAGGGCCTGGCGGTCGGCCAGCGGATCGAACCAGCGCGCATCCAGTTCGCCCCGCAACCAGGTGAGTTGGCGCTTGGCCAACTGGCGGGTGGCGAAGATGGCGCGGTCGCGGAATTCGGCTTCCGCAATGGCCCCGTCCAGATATTCCCAGGCCTGTCGGTAGCCGACGGCACGGATCGCCGGCAGGTCCAGAGGCTTGTCGATCGCCTGCAGCTGGGGAAGATCGCGCAAACGATGGACCTCTTCCAGGAAACCGGCTTCCAGCATCGCGTCGAAACGCGATTCGATGCGTTGGTGGAGCACGGCACGGTCGCGCGGCGACAGCACCAGTTTGAGCACACGGAACGGCAGTCGGTCGCGCGCAGGCATCGCCTGCCAATGGCTGATGGGTCTGCCACTGAGGCGGAACACTTCCAGCGCGCGCTGGATGCGTTGCGGATCGGTGGTTTTGATTTTCGCCGCAGCGCGCGGGTCGACCTGGGCCAGCTCGGCATGCAGCGCCGGCCAGCCTTTTTTGGCCGCTTCGCTGGCGATGGTTGCGCGGATCGCGGGATCGGCTTCGGGCATCGGCGCCAGCCCTTCCAGCAAGGCCTGGAAATACAGCCCTGTGCCGCCGGCGAGGATAGGGATCCTGCCGCGCGCGGCGATCGTCTCCAGCGCGGCGCGCGCGTCGGCGGCGAACTCCGCCGCCGAGTAAGGCTGCCACGGCTCGCGCACATCGATCAGGTGGTGCGGCACGGCGGCCAGCATCGCCGCTTCCGGCTTGGCCGCGCCGATGTCCAGGCCGCGATAGACCAGGGCCGAATCGATGCTGACGATTTCTCCCTGCAGGCGCTGCGCCCATTCCATAGCCAGCGCGGTCTTGCCCGAGGCGGTGGGGCCCATCAGGGCGATGGCGATAGGCCGGTTATCGGCCGCCATCAATCGTCGTCCGGCCAGCGGATGCCTGGCGCCGGCGTCTTGCCGCGCGGCAGGGGCACAGCCGCCACCGCATTCCACACCTTCAGCGCGTCCACCGTCGCGGCGACGTCGTGTACGCGCAGCAGCCGCGCACCGCGCTGCGCGGCGATGAGATGGGCGGCCACCGAGGCGAAGACGCGATCTTGCGCGGCCTCGCGGCCGGTGAGTTCGCCCAGCGTGCGTTTGCGCGACAAGCCTGCCAGCACGGGCACGCCCAATTCGGCGAAACGCTCCAGCTGCGCGAGCAGGGTCAGATTGTGCTGGGTGTTCTTGCCGAAGCCGAAACCCGGATCGACGATGAGATTCTTCTTGGCGATGCCGGACATTTCCGCGGCGAACAGGCGCTCGGCCAGGAAACGGTGCACGTCGCCGACCACGTCGTCGTAATCGGGCGCCTGCTGCATCGAGCGCGGCTCGCCAAGCATGTGCATCAGCACCACGGGCACGCCCAGCGCGGCAGCGGCCTCCAGCGCACCTTCGCGACGCAATGCGTAGACGTCGTTGATCATGCCCGCGCCCGCCGCCACTGCCGCGCGCATCACTTCCGGCTTGGAGGTGTCGATGCTGATCGGCAGCGAAGTCTGCTTGGCCAGCTGCTCGATTACCGGGATGACACGGCGCAGTTCTTCTTCGACGGAAACTTCTTCCGCGCCTGGCCGCGTGGATTCGCCGCCAATGTCGAGCAGGTCGGCGCCCTCCTCCGCCAGCTTCAACGCATGCGCAACGGCGGTTTCCAGAGTGGCGTGGGTGCCGCCGTCGGAGAACGAATCCGGGGTGACGTTGACGATGCCCATCACCTGCGGGCGGTCGAGCTTGATCAAGCGGCCTGCGCAGTCGAGTTGGGGCGCAATGTCGAACATAGACTCCTTCCCTTCTCCCGTCGGGAGAAGGTGGCCCGAAGGGCCGGATGAGGGTACGGCAGAGTGATATACGACCACTTTGCGGGTGCTGACAACAAGCGGCTTTGCGAATGCGATTAGCTAACCGCGAACTCAACCCTCGCCACTTCGACGTACCCTCACCCCAACCCTCTCAGCCTTGCACACCCTTCGGGCGCCGATGGGAGAGGGGGTCAAACGCGTCAGGTCTGCGCGGCGGGCCCGCCGATCGGCGGCAGCGGCATCACTTCGCCCTTGTCGGTCTTGGTCCAGCCCGCCGGCGGCGGCGGGTCGCGGCCTTCCATGATGGCGTCGATCTGCGGCACGTCGATGGTTTCGTAGGTCATCAGCGCTTCGGCCATCGCGTGCAGCTTGTCGATGTTCTCGGTCAGGATCTTGGTGGTGCGCGCATAGGCCTTGTCGAGGATGGTGCGCACCACTTCGTCGATCTTGCGCGCCGTGTCGTCGGAGACGTTCTTGTGCTGGCTCACCGAACGGCCCAGGAACACTTCCTCTTCCTCTTCCGCGTAGGTGATCGGGCCCAGTTCCTCGGACAGACCCCACTTGGTGACCATGTTGCGGGCCATCTTGGTGGCGCGCTCGATGTCATTGGAGGCGCCGGTGGTGACCTTGTCCGCGCCGAAGATGAGTTCCTCGGCCACGCGGCCGCCGTACAGCGTGGCCAGGCGGCTCTCGATGCCGGTGCGGTTGATGCTGTACTTGTCGCCTTCGGGCAGGTACACGGTCACGCCCAGCGCGCGGTCGCGCGGAATGATGGTGACCTTGTAGACCGGGTCGTGCTCGGGCACCAAGCGGCCGACGATGGCGTGGCCGGACTCGTGGTAGGCGGTGTTGCGCTTCTCTTCCTCGCTCATGGCCAGCGAGCGGCGCTCGGTGCCCATGATGATCTTGTCGCGGGCACGGTCGAAGTGCTCCATGCGCACTTCCTTGCCGCTTTCGCGCGCGGCGAACAGCGCCGCTTCGTTGCACAGGTTGGCCAAATCCGCGCCGGAGAAACCGGGCGTGCCGCGGGCGATGGTCATCGGCACCACGTCGTCGGCCAGCGGCAGCTTGCGCATGTGCACGCGCAGGATCTGTTCGCGGCCCTTCACGTCGGGCAGACCGACCACGACCTGACGGTCGAAACGGCCCGGACGCAGCAATGCCGGGTCGAGCACGTCGGGACGGTTGGTCGCGGCGATCACGATCACGCCTTCGCCGCCTTCGAAACCGTCCATCTCCACCAGCAACTGGTTGAGGGTCTGCTCGCGCTCGTCATGGCCGCCGCCCAGGCCGGCGCCGCGATGGCGGCCGACCGCGTCGATCTCGTCGATGAAGATGATGCACGGCGCGTGCTTCTTGGCCTGGTCGAACATGTCGCGCACGCGGCTGGCGCCGACGCCGACGAACATCTCGACGAAATCCGAACCGGAGATGCTGAAGAACGGCACCCTGGCTTCGCCGGCGATGGCCTTGGCCAGCAGCGTCTTGCCGGTGCCCGGCTGGCCGACCATCAGCACGCCGCGCGGAATCTTGCCGCCCAGCTTCTGGAACTTGCCGGGGTCGCGCAGGAATTCCACCAGTTCGCTGACCTCCTCCTTGGCCTCGTCGCAACCGGCCACGTCGGCGAAGGTCACCTTGATCTGGTCGTCGCCCTGCAGCTTGGCGCGCGATTTGCCGAAGGACATGGCGCCCTTGGCCCCGCCGCCGCCACCCTGCATCTGCCGCATCATGAAGATCCAGAAACCGATGATGAGCAGCACCGGCAGGAAGGTCATCAGGATGGAACCCAGGGACAGGCCGCTGGCCGGCTTCTCGCGGGTGATGGCGACGTTCTTCTTGACCAGCATGCTGACCAGATAGTCGTCCTGCGGCCCGTAGACGGTGCCCGAGGTGCCGTCGGTACGCTTGTACTGGATCGCGTTGGTGACCAGATTGCTGTCGTTGGTGAAATTCACCGACGCCACCGAACCGTTGTCCACTTCCTGCAGGAACTGCGAATAATTGGTTTCGGCGCCGGCGGCGTTGCCCAATTTCGGCGAAAAGCTCTGGAACACCACCATCAGCACGACGGCGACGACTACCCACAGCAGCAGATTCTTGCTCAAGCCGTTCATCCTCATTGACTCCGGTGCTTCCTATAACTCGATTGAGAGACTACAACGAACCACGTCATTTCATGTGCAGAAGCTTGCCCTGCCCCAGCGCGTAGACTTCCGGGGAGCGCTTGCGCGAGGCATCCGGCTTGCGGATGGCCACTTTCTCGTAGCGCCGCCGCAATTCGCGCACGTAGTCATCGAAACCGGTGCCCTGGAACAGCTTGATCAGGAAAGCCCCGCCCGGTTTCAGATGGCCGTCGGCGAAATCCATCGCCAGTTCGGCCAGATGCATCATGCGCGGCTGGTCGACCGCGTCCACACCACTCTTATTGGGGGCCATATCCGAGAGCACAAGGTCCACGGGTTGGCCGTTCAACATGGCTTCCAGCTGCGATAGGACGTCATCTTCCCTGAAATCCCCATGAAGGAAGTCCACCCCGGCCAGGCTGGGCATCTCCAGGATGTCCATCGCCACCACCCGGCCGCTGTCGCCCAGCACCTTGCGCACGAACTGCGACCAGCCGCCCGGGGCCGCGCCCAGGTCGACCACCACCATGCCCGGCTTGAGCAGGCGATCGCGCTCGATCAGCTCTTCCAGCTTGTAGGCCGCGCGCGAACGCAGGCCCTCGGCCTGCGCCTTCTTCACATAGGGGTCGGCGAAGTGCTCTTTGAGCCAGCGTTGGCTGCTTTTGCTGCGGGTGGCCATGGGCGCGTCAGTCCCCCGGCCCGCGCGCAGGCGGCTGGAGAAACGGGTTCGGTGGGGCGGCCATGATACCCTGAACCCCCTCGAGACCCCGTACCGCAGCGCATGTCCACAGCTTTGACCTCCAGCCAGTCGCGCTTCCTGCGTGGCCAGGCCCACGACCTGAAGGCCCTGCTGCAGATCGGCGCCAAAGGGCTCACCCCGGCCTTTCTGGCCGAACTGGATGCGGTGCTGGAACAGCACGAACTGGTCAAGGTGAAGATCGGCGCCGAAGACCGCGAAACCCGGGATGCCATGATCGGGGAAATCGTGGACAAGTCCGGGGCAGCCCTGGTGCAGCGCATCGGCCACGTGGCGGTGCTGTACCGGCCCAGCAAGGACCATCGTCAGATCGTATTGCCCAGAAAGTGAATGGGAAACAGGGAATAGTGAATGGATAAAGCGGATGCTTTGCCTATTCCCCATTCCCTATTCACCGTTCCCCGCCTCCCATGCAACTGAACCACGAACGCCCCGACTACGCTTATGCCCTGCGCGCGGCCGACGGCCACAGCGCCAAGGTCAACGACCGGGTGCTGGAAGCCAGTTTCATCCTGGCGCCGAACGAGCTGATCGAGGACTGGAACGTCCGCGACCCGGCGGCGCTGCTGCCCGAAGATCTCGCCCCCTTGCTTGCGCTCAATCCGGAGCTGGTGGTGCTGGGGACCGGCGAACGTCAGGTTTTCCCATCCGCAGCCGTCATGGCCGCCTGCCTGACCCGCGGCATCGGCATCGAGGTCATGACCAACCCCGCCGCGGCGCGCACGTTCAATGTGCTGGCAGGCGAAGGCAGGCGTGTGGTGGCCGGGTTCCTGCTGACGTAGGTCGGGGCTACGCCCCCGACGCTCTTGCTACGGGGGCCAACCTACCGGGCGGCACCTTCGCGTAGGTCGGGGCTACGCCCCCGACGCTCAGCCATGTTCGAATTCTCGCGTGCGTCGGCCACGTAGAGCCTGCCCCGTACTCGATACGGGGGCCGACCTACGAGGCTCGCTCGGGCCAACCCACCGATTAGCGCTTCGGCAGATACTGCAACGGATCCACCGGCTTGCCGTTGTAGCGGATCTCGAAATGCAGCATATCGCGCGAGGCGCCGCTGCGGCCCATTTCCGCGATCTGCTGCCCGGCCTTCACGTTCTGGCCTTCGTTGACCAGGCGCTTGCGGTTGTGGCCGTAGGCCGACAGCCACGATTCGCTGTGCTTGATGATGATCAGTTCGCCGTAGCCCACCAGGCCGCCGCCCGAGTACACCACTACCCCGTCGCTGGCCGCGCGCACCGCCTGGCCGTTGGCGCCGGCGATGTCCACGCCCTGCTTGGTGGCATCGCCGGTGGTGAAGCGCCCGATGACTACGCCTTCGGCCGGCCAACGCCAGTTGAAGCCGCTGCTGGCCGGTCCCGGCGCCGGCACCGGCTTCACCGCTGCCGGCGGACGCGGCGCGGCGGGAGCGGGCCGGGTGACCGGAGCCGCAACGCTGCTGCGGCTGGGCGGATACAACTTCAGGCTTTGCCCCGGGTAGATGGTGTACGGCGAGGGGATGTTGTTCCAAGCCGCCAAGTCGCGGAAATCGATGCCATTGCGGAAAGCCACGCCGAACAAAGTGTCGCCGCGCTGCACGCTGACGGTTGCGCCGTATTTGGGTTGGGAAACGATGCGCTGCGGAGTGCGGGAAGAAGAGGTCTCGCGCACCACGGTGCTGCTGCATGCGGCCAACAGGGCTGCGGCAGCCAACAGGGCCAATGACTTATGCGTATTCCATTTGCTGTTGGTCATTTCCGTCGGTCGTTCCGTGGTTTGTTATGCGTCATCCGCCGTTGGCTTTCCACACCAGCCAGCCGATCAACAGCGCCAGCAACGCGGTGGAGATCCAGCCTACCGGTTCGATCCAGCGATGCAACGCGGCTTCAGCGCGCGCGCCGCCGAGTCTGATCGCGCCGGCAACAAGGTACAGGCGCTTGCCGCGACCGACCAGCATGCTGGCAAGGAACGGTACCAGCGGCACACCGACAATGCCTGAGGCCCACGTGAATATCTTCAGCGGTATCGGCGTGAATCCGGCCAGCACCAACAGCCAGAACGCCTTCCACGGAGATTCCGCCACCACCTGCCGCAGATGCCTCACCTGCTCGTCGATGCCGGCGCTCCACCCCAGCCATTCGATCACCGGCTTCAACGCTTCGAACGCGAAATGGCCCAGCGCATACCCGATCACCGCGCCAGCCAGCGAACCGATCAGGCTCAAGGTCGCGAACCAAAGCGCGCGTTTGGGTTGCGCCAGGGACATCGGCGCGAGCATGACTTCGGGTGGGACGGGAAAGATGATGGCTTCGATGAAGCTCAGTCCGGCCAGCAGCCTGGGCGCGTGCCGGTGTTGCGCCCACTGGATGGCGCGGGCGTACAGCGGTCCGAAGATCTTCACGCCTAATCCAAGGTGCCGGACAGCAGCGGAACGAACACCACCGGAGCCAGCACTTCTTCGTCCACGCCGCCGTCTTCGCGCTTGGTCAGCTTGATCAGCGATTGCGAGGAAGCGCCGCCCACCGGCGCCACCAGGCGTCCGCCGACCGCGAGCTGATCGACCAGCGCGCTCACCAGCGCGGGCGCGGCGGCGGTGACGATGATCCCGTCGTAGGGCGCATGCTCGGGCCAACCGATGCGTCCGTCGTCGTGTTTGCTGCGCACATTCATGCCCAGTTGGCGCAAGCGCTTGCGCGCCTGCCGCAGCAGGTCGCCGATGCGTTCGACCGTGTACACCTCCAGGCCCAGCGCGGCCAGGATGGCGGCCTGGTAACCGGAACCGGTGCCGATCTCCAGCACCTTCTTAGGCGACGCGTTCTGCAGCAGCGCCTCGGTCATGCGCGCCACCACCCACGGCTGGGAAATGGTCTGGCTATGGCCGATGGGCAAGGCGGTGTCTTCGTAGGCGCGGGTCGCCAGCGCTTCGTCGATGAACAGATGGCGCGGCACCGTACGCACGGCATTGAGCACGTTCTCGTCGCGGATGCCGGCGCTGTTATCGGTTCCTGCGCGCAGGCGCTCCACCAAGCGGTCGCGAACCCGCTGGGAAGTCATGCCCTGGCCCACGGCCTCACGCAATCTCGGGGTCACGCCGATGCCCCCAGCGACGCGCTCAGCCCGCCGACCCAGCTGGCGACCTTTTCCAGCGCCTGGTAGCGGGTCAGGTCCACATGGATCGGGGTGATGGAAATGAAACCGGTGCGCACCGCATGGAAATCGGTGCCCGGACCGGCGTCCTGTTCCGGTCCGGCCGGACCGATCCAGTACACCGTTCCGCCGCGCGGATCGGGCTGCGGCAGACAGGCTTCGGAACGGTGGCGGTTGCCCAGGCGAGTGACTTCGAAACCGGCGATCTCGTCCCACGGCAGATCGGGCACATTCACGTTGAGGATGGTGTCGGCCGGCAGCGGATCGGATTTCAACCGCGCCACGATCTCCACCGCGGCGCGCGCGGCGGTCGCGAAATGGTTGGCTTTGTGATCGGCGGTGGCCAGCGACACGGCCACTGCGGGCAGGCCCAGGAAACGGCCTTCCATCGCCGCCGACACGGTTCCCGAATAGATCACGTCGTCGCCCAGGTTGGCGGCGTTGTTGATGCCGGATACGACGATGTCCGGTTCGACTTCCAGCATTCCGGTCAGCGCAAGATGTACGCAATCGGTGGGCGTGCCGGCGACGCGCCAGGTCCGCTCGTCCAGCTTCTTGATGCGGATGGGCAGATCCAGGGTCAGCGAGTTGCTGGCGCCGGAGCGGTCGCGGTCGGGAGCGACCACCAGGACTTCGTGGCCGGCGCTGCGCAGGCCTTCGGCAAGGATTCGGATGCCGGGGGCGTCTACGCCGTCGTCGTTACTAACAAGTACGCGCATGGGGTTCCTCAAGTACGTGCCCATGATACCGCACGCTCTTGCGCCCCGCCCCGATGCCGCTAACCTGCAGGCATGCCAATGCCTCCCGACGACGATGACGATGCCGCGCTGTTCCGCGAAGCGATAGGGCCGATCAAACGATTGCCGGAATCAACGCCCGCTCCCGGCAAACCCAGACCCAGGCCCGCCGCACGCATGGCCGAACGCGATGAGCGCGAGGCGCGCAGCGAATTCCAACGCGGGCTGGACGATCTGTCGGCCCTGGCGGCTGGCGACACCTTGAGTTACCGGCGCGATTCGGTGCCGCCGGCAGTCTTCCAGCGGCTGAAGCGCGGACGTTTTTCGACACAGGACGAACTGGATCTGCACGGCGCCACCATGCTGCAGGCCGAATCGATGCTGAGGCATTTCCTGGCCGAGGCGCACGCCCACGAATTCGGCTGCGTGCGCATCATCCACGGCAAGGGCCAGCGCGACGATGGCGGGCTGCCGGTGTTGAAGAATCTGGTCGACCGTGCGTTGCGGCAACGCGCCGACGTACTCGCATTCCACTCCGCGCCGGCCGCGCAAGGCGGTACCGGCGCCGTGGTGGTATTGCTGGCCAGGCGCTGAAACCCGGCGCCCGGGATCAATCCGCAGCGGCTACCGTGTTGACCCGCTTGGTGGGCTTGTTGACCCACATCACCCGGGTTCCGCGCTGCTTGGCGATGTTCTCCACCAGCGCCACGTAGTGCTCGTCCACCTCTATGGTGGACCCGGCAATGCGCTGTTGCGGCGGCGCGTCGCGATACGCGGTTTTAGTGCTTGCGCATCCGGCAAGCAACGCCAATCCGAACGATAAGGTCGCGATTCTCAAAAGAGTTCTCATGACATCCTCCGATTCGAAAGCCAGAAAGCCACGGCGTCCGGCGGATAGGCCTACGGTGAATCTCCAGACGTCAATTCGGCTTATACGCCGCGCCTGACGGCGTTCCAGTACCTGCCAAGGCTTTCCGACGAACGGCATCAATTCCGGGTTGTATCGGAGACTTCTCCAAGCTCCTGCAGCAAGGCGGTGGCGTAGCAGCCGGGCGGCAACGAGAACGCCAGCGACAGCGTGGTTTCTTCCGGCCATGTCCAGGCCAGCCCTTCGGCGACCAGGCGCAGGGCCCGGCGTTCCTGCTTCAGCCCCGCATCCTCCAGGCCTTTGCGCAAGGCGAGCGCGTCGCCGCTATCCAGAGCGGCGTACTCCACGTCGGCGCAGCGCGACGTACTGCGAAGCTCGCCCGCCCCCCACAACGGCCCGCTGGGATGGATATCGAAACGCGCCAGGCGCTCGGCCAGCGCCTGGCTCCAGGGTTCCGGACCGAACACGCTGCGGCTGCCCGACAGGGTCCATACCTCCCCTTCCAAGCCGCTGTCCCAGCTGCCGTCGCGCACGCGCGCGGCCAGTACGCGGTTGAAAAGTTCCGAGCGCGCCGCCGACAGCAGGATCGAACGCTGGTCATGGCGCACGCGGCGCCCCGCGAACATCGACAACGCCGATTCGACATTGTCGCCGCCACGGCCGAAGCGCTGTTCGCCGAACCAGTTGGGCAGGCCGCGGGCGGCGATCCGCCGCAGACGTTCTTCGATGAGCGCGCGTTCGCCCGCCACCTCGCGCAGGACCAGTACGAAACGGTTTCCGGCCAGCGCGCCGCGCGGCAACTTGCGGTTGTGCCATGCCGAATGGGTCACGGTCAGATCTTCGGACTGCAGCGACGCCTGGTCCGGGGCGATGCGCTTGGGCAGATGCACGCTGAATCGCTGACGCGTCACCGCGTGCCTGTCCTTCATGCCTGCGTAGCCGATGGCCATCTCCGGCACGCCGGCCCACCGGGCCAGACGCTTGGCCACCGCGGCGGTGTTGAGGCCCCGCTTTTCGATGGTCAGCAGCAGGTGCTCGCCTTCCCCGCTGTGCTCGAATCCCGCGATTTCCTCGACGAAGAAATCCTCGGCGACCGTACGGATGCGGGCGCGCAGCACCGGCGCGCCGAAGGCGCTGGGCAACGGTTGGGTCACGCGTTGCGGGCCAGCAGCACCACGGCTTGCGCGGCGATGCCTTCGCCGCGTCCGGTGAAGCCCAGTTTCTCGCTGGTGGTGGCCTTGACGCTGACCGCGTCCGCCTCGATGCCCAAGTCGGCGGCGATCAGCGCGCGCATCGCGTCCGCGTGCGGACCCACCTTGGGGCGCTCGCAGATAACGGTGATGTCCGCATTTCCCACCTTCCAGCCTTTTTCGCCGATCAAGTTATTGCAATGGCGAAGGAACGAGCGGCTGTCGGCGCCCTTCCACTGCGGATCTGAGGGCGGGAAATGCCTGCCGATATCGCCCATCGCCAATGCGCCGAGCATCGCGTCGCACAGCGCATGCAGGACCACGTCGCCATCGCTGTGCGCTTCCACGCCGCGATCGTGCGGCACGCGCACGCCGCCGAGCATGAGGTGGTCGCCCTCGGCGAAGACGTGGACGTCGATGCCCTGGCCTATGCGGATATTGGAGGTGTCATGCATGGAATGCGCCCTGATTCAGAATGGCTGTTGCCGTCATTCCCGCGAAGGCGGGAACCCAGTGACTTCTCTCTCGGACTTCCTTCCCTTGCAAAAAACCAAGTCGCTGGGTTCCCGCCTTCGCGGGAATGACGGAAGTTCTTACTTCACGTCTGCCGCTTCGAAAGCATGAACTCGAAACGCGCCAGATCGGCTGGCGTGGTGATCTTGAAATTGTCCTCGCTGCCTTCGATCAGCAACGGCCGCAAACCCTGCAGTTCCATCGCCATCGATTCGTCGGTGACCTCGACGCCCGCCTTGCCGGCCTCTTCCAGCGCGCGCGACAGCTGCAGGCGGCGGAACAGTTGCGGGGTCAGCGCGCGCCACAGCCGCTGCCGCGGCTCGGTGCCGTCGATGCCGCCGTCGTCGCCAGCGCGTTTCAGCGTGTCGCGCACCGGCGCGGCCAGGATCGCGCCCACCGGATCGTTGCGGCCGCGCTCCAGCAGTTGCTGCAGATCGTCCTGGCCCAGGTTGGGCCGCGCCGCATCGTGCACCAGCACGAAGTCGTCGGCTCTGACCTCGGCCGGCAGCGCGTTGAGCGCGGCCAGCACCGACCCGGCGCGGGTGGCGCCGCCGACGCAGGTCAGAATGGGCTTGCCTGAGAATCTATCCCAACCCGGCCAATCAACATCGTTCTCCGACAGCGCCACTACGGCGCCTTCCACCGCCGGATGCGCGAATAGCGCTGCGAGCGTGTAGGCGATCAACGGTTGTCCATCGACGTTCAGATATTGCTTGGGAATTTCGGCGCCGAAACGGGTACCGCGTCCGGCGGCAGGCACCACCACCCAGATGCCGGGCATCAGCGGCCTTGCTCCGCTTGCGGAGTGGCGGTTTCTTCCGTGACCGGCGCAGGCGCGGTGGGCGCTTCCACCACGCGGTAGAACTTCTCGCCCGGCTTGATCATCCCCAGTTCGCTGCGCGCGCGCTCTTCGACCGCTTCTTCGCCCGACTTGAGATCCTCGACCTCGGCCGCCAAGGCGTTGTTGCGTTCCTGCAATCCCTGGTTATCGCGCTTCTGGTGAGCCACCTGGTTCTGCAGGCTGGTGACTTCTCCCCAACTGCCCTCGCTGAACCACAACCGGTACTGCAGCCACCCGAACAGCAGCGCCAGCACCAGCAGTGGCCATCCGAGACGCCGCATCGCTTACCGCTTCAGCGACACGAAAGCGTTGCGTCCGGCGTAGCGCGCCTTGTTGCCCAGCGCTTCCTCGATGCGCAGCAGCTGGTTGTACTTGGCGACGCGGTCGCTGCGGCACAGCGAGCCGGTCTTGATCTGGGTGGCGGTGGTGGCCACCGCGATGTCGGCGATGGTGGTGTCTTCGGTTTCGCCCGAACGATGCGAAATGATCGCCGCGTAGTTGGCGTGGTGGGCCATGGAAACGGCCTCCAGGGTTTCGGTCAGCGTGCCGATCTGGTTGACCTTGATCAGGATCGCGTTGGCGGTGCCCGACTCGATGCCCTGCTTGAAGATCTTCGGATTGGTGACGAACAGATCGTCGCCGACCAGTTGCACTTTCTTGCCGATGCGCTCCGTCAGCAGCTTCCAGCCGGCCCAATCGTCCTCGGCCAAGCCGTCCTCGATGGTGATGATCGGATACTCGGCGGCCCAATCGGACAGGAAATCCACGAATTGCTCGCTGGTCAGGCGCTTGCCTTCGCCCATCAGGTGGTACTTGCCGTTCTCGAAGAACTCCGTGGAGGCCACATCCAGTCCCAGCAGCACGTCCTCGCCCGCTTTGTAGCCGGCCTTGCCGATGGCTTCCAGAATGGTGTCCAGCGCTTCCACATTGCTGCGGAAATCCGGGGCGAAACCGCCTTCGTCGCCGACCGCCGTGCTCAGGCCATGGCCTTTCAGCACCGCCTTGAGCGAATGGAATATCTCGGTACCCGCGCGCAGGGATTCGGCGAAGGTGTCGAAGCCCACCGGCAACACCATGAACTCCTGGAAGTCCACGTTGTTGTCCGCATGCGCACCGCCGTTGATGATGTTCATCATCGGCACCGGCAGCACTACGTCGTCGCCATTGGCCAGGTACTGCCACAGCGGCATTTTCTTCGACGCGGCCACCGCATGCGCATTGGCAAGGGAAACGCCGAGCAACGCGTTGGCGCCCAGGCGGCCCTTGTTCTCGGTACCGTCGATATCGATCAGGCGGCGGTCCAGCCCTTCCTGGTCGACGGCGTCGAAACCCTTCAGTGCGGTGGCGATGGCGCCGTTGACGTTGCCCACGGCGTGCTGCACGCCCTTGCCCAGGTAGCGGGTCTTGTCGCCATCGCGAAGCTCGACCGCTTCTTTGGAGCCGGTGGAAGCGCCCGAAGGCACCATCGCACGGCCGAACGAGCCGTCTTCCAGCGTGACTTCCGCTTCCAGGGTGGGATTGCCGCGGCTGTCGAGGATTTCGCGGGCGTGGATCTTGGTGATTGTGGTCATAATTTCTTCTTGATTATCGACATTAGCTTTGGGGAGGCCACACATTTGCCATCTGTTCCAGCGGCTGCATAAGACACTGAAAGTGCGGTCAGTTCGGCAGTGCGTTCCGGATCTGATTGTCCGCGCAACAGCAGCGCTTGAACCGCCGCCGCCGCCCGTTCGGAGTCAGTAGGGCTTGGCGACATGGTTGAAAGCAACTGCGTATATTCATCACCGGCCAACTTTTTGACATCTTCAAGCAGGTTTTCATAAGCATCGGAGGCGGCCAGCGCTTTCTGCACCTTGGCAAGAGCGGCTGAACTGGGTCCGATGGTTGTCACGACACAGTTGGATAAGGGCTTGTACTCGTAGAAGAGCTCAAAACGATCAACCCATGTCCTGGCCTTCGCCAAACCTCCGAGATCCTGCGCCTCAACAGACTCCGCACCACCGTCAATTGCAGCGTATGCGGCACGCGCTGTCGCTGGGCCCTTTGGATTCATTTGAGCCGAAAACTCGATCACCTTCTCTCTATAAGCATTATCCACAGGGTGGATTGCAGCCGCCTCGCCTACTTGCGCTTCCGGCAAGACACTGCTCTTGGCAGAACATGCACTCGCCGCCACGATCAATAGAGCCAATGTGTGCCGCATCATGTATCTGATTCCAGGAATCCATTCTTTTTGGTGATCTGATCCAGCGCCATCAGCGTTTCGAGCAGCGCTTCCATCTTGCCCAGCGGCCAGGCGTTGGGGCCATCGGAAAGCGCCTCTTCCGGCTTGGGGTGCGTTTCCATGAAGATGCCTGCGATGCCCACCGCCATCGCCGCGCGCGAAAGCACCGGCACGAACTCGCGCTGGCCGCCGCTTTTGCCGTCCATGCCGCCGGGCAACTGCACCGAATGGGTGGCGTCGAACACCACCGGGCAACCGGTGTCGCGCATCACGCTGAGCGAGCGCATGTCGGAAACCAGGTTGTTGTAGCCGAAGCTGGCGCCGCGTTCGCAAGCCATGATCTGTTCGTTGCCAGTCGCTTTGGCTTTGTTTGTGACGTGCTTCATTTCCCAGGGCGACAGGAACTGGCCCTTCTTGATATTGACCGGCCGGCCCGCGCTGGCGACCTTGTGGATGAAATCGGTCTGGCGGCACAGGAACGCAGGGGTCTGCAGCACGTCGACGACCGAAGCCACTTCGTCCAGCGGCGTGTACTCGTGCACGTCGGTCAGCACCGGCACGCCGATCTGCTTCTTCACCTCGGCCAGGACCTTCAAACCCTCTTCCAGGCCGGGGCCGCGGAAGCTGGTGCCGGAGGTGCGGTTGGCCTTGTCGAAGCTGGACTTGAAGATGAAGTTGATGCCCAGCTTGCCGGTGATCTCCTTCAGTTTGCCGGCGACATCCAGCTGCAGCTGCATGGATTCGATGACGCAGGGGCCGGCGATGAGGAAGAAGGGCTGGTCGAGACCGACTTCGAAGTCACAGAGTTTCATAAAGTTTCCCACTGAAAAGCCCCTCTCCCATCGGGAGAGGGGTTGGGGTGAGGGTACGGCGAAAAAGCCACCGCTTGGACATTAAGTAACTTTCCCGCACCCTCATCCGCCCCTTCGGGGCACCTTCTCCCGATGGGAGAAGGGAATAGAGACCCAGGCTTCACGCCCGCGCTTCCTTCAACAATTTCCCACCAGCCTTCATCTCCCGCGCAGCGCGGATGAACCCGACGAACAGCGGATGCCCATCGCGCGGCGTGGACAGGAATTCCGGATGCGCCTGGCAGGCCAGGAACCACGGGTGCTGGCTGCGCGGCAGTTCGATCATCTCCACCAGCAGATCGTCCATGGACTTGGCGGAAATCACCAGGCCGGCGTCTTCCATCTGGGTGCGGTAGCGGTTGTTGAATTCGTAACGGTGGCGGTGGCGTTCGGCTACCACGTCCTTGCCGTACAGCTCGCGCGCCAGCGTGCCCGGCTTCAGGCGCGCTTCCTGCAGGCCCAGGCGCATGCTGCCGCCCAGGTCGCTGCGCTCGTCGCGCTTCTCCACTTCGCCGGTGGCGGTGCGCCATTCGGTGATCAAGCCGATCACCGGGTGCGGGGACTGCTTGTCGTTCTCGGTGCTGTTGGCGTCGGCCAGGCCCAGCACGTTGCGGGCGTAGTCCACCACCGCGGCCTGCATGCCGTAGCAGATGCCGAAATACGGCACGCCGTGTTCGCGCGCGTATCGCGCGGTGACGACCTTGCCTTCGAAGCCGCGGTCGCCGAAGCCGCCCGGCACCAGGATGCCGTCAACGTCCTGCAGGGCCGACATGTCGCCGCCTTCCAGCTCCTGGGCTTCCAGCCACTTCAGGTTGACCCGCGTACGCTGGCGCAACCCGCCATGCTTCAGCGCTTCGCCGACGGACTTGTAGGCGTCCTTGTGGTCCACGTACTTGCCGACCACGGCGATGGTGACTTCATCCAGCGGATTGAGCGTGGCGTCGACCGCCGCTTCCCATTCGGAAAGGTCGGCCGGGCCGGTCACCGGCAGCTTCAGCTGGTTGACCACGATTTCATCGAGATGCTGCTCGTGCAGCTCCAGCGGAATCCTGTACAGCACATCCACGTCGCGCGCGGTGATCACGGCGCGCTCGGGCACGTTGGTGAACGAGGCGATCTTGCGGCGTTCCGAATCCGGCAACGGTTGCTCGCTGCGGCACAGCAGCACGTCGGGCTGGATGCCGATGGAACGCAATTCCTTCACCGAGTGCTGGGTGGGCTTGGTCTTCAGCTCGCCGGCGGCGGCGATGTAAGGCACCAGGGTCAGGTGCATGAACAGCGCCTTTTCCTGGCCGCGCTCGGTGCGGATCTGGCGGATCGCTTCCAGGAACGGCAGCGATTCGATGTCGCCCACGGTGCCGCCGATCTCCACCAGAGCCACGTCGAACCCGGCCGTGGCGTCGTCGATGCAGCGCTTGATCTCGTCGGTGACGTGCGGAATCACCTGCACGGTGGCGCCAAGGTAGTCGCCGCGGCGCTCCTTGCGGATCACGTTCTCGTAGATGCGGCCGGTGGTGATGGAGTTCTTGCGGCTCAGGCGCGTGCGCACGAAGCGCTCGTAGTGGCCCAGGTCCAGGTCGGTTTCGGCGCCGTCGTCGGTGACGTAGACCTCGCCGTGCTGGAACGGGCTCATGGTGCCCGGGTCCACGTTGATGTAGGGGTCCAGCTTCATCATCGTCACCCGCAGGCCGCGGGCTTCAAGGATGGAGGCAAGCGAAGCGGCGGCGATGCCCTTGCCAAGCGAGGACACTACACCGCCGGTAACGAAAATCAGGGGGGTCATGGCTCGAGGCCTCCCGGAAAGCCATAGTTTACCGGTTGGCCCCCTGATGTACAAAGCGATCCGGTTGCGGACCCATTAAAACCGCACGCCCCGACCAAGCGGGGCATGCGTGGGCCTATTCGGCCCGATAAACGTGGTCAGGCGCGGCCTATCAGGGCTTGCGCTCTTCCTCTTCTTCTTCCGTGTCCGATTTCTTGCCGCTTTCGCCCTTGGCCTTGGCCCTGGCGGCGGCTGCGGCCTCGTTCTGGGCGCGGCGCTCGGCCTTCTTGTCGGCGTCGGATTTCTCGTCCCCGGCGGCGGTAGCGGTCCGGTCGGCGTTGGAATTGGCCTTGGACTGGGCAAAGGCCGCCGTGGCGGTCAGTGCGGCGGCGATGGCGCCAAGGAGGATCAGGTTGCGCTTGTTCATGGGGGTTCTCCGTTTGCTGCCGACCGGGGAGCAAATCGAGCCGAAACGCCCTGCCGGTCGCGCGAAACATAGTCCACTGCAACCCACCTGCCACTGAACGTGCAAAAAAAGAAACCAAGCCGCACACTTCGGGGCTGTAGTCGCCATCAGAAAAAAACCGCCCACTCCATGAATACCCGCTACAACGCCGCCGATATCGAAGTCCTTTCCGGCCTGGACCCGGTCAAACGCCGCCCCGGCATGTACACCGACACCACCCGGCCCAACCATCTGGCCCAGGAAGTCATCGACAACGCCGTGGACGAAGCGCTGGCCGGCCATGCCAGCGAGATCGAGGTGATCCTGTTCAAGGACGGCAGCTGCCAGGTCAGCGACGACGGCCGCGGCATGCCGGTGGACATCCATCCGGAAGAGAAGATCTCGGGTGTGGAACTGATCCTCACCCGTCTGCATGCCGGCGGCAAGTTCAACAACCGCAACTACACTTTCAGCGGCGGCCTGCATGGCGTGGGCGTGAGCGTGGTCAATGCGCTGTCGAAGAAGGTAGAGCTGTTCATCAAGCGCGACGGCAACGAGTACCGCATGGAATTCCGCGACGGCGACGTGGCTTCCAAACTGGAGATCGTAGGCAGCGTCGGCAAGAAGAACACCGGCACGCGGCTGCGCTTCTGGGCCGATCCGAAATATTTCGACACCGCCAAGTACAACCTGCGCGCACTGAAGCACCTGCTGCGCGCCAAGGCCGTGCTCTGCCCGGGCCTGACCGTGAAGCTGTTCGACGAAGCCAGCGGCGAGCGCGACGAGTGGCACTACGCCGATGGGCTGCGCGACTACCTGCTGGGGGAACTCAGCGGGCGCGAGTTGCTGCCGCCTGAGCTGTTCGTGGGCCAGCTGTCCAAGCAGAGCGAGATCGTGGACTGGGCCGTGTCCTGGATTCCCGAGGGCGAGCTGGTGCAGGAAAGCTACGTCAACCTGATTCCCACCGCCCAGCACGGCACCCACGTCAATGGCCTGCGCAGCGGCCTGACCGATGCGCTGCGCGAGTTCTGCGATTTCCGCAATCTGCTGCCGCGCGGTGTGAAACTGGCGCCGGAGGACGTGTGGGACCGCGTGGCCTTCGTGCTGTCGCTGAAGATGACCGACCCGCAATTCAGCGGCCAGACCAAGGAACGCCTGAGCTCGCGCCAGGCCGCCGGCTTCATCGAAGGCGCCGCGCACGATGCGTTCTCGCTGTGGCTCAACCAGCACACCGATTTCGGCGAACGCATCGCGCAACTGGCGATCGAACGCGCCAGTGCGCGTCTGAAGACCGAGAAGCAGATCGTGCGCAAGAAGGTCACCCAGGGCCCTGCCCTGCCCGGCAAGCTGGCCGACTGCATCTCGCAGGATCTGTCGCGCACCGAACTGTTCCTGGTGGAAGGCGATTCGGCCGGCGGCAGCGCCAAGCAGGCGCGCGACAAAGATTTCCAGGCCATCCTGCCGTTGCGCGGCAAGATCCTCAATACCTGGGAAGTGGCCTCCGGCGGCGTGCTCGCTTCCAACGAAGTGCACGACCTGGCGGTGGCCATCGGTTGCGATCCCGGCAAGGACGACATCACCGGCCTGCGCTACGGCAAGGTGGTGATCCTGGCCGATGCGGACTCCGACGGTTTGCACATCGCCACGCTGCTGACCGCGCTGTTCCTCAAGCATTTCCCTGCCCTGGTGGAAGCCGGCAACATCTTCGTGGCCATGCCGCCGCTGTTCCGCGTGGACGTAGGCAAGCAGGTGTTCTATGCGCTGGACGAGGAAGAGAAGCGCCTGTTGCTGGAGAAGATCGAGCGCGAGAAACTCAAGGGCGCGGTCAACGTTACGCGCTTCAAGGGCTTGGGTGAAATGAATCCTTCGCAGCTGCGCGAATCCACCATACATCCCGACACGCGACGGCTGGTGCAGCTGACCAACGACGACGACAGCGGTACGCGTTCGTTGATGGATATGCTGTTGGCGAAGAAGCGAGCGGGCGACCGGAAGGCATGGTTGGAGCAGAAGGGGGATCTGGCTTCGCTGGAAGTTTGAAAACGGCTATTCCCTATTGTCTGCCGTGGCGACGGCGCAGGGCATCCAGAGACGAACCCTTTTCCATTCGTCACCGTTATCCAGGGTATTTCGGGAATTTCTCGTCTGGATGCTTGGCTTTCCATTCTTTGTAAGCCGCTGTTCCTTCCCACGCAGCGAATGCCCTGGGGGTGCGGCCGCGACCTGTCCAGGTTTCCTGGGTATGCGGCAGCCAATATTTCGGCGCGATCTCTTTTTTGGAGTGTGTTGCCTTCACGCCACGCGCGGGGCCACCGCTGGGCCTGCCCACCTGGGCTGCGATGTCCGCTTTTTGCTTGGCAGTGAAGTGCTGACCGAACCGGCTCAATAGGTCGGACACCTGCAAGAAGGCATGGGAAGCTTCTTGCTCAAGCAGGTTCGCTTCTTGCGCTTCGAGTTTTTTCAGCTCTTCGGCAAGCTTGGCTTTGGCGGATGCGATGGAATCGAAGGTGGGTTTGCTCATTTGGATCTCTTAAAGGATTGGCTTGATGGAAAAACGCGCGGGCCAGGCGATGGGTGATTGCAGATAATTATGACTTGAGCACGCATGAGTGACATAGCCGGGATTACTAATGTCGGATCTGCATTTTTTTGAATTTCTTTATTAATGTCGCTAATTTTCATTATTTTTTACTTAATAAAGAGGCCAGGGTAATATTCGTTCGAATTCGGAAGTTCCCGACAATGTTCGTGTCAGGAACCAGGTTCACTTCCGTCACATCAGGAGGTGCAGATCCACGCACTCTGCGTGCCCGCGGAAAGCAGATCAATATCAAAAAATTTCAACGGACCTCAGAAGAATCCGATTTCACTCGAGGTTTGAACGATCCCGGCTCGCTTATTTCGCCGGCCGCGTCACCGTAAACACGCCGGTCAACACCAGCACCGTGCCGACGATCTGCCACACACCCATCGGCTCACCGAGCAGAAACAGACTGAGCACGATGGTCGAAACCGGGCCGATCATGCCGAGTTGAGAGGCCAGCGCAGAACCGAGCCTTTGTACCGCCATCATCGTGGCCAGTACCGGCAATACCGTGCACAGCGTACCGTTGAGCAACGACAGCCCGTAAACCTCGTGCGGCAGTTCCAACAGCGAGTGCCAAGGCCGCACCAGCAGGAAATGCAGGATGCAGAATCCTGCGGCCACCGCACTGGCATAGGCGGTCAGGCGTACCGCGCCGACCCGCGCCACCACTTCGCCGCTGCCGACCAGATAAGCCGCATAACTGAGCGCACTGAGGAACACGAGCAGGCCGCCCAACGCAATGCCATTGCCGCCAAGCTCCAGATCATGTCCGAAAGCCAGCGCCACACCAATGTAGCTTACCGCCAGCGCCCACAGCTGGCGTCGCGCGGGTCTGCGCTTGAACAACAACGCGCTGATCAGGAGCACCAGTGTCGGAGTGAGATACAGGATCAACCGCTCAAGCGTGGCGGTGATGTACTGCAGACCCGCGAAATCCAGGAAGCTGGCCAGGTAGTAACCACTGAAACCCAGCCCGACCACTTTCCACCTGTCGCTTCCGCGCAAACGGAAACGTTGCGAGTCGCGCCTGGCCCACCACGCCATCATCGCGAAGAACGGAAGCGCCACCAGCATGCGCAGTGCCAGCAAGGTGATGGCGTCGGCGCCGTGGCGATAGCCGAGCTTGACGATGATGGCCTTGCCGGAAAACGCGACAGCGCCGAACAGGGCCAATGCGACGCCCGACCAGGGATGTCCCGGCCGTGAAGGCGGTTGCGGCGGAACGTCTACGGGCAGCGTTTCGTCCGGAACAGGCGCCGCCTCGCTCATGCCAGCATTTGGCCCAGCAACTCCCGCAACACCATCTGCGTGCGCGCCGCCTTGCCGGCATCCCATTCGAAACTGTCTTCGTCCATGTAGATGCGCTGGCTGATTTCCAACTGCACTGCCTGGATGTTCTGCGCCGGATCGCCGTACTGGCGGGTGATGTAGCCGCCCTTGAAACGACCATTGACTATGAAGTCGTGGCGATCCTGCGATTCCAGCACCGATTCCAGTCGCGACTGGAGCGATGCGGAGCAGCTCGTGCCCCCCGCGGTTCCCAGATTGAGGTCCGGCAGCCGGCCTTCGAACAGGAACGGCACCACGCCTTTGATGGAGTGCCCTTCCCACAGCCCGGCGCGGCCATGCTGCGCATGGATGCGTTGCAGTTCGCCCGCCAGCGCGCGGTGGTACGGGCGCCAGTAGCGCTCGACGCGTTCGGCCACCTCGGCTTCGTCGGGGTCCTGACCGTCGCGATAGACCGGTTCGCCGCTGAACTGCACATGCGGACACAGGCCGGTGGTGTTCTGCCCAGGATACAGGGACACATCGTCCGGTGGACGGTTGAGGTCGATCACGTAACGCGAATAGTGGGGAACGATCATCGAAGCGCCGAGCCCGCGCGCGAAATCGTAGAGTTTAGAGACGTGCCAGTCGGTGTCCGGCACGCGGCGCGCGCTGTCGGTCAGGCGTATCGAGATCTCGTCCGGAACAACCATACCGTCATGCGGCAGGCTAATCAGCAGCGGCGCTGTGCCGCGATGCAGCGTGTAGGTTTCCATGCGCTAAGTTTACCGGCGTTCGTCGTTTCGCGTGGCTCGGTTGAGTCGGCGGCGTCATGGACCCGGTGCGCATGCCCCATGACGAATTGGAACGCTTGATCCAACCCGAACTGCCTTGCCGACACCTGAGGTGAACGGCTACGTGGGAGCGCCGTCCCGGCGCGAGCTCTGATGCTGTGGCTCAAGGCTGAAAAGCTCGCGCCGGGACGGCACTCCCACGGGGATTAGCTTTTGCGCGCTCGCGCGGCTTTCTTCGGCAGCTCTTCGGCCGCTGGCAGAGCTCCAGGAAATCCGGACGCGGGACCGCGCACCGCTTCCAGCTCGCGCATGCGCTTCTGTCCGTACTCCCAATCTTGTTCGGTGGTTTCGGCCAGCAGCGCTTCGGCTATGGCCATCAAGGCCACGCTGGAATCCCACACCGAGGGAACCGCCACCCGTGCCGGCAGCACATGGGTAGCCAGGCGCGAGATCGGCGACAGCCATTGATCGGTGACCAGCACCACCTTGGCCTGGCGCTTGCTGGCGGCCTGGGCCAGGCGCAGCAGGCTGGACTGATAGCGACGGATGTCGAACACGAGCAGCACATCGCGCTTGCCCATGTCCAGCACCTGGTCGTACCAGTTGTCTTCCTGGTCCTCCAGATGGTTGATGCCCGGACGCAGGATGCGCAGCTGCACCGACAGGTAGCGCGCCAGCGCATCGGTGAAACGCCCGCCGATCAGATGCAGGCGATTGCGGCGGTCGGCGAGCAGGCGCACGACCTGGTCGAACTCGGTGGCCGGCAGGTGGCTGAAGGTTTCGTGCAGGTTGCCTTCCAGCACGGTCGCGAATTTCTGCAGCCGCGGCGCGGCCGCGCCACTGCCCCGGCGTGCGGCGGCGGGCGATTTGCTCAGGGGGGAACTCAGCTGGGCGGTGAGTTCTTCGCGCATGACCCGCTGGAAATCCGGGTACGAGGCGAATCCCATCCGCGCCACCATGCGCAGGACGCTGGGCGCGCTGACGCCGACTTCGCGGGCCAGATCGCTGGCGCTCTGCAGGCCGGCGATGGGGTAATCGGCCAGGATCCGCTGCGCCACCCGCCGCTCGCTGGCGGGAAAACCCGCCAAGCCGTCGCGCAATCTCTCCATGACCGTCCGCATGATCCCTCCCTCCGACTTGACAACTGCCCCCTATTGTTAGACTTTCTTCAGGAAAGGCAATCCTTTTCCGTTTTGTACTTTTCGTTACATGAAGGCGGACGACCCATGGCAATGGCGGCGGTCAGCGCATCGGACGTGACAGGCAGCGCGGTGGCGGTGAGCAATCGCGACGGCGGCGGCGCGTTCGTGCTGACCTGCGACCACGCCAGCGCGCACATCCCGCGCGCCTACGCCGGCCTGGGATTGCCGGCGGCGGACCTGCAGCGTCACATCGCTTGGGATATCGGCGCGCTGGGCTTGGCCGAACAGCTCTCCGGGCTGCTGGACGCGCCGCTGCTGCACCCTACCGTCTCGCGCCTGCTGCTGGATGTGAACCGGGATACCGACGCGCACGATTCGATCGTCGTCACCAGCGAAGACACCGTCATCCGCGGCAATCATGCGATCGACACGATCGAGCGCCAGCACCGGCGCGACTGGATCTACGCGCCCTATCACCGCGAAATAGAAACCGTCGTGGCCGCGCGTGTCGCCGCGCGCAAACCTACGGCGATGATTTCAATCCACTCTTTCACCCCCGTGTTCAAAGGCGTGCCGCGCCGCTGGCAGGTGGGCGTGCTGTCGCATCGCGACCGCCGCATGGCCGACCCGCTGCTGCGCGCCTTGCGCGCGGATGCCGGACTTGAAGTGGGCGACAACCAACCGTATGCGCCGCGCGACGGCGTGTACCACACGCTGGAACGCCATGCCGAAGCCAATGGCCTGCCCTGCGTGATGCTGGAAATCCGCAACGACCTGATCCGCGACACCCCGGGGCAACTGTCCTGGGCCGAACGGCTGGCGCCGCTGCTGCTGCGCGCCCTCGAGGATGTCCACGCCGCGGAGGGGGGCGGCGGACGTCGTTAACCACACTCCACCGTTGTAGCCACTGCAAGGGGATTGGAAATGTCCGAACCATCGAGTATCCAATACACCAAGGTAGACCAGAGTTATTTCGAGAAACGCGGATTGCGGCGCTATGCCGGCGTGTGGTCGTTGTGGGCGCTGGGCGTTGGCGCAGTGATCTCCGGCCATTTCTCCGGCTGGAATTTCGGCCTGGCCAACGGCTGGGGCAGCATGCTGGTGGCCGGCATCATCATCGCGGTGATGTATCTGGGCCTGACCTTCTCCATCGCCGAAATGAGCCCGGCATTGCCGCACACCGGCGCGGCCTATTCGTTCGCGCGTACCGCGATGGGCCCATGGGGAGGATTCCTCACCGGATTGTCCGAGAACGTGGAATACGTGCTGACCCCGGCGGTGATCGTGTTCTTCATCGGCAGCTACATGGGAGGAATCTTCGGCACGCCCGCCGAAGCGCAGCCTCTTTGGTGGATCGGGTTCTACATATTGTTCGTCGGCCTGAACGTCATCGGCGTGGAACTCTCCTTCCGCATCACCTTGGTCGTGACCTTGCTGGCGCTGGGCTGCCTGGTGGTGTTCTGGATCAGCGCGCTGCCGCATATCGATTTCGATCGCTGGGCGCTGAACATCGGTGCCGGCCCCGATGGCGCGCCGATAGAGTTGGCCGAGGGCGGCGGCTCGTGGTTTCCATTCGGCTGGGAAGGCGTACTGAAGGCACTGCCGTTCGCAGTGTGGCTGTTCCTTGCCATCGAACAACTGCCGCTGGCCGCGGAAGAATCGATGGATCCGAAACGCGACATGCCCAAGGGCATCATCCTTGGCATGTTCACGCTGATCGTTTCTGCGTTCATGATCATGTGGCTGAATCCTGCCGTGGCTGGCATCGGTTCTTTCAAGCTGGCGACGTCGGGCGAACCTTTGCTTGACGGTTTCCGCGCGATCTACGGCGAAGGCACAGCGAAACTGCTGGCTGCAGTGGCCGTGCTGGGATTGGTGGCCAGCTTCCACACCATCATCTTCGCCAAGGGCCGGCAGGTCTATTCCCTGGCCCGCGCCGGCTATTTCCCGCCGGGCCTTTCGCTTACCCACGGCACACGCAAGACGCCGCACGTGGCCATGGTCTTCGGCGCAGTGGTGGCGTTGGCGGTGATGTTCGCGTTGTGGTTCGGCCTGGGCGCGGAGGAAGGGGGCAAGAAGATCGGCGCCACGCTGCTGAACATGGCGGTATTCGGTGCGATGTTCAGCTACTTCATGCAGGCGCTGTCCTTCATCGTGCTGCGCAGGAAACTGCCGAACATCCACCGCCCGTACCGGAGCCCGTTCGGCGTATTCGGCGCGGCGATGACCATGATCATCGCCGTGGTCACGCTTTTCTACCAGATCAAGGACCCCGCCTACAGCACCGCGGTCATGTGGGTGGCGATCTGGTTCGTGGTCGGCATCCTGTACTTCGCCGTGCGCGGGCGCCATCGCCTGATCCTGTCGCCGGAAGAGGAATTCGCGTTGGAGCACAAGCCGGAAAACGGCGCCTGAGCAATCGATTACGGAGAGCGGCGGCGCGCAGGCGCCGCCGCCTGCTTCCCACTCACGGAAACCGAAATGACCGCACCCTTTAGCTTCTCCGAACTCAAACGTGCCGTCGCCGACGGCAGCATCGATACCGTGCTGGCCTGCATGGTCGACATGCAGGGCCGCCTGATCGGAAAGCGTTTCCAGGCCGAGTTCTTCATCGACAGTGCGCACGACGAGACCCACGGCTGCAATTACCTGCTGGCCGACGACATCGACATGGAACCGGTGCCCGGCTACGCCGCGGCAAGCTGGGACAAGGGGTACGGCGATTTCGCGCTCAAGCCCGACCTGGGAACCTTGCGCCGCATCCCGTGGCTGGAAGGCACGGCGCTGGTTCTATGCGACGTGCTGGATCATGAGCACCACGACCTGCCGCACAGTCCACGCGCCATCCTCAAGAAACAGATCGCGCGGCTGGCCGAGCGCGGCTACGTGGGCATGTTCGCTTCGGAGCTGGAGTTCTATCTGTTCGACGAAAGCTACGTGGACATCCACGCCCGCGACTACCGCAATCCGAAGACCGCCGGCTATTACATCGAGGATTACCACATCCTGCAGACCACCCGCGAGGAACCGGTGATGCGCGCGATGCGCAAGGGCATGCAGGCGGCGGGAATTCCGGTGGAGAACACCAAGGGCGAATGGGGTCCTGGCCAGGAAGAGATCAACGTGCGCTACGCCGAAGCGCTGGAAATGGCCGACCGCCACGCGATCATGAAGAACGGCTGCAAGGAGATCGCCATGCAGCACGGCAAAGCCATCACCTTCATGGCCAAGTGGCGTTACGACCTGGCCGGCTCCAGCAGCCATATCCACAACTCGCTGTGGAGCGTCAAGACCGGCAAGCCGCTATTCCTGGACCCCAAGGCCGAGTACGGCATGTCGGAGCTGATGCGGGCCTGGGTGGCGGGGCAAGTCAAATACGCGCGCGACATCACCTGGTTCCTGGCGCCGTACATCAATTCCTACAAACGATTCCAGGCGGGCACTTTCGCACCCACCAAGGCGGTGTGGAGCGTGGACAACCGTACCGCCGGTTTCCGCCTGTGCGGTGAAGGCGGCAAGGGCATCCGTATCGAATGCCGGATCGGAGGCGCCGACCTCAACCCCTATCTGGCCTATGCGGCTTTGATCGCGGCCGGGTTGGCCGGCATCGACGAGAAACTGAAATTGGGCAAACCATTCTCCGGCGATGCCTATGGCGGCGAGAAACTGCCGGAAGTATCCAAGACTCTGCGCGACGCCACCGATGCGTTACGTGGATCGAAGATGCTGCGCAAGGCGCTAGGCGATGAAGTGGTCGATCATTACGTGCATACGGCCGAATGGGAGCAATCGGAATGCGATCGCCGGGTGACCGATTGGGAATTGCGGCGGGGGTTTGAGAGGTACTGAAAGTTCAATGTCACCTCAAACCGTCGTCATCCAAGCGGCTTTCAACAGCAAAGCTGGTCAAGCTGGGATCCATCTTGATCTTCGCGGGAAAACTATTCCAAGAGGTAGAAACTGAAAAGCAAAAATCAAAATGGATCCCAGCTTTCGCTGGGATGACGACTGACGATAGGCCTGCATGACAACGATCCCCACCATTTCGAGAAACGAATGAGCAACGAAGTAAAACTGATCTCCCCCGTCGACGGACGCGTCTACGCCGAACGCCACTACGCCAGCGACGAGACTGTGGGCTCGGCGCTTGAAGCCGCGGCACAGGCCCAGCGCGCCTGGAAGAGAACCCCGCTGGAAGCACGCGCCCGCTATTGCACGGCCGCACTCGAAGCTTTGTTGGCCATGCGCGAGGAAATCGCGCCGGAAATCGCCTGGCAGATGGGCCGCCCGGTGCGTTACGGCGCCGGCGAACTGCGCGGTGTGGAAGAGCGCGCGCGCCACATGATCGCAATCGCAGCCGATGCGCTGGCCGACATCGATCCCGGCCAGAAAGCTGGCTTCCGCCGCTTCGTGCGCCGCGAGCCGCTGGGCACCGTGTTCGTGATCGCGCCGTGGAATTATCCCTACCTCACTGCGGTGAATTCCATCGTCCCGGCCTTGATGGCCGGCAACGCGGTGATCCTGAAGCACGCCACCCAGACCTTGCTGGTGGGCGAGCGCTTCGAGCGCGCGTTCCAGCAGGCCGGCCTGCCCGCAGGCTTGTTCCGCAACCTGCTGCTGGACCACGAACAATCCGCGCGCGTGATCGCCTCGGGCCGCGTGCAGCAGGTCAACTTCACCGGTTCGGTGGAAGGCGGACGCGCGATGGAGCGCGCTGCCAGCGGCCACTTTCTCGGGCTGGGCCTGGAGCTGGGCGGCAAGGATCCGGCCTATGTGCGCCACGATGCGGACCTGGACTTTACGGTGGAGAACCTGGTCGACGGCAGCTTCTTCAACTCCGGACAGAGTTGCTGCGGCATCGAACGCATCTATGTCGATCGCGGCATATATCCGGAATTCGTGGAGCGTTTCACCGAACTGACCCGCGCCTACGTGCTTGGCAATCCGCTGGACGAAGCGACTACGCTCGGTCCGCTGGTCAAGGCCGCCAGCGCCGACTTCGTGCGCGGACAGATCGCCGATGCCATCGCCGGCGGTGCGCGTGCGCTGATCGACGCCTCCACTTTCGGCGCCGACGCCATCGGAACGCCCTACCTCGCACCGCAGGTGCTGATAGACGTCGATCACTCGATGTCGGTGATGCGCGAAGAAAGCTTCGGCCCCGTGGTCGGCATCATGCCGGTGGACGGCGACGCGCAAGCGTTGCAGCTGATGAACGACAGTCCCTACGGCCTGACCGCTTCGGTGTGGACGCGCGACCTGGAGGCCGCCGAACGCATCGGCGACGACATCGCCACCGGCACCGTGTACATGAACCGTTGCGACTACCTGGACCCGTCGCTGGCCTGGACCGGCGTCAAACACACAGGGCGCGGCGCCACTTTGTCGCGCGTGGGTTATGAAACCCTTACCCGCCCCAAATCCTTCCATCTGCGCCACGCGATAACGAACTGAGAAGCCACCCATGACTGTCCGCGCCAACTGGAACTACCCCACCTCGATCCGCTTCGGTGCGGGACGAATCGGCGAACTGGCCGAAGCCTGCCTGGCCAACGGCATCCGCAAACCCTTGCTGGTGACCGATGCCGGCCTGGCCAACGCGCCGATCACCACCGACGCGTTGGCGTCGTTGCGCGCCGCCGGACTGGATGCCGAATTGTTCGCCGATCTTAAGCCCAACCCTGTGGAAGCCAATCTCAACGCCGGCCTTTTGGCATATCGCGATGGCGGCCACGACGGCGTGGTGGCCTTCGGCGGCGGCAGCGGCCTGGACACCGGCAAGCTGATCGCTTTCATGAGCGGGCAGTCGCGCCCGGTCTGGGACTATGAGGACATCGGCGATTGGTGGACCCGCGCAGACCCCGATGGCATCGCCCCCATCATCGCCGTGCCCACCACCGCCGGCACCGGTTCGGAGGTCGGCCGCGCGGGCGTGCTGACCGACGAAAAGACCCATACCAAGAAAATTATTTTCCACCCGAAGATGATGCCGCGCGTGGTGATCTGCGACCCGGCGCTGACCGTGGGCATGCCCGCCAGGATCACCGCCGGCACCGGCATGGATGCGCTGTCGCATTGCCTGGAAGCCTATTGCGCGCCCGGCTATCACCCAATGGCCGACGGCATCGCGGTCGAAGGCATGCGCCTGGTCAAGCAGGCGCTGCCGCGCGTCTATGCGCAAGCCGGCGACATCGAAGCGCGCGGCGACATGATGGCCGCCGCGGCGATGGGAGCCACCGCATTCCAGAAGGGACTCGGCGGCATGCATGCGCTGTCGCATCCGGTCGGCGCACTGTACGACACCCATCACGGCATGACCAATGCGGTGTTCATGCCCTACGTGCTGGCCTTCAACCGCAGCGCGGTCGAGGAACGCATCGAACGTCTGGCCGCCTACCTGCGGCTTCCGCGCCAGGATTTCACCGGCTTCTTGGATTTCGTGCTCGAACTGCGCGCCTCGTTGGGGGTGCCGCATACGCTGGAGGAGTTCGGCGTGAATGGCGACCGTGCCGGGGAAATCGCGACGATGGCCGAAGCGGATCCTTCGGCGGGGGGAAATCCGGTGAAGTTCGATGCGGCGGCGGCGGGCAAGGTGTTCGATGCGGCGATGGCTGGGCGCGTGTAGGGGGCTGCATCCTCAGCATTGTCATCCCGAACGCAGTGAGGGATCTGCTTCAAGTTTCGACTCGCGCCATACAGCAGATCCCTCACTGCGTTCGGGATGACAGTCGAATTCGAATGACAGTCAAGTTGCGATGACGCCACAATCAGGCCGTCTCACCGCATCAACACCACTTCCTCAGCCGAAGTCGGATGGATCGCCATGGTGTCGTCCAGATCGCGCTTGACGATGCCTTTCTTCAAGGCCACCGCGAACCCCTGCAGCATCTCGTCCGCGCCTTCGCCCAACAGGTGAATGCCGATCACCCGTTCCTCTTCGCCCACGCATACCAGCTTGAACAGGCTGCGCTGCGGCGAATCGGCCAGCGCATGCAGCATCGGGCGGAAGCGGGCGCTGTAGGTCTTCACCCTCGCATCGCCGTGGCGTTCGCGCGCTTCGGCTTCGGTCAGGCCGACCATGCCCAGCGGAGGATGCGCGAAGACCACGGTGGCGATGTCGTCGTAATCCAGCCTCGCTTCGGGTTTGCCTCCGAACAGACGGTCCATCAGACGGCGAGCTGCGGCGATGGCGACCGGCGTAAGCGCGAGCCGGCTGGAAACATCGCCTACCGCATGCACATTGGCGACGCTGGTGTCCTGGAATTCGTCGACCACTACGAAACCTTCGCCATCGACGGTCACGCCGATATTCTCCAACCGGAGCTGCCGGCTGTTGGGCGTACGGCCGGTGGCGAAGATCACGCTGTCGAAAGGCTCGCTTGCCTGTCCGTTGCGGGCATGCAGCACCCGCTGTTCGCCCATCTGTTGCAACGAGGCCAATGGATGCGCGAAATGGCAATGGACGCCGTGTTGCCTGAGGTTCTCCGCCAGTTCGTCGGTCAGCTCGTGGTCGAAGGAATCGAGCAGGCGCGGCCCGCGCACGAACAATTCCACCTTGCTGCCCAACGCCTGCAGCACACCGCCCAGTTCGACCGCGATATAACCGCCGCCCACTATCGCTACGCGCGCGGGCGCCTCGCAAAGATTGAAGAAGTCGTCGGAGACCAGGCCCAGTTCCGCGCCAGGCATATCCGGTCGCTGCGGTTTGCCGCCGGTGGCGATCAGCGCATGCGCGGCGGTGATGCGCAATCCCTGGTGGGTTTCCACCGTGTGAGCGTCGATGAAATGTCCGTAGCACGGCAGATGCACGATGCCCGCGGCGTCCAATCGCTTGCGGTAGCTGTCGTGGATGCCGGCGATGTAACGCTGGCGATGGACGATGAATTCGCGCCAGTCCAGCTTGGGCGGCGGCAGGCCGAAACCCAGCCGCGAAGCCATATCGATGCGCTGCGCCAGTTCGGCCGCCAGCCACATCGCCTTCTTCGGTACGCACCCCACATTGACGCAGGTTCCGCCGAACTCGCCAGGTTCCAGCAGCGCCACGCGCGCACCATGCGACGCCGCGCGGAAGGCGCCGGCCAGGCCGCCGGAGCCGCCGCCGATCACCACCAGGTCGTAGTCGTAAGCCGCTTTGTCGGCGCTCACAGGAAACGCTCCAGGCGATAAGGCGCCGGATCGATCGCAGTGCTGCGTCCGGCGATCAGGTCGGCCATCAATTGTCCGCTGGCGGCGCTCATGCTGACGCCGAGCATGCCGTGCCCGGCGGCCAGCCACAGGTGGCGATGGCGCGGCGCCCGCCCGAGTATCGGCAGATCGTCCCAGGTCATCGGCCGCCAGCCGTACCAGCGCTCCTGCACGGTGGCGCCTACGGGTTCGTGCAGATATTCGGCGGCGCCGCGTTCCAGTGCATTCAAGCGGGTGGCGTTCAAACTCTCGTCGTAACCGGAAAACTCCATGGTGCTGCCCAGGCGGAAACCGCTGTCCCATACCGTCACGCATACCTGGCGGTCCTTCAGCACCATGGCGCGCCGGGGTACCAGGGAGGGACGCGAATAGGTGATCGAATAGCCCTTGCCGGGCTGGATCGGCAGTTTGATTCCCAATGTGCGCGCCAACGCCGGCGACCAGGCGCCGAGCGCGATGACCGCCTCGCCGCCGCTGCGCGTGCCCAGGCTCGTTTCCACGGTTACGCCATTGGCCGAATCCTGCAGCGATTGGACCCGGCAGTTTTCCTCGATTACGCCGCCGCGTTCCCGCACCGCCCTCGCCAGCTCGGCCACGTAGCGGTCCGGGCGCAGGCGCGCGTCGTCGGGGAACCGCACCGCGCCGGCCACGCCGGGTTTCAACGCGGGTTCCTGGCGCAGATAGTCGGCACCGTCGAATATCTCGCTGACGATTCCGAACTCGCGCAGCGCTTCGCATTCTTCCGCGTAGTGGTCGAACCGGGCGCGTTCCCGGAACACGTAATCGAGTCCCTCCTCCGCGAATTCGCACTGCAGCCCGTAACGTGCGACCCACTCGCTCAAACGGGTGCGCGAGTCGTTGAGGATCGCCGAGCGCGATTTGGTGCTCTGCCGCCAGTCCCTGGGGTTGCAGCGGGCGGCGAAATGCGCGAGCCAGCGCCACAGGGCCGGATCGAGCCGCGGTTTCAGATAAAGCGGCGCATCGGGGGTCGACATCCAGCGCAGCCCCTGCGCGACCATGCCGGGAGCGGCCAGCGGTGGCGCATGGCTCGGCGTGATGGTGCCGCAGTTGCCGTGCGAGGCGCCGCTGCCGGCAGCGGCCGCTTCGAGCACGCGCACGCCCCGGCCGGCTTCGATCAACGCCAGCGCCGTGGCCAGGCCGATCACGCCGCCGCCGATGATCAGTACGTCATCTTGTTGTGCATTCATCGCCCTAGTCTATGGCAGCAACGGATCTGGATGCGCAGCGCGCCTCATGCTGGACAGAACGTCGGGAGCGGAAGTCTTGCCGCCGAATGCCGGATACGAAGACGGCCCGCCTGGGCGAGCCGTCCGTACCGATCCGTGGCCGGGATCAGCAGCCGGGATCAGTGATGGTGGCCGCCGTCGCCGTGCACGTGGCCGTGTTCCAGTTCTTCTGCGGTGGCTTCGCGCACTTCCACGATTTCCACGTCGAAATGCAGATCCTTGCCGGCCATCGGGTGGTTCAAGTCGACGTCGACCACGCTCATGCCGACCTTTTGGATGGTCACCGCGCGCGGGCCGAAGTTGGTCTGCAGCACTACCTGCATGCCGGGCTCGAGCTTCTGCGCGCCGAAATGCTTCTTGGGCACGCGCTGGCTCAGGCCGTCGCGCTTTTCGCCGTAGGCATCGGCCGCGGCCACGTCGACGCCGAAGCTGGCGCCGGCTTCGCGGTCCAGCATGGCCGTTTCCAGGCCCGGGATGATGTTGCCGTGGCCGTACAGGATGGCCAGCGGTTCGCGGTCTTTGGAACTTTCCAGCGATTCCTGGCCCACCTCGGACACGGTGTAGTGGAAACGGACCACGCTGTCTTTTGCGATTTTCATGTTCGACTCTGGCTGGGCTGCACCGCGCTTGGCTGGGCGATCGCAGACGGGGGCGGCTTGTGGGCCGCAGGGGATTGCGGTCAATATTGCCCGCAATGAAGGCCGCGCATTATCCCGGCTTGCCGGGTCCCACGCCAGTTGCCGCCCGTAGCGCGGCAGGTCGCGGCGTCGCTTTCCGTGGTGCGGCCTTGCTTGTGCTTGCCCTGCTGCTGGCCGCGTGCGGCAAGGAGCAGGTGCGCCCCACCGCGCCCACCGGCGCAAGCCAGCGGCACTGGCCGCAGGTCAGGCCCACCGATCCCGAGGCCGCCAATGCGGTATTGATGCGGGCCATCGGCCTGGTGGGCACGCCTTATACCTATGGGGGCAATACCCCCGAATCGGGTTTCGATTGCAGCGGCCTGGTCGCCTACGTCTATCGCGACATGCTGGACCTGCGCCTGCCGCGTACCTCGCGCGAGCTTGCCGGCATTCAGGGGCCGCGGATCGCCCCGGAAAAGCTGGCCGCCGCCGATCTGGTGTTCTTCGGCAGCAAAGGCAACGTGAGCCATGTGGGCATTTACGTCGGCGAAGGGCGCTTCGTGCATGCCCCCAGCACCGGCGGGACAGTGCGGCTGGACCGGTTGGACGGCCCTTACTGGCGCGATCATTATTCCGGCGCCAAACGCGTACTGAACTGAAAATGTGACATAAGTCGCGTTACATTCACGGTTTTATAACGAAATTTGAACCACGTGAAGGACTGATGACGGCATGATCGTTGCCTAATTCGCTACACAGAATTCCGCGTGACGACCGACGACCTGCCAAAAGGCCTGCCCGCCGCCCGCCGTCCCCTCCGGGGCGTGACCTTTACCCTCTTCTGTTCTGCCGCTCTTTGTTCTGCCGCTCTTTGCATGGCGGCTTTTTCGGCCCAGGCCCAGACCGCGCCTGCGGCCGCCCCGCTGGAAAATGCCCCCGCCAACGCCCTGGTCGCACCCAGTGCCGATGCCGTTGTGGCCGACGCCCCGGCCAAGACGTTGCCGGCCGTTGCCGAAAAGACCGCCTCCAGCGTCGTCCGCGACAAGGCCACGCAAGCCGCCACCGCCACCCTGACCGCCCTGCTGCCGCGGTTGGCCGCCAGCGACACCATGCCGATGCTGGACCGTTCGGCGATGTTCGCCAGCGACCTGAGCCGCCTGCTGGCCAACTACGACCTGAGCCGGACCGGCGTACTGGCGCCGCAGGACGACGGCGGCAAGGTGCAGACGGTACTCAAGCGCGCGCTGACCCTGCTGGGCACGCCGTACCGCTGGGGCGGCACTTCGCCCGACAGCGGTTTCGACTGCAGTGGTCTGGTCGGCTACGTCTTCCGCACCGCGCTGGGCATCGATCTGCCGCGCGTATCGCGCGACATGGCCAGCAAGACCGACGCCGAACTGATCAAGAACCGCGACGAACTGAAGCAGGGCGACCTGGTGTTCTTCGGCCGCAGGGGCCGGGTCAACCATGTGGGCATCTACGTCGGCGAAGGCCGCTTCCTGCACTCGCCCAGCACCGGCAAGGACGTGCGCGTGGACAGCCTGCTCACCGGCTACTGGAGCGCCAAGTTCATGCAGGCGCGACGCGTTGCGATGTAACGCGTATATCCAGCTTCAACACGATCCGAAGGCCGCCTAATCCGCGGCCTTCTACGTTGAGGGCTGCTGGTAGTGGGCGATGGTCTGCTCGATGCCCTTGCTCAGTTCCATCACCTTGATCGCGTACTCGGACATGCGGCGGTCGTCGTCGGTTTCGGGCTTCCAGGAAGGCACCGGCATGGGCTTGCCTTCCACGCCATCCAGCGCCACGAACACGATGATGCAGTGGGTGCACAAACGGTTTTCCGCCTGGCTGGCGTCCAGCCCCGGATCGCGTGCGCGCACGTCGATAGCGAAATGCATGCTGCTGGTACCGGTGTAGACCAGCGTGGCGGTGACGGTGACCAGGTCGCTGATGCGGATGGGCGCCACGAAACGGATGCCGCCTACGGCCACGGTCACGCTGTAGTGGCCGCTCCAGCCCACCGCCGCCGCATAGCCCGCCTGGTCGATCCACTTCATCACCACGCCGCCGTGCACCTTGCCGCCGTAGTTCACGTCCGTGGGCTCGGCCAGGAAACGGAAAGTCAGCTCGCGTTGTTCGCCGCTCATGCGTCGATCTCCTTTCAATCTTGGTGCCAGCCCGCAGCTTATCCGGTTGCAGGCCGCAAGGCTTGGCGTCATCCTGCGCGGCACGGGGTTCGGATGGGGATCGACCTATGTGGCGTACCTTGCTTGGCGTCGTTGTCGGCGTACTGGCGATGTGGCTGGTGGTGGCGGGCATCGAGTTCGCCAGCCACGCGATCTACCCGCCCCCGCCCGGGTTGGACCCCATGCGAACGGCCGACCTGGAGAAAATACTGGCCGCCTCGCCCTTGGCCGCGTTGGCCATGGTGGTGGCGGCCTGGGTCTTGGGCGCTTTCGCCGGCGGCTGGGTCGCCGCGCGTATAGCGAAGCATCGGCGGGTTGCCGCGGTCCTGGTCGCGCTGGGCGTCATGGCAGGCGTGGCGGGAATGATTGCGATGATGCCCAACCATCCGCGCTGGATGAGTGTCCTGGGCATTCTGCTGCCGATACCGGCCGCGCTTATCGCCGCGCGCCTGGCGAAGCCGCGCGACACGCACCCACCAACGGCGACTTGAGCATGCGTCCGCGATGCCGGCGGTGAAAGCTTCCATTGCGCCAAGGAGATAGACGGTGCAGGCTTCCTTGCTGACCAACCTGCTGTTGCCGCTGGCCCTGGGCGTGATCATGCTGGGCCTGGGCATGGGGCTGACGCTGGACGATTTCCGCCGCGTCGCGCGCTATCCGCGGGCGGTGCTGACGGGCCTGATCCTGCAGGTGCTGATACTGCCGGCCGTGGCGTTCGCACTGGCGCTGGCTTTCGGCCTGCCGCCGGAACTGGCGGTGGGACTGATGCTGCTGGCGGCATCGCCTGGCGGCGCCACCGCGAACATCTACAGCCACCTGGCGCGCGGCGATGTGGCGCTCAACATCACTCTGACCGCGATCAACAGCCTGCTCTGCCTGCTGACCCTGCCGCTGATCCTCAATCTTTCGCTGGAATATTTCCTGGGCGCCGGCCAGTACGTGCCGCCGCCGGTACGCAAGGTGATCGAGGTGGCGGTGATCATCGTGCTGCCGGTCGTCATCGGCATGGTGGTGCGCGCGTACGCGCCGCGATTCGCCGCGCGCGTGGAAAAACCCCTGCGGCTGCTGTCGGTGCTGGTGCTGGTTTTGCTGGTGACGGCCGCAATAGCGCAGGAACGCGACACCCTGGTCGGTTTCTTCGCAGTGGTGGGGCTGGCCTGTTTGTCCTTCAACCTGATCAGCATGGGCGTGGGCTACGCCGCGCCCATCGCGCTGAAGTTGCCGCGCCGTCAGGCCATCGCCATCGCCATGGAAATCGGGATCCACAACGGCACCCTGGCCATCTTCATAGCGCTCAACGTACTGGGCAACGCCAGAATCTCGGTACCGGCCGCCGTCTACAGCCTGTTGATGTTCGCGACCGCGGCGGTGTTCGCTTTCGCGCTCAATCGGCAAGTGCGGGAACCGGCTTGAGGGCCCGTCTGGAGGTGCGGGTTGCGACTTCGTTTTAGTCGCGCCATGCTTGTAGTTCGAACATAGGAGAACAATGCGATGGTACGCACAGTTTTGGGGACTTTTTCCGGCGCGCTGGTCGCCAGCCTGGCGCTGATCGGCTGCTGGTACGGCATCGCGCAGATCTACCCGCTGCCGACACACGCCGATTTCGCCACCACCGAATCGTTATCGGCTTACGCCGCGGCGACTCCCTCCTCCGCGCTGGCCTGCATCCTGGGTGCCTGGGCGCTGGCGGGACTGCTGGGTGGCTGGACTGCGGCAAGGATCGCGCGCGCGCATCGCGGCGGCGCGGCGCTGGTGATCGGGGGTTTGCTGACGGCCACGGTGATCGTCTACGCCACGCTCATTCCCAACGCCGAATGGATGACGGTGGTCGGCGTGCTGCTGCCGATTCCGTTCGCGGTCCTGGCCGCGCTGATGGCGATGCCGCGCAACGAAATCTGAAAGTCATCTTCTGACGATGTAGTCCATCCCCACCGAAACCGGACCGGCCTCGACGAATCCGTATTGGGCATACAGATGCCGCGCGTCGCCATCGGCGAACAAAGAGACATTGGACGAATCGGGCGCATGCGCGCGCAGCCAGGCATCGAGCGCGCCCATGATGCGTTTGCCGAGCCCGCGCCGCTGGTATTCGGGTTGCACCGCTATGTCGACCACGACGAAGAAGCAGCCGCCATCGCCGATGATCCGGCCCATGCCGATGGTGTCGTCGCCCCGCTTCAGGCTGACCCCATACAGCGTGTTCGCCAATCCCAGTGCGGCCGCTTCCGCCGATTTCGGCGACAACCCGGACACGCTGCGCAGGCGACGGTAGTCGTCCACGCCAGGGAAACGTTCCACCAGGACGATCTCTTCAAGCTCGCTCACGTAGTTTCTCCGGCGCCTTCAGATCCCCGTCTTCGAGGCCGATGTTGGTAGGCGCCGCATCGTAGATCTTGCGGTCCAGCACCCCGGTCTCCTTCGCCACCAGCACCGGCACCAGCATCTGTCCGGTGACGTTGGTCATGGTGCGCATCATGTCCAGCACCCGGTCGATCGCGTACAGATAACCGATGGTCTCCAGCGGCAGGCCTGCGGCGCTCAGCACCACCGTGGCCATCACCACCGCCGTGCCGGGCACGCCGGCGGTACCGAAGCTGCCCAGCACCGAGGCGATCATCACGATGAAGTACTGGTCCGCGCTCAACGGATGTCCGGTGTATTGGGAAATGAACACCGCGCACAAAGCCGGATAGATCGCACCGCAACCGTCCATCTTGATGCTGGCGCCCAACGGCACCGCGAAAGAGGCGTAGTCCTTGTCGACACCCAGGTTGTGGGTGACGCTGCGGATGGAGGCCGGCATCGCCGCGAAACTCGATGAGCTGACGAACGCGACCTGCATGCCGGCCGTCGCGCCGCGGAAGAACTTGAGCGGGTTCAGCCCATGGGCCAGCAGCAAGCCGCTGTAGACGAAGACGATATGCAGGGCGCAGGCGAGGTACAGCGCGCCGACGAAGCTCAGTAGCGGCAGCAGCTTTTCGAAACCATAGGCGCCCACCAGCGCCGCAATCAGGCCGAAGGTACCGATGGGGGTGACCTCGAGCACGAAGCGGGTGACCTGGATCATCACCTCGCTCGCTTCGCCGGCCAGCTTGCGCGCGCCGGCCACGCGGTCGCCCAGCTTCACCAGGGCGAAGCCCAGCAGCATGGCGAAGAAGATCACCGGCAGGATCGAGCCCTTGCCGGCGGCCAGCACGGTTTCGCCCGCTGCGTTCTTCACCGTGCCGATGCCGGTCAGCGCCTGGAACGGATTGGAAGGCACCACGTTCAGCAGCACCTGGACCGGGCTGGGAATGTCCTTGGGCACGTAGTCGGGATCGACTTGCAGCGTACCCACGCCCACGCCCGGCTGCACCACGATGCCCACCGCAAGGCCCACGCCCACCGCCAGCACGGCGGTGATCACGAACCACAGGAAGGTGCGTCCGCCCAGCGCGGCGACCGATTTCTGGCCGTGCAGGCTGGACACCGCATTGATCACCGCGAAGAACACCAGCGGTATCGCGATCATCTTGATCAGGGTGACGTACAGATCGCCCAACGGACCGAACCAGGTTTCCGCCGAAGGCCCGAACGCCCAACCCGCCAGCGCGCCCAGCACGAAACCGGCGACCACGCGTTGCCAGAACGGGATCCTGAACCAGGCAGCCACTAGCTTCATTTCATCGACCTGCAATAAACCTGCGCGAACGATAGCCCAGCCGGTCCTGCGGCGCGACGGCAGCATTGGAATTGCGCAATGTCATCGGCAGGACACTGTCCCGCAGGCATAATCGCGCATTGCCTTGCATGGACCCCATGATGCGTCGATTGGCCCCCGCTCTGACCTGCCTTTCCCTGACCCTGCTTACCGCCTGCGCAACGACAACCTCCAACCGCAGCCAGCCAGCCGCATCCACCGTCATCGAAGTTCCCGCCATCGCGCACCCTGCCGGAGAAACTCCCGCCTGGTGGTACCGCAACGGCGCTGCGCGCGCGGCGGGCAACGGCGCGATGAAAGGACGCGCGAAGAACGTGATCCTGTTCCTGGGCGACGGCATGAGCCTGACCACCGTGGCCGCCGCCCGCATCCTGGAAGGCCAGCGCAAAGGCGGCCCGGGCGAAGAGAACCAGCTGTCGTGGGAAACCTTCCCCAACACCGCGCTGAGCAAAACCTACAATACCGATTCGCAGACGCCGGACTCGGCCGGCACCATGACCGCCATCACCACCGGCGTGAAGACGCACATGGGCGCTATCGGCGTCACCGCCGGCAGGCGCGACGACTGCGCCGACAGCCTGCGTAAAGCCGCGCTCACCTGGCTTGAACTCGCCGACAGCGCCGGCATGGCCACCGGCATCGTCACCACTACCCGTCTCACCCATGCCACGCCTGCCGCAACCTATGCCCATGTCCCGGAACGCAACTGGGAAAACGACGCCGACGTGCCGGCCGAGGCCAAAGCGAAGGGTTGCAGGGACATAGCGCAGCAGCTTGTGAGTCCGCACTTCGGAAAGGGTCCCACGGTGGCGCTGGGCGGAGGCCGCGGCGAATACACCACGGTCGAACAACGCGACCCCGAATACGACGACAAGGTCGGCCAGCGCCTGGACGGACGCGATCTGGTCGGAGAATGGCGCCATGCCCATCCGCAGGGCGCCTATGTCTGGAACAAGCGCGAACTCGAAGCGGCCGGCGACGCGCCGGCGCTGCTTGGGCTGTTCGAACCCGACCACATGCAGTTCGACCACGACCGCAACAAGGGTCCCGACGGCGAACCCTCGCTGGCGGAAATGACCAGCGCGGCGATACGCACGCTGTCGCGCAATCCGGACGGTTATGTACTGATGGTGGAAGGCGGGCGCATAGACCACGCCAACCATTACGGGAATGCGTTCCGTGCGCTGGACGAAACCATCGCGCTTTCCGATGCGGTGAGGGCCGCGGCCGAAGCCACTTCGCCGGAGGACACCTTGATCCTGGTGACCGCGGACCATTCGCATACGCTCAACTTCGTGGGCTACCCGGTCCGCGGCAATCCCATGCTGGGCAAGGTCCGCGGAGTGGGCGGAGAAGACGGCAACCGCGACGATTATGCGCGCGACCTAAACGGCCTGCCGTACACCACGCTCAACTACGCCAACGGCCCGGGTTATGTCGGCGCCAGCAATGCGCAGGAAGCCGGTCCGAAGAAGTTCCTGCACGAACCCAGCAGCTACGAGGCCTCCGATGGCCGTCCCGACCTGACCAGGGTGAACACAGAGGACCCGGACTACCTGCAGGAAGCGACGACCCCCCTGAAAGCAGAAACCCATGGCGGCGAAGATGTCGGCATCTGGGCACGCGGCCCTGGCAGCGATGCGGTGCGCGGCACGGTGGAGCAGAACACGATCTACCATTTCATCGTGCAGGCCACGCCGAAATTGCGCGAGCGCCTGTGCGCGGCGAAGACCTGCGATGCCAACAGCGTACCGGTGGAATTGCCGAAGCCCAGCGACTTCGAGAAGAAATAACGCCGCTCGGTGTGCCGTAGGAGCGACGTGAGTCGCGAAGGGCCTCGCCGCGAGATCCAACGTGCTGGAATGAGCTGCACCACGATGGGTCGCGTTTTTCAGTCGCGACTCACGTCGCTCCTACGGCACCTATGACTTCAGAACGGCTTGGCCAGCACCAGATAAACCACCGCTATCAGCAACAGCAACGGCAATTCGTTGAACCACCGCAGCGCTTTGGAAGAAGGCAATGCGCGGCCTTTCTCGACGCCTTTCAACCAGCGGCCCGCAACGATGAAATGCGCCAGCATCAGCGCCACCAGGGCGAGCTTGGCGTGCAGCCAGCCACCGCTGATATGGAAGTAGAGCCACAACGCCAAGCCCAGAATCAGCGCCAATCCGAACATGTTGTGACCGAAGCGGTACAGCTTCTTGCCCATCAGCAACAAGCGCGTCTGCACCTCGGGCTGGCCGGCGGTTTCGGTCAGATTGACCAGGATCCGCGGCAGATAGAACACGGTCGCCATCCAGGCGATCACGAAGACCAGATGTGCGGTCTTGACCCAGAAGTAGAGGCTGGCTTTGTCCACGCTGGCGAACTCGATTGATTGGATGGGCGAACAGGATACTCTGACATCCCTTGCCTCACCTCCAGCGCATCGCTCTCCAGGTCGTCATCCATTTTCCTGGCTTCCTGAACTTCAAAGCGGATTCTTTTCCAATGACCAAACAATACGACCAGGCCTACTTCCAGCATTGGTACCGCCGCAGCGACATCGGCGGCCCGCAACGCCTGGCGCGCAAAGTCGCGCTGGCGGTGGCTTGCGCCGAGTACTACCTGGAACGCCCCGTCCGCACCGTGCTGGACATCGGTTGCGGCGAAGGCGCCTGGCGCGCGCCGCTGCTGAAGTTGCGGCCGAAATTGCGTTATCTTGGTTTCGACAGCAGCGAATTCGCGGTTTCCAAATACGGCCCGCGCCGCAACCTGCATTACGCGCATTTCGGCGATTTCGCCCAGTTGCGTCCTTGCCCGCCGGTAGACCTGCTGATCTGCGCGGACGTGTTGCACTACCTGCCTTCGCGCGAGCTGCAGCGCGGACTGCCCGGGCTGGCGGAACTTTGCGGCGGGGTTGCGTTTCTGGAGGCCTTCACCCGCGAGGACGAATTCGAGGGCGACCATGTGGGCTTCCAAGCCCGTCCCGCGGGCTGGTACCGCAAACAGTTCGGCGTCCACGGGCTGCAGTCCGTCGGATCGCATTGCTGGCTGTCTCCCGCCCTTGCGGGTGAAGCCGCGGCACTGGAAAGGGGCATTTAGCCCCGTTGAGAAGCAAGGACAGGCTGAACAGGGATTCATCGGACATCCCGCTAAGATCGCCCCTCCCAGCCTCCCCTGCCTGCTGTACGGGCGAGGCAGGAGTAGAGCCGCTGTTTTGCGGTATGCTGCGACGCAGCAACCCGCTACCCGCCGGACTCCGCACCCGATGATGCTCTACCAATGGCACGAACTGAGCCGCAACCTGATGGCTCCCTGGATCCATCAGGCCGAGGCCAACGTCAAGCTCTTCTCCGATCCCAACAGCTGGCTCTCCACCCTGCCCGGCGCCGACCGTGTCGCCGCCGGCAACGAGCTGGTGCATCGCCTGGGCAAGGACTACGAAAAGCCGCCGTGGGACATCCACCAAGTAACGGTCAACGGCGCCAAGGTGCCGGTGGTGGAACAGGAAATCATCGCCACCCCGTTCTGCCGCCTGCTCCGCTTCAAGCGCTACACCGATGAAGTGGAAAGCATCGCGGCCATGAAGAAGGAACCGGCCGTACTGGTGGTCGCACCCTTGTCCGGCCATCACGCCACCTTGCTGCGCGACACCGTGCGCACGCTGCTGCAGGACCACAAGGTCTACGTGACCGAATGGATCGACGCGCGTCTGGTGCCGACCGAGGAAGGCGAATTCGGCCTGGACGATTACGTGGCCACCATAGAGGATTTCATCCGCCACATCGGCGCAGAAAACCTGCACGTCATCAGCGTTTGCCAGCCCACCGTGCCGGTGCTGGCGGCGGTATCGCTGATGGCCGCGCGCGGCGAAGCCACGCCGCGCTCGCTGGTGATGATGGGCGGGCCCATCGATGCGCGCCACAGCCCGACCCAGGTCAACGATCTGGCCACCAAGAATCCGCTGTCCTGGTTCCGCAACAACGTCATCCATACCGTGCCTCCGGCTTATCCCGGCCGCGGGCGCCCGGTATATCCGGGCTTTCTGCAGCACGCCGGCTTCATCGCCATGAACCCCAGCCGGCATTTCATGTCGCACTGGGATTTCTACACCGATCTGGTCAAGGGCGACCTGGACGATGCCGATGCGCACCGCAAGTTCTACGACGAATACAACGCGGTGCTGGACATGCCGGCCGAGTACTACCTGGATACGATCCGCACCGTGTTCCAGGAATTCCTGCTGCCGCGCGGCAAGTGGAAGGTCAAGGGCGAGCTGGTGAATCCGGCGGCGATCAAGAGGACCGCGCTGCTGAGCATCGAAGGCGAGCTGGACGATATTTCCGGCCTGGGCCAGACCGCTGCGGCGCACGACCTGTGCACCGGCATTCCGAAAGCCAAGCACCAGCACATAACGGTGAAAGGCGCCGGCCACTACGGCATCTTCAGCGGCCGCCGCTGGCGCGAAGTGGTTTATCCGGACGTGCGGGACTTCATCGCCAAGTACGCAGGCTAGATACCTTCTCCTCTCGGGAGAAGGTGCCCATAGGGCGGACGCCGCGTAGCAAGCACCCTTGGGGTGTGGGGGTACGGCGGAGTCCATGATGTTTGTACAGCACCGATTCCGCCGTACCCTCACCCCAACCCCTCTCCCGAGGGGAGAGGGGCTTCAACATCACACCACCGGATTGCGCACCAGCAGATGCTTGGCCAGCAGCCCGTGCAGCTTGCCGATGCCGCGCGCCAGGTGCAGCGTGGCGAACAGCAGCAGCACGCCGGCCAGGCAGATCAGCGGCAACAGCCAAGGCGCATCGGGTATCACGCTGTAACTGTCGATAGTGAAGGCATAGTTTTCAACTGCGAACAAATACGCTATCGGCGCGGCGATGAAGGCCAGCGACACGGTCAGCAAGGTCACCGCCACCGTGAAGTAGGCCGTGCCCAGCGGCATCATCAGCAGGAAGTACAGCATCGCCGTCCAGGTGCGGCCGTCGGTGAACATCTCCTTGATGCGTTCCAGCCAGCCCTTGCCGCGCTGCGTGTACAGAGGCCTGCGCGGCATGCGTTCGCCAAGCAGCACTTCCACGATGCGTCCTTCCACCAGCGACAGCACCCTGATCAGACCCAGGAACAGCACCAGCAGCGGGATGCCGATGATCAGGATCAGCAAGCCGACCGACAGGCTCGCGCCGGTGGTGACCACGGTGAAATAGACGATGCCGGTGGCCAGCGAAAGCAGCATGTAGAACAGCGCGCCGTAGGTGCGCGGGTCGGCGATGACGCCGAAGAACTTGCCGATGGCCGACTTGCGTTTCTGCGGGGCCGGCTGGCGCAATGCGCGATTGACCGTCACCTCGGTGTCGCGATAGATGTCGGCGACTTCCTCCGGCGCGCCGTAACTGCCGGCGACCGAAGCGATGACCTCGGCTTCGCTCTTGCCGCTTTGTTCGGCGAGTTCGGAACGCAGATATTCTTCCGCGTCGTAGAGCGCATCCTGGACCATGGCCGGATCCGCTCCGCGCAACGCGGCGCGCAACTGCTCCAGGTATTCGGGAATCGTGGTGGGCAGACGGCTTTCGGGAGGCATGGTGGCGTTCATTCGAGTATCCCCAACAGGACGGAATCTACGGAGTCGCGGGTGGCGCGCCAGGCGCCAATCCATTCGCGCAGGGTGAGCCGCCCTGCTTCGGTGATGCGGTAATAACGGCGCGGCGGACCGGACATGGAAGGCTCGACGAAGCTGTCGAGCAATCCTGCGCCCTCCAGGTTGCGCAGGACCGGATACAGCGCGCTCTGCTTGCCGCTGAGCACGCCTTCCCCCACGCGCTCCAGCTGCTTGGCGATCAGATAGCCGTACATCGGCTCCTCCGCTTTCGACAGCACCGCCAGCAGGGCCAGCGAAACAGTGCCGGCGCTGAGCTCCTTCTGGAACTTCTTCAGGTGGACTTCGGGATCGTTCATGGTCTCCCCTTTCGGCAAGGCCGCTAGGTTGGAGGGAATACTAGTGTTGAGTTAGGTATAGCGAATGTGCCATTAGTCACCGGGCGCTTGGTCATGGGCTCCGAGTCCGGCGAGAATCGGGTTCACCTACCTTCCGGCTATCTCCATGACCCTGCGTCCTGCCCTGCTCGCCTGCGCCATCGCCCTGGTTTCTTCGCCGCTGGCTGCCGCCGAACAATCCAAAGCCGAGCCGCCCAAGTACAGGAGCGCGCAGGAAATCGTCGATGCCGCGCCTGCCGATGCCTGGCGTACCCTGGATCCGGCCAACACCCTGTATCTCGAACTGGAAACCGGCCGCGTGATCATCGAACTGGCGCCGCAGTTCGCGCCCGAGCATGTGGCCAACATCCGCACGCTGGCTCGCGAACATTTCTGGGACGGGCTGAGCATCTACCGCTCGCAGGACAACTTCGTGGTGCAGTTCGGCGATCCGGACGGAGACGACCCGGCCAAAGCGCGCCCGCTGGGAACGGCGAAGAAAAAGTTGCCGGCCGAATTCCATCGCGCCTCCGCGGGTCTGAAGTTCGACCGGCTGCCCGACCCCGACGGCTGGGCGCCGCAGGTCGGCTTCGTCGATGGCTTCCCGGTCGGACGCGACCCCAAGACCGGCCAGACCTGGCTGGCGCATTGCTATGGCACCCTGGGTGCAGGACGCAACAACGAAGCGGACAGCAGTATCGGCGCGGAACTCTACGTCGTGGACGGCCAGTCGCCGCGCCAGTTGGACGACAACATCACCGTGGTGGGCCGCGTAGTGCAGGGAATGGAGCTGCTGAGCGTCATTCCGCGCGGACCGGCGCCGATGGGTTTCTACGAGAAACCCGAACTGCGCACCACCATCAAGTCGATCAAGCTGGCCAGCGAGTTGCCGGAAGCCGAACGCATGCCGCTGCAGTTGCTGCGCACCGACAGCAAGACCTTCGTGGAAGCCACCGAAGCCCGCCGCAACCGGCGCGACGATTTCTACAAGCGTCCGGCCGGGCATATCGATCTGTGCAATGTGCCGTTGCCGGTGCGCGTCAAGAAATAGCCGCCAAGTGGGACAGCGCACATAAGCGCCTTCATCCCGGCGAATGCCGGGACCCAACTCGACGTTGTCGGATATTCGGGTCCCGGCATTCGCCGGGATGACGGTCCTTCAATTATCCGGTGCGCTTGTGCGCTTCCTCGATGATCCGCTTGTTGCGGATACGCACCGCGCCCACCATCAGCAGGCGCATGTCGTCGACGATGTAATCGGCCAGCTCGGCATCGGAAATATCGTCGCCGTCGATATCCAGCCGGAATTGCTGCCCCTGCAATCCGCCGCCATTGCTGAAATCGATCTCGAAATCGAACACCACCCGTTTCTGCGCCGTCGCGACAGCGCTCATTTCCTGGGCACCGCACGCTGGCTGACGGCTACGCTGCCCAGGATCAACAGACCGGCGGCGATCATCGTCGGCGTCACCGGTTCATCCAGGAACAGCCAGGCGAACGCGGCGCCGAACAGCGGCACCAGATAGGTCACCACCGCCGTGCGGGTGGGACCGATGCGCTGGATCAGGCGGTAATACATCAGGAAAGCCAAGCCGGTGCAGAGCACGCCCAGAGCGATCGCGCTGAACCAGGCCGCTGCTGAAACGGGTTCCGTCGGCCAGTGGGTGGCCGCGAACGGCGCCAGCAACAAGGCCGAGCAACCCAAGGTACTGCCCGCAGACGCCGCCGGCGGCAGGTGCGCCATGTGCCGGCGCACCAGATTCAAGCCCACGCCGTACAGCAGCGCCGCGCTGGCGCCGGCCACCACGGCCCAGCCCACGCTCAAGCCGGCCACCTTGCTGGTGGCCAGCAACACCACGCCGGCGAAACCCACCAGCAGCGCCAGCGCGCGGCGCATGCCGATCTTTTCGCCGAAGAACAGGAAAGCCACCAGGGCGGCGAACAGTACGGTCATCGCATTGCAGATGGCGCCGATCGCCGCTGGCGACCGCTGCGCGGCCCAGGCGAACAGCAAAAAGGGGATGGCCGAATTGATCAAGCCGATCAGCGCCAGCTTCGGCCAGATTCCACGACTGAAAGCGGCACGGTCGCGCCACAGGAAGGGCAGCATCACCAGCGCCCCCAGGGCCAGGCGGATATCCACCAGCGCGAACGCGCCGAACGGCTTGGCCGCCACCCGCATGAACAGGAACGAGCCGCCCCAGATGGCGCCCAGCAGCAGCAATTCCAGCGGGGTCCGCCAGTCGCGCGCGGCTGCTATGGGCTCCTGCACGACCGCTACCGCTGCATCATTCGCCGACATCGCACCACTCCCGCTTTGTGTCTGTTGGCTATTTTCCTTGAACCGCACAGGCCCACAAGCGCGTACTATCCGGGCCAGCCACAAATCTGGCTTGTGTCTCAGGAATAGCCCGCATGAACCTGCGCCCCGCCCTGCTGCCCGCCCTTGGCGTCTTCGCCGCCGCCGCGCGCCACCAGAATTTCGCCCATGCCGCCGAGGAGCTGCACCTGACCGCCAGCGCCGTCAGCCACCATGTGCGCAAGCTCGAAGCCAACCTCGGCGTGGTGCTGTTCCAGCGCAATGCCCGCGGGGTGACTTTGACCCCGGAAGGCCGCCAGCTGGCCGATGCCGCCACCGCAGCAATGACCGATATCGCTGCCGTCGCCGCCAACCTGCACCACAGCGGCAGCATCACCTCGCTACGTATTTCCACCCTGCATTCGCTGACTTATTGCTGGCTGCTGCCGCGCCTGCCGCGCTTCTGCGCCGCACACCCCAACATCCGCATCAATATCGACGCCAACATCGCCTTGACCCGTTTCGACGACGACGGTCCCGACCTGGCCATCCGCCACGGTGCCGGGCAATGGGCGGGCCTGACTTCGCACCACTTGATGGACGACGAACTATTCCCCGTGGCCTCGCCAGCGCTGGCGGATGTCGACAAGGTCAGCGAACCGCGCCAGATCGCCACACTACCGCTGGTGAGCGACATGGCCCTGCAAGGCTGGCGCGACTGGTTCCGTGCCGCTGGCGTGCGCGGACTCAACCTGCCGCCCATGCACATCTTCAGCGACAGCACCGACGCCATGCGCGCAGCGGTGTACGGCATCGGCGCGGCGTTGGCGCGCAAGCAGATCGTCATGCCCTACCTGCAACGCTACGAACTGATCCGCCTGCCCGGCCCGGCGCTGAAAGCGCGCTTCGCCTACTACGCGGTCTACCCCACCCACCGCCCACTCAATCCCGCCGCCGCGCTCTTCATCGATTGGATGAAACAGGAGGCGTTGGACGAACGCACGCCGATGCCCGCGATTCCTGCAGAGTTGCTGGGAAGATGATGCTGCAGGCAGCCCTTGTAGAGCCGAGCTTGCTCGGCTCTACAAGAAAAGCGCGGGTGATCAGGGAATGGTTTTAAGGGCCAGCACCACGGGCCCTTTGAGCGCCTTGATCGGCGCATCGGCCGACTGGTCGGCCTCCAGATACACGCTGGTCAGGAACGCGAGCAGATCGTGGCGCCGCGCCAGCCAGGCGGTGTCGGAATAGGCTTTTTCGCGTTCGCCGATGCGTGCCGGCAAGCCCAGGAACCAGGCCGACCAGTCGGCGTCGGCCAGCACGCCGCGCTTGGCGATGTAGAGCACCGGCCGTGCGAGCCGGCCCGGTTCGCCGAACACGTAGGCGTGCGCGCTTTCCGGCACGGCCTGGGTGGCGATCGCGGCCAGCATGCTTTCCAGTTGCGCGCGTTCCAATGCGGGGTTGAGCGCCAGTTGCATCAACCAGTCGCTGCCGTGCGCCACGCCATGGCGCCAGCCCTGCGCATTGTCGAATCCGCGATAGTCCTGCACCGAACGCAGATAGCCTACGGCCTGATCCACCATGGCCACGCGCTCGCCGGGCGTCATCCACGGGGCGATCCGGTCGGTGCGTGCGACTTCGGAGAGCACCAGCGCCGCGAAGGGCCGTGCGAAGCCTTCCGTATCGGGGGCCTGCAACATCGCGTAAAGGTCGTCGCGCAATCGCGCGCGGGTGCCGGCTTCCAGCGCATTGCCGCGCAGCCATGCGGTGAGCGCCTCGTAGGCGATGCCGTCGCGCAGCGCCGGGTCCGGACTGGACAGGCAGCCGAGCAACCTTATCGCAAGCGTGTTGCGCGTGGCCGCGTCCTCGACCTTGAAATCCTGCTGCTTCAACAGCTGCAGCGAACCGGCATCGGTGCCCTCAGGCGGACAGGCGTCCTCGGCCCAGGCCGACAACGGCAACAGCAATGCGAAACCGAGCAGCGCGCGCGGCAGCCGCCGGCCCTGATCGACGCGCCCGGTACTCACAGGCTGGCGCCATCGAATTCGTTCACCTTGAGCGTCTTGAGGTCCACATCCGGCAGGCAGCGCACATTGACCGCGAGCATCTTCGCGCCGGTCTTGGGATTGTCGGCTTCACCGAACAGGGCAACGCCGCAGGCCGCGCAGAAGCGATGCTGGATGTGGTGCTTGTTGAAGGTATAGGTGGACAGATCGGATTCGGGCGTCTTCAGCGTCAGCGCCTCGCGCGGGCCGAACCACAGCAATCCGCCGCGGCGCCGGCATAGGGAGCAGTTGCAGTCGGTGACTTCGTGGATGTCGCCTTCGACCTCGAAGGCGACTTTGCCGCAATGGCAGCTTCCGGAGTGTTTCATGGGCGTCTTCCCCTCGCTGGTGTGGAGGCGAGCATAAGCCATGGGCACATGCATTGGCTGGCGGGATTGCCTATGCTTTTGGTCTTCGTGCGATGCCGCACTGCAACGGGAACCATAGGAATGATGCGCCACAGCCTGCTCGCCCTCGCCCTGCTCTCCTCCCTCGCCGCCTGCCAGAAAGCCGAAGCGCCCGCCGCCGCCCCGGCAGCGACCGGAACGGCCACCGTCGCGGCCGACACCGCCGAAGCCGATGCGAAGTTCGCCGACCTGTCCAAGCGTGCGCTGGATGGCTGGTTCCAGCTGTCGCCGGTTTCCGCTACCCAGATCGGCGAACACAAATACGACAGCGAGCTGGACGATCTGAGCGCCGCCGGCCGCCAGAAGAGCCTGGACTTCGGCAAGAAGATCCTGGCCGAACTGGATGCGCTGGACGCCAGCAAGCTCTCGCGCGAAAACCAGGTCGACGCCGCGATCCTGCGCAACCAGTTGCAGTACGACATCTGGGGCACCGAGACCCTGCAGAGCTGGGCCTGGGATCCGCAGGTGTACAGCGGCCTGACCGGCGGCGCCGTCTACAACCTGATGGCGCGCGAGTTCGCTCCGTTGCCCGACCGCATCCGTTCGGCCACGGCCCGCATGGAGAAGATCCCGGCCCTGCTGGCGCAGGCGCGCGAGAACCTGGATCCGGCGCGCGTTCCGAAGATCCATGCCGAAACCGTGGCCAAGCAGAACAAGGGCGTACTGAGCATCGTTGGGACGTTCATCACTCCGCACCTGAAGGAACTGCCCGAAGCCGATCGCGTGCGTGCCGAGAAGGCCACCGCCACTCTCGAAAAGGCCATCGCCGAACATCAGCAATGGCTGGACAAGACCCTGGTGCCGAACGCCAAGGGCGATTTCCGCATCGGCGCCAAGCTGTACGACCAGAAGTTGCAGTTCGCGCTGCTGTCCTCGCTGTCGCGCGCCGATATCAAGCAGCGCGCCGAAGGCGAACTCAAGCGCGTACGCGAAGAGATGTACGGCATCGCCCGCACCGTGTTGAAGGACAAGGCCGGCGCGCCGGAGATGCCGGATGCGCCCAGCGACGATCAGCAGCAGAAGGCGATCGAGACGGCGCTGGAACTGGCCTACGCCGACAAGCCTGCACGCGACAAGGTGGTGGAAGCCGCTGAGGCCGCGCTGAAATCGGCCACCGACTTCGTCCGCGAGAAGGATCTGGTCACCCTGCCCGATGCCCCGGTCAAGATCATCCTGATGCCGGAATTCCAGCGCGGCGTGTCCGTGGCTTACTGCGACTCTCCCGGTCCGTTGGACAAAGGCCTGGATACCTTTTATGCGGTATCGCCTATTCCCGACGAATGGGACGCCAAGCAGGTCGATTCGTTCCTGCGCGAATACAACAACCGCATGATCCACCTGCTCAGCATCCACGAAGGCACGCCAGGCCACTACCTGGAAGGCTGGCATTCGGCCAAGTTCCCCTCGACCCTGCGCGGCGTGCTGCGTTCGGGCATGTTCGCCGAGGGCTGGGCGGTGTACACCGAGAAGATGATGACCGACGCCGGTTACATGGATAACGATCCGCTGTTCCACCTGGTGCAGCTGAAGTTCTACCTGCGCGCGATCTCCAACGCGATCCTGGACCAGGGCGTGCATGTGGATAACTGGACCAAGGAACAGGCCATGGACCTGATGGTGCGCCAGACCTTCCAGCAGGAGCGCGAGGCCGATGGGAAGTGGAAACGCGTGCAGCTGACCTCGGCACAATTGCCCACTTACTTCGTCGGCGTACAGGAGCACTTCGACACGCGCAAGGCCATGGAAGCCAAGCTGGGCGACAAGTTCAACCTGAAGGCCTACAACGACCAGATCCTGTCGTATGGCGCGCCGCCGGTGCGCTTCGCGCGCGAGCTGATGCTGGATCAGCCCATCCAGTAACCAGTCCGGACCGTAGGAGCGGGCCCTGCCCGCGACGCTTTTCGCCTTGTAGAGCCGAGCTTGCTCGGCTGCTTCTGATCCTGGATTGTGAGGAGCAGCCGAGCAAGCTCGGCTCTACAAACACAGGTCAAGAGCGTCGCGGGCAGGGCCCGCTCCTACAAAGGGTCGTCGGCCGCTACAAAACCGCCGGTCTGCCGCTGCCACAGCCGCGCATACAACCCTTCGCGCGCTATCAACTCGGCGTGCGTGCCGGTTTCCACCACTTCGCCACGATCCATCACCACCAGCCGGTCCATGCGCGCGATGGTGGACAGGCGGTGGGCGATGGCGATCACCGTCTTGCCTTCCATCAGCGTATCCAGGCTGTCCTGGATGGCCGCTTCCACTTCCGAATCCAGCGCGGAAGTCGCCTCGTCCAGCACCAGTATCGGCGCGTCCTTCAGCAGCACGCGCGCGATGGCGATGCGCTGGCGCTGGCCGCCGGAAAGCTTCACTCCGCGCTCGCCCACCTGCGCGTCGTAGCCGCGGCGTCCTTCCCCATCCACCAGATCGGCGATGAAGCCATCGGCGCGCGCGCTGCGCACCGCGGCGATCATCTCTTCCTCGCTCGCGCCGGGGCGTCCGTACAGCAGATTCTCGCGGATGGAACGATGCAGCAGCGAAGTGTCCTGCGTTACCACGCCGATCTGCCCGCGCAGGCTTTCCTGGCTGACCGTGGCGATGTCCTGCCCATCGATGAGGATGCGCCCAGACTCCAGGTCGTACAGGCGCAGCAGCACGTTCACCAGGGTCGATTTTCCCGCGCCCGAGGGACCGACCAAGCCGATCTTCTCGCTCGGCCGTACGTGCAGGTTAAGGCCGGCGATCACGCCGCCCCGCTTGCCGTAATGGAAGTGGATGTCCTGGAATTCCACCTCGCCGCGCGTGATCGCCAGCTTGCCCGCCTCGGGCGAGTCCATGACCGCATTGGGCTTGGCCACGGTCTCCATGCCGTCCTGCACCGTGCCGATGTCCTCGAAGATGCCGTTCACCACCCACATGATCCAGCCGGACATGTTCTCGATGCGGATCACCAGACCGGTGGAAAGCGCGATGTCGCCCACCGTGATCAGACCCTTCTGCCACAACCACAGCCCCAGGCCAGCAGTGATGACCACCAGCAGTCCGTTGAGCACTGTCAACGTCACGTCCATGCCGGTGGTCATGCGGGTCATGGTGCGCACCTTGGCCACGTTTTCCTGCACGGCCTCGGCCACGTAGGCGTCTTCCTGGCGCGTGTGCGCGAACAGTTTCAGCGTGGAGATGTTCGTGTAGCCGTCGACGATGCGGCCCATCAGCTGCGAGCGCGCTTCCGAGGCCTTCCACGAACGCTCCTTCACCCGCGGCACGAAGAACGCCAGCGCGCCGATATACAGGAACACCCAGACGATCAGCGGCAAGGTCAACCGCCAGTCCGCCTGCGCGAACAGGACCAGCGCGCTGCCGGTGTAGACGCTGACGTACCACAGCGCATCGACGATCTGCACCGCCGATTCGCGCAGCGATGCGCCCGTCTGCATGATGCGGTTGGCGATGCGGCCGGCGTAGTCGTTCTGGAAAAACGAAAGGCTTTGCCGCACCACGTACTGGTGCTGCTGCCAGCGGATGCGCGCGGTCAGGCCCGGCGTGACCGCCTGGTGCATCAGCAGATCGCTCAAGCCGATCAGCACGGGCCGGGCGATCAGCGCGACGAACGCCATGAACAGCAGCTCGCGCCCGTGGCGCGCGAAGAAATCGGGCGCGGGCACGTCCTTGGTCAGATCCACCAGCCGGCCGAGGAAATCGAACAGCGCCACTTCCACCAGCGCCACCACGAAGCCCAGCGCGCACATCACCCCCAGCACCGGCCACGCCTGGCGCAGGTAATGCGCGTAGAAGCGCCACACCCCGCGCGGCGGCATGCGCAGGTCCGGTTTCCCGAACACATCGATCAGCGATTCGAACCAGCGGAAGATCATGCGCGCATTATCACGTAGGAGCTGCGTAAGCTGCGACCCATGGACCGCCAGGCTTGCAAAAGCATGCGCAATACCGAATATCCGGCCGCAGCTTACGCAGCTCCTACGAGAGCAAATCCCTTTCCGCCACGATCACGCCGTTGCCATCGGCGTACAACCATCGCCCCGGCAAGAACGCGATGCCGGCGAAGGCCACCGCCACATCCACCTCGCCTGCCCCCAGCTTCTCGGTCTTGACCGGACAGGCGGCCAGCGCCTTCACGCCCAGCGGCAGTTTCGCCAGCGCCTCCACGTCGCGCACGCAGCCGTTGATGAGCAAACCGCTCCAGCCGTTGGCCACGGCCCTTTCCGCCAGCATGTCGCCCAGCAGCGAGCGCCGCAGCGAACCGCCGCCCTGCACCACCAGCACCTTGCCGCGCCCATCGGTGGCGACCAGGTCGCGCACCCGCGAGTTGTCCTCGAAGCAATCGATGGTGACGATGCGTCCGCAGAATGCCCGGTTGCCGCCGTAGTCGCGGAAGGCAGGATCGGCGACAGCGACGTCGGGATGGTCGTCGCACAGATCGGGCGTAGTCCAGTTCATGACGGCTCCGGAAGCGGGTTCAACGCATTCTAGAACGCCCGGCTGATGGTGAAACTGCCGAATACCGGCGCCTCCACCTGTCCCTCGAATTCGCGGCTGCGGTTGTAGCGGGCCAGCGCGAACTTCCATCGTCCCTTGGTGAGGGCGAAGCCGTAACCCACCTCGCCCACCAGCGCCTTCTTGTCCACGCTGTGGCTGTGCTTGAACGTGTTGCCGTCCAAAGTGATGTCGCGCAGTACCCAGCGCGCATCGAAGGTCAGGAACATGTGGATGCCGAACGGACCGCCGACCTGCCGGCTGGGCGTAGGCGCGGTGTTTTCGCCGGCCGGACGCAGCGGCGTGCTGCCGAAATCGTCGGGCAGGTGGCGTCCGAAGCGCAGCTCCGCGCCCGCGTTGGCGTAGGTGGCCAGATTGCCCAGACTGCCGCCATAGTGGGTGATGGCGTCCCAGCCCCAGATGCCGTTGTCGGGCGAGAAACGGCGCATGCGCTCGTGCACCAGGCGGACCACCGGCTCATCGCGGAGCTGATTGTCCCAACCTTCGAAGCGCGGATCGCCGAGGATGCGGTGTACTTCGTTCTGCACCTGTTCGCCCAGTGCGGAAGGGCCCACGATGCCGAACTGCAGCTGGGTGGTGCGCAGATGGTCGCCATTGCGGGCGTTGTAGCCCAGGCCGATCAGAAAGGCCGCGGCATAGGGCCGGTCCTCCACGATCAGGTCGCTGCGGGTGTAATCGGTCGGGGTGAAAATGCCGTGAGCGAAGGTGACCACCATGTTCTGCTGCTCGAAACCTTCCGGCGTCAGCGCATCCAGGTGGCGATTCACCCAACGCGCCAGACGCGGCAGGCAGGGGTCGTCGGTGTAGTCGACCAGATTGGGCGATACCAGGGTCAGTTGCACGCCATTGCTGTAGCCCTGGTCCTGCTTGCCGAACAGGTCGTTGTCGATACGGAAATTGACCGTGGGCGGCAAGTCGGTGCGTTTCTCGCATGTCTCTGCGTCGGCGGCCAGCGCGTTGCCGCAGGCGAGCGCGGCCAGGAACAGCCATCCTGTTCTCAGCATCGTATTTTCCGTGGGTTTTGTGGGGGGTGCGGCCTAGATGTAGATGCGCGCGGCTAAAAACAATGTGAAGGGCTCCGCTTTTTTCCCGATCCCGCATGCGGGATCGCAAGCTCTGCGACGCGGATCACTCAGGATGGCGACGGCCGGTGTCCTGGACTATCCTGCCGAAACCAAGGGGGAAACCCGTGCAATTCCTGTCGCTGGTCCCGCAAGCGCCGCTCAACCTCCTGGTCGAAACGATCTGGGACTGGGAAGCTGCGTTCCAATCGCATCGCCTGGAACGGGTACTGCCGGTCGCCAACGCCGGGCTCATCATCAACCTGGCCGAGGACCAGACCCGCGTCTACGACGAACTGTGCCGTTGCACCCGCTTCAGCGGATCGACGCTCGACGGTCCCCGCACCCGCAGCAGCATCATCGACAGCGAAGAGCAAGTGGCGGTCATGGGCGTGGTGTTCCGCCCCGGCGGCGCGGCGATGTTCTTCCGCGAAAGGATGGACCGGCTGGCCAACGACAGCGTCGATCTGCAGGACCTCGCCGGCAACGACGTCCCACTGCTACGCGAGCGGTTGCTGGAAGCCGATGGCCCGCACAACCGATTGGCGTTGCTCGTGCGATGGCTGGAGAAACGCTCGGCGCCGGCCGCACCGAACCATCCCATTCTGCATGTGCTGGCCGTTCTGGATTCGGACCCGCGCATCGGCGCGTTGACCGCCGCCGCGCGCAGCCTCGGCTGGTCGCCGCGCCAACTGGGAGAACGCTTCCGCCAGCAGGTCGGCATCACTCCCAAGCGCTATCTGCGCCTCAGGCGTTTCCATCAAGTCGTCGCGGCGACCGAAAACCGCGAACGCATCGACTGGGCCGGCCTGTCGCTGGATTGCGGCTATCACGACCAAGCCCATATGGGCCACGAATTCCGCGAATTCTCGGGGCTCAGCCCTGCCGCCTATAGCCGCCAGCGCGGCCCGTGGAGCAACCATATCGCTTTGCCATGACCGCGGAAATCTACAAGACCCGCGCCGCCGGATGACCCCAGCATGCCCGCACACCAGAACCAGGAAGAAATCCGATGCCACTCGCCGCCGATACCACCAGCACCATCATCCCTTGCCTGCGCTACCGCGATGCGCATGCCGCCATCGACTGGCTGTGCAAGGCCTTCGGCTTCAGTAAGAACGCGGTCTACGCCGACGGCGACACCGTGCATCATGCGCAGCTGACCTTCGGCAACGGCATGATCATGCTGGGGTCGGCCGACAACGTCAGCGAATGGGGAAAGCAGATCGTGCAGCCGCAAGACATCGGCCTGCGCGAAACCCAGAGCCCTTGCGTGATCGTTACCGACGCCGATGCGCACTACGCGCAGGCCAAGGCTGCTGGCGCAGCCATCGTCATGGAGATCGCCGACCAGGCTTACGGCGGACGCGGTTATTCTTGCCGCGACCCGGAAGGACATCTCTGGTGGTTCGGCAGTTACGATCCCTGGAAGGCAGAATGAGCCCAAGCAAAGACAAACCCACGGCCGATCTTTTTTCTTCCCCGCCGCCGATGCCGTCGCGCATCCGCGTCGGCATCGGCGGCTGGACTTACGCGCCGTGGCGCGGCGGCATGTTCTATCCGGCGGGACTGGTGCAGCGGCGCGAGCTGGAATACGCCAGCAGGCAGCTGAATTCCATCGAGGTCAACGGCACCTATTACGGCGTCCAAAAGCCTGTCACCTACGCCAAATGGCGCGATGAAACGCCGGAGGGTTTCGTTTTCTCCGCCAAAGCGCCGCAGCGGATCATGGAATCGAAGGCGCTGTCCAAGACCGGCCATCAGATCGAGGATTTCATAGGCGGGATCGTCGAACTCGGCGACAAGCTGGGGCCGCTGGTCTGGCAGTTCGACAAGGGCAAACGCATCGATGCCGAAGAGTTCAAGGCCTTCGTCGGATTGCTGCCTGCCGAATATTCCGGGCGCAAACTTCGGCATGTGCTGGATGTGCGCGATCCGGCGTTCGTGGACAAGGATTATCTGGCGCTGGCGCGCGGACACGGCCTGGCGACGGTATTCACCGACTCGGAAGAGCACCCTTCCTTCGCCGATCTTACCGCCGATTTCGTCTATGCCCGGCTGATGCGTTCGCAAGCCGGAATCGTGACCGGCTATCCGGGCGCCGCGCTCGACCAATGGGCCGAACGCGCCATGCGCTGGTCGCAAGGCGACGACCCGACGGATCTTCCGCATATGGAAACCGCCGTCGCGGCGAAGCGCCCGCGCGAGGTCTTCCTCTATTTCATCAGCAGCGCCAAGGAGCGGAATCCCGCCGCCGCGATGGCTTTGCTCGAACGCCTGGGCGCAATCGCCATTGGCGGCAACGGAAATTAAGAACCTCCGGACAAATCCTGCCCTGTCATCTCGAGCGTAGCGAGGGATCTGTTTCCCCCTGCAGAACAGCAGATCCCTCGCTACGTTCGGGACGGCATTCGCCTCGTTCGGATTTTCCTTAATCCGTTCGTGGTGAGCCTGTCGAACCACGCCCTTTGCCACAAGCCTGCGCTTGCGATACGTCGCTTTATTGCGAAAATCGTGGTTCGACAGGCTCACCACGAACGGAGTCTGGTATTTCTTGGAGTTTTCGTGGGCCTGGTTGAACTTCTTCCGGGACCCGACAAAAAAGAAAAAACGAGTTAGCTATTTACTTGGCTTCTTTTCAGTCCCCTTCTCAACTTTCTTCTTGGCCTTCTTCACAGGATTCTTTTCGGAATTCTTCCGCACCGCCGCCTCATAAGCCAGCTTCGCCCAGGGGCGCATCGCCTGCGCAGACTCCATCGCCTCGGCGGGCGGCAGCCAGTAGCTCATCGTCACCGGCTTGCCCTTGCCCCGATACACGAAAGGATGCCCGCCCGCTTGCTCGAAGGCGCCCACGGTGGCTGCATCGGTCTTGAGAAAAAGCTCCTCGCCGATCACCAGCCCGATGATCAGCCCATCGTGGTACAGACCCTGTCCGCCGAACATCTTGCGCAGCACTACAGGTCCCAATTCGGAAAACAGGTCCCGCAGGTAGCTGGTGAAGGACTCGCTCATGGCCGCATCCGTGAAATCGTATCGCCAGCGCACGCCGGCATCGGCGACAATAGTCGCATGCCTCTATCGCCTGTCGCCAAAGCCCAGCTGCAAATCCACTTCTGCGTGCTGCTATGGGGCTTCACCGCCATCCTGGGAAAGCTGATCACCCTGCCCGCGTTGCCGCTGGTGTGGTGGCGGATGCTGGTGGTGGTGGTCGCGCTGGCCGTGTTGCCGACGGTATGGCGCGGACTCCGGGCCATGCCGCTGCGCACTCTGCTGGCGTATTCCGGCATCGGCGCGTTGGTGGCGCTGCACTGGCTGACCTTCTACGGCGCCGTGAAGCTGGCCAATGCTTCGGTGGCAGCGACCTGCATCGCCCTGGCGCCCGCCTTCACCTCGGTGATCGAGCCCTGGCTGACACGCAGGCCGTTTTCCGTGCGGGAACTCGCCTTCGGCCTGGCCGTGTTGCCCGGCGTGGCGCTGGTGGTCGGCGGCGTACCCGATGGCATGCGCATGGGCATCGCCGTGGGAGCGTTGTCCGCATTGCTGGTCGCGGTCTTCGGTTCGCTCAACAAGCACATGGTCGACGGAGGCGATCCTTTGACCGTCACCGGCGTGGAGCTGGGCGCGGGCACGCTGCTGCTGACCTTGCTGGCGCCGCTGATGCCCATGCTGTTTCCCGCCTTCGCCGGCGACCTGCTGGTGATTCCCAGCCTGCACGACAGCCTGTTGCTGCTGACGCTGTCGCTGGTCTGCACGCTGCTGCCCTTCGCCCTGTCGCTGGTCGCTCTGCGCCATCTGAGCGCGTACGCCGTGCAGCTGGTCACCAACCTGGAGCCGGTCTACGCCATCCTCCTGGCCATCGTGCTGCTGGGCGAACAGCGCGAACTCACGCCGCTGTTCTATCTGGGCGTGGCGATCATCCTGGCGGCCGTGTTCCTGCATCCGCTGCTGGACCGCAACAAGCGCGTCCGGCATCCCGAGGTGATCGGCATCTCCGAGGCCAAAGGCATCGTCGAATGAACGCCGCTCACCACTCGGTGCGCTGAGGCAGCAGTCCCCGCAATTCCATCTCGGTGAGATTGCGCCACTGGCCGGGCTTCAACGCGCCCAGTTTGAGGTTGTCGATGCGCACCCGGCGCAATTGCTTGACCCGGTAGTCGAACGCCGCCGACATCAGGCGGATCTGCCGGTTCAGGCCCTGGGTCAGCACGATGCGGAAACCGAACTTGGCCAGCTTGGCGGTCTTGCACGGCAGCGTGGTCTGGTTGTGCACGCGCACGCCGCGGGCCATGCCGCGCAGGAATTCGTCGGTGACCGGCTTGTTCACCGCCACGTGGTATTCCTTCTCGTGCCTGTTCTCGGCGCGCAGGATCTCGTTGACGATGTCGCCGTTGCTGGTCAGCAGGATCAGGCCTTCGGAGTCCTTGTCCAGGCGGCCGATCGGAAAGATGCGTTCCTGGTGGTCGATGAAATCGATGATGTTGCCTTCCACCGCCTGCTCGGTGGTGCACGTGACGCCCACCGGCTTGTTCAACATGATGTACACATGCTTGCGGCCGCCGGCCTTTTTCTGGCGCGCGCGCAGTTCCTGTCCGTCCACCTTGACCTCGTCGCCCTCACCCACCACCGCGCCCATGCCCGCGGGCATGCCGTTGACGGTGACGCGGCGGTCCGCGATCAAGCGATCCGCTTCGCGGCGCGAGCAGAAGCCGGTCTCGGCGATGTGTTTGTTGAGGCGGGTGGTGGTCATGGCGGCATTATCCGGGATAAATCCCGGAGCGCGGCGGGCGAAGGGCGGTCAGGACGCCGCTTTCTTCGCTTTCTTGCTTTCGCGCTTGATCGGGCCGGCCACCGGGCAGATCTCGAAGGCGAACTGGGTGAGCGTGTTGACCAGGCTGTCGGGAATCAGCTTGTAGATCACGAACTGGCCACGTCGCTCTCCGGCGATCAGGCCCGCGTTCTCCAGCACCGCCAGATGACGCGAGATGGCGGGCGCACTCATGTCGAAGCGCGCGGCGATGTCGCCCGCGGGCAATTCCTGCTCGGAGAGATAGGCCAGTATCTGGCGCCTCGGCATGGACGCCAGGGCTTCGAAGATCTTGTCGGTGCTCATTTCACTTGTAGTTTTCGATCATGCCGGACCGGTCCAAACGCCTTGCAGGAATATACCCATGCGTACCAGAACGCCAGCGCGCTGATTACGCCAAATGCGCCCCATATTGCCATGAACCCGACAGTTCGAAGCCATTCGTCCGACTGGGGCCAACCCGCCTCCAGATAGAGCAGCAAACCGCCCAGCGGTACAAGCGCGCCCGCGAAACCGGCAAGCGTCATTGAGAATGGACTGGCGCGACCGGTGCGCCTGAGCAAAGCGAATGCCGGCAAGCCGATCACCAAGACATGCAACAACGAAACCGTCGCGACCGGGATGAGTATTCCCGCATCGCTAATCGCCCGTTCCAATCCGCTGACTGCCAATGCGATGGCGGACAAGAGGATCGGCACCATGAGAACCGCAGCCGCAGTCGCCGCCAGGAGCGGCCTTATGCCGAATTCCGGGGAAAGTGCGTACTCCTGGCCGGTCGAGACCGGCACAGGAGCCAACCGTGTCGAGGTACACATCTTCCCGCTCAACGATACGAACGCGGAATCGGCGGAATGCCCAGCGGAGCCTCGGCCTGCGCAGCGCGGTTGTCGGCTGCCCACGCGGCGACCGTGCGGCCATAACGCGCGATCATCATCATGTTGAAGAAGTGCATCGCACCCAGCACCAGCACCGACAAACCCACCTTGCTGCCGACGTAGGGAATCATCGACACCACGGCTTTCTGCGCATCCCAGCCGTCCAGGCGCAGGGCGATGAAACCTATGTTGATGAGATAGAACCCCACCACCAGCAGATGGTTGGTCGATTTGGCCAGCACTTCGTTCTGCCCGAAGCACATCACCAGGAAGACTTCTCCGTTCTTGGACAGCGTGCGCGCTACCCAGATCGTCATGGCGATGGAAATGCCCAGGTACAGCAGATAGCTCAGTTGCAACGTCATGGCCCTACTCCTTCAGTCAAGATAAGTAATATGCTTATTTAACTAATATCTTAAATAAAGAAAGCAAACGGTCAAGCCTTGATCGGCTTGATCCGACGAACGGTAAAAATCGTGCTTCGGCCAAAACCCCGGGGAGGTCCGAGCAACCTTCGTCCTGTCATCCTGAGCGTGCTGCAAAACAGCAGATCCCTCTATGCTCGGGATGACATTCGAATTGTTCGGGAGGCCCCCTCGACCGCAAGCCGATCAGGCGCGCGGCTTGGGCGGCCCTTTGCGATGCAGCTTGCCCGGCGGGCCCGGTTTGAAGCCGGAAGGCTTGCCGGTGCGCGCCGCCGCGGGCTTGAACTTGCGCGGCGCGGCATCGCCGCCGGTATCGCCCTCGCCCACCTTGTGGATACGGAGCTGCTGGCCGGACACCCATACCTTCTTCAGGTGCATCAGCAGTTCCTTGGGCATGCCTTCGGGCAGATCCAGCACGGTGTAGTCGTCCTGGATATCGATGCGGCCGATGTACTTGCTGTCCAGGCCGGCCTCGTTGGCGATGGCACCGACGATGTTGGCCGGCTTCACGCCATGCGCGTGGCCTACTTCGATGCGGAACGATTCCATGCCCACATCGGGCTTCTCGCGCGGCGCGCCCTTGTCGATGCGCGGGCGTTCGGCGACCGGCTTGTCGAAGCTGGGACGTTCGATGCGCGAAGTCTCGCGCGCCGGCTTGTCGAAGCTGCGCGGTGCAGGACGCTCGAATGGAGCGGACTCCTCGCGGCGGGGAGTGGAACGCTCCTCGCGCGCAGGCCGCTCTCCGTAAGCCGGGCGTTCGCCATGCGCAGGACGTTCGCTGCGTTGCGGACGCGCGGGACGTTCGCTGCGTTCATGGCGCTCGTAGGCTTGCGCCGCCGGCGCGGGCGTGCGGTCCGGGCGCAGCAGCAGCGGCGTCTCGCCCTGCAGCAGGCGCGCCAGCGCGGCGGCGATGTCCACCATGGGCACGTTGTTTTCCTGTTCGTAGCGCTCCACCAGCGAACGGTATTCGCCCGGTTCGCCGGTCGCCAACGTGTCGGTGATGCGGCCCAGGAAGCGCTCCACGCGGCGGTCGTTCACCGCTTCCACGCTGGGCAGCTTCATCTCGTCGATAGGCTGGCGGGTGGCGCGTTCGATCGAACGCAGCATGCCCTTCTCGCGCGGGGTGACGAACAGGATCGCATCGCCGCTGCGCCCAGCGCGGCCGGTGCGGCCGATGCGGTGCACATAGCTTTCGGTGTCGTAGGGAATGTCGTAGTTCAGCACATGGCTGATGCGCTCCACGTCCAGGCCGCGCGCGGCCACGTCGGTGGCCACCAGGATGTCCAGCTTGCCGTCCTTGAGCTGCTGGATGGTGCGCTCGCGCTGCTGCTGCTGGATGTCGCCGTTGATCGCGGCGGCGGCCAGTCCTCGCGCCTGCAGCTTCTGCGCCAGTTCCTCGGTGCCGGCCTTGGTGCGGGCGAATACGATCATGGCTTCGTAGGGCTCGGCTTCCAGGATCCGGGTCAACGCATCCAGCTTGTGCATGCCGCTGACGAACCAGTAGCGCTGCCGGATATTGGTCGCGGTGGTGGTCTTGGAAGTGATGGTGACTTCCTGCGGCGCGTGCAGGTAGGTCTGGGCGATACGACGGATGACCTGCGGCATGGTCGCCGAGAACAGCGCGACCTGGCGCGTGGGCGGGGTCTTCTTCAGTACCGCTTCTACGTCGTCGATGAAGCCCATGCGCAGCATTTCATCGGCTTCGTCCAACACCAGCGTGGTCAGCTCGGACAGGTCCAGCGTGCCGCGGTCCAGATGGTCGATGACCCGGCCCGGCGTTCCCACCACCACATGCACGCCGCGCTTCAATGCGGTCAGCTGCGGCGCATAGCCTTGCCCGCCGTAGATCGGCAGCACCACGAAACCGGGAATCTTGCGGGCGTAGCGCTGGAAGGCCTCGGCCACCTGGATGGCCAGTTCGCGGGTCGGCGCCAACACCAGGGCCTGCGGCTTCTTCTGGTCCAGCTTGAGGCGCGACAGGATCGGCAGCGCGAAGGCAGCGGTCTTGCCGGTGCCGGTCTGGGCCTGGCCCAGCACGTCCTTGCCTTGCAGCAGCGCCGGGATGGTGGCCGCCTGAATGGGCGAAGGGGACTCGTAGCCCACCTCGGTGACCGAAGCCATGACGGGCTCGGAAAGACCAAGATCGGCGAAAAGAAGGGGGGGGGTGGACTCGTTGGGCGACTCGTTGGACATGACAGAAAACTCCGGCGCGCCCCGGAACAGGGCCTACGCAAGGCGATATTGTGCGCCCTGGGACAAGAGCTGTCGCCCTAAACCGGCCTGGCCACACCCGGAAACGGGGGAAATCCGCCTTGTAGAGCCGAGCTTGCTCGGCTGCTTTTGGCGCAGTTTACGGGGAAGAGCAGCCGAGCAAGCTCGGCTCTACAAAGACTTAAGCGAGCGCCTTGGCCCGATAGCCGAAGCCGACCATGCGCCGGGACTGTTCGTCCCACAGCTTGAGGCGGGCGGACTTCAGGCTGGACCACAAAGTCAGGCGCGGGGCCGACTGCAGCAGTTCGCTGGATTCGAAAGCCTCGCGCAGCCGGTAGTTGGGGATGCGGCTGGCCAGGTGGTGGATGTGGTGGTAGCCGATGTTGCCGGTGAACCAGTGCAGCACGGCCGGCAGGTCGAAGTACGAACTGCCCGAGACCGCGGCCTTGCCGGCGTCCCACTCTTCCTTGTTGGTCCAGTAAGCGCCTTCGAAGGTGTGCTGCACATAGAACAGCCACACGCCGATGGCGCCCGCCAGCAACACCATGGGCAGATGCACCAGCAATACGGTATGCCAGCCGATGGCGTAACCCAGCGCGCCGCCGACCAGCAGCAGCATCAGGTTGTTCAGCATCACGCTGGCCCATTCCTTCTTCCAGGAGAAGGGAAGATCGAACGGAAAGCGGTGCTTGATGACGAACTGGTACAGCGGGCCGATGCCCAGCAGCACCGGCGTGCTGCGGTAGAAGCGGTAGCAAAAACGGCCGAACCACGAGCGCGATTCGTACTCGGCCACGGTCAGGGTTTCGATGTCGCCCATCTCGCGCCGGTCGAGATTGCCGGAAGTGCCGTGATGGATCGCGTGGGTCTTCTTCCAGTAGCCGAACGGAAACAGGGTGATCAGTCCCAGGCAAGCTCCGACGATATGGTTGGCGCGCTCGCTGGCGAAGAAGGAACCGTGGCCGCAGTCATGCTGGATGATGAACAAGCGCACGTAGAAGCCGGCGGCGGGAACGGCCATCAGCAGCGTCCAGCCGTAGCCCCATTGATCGACCACACTCCAGGCCATCAGCGCCCAGATCGCCAGCAAGGGCGGCAGCGTATTGAGCAATTGCCAGATGGCGCGGCTCAGACGGGGCTTGGCGAAATGCGAGCACAACTTGCGTAGCTGGGCGGCCGTGGCGGACGCCTGAGGGTCGGAACTCAAGAAATATCTCCCATGGGAACCCGGATTGTCAGGGACAGGGCAAGTCAGCGCAATGACATCCGCTGGCGTATGGCCTGTTTTGTTCATCCCTGCCCACTTTGCTCGCGCATCGGGCGCCCCGAGCCGTGATTTTCTCCGCGCCGGTGCGAATCATGGTGCAGACCAGCACAATCGCGCAGGCAGCTGAATGGGGCAGACGGCAATCATGGCAAGGGATACGCAACCGCAGGAGCGCTTCGGCGAGCTACTGGAAAGGCACCGCGGGATCGTGTTCAAGGTCGCCAACACCTACGGCTTCCACGCGGACGACCGTGCCGATCTTGCCCAGGAGATCGCCGCCCAGCTGTGGCGGGCCTTTCCCGGCTACGACGCCGAAAGGCCGTTCTCGACCTGGATGTACCGGATCGCTCTGAACGTGGCCATCACCTACGTGCGCGGCACCGCTCATCGGGGCAAGCACTCGGTGCCGCTGGACGAGGCGCTGCACGACATCGCCGACGACAACGGAGCCGATCCCGAAACCGACCAACAAGTGCGCGCTCTGCACCGCTTCATCGCACAGCTGGACAAGCTCAACCGCGCCTTGCTGCTGCTGTATCTGGAAGACCAGAGCTATCGCCAGATCGCCGAAATCCTGGGCATCAGCGAAACCAACGTGGCCACCAAGATCAGCCGCCTCAAGCAACGCATCCGCAACGAAATCTGATTCCTACACAACGCAAAGCGAAATCATGGAAAACATCATGGAACTCGACGAATTGAAAACCGCCTGGCTGGCCCTGGAGCGCCGGCTGGAACAAGGCAACGCCATCAACCTGCAGCTGTACAAGGAAGGCAGGATGAAGAAGCTGCGCAGCAGCCTGCGCCCGCTGTATTGGGGACAGATCCTGCAGATGCTGTTCGGCCTGCTCTTCGTGGTGCTCGCCGCCTCGTTCTGGCCCCACCACCGCGACGTGCCGCAGATGCTGGTATCCGGTCTGATCGTGCACGCCTATGGCGTGCTGTCCATCGTCATGGGTGGCATCACCATCGGCATGATCAGCAGGGTCAACAGCGACTACAGCCAGCCCGTGCTGGAAATCCAGAAGCGATTGGCCCAGGTGCGGCGCTTCTATGTGCTCGGTGGGATGATCGTGGGATTGCCATGGGCGCTGATCTGGTTGCCGCTGTGCGTGGTGCTGGCGGGCAAGGTCGGCGTGGACCTGTGGACACAGGCGCCCTCGGTGTTCTGGATAGGCGGCGGCGTGGGCATGGTGATATTGCTGGGGACCTGGTGGTTCCATCGCTGGTCGCGTAGCCCCAAGCGCCCGCGCCTGGCCCAGGCGATGGAAGACAGCGTCACCGGCGCCAGTTTGCGCAAGGCCGGGCGCATCCTGAGCGAGCTGGAACAATTCGAGAAGGAATGAGACTGCGGTCTGGTGCACGGCGACATGGCGGGAACGATGGGGCCATGCGATCCTGCCGCCCTCGCCTTCATCTCCAAAAAGACAACCACCCATGCCCGTGCTCGAATTCGAACTGGACCGCGACCACGTCGAACTCAACCAGCTGTTGAAGCTGACCGGGGTCTGCGACAGCGGTGGTGCGGGCAAAGCGTTGGTTGCCAGCGGCGAAGTCTTGGTAGACGGCGTTACCGAGCTGCGCAAGACCTGCAAGATCCGCGCGGGCCAGACCGTGCGACTGGAAGACGTGACCATCCGCGTGATCGACCCGTCCCACTGAGTTTCTGCGTGCGCCTTGCCGCGGCCTGAAGTCGAGAGCGGCTTTATCGACAACCACTGGTACGGCCAGCGAAGACAGGTCATTTATGCCCGGACATCAAAAACCGCCCTCGTCCTGGTACGTCTACCTGATCGAATGCCGCGACGGCAGCCTGTACACCGGCATAGCCATCGACGTGGCGCTGCGCTACGCAAAGCATGTGGCAGGCAAAGGAGCGCGCTACACCCGCGCGCATCCGCCGCTGCGTCTGCTGGGTCATTGCGCGTACGCCAATCGCTCAGAAGCCAGCCGCGCGGAATACCGCATCAAACAGCTGACGCCGGCGCAGAAGCGGGCCTTGTGCGAGGACTGGGCGGCAAACATGTAGGAGCGACGTGAGTCGCGAAGCAAGGGAAAGTTCCGGCGTTGTGGATTCGCGACTCACGTCGCTCCTACGGCGCTCACAGCCGCATCGACGCACTGATCGAAGGCCGGGCTATTCGCTGCCTACATTGCCCGCCGCCTGTCGCGTGTCGCCATGGGAGGAGAGCGGACTCTCGATGGGGCATTTGCCATCGGGGAAGCCGAAGCTTTCCCGCAACGCAAGACCGCAGGCGTCCACCGCCTCGCTGGTGCTGCCGGGCGACTGGCATTCGCGCTCGAAAACGCGCATGAACTCATCCTTGCGCCGCACGAAATCCTCGCCGCACTTGCGCGTCAGCCGGATGCGCTCAAGATCGTCCTGCACGGCATTGGTGCCATCCAGCCCGTATTCCACCAGCTCGTCCGCCGACAACAGCCGCAGCTTGCGGTTGGGCACGGTCATCATCAGATCCGCGACCGCTACCGACGCGCCATTGCGCTCCAGGTATTCCTTCATCTTTTCGTAGACCTCGCGCAGCTCCTGGCTCAGCTCCGCGCGCGTGGTCGCGGTGGAGTCCACGCGGATCATCCGGTGGATACCGACCTTGCCGGCGATCTGGCGATCGTCGCCCGCAGCCAGTATCAGCACGCAGGCGCTGTGGCAGATGGCGTGCTCCCCCACGTGGATGGTCCATTTCGAAGCGCCGATGGCATCGCCCGCCTTCATGGCGTCTTCCACGTGGCCGCCGCTTGAATCCAGATCCAGGATGCGCTGCTCTATTTTCAGCCGTTCGGCGACATTGCCCACTCGCTCCACCAGGGCGGTGAAATCGGTCGCGATCTTGCCCCCGTAGTTCAATCGAAGGGTTCCGGTTTCTTTACACTTCTCCAGCGCTGCGGTTACCCCCGCATACGAGAGATCGGTAAGCGGCTGACCGCTCGTTTCTTCGATTTGACCGCTTGCTTCGACTTGATCCTTCTCCTTGATCGGACCCTTGGCTTCGATCGGAACGGATTCGCAGCTGATCGAAGCCTCTCCGGAAGTCAACTCGGCCGCCGGCCAATCCGTGCCTTTCAGCACATCGGTTTTGCGCGCGACCGACGCAGGCGCCGGCGATCCGCCGCTCAGCGCGCCGCCCTGCCCTGCGTTGGCGGGCAGATCGACGATGGTGGCCGGGGCCCGGACAGGAGCTTTTTGCTGACAGGCCGTCAGGCAGACGGCTAGAACGAACAGAAATCTTTTTGGATTGGGCATGCCGCGTCGCTTTCCGGGATGAGGGGAGCACCGCTGGGGCGCAGCATCGCGATATGGCGCGATGGGCCCAGTCTAGTGCGTGCCCGGGAAACGAACAAAACCAAGGATGAATGCACCCTCGATGACGGGAAGTTCCCGTGCACGCGCAATTCACGGAAGCAAAGCGCCGGTAGCGCTCCGTCGTGCGGCGCATCACTCCATCGCCATTGCCGCCAGTCGGGAGACGGTGTTCATGTTGCGGCCCGTCCCGCTCTTCGCTGCGGGGATCTTGAGCTTCGAATCGGCCATGCCCTCGCCGTAGTGCACATAGATCTCGCGTTTTCCCAGTACCACTTCTTCTCCGTTGCGATGGCTGAGCGTGGCCAACGTGTCCGCTGGCGGTGCGTTGTCCAGGAAGATCGCCACGACGCGGTTGGGTGCAGCCTTTGGAAAGGGGTTGGCGGCCAGGACCGCCGCCATCTCGGCAGCGGTGCGCAGCAACACCCCTACCGGCTTTCCGGCATACCGCGCCAATGACGCTTCCAGCGTCGCCTTCACTTGCGCAGCGGTAGACGTGCTCCGCAGCACCACGTTGCCGCTGGCGATGTAAGTGCGCACCTCCTGGAAACCGGCCGACTCGCACAGCGCGCGCAGATCGGCCATGGGAAGCTTTCCGGTTCCGCCGACGTTTACCGCGCGCAACAAGGCGATGTAGTTGTTCATGCGGACCTCGTGGAAGCCGAACCGGCGGATGGCCGGCTGGCGGGTTACTCTTCCCCATTATCGAGGAAGCGGCAATGAGAATAATCCTGCTGGGTGCCAGTGGCATGGTCGGACAAGGCGTGCTGATCGAATGCCTGCGCGATCGGCGGGTCGAACGCGTGCTTTCGCTCGGCCGCACCGCCAGCGGGCGCCAGGACGCCAAACTTGAGGAACTGGTCCACACCGATCTGTACGACCTGTCGGCCGTGGAGGACCGGCTGCGCGGTTACGACGCATGCTTCTACTGCCTTGGCGTGTCCTCGGTCGGCATGGCCGAAGCGGAGTACGCGCGCATCACCTACGACATGACCCTGGCCGTGGCCGGCGCGCTGGCCCGGCTCGATCCCGGCATGACCTTCATCTACGTCAGCGGCGCCAATACCGACTCCAGCGAGCAAGGACGGTCGATGTGGGCCAGGGTCAAGGGCCGCACCGAAAACGCATTGCTGCGCCTGCCGTTCAAGGCCGTTTATCTGTTCAGGCCCGGCGGTATCCAGCCTCTGCATGGGGTGCGGCCCAAGGTCGGGTGGATACGCGCCATCTACGCGGCGACGGCGCCGCTGTTGTCGTTGGCCGTACGTTACTTGCCGGGAGCGATGACCACTTCCGAGCGAGTGGGCCGGGCAATGATAAATGCGACCGTACGCGGCGGGCCCAGCCGCGTTTTCGAGAGCCGCGACATCAACGACGAAGCGCGCGCGGATTAAGTCCGGCGTACCGGACTCAGGCGTCGCCGCTGCTGCGCCGCAACGACCAGAACGGGATATCGCGGCGGATGCGATATCCGTTTTGTTCGTACAGTTCCTTGGCCCTGCCGTTCTCATGGCTCACGTGCAGAAAGGGCGTCAACCCACGGTCAAGCACGTCGTTGGACAGCCACGCCAGCAGGCGCCGCGCGTAACCGCGCCCGTTGAAATCGGGATGGGTGCAGACCGCGCTGATCTCCGTGTACTCGTCCATGCCCATGCGCTCGCCGATCATCGCGGCCAGCCGGCCGTGCTGATAGATGCCGAAATAGCGGCCCAGCTCCACAGTGCGCGGGCGGAAATAATGCGGGTAGACCAGCGCCGTCAGCGCCAGCACATCGGCGCGGTGGACTTCGGTCAGCTCGATAAGCTCCGGGCCGTCGACTTCGGCAATCCGGGCCGGGCAAACCATCTGCGCCAGCAAGGCCAGCCGCTGCAACCGCCAGTCTTCGGCCTCGGCCGGCGCCCGACCCAGCAGCAATACGGTGTCGCCGTGCGGAACCAGCGCTTCCAGCGATGCCGCCGCGTCGGCGCCATCGGTCGGCACGCCCAGAAAAGGCGCGACTTCCGGCGGATAGCGCGCCGCATCGTTCTGACGCAAGGCCAGCAAACGGTGCCGGCTGGTCAGCGATTCCCAGATGGGATTGTCGAGAGGATGCGGGTTCATGGAAGCGCAGAGTCTGCCATCGTTAGCGCAAACTTTTCCAGCGCGTTATGACAGGAATGCGGCACCGCTCTTCGGCCATGGTCGATCCGCAAACAATCGCTAAATGCTTGCGGCGATGCGCCCGACTTCGGCGATGACCGCGTTGCGAGCTTCCTGCGGCTGCGGATACTCGGCGTAATACGCCGTTACCAACAAAGGCGCGCGACCCGGCGGCCAGACGATGGCGATGTCGTTGGTGACGCCGTTGTTGCTGGTGCCGGTCTTGTCGCCCGCCCGCCATTCTTTCGGCAGACCGCCACGGATGCGCTTGTCGCCGGTGGTGGTGGCGACCAGCCAGTCGGCCAGCTGCTTGCGCGAGGCCGGCGAGAGCGTATCGCCCAGCAGCAGCGAGCGCATGTCCTCGAGCATCGCGGCCGGGGAAGTGGTGTCGCGCGGATCTCCGGGAACCGCTTCGTTGAGTTCGGTTTCCCAACGGTCCAGCCGGGTCACGCCGTCGCCCAGCGAACGCGCGAACGCGGTCAGGCCCGCTGGACCGCCGAAGCTGGCCAGCAACAGGTTGCCGGCGGTGTTGTCGCTGACGGTGACGGTGGCGTGGCACAACTCGGCCAAGGTCATGCCGGTGCCGACATGCTTTTCGGTCACCGGCGAGTACGCGACCAAATCGTCCTTGGTGTAGACGACGCGGCGATCCAGCCGCTCCTCGCCGCGATCCACCCGCGCCAGCACCTGCGCCGCGGCCAGGAACTTGAAGGTGCTGCACATCGGGAAGCGCTCATCGGCTCGATGGCCGATGCGCTTTCCGGTGCCCGTATCGAAAATGGAGACGCCGAGACGGCCGCCATGAACGCTTTCGAGCGCCTGCAGCCGGCTGTTCGCATCGGGAGTCTGCAAACTCTTTGCGAATGCCCGCTCGAAGTGCGCGAGCGCGGCAGCGCTGGCGCCGGCAAGCAGCAACGAGCGCCGGGTCGGATTGAAGTCCAAGTTCTGTACGCCTCTCATTCCGGGATGAGAAAAGTGTAGTTCGGATCGATGCGTTTATCTCTACGCGCTCCACTGGCGGTGCGCCTCGCCTTTGGGCCTGGTTCATCACTGGAAGCACGCGGCTTCGTCATGAGGGATGCCCTCGGTTATCCTTGTCCCGACGCGTGGACGGAGTTGGCAATGAAAGCCCTGTTTTTCAGCCTGGTCTTCGCTCAATTTCTATTCGCGTCCGCTTCGGCACAGTCATTCGAAGAACAGACTCGTAACCCGACACCGGCAACGGGCGCGCGGCAGCCGAAAACCCAAGCGCCAACGGTCCGCGCAGCGCAGGATCCGCGAACCGATCCCTATGGCGCGCTGGTGGAGAACGTAAGCCGGTCCGCGGATCAATTCCGCGACGACAACACCAGCCGCAATCAGGACAGGGACCGCATCGAGGGCGCGGATTACGGCCAACCTGCGGCGACCTCCGATAAAAAGCCTCAGCAGCGCAAGCCGAAGAAGCCGTCGCCCTGACGCAGGGCGGCTGTGCTCAGCCGGTTGCCTGGTCCGGCACCACCACCATCCACGACACGCCGAAACGGTCGGTCAACATACCGAAGCTCGAAGAAAAAAACGTCGGCATCAAGGGTTGCTGGATTTCGCCGCCTTCGGCCAACGCATCGAACAAGCGCTTGGCCTCGGCCCAGCGGGATCGACATCGAACAGGCATCGAGTTCGTCCCGTTAGGGATCCGGCCACTGGCTTTCCAATACCTGCGCCAGCAGATCGTCCAGCGGCGCGCCCGCGCTCAGATGCGCAAGCTTGCCGTCGAGTGCGAGATGCGCGAAACCGTGGACCGTCGACCAGGTGGCCAGCAGCGCCGCTTGCGCTTGCGGGTCGAGCGGCTGTTGGTTCGGCAGGGAACGGATCGCGCGGATGGTTTCCTCAAGCAGCAGCAAGGCACGCCTGCCCGCTTCTTGCAGAGCGGGGTGGTCGGGGCTGAGCAGATCGCGGCGGAACATGAGCTGGAACCGTCCCGGATAGGTCATGGCGAAACGCACATAACCCATTCCCTGCAGCCGCAATCGCTGCGTGGGCGTTCCCTGGGAAGCATCGACCTGCAGGTTCTTCGCCAACTCCTGGAAACCAAGCACTGCCACCTCCGAAAGCAGCCCGGCGGCGCCGCCGAAATGGTGGGCCGGCGCCGCCGCCGAAACGCCGGCGCGCCTGGCCGCTTCGCGCAGGCTGAAGCCTTCCAGGCCATGCTCGGCCAGGATTTCGTCGGCCGCGCGGATCAAGGCGGTTCTGAGATCGCCGTGGTGATATCGATCGGCAGGGCGTTCTTCAGGCGGCTGATTTCTATTCATTCCGGATATCTTTACACTGTTCAAATTATGCGCTAGCCTCATGTTAACACCGTAAAGATCAGGCTGCGACATGAGTAATTCCTTCGGACAAGCGGACCCATCGGCATGGACCCTGAGAGACCTGCCCGATCAGACAGGCCGCACTGTGCTCGTGACCGGGGCCAATAGCGGGCTTGGCTATCTCACCTGCCTGCAATTGGCCAAGCAGGGCGCGCACGTGATCATGGCAGTGCGGGATTTGGAGAAAGGACGCCTGGCCCAGGCCAGGATTCTGGCCGCGCGGCCAAGGGGAAGCGTCGAGCTGCGACAACTCGATCTGGCGGATCTGGACGAAGTGAAGACGTTCGCTAAGCGCCTGCTCGACGAACGCAAGCCTATCGACGTGCTGGTCAACAACGCGGGCATCATGATGCCGCCCCGCTCGATGACGCCACAGGGCCATGAATTGCAGTTCGGCGTGAACCATCTGGCGCATTTCGCCCTCACCGGCCTGCTGCTGCCGCTGTTGCTCGAAGGCCGCGACAGCCGGGTCGTCACCGTGAGCTCCGACCTCCACAAACGGGGCCGGATCCATTTCGGCGATCTCGCCGGCAACCGCAACTACGGGCGTATCGCCTTCTACGCGCAATCCAAGTTCGCCAACGTGCTGTTCGCCCTGGAACTGGATCGTCGCCTGCGCGCCGCCGGATTGCCGGTCAAGAGTTTGTTGGCCCATCCCGGTTATGCCGCGACGAATCTGCAGATGAGCGGCCCCACGGGCGTGCTGAAGCTTTTCATGCGCTTCGGCAACCGCTTCCTTGCGCAACCGGCGGAGATGGGCGTATTGCCCCAGCTCTACGCCATTGCCGCGCCGGAGGCGAGCGGCGGCCAGTTCATCGGACCCGATGGGCCGAACGAGAAAAAGGGCTACCCCACCCAAGTACGGCCCGTGGAAACGGCGCGCGACCGCGGTCTTGCCGAACGGCTCTGGCGATTGTCGGAAGCGCTCACCGGCGTGCGTCCCGGCTTCGCCGGCATGAAGGGGATCGCGGCATGACAGCCATGGACACCTTCACCTTCTTCCGCATCTGGATCTCGAATCCTCTGCGGGTGGCTGCGGTCGCGCCGTCAGGCAGCGCTCTGGCAGGCTTGATGACCAAGGAGCTGTCCGCCGAAAGCGGACCCGTTCTGGAACTGGGCCCTGGTACCGGCGTCTTTACCCGGGCATTGCTGGCGCAGGGTTTGCGCGAATGCGATCTCACCCTGATCGAGCACGATTCCGGTTTCGCCAACCTGCTCCGTCTGCGCTTTCCCGCAGCGCATGTCCACCATGCGGATGCGGCACGGCTGGCCAGGTCGGGACTTTTAGAAGACAGGGTCGTCGGCGGCGTGGTGAGCGGCCTGCCGCTGCTTTCCATGAGTCAAAGAAAAGTCATGGCCATCCTTTCCGGCACTTTCGATTCGATGCGCCCGGGCGCTTCTTTCTATCAGTTCACCTACGGACCGAATTGCCCCGTGCCGCATCGCATACTCGACCGGCTAGGCCTCAAAGCCACGCGCATCGGCCGCACCCTGTTGAATGTCCCGCCGGCGAGCGTGTACCGCATATCGAGACGATCGCCGAGAAGGCAATATCTCTGACCCGACGCATCGACTCAGGCCAGCACTTCCACCGCATCGCCAACGCGCACGCTGCCCAGGGAGCGCGGGATGAGATTCTGGCCGAAGGTGACGCCCTCGGGAGTGCGGCGATAGCCGATCAGAGTGCGCAGGGGCTCGCCGTCCGGATCGCGTTCGCCGCGCGCCGGATCGACCGTGGTGAAGACGCAGCGCGTGCAGGCCTTGGCCACCTCGAACTCCACTTCGCCGATGCGGATGCGCTTCCAGCCATCCTCCGCATGCGCAGCCACGCCATCCACTACCAGGTTGGGGCGGAACTGCAGCATGGACACGGGCTTGGCCAGCCGCGCGTTCAAACCATCCAGTGCCGCGCGTGAGATCAGCAACAGAGGAAAAGCGTCGGCGAAGCTGACTTCATCGCCCGGTCGAGAATGCGGGTCGGTCATCGGCCGGGCGACGCCGGCGTCCATATGCACCAGATGCACGGGCAGTTGCAGGAATTCGCTCAGCCACGCGTCGGCGGCTGCGTCTACGCGCTTGGCGGCGACTTCGTTCTTCCACACGTGGACCGGTACGGTCGCTTCGGTTTGCGGAAACGGGACCTGCAGCGACGGCATGCCGGGAGCATCCAGCGAAAGGCCCTGTGGGCCCGGCTGTGCGCGCACCAAGGTCAAGCGCGGCAGCTGCCGCCCGGTGAGGAAGCGGTCCTCCGCATCCACCACCATCCAGCGGCGGTCGTGCCGGAGGCCGCGTGGTTCCACCACCGCCGTTCGCATCTCGAGCGGCGCGGAGGACTTGATCGGGTAGAGATAGAGGCCGGAGAGCTGCATCGAACGGTTTCCGAATTGCGGAAACCCGCATGGTAGAGCCTGTTTACGATCTGTCGGAAGGCGGCTTGCCTGAAGACATCGTATTTTCTGCGGATGATCTGGAGCAGAATCGCCGTCCCCGCGTAGGCGGGGATCCATCGGCTCCGGGCTTTTTCCGCAAACCGTACGGCTGCGGGACGAAAGGCACCGGATCCCCGCCTGCGCGGAGACAACGGGTTTTCCCTGCTTGGAACACCAGGCGAACGTCTTTGTGACCCCGCATTAACCTCGCCAAGCGCATCTTGGGCTGCGGCACCCCAACCGCGCGAAGGAGACCAGAGATGCCCTACATCGACGGATTTGTGATTGCGGTACCCACCGCCAACAAACAGAAATTCATTCAGCATGCGAAAGACGGAGATTCGGTCTTCGTGGAGCACGGCGCCACCCGCATCCTAGAGTGCTGGGGGGACGACGTGCAGGACGGCAAGCAAACGGATTTCCGCCGCGCCGTGAAAGCGAAGGAAGACGAAACCGTGGTGTTCTCGTGGGTCGAGTGGCCCGATAAGGCCACGCGTGATGTCGGCATGGAGAAGGCGATGAAGGACCCCAGACTGTCGCCCGACCAGAATCCGATGCCGTTCGACGGCGCGCGCATGATCTTCGGCGGCTTCTCGCCGGTGGTCGAACTCGGGCCCAAGACCAAGCACTGATCGACAAGCACTGATCGAATCGATAGGAATGCTTCGGAAAGAAACGGGCGGGCCGAAACGGCTCGCCCAAGGCCGCGAGCGGCAATATTCAAGCTACGCCGGCCACCCCTATTTCTCGATCAATCTGTAGACCCTGACGTAATCGACCTGCATGCGTGCGGGAAAGCTGCCGTCGTCCACGCCTTTTTGCCCGCCCCAGTCGCCGCCGACCGCGATATTCATCAACAGGTGGAAGCGCTTGTCGAAGGGCCACACCCGGTAGCCCTTGCCTTCGTTCGGGAACTCGAACACCAGCGCATCGTCGATATAGCCGCGGATCGCGTCGGGCGTCCAGTCCACGCGATAGAGATGGAAGCGGTCCATGGCGCCGTCGATGACTTTCGTGGCGGTCTTCTGCGTTTTGATCTGGAAGTAGTAGGCTTCGGTGTGCGTGGTGACATGCACCCGGTTCGGGTCGAAGCCGACATGCTCCATGATGTCTATCTCCCCCGACTTCGGCCATCCACCGTACGCCTGGTCCGTGGGCAGCATCCACAACGCCGGCCAGGTGCCTTTGCCGGAGGGAAGCTTCGCTTTTATTTCGAAGCGCCCGTAGAGGAAATCGCCCTTCCCTTTCGAGATCACCCGGGCCGAGGTGTAGTCGCGGCCTTCCTTCTTTTCCTTCCGTGCGACGATGGTCAGCACGCCGTCGGCGACGAACGCATTGCCGGTGCTGTCGGTGTAGTACTGCAGCTCGTTGTTCCCCCACCCATGGCCGCCTATGTCGTAGCCCCACTTGGCCGGGTCCGGAGCGCCGGTGTAATCGAACTCGTCCTGCCATGCGGGAGTCGCTTCGAAAGACCAGGTCTCCGCAGTCGCTTGCGGCAATCGCGCAGCGGGAGCGACGGAATTGTCCTGCTGCTGCGCCAGACAGGAGGTTGCCTGCAATGCGATCAGCAGACCCCATCCACCGAGCATCAAGTCTGTTCGCTTCATCGGGCGTCTCCTGAGTCTCTGCAAACGAAGAAGGTGTGAGGAAGAAAACGAGAGCACGCATCCCGGCAGCGCGAGCCGGAACAAGGTTATACGGAATCGGGGACGGATACGGAAAGCGAACGATTCTTCGCGCAGAACGCGATCATTTCAGAACGATCCTGGGTGCTTGGGGCGCCAGTTCATGCCTTTGTATTCCACTCCCTTGGCGGGAGCAGCGGCAGGCGCATCCGCTCGGGTCATGGAAGGCGGAAGCGTCGCCCCTTTCAGCTTGGCGGCAATCCTTCCGAAAGCTTCGATGTCGTTATTGGTCAAAGTGTATTCGTTCCGGCAAACGCGGTAACGCACGTCCTGGGCGCTGCCGACGGCGCTCGCCCATTGCGGGGTGACGTTCTGGCCGATCAGCTCGATCATTTCCCCGTCCACGACTTTGCCGCGGTACGACGTTGGTCCTGCGGACAAGGGCTGGCCATCCACTCGCCAGTCGATGTCGTGGCATGCGGAGAACCGCGACGCGGAAGCACCCGACCCTTCCTCGGCCGAAACGAAGGCCAGCGTGATCGTCGACGAGGACGTATCGCCAACGAGAATGGCTTCGAAGGTGAAGACCGGCATGCTCGTGTCCATGCTGCCGTCGGCAGTGTAGGCGACAGTGCGCTCGCCGCTGATGCGATCGAAATTCTCGCTGATGGTCTGGGCGCAAGCCGGCACAGCGGCCGCCAGGGCGATCGCGAATAAAGCAATACGCATCAGCCGGCCGCCAGGCTGACGGCCGGTAAGTGGAATCCTGGCTTCATCACACTCCCCAGTGTGTTGCGGCATCGAAAAACGCCAGGCCGTTCGGCTTCCCCGCCATGGCCTTGCATGCACAGCTTGCCATTCCCGGCGCATCCGCGCACCCGAACAGGAGAATTTGCCAGATGCGACTGTGCGCACCGTCACATTGGCGGCAAGTTCCGCTCCCGCGTCGGACGGACTCGAGCCGCCGTGCGCAAGGTTGCGGATTTCGCTAATTCAATCGCAAACGCGCGGCCAGGCGGAGTCTGCGCCTGGCTCCAGATCGACCAGGAACAGCTCGCCCGACTTCTGATCGTCGGCCTGCGCGAACAACAGCCGCTTGCCGTCGGGCGACAGCAACGGGCCGACCTGGAAGACGTCCTGCCGCGCCGGCACCTGTCCCCGGTCGCGCCATTGGCCGTCCACTCGTTCGTAGCGGTAAAGATGCGAACGTTCGCCGCGATTGGCCACCACCACCATCACCCTGCCATCGAGCGAGATATCGGCCTCGTACTCGTCGCCGGCAGTGTTCACGCCGCCGGGCAGCGGTTCCACCCGCCATTCACCGTCGCCCTGCGGCGTCGCCAGATACAGGTCGCGGCCACCGGGTTCGCCGGGCCGATTGGATCCGAACAACAGACGGCCATCGGCCAGTTCGCGCGGCAACAATTCGCTGTGGGTCGAATTGACCGGTTCCGGCAAGCGGGTCGGCGCGCCCCACTCGCCATCGGCGGTGCGTTCGACCTTCCAGATATCCAGATCGTCCTTGCGGTGCCGGTCGGTGCCGTAATAGAGGCGGCGGCCATCCGGACTGAAGGCCGGATCGGTTTCGAGCACGCCCGGTGTGGCGGCGAAGGCGGGCTCGGTAGGCGCCGTCCAGTGGCCGCCTACGCAGCGCGTGGACAGCAGGCGGCAATGGTCGAACTGGCGGTCGGCGCGGAAGAAGAACAGTTCGCGGCCGTCGGGCGACAGCGTCGGCGACGATTCGTACAGATCGGTCGAAATCTCCGCCGGCGTCCAACGCTCGGGCGCGGCCGCCGCGGCCAGCAGAAAACCCAGGACCATTGCCGAAGCGGAAACGGACTGCAGCGACATACTTTCGCTCCCTCGAGCCGGATCGGAAAGCGACGATATTGGAGACGCACGCGGAAGGCGTGAAGTGAATATTCCACAAACCAGGGTTGAACGAAAATAAAGCCGACCGTCCCTCGCGATGCGATGATCGGCCTTTGTCGATTCCGGGCACGCCCGGTCGTCGTGGAGACAGAGGGCTTTCCTCTGCAAACGAGAGAATCCGATATGACCGCCAATACCGTAAGGCTGCACCGTGTACTGCGAACCACGCCCGAGCGCCTCTATCGCGCCTTCCTGGATGCGGATGCATTGGCCAAATGGCTTCCGCCCAACGGCTTCACCTGCAAGGTCCATCACCTGGACGCGCAGGTCGGCGGAACCTACAAGATGTCGTTCACCAATTTCTCCACGGGCAACAGCCACAGCTTCGGCGGCACCTATCAGGAACTGACGCCGAACCGGCTTATCCGCTACAGCGACCGCTTCGACGATCCCAACCTCCCCGGCGAAATGCAGACCACCATCTCGCTGACCGAAGTGTCTTGCGGTACCGAACTGCATGTCGTGCAGGAAGGCATCCCCGAGGTCATCCCGGCCGAACAGTGCTATCTGGGCTGGCAGGAGTCGCTGGTATTGTTGGGGAAATTGGTGGAAGCCGAAATTCCGGACTGAGAATGCGGCATCCGGACCCCGAACTCAGTTCCGGGGAATGAAGGCGATACGACTTTACCGGTGCCACCGTAAGCCGGCGTCCATGCCTGCCCCCTTTGCAAAAGGGGGCGACAAGACGCGACAGCGGCTTGTGGGGGATTTGCTCTTCGCGCGAAAAGCAAATCCCCCGTCGTCCGCTTCGCGGCCGCCCGCCCCCTTTTTCAAAGGGGGCACTAGCGTGCTTTCTTTTGCAAAGAGGGGGCGCTGGCATGGCGTGAATGCAAAGTCGATCGTATGCTGCCGGCACGAGCGGAAATTACCGATGATGCAGTCGCACCCAATGCCCACACACACGGTTGTATCCACTTCGCCAAGCAATTGGAGGCCATGCCTATTACGGCGCATGGCATACCTGTTGCCCATCCTGCTGACCGCCTGCGCGACGCAAGGGCCGCTGCAACCAGGACAACGCCCCGTCGATGTGCGCGCCGAGATTGCGCGACGGATCCCGGCGGTCACGGACCGGGCCGGCTGGGCGGCCGATATCCAGAGCGCATTCGCCGCCCAACGCATCGAGCCCAATAGCGAGAACATCTGCGCGGTGCTCGCCGTGACCGAACAGGAATCGGGCTATCGGGCCGATCCCGTCGTGGCCGGCCTGCCGAAAATAGCGCGCGGCGAGATCGACCGTCGTGCGGCTTCCAAGCACATTCCCAAATTCCTGGTGGACGCTGCGCTCAACTTCAAATCGTCCGACGGCAGGTCGTATGCGCAACGCTTGCAAGCCGCGCGCACCGAACGCCAGCTCAGCGAGATCTATGAAGACATGATCGGCCGCGTGCCGCTGGGCAAGCGCCTGTTCGCGGACATGAACCCGGTACAGACCGCCGGACCGATGCAGGTGAGCATCGCCTTCGCCGAATCCCACGCCGCCGACTACCCCTACCCCATCGACGGTTCGATCCGTGACGAAGCGTTCACCCGCCGCGGAGGCCTGTATTTCGGCATCGCCCATCTGCTGGGCTACCGCACGCCTTACACGCGCAAGCTGCACCGTTTCGCCGACTACAACGCCGGCTGGTACGCCAGCCGCAATGCGGCGTTCCAGAACGCGGTCAGCCTGGCCTCGGGCATTCCGCTTGCACTGGATGGCGATCTGCTGCGACCCGGCGCGCGCATGGACAGTCCCGGCAAGACCGAATCGGCGGTACGCGCGCTGAGCAGACAACTGGGCCTGGACGAACGGGCGATCCGCAATGCGCTGGAACGCGGCGACCGCTTGGATTTCGACGACACCGATCTCTACGCCAGGGTTTTCGCGCTGGCCGAAGCCCACGAGCGCAAACCGCTGCCGCGCGCGATGATCCCGGGCATCAAACTGGAAAGCCCCAAGATCACCCGCGAACTGACCACCGCCTGGTTCGCCACACGGGTGGACGAGCGTTACCAGCGCTGCATGCGGCGGTAAGGGAAGTTCCAGGCCATTCGTACATAGGGCGGGCTCAAGCCCGCCGAATGAACCCCAAGCCTACACCTGCGCCGTCTTCCATCTGCCACGCGAAAACAACCACAGAGTGAACAGGCCCACCGACGTCTCGGAAACGAACACGCCCCAGAAAACGCCCGTGTGCTGCCAGCCCAGGGTGATGGCCAGGACGTAGGACAGAGGAATCTGAAGCAACCAGAAAAACACCACGTTGATCTTGGTGGGCGTGACCGTGTCGCCGGCGCCATTGAAAGCCTGCACCGCGACCATCCACCAGCCGTAGACGAAATACGAATACGACAAGATCCGCAGCCATTGGCCGCCGATGTCGATCACCTGCGCATCGTCGGTGAAGATGGCGATCAGGCGGTCGTGCAGGAAGAAGAACAACACGGAGATCAGCAGCGTGAACGCCATGTTGTACCAGCCGATCCGCCATACCGATGCTTCCGCGCGGCCCGGCTGGCCGGCGCCCAGATTCTGCCCCACCAGGGTGGCTGCGGCATTGGACATGCCCCAGGCCGGCATCAGCGTGAACATCATGATGCGGATGGCGATGGTCGCGCCGGCCACCGCCTCGCTGCCGATACCGGCCAGGATGCGCATCAGGAAGATCCACGAAGTCATCGCCACGATCATCTGGCCGATGCCGCCCAGCGAGGTGCGCACGATGTTCCACATGATCGCGCCGTGCCAGGCCAGTTGCGAGGCCGCCACGCGGATGTGCTTGCCGCCGCGGAACAGGACCCACAACTGATACAGCACACCCGTTCCGCGGCCGATGACGGTGGCCAGGGCGGCGCCCTCGATGCCCATCTCGGGGAACGGGCCGATGCCGAAGATCAGCAGCGGGCACAGCAGGATGTTCAGGCCATTGGCCAGCCACAGCACGCGCATGGCGATGGCCGCATCGCCAGCGCCGCGGAAGATCGCGTTGATCACGAACAGCAGGATGATCACCACGTTGCCGCCCAGCATCCATTGCATGTAGGGATAGCCGTGCTCCAGCGTCCAGGGGTCGGCGCCCATCAGGCGCAGCAGGTCCTTGGCGAAGAAAATTCCCGCCACCGCGAACGGCACCGCCAGCAGCACCGCGACCCCGATCGCCTGCACTGCGGCCACCGCCGCTCCCTCGCGGTTGCCTTCGCCGATGCGCCGCGCGACCACCGCCGTGACCGACATCGCCAGCCCCATGGCGATGGCGTAGAGCAGGAACAGCAGGCTTTCGGTAAGCCCCACTGTGGCCACCGCGGACGGGCCCAGCTTGGCGACGAAGAAGATGTCCACCACCGCGAAGGTGGATTCCAGCACCAGCTCCAGCACCATCGGCACGGCGAGCAGGAACACCGCCTTGCGCATCGGAATCTTGGTGTAGTCCGCATTGGTGCCGCGGATCGCGTCGCGCAATTCCGCCCACAGCGATTGCGCGGGCGCTGGCGCCTCCGCAGCGCTGGCTTCGATCTGGCCGGTGGATTGCGGTTCGGTACTCATGCGCGCATGGCTCCCTGATTCGCGAAAGCGCCGATGGTAACCGCAGAACGGGTTCTGTTCCGCGTTTGAGCGCTGCTCGCACGCAGCGCGCCGCATCGAACGCTTTCAACGGACAGGCAACTCTCGATGTGGGACATGGCTCCTCCTGTGGATGGGCGAGAAGGGCCCATGCCCGCCGCCTTTCCCATTGCGACGAACGGGCCGGTCCGGAATCGACATGGCCGAACAGCGCACCTGTTCTGCAAGCGCCGTTCTCACATGGGTTAGAGTCGAAACCCCGGCTTTCACAGTCAGGACCTGATCATAGGAACCCTCCCATGCCC
>NZ_PDWS01000020.1 GCF_010093305.1 Pseudoxanthomonas sacheonensis | reverse complement strand
CGCGGGGATGACGACCTGACAAAGCCGGTTGGGCCATGGCCCAACCGGGTCAGGGCGTCACTTGATGATCTTGGCCACCACGCCGGCGCCGACCGTACGGCCGCCTTCGCGGATCGCAAAGCGCAGGCCTTCGTCCATCGCCACCGGGTTGATCAAGGTGACCACCATCTTCACGTTGTCGCCCGGCATCACCATCTCCACACCCTCCGGCAGCTCGACGGCGCCGGTGATGTCGGTGGTGCGGAAGTAGAACTGCGGACGGTAGCCCTTGAAGAACGGGGTGTGACGGCCGCCTTCGTCCTTGGACAGGACATAGACCTCGGCCTCGAACTCGGTGTGCGGCTTGATCGAGCCCGGCTTGCACAGCACCCGGCCGCGCTCCACGTCGTCGCGCTTGGTGCCGCGCAGCAGCAGTCCGGCATTGTCGCCCGCCTGGTCCTGGTCCAGCAGCTTGCGGAACATCTCAACGCCGGTGACCGTGGTCTTCTGCGTATCGCGGATACCCACGATCTCGATTTCCTCGCCCACCTTGATCACGCCGCGCTCGATACGGCCGGTCACCACTGTGCCGCGACCGGAGATGGAGAACACGTCTTCCACCGGCATCAGGAACGGCTTGTCCACGTCGCGCTCGGGCTCCGGGATGAAGGTGTCCAGCGCTTCGACCAGCTTGATGATCGACGGCACGCCGATCTCGCTCTGGTCGCCTTCCAGCGCCAGACGGGCCGAGCCGGGGATGATCGGGGTGTCGTCGCCCGGAAAGTCGTACTTGGTCAGCAGCTCGCGTACTTCCATCTCCACCAGCTCCAACAGCTCGGCGTCGTCCACCATGTCGGCCTTGTTCAGGAACACCACGATGTGCGGCACGCCCACCTGGCGCGACAGCAGAATGTGCTCGCGGGTCTGCGGCATCGGGCCGTCGGCGGCCGAGCACACCAGAATCGCACCGTCCATCTGCGCCGCACCGGTGATCATGTTCTTCACATAGTCGGCGTGGCCCGGGCAGTCCACGTGGGCGTAGTGGCGGTTGGCCGACTCGTATTCCACGTGCGCCGTGGAAATCGTGATCCCGCGCGCCTTCTCTTCCGGCGCCGCGTCAATCTGGTCGTAACCCTTGAACTCGCCACCGAAACGTTCCGCACCGATCTTCGTCAGCGCCGCCGTCAGCGTCGTCTTGCCGTGGTCAACGTGACCAATCGTGCCCACGTTCACGTGCGGCTTGGTGCGTTCGAATTTACCCTTTGCCATGACTTTCTCTCTTGTAAAACGGGATTCGGGATTCGGGATTGGAGATTCGCAAGAACGGGTTCGCTTTCTACGAATCCCAAATCACGAATCCCCACTCCCAGCTTCTTAGTTCTTCTTGACGACCGCTTCGGCGATGTTGGCCGGCGCTTCGGCGTAATGGTCGAATTCCATGGTGAAGGTGGCGCGACCCTGCGACATCGAGCGCAGCGTGGTGGCATAGCCGAACATCTCGCCCAGCGGAACCATCGCGTTGATCACCTTGCCCGACGGACTATCGTCCTGGCCTTGCAGGATGCCGCGACGACGGCTCACGTCGCCCATCACGTCGCCCAGGTAATCCTCGGGCGTCACGATCTCGACCTTCATCATCGGCTCCAGCAGCACGGGACTGGCCTTGCCGAAAGCTTCCTTGAACGCCATCGAGCCGGCGACCTTGAACGCCATTTCGTTGGAGTCGACGTCATGGAACGAGCCGTCCACGGCCTTGATCGCGATGTCCACCACCGGGAAACCGGCCAGCGGACCGCTCTTCATGGCCTCTTCGATGCCCTTGCCCGACGCGGTGACATATTCCTTCGGCACCACGCCACCGACGATGGCGTTCTCGAAGGTGAAGCCCACGCCGCGTTCCTGCGGTTCCATCTCGATGACGATGTGGCCGTATTGGCCGCGACCGCCGGACTGGCGCACGAACTTGCCTTCCTGCTTGACGCCCTTGCGGATCGTCTCGCGGTAGGCCACCTGCGGCTTGCCGACGTTGGCTTCCACGTTGAACTCGCGCTTCATGCGGTCCACCAGGATGTCCAGGTGCAGCTCGCCCATGCCGGCGATGATGGTCTGGCCCGACTCTTCGTCGGTGCGCACGCGGAACGAGGGATCTTCCTGCGCCAGACGGCCCAGGGCGATGCCCATCTTTTCCTGGTCGGACTTGGTCTTCGGTTCGACCGCCATCGAGATGACGGGCTCCGGGAACACCATGCGCTCCAGGGTGATGATGTGGTCCTGCGCGCACAGGGTGTCGCCGGTGGTCACGTCTTTCAGACCCACCGCGGCGGCGATGTCGCCCGCACGCACTTCCTTGATCTCGCTGCGCTCGTTGGAGTGCATCTGCAGGATGCGGCCCACGCGCTCTTTCTTCGACTTGACCGGGTTATAGACCTGGTCGCCGGAGTTGAGCACGCCCGAGTAGACGCGGAAGAACGTGAGCGCGCCCACGAACGGGTCGGTCATGATCTTGAACGCCAGCGCCGAGAACGGCGCGGTGTCGGTGGCCGGACGCGAATCTTCCTTCTCGTCCTCGTCGATGCCTGCGACCGGCGGACGGTCGGACGGCGACGGCAGCAGGTGCACGACGCCGTCGAGCATGGCCTGCACGCCCTTGTTCTTGAACGCGCTGCCGCAGAACACGGGCACGATCTCGACCTTCAGGGTGCGCTGGCGCAAGCCGTCGATGATTTCGGTTTCGGACAGCTCGCCCTCGTTGAGGTACTTGTCCATCAGTTCTTCGGTGGCTTCGGCGGCGGCCTCGACCATGAACGCGCGCGCGGCCACGGCCTTGTCCTGCAACTCGGCCGGGATTTCGCGGTATTCGAAGGTGGTGCCCTGCGAGGCGGTATCCCAGTGGATGGCCTTCATCTTCAGCAGATCGACCACGCCCTCGAAGCCTTCTTCGGCGCCGATCGGCACCTGCATGGGCACGGCGTACGCGCCCAGGCGGCTCTTCAGCTGCTCGACGACCTTGTCGAAGTTGGCGCCGGTGCGGTCCATCTTGTTGACGAACGCCATGCGCGGCACGGAGTACTTGTTGGCCTGGCGCCACACGGTCTCGGACTGCGGCTGCACGCCGCCGACGGCGCACAGCACGAATACCGCGCCGTCGAGCACGCGCAGGGAACGCTCGACTTCGATGGTGAAGTCGACGTGACCTGGGGTGTCGATGATGTTGAAGCGGTGTTCGGCCATGGACTTGTCCATGCCCTTCCAGAACGCCGTGGTCGCCGCGGAGGTGATGGTGATGCCACGCTCCTGCTCCTGCTCCATCCAGTCCATGGTCGCGGCGCCATCGTGCACTTCACCGATCTTGTGGCTGACGCCGGTGTAGAACAGGATGCGTTCCGACGTGGTGGTCTTGCCCGCGTCGATGTGGGCCATGATGCCGAAGTTGCGGTAACGCTCGATGGGAGTGGTGCGAGCCACGACAGTCTCTCTTTGTTTTTGTGTTTGCGGATGGCCGAACGCCGCCCGTGGGCGGCCTTCGGATTCGTCATGCGGCCATTACCGCCGCAAGGGCACCTAAATGGTGCCGATAGGTCCGCGTTTCAAGGCGCCAGCGATACGCACAGCGCCCGCGGACCGGGGCAAATCACCAGCGGTAGTGCGCGAACGCCTTGTTCGCTTCCGCCATGCGGTGGGTTTCTTCACGCTTCTTGATGGCGCCGCCGCGGTTTTCCGAGGCGTCCAGCAGCTCGGCAGCCAGCTTGCGCGGCATGCTGTTTTCGCCGCGCTTGCGGGCCGATTCGATCAGCCAGCGCATGGCCAGGGCCAGGCGGCGCGACGAACGCACTTCGACCGGCACCTGGTAGGTGGCGCCGCCGACGCGACGCGACTTCACTTCGACCGTCGGCGAGATGTTGTCCAGCGCCTTCTCGACCAGCTCGAGGGCGTTGGGGTTCTTTTCGCTGATCACGTCCATGGCGCCGTACACGATCTTCTCAGCGACGGACTTCTTGCCGCTGTACATGACCATGTTGATGAAACGGGCGATGGTGTGGCTGCCGTGCTTGGGGTCCGGCAGGACGGTACGCTGTGGGGTTGAGCCTTTACGCGACATGGTCTACTTACCTATTCAAATCTGTGGTTTGGCGACGAAACGCGCCTTGTTAGGACTTCGGACGCTTGGCGCCGTACTTGGAACGGCCCTGGCGGCGCTTGGCGACGCCGGAAGCGTCCAGCGAGCCGCGAACGGTGTGGTAACGCACACCCGGAAGATCCTTCACGCGGCCGCCGCGCACCAGCACCACGGAGTGCTCCTGCAGGTTGTGGCCTTCACCGCCGATATAGCTGATGATTTCTTCCTGGTTGGTCAGGCGCACCTTGGCCACCTTGCGCAGCGCCGAGTTCGGCTTCTTCGGGGTGGTGGTGTAGACGCGCGTGCAGACGCCGCGACGCTGCGGGCACTTGTCCAGCGCGGGCGACTGGCTCTTGTAGGTAGGGGCCTGCCGCGGCTTGCGGACGAGCTGGTTGATCGTTGCCATCTTTATGGATTCTTCGGATGTAAGGCCGGAGCCTTGTGCGTGAAAATGACGGCAGGCCGCATGACGGCCCGCCGAGACAGGAAAGTATAGCTGGCAGGTTAAAACCCCGTCAACCGACGGGTTCAGCCTGCTGGCCCTCCTGGGCCGGAACACGGGGCGCGTCCTGCGCCCCATTTCTCTTGGCTCCCCTGCCCGGCCGGACCGGGAAGGGGCTAGTGCTGCTTACTCTTCGCTGCCCGCGGCCGATTCGGCGGCGGCTACCGGCTCGGCGGCCGGGGTTTCGGCCGGGGTGGTGGAAACCAGGGCTTCCATTTCCGAGTCGGTCAGGCCCGAGGCGTTGCGGCGGCGGCTGGCGTGGTAGGTCAGGCCGGTACCGGCCGGGATCAGACGGCCGACGATCACGTTTTCCTTCAGGCCGCGCAGATTGTCGCGGGTGCCGCGGACGGCAGCCTCGGTCAGCACGCGGGTGGTTTCCTGGAAGGAAGCCGCCGAGATGAACGACTCGGTGGCCAGCGAGGCCTTGGTGATGCCCAGCAGGACCGGGTCGTACTTGGCCGGCAGCTCGTTCTTGGCCAGGACCTTGATGTTCTCCTCCAGCACGCGCTGCTTCTCGGCCTGTTCGCCGTGCAGGTACTTGGTGTTGCCGGCGTCGGTGATCTCGACCTTGCGCAGCATCTGGCGGGTGATCACCTCGATGTGCTTGTCGTTGATCTTCACGCCCTGCAGGCGGTAGACGTCCTGGATTTCCTTGACCAGATAGGCGGCCAGCGGCTCGACGCCCAGCAGGCGCAGGATGTCCTGCGGCGACGGTTCGCCGTCCACCACGGTTTCGCCCTTGGCCACGTGCTCGCCTTCGAACACGATGATCTGGCGGAACTTGGGAATCAGCTCCTCGTGTTCGCTGCCATCGGTGTCCTTGATGATCAGGCGCTGCTTGCCCTTGGTGTCCTTGCCGAAGCTGATGATGCCCGAGCGCTCGGCCAGGATCGCCGGATCCTTGGGCTTGCGCGCTTCGAACAGATCGGCCACGCGCGGCAGACCACCGGTGATGTCGCGGGTCTTGGAGGCTTCCTGCGGCACCTTGGTGACCACGTCGCCCACGCCGACGGCGGCGCCGTCCTGCAGGTTGACGATGGAGCGCGGCGGCAACAGGTACTGCGCCGGCAGGTCGGTACCGGGGATGTTGAGGTCCTTGCCGGCCTTGTCGACGATGCGCACGACCGGGCGCAGGTCCTTGCCCATCGAGCCGCGACGCTTCGGATCGGTGATCTCGCGCGAGGCCAGGCCGGTCAGTTCGTCGGTCTTCTCCATCACGGTGATGCCGTCGACGAAGTCCACGAAGCGCACGAAACCGGCCACTTCCGACACGATCGGGTGGTTATGCGGATCCCAGTTGGCGACCGACTGGCCGGCCTTGATGGCCGCGCCGTCCTTGACCGTGATGGTGGCGCCGTAAGGCAGCTTGTAGCGCTCGCGCTCGCGGCCGTGGCCGTCCAGCACCGACAGTTCGCCCGAACGCGACACCGCGACCAGGTGGCCGTTGGCGTGCTCGACGAACTTGAGGTTGTTGAACTTGATCGAACCGGTGGTCTTGACCGTGATGTTGTCCACCGCAGCCGCACGCGAAGCCGCGCCGCCGATGTGGAAGGTACGCATGGTCAGCTGAGTGCCGGGCTCGCCGATCGACTGGGCGGCGATGACGCCGACCGCTTCGCCGATGTTGACGATGTGGCCACGGGCCAGGTCGCGGCCGTAGCAGTGCGAGCACACGCCGAAGTCGGATTCGCAGGTGATGGTGGAACGCACCTTCAGCGATTGCACGCCGGCGTCCTCGAGCTTCTGCACCCAGGCTTCGTCCAGCAGCGTGTTGCGGGTGACGATGGGATCCTCGTCGTTGCCCGGCAGGAACACGTCCTCGGCCACGATGCGGCCCAGTACGCGCTCGCGCAGCGGCTCGACCACGTCGCCGCCTTCCACGATCGGAGTCATGGTCAGGCCTTCCTTGGTGCCGCAGTCGACCTCGGTGATCACCACGTCCTGCGCCACGTCGACCAGGCGACGGGTCAGGTAACCGGAGTTCGCCGTCTTCAGCGCGGTATCGGCCAGACCCTTACGGGCGCCGTGGGTGGAGTTGAAGTACTCCTGCACGTTCAGGCCTTCGCGGAAGTTCGCCTTGATGGGCGTCTCGATGATGGAGCCGTCGGGACGCGCCATCAGGCCGCGCATGCCGGCCAGCTGGCGGATCTGCGCCTGCGAACCACGCGCGCCGGAGTCGGCCATGATGTACAGCGAGTTCATCGACTTCTCGTTGATGGTCTCGCCCTTGGCGTTCTGCACCTTGTCGGTACCGATGGTGTCCATCATCGCCTTGGCGATGCGCTCGTTGGTGCGCGACCAGATGTCGACCACCTTGTTGTAGCGCTCGCCGGCGGTGACCAGACCGCTCTGGTACTGCTCCTGGATTTCCAGCACTTCCTGCTCGGCTTCGCCCAGGATGCCCTTCTTCTCGACCGGGATCAGCATATCGTCGATGCCGATGGACACGCCGGCGCGCGTGGCGTACGCGAAGCCGGTGTACATCAGCTTGTCGGCGAACACCACGGTGTCCTTCAGGCCCAGCATGCGGTAGCTGGAGTTGATCAGGCGGCTGATGGCCTTCTTGTTCAACTCGGTGTTGGCCAGCGCGAACGGCAGGCCTTCCGGCAGGATCTCAGCCAGCAGCGCGCGGCCGATCGTGGTTTCCACGATGCTGGCCTGCTTGGACTTGCTGCCGTCCTCATTGGTGACCACTTCGGTGATGCGCACCTTGACCTTGGCGTGCAGTTCGACCGCACGGTTGTCGTAAGCGCGCTTGACCTCGGCGATGTTGGCGAAGGCCATGCCCTCGCCTTTCTTGTTTTCCAGCGCGCGGGTCATGTAGTACAGACCCAGCACCACGTCCTGCGACGGCACGATGATCGGCTCGCCGTTGGCGGGCGACAGGATGTTGTTGGTGGACATCATCAGCGCGCGCGCTTCCAGCTGGGCCTCGAGGCTCAGCGGGACGTGCACGGCCATCTGGTCGCCGTCGAAGTCGGCGTTGAACGCGGTGCAGACCAGCGGATGCAGCTGGATGGCCTTGCCTTCGATCAACACCGGCTCGAACGCCTGGATGCCCAGACGGTGCAGGGTCGGCGCACGGTTCAGCAGTACCGGATGTTCGCGGATGACTTCTTCCAGGATGTCCCAGACTTCGGCTTCTTCGCGCTCGACCAGCTTCTTGGCGGCCTTGATGGTGGTGGCCAGGCCACGACGCTGCAGCTTGGCGAACACGAACGGCTTGAACAGTTCCAGCGCCATCTTCTTCGGCAGGCCGCACTGGTGCAGCTTCAGGTACGGACCGACCACGATCACCGAACGGCCGGAGTAGTCGACGCGCTTGCCCAGCAGGTTCTGGCGGAAGCGGCCCTGCTTGCCCTTGATCATGTCGGCCAGCGACTTCAGCGGACGCTTGTTGGTGCCGGTGATGGCGCGGCCGCGGCGGCCGTTGTCCATCAGGGCATCGACCGATTCCTGCAGCATGCGCTTTTCGTTGCGCACGATGATGTCCGGAGCGTTGAGCTCCAGCAGGCGACGCAGGCGGTTGTTGCGGTTGATGACGCGGCGGTACAGATCGTTGAGGTCGGAGGTCGCGAAGCGGCCGCCGTCCAGCGGCACCAGCGGACGCAGGTCCGGCGGAAGCACGGGCAGCACGGTCATCACCATCCATTCCGGACGGTTGCCCGACTCCAGGAAGGCTTCGACCAGCTTGATGCGCTTGGTGAGGCGCTTGAGCTTGGTTTCCGAACCGGTGCTGGCGATTTCCTCGCGCAGGTTCACCATTTCCGACTGCAGATCGATCGTGCGCAGCAGGTCGTAGACCGCCTCGGCGCCCATGGCGGCGTCGAAGTCGTCGCCGTATTCCTGGCGCGCGGTCATGAACTGCTCTTCGGTCAGCAGCTGGCGGCGCTCAAGCGGGGTCAGGCCCGGCTCGGTGACCACGTAGGCTTCGAAGTACAGCACGCGTTCGATGTCGCGCAGGGTCATGTCCAGCATCAGGCCGATGCGCGAGGGCAGCGACTTGAGGAACCAGATGTGCGCGACCGGCGAGGCCAGGTCGATGTGGCCCATGCGCTCGCGGCGCACCTTGGCCAGGGTCACTTCGGTGCCGCACTTCTCGCAGACCACGCCACGGTGCTTCATGCGCTTGTACTTGCCGCACAGGCACTCGTAGTCCTTGATCGGTCCGAAGATGGCGGCGCAGAACAGGCCGTCGCGTTCGGGCTTGAAGGTGCGGTAGTTGATGGTTTCCGGCTTCTTCACTTCGCCGAAGGACCACGAGCGGATCAGATCGGGCGATGCGAGCGCGATCTTGATGGCGTCGAAGTCCAGCGACTGGCGCTGCTGGTTGAAGAGATTCAGTAGGTCTTTCATTTTTGTCTCCTGAGGGAGCGGAATTCGGGATTAGAGATTCGGGATTCGCAAGAGCGGGGATTTCAGGGTCAAGGATCCGCAATTGCCGAATCCCGTATCCCGAATCCCCATTCCCGTTTTCACTCTTCCAATTCCATGTTGATGGCGAGCGAGCGGATTTCCTTGACGAGAACGTTGAAGGATTCCGGCATGCCCGCGACCATCTCGTGTTCGCCGTCGACGATGTTCTTGTACATCTGGTTGCGGCCCTGCACGTCGTCCGACTTGACCGTCAGCATTTCCTGCAGGGTGTGCGCGGCGCCGTAAGCCTCCAGCGCCCAGACTTCCATTTCGCCGAAGCGCTGGCCGCCGAACTGCGCCTTGCCGCCCAGCGGCTGCTGGGTGACGAGCGAGTACGGACCGGTCGAACGCGCGTGCATCTTGTCGTCCACCAGGTGGTTCAACTTCAGCATGTGCATGTAGCCGATCGTGGTCTGGCGGTCGAACGCCTCGCCGGTGCGGCCGTCGTACAGCTGGGTCTGGCCGCTGATCGGCAGGTCGGCGAGCGCAAGCATGTGCTTGATCTCGGACTCGGCCGCGCCGTCGAACACGGGCGTGGCCATCGGCACGCCGTCGGTCAGGTTGCCGGCCAGCTTCAGCAGCTCGTCGTCGCTGAATTCGCCCAGGTTGACGCGCTGTTCGCCCAGCTTCAGATCGTGGTTGTAGATCTGGTCCAGGAACTTGCGCAGGTCGGCGATCTTGGCCTGCTCGTCGAGCATCTTCTGGATCTTGTGGCCCAGGCCTTTCGCGGCCCAACCCAAGTGGACTTCCAGAATCTGGCCGATGTTCATGCGCGACGGCACGCCCAGCGGGTTCAGCACGATGTCGACGGTGCGGCCGTCGGCCGCGTAAGGCATGTCCTCGACCGGAACGATGGTGGACACCACACCCTTGTTGCCGTGGCGGCCGGCCATCTTGTCGCCCGGCTGGATACGGCGCTTCACGGCCAGGTAGACCTTGACCATCTTCAGCACGCCCGGGGCGAGGTCGTCGCCGGCGGTGATCTTGCCGCGCTTGTCGGCGAAGCGGCGCTCGAATTCCTTCTCGTGCGCCTGGATCTGCTTCTGCGCGCGTTCGATGGCGTCGGAGGCGTCGTCGTCCTTCATGCGGATGGCGAACCAGTCGGCCTTCTTCAGGCCGTCCAGGTAGGCGTCGGTGATGGTGTCGCCCTTCTTAAGGCCGGCACCGCCGTTGGCCACCTTGCCCACCAGCAGCGGACGCAGGCGCGCGAAGATCGCGTTCTCGAGGATGCGGAACTGGTCGTCGAAGTCCTTCTTGACGCGCTTGATCTCGTTTTCCTCGATCTGGCGCGCGCGCTTGTCCTTCTCGATGCCGTCGCGGGTGAAGACCTGCACGTCGATGACGGTGCCGTCCATGCCCGGCGGCACGCGCAGCGAGCTGTCCTTAACGTCGGAAGCCTTCTCGCCGAAGATCGCCCGCAGCAGCTTCTCTTCCGGGGTCAGCTGGCTTTCGCCCTTCGGCGTCACCTTGCCGACCATGATGTCGCCGGCGCGCACTTCGGCGCCGATGTACACCACGCCGGATTCGTCCAGGCGGTTCAAGGCCTGCTCGGACACGTTGGGGATGTCGGCGGAGATTTCCTCCGGCCCCAGCTTGGTGTCGCGGGCCACGCAGGTCAGCTCTTCGATGTGGATCGTGGTGTAGCGGTCCTCTTCCACCACGCGCTCGGAGAGCAGGATGGAGTCTTCGAAGTTGTAGCCGTTCCACGGCATGAACGCGATCAGCATGTTCTGGCCCAGGGCCAGCTCGCCGATGTCGGTGGAAGGACCGTCGGCCAGCACGTCGCCGCGCTCGATCACGTCGCCCACGTTCACCAGAGGGGTCTGGTTGATGCAGGTGTTCTGGTTGGAACGCGTGTACTTGATCAGGTTGTAGATATCGACGCCGGCGTCGGTGCCGTCGCCGATCTCGCTCTCGTTGACCTTGACCACGATGCGGGCCGCGTCGATCTGCTCGACGACGCCGCCGCGCTTGGCGTTGACGGTCACGCCGGAGTCGCGAGCCACGGCGCGTTCGATGCCGGTGCCGACCAGCGGCTTCTGCGCACGCAGCGTCGGTACGGCCTGGCGCTGCATGTTGGCGCCCATCAATGCGCGGTTGGCGTCGTCGTGCTCCAGGAACGGAACCAGCGCGGCCGCGATCGACACGGTCTGCATCGGCGACACGTCCATGAAGTCGACCTCGCCCGGCGGCTTCAGCAGCGACTCGCCCTGGTGGCGGCACGGCACGAACTGCTCGGTGAGGCGGCTGTTGTCGTCGTGCAAGGCGTTGGCCTGGGCGATGACGAACTCGTTTTCCTCGATCGCCGACAGGTATTCGATCTCGTCGGTGATCTGGCCGTCCACGACCTTGCGGTACGGGGTCTCGAGGAAGCCGTAGCTGTTGGTGCGCGCGTACACGGCCAGCGAGTTGATCAGGCCGATGTTCGGGCCTTCAGGCGTCTCGATGGTGCAGACGCGGCCGTAGTGAGTCGGGTGCACGTCGCGCACTTCGAAGCCGGCGCGTTCGCGGGTCAGGCCGCCCGGGCCAAGCGCCGAGACACGACGCTTGTGGGTGACTTCCGACAGCGGGTTGTTCTGGTCCATGAACTGCGACAGCTGGCTGGAACCGAAGAATTCCTTGATCGCGGCGGCCACCGGCTTGGCGTTGATCAGTTCCTGCGGGGTCAGGCCTTCGGACTCGGCCATCGACAGGCGTTCCTTCACGGCGCGCTCGACGCGGACCAGGCCCACGCGGAACACGTTCTCGGCCATTTCGCCGACCGAACGCACGCGGCGGTTGCCCAGGTGGTCGATGTCGTCGACGGTGCCGCGGCCGTTGCGGATCTCGGTCAGGACCTTGATCACTTCCAGGATGTCGGAAGTCTCGCCCTGCGCGGCGACCAGGCGCTTGGACTCGTCGTCGTTGCGGTTGCTGAAGTATTTATGGTCGAACAGCACGGACTCGCCGGTGACTTCCTTGCGGCCGACACGGCGGTTGAACTTCATACGGCCCACGCCCGACAGGTCGTAGCGCTCGAAGGTGAAGAACAGGTTGTGGAACAGGTTCTGCGCAGCGTCCTTGGTCGGCGGCTCGCCGGGACGCATCATGCGGTAGATCTCGACCAGCGCTTCCAGCTGCGTCTTGGACGGATCGATGCGCAGGGTGTTGGAGATGTACGGGCCGCGATCCAGATCGTTGATCCAGAGCGTGCCCACCGCATCCACACCGGCCTTGCGGAACTTGGCCAGCTGCTCTTCGGTGATTTCGTCGTTGGCGGTGGCCAGCAGCTCGCCGGTGCCGGCGTCGATCACGTCGTGCGACAGTACGCGGCCGACCAGGTAGTCGTCCGGCACGGCCAGTGCGGCGATGCCCGACTGCTCCAACTGCTTCACGTGGCGCGCGGTGATGCGCTTGCCGGCCTCGACGATGATCTTGTCGCCGTCGGCCAGGTCGAAGTTCAGGGTCTCGCCGCGCAGGCGTTCGGCCACCAGCTCCAGTTGCACGCCCTCGCCGTCCGGCAGGATGTGGAAGGTGTTGATGTCGAAGAACTCGTTGAGCATTTCTTCGTTGTTGTAGCCCAGCGCGCGCAGCAGGATGGTCACCGGCAATTTGCGGCGACGGTCGATGCGGGTGAACAGCGCGTCCTTGGGGTCGAACTCGAAGTCCAGCCAGGAGCCGCGGTAAGGGATGATGCGGGCGCTGTACAGCAGCTTGCCCGAGCTGTGGGTCTTGCCGCGGTCGTGGTCGAAGAACACGCCCGGCGAACGGTGCAGCTGCGAGACGATCACGCGCTCGGTGCCGTTGACGATGAAGGTGCCGTTGTCGGTCATGAGCGGGATTTCGCCCAAGTAGACCTCCTGCTCCTTCACGTACTTGATTGCCTTGGTGGAGGACTCGCGGTCGTAGATCACCAGGCGCACGGTCACGCGCAACGGCGCGCCGTAGCTGAGGCCGCGGTTGCGGCACTCGCGCTCGTCGAACACCGGGTCGCCCAGCTTGTAGCCCACGTATTCCAGCGCGGCGTTGCCGCTGTAGCTGGAGATCGGGAACACCGACTTCAAGGCGGCGTGCAGACCGTGGTCGACGCGCTTGGAAGGCTCGATGTTTTCCTGCAGGAACGAGCGGTAGGAATCTACCTGGATGGCCAGCAGGAACGGGACCTCGAGGATCGAGCGCTGCTTGCCGAAATCCTTGCGGATACGCTTCTTTTCAGTGAACGAGTACGCCATGTGACTTATCGCCTTTTTCAGGGAGCCGCGCGTCCGCGGGTCCGGGGGGAACATCTGTCCGCGGCAGGAGCCCTGCGCGGCACGGGAAAATCGTCAGTTGGAAGTCGCTGGTATTGCCGGCACCAGCACGCCTTCTCTTGCTACTTCCAACTACCAACTCGGGTTTTTTTGCGGGAATGGGGAATAGGGAATGGAGAATCGTCAAAGCGGTGAGGCGCTGCAGCTTTGTTTTTTTGCGATTCCCTATTCCCTATTCTCCATTCCCGGTGAAACGACCGAAGGCCAGGGGCTTTCGCCCCTAGCCTTGGTCTGCCGCCGATGGTGCGTGGCGACGAATACCGCTTACTTCACTTCGACAGTCGCACCAGCGGCTTCGAGATCCTTCTTGAACTTCTCGGCATCTTCCTTCGAAGCGCCTTCCTTGACGACGCCACCGGCTTCGGTGAGGTCCTTGGCTTCCTTCAGGCCCAGGCCGGTGATGGCGCGGACGGCCTTGATGACCTCGACCTTCTTGTCGCCGGCGGACTTCAGGATGATGTTGAACTCGGTCTGTTCTTCGACCGGGCCGGCGGCAGCGGCGGCCGGACCGGCAGCAACGACCGGGGCGGCGGCGGAGACGCCAAACTTTTCTTCGATCGCCTTGACCAGCTCCATGACTTCCATGAGGCTCTTTTCGGCAACGGCGTCGACGATCTGCTCGTTAGACAGGGACATGTTATTTACCTTCGAAAAATTTTCTGGGATGGGTTTCAGTAGTTACGGTGCGACTCAGGCCGGATCGGCCGGAGTTTCGGCCGGGGCTGCTTCCGCTGGGGATGCTGCCGCGACTTCAGTGACCGCTTCAACCGAGCTTTCAGCCGGGGCTTCGGCCGCTGCGTCGGCGACGACGTCGCCTCCGCCCAGCTTGTCGCCCACTGCCTTGATCGCGCGGGCGAACATGCTTGCCGGTTCGGCGAGCACGCGTGCCAGCATGGCCAGGGCCTGCTCACGGGTCGGCAACGAGGCCAACACGTCGACATGACTGGCCGGATACAACTGGCCACCCACGGCTACGAGCTTGGGCTGCAGCTTGTCGTTGCCCTTGGCGAATTCCTTGATCAGACGACCGGCAGCGCCGGGTTCTTCCGTCGAGAACGCGTACAACAAGGGACCGACCAACGAGTCCTTGACGCACTCGTATTCGGTACCTTCGACGGCGCGCGAGGCCAGCGTGTTCTTGACTACTTTCAAGTACACGCCGTTTTCGCGAGCCTTCTTGCGCATCGTGGTCATTTGACCGACCGTGATGCCCGCGTACTCGGCAGCAATCAAGGAGTGGGCCTTGGCGGCGACGTCTGCCAGCTCGGCTACAACTTCTTGCTTCTGAGACAGATTTAGAGCCATACACTCCTCCAAGGCCGGGATTGGTGATTCGTGATTGGGGACTCGTCAAAAGGGGCCAGTGCAACGACGCGCTTCTTCGAATCTCTAATCCCCGTCTCCCAAATCTCGGCACTATCAACTCCGCTCACGGCTCCTGCCGCTTGCGGTCCTGGGCGGTACCCGTCCGTGGGCACCGGGGATGCCGAATGGCTTCCCGGTGGTGGCCTTCTCTAGAACTGGGTTACCAGAAAACTTCTAGAAGGCGGCACCATCTACGCCGGCCCGATCCCTGAACTGCGGATCGAATTAAGCGACCCCGCTGTATCGACGGCGACTCCTTGCCGTAACCAAGCTTCCTTGCCCGTCGCCGATATGCGCCGACCGCGCCTGCGGTCTTTGACAGCCATCGCTTGGGCCGAAGCCTTTTGCGATTGCCCTCAAAATTCTTTGTTGCCCCCTCTCCCGCTTGCGGGAGAGGGTTGGGGTGAGGGTTTGTTTTTCACGTAATGGCGAAGAGCGCCCTCATCCGCCCCTTCGGGGCGCCTTCTCCCGCGAGCGGGAGAAGGGTTGAAGCTTTGTTACTTAAGACTCAGCGAAGACAGGTCCACGGTCACGCCGGGGCCCATGGTCGAGCTCAGCGAGATCTTCTGCAGGTAGGTGCCCTTGGCGGTCGACGGCTTGGCCTTGACCAGGTCCAGCAGCAGCGCCTGCAGGTTGCTCTTCAGCGAGGCGTCGTCGAAGCTGGCCTTGCCCAGGGTGCAGTGGATGATGCCGGCCTTGTCGGTGCGGTAGCGCACCTGACCCGACTTGGCGTTCTTCACGGCTTCGGCCGGGTTCGGCGAAACGGTGCCGACCTTGGGGTTCGGCATCAGGCCGCGCGGGCCCAGCACCTGGCCCAGCTTGCCGACCACGCGCATCGCGTCCGGCGTGGCGATGACCACGTCGTAGTTCAGGTCGCCGGCCAGCATCTTCTCGGCCAGGTCGTCCATGCCCACGGCTTCGGCGCCGGCGGCGATGGCTTCGTCGGCCTTGGCGCCGGCCGGTGCGAACACCGCCACGCGGACCGATTTGCCGGTGCCGGCGGGCAGCACGGTGGAACCGCGCACCTGCTGGTCGGACTTCTTGGCGTCCACGCCGAGGCGCACGGCCACGTCGACGGCTTCCACGAACTTGGTCTTGCTGTTGTCCTTGACGATCTTCAGCGCTTCGTCAATGGAATACGCCTTGCCCGGGGTGACCGCGGCAAAGATCGCTTTCTGTCGTTTGGTCTGTGCCATCGTCTTAGCCCTCTACCGTCAAGCCCATGCTGCGGGCCGAACCCGCAATCGTACGCACCGCCGCATCCAGACTGGCTGCGGTCAGATCGGGTTCTTTCGCCTTGGCGATGTCCTCGAGCTGCTTGCGGGTGACCTTGCCCACCTTCTCGGTGTTGGGGCGCTTGGAACCGGACTGGATGCCGACGGCCTTCTTCAGCAGGACGCTGGCGGGCGTGCTCTTGGTGATGAAGGTGAAGGTACGGTCGGAATAGGCCGTGATGATGACCGGAGTGGGCAGGCCCGGCTCCAGCTTCTGCGTGGCGGCGTTGAACGCCTTGCAGAATTCCATGATGTTCAGGCCGCGCTGGCCCAGCGCAGGACCGACGGGCGGCGACGGATTCGCCTGGCCGGCCTTGACCTGCAGTTTGATGTAACCGACTACTTTCTTTGCCATTTCGATTTACTCCTGGAGTTCAAGCGTCTGCACGTCTTGCGACTGCGGGACTCCTCCCTTCGCTTTGAATCGGGAACCGAAACCGGCCCCCGGCCTTTAGGCTTTCTCCACCTGGCCGAACTCGAGTTCGACCGGGGTAGAGCGCCCGAAAATCAGAACAGCCACGCGCAGGCGGCTCTTCTCGTAATTCACTTCCTCGACCACGCCGTTGAAGTCGTTGAACGGGCCTTCGGTGACGCGCACCATCTGGCCGGGTTCGAACAACACCTTCGGACGCGGCTTCTCGACGCCGTCCTGCACGCGCTGGAGGATGGCATCGGCCTCCTCATCGCGGATCGGCAGCGGACGGTCGGCGGTGCCGCCGATGAAACCCAGGACCTTGGAGGTTTCCTTCACCAGGTGCCAGCTTTCGTTATCCATGCGCGGGATGCCCGCTTCTTCGTGCGTTTCGATCTGCACCAGCACGTAACCGGGGAAGAACTTGCGCTCGGAACGGCGTTTCTGGCCGGAGCGCATTTCGATCACTTCCTCGGTCGGCACCAGCACTTCGCCGAAACGCTCCTGCATGTCGTTGCGGACGATGCGGTCGCGCAGCGCCTGCGCCACCGACTTCTCGAAACCCGAATAGGCGTGTACGACATACCAACGCTTCACTGCGACATTCTCCTCAACGGCCCAGGGTAAAGAACTGTTTCAGCGCGAACTGGATGATCCAGTCGAAGCCGCCCAGCAGCAGGCTCAGCACGGTGACCACGATGGCCACCACCCAGGTCATGCGCAGGGCTTCCTGGCGGGTCGGCCAGACCACCTTGCGCAGCTCGAAACGCGACTCGACCAGGAACTCGCGGGTATCGCGACCCTTGGCCGTGCCCAGGAACACCACCGCGCCCAGCACCAGGCCCACCACCACGGCCAGCGCCCGCAAAGGCGTCGCCCATTGGCCCGCGAACCACCACCACGCCACCAGACCCGCAATCACCAGCGCAAGCGCCAGGGCGTATTTGACGACGTCGCCCGCGGAGGATGCGGCGGCTTTGGAATGTTCGACCTTGCTGTTCATCCGACTCTTTTATGTTTGCGACCGTAGCCATTGACCCGTCGGCTACGCGTTCCAAATGGCGCGCCAGGTAGGACTCGAACCTACAACCTGCGGTTTTGGAGACCGCTGCTCTGCCAGTTGAGCTACTGACGCGTTTCGATTTGTTGCAAACCCTTCAGACGGCGAAGGCGGACCGAAAGTTCGGCCCGCCGTTGTCGCCCTATCAAGCCCTGGATCCCCGCCTTCGCGGGGATGACGACCTGACAAAGCCGGTTGGGCCATGGCCCAACCGGGTCAGGGCGTCACTTGATGATCTTGGCCACCACGCCGGCGCCGACCGTACGGCCGCCTTCGCGGATCGCAAAGCGCAGGCCTTCGTCCATCGCCACCGGGTTGATCAAGGTGACCACCATCTTCACGTTGTCGCCCGGCATCACCATCTCCACACCCTCCGGCAGCTCGACGGCGCCGGTGATGTCGGTGGTGCGGAAGTAGAACTGCGGACGGTAGCCCTTGAAGAACGGGGTGTGACGGCCGCCTTCGTCCTTGGACAGAACGTAAACCTCGGCCTCGAACTCGGTGTGCGGCTTGATCGAACCCGGCTTGCACAGCACCTGGCCGCGCTCCACGTCGTCGCGCTTGGTGCCGCGCAGCAGCAGACCGGCATTGTCGCCCGCCTGGCCCTGGTCCAGCAGCTTGCGGAACATCTCAACGCCGGTGACCGTGGTCTTCTGCGTATCGCGGATACCCACGATCTCGATTTCCTCGCCCACCTTGATCACGCCGCGCTCGATACGGCCGGTCACCACCGTGCCGCGGCCGGAGATGGAGAACACGTCTTCCACCGGCATCAGGAACGGCTTGTCCACGTCGCGCTCGGGCTCCGGGATGAAGGTGTCCAGCGCTTCGACCAGCTTGATGATCGACGGCACGCCGATCTCGCTCTGGTCGCCTTCCAGCGCCAGACGGGCCGAGCCGTGGATGATCGGGGTGTCGTCGCCCGGAAAGTCGTACTTGGTCAGCAGCTCGCGTACTTCCATCTCCACCAGCTCCAGCAGCTCGGCGTCGTCCACCATGTCGGCCTTGTTCAGGAACACCACGATGTGCGGCACGCCCACCTGGCGCGACAGCAGAATGTGCTCGCGGGTCTGCGGCATCGGGCCGTCGGCGGCCGAGCACACCAGAATCGCACCGTCCATCTGCGCCGCACCGGTGATCATGTTCTTCACATAGTCGGCGTGGCCCGGGCAGTCCACGTGGGCGTAGTGGCGGTTGGCCGACTCGTATTCCACGTGCGCCGTGGAAATCGTGATCCCGCGCGCCTTCTCTTCCGGCGCCGCGTCAATCTGGTCGTAACCCTTGAACTCGCCACCGAAACGTTCCGCACCGATCTTCGTCAGCGCCGCCGTCAGCGTCGTCTTGCCGTGGTCAACGTGACCAATCGTGCCCACGTTCACGTGCGGCTTGGTGCGTTCGAATTTACCCTTTGCCATGGCTGCTTCTTCTCGAGTAGATCGTTGGATGGATGGTGTTTTGCTTGGAGCTTTGGTGACGCTTGTGGATGGTGCTCACGAATGGAATCGAACCATCGACCTCCTCCTTACCAAGGAGGTGCTCTACCGACTGAGCTACGTGAGCGTTGAAACTCGGGTGACGCTTTGGTTTTGACTGCTGCCTTGGCGCGTTGCGTTCGTTGGAGCGGGAGACGGGGATCGAACCCGCACCATCAGCTTGGAAGGCTGAGGTTCTACCATTGAACTACTCCCGCGCCGGGGTCTCGCCGATGACACAACCGCTGATGACACATGAAACTGGTGGAGGGAGGTGGATTCGAACCACCGAAGGCGTAAGCCAGCAGATTTACAGTCTGCCCCCGTTGGCCGCTTGGGTATCCCTCCGGATTGCGTAGATTCGATGAAGCCCAGCCGGCCAAATCAAACCGGAGTGAAACAGCCGGAGATTTTGGCCTGTAGTCCGGGTACTGTCAACCGGGCATTCGCTCCGATCTCTGTATAAATGATCCCGGGATGGCACAGGAGCGCTTCGGCATCACTTCCGTTCAGGCAAGCCGAGCGGACCGGGCTGGCAGTCCGACTCCGCAAATTATTGGAGCAGCGACGTGGGAGCGGCGTCCCGCCGCGAGCTCTTGCAGTGCAAATCCAGAAGCAAGAGCTCGCGGCGGGACGCCGCTCCCACGTCGCTGCCACGCTGAATTTCAGGGCTTGACCGTGCCGGCAGGGGGATGAGATGGCAGCGTCTCGTCCGAATACAAGGCCACATGCGGCACGCCGTCGGCGCCGATCCAGCCCCGGTACATGCCTTCGGTATTGAAGGGCGTGCCGATGGCGCCATCGGCGCCCAGCACGATGGCTCCGCCATCGCCGCCCAGCTTGGGGATGACCTGGTTGATGACGGTTTCGCCGGCCTGCTGCGGAGTTTCCTTCAGGTAGGCCATGCGTGCGCAGATGGCGTGCGCGGCGGCGGCGCGGATGTAGAACTCGCCCCAGCCGGTGCCGGATACCGCGCAGGTGGCATTGGCATAGGTACCGGCGCCGATGATCGGCGAGTCGCCCACCCGGCCGTAGCGCTTGTTGGTCATGCCCCCCGTGGAGGTGCCGGCAGCCAGATGGCCCTGCCGGTCCAGCGCCACCGCGCCCACGGTGCCGAAGTGTTTGGCGGTCTCCAGGTCGGCATGGGCCTGGCCGGAAGCTTCTTCCTTGAGCGCCTTCTGCAGCTGCTGCCAACGCTTCTCGGTGCGGAAATACGAAGGGTCGACCAGCGTAACTCCTTGTTCCTTGGCGAATATTTCCGCCCCCTGCCCGACCATCATGACGTGTTCGGACTTCTCCATGACCGCCTGCGCCAGCAGGATCGGGTTTTTCACCGTATGCACGCCGGCCACCGCGCCGGCCTTCAGGGTCGCACCGTCCATCAGCGAGGCGTCCAGCTCGTTTTTGCCGTCGTGGGTGAAGACCGCGCCCTTGCCGGCGTTGAAATGGGGGTCGTCCTCCAGCACGGTGATCGCCGCGGTCACTGCGTCCAACGCGGGTTTGCCGGCCGCCAGCTGCTCGTGACCCTTGCGCAGGGCCAGCTCAAGCGCTGCGCGCACCGCGGCCTCGTCGGCCGGGGTCATGTCGCTGCGCACTACACCGGCGCCGCCATGGATCAGAAGCACGGGCTCCGCAGCCTGGACGGACGGGGCCAGCAGGACCAGCAAGGCAGCGCAAAGACGCAGTTTCTTCATCGGGGTTTCCGGCTTCGGGTGGTAGGGAGTGGTCGGGGAAAGGCTTTCAGTCTAGCGGGCGAACCACCAGGCGGCCCTTCACCACGTCGGCTTCGGAGCGGAAGGCCGGATCCTCGACAGTGAAGGCAGGCAGCAGCAGGCGGCTGCCGGAACCGATGCCGGTCACGTTGAAGCCAGGAAAATCAAGAGCTTGCCCTGCCCGCACCCGGCCATCGATGAATTCCCTATAGTCTTGGGCGCTACCCTTGGCCGCCAGGTCCACCAATCCCTGGGGAACCACCAGCCAGACCTTGCCGTTGGTGTCGGTGAAGACCTTCCCTACCCCGTCGCCGTCGATGCACAGGGCGGTGTTCTCATCCACGCCTAGGCCTTTGATCTGGGCTGTGCCCTGCTCCTTGGACAGGCGGGCGATGAAGGTCAGCAGCCGGCCCAGGCGGTCGCGCGCGCCGAAATGGCTGTCGGTGATGACCTGCCCCGCCGGCAGCGGGGGCAACTGCAGGAAATCGTCGACCAGGGTCACCGCCGGCCCCATCGGATCCTTCAGGGCGTCTTCCGAGGTCAGGCTGCCGCCGTCCATCGCACCGTAGCTGAAGGCCCCCATGATGGCCAGCCCGGCGCTGGTGCCGCCCAGGGGCTTGCCGTCGCGGACGTGCTGATTGAGCGCGTCGTTGAGCGGAGTGCCTTTCCAGAAACGTACATAGTTGGACTGGTCGCCGCCGGCGATGAAGATGCCGTCGGCCTGGCGCACGATCTCCAACACCTTCGGGTCGCTGGCCGCCTGCCGGTCTTCGAAAACCAGCGTCTGCGCGGCGGTGATGCCGCCTATGTCCTTGAAGAATTCGTCCTGCGCTTCGGTGGAACCGGAAGCCCGCAGCACCACGATGCGGCCATGGCCGGCCTTGCCGATCATCCAGCGGAACGCTTCGTAGGGCCATTCGCCGCCGCCGACCAGCATCAGCCCGGGCTGGGTGGCGGCCGGCCGCGGCGCGGCCATGTCGCCTATTTCGTAGTAGTGGTAGCCGTTGCGCTGGGCGCTGTCGCTGCTTATCCGCGCGGCGGCGTGGCCCGCGCAAAGAGCCAAAACCGCCACGCACGACCAGAGCCAAGCCAGGCCAAAGCCTCTGCAGCGTCGGAAAGCGGTTTGCGGTTGGCGCATAGCGATGGGTCCGGGGTACAGGTTGTCGATACAGACGAAGGGGAGCGCCATTCCCCTACCCGAGGACCGGCCCCTACCCGGATTTCCCCCTACTCCGGCTCGCCACCGGCGGCACGGTCGCCGATTGGGTTAAGGTCGGCGCATGAACGAATCGCTCGACGCCTGGTTCGCCCGCGAGATTCTGGTGCACGAACAGGCGCTGGCCTACTTCCTGCGCCGCTGCTGGCCGCACCGGGATGAGCTGCACGACCTGCGCCAGGAGGTCTATGTCCGCGTCTACGAAGCCGCGGGGAAGGCGCTTCCCACCATGCCCAAATCCTTTCTGTTCGCCACGGCGCGGCACCTGATGGCCGACCGCGTGCGTCGCAGCCGGGTGGTATCGATCGAGGCAGTGGGTGATTTCGAGTCGTTGAACGTCTTGATAGATGAGGTGACGCCCGAGCGCTGGTCGAGCGGGCGCCAGATCCTCAAACGGCTGGCCGAAGCCTTCGACCGCCTCCCCGACCGGTGCCGGGAAGTGGTCTGGCTGCGACGGGTCGAGGAACTCCCGCAAAAGGAAGTGGCCATGCGCCTGGGAATCAGCGAGAAAACCGTGGAAAAGCACGTCGCCAAGGGCGTACGCCTGCTCGCCGAGCATTTCTACGGCGATGGCGTGCCCGTTGCCGACGCACGGAACGGGGCGGCGCAGGCCGAAAACGGAAACGGGCATGGCCAGCAGCAGACAGATTGAACAAACCGCGGCGGCCTGGCTGGCCAGGCGCGACGGCGAGGGCTGGGGCGCGCAGGACCAGGCCGGCCTGGAGGCCTGGCTTGCCGAGTCCACCGCGCACCGGGTGGCCTTCCTGCGGCTCGAAGCGGCATGGGCGCATAGCGGACGGCTGAAGGCGCTGGGAGCCGGCGTTCCTGCCGGCCAGATACCGGCGCGCGGACAGTGGGCGCGCTTTTCCTTTGATATGCAGGAGCGCCGCAGCGCCGTCCCCGTCGACGCTCATGCGCCGCAGACCGGCGCTGCGAAAGAGCCGCTCGACCTTCGCGGCCTGACGTTCGCCCCGCGCACACCGCCCCGCGCCTCGCGTGCGGGCGGCTATGCGGGCGCCGCGGCCGCGGTGGTGCTGGCGGTCGCGCTGGGCTGGGGCTGGCAGCGCCATGCCTCGGTGGAACAGGCGTCCTACCTCACCGCGATCGGCGACTTGCGCTCCGTGCCTCTCTCCGACGGATCCAACGCCACCCTGAGCAGCGACAGCAAAATGCTGGTTTCCCTGTCCAATGGCGAACGCCGCATCGACCTGGAACAGGGAGAAGCGTTCTTCGAGGTGGCCAAGGACCCGGGACGGCCGTTCGTGGTCAGCGCCGGCGGGCGGCAGGTGGTGGCCGTGGGCACCCGCTTCGCGGTGCGCCGCAGCGGCGCCGATTTGCGGGTAGTGGTGACCGAAGGCACGGTGCGCCTGCAATCCGAAGCCGGCACCGGGCCGCAACGGATGCCCACCACCCTGCTGCACGCAGGCAATGTGGCGCTGGCGGGCAGCCGCGGCGTGCTGGTGCGCACGGGCACGGTCGAAGAGGCCGAGCGCGATCTTGACTGGCGCAGCGGCTACCTCACCTTCCGCAATACCCCGCTGGCGGACGCGGCCGCCGAGTTCAACCGCTACAACGCACGCAAGATCGTCATGGGCGATGCGCAGGTGTCGGCCATGCGGGTGGGCGGCAATTTCCGCTGGTCCAATACCGAAGCGTTCGTGCGCCTGCTCGAACAGGGCTTCCCGGTGCGGGTCGAGCGCCAGCCGGACCGCATCGTCCTGCACAGCCACTGACGCCCCGCTCTTCCCCGCCGCCAGGGCCGATGGCGGGATTTCTCGGGTTCGTTCGTCCATGTTAGGCCGTGGGCGCAGTCCCGTGCGCCAATGGGGAAACCAATGCTTCGTCCGTTACGTGTCCTGCTGTTGAGCCTGGCTTGTTCTGCCGCCCTTACCGCCCGTGCGCAAACCCCGGCATCGGCGCCGATCAACATTCCGCCGGGCGAACTGGTTTCCGCTCTCGACGCCCTGGCCCGACAGTCGGGCGCGCAATTCGTCTATCGCGCCGAGCAATTGCAGGGACTGCGCACGCCCGGTGTGCAGGGCGCGCGGACACCGCAGGAAGCGGTGGATCGGTTGCTGCGGGGTAGCCAGTTCGTGGCGCAGCGCGATGCCTCCGGTGCCATGGTCATCGTCAAGCGCACGGCGCCGGCGAAGCCCAGAGTCGCCAGGCAGGTCTCCATGGCGCAGCAAGCGCCGGCCGCGCCCGAAGAGGCGGTGCAGGAACTCGAAACCATCCAGGTCACCGGCTCGCGCATTCCGCGCGCGCAGCTGGAAGGCCCCGCGCCGATCACGCTGATCACCGCCGAGCAGATCCAGTCCGCCGGCCTCACCTCCGTCCCGGATCTGTTGCGCTCGCTGAGCCAGAACAGCGGCAGCGTCTATGGCCAGCAGAACACCACCAACGCGCAATCCACGCCGGGCGCCCAAGCGGTCGATCTGCGCGGCCTGGGGCCCAACCACACGCTGGTGCTCATCAACGGTCGGCGCATCGCCGACTTTCCGCTGCCGCTGAACAGCCGCAGCAACTTCACCGATATCGGCAACATCCCCCTGGGGATGATCGACCGTGTCGAAGTGCTGACCGGCAGCGCCTCGGCCGTTTACGGCTCCGACGCCATGGCCGGCGTGATCAACTTCATCCTCAAGAAATCCACCGACGGCACCATCATCGACTACCGCTATGGCGATACCGAGCGCGGTGGCGGCGAATCGCACCGTTTGTCGCTGACTACCGGCTTCGAACGGGACAACTTCAGCGGCATCGTCGGCCTGGAATTGCTCAACAAGCGCCCGCTGTGGGGCACCGACCGCAGCATCCAGGACTCCACCCTCGACGCGCCCACCTCGCGTCGACGCCTACCCCGGCTCATCGCCCAGCTCTACGACTGGGACGACGACGTCAATATCGCGCCGGCCGACGATTGCGCGGCGTTGTCGGGGCTGAACGAAGGCACCACAGTGCTGGCGGAAGACAGATTCGGCGAACCCTACTGCGGCAGCGATCGCGCCATTGCGTACCGCACGATCCAGAACGAGCGCAAGGGCGCCAATCTCTACGGTTCGTTCGAATACCGCTTTTCCGACTCCCTGTCCTGGTTCGCCGATGTCCAGCTCGGGCGTCAGACGGTCAAGCTGCTCACCGGCACCAACGGCAACGACGTGACCAGCGACCACATGGCCTGGGAATTCCACGATCCCAACTCCACCGACAACAACGACAAGATCTTCTACAACGCCAACACCGGCCATTACGAAATCTGGTCGCGGCAGTTCGCGCCCGAAGAGGTGGGCGGACTGGAAAACCGCATGAACGAGACCGTGCAGAAGACGCTGGCGGTGACCACCGGCTTCAACGGCAAGTTCGGCGAGGACTGGAGCTGGGAAGCCTCCTACAACCATTCCCAGTACAAGGCCGACGTGAAGATGCCGCGCATCAGGGCCGATGTCGCCAACCGCTTCTTCCTGGGCGAACAGCAAGGCTACGACGCCGACGGCTATGCGATCTTCAGCCCGGATCCGGCACGCCTGTTCACGCCGCTGACGCCGGCGGAATTCGCCACCTTCGGCGTGATGTCCGTCTGGCACCCCGAAGCCAAGAACGACAATCTCAGCTTCACCTTCGACACTCCCGCTTTGTTCTCCATGCCGGCCGGCGACGTCGGTTTCGCCGGCGCGATCGAGTACGGCGAGCAGTCCTATCGCATCAACCCCGACCCGCTCGCCCTGACCGCCGATGCCTACTACGGTCCCCGCTACGGCGATGGCCATGGCAGCCGCGACCGCTGGGGCGCCGCGGCCGAGTTTCGCGTGCCACTGCTGAGCTCGTTGCAAGCCAGCCTCGCCGGTCGCTACGACCAGTACAGCTACGGCAACAAGGATCCGGGCAAGTTCACCTACAGCCTGGGCCTTGAGTGGCGTCCGCTGGATACGCTGCTGCTGCGCGGTTCCTACGGCACCGGCTTCCGCGCGCCGGACATGCACTACCTGTTCGCAGGCGACGATTTCTACCGCACGGTCTCGACCGATTACTACCAGTGCCGCACCGACGAACCGGGCATGAGCGACGGCGACTGTTACGACGACGGCAGTTGGGACACCAACACCTTCGACGTCTACGCCGGCAACATGGAGCTGGACGTGGAAACCAGCAAGTCGTTCACGGCGGGCTTCGTGTGGTCGCCGAGCGCCAATTTCGACCTGGCGGTGGATTACTACAAGATCAGCGTGTCCAACCAGGTACAGGCCCAGAGCAGGGAGCAGCTGCGCATCGACGAAGCCAATTGCCGGCTGGGCGTCACCAACGACGGCGATCCGGTCGACATAACTTCGCCGACCTGCGTCGATGCGCTCGCCCGCGTCATCCGCGACGAGGATGGCACCATCACCAGCGTCCACTTCGCCCCCATCAACATCGCCAACGAAGAAACGTCGGGCATCGACGTGACCGCCAACTATCGCCTGCAGACCGCCAATGCCGGCAAGTTCAACTTCAACGCCAACTACAACTGGGCCTACAAGCACACCCGCCAGCAATACCCCGGCGATCCGACCGAGGACATGCTGGACGTCAGCTTCGCCGCCACCACTCTTCCGCGGGCCAAGGGCAATCTAGGCGTCAGCTGGGACCGGAATGCCTGGGGCGCCAGTCTGTTCGGCACCTACGTCGGCCGTGTCGCCAACTACGACAACGATGCGTGGACGCAGGCCACCTGGCGTTTCAATGCCGGCGCCCGCTACGACATCACCGATCACCTGCGCGTGTCGCTGACCGTCAACAACCTGCTGGACAAGATGCCGCCAAGGGACGCGACCTGGGCGAACTACCCGTACTACGACACCTCCTGGTTCGATTCCATGGGGCGCAGCTACTACATGCAGATCACCTGGAAGCTGGGGGGCGAGGCGCTGTAAAAAAAAACGCGTCGTTTCGACAAAACGAAAAACCCGCCTTCCGGCGGGTTTTTCTCTTGCCGAGTCCGGACACGCCGGATGGAAAAGGGAACCCAGTCAGACGTTGAAGCGGAAATGCAGCACGTCGCCTTCCTGCACGCGGTATTCCTTGCCTTCCAGGCGCAGGCGCCCGGCTTCCTTCGATCCCGCTTCGCCCTTGTACTTGATGAAGTCGTCGAAGGAGATGGTTTCGGCGCGGATGAAGCCCTTCTCGAAATCGGTGTGGATCACGCCCGCGGCCTGCGGCGCGGTGGAGCCGGCCTTGACCGTCCACGCGCGCACTTCCTTCACCCCGGCGGTGAAATAGGTCTGCAGGCCCAGCAGCTTGTACGCGGCGCGGATCACGCGGTTCAGGCCCGGCTCTTCCAGGCCCATGTCGGCCAGGAACGAATCGCGGTCGCCGTCGTCCATCTGCGAGAGTTCTTCTTCGATCGCGGCCGACACCGGCACCACTTCGGCGCCTTCGGCGACGGCGCGCTGGCGCACGGCGTCCAGGTGCGGATTGTTCTCGAAACCATCCTCGGTGACGTTGGCGATGTACAGCACCGGCTTCAGCGTCAGCAGGAACAGATCGCGCACCAGTCCCTTCTCTTCCTCGTCCAGGCCTACGCTGCGGCCGGACTTGCCGTCGCTCAGCGCGGCCAGCAACTTGGCCAGCACCGGCTTGCGCGCGGCTGCGTCCTTGTCGCCGCCCTTGGCAGCGCGCTCGGCGCGGTTCAAGGCCTTCTCCACGCTGTCCAGGTCGGCCAGCGCCAGCTCGGTGTCGATGGTGTCGATATCCGACAGCGGATCGACCTTGTTGTTGACGTGGATGACGTCGTCGTTCTCGAAGCAGCGCACCACGTGGGTGATCGCATCGACTTCGCGGATATGGGCCAGGAACTTGTTGCCCAAACCTTCGCCGCTGGCCGCGCCGGCGACCAGACCGGCGATGTCGACGAACTCCACCGCGGTCGGCAGCACTCTCTGCGGCTTCACGATCTCGGCCAGCTGGTTCAGGCGCAGATCCGGCACCGGCACCACGCCCACGTTCGGTTCGATGGTGCAGAACGGAAAGTTGGCCGCAGCGATGCCCGCCTTGGTCAGCGCATTGAAGAGAGTCGATTTGCCGACGTTAGGCAGACCGACGATGCCGCATTTGATGCCCATGGGTGGATCCGGGATTTGTGATTCGGGATTCGGGATTCGGAAAAGCGTCTGCTCTACCAAATCCCGAATCCCCAATCCCTAATCTCGGCTTGTGTGCAACCTCGTCATCGCATCCATGAAATTACCGGCTACCGCCAGCGGCAGCACGTCGATCGCCTCGTCGATGGCGCGGCCGATCAGCATTTCGTCGTCCTTGCCCGGCTTTCCCAACACCCAACCGGTCACCTTGTCCTTGTGGCCGGGATGGCCGATGCCGATGCGCAGGCGGTGGAACTTGCCATGGCCCAGCAGCTGCATGGTGTCGCGCAGGCCGTTCTGTCCGCCGTGGCCGCCGTCGAACTTCAGGCGCGCGGTGCCCGGCGCCAGATCCAACTCGTCGTGCGCGAGCAGCGCTTCTTCCGGGGCTATCTTCCAGTAACGCAATGCGGCGGTCACCGACTTGCCGCTGAGGTTCATGTAGGTGGAAGGCTTCAACAGCCAGATCGGTTCGCCGCCGATATGGATCTTGGCGGTTTCGCCGAACAACTTGCTTTCCAGGCCGAAGCGCACGCCTTCTTTTTCGGCGAGCGTGTCGACAAAACGGAACCCGGCGTTATGCCGGGTTCGCGCGTGTTCGGGACCGGGGTTGCCCAGCCCGACGATGAGACGGAGTCCTGCCATAAGTTGTCGTTCCGAACGCAGTGAGGAACCTGCCGGTCCTTTTGCCAAGGCGCCAGCAGATCCCTCGCCTGCGGCTCGGGATGACCGTCGCTATGCGACGGTCACTTCTTCGGCTCTTCCTTCTTGGCGACCTTGGCGGCAGGCACTTCGGCGGCGGCCGCATCGGCCTCTTCCGCTTCTTCCTGGCCGTACTTGGCGATCACCACGGCCACGTCGTGTTCCTTGCCCAGCTTCAGCTCGGGGATTTCGACGCCGCTCGGCAGCTTCAGGTCGGACAAGTGGATCACGGTGCCGACTTCCAATGCGGACAGGTCGATCTCGATGAACTCCGGCAGGTCCTTCGGCAGGCAGCTGATTTCCACTTCGTTCAATTCGTGGGTGACCACGACTTCGGCGGCCTTGCCGGCCGGCGACTTCTCTTCGTTGAGGAAATGCAGCGGCACCGAAACGCGCAGCGCTTCGTTCTCGTTCACGCGCTGGAAGTCCAGGTGCATGATCTGCTGCTTGAACGGATGGCGTTGCATGTCGCGCAGCAGGACCTTCTGCACGTCGCCGGCCAGGCTCAGGTCCAGGATGGAGGCGTAGAACCAGTCGTTCTGGCTGGCGAGCCAGACGTCGTTGTGGTTCAGCTGGATGCTGACCGGCTTGAGTTCGCCACCGTAAACGATGGCCGGCACGGCACCGGCGCGACGCAGGCGGCGGCTCGCACCCTTACCCTCGTCTTCGCGGCGCTGTACCTTGATTTCATGTGTGATTGCCATTTTCACTTACTCACTATCGTTGCGTTATGCCGCCTCGCGGCGGCTCTGGAGACTCTCCCGCGACCAGAAGAGCCCTTCGTTCCCGGGAATCGGGAATCGGGAATGGAGAATCGGAAAAGCGGTTGCTTCGACGATTCCCTATTCCCCATTCTCCATTCCCGCCTCAGTCCACGTAGAGCGAACTGACCGATTCGCCAAAAGCGATCCGGCGAATGGTTTCCGCCAGCAGCTCGGCCACGCTGAGCTGGCGGATCTTGCCGCAGGCGCGCGCGGCGGCCGACAGCGGAATGGTGTCGGTGACGACCAGCTCATCCAGCTGCGAGCCGTTGATGTTGTCCACCGCCGGCCCGGACAGCACCGGGTGCGTGCAGTACGCGGCCACCTTGAGCGCGCCCTGCGCCTTGAGCGCGGCAGCGGCGGCGCACAGGGTGCCGGCGGTATCCACGATGTCGTCCACCAGCACGCAGGTCTTGCCTTCCACGTCGCCGATGATGTTCATCACCGTGGACACGTTGGCGCGCGGACGGCGCTTGTCGATGATGGCCAGGTCGGCGTCGTCCAGGCGCTTGGCCACGGCCCGCGCACGCACCACGCCGCCGACGTCCGGCGACACCACGATCAGGTTTTCCGTGCCGTAGGCGCGCCAGATGTCGGCGAGCAGCAACGGCGACGCGTATACGTTGTCGACCGGGATATCGAAGAAACCCTGGATCTGGTCCGCATGCAGGTCCACGGTCAGCACCCGGTCCGCGTTGACGGCGGTGAACATCTTCGCCGCCACCTTGGCGGTGATCGGCACCCGCGACGAACGCAGGCGACGGTCCTGCCGCGAATAGCCGAAATACGGCACCACCGCGGTGACGCTGGCCGCCGATGCGCGCTTCAGCGCGTCGATCAGCACCAGCAGCTCCATCAGGTTTTCCGCGGTCGGCGCGCAGGTCGGCTGGATCACGAACACTTCCTGCCGGCGCACGTTCTCCTCGATCTCCACCTGCACTTCGCCGTCCGAGAAACGCGACACCATCGCCTTGCCCTGGCGTATGCCGAGCTCGCGGCAGATGCTGGTGGCCAACGGCTGGTTGGCGTTGCCGGAAAAGACAAGCAGGTTGCGTTCGTCTTGCATGTCGAAGTCCGGTTAAGGGGAATCGGGAATGGAGAATGGGGAATCGGAAAAGCGCTTGGCTTGAACGATTTCCTGTTCCCTATTCCCCATTCCCGAATTAGTGGCTGGGGCGGTAGGATTCGAACCTACGAAATGCCGGGATCAAAACCCGGTGCCTTAGGCCTCTTGGCGACGCCCCAGTGTTCAAAGCTGTCTAAAACGACTTCGCCAGGGAAACGTGCAACGGCGAGCGGTCCACGCCCGCCGCGATCCACGCGCGCAATCCTTCCGGCAATCCGGCAAGCGCCGCTTCGGCAGAAGCGCGATCACTGAATTCCACGAAACAACCGCTGCCGGACCCGGTGAGGCGTGGCGTGCCGATCCGCGAGAGCGTCGCGAACACGGCCTCTATGGCGGGTTCGCGACGACGCAGGACCGGCTCGAACGCATTGCCGAGCGAATTTCCCGAAACGAAGTCGGCTATTTTCGCGGGTGCAGCATTGCGCGTCAAATCAGGGGCTTGGAACAAGTCCCTGGTGGGCACATGAATCCCGGGGTCGGCCAGCACGTACCAGGCAGAAGGAAGCCGGATCGGGGTCAGTTCCTCGCCCACCCCTTCTGCCCAGGCATTCTCACCGCGCACGAAGACCGGAACGTCGGCGCCCAGTTGCAACCCAAGGGCGGCCAACCGATCCAGGCTCAAGTTCAGCCCCCACAGATGGTTCAGGCCAACCAGGACGGTGGCGGCATCGGAGGATCCCCCGCCGAAACCTCCGCCTGCAGGGATGCGCTTTTCGACGGAGATGTCCGCACCTTGGATGGTTTTAGCTTCCGATTGCAGCAATCTAGCGGCCCTCACCGCCAGATCGTCCGCCTCGGCGACGCCTTTAGCCGACTCGCCGTGCCGGACGACCACGCTATCGCCACGAACGCGCAGATGGAGGGTGTCGCCCCAGTCCAGCAGCCGGAATACGGTCTGAAGCCGGTGGTAGCCGTCCTGCCGGCGGCCGGTGATCTGCAGGAACAGGTTCAATTTGGCGGGCGCCGGCCATTCGGACCAGCCTTGTTCCACGGCGAACGGACTCATTGCGGGCTGAAATCCCAGCTGTCCACGATCAGCCGGACCGTCGCCCGGTCGCGCTGCGCCTCGATCCTGCGCGGCAGCTGCGGCTGCTGGTCCACGGCGTCGAACCACTCCCGGTAGTCGATGCGCCAGCCGGCTTGCTCGATCGTCTGCAAACGGCCCTCGGTGGAAAAGGCCTGGTTCTCGGTCGGCATGCCCTCAGCGGAGAGGCCCTGGGCCCAGCGCGCCAGCGCGTTGACCGGTATGTCCCAGCCGGTGGCTTCCAGCAGCAGGGCTTCGGCGTCCTCGCCCTCGCGCGGGCCGCCCTCCAGACCTTCCAGCCGCCCGGCTTCCGAATGCGTGTCGCCGGTCAGCCGCCAGCTCTGCCGGGTCACAGGAGCGCTCAGCGAAACCACATAACGAGGCCCGTCCTGCCGCCAGTCGATCCTGCCGCTGCCGCCCTTGCCAGCGTTGTTGATGGCCACGCGACCTTCGAAAGACCACTGCGGGTGCCCGTTCAGCCAGGCCGCGCGCTGGGCCTGGGCATTTTCGGCGGCTTGTATCTCCGCGGGTGCGGACAACGGCGGCGGCAGCGAGGCCTGCGGCGCCCGCGTCGCGCAGGCGGCCAGCAGCAGCGAGGACACGGCCACGGCAGTGAAACGCGCCAGGGAAATCATGCGCCGGTCTTCTCCAGCGCCCGCTGCAGCGAGCGGTTCTCGGCGTCCAGCTTGCGCGACTCCTCGAAGAACTTGCGCGCTTCCTCCTGTTTGCCGGTGAACCACAGCACCTCGGCTATGTGCGCCGCGATTTCCGCGTCCTTCTGCAGAGTGAAAGCGCGGCGCAGTTCGACCAGCGCCTCGTCATTGCGGCCCAGGCGGTAGAGCACCCAGCCGTAGCTGTCGATGATCGCGGCTTCGTCGGGTTCGGCGGCGCGCGCGCGGTCGATCAGCTCCAGCGCCTCCTGATAGCGCGTGGTGCGATCGGCCAGGGTATAGCCGAGCGCGTTGAGCGCGGCGACGTTCTCCGGATCGGTGACCAGGATCTTGCGCAGATCGGCTTCGGCGCGGTCGATTCGGTCGCGCCGCTCCCAGGCGAGGCCGCGCGCATACAGCAGCGCATTGTCGTCCGGATAGGCGGCGAGCCCACGCGCCAGCACGTCCAGTTCGCCCGCATCGTCATCGTCTTTTTGCTTCAATTCCGCTTCCAGCAGATAGGCGCCGCGCCGTGCCTCATCGTCGGCGCCGGCGTCGCTCTGCAGCGCGCGCGCGTCGGCGAAGGCTTCTTCCTTGCGGCCCAACTCGAACAAAGCGTTGGCGATACGCAGACGCGCTTCGGTACGCTGCGGACCGCCAGGCACGCTGCGGTACCACTCCAGCGCTTCCTGCGGGCGCTTGAGGAATTGCGCGATCTGGCCTATCAGCAAGCGGCGTTCGGGGTCCGGTTTGCTGGCGTCCTTGCGCAACTCGTCGTAAAGCACGGTCAGCGTCATGTTGTCTTCGGCCTTGGCCAGCAGCGAGGCGCGCAGACCGTAAGTCTGGTTGTCCTGCGGGCCGCGGGCCAAGGTGGCCGCCGCCTGCGCCGGGTCGCCCAGCGCGTCGTATTCCACGGCGATGGCCAGCCGCAGTTCCGGCGCCAGCACGGCGGCGTTCGACAATCCGGCCAGTATCTTGCGCGCCTGCTCGGTATCGCCGGCCTGGCGAAGCTGGCTGGCATGCAGCAAGGCGACGCGGGGCTCGCTCGGAAAGCGCTTCACCGCTTCGCCCACGATGCGCTCGGCCAGCTTCGGCTGTTCCAGCGATTGCGCCAATCCGCCGAATGCCAGCCATGCCTGCAGTTTCGCAGGGATGGCGCCGGTGTCGACCAAACCGTCCAGCAGCCGCGCCGACAAAGCCGGATCGCGGCCGCCGCTGCCCAGCACCGTCAGCGCATAGCGCCAGCCCATGTCGTCCTTGTCGCGCAGCAGCGCGTCCAGTTCGCGCTGGGCGCTGGGGGCATCGTTCTTGCGCAGGGCCAAGGCGGCCTCGGCGGCGCGCATGGCCAGCGACTGCGGCGCGCGCTGGCGCCAGAGCTTCAACGCCCGGGTCGCGCTGGCGTCGTCGTTGGCCAGCAGGGCGATCCGGGTGGCGCGCTCGGCCAGGCCGGCGTCGTCGTCGGCCTGGGCGGCCTGCAGATACCAGCGGGAAGCATCGGGCAGCTGGCCGGCCTGCAAGGCGAATTCGCCCGCCAGCACCGGGGTCAGCGCATCCGGAGACGGCTTCCCCGGCGGTGGTTTCCGGACTGCGGGGGCGGCCAGCAGAGGCGGCGCCAGCAACAGGAACAGCAATACGCCGACGGTGATACGAATCATTGCGGGCATGTAAGCGAGCCGGGCCGTAAAATGGCGACCTTCGAATGGCCAGAAGCTTAGCGCAAGCACCTGAACGATGACGTTGTGGGTACTCGGACTCAATCACCAGACCGCGCCGGTCGGCCTGCGCGAGCGCGTCGCGTTCGACGCGGCCGCCCTGCCTGCGGCCCTGTCTTCCCTGCGCGCGCTGCCCGACGTGTCCGAAGCCGCGGTCCTGTCCACCTGCAACCGCACCGAGCTGTACGCCATCGCCGACAATGACCGGACGCTCAGCGACTGGCTGACTACGCATGCCGAGGGCCTGGACGGCTATCTGTACCGGCACAGCGACGCGGACGCTGTGCGCCATCTGTTCCGGGTGGCAACCGGGCTGGATTCGATGGTCCTGGGCGAGCCGCAGATCCTGGGCCAGGTGAAGGAAGCCTGGGTGACCGCACGCGAGAATGGCGCGCTGGGCAACGTCCTGGACCGCCTGTTCCAGCAGACTTTCGCCGTGGCCAAGCGTGCGCGCACCGATACCCGCGTAGGCGCCAATCCGGTTTCGGTGGCCTCCACCGCGGTGAGGCTGGCGCAGAACTCGTTCGCGCGTCTGGACGAATCCACTGTGCTGCTGATCGGCGCCGGCGAAACCATCGAACTGGCCGCCCGCCACCTGAGCGAAGGCAAGGTGCGCCGACTGCTGATCGCCAACCGCACTCTCTCGCACGCGCAGGATCTGGCCACGCGCCATGGCGGCTATGCCCTGCCGCTCACGGAACTGGACAGGCATCTGGCCGAAGCCGACGTGGTGTTCTCCGCGACCGCCAGCCGCGAACCCATCCTCACGCATGCGCAAGTGGCCGCGGCGCTGGCCCGGCGCAAGCACAAGCCGATGCTGCTGTTCGACCTGGCGGTGCCGCGCGACATCCAGCCCGGCGTGGCCGAACTGGACGACGCCTACCTCTATACCGTCGATGACCTGGAGCGCGCGGTGGAAGACAACCGCCGCAGCCGCCGCGAGGCCGCCGAAGCCGCCGAGGCGATCATCGAACTGCAGGTCGCGCGTTACATCGAGAACCTGCACGCCAGTTCACGCCAGGAACCCCTCAAGCGCCTGCGCGCGCACGGCGACGCCGCGCGCGAAGACGTGCTGGCCAAGGCCCGCCAGCAACTGGCCAACGGCCGCGATGCCGAAGAAGTGCTCGACTTCCTGGCCCACACCCTGACCAATCGCCTGCTGCATCCGCCGACCGCCGCCCTGCGCGAGGCGGCCCTGTCCGGCGATGCTGATCTGGCGCACGCCGCGGACAAGCTGTTCCCGGCGCAGGCGCCCTATTCCCACCTCAAGAAAGAAAATGACGCCGACCCTGCGCCGTAAACTCGAAGCGCTGGCCGAACGCCGCGAAGAACTCGAACGACTGTTGTCCGACCCGGGCGTGGTCGCCGACAACGAGCGTTTCCGCAAATACTCGCGAGAGTTCTCGCAGCTGGAACCGGTAACCGTCGCGCTGGCAGAAGAAGCCAACGCCAAACGCGACCTCGCTGCGGCCGAAGCCCTGCGCAACGATCCGGAAATGCGCGAACTGGCCGAAGAGGAAATCACCGACGCGCAAGCGCGCCTGGTGCGGCTGGAAGACGAACTTTCCCTGCTGCTGGTGCCCAAGGATCCGCGCGACGACGCCGATCTGTTCCTGGAAGTGCGCGCGGGCACCGGCGGTGACGAAGCGGCGATCTTCGCCGGCGATCTGTTCCGCATGTACGCGCGCTATGCGGAACGCCAGGGCTGGAAAGTGGAAGTGGAATCCGAAAGTCCCGGCGAGCACGGCGGCTACAAGGAGATCGTGGCCAAGATCAGCGGGCGCGGAGCGTTCTCGCGTTTCAAGTTCGAATCCGGCACCCACCGCGTGCAGCGCGTGCCGGAAACCGAATCGCAAGGCCGCATCCATACTTCCGCGGCGACGGTAGCCATCATTCCCGACGACGACGCAGTGGAAGAGGTCGTGATCAATCCGGCCGACCTGAAGGTGGACACCTTCCGCTCTTCCGGCGCCGGCGGCCAGCACGTCAACAAGACCGAATCGGCGATCCGCATCACCCATATTCCCAGCGGCCTGGTGGTGGAGAACCAGACCGCGCGCTCGCAGCACGCCAACCGCGAACATGCGATGAAGCGGCTGAAGGCGCAGCTGCTGGAAGCCGAGCGCAGCAAGCAGGCCGCGGCCCAGGCCGAATCGCGCAAGCTGCAGGTCGGCAGCGGCGACCGCAGCCAGCGCATCCGCACCTACAATTTCCCGCAGGGACGCATCACCGATCATCGCGTGGAAGGCCTCACGCTGTACGATCTGCCCAACATCATCCAGGGCAACCTGGACGAATTGCTGGAACGCCTGAGCCGCGAACACCAGGCCGACGAACTGGCCCGCTTGACCGAGACCGCGTAAGTCGGGCCTACGCCCCCGACTCCAGGGACCGCTTGCGTCGGGGGCGTAGCCCCGACCTACTGGGGAATGCATGGGTATCGCGATTCGGCGCGCTACGGTGGACGATGCGGATGCGATCGCGCCATTGTTCGATCTCTACCGCACCTTCTACCAGCAACCCTCCGATCCGGCGCTGGCTCGCCGCTTCATAGGCGAACGCTTGCAACATGGGCAGTCGGTGATCCTGCGGGCCGAACTCGACGGCAAGTCGGTCGCGTTCACCCAGTTGTTTCCCTCATTCTCTTCCGTGCGCGCCGCGCGCTCCTGGATTCTCAACGACCTTTACGTGCATGCCTCGGCCCGTCGCAAGGGCATCGCCCGCGCGTTGCTGCAGGCAGCCGCCGATTTCGCCCGGGCCGACGGCGCGATCCGGCTGGAACTGGAAACCGACCCGGACAACCGCAGCGCCCAGTCGCTGTACCGGCACATGGGTTGGGAGCCTTACGAGGGCACGCTGCGTTTTCGGTTGCATCTGCAGGATTAGTTTCCGGCAAGCCGCCGACTCATATCCATATGCCCGACATGCCCGCGGTCACTCTGCAAACAAGGATGCAAACAAACCGTTCGTGGTGAGCCTGTCGAACCACGCTTTTGGAGCAGAAAGCGATTCCTTCCGAATCTTTATCTTGCGAAGAGCGTGGTTCGACAGGCTCACCACAAACGGTATCCGGGGTTTACCACGAGCGGCATCCCAGACTCGCCGCTGACGAATTACTGGTTCGCTGCCCTCATAGGTTAGGCTTCGCAACATGACCGCCAAACCCGACCTGATTCCCCTGCGACTCTGCGTGCTGACCGTTTCCGATTCACGCACCCTGGCCGACGACAAGTCGGGCGACTATCTGGTGGCTGCGCTCGAAGAAGAAGGCCACCGCCTGGCCGAACGCGCGCTGCTGCCTGACGACCGTTACCGGCTCCGCGCGCTGGTTTCGAAATGGATCGCCGACGACGGCGTGGACGGCGTGCTGGTCACCGGCGGCACCGGCTTCACCGGCCGCGACTCCACCCCCGAGGCGCTGCTGCCGCTGCTGGACAAGGAAATGCCGGGCTTCGGTGAACTGTTCCGCGCGATCAGCTTCGATGAAATCGGCACTTCGTCGTTGCAGTCGCGCGCGTTCGCGGGCCTGGCCAACGGCACGTTCGTGTTCTGTCTGCCTGGCTCGACTTCGGCCTGCAGAACCGCCTGGGAAAGGATCATCCGCGCACAGCTGGACGCACGCACCAAGCCCTGCAACCTGGCCACCCTGCGCCCCCGTTTGAAGGAGTGAACGCATGCCGCTCAACACGCTGCAACTGCTGGCCAAGGCCAGCGGCCTCACCGCTACCGACATCGCCACGGCGATTCCGCGTGCGGGCGTGGCCACGGTAAAAGCCTGGCTGAACGGCGACAAGCTTCCGGGCAAGGAGCAGATCAACGCCTTGGCGCGCACCTTCGGCGTGCCCGCCGGCGCGTTGCTGTCGGAACTGGCCAGCACCTTCGATCCGGCTCGGACCAAGGGCGAGCACGATCTTCTGGCGGCCTACCGCGCGCTCAACACCCGCCAACAGGGCGCATTGCTGGAAGTAGCCCGCACCATGGCCGACACCCACGCCGTCGGCCGCAGGAAAACGAGGAAATGAAAAAGCTCAAGCGCAAGGAATACGAGAAGCTGCTCGAGCCGTTGCAGCTTGAACTGGTGGACATGTCGCGCTGGCTGCAGCACTCCGGCAAACGCGTGGTGGTGGTGGTCGAAGGCCGCGACACCGCCGGCAAGGGCGGCGTCATCAATGCGATCTCCGAGCACCTCAATCCGCGCCAATGCCACGTCGTGGCGCTGGGCAAGCCCAGCGAGAGGGAAAACACGCAATGGTATTTCCAGCGGTATGTGCCGTATCTGCCTGCGGCGGGCGAGATTCTGTTGCTGGATCGCAGCTGGTACAACCGCGCCGGCGTCGAGAGGGTGATGGGTTTCTGCGATGACGGCCAGTACCGGGCTTTCCTGAAGCAGGCGCCGGTTTTCGAACAGCTCCTGGTCGACGACGGCATCCTGCTGTTCAAGTACTGGCTGACAGTGGACCAGTCCGAACAGGAGGAACGTTTCGCCGAACGCCGGGAGGATCCGCTCAAGCGTTGGAAGCTGTCGCCCATCGATGTCCAGGCGCAGGCGAAGTATGCGGACTACACCAAGGCGCGCGAAGCCATGTTGAAGGCCACGCACACCCGGCACGCCCCTTGGACGCTGGTCGATTTCAACGATCAGCGACGGGGACGGCTTACCCTGATCAGCGACCTGCTGCATCGGTTGCCGGACACGCAGGTGCCGGATGCGCAGCTGGATTTTCCGGCGTTGAAGAGCAAGCCGTTGAAGGAACGCTTCAGCGTGATCAAACCGATCGCAGCGTTCGACGCCGACGATTGACCGGCCACGCGTTCAGAAGTGACCGTGGGAGCGGCGTCCCGCCGCGAGCTCTTCGCCTCTTCCCAAGCTGTCCAGAAGCTCGCGGCGGGACGCCGCTCCCACGGTTGCCGGCCGTGGTTGTTTGCAGGCGTGAGCCCTGGTTTGGCTGAATGCGTCCTTGAGTTGCGCCAGGGTGGATTTCATCCAGTCAATTCGTGTCCTTTCACTGTCTGCAAGGGACAACACAAGGACAGATCGTGGCGCGTACGCAGCATCGATTCCGAATTGTGCGGACATGCACAGGAAGCACTGCATTTCTTAATGTGACGATGACTGCAATATCAGCATGCGGTGCCTTGACACCACTGACGTTGCCCACCAGTGTCGGACCCGCCCGACAGCGCCGCACACCGTATGCGGGCGCACCGTTCACGGGCTTGCGGCATCCAGCGACACTCTTGTGGTTCTTGCCTGAGGGAACAAACGCGCCGCAGCCGTATCGCCGCGCGCAAGCGAATCGCAGACGCCGTTGCGCGTCTGCGTCGATCCTCACCGTCAGGTATCTGGAGAACGCACCATGAGCACTAGAGTGATGAAAGCCCTGCTGTCCGGCTGTCTGCTGGCGGCCTGGATAGCGCCTGCACAGGCGCAGGCGCAAAGCGTCAGTTGCACGGGAGTGGCCGAATGGAACGCAGCCACCATCTACAACCCCGGCGACAAGCTGGTTTACCAGGGCAAGCTCTATCAAGCGCAGATCGCCATCTGGAACGCGCCGCCCACCCATTGCCCCAGTTGCGGTTGGTACCTGGATCTGGGTACATGCAGCACCGGCGGCACCAACCAATCGCCGACCGTCTCACTGACTTCCCCGGCCAACAACGCGACCTATACCGCAGGCGCTTCGATCACCGTTTCGGCCAATGCCGCCGATAGCGACGGCACTGTGGCGCAGGTGCAGTTCTTCCGCGGCACTACCTCGCTGGGCGTGGACACAAGCTCTCCGTACAGCGTCAGCTGGAGCAATGTTGCCGCTGGAAACTACGCGATCAAGGCCGTGGCCACCGACAACGCCGGCGCCACCGGTACGTCCGCGCTGGCCAATATCACGGTCAATCCGGTGACTTCGCCCGACACCACTGCGCCCAGCGTGCCTGCTGGCCTGGCTGCTCCGTCGGTGACCTCTTCAAGCGTCAACCTGACGTGGACCGCTTCGACCGACAACGCCGGCGGCAGCGGCGTGGCCGGATACGATGTTTACCGCAACGGCAGCCTGGTCGGGTCTTCCACCAGCCCGGGCTATACCGACAGCGGCCTGTCCGCGGCCACCGCCTACACCTATCGTGTTCGCGCGCGCGACAACGCAGGCAACGCTTCGGCGCAAAGCGCACAGATCAGCGCGACCACCAGCCCCGGCGGTGGCGGCGGCAACAAGCGCGTGCTGGGGTATTTCGTGCAATGGGGCATCTACGGGCGCAACTACCGGGTCAAGAACATCGACACCAGCGGTTCGGCGGCCAAGCTGACCCACATCAACTACGCCTTCGGCAACGTGCGCAACAACGTCTGCGAAGTCGGCCTGACCATTCCTTCCAACGAGTCCACCGGCGCGGGCGGCGATGCGTTCGCCGACTACACCAAGGCCTTCGGCGCGGCCGAAAGCGTCAGCGGCGTCGCCGATACCTGGGACCAGCCGCTGCGCGGCAACTGGAACCAGCTCAAGCAGCTCAAGGCCAAGTACCCCAACATCAAGGTGCTGATCTCGCTGGGCGGCTGGACCTGGTCGCGCGGGTTCGCAAGTGCGGCGCGTCCGGAGAATCGCGTGGCCTTCGTGACCTCCTGCGTCAATGCCTACATCCGCGGCAACCTGCCCGTCACCGATAACGCAGGCGGCACGGGTGCGGCAGCCGGTGTGTTCGACGGCATCGATATCGACTGGGAATACCCCAATGCCTGCGGCCTCTCCTGCGGCGGCGCCGAAGACCGCGCCAACTTCACCGCCTTGCTGGCCGAGTTCCGCCGCCAGCTCAACCTGGTGCGTCCCGGCCTGTTGCTGACCATCGCTTCGGGCGCTGGCGTCGACAAGATCGCAGCCACCGACCCCGGGCAATACGCGCAGCACCTGGATTTCATCAATGTGATGAGCTACGACTTCCACGGCACCTGGGAACCGAGGACCAACCATCATTCGGCGCTGTTCGCTTCGCCCAACGACCCTTCCACCGGCGATGTGAAGTTCTACAACAGCAACGATGCGATCGAGGCCTTCCTGGCCCGCGGCGTGCCCGCAAGCAAGTTGAACCTGGGCATCGGCTTCTACGGCCGCGGCTGGACCAATGTGCCCAACGTCAACAACGGCCTGTACCAGACCGGCAGCGCGGCGCCTGGCACCTACGAAGCGGGCAACGAGGACTACAAGGTGCTCAAGGACCGTCCGGGCACGATCTACACCGACGCCAATGCGCGCGCGACCTGGAAGTACGACGGCAACACCTTCTGGAGCTACGACACGCCGGCGATGGTCACCGAGAAGATGAACTATGTGAAAGCGCAGAACCTGGGCGGCGCTTTCTTCTGGGAATTCAGCGGCGACGATGCGCAGGGCACATTGGCCAAGACGGTAGGCAACGGATTGCAATAGTTCTGGTTAGGAACACGGAATAGGAACAGGGCGCCTAAAGAGCGCCCTGTTTTTTTGAGCAGTCGCAAAAATCCATCAGTCGCGTCCTTCTCCCGCTTGCGGGAGAAGGTGGCCGACAGGCCGGATGAGGGTGCGAGCGAAGCCGCCGTGTCGGTGTTGCCAGTGGTGCGTCTGGCGAGGGAGTCCAATCCCACACTCGTCGTGAGGTCGGATACCCAGTTAATTGGCTCCGATATGCCCTCACCCGCCTTCGGCACCCTCTCCCGCAAGCAGGAGAGGGGCTCCAACTGTGTTCCGCCCAGAAATCCAAACATTTTTGAAGCCATCGCCACTCAGGCGACGCGGAAACCCGGTGCCACCGGCCCTTCCCAGTCCTCTCGCACGACCTCCACAACATCCGCTGCAGGAGGGCCTTCGTGCAGCCAGCGCGACAGCGTTTCCAGCGACTCCTCATCGCCCGCGGCGATCACTTCCACCCGCCCGTCGACAAGGTTGCGCGCACTGCCGGACAGGCCCAGGCGCAACGCCTGCTGGCGAGTGGAGGCACGGAAGAAGACTCCCTGCACCTTGCCGCTCACCCAGAACCGCGACGCCGGCATGACATTACTTCGCAGCTTTGGGCGAACCGGCCGAAGCGGCTACTGTTTCTATTTCCTTGGCCGTTACCGGCCCCAGGAACTGCTTGGCCACCTTCCCGTCCGGCGCGATCAGGTAGGTCATGGGCAAGCCGCGCGGCGTGGCGAAATCCTTGGGCGGGTTGTAGACGTCGAGGATGGCGACGGGATAGACCACCGGGCGCGTCTTGAGGAAATCGCGCATGGCCTGCGGCTCTATCTCTTCGTAGGCCAGGCCCACGACTTCTATGTCTTCCCTTTGCTTGTCCAGCGCCGACAGCTCGGGCATTTCCTTGATGCAGGGCGCGCACCAGGTGGCCCAGAAGTTGACCACCACCCACTTGCCGCGATGCGCCGCAAGTTCGTAAGCGGACCCTTCCACCGTCTCGATTTTCAGCACCGGAACCTCTGCGGTCGCATGGCTGGAAGAAACGGCATCGGGCGCGGTGGCGTCCGGCACGACCGGCGGAGTCGCCGCAACCGGGGCCGCCTCTGCGTCGCGTTTGCACGCCGCCAGGGCGAACAGGAGAAGCGCGCCGCAAAGCATCGTCTTGGATTTCATGGTTCCGGATTCCATGGCCTGGATTTTACGCTCCGCTATCGCCTTCGTTCGCATAGAGATCGCTGACCCTGCGCTTCAACAGTACGCGCAGGGGAACGCGCAGTTCGTCCAGAGCGTTCCTGGCCGCGATACCCAACTGGTCGTCGTGGCAAGGCAGGCGCGCCTCGGCCACCGGAACGCGCAGCTGGCAGGCCTCGTACAGCTCGGCCAGGGTCATGTCGTCCAGATCGCGCGCCAGCAGCCACTCGCCCTGTTCGTCGCGACGCAGCAGATTGATGTCGCCCAACTGGCACAGAAGCTGCTGCGCCAGGGAATCGGTGAGGATGGGCTCCATCTCCAGTATCTGGTCGCTGTGCAGGCCCCGCCCCTCCGCGCGCGCTTCGTCGAAGCGCCCGAGCAGGCGGAGCAATGCGTAGAACTCGTATCCCAGCGGCAGCCGCATGGACGCCGGCTGATAGCGGAACGCCGATATGGCCGAGGCGAAAGAAGCGCCGAGCAGGATCGCGACCCAGCAAAGATATATCCATAGCAGCAGCAGGATGGGTGCGACGGCGACGGCTCCGTAGATCTTCTCGTAAGAATCGAAACTGCCCAGATAAATCCCTAACCCCCACTTAATCAGCTCCAACAGCAGTGTGGCCACCAGGCCACCGGCCAAGGCATAGCGGAGCTTAATGGTGCGATGGGGTACGACACGATAGATAGCCGTGATGGCACCGAGTTCGATCAATACCGGCGCCAGACTGACGCTCAAGGTCTGCAGTACATAGCCGGTAGTGGTGGCGAAGACAGGTAGTGCGAAGAAGCGAGCGGAAATCGCCAGAGAGGCGGCCGCCACCATTGCGCCCAGAGTGAGCACTGTCCAGTACACAAGGAAGCGCCCCAATCGGGGGCGCGAACTGCCCACACGCCAGATATGGTTGAAGGTGGTTTCCACGCTGTTCAAGGTGATCAACAGCGATATGACCAGAGCGATTACGCCAGTGACAGTCAGCTTTTTTGCGTTGGCCGAGTACTCCTCGATGTACCCTGACACCGAACTTGCGGCACTAGGTACGAAGTTGGAAAAAACATAGTCGGTGAGCTGCTTGCTCCATTCATCGAACACGGGAAATGCGGACAGCACTCCGAACACCACCATTGCCAGCGGCACCAGCGCAAAAATCGTGGTGTAGGCCAGCGCGGCGGCGGCCTGGAATAGGCGGTCGTCGAGGAAGCGCCGGGCCAGGAAGCGGGCGAAAGTGCCGGCCCGCGCGCGATCACGCATGCGTTCGCTCCAACGGTTCAACGAATCCAATGGTTCCATTGCCGGAAGGTTACCCGATGCGCGGAGCCGGCGACATCGCCGATACTAGGCGCCATTGCAACGATCGGGCGGGACCATGCCGGAAATCCTGGTGCTCTACTACAGCCGCGGCGGGTCGGTGGCGCGGCTGGCCAAGCAGGTCGCGCGCGGCGTCGGCGAAGTCGCCGGCATGGCCGCGCGCCTGCGCAGCGTGCCGCCGGTGGCCGCGGTGACGCAACAGGCCTCGCCGCCGGAACCGGAGGAAGGCGCCCCCTACGTGCAGGCGCGCGACCTGGCCGAATGCGCCGGACTGGTGCTGGGCAGCCCTACCCGGTTCGGCAACATGGCCGCTCCCCTCAAACATTTCATCGATGGCCTGGGCGCCGAATGGGCCAGCGGGACGCTGGTGGACAAACCTGCAGGGGTTTTCACCTCCACCGCTACCCAGCATGGCGGACAGGAATCGACGCTGCTTTCCATGCAGGTCCCGTTGTTGCACCACGGCTGCGTGATCGTCGGCATTCCTTACACGGAGCCGGCTCTGAGCACTACGCGCGGCGGCGGTACGCCTTACGGCGCCAGCCACGTGGCCGGCCTGGCGGACGACCCGCAATTGAGCGAGGAAGAAGCGATCCTGGCCCGTGCGCTGGGCCGGCGAGTGGCGGAGATCGCCAGGCGTCTGGGGCCGGCGGCATGAAGGCGTCGCGCGTGGTCCTGGCATTGTCGCTGTTCGCACTGTCGGTGCTGTTCTCTGTGTGGTTCCACGACAGCAAGCTGCGTGTGGCCGCGATGATCTTCTTCACCTTGCCGCCGCTGCTGTTGCTGGTCGGTGTGCTGCGCGGCAACGCCAAGGCCGTGTTCTGGGCCGGCGTACTGGGCCTGTTCTGGTTCAGCCATGGGGTGATGGAAGCCTATACCTTGCCTGCCGAGCGCGCCTATGCGCTTACCGAGGTCGTATTGGCGGTCATGATCATCATGGCCGGCAATTGGCCGGGCGTCAGCGCGCGGTTCGGCAAGAAGAAAACGGCAGGCGGCGCATGATCGCTTCTGCGCGCGTTCCCGCTGTTCTGGCGGTCCTTGCCCTGTTGATTTTCGCCCCGCAGGTCCGCGCCGACGAGAACTGCGAACCGGTCGCCGAACAGGTGGCTACCAACGCGGACCGATCGACGCTGTCGGTAGCCACGGTATGCGACAAAGAGGGAATCCGCAGCTACCTGATGCGCGCCCGAACCAGGGACGGCCGGACCGACCAGAAAACCGTGGAAGTGGAGACCGAGTACACGACCATGGGCAGCGCCAGCCTGGTCGATATCGACGGCGACGGCTATCACGAAGTCGAGGTGCGTGGCATGTGCGGCGCCGGGCCGAACTGCGAAGGCGAGCTTTACCGCATCGATCGCAGCACAGGGAAACTGGAACTTTTCTTCAGTGGCGGCTATTCCGAACTGTCGGTGATCGACGGCTATCTGGTCGAGGCCGGCCGCGCCAGTTGCTGTTCGTGGGAATACCATGCCTACCGCCTGCACGGGCGCACCGGCACGCTGGACTACGACGACATGGATTTCATGGTCGAAGTGGGCGCCGACCTCGACAGCGAAGAAGAAAATGCGCCGGCGCGCTGTACTTTCAGCCGCAGCATCGAGGGCGCGCGCCGAGTCATGCCTCCGCACAGCCGCGAATGGTTGCAGTTGTGCGAACTCTACGGCGACTACCGCCTCACCACACCCGAAGAAGCGAGCGCGGCCGGAACGGCCGGGAGCGCGCAGGAGTAAGCGAAATGGAAGAACTGCTGATCGTCACCACCGGTGGCACCATCGACAAGATCTACTTCGACGACAAGTCCGACTTCCAGGTGGGCGATCCGCAGATCGGCCGCATCCTGCAGGAGTTGGGGGTGGCGTTCCGCTTCAATGTGATCCCCATCATCCGCAAGGATTCGCTGCACATCAGCGACGCCGACCGCGAACTGGTGCGCGACACCATCGCCGCGCAGTCCGCGCGGCACGTGTTGATCACCCACGGCACCGACAGCATGGTCGCCACCGCCAAGGTGCTGTCCAGCATCGAAGGCAAGACGATCGTGCTGACCGGCGCGCTGAACCCCGCGCGCTTCCGCGGCTCCGACGCCGAATTCAACATCGGTTGCGCGGTGGGCGCAGTGCAGTCGTTGCCCGCTGGCGTCTACATCGCCATGAACGGGCGCATCTGGGACCCGGCCAAGGTGCGCAAGAACGTTTCCGCCAATCGTTTCGAAGCTGCGGATTGATGCGTCAAGAATAAAGCGAGAACATCTTGATTTAGTAGGGGATGCCGCAACTTCTTTCCCCTCTCCCCTTGCGGGAGAGGGTCTGCTTTTGATCTTCCGGCTTGTACTTAGCACCCCGGAGACGGAAACAAAGCACGCTCGCTGCGCTCACGCTCCCCTCTCCTGCCCTTCGGGCATCCTCTCCCACAAGGGGAGAGGAACAACATCAATGGCAACAGAAAAGACTCCTCCCGCAGACAAAAAGAAACCCCGGCTCGCGCCGGGGTTTCCACTCGCCTTCCTGGCGGCCTTCGATCAGAAGGTGACGCTCCAACTGTTGATGTAGCCGGTATCGCCACCGGCGTTGTCGTTCACGCGCAGGTTCCAGGTGCCGTTCAATGCTTCGCTCGACAGGTTCACCGTGTAGGTCGAGTTGATGTTGTCGGCGCTGCCGCCGCTGCGGTTGTGAAGCACGTACACGCTGCCATCGGGAGCCACCAGATCCACCTTCAGATCGCCGATGTAGGTGTGCACGATATTCACCGCCACCGAAGTGCTGGCCAGTCCGCTGCCGCTGCGGCCGGAGACGGTGATGGGGCTGTTGACCGTGGTGTTGTCGCCGATGGCCACATCGGTGCCGTTGGTGTAGGTCTGCGTGCCGCCACCGCCGCCGGTGGTGTAGCTGCCGGTCAGACTGACGCCGGAGAAGGCCGAGTAAGCCTTCAGGCGGACGTAGTACGTGCCTGCGGTCGGCGTGGCGAAGGTGCAGGTCTCGGCGTTGCCGGACTTGTACGGACGGCAGTCGTAGACCGTGTCGGTGGGCGCGCTGCCCGACTTGACGTACAGGTCGGCATCGCCGGTTCCGCCGGAAGTGGCGATGTTGAGATTGCTGGCGCCGGCCGGCACTACGATGGTGTAGTTCAACGATGCGCCCGCCGCTGCCGCCAGGCCGGTTACCGGCACGCCGTTCTGCAGCACGGTACCACCACCGCCCGAGCTCACCGTGACCGAACTGGTCTTGGTGTTGGTGGCGCCGCCGTTGTCGGTCACCGTCAGGGTGACGGTGTAGGTACCTGCGGCCGAGTAGGTCTTGCTGGGGTTGGTGGCCGTGGAAGTGGTGCCGTCGCCGAAATTCCAGCTGCGCGAAGCGATGGTGCCGTCGCTGTCGGTGGAAGTGTCGGTGAAGCTGACGGTAAGCCCGCTGGCCGAGGAGGTGAAGTTGGCCACCGGATTGACGTTGCCACCGCCACCGCCGGCCGCATCCACCGCCGCCTTGGCGTCGGCGATACCGGCGCCGATCGGCTGCGAGGGCGTGGACGGGAACGGACGCGCCGAACTCTTCAGCAACGCTTCGACCTGCGCCGGGGTTTTCGGCGTGGCCGAGACGGCCTGGATCAACGCCACCACGCCGGCCACGTGCGGAGTCGCCATCGAGGTGCCGCTGTAATTGGCGTAGGTTTCCGAACCCGGTGTGGTGGTGCCGGTGTTGAGCGTGGACATGATGGTCGAACCCGGAGCGGCGATATCCACGCCCGCGCCGTAGTTGGAGAAGCTCGAACGCGCGCCGGTGCTGGTGATCGAACCCACCGCCACCACGTTGGCGCAATTGGCCGGCGAAGCGTTGGACACGTTGGTGTTGTCGTTGCCCGCCGCTATGACCAGGGTGGTGCCGCGGCCGACCGCGCCATTGATCGCCGTCTGCGTGGTCGAACCGCAGGCGCCGGAACCGCCCAGGCTGAGGTTGATCACTTCGGCCGGGTTGGCATTGGCCGGAACGCCGCTGACCGTACCGCCGGAGGCCCAGGTGATGGCGTCGGCGATGTCGGAGTCGTAACCGCCGCAGGTGCCCAGCACGCGCACGGGAACGACTTTGGCGCTGTAGGCCACGCCCGCCACGCCCTTGGCGTTGTTGGTCACCGCCGCGACCGTGCCGGCCACGTGGGTGCCGTGCCAGCTGGAGTTCTGCGCGGCATGCACGCCGCCGCACTGGTTGGCGGTGACCCAGTCACCCGGATCGCTGGGATCGCTGTCGCGGCCGTTGCCGTCGTTGGACACGGTGGTGTCGATGATGAAGTCGTAACCCGGCAGGATGTTGGCGTTGAGGTCGCTATGGTTGGTGATGCCGGTGTCGAGCACCGCGACTACGGAGCCGGCGCCGCTGGTGACGTCCCAGGCTTCGTTGGCGCGGATGCCGGCGTCGGAGTCCTGGTAGCCCCACTGCTGGCTGTAATTGGTGTCGTTGGGGGTCAAGAAAGGTTTGTTGAGTTTGTCGACTTCGATGTATTCCACGTTGGGGTTGCTGGCCAACTGACGCATCAGCGATTCGGCTTCCACCCGGTCCAGTTTGCGGTCCGAACGCACGACATCGGCGCCTACCGCCAGGCGGCGCAGCTGCCTTACTTCCAGAGCGCGGCCCGCCTTGGCAGGAACGGCGCGGGTCGCCGATCGCAGCGCGCTGTCCAGCGACGCCGCGCTGACGCGCTCGGTGCTGCCGTCGCGGTATTTGACGATGAACCGGTCGAAGCTGTTCTGCTCGGGAGAATGCAGCCCGCTGACATCAACGCGGCCTGCCGCCATGGCGGGCAACGCGCACATCGAGGAGATTGCGATAGCGGTGGCGCTGGCCAGCACATGCATACGCAGACGACGCTTTGAGACATCTGACATTGAAGTTCCCTCTACAAGTGAGTGGTGCCGCTAACGCGGCTGCTTCGGGAACGGCCGTGGCTTGGAGCAAGGGTGGGTACGGCCGTTTCCGCTGGTGGGATACGCCGAAAGCGCATCCTGAGCCGAACCTAACCGGGCGTACGGTATGCGCACAAGACATTCCGGTGAGGAATCTCACCGAATCGAGCGCAGATATCTCTAAATGTGACGGTAACCGGTTTCAAATGTTACTAACCGGCCTTGCGGCGTGAAGGCCGTGTGAGCAGAGTCCGGTAATGGAACCGTTTGCATGCTGCGTCACGGAGCCGCATTGCGCGGCCCGGGGCCTGTCAAAGCTGTTGGGCGAGCCTCAAAGCATTCCCGTTTCCAGCTTGGCCGCTTCCGACATCATGTGCCGGCCCCACGGCGGGTCGAAGACCAGTTCGACATCGGCCTCGGCCACGGTGGGGATGAGCTCGAGCTTGTTGCGCACGTCGTCGACCAGGATCTCGCCCATGCCGCAGCCGGGGGCGGTCAGGGTCATCTTGACCTCCACTTCGCGCTGGCCGTCGCCGCGATGGCGCAGGTTGGCTTCGTAAACCAGGCCCAGGTCCACGATATTGAACGGGATCTCCGGATCGAAGCAGGTGCGCAGCTGTTTCCAGACCAGCTGCTCCACCTCTTCGTCGCTGGCGTTCTCGGGCAGGCTCAGCGATTCGGCCGGCTCCTTGCCTATGGCGTCGCCGTCCACCCCCGCGATGCGGAACAGGTTGCCTTCCACGAACACCGTATAGCTGCCGCCCAGCGCCTGGGTGATGTAGCCGAAACTGCCCGCCGGCAAAGTGACGCTGTCGCCTTGGGGCACCAGGACGGCGGCGCAATCGCGCTCGAATTGGACCGGTTCGCTGCTACGGGAGTACATGACAACCAGATGGGGGCCGCGCGGGCTGGCGCAAGCCGTCATTTTAGCCCGCCTGCCCGCTGCGCAGCGGGGCGAGGCGATCTGGTGAGGGCAACGGAGTGTTCCGGAGCGGACAAACCGCGGATGGCCGCCATTGCGGTGCCGACGATGCGGCGCTTTTTCCTCACGCTCCTGCGCGGCGACCCGTATCCTATGCCGTCACCACGGAGCCCCGATGCAAGAAGCCCAACCCAACACACGCCCCGCACGCTGGCTGGCCCCGGTGATGCTGCTCCTGGGGGGACTCTGCTTCACCGTGGTCTGGATCATGTTGTCGGTGTACACCGGCAGGACCTGCGGCTGGATGGCCGTGCTGGGAGCGCTGGATGCCGCCGTGATGCTGCGGCTGGGCGGAATGCCGCGCGGCGCGGCACGCACGCTGCTGGCAGTACTGGCGACGGTAGCTATCCTGGTGCTGGCCAATTGGGGCGTCGCGGCCACGCAGATCGGTTTCTCCATGGGACTGAACCCATGGGATTCAGCGCTCAAGCTGGGTATGGACTACGCCTGGACGCTGGCCGGTTTGGCCAATCACATGGTGGACCGCGTGTGGATGTCGGTGGCGCTGGTGGTAGCGGCCGTAGCCGCGCGCTGAAATTTCCGACGCTTTGTAGAGCCGAGCTTGCTCGGCCGCTTTTCTGGATCGCCGCGAAGGGCAGCCGAGCAAGCTCGGCTCTACAAGGCGGGCTAATGGCCGCCATCAAGCGCCTTGAGTTCGCTCACCAACGCGCTGGCCATTTCCGCGCCGTCGCCATACAGCATGCGCGTGTTGTCGGCATAGAACAGCGCGTTTTCGATGCCGGCGAAACCGGTGCCCTTGCCCCGCTTGATGACGATGGTGTTCTTGGAATCGACCACGTCCAGAATGGGCATGCCGTAGATGGGCGAGGCCGGATCGGTCTTGGCCACCGGATTGACCACGTCGTTGGCGCCGATCACCAGCGACACGTCGGTGTTGGGGAATTCGGGATTGATGTCGTCCATGTCGGCGATCAGGTCGTAGGGCACGCCGGCTTCGGCCAACAGCACGTTCATGTGCCCCGGCATGCGCCCGGCGACCGGATGGATGGCGAACTTCACCTTCACCCCGCGCTCCATCAACCGCTGCGCCAGCTCCCAGATCTTGTGCTGCGCCTGGGCCACGGCCAGGCCGTAGCCGGGCACGATCACCACGCGTTCGGCGAAGGCCATCATCGCCGCCACGTCGCCGGCTTCGATGGGCTTCTGCGAGCCGCTGATTTCCTGCATTTCGCCGCTGCCGGGACCGAAGCTGGAGAACAGCACGCCGCTGATGGGGCGGTTCATGGCCTTGGCCATCAGCCGCGTCAGCAGGATGCCGGCCGCGCCGACCATCATGCCGGCGATGATCAGGGTTTCGATGCCCAGCACATAACCTTCGAAGGCCACGGCCAGGCCGGTGAACGCGTTGTACAGCGAGATCACCACCGGCATGTCGGCGCCGCCGATGGGCAGGGTCATCAGGATGCCCAGCGCCAGCGCGACGATGAAGAAAGCGATGATCCACGGCGTGCCCAGCGTCCAGATTGCCATGACGCCCAGCACCACCGCCGCCAGCGCGACCAGCGCGTTGAACCACTGCTGGCCCGCGAACGTGTAGCGCTTGTCCATGCGCCCATCGAGTTTGGCCCAGGCGATGATGGAACCCGACAGCGACACCGCGCCGATCAGCGCGCCCACCACCGCCAGCACCAGGGTCACCCGTGAAGGCGAGCCGCCCATGGACGAATAGCGCAGCAGTTCCACCGCGCCGATCGCCGCCGCCGAGCCGCCGCCCATGCCGTTGTACAGCGCCACCATCTGCGGCATGTCGGTGATGGCCACGCGATTGGCCGAGATCCATGCCGCCGCGGTGCCGATGGCTACTGCGGTGAAGATCAGCAGATGGTTGTGCAGCTCGGGCAGCAGGAAGGTGGCGGCGGTGGCGATCAGCATGCCCAGCCCTGCCCAGCGGATGCCGCTGCGCGCGGTCATCGGCGAGGCCATGCGCTGCAGGCCCAGCAGGAACAGCATGGCTGCGACCAGGTAGCTCAGTTTGACGAAGGTCGCCAGCACCTCTGGTGTGATCAAGCTCATGGCTGGGCTCATGGCTGCGCCCCCGGCTTGCCGGCCGGTTTCTTGGAGGACTTGAACATGTCCAGCATGCGCTCGGTGACCACGTAGCCGCCGGCGGCGTTGCCCGCGCCCAGCAGCACGGCGACGAAGCCGATCACTTTTTCCAGGGTGGTGTCGGCATGGCCCAGCACGATCATGGCGCCGATCAGCACGATGCCGTGGATGAAGTTGGAGCCCGACATCAGCGGGGTATGCAGGATCACCGGCACCCGCGAGATGATCACGTGACCGGCGATGGCCGCCAGCATGAAGATGTACAGGGCCACGAAACCGTCGCTCATCCACTCTCTCCTCGGGCACTGCGCCCCGCCCGCATCATAACCGGCCCCTGAATCCGTTGGCAGCAAGGTCAACCGTTCGCCGGGAACAGCGTTTCCTTCCCCGAACCCACCACACCAAGGACGACGCGATGAAATGCAAACCCGTGCTGTTGTTCGCCGCATTGCTGCTGGGCATCGCCGGCACCGCTTCCGCCCGCGACCTCGGCGACCGTGTCGACCATCGCCTGGACCGCCGGGGCGACCGGGTGGAACAGCGGCTCGACCTCAAAGGCGACCGGATAGAAACCCGCTATGACCAGCGCGCTGCCTGGGCCGATAACCACGGCCATGCGCGCGCGGCCGATCGCCTGACAGCGCGCGGCGATCATGTGGACCGCCGGCTGGACCGCAAGGGACAGCGCGCCGACAACCGTCTGGACCGTCGCGGCGACCGCTTCGACCGCCATTGGGACCACAGGCACTAAGCTGTGCTGGTGAGTGCCGACATCAGCCAGGCTGGCTTCGACCAGCAGACCGGGAACGCCGCGCGTCCGCCTGCGGCGACGCTGGAACTGTTCCTGGCCGGTATCGGCACCCGTGCGTTCCGCTTCGCCGAAGCCGGCCTGCGCAGCCGCGACGACGCACTGGATGCGGTGCAGGACGCGATGATGAAGATGCTAGGCTACCGCGAGCGTCCCGCCGCCGAATGGACCCCGTTGTTCTGGAGCATCCTGCGGCGCAAGATCGTGGACGTGCAACGGCGCGGCAATTTCCGCCTGCGCTTGTTCGCTCCGGCCAACGAACGCGGCGAGGAAAGCCTGATCGACTGGGCCGACTCCGCCGCCGGACCTTCGCAAGCCCATGACCAGCGCGAAGCCTATGCCAAGCTGACCCTGGCCCTGCGCAAGCTGCCGGCGCGCCAGCGCGAAGCTTTCACCTTGCGCGTGCTGGAAGAACTGGACGTGGCCGATACGGCCCAGGCCATGGGCTGTTCGGAAGGCTCGGTCAAGACCCATCTGTCGCGCGCGCGCGACGCTTTGCAGAAACAACTGGAGGATTTCCGATGAACCCGGGAATCGAAGAACGCAACAACGAATTCGACCGCGACATGCGCCAATTGCATGCGGCCGCCGTCGCGCAGGTTTCGCCGCAGACGCTGGCCCGGCTGCGCGTAGCGCGACATGCCGCGCAAACCGCACCCAAGCGCGAGCACGTCTGGCGCTGGGCCGCTGCTACGGCATTCTCCGCAGTGCTGGCAGTGGCCTTGGGCGTGCAGTTCCTGCCGCGCTCGGGCACCGTGCCGACGGCGCAACCCATAGTCGCGGCCGTGGACAACGACGATGAGTATGGCGACAGCGTCGCCGCGCTGGACGAAAGCCCCGACCTGTACATGTGGCTGGCTTCTTCCGAAGCCGAGCCGCTGGCGATGGAGTAACCGCATGAAGACCGTTCTTCCCCGTTCCCTCGCGCTTGGCCTGCTGTTGCTGGCCGGCAACGCGCTGGCGCAATCGGCACCTGCGCAGCCGCTGCCAGACTGGGACAAATTGACCCCGCAGCAGCGCGATGCGTTGATCGCACCGGTGCGCGAGCGCTGGAACAGCGATCCCGACGACCGCCCGCGCATGCTGGAGCACGCGCAACGCTGGAAGAGCATGACGCCCGAGCAGCGCCAGCAGGCGCGCAAGGGCATGCGCCGTTACGAGGGCATGAACCCCCGCCAGCGCGAAGAGGCGCGCGTGCTGTTCATACGCATGAAGGACCTGCCGCCGGAGCAGCGCAGGAAATTGCGCGAGGACTGGAAGAACATGACGCCGGAACAGCGTCGCGTGTGGATACAGAAGAATGCGCCGAAGGAGCCGTTGCCGCCCTTGCCGCCTCGATGAGTCCAAGCCGATGGCTTCAGCTGCAGAGCCGGCTTGCGGCACCATCGGCCGGATAGTTCCGCTGGGCTACGGATACACCCGTATCAAGGGTCGTTATCCCGGCGAAAGCCGGGATGACGGCCTGGATTATTACGATTGGGCCGCGAATCCGCTTCCCGCTTTCAACTTATTTTCATGCCGCCGCAACCGCTTCCGGCCACCGCGTCTTCGCGAGCAGCTCATCGTTCCAGTCGAAATCGATCGCGCCCTCCTTGACGAACAAGGAAACGAAATTGAACACGTTGCGCGAATACATCTCGCTGGCGTGCACCGCGCCCATGCTGGCCAAATTGAGCGGACCGGCGACGGTCACCCCGTTGTGCGCGATGGTTTCCCCCGGCCGGGTCGCTTCGCAGTTGCCGCCCGTTTCGGCAGCCAGATCCACGATCACACTGCCGGGCTTCATCGCCTCCACCATCGGCATGGTGATGATCTTCGGCGCAGGACGCCCTGGCACGGCGGCGGTGCACACCACCACGTCGATGCCCTTCAGGTGCTCGGCCAGGCGGCGTTGCTGTTCGGCACGCTCCTCGTCGGTGAGCTGGCGCGCATAGCCGCCCTCGCCCGCCGCGCTGACGCCCAGGTCCAGGAACTTGCCGCCCAGCGATTCGATCTGTTCGCGCGTTTCCGGGCGCACGTCGAAGCCCTCCACCTGCGCGCCCAGGCGCTTGCTGGTGGCGATGGCCTGCAGGCCGGCCACGCCGGCGCCGACGATCAAGACCTTGGACGGACGGATGGTGCCGGCCGCGGTGGTCAGCATGGGGAAGAAGCGCGGCGCCAGCTGCGCGGCGATCAACACCGCCTTGTAGCCCGCCATGCCGGCTTGCGAGCTGAGCACGTCCATCGCCTGCGCGCGCGTGGTGCGCGGCAGCTTTTCCAGCGGAAACGAAAGAATGCCGCGCGCCTTGAGCGCCTCGCCGCGTGCCGCGTCGGCTTGCGGCTGCAGCATGCCGACCAGGGTCGCACCCTGCTTCAATTGTCCGATGGCCGCAGGATCGGGCGATTGCACGCAAAGCACCAGATCGGCCTGCGCCGGCGTATCGGCCGTCGCCAGCTGGGCACCCGCATCGAGATAAGCCTGATCGACGAAACCGGCGCCGAGTCCAGCACCGGGTTCGACCTTGATGCTGGCGCCGGCAGCCACCAGCTTCTTCACCGTTTCCGGAGTGGCGGCCACGCGACGCTCACCCGCCGCCGACTCCTTCAACACCAGCACTTCAATCGCCATGTTCCCCTCACCGGTCCGATTCCAGACTGCCGATGCTAGCAAAGCGCGGGGAAGAAGGCCGATTTGCGGGAAAGGGGGCTTTGGCTTTGGCTCAACCACCCCCGTGAGGCGCGGCAAGCGGGCCGGGATCAACCCCGCAGGGGCGGCGCACAGGGATGTGCGCCGTTTCCGGAGGCGCAGGATGCGCCTTACGGAAATTCCCGGCCTGCTTGCGGACCCGGTGGCTTCATCGCCGGGCGCGACGTTAGAGCCTGCCCCGTACTTGATACGGGGGCGGCTTTCTTTTGGTTACTTTTCTTTGCCGTTCAAAGAAAAGTGACTCGCGCAAAGCGCGAAACGCTTTTGATCTGCTTCTGAGACAGTAAAGCAAAAAAGCAAGATCAAGATGGATCCCAGCTTTCGCTGGGATGACGTCCGATTCTTTCCGGCTTGTGCGTAGGTCGCCGGGTCCCGCCTTAGCGAGGATGACGATTCATGAGAATCTGAGACGAAGGCGAGCGGAAATCAGGCGCCGACGGCCGCCTTTTCCGGGTCCAACCGCTCGATCACGCCCTGCATAGCGCTATCGAACGCATCCTCTTCCTCATGCGTGCGCAGCCGCCCCATGCGCACCATCATCGCCAGCTCTTCCGGCGAGGCCACGCAGAAACGCACCCCGCGGCGATTGACGAACAGCAGGCGCGAAGAAATCGGGCTGACCCACGACAGCTTGCCGGCCTGCACCTTGTTGTCCTTGTCCACGAAGTCAAGCCACGTGCCGATCGCCAGCGAGCGGAAATGGTCTGCGTCGGTGCTGTCGAAATCCAGCGTATCGGTGCCTCCGACCAACTGGATGGAAACCGAATCGTCCTCCGCCACCTTCGGCAGCGCGACCTGCGGCAGCTCGGGAAGCTGTCTTTCCAGGTCCGGGCGCGAAGCCGCCACCGCCTGCAAAGTGTCGTGCAGCGCATCGACCGCGGAACTGGCGGCATCGGGATTCATGCCCACGCTGGCGAACACCTTCTGCAGCGAAGGCCGCCAGCTTTGCAGCCACGGCTTGCCGATGATCTGGCGCTGCGCTTCGGTGAGCTCCTCCATCAATCCGTCGGCCAGGGCCAGCGCATCGCGCAAACCATCGCCGTCCTCGCCTTCGCGCAGCACGGTCATGGTGACGTGGTGGGCCCAGGGCTGGCGCATGAAATCGTCGATGGCCTGCGGCACATGGCGGCCGTCCAGGCGGGCGGACAGCTCTTGCGCCATGCGCACGCGCGCACTTTCCAGGCGTTCCTGGCCGCTCTGTATTTCCGCGGCGCGGCGTTCGGCGATCTCGATGCGGCGCTTGTGCTGGCCCAGGAAATCGCGGAATTCCTCTTCCAGGGTCAGGAAAATGGCGAGGTTCTCGTTGAACTCGGCGGTCAGGCGGTCCACCACTTCCTCGACCTTGGTCATCAGGGTGCGCTCGGCCGCGCTCTCGCCGTTGTTGCCTTCGCAAGCCTCGGCCAACACATTGAGCAAGCGCCGCGCCGGGTGGGTCTTCTGCACGAACATGCGCCGATCCAGCAACGCGACCTTGACGAAAGGAACCACCAGCCGGCCGATCAGCTCGCGCGGGCGGCCTTCCAGATCGCGCTCGTCCAGCATCACGTCGAAAAGCATGCCGACCAGATCGATGGCGTCCTCGTCCACCGGCGCCAGGCGCGCGGTCGAAGGATCCACGCCCAGTTGCGTGGCGCCGCTGAGCACTTCGCTCTTCAAGCGCTGGGCCAACGATTCGCCGGTATCGCCGATGGCCGCGCGCAGCGTTGCGCTGGGCGTGCTTTGCAGCAGGGAAAGCACCGACAGCATTTCGCGCTGCGACAGCGGACGGTTGTCCCCGCCGGAGGAAGCGCGCGCGGGTTCGGCGACCTCGCGATTGCCCCGCGATTCCTGCAGCAAGTGGTGCAAAGCCTCCAGCAGCACGCCCTGCGCCCCACCGGCGTAGCCGGAAGGGCCATCGCCGAAACTGCCATGCCCCATGGACGCCTGCATGCCGCCTTTCATGCCCGCCATGCGGTGGGTGAACCGCGCGGCCCAGGCAGGTGCGCTGGCTTCGTCTTCCTCGGCCATCGCCTCCCGCTCCATCTCGCGGGTCATCTCCGGCGCGCGCTGCGCCGGCCGGGCGGGCGAACGGGTAGCAGGCATCTCGGGCATCACCCCCGATTGCACGAGTCGTTGATCAAGCGCTTCGTAGATACGGCCGATGCCGGGCACCAGGTCGCGCTCGCACAATTTGATGACCACCAGGCGCACTTCCAGCGAAAGCTCGCAGGTAGCGAAGGCTTCGTGGATGGCGACGCCGATATGTTCCGGGCCGATGGGGTTGTGGTCGTTGTCCAGCACCAGGTTGCCGGCGATCCATCCCAGCCGGCGGTCCAGGCGCTGCAGCACCGGCTTGCAATCGCGCATGATCACGCTGGCCAGGTTGCGTGCGGCCAGCCGCGACTCCAGCTCCTGGTCGGAAATCAGGCTCAGCCCAGAGCTGGGTTCGGCCAGCGCGCTTTCCATCGAAAGCGGCTCGCCGGCCTCCAGCGATCGCCAGGCTTTCTCGAGATGCGTACGGAAACGACGGATGATTTCATCCCGGCGGCGGCGCAGTTCGCGCATCGCATCCAGAAACGCCATCTGCGAATGGCCGGCGCGTTCGGCGCGATCGAACAAGGCGTCGTCGAAGCGGCCAAGGGCCACGGCGAAGGTATCCACCAGCGGAGGCACCACGGTGACGCGCGCTTGCTCCAGCAACCGCGAATCGCGCCTGTAATGCTCGGCGTTGTGAGTGCTGCTGGACATGCTCAAGGTTCCCCGCCTTGGCAGGCGATTTGTGTCGGGGGCTGGACAGGATCGGAACTCCTAGTCCCACCCGCACAGCTTAGGGAATCGCGGTCTGCGGCAACCGTGACCCGTTAGGCACTTTGATGCCGTGCAACATGCATGAAACGCTAAACTAGCCCCCATGACCACCCCGAACCCATTGCAATTCCTCGATAGCCGCCTTTCCGTCCCCTCCAAACAGCTGACCGAGCCCGGTCCCGACGACGCCACCTTGACGCGCATGCTGCGGGCCGCGGTGCGGGTGCCCGATCACGGCAAGCTGGTGCCCTTCCGCTTGCTTCGCATACAGGGCCTGGCCCGCCATGCGCTGGGCGAAGCGCTGGTCGCACGCACCCTGCAGCGCGATCCGCAGGCGCCTGCGGCGGCCATCGAGAAGGAACGCATGCGCTTTTCCCATGCGCCGCTGATCATCGCCGTGATAGCGCGGCTCACCCCGGATCACAAGGTGCCAGAGCAGGAGCAACTGCTCAGCGCCGGTTGCGTCTGCTTCGCGCTGCTGCAGTCGGCGCAGGCGCTCGGTTTCGGCGCGCAATGGCTGACCGGTTGGGCCGCCTACGACGAAGCGATCGGACGGACCCTGGGCCTGCGGGAAAACGAAAAGGTCGTCGGTTTCATCCATATCGGCACACCCAAGCTGGATGTGCCCGAGCGCGAGCGCCCACAGGTCGCGGCCTTGCTGAGCGACTGGCAGCCACCGTCGGTGGTGAGCACGTCGAACCATGCCTGAAGCAATGGTCGCGCCCAAGCCCCTGTATCTGGTGGACGCCAGCCTGTACGTGTTCCGCGCCTGGCATTCCATGCCCGACCAGTTCCACGATGCCGATGGCTGGCCGACCAATGCGGTGCATGGCTTCGCGCGCTTCGTGCTGGAACTGCTGGAACAGGAGCGTCCGCAGAACATCGCCATCGCTTTCGACGAAGCGCTGGACAGCTGTTTCCGCAACAAGCTGTATCCGGCCTACAAGGCCAACCGCGACCCTGCGCCGGAAGAACTCAAGCGCCAGTTCACCCACTGCAAGGCGCTGTGCGCCGCACTGGGCCTGAACGTGCTGGCGCATAGCGAATACGAGGCCGACGACCTGATCGGCAGCGCGCTGCACTTCGCCCGGCCGCGCGGCTTCCGCGGGGTCATCGTGTCGGCCGACAAGGACATGTCGCAATTGCTGATGGAATCCGACGAGCAGTGGGATTTCGCCCGCGGGCAGCGCTGGGGCATGGCCGGGGTGAAGGCGCGCCATGGCGTGGAAGCCGCCCAGATCGCGGACTACCTGGCGCTCACCGGCGATGCGGTCGACAACATTCCCGGCGTCACCGGCATCGGCGCCAAGTCGGCGGCGATCCTGCTGGCGCATTTCGGCAGCCTGGACGTTCTGCTTGCGCGTATCGACGAGGTAGCCTTCCTGCGCCTGCGCGGCGCGGCGCAGATGGCCGTGCGCCTGCGCGAGCAACGCGAACATGCGCTGCTGTGGCGGCAACTGTCGACCATCGCGCTGGATGCGCCGGTGGACGGCGCGGAACCGGACTTCGTCCGCGCCAGCGTCGACGCCGGCATGCTCGATGCGCTTTCCGAATCGCTGCGCTTCGGCCCGATGACGCGCCGGCGGCTGCGCGCCGCCGCCGGCCTTGCCGACAATGCCTTGTAGGAGCGGGCCCTGCCCGCGACCGGGGCTTTCCCAGTGAAGCTTCGTCGCGGGCAGGGCCCGCTCCTACATCGGTTCTTATCTTCCCGTTAGCATGTACGCATGAACGACAAGACCGCATCCCCCAAGACCGTCTACGAAGGCAAATACCTGCGCATGTTGGAGCGCGGCACATGGGAATACGTGGAACGCACCCACGCCACCGGACTGGCCGCGATCATCATCGCGGTGACGCCGGAGGACAAGGTGCTGTTCGTCGAACAATTCCGCGTGCCGCTGCAGGCGGCGACCATCGAGATGCCGGCCGGACTGGTGGGCGACATCCATGCCGACGAATCCATCGAGATATCGGCGGTCCGCGAGCTGGAAGAGGAAACCGGCTGGACCGCCGCGCACGCGGAAGTACTGATGATCGGTCCGACCTCTTCGGGCATGGCCAGCGAAAAGATCGCCTTCGTCCGCGCCACCGGCCTGACCCGGGTCGGCGCGGGGGGCGGCGATGGCGACGAGAACATCACCGTCCACGAGATCCCGCGCAAACAGGCCGCCGCGTGGCTGGTGCGCAAAATGGCCGAAGGCTACGAACTGGACGCCAAACTGTGGGCCGGTTTGTGGATGATCGACCATCACCTGGACGGCGCGCCGCGTGGATAGCCTGGCGACGTTGCTGGGCGCGGACGATCCGGCCCCCTTCACCGTGCATCGCGAACATGGCGATTCCCCTTTCGTACTGATCGCCGACCATGCCGGACAAAAAATCCCCGCGCGCCTGGGCGATATGGGCCTGACGCAGGCCGAACTCGATCGCCATATCGGCTGGGACATCGGCATCGCCGGCCTGGCCGAACGCCTCTCGGAAAAGCTCGACGCCTTCGCCATCCTGCAGACCTATTCGCGGCTGGTGATCGACTGCAACCGTCCGCTGGAAGCGCCCGGCTCGATAGTCGCGGTCAGCGATGGGACCACAATTCCCGGTAATGAAAGCTTGGACGACGACGCCAGGACCGCACGCGCGTTGGAGATCTTCGCGCCCTATCACGCGCGTATCACCCAGGAACTGGATCGCCGCAGCGAAGAGTCACCCGCACCGGTGCTGGTCTCGCTGCACAGCTTCACCCCTGTGTTCGCAGGCTTCGTGCGGCCCTGGCATACAGGCGTGCTCTATCACCGCGATGCGCGCCTGGCCCATGCCTTGCGCGACGCGCTGCGTGCGGAGGCGGGACTGGTAGTCGGCGACAACGAACCGTACGCGGTCAGCGACACCAGCGACTTCGCCGTTCCGGTGCATGGCGAGCAGCGCGGGCTATTGCACGTGGAGCTGGAAATCCGGCAGGACCTGATTGACGATGCAGCGGGACAGGAAGAATGGGCCGAGCGGCTGGCCCGGATTCTGCCTGCACTGTTGCCGGATTTGACGCACGGCTGATCCGCTTCTGCTACAACGGTGCTACCCCACGCTTCCAGCACCGCTATTCCGCCCGTTGCACCTGCACGGTGCGATGCAGTGCCGGCGGCTCCATGCCCCGGAGTTTCCCGTGCTGATACGCCTCGGTTTCGAAATCACCCACCGCTTCCCCGAACCGACGCCGATGCTGCTGACCTTGAACGTGCACGATTCGCGGCGCACGGACATCGCCATCGCCAAGGAACTGCAGACTTCGCCGGCCGTTCCGCTGCAGCAGTACCACGACGGCTTCGGCAATCTCTGCACGCGGCTGGTTTCGCCGGCCGGGTCCTTCACCGTGTCCTCGGATGTCGTGGTGCGCGACACTGGCTGGACCGATGCGGTGGTCCCCGACGCGCAGCAGATTCCGGTCTATCAATTGCCGGATGAAACCCTGGTCTACCTGCTGGGCAGCCGCTACTGCGAGACCGACAAGCTCGCCGAGCAAGCCTGGGATCTGTTCGGCCATACGCCCACCGGCTGGGCGCGCGTGCAGGCCATCTGCGACTACGTGCACAATCGCATCCAGTTCGGCTACGAGTTCGCCAACGCCACCAAAGGCGCCGCGCAAGCATTGCAAGAAGGGCGCGGCGTGTGCCGCGATTTCGCTCATTCGGCAGTGGCGCTCTGCCGCTGCATGAACATCCCGGCGCGCTACTGCACCGGTTACATCGGCGATTTCGGCGTGCCGCCCAGCACGGCGCCGATGGATTTCTCGGCCTGGTTCGAAACTTTCCTCGACGGCCAGTGGTACACCTTCGACGCACGCCACAACTTCCCGCGTATCGGCCGCGTGCTGATCGCGCGCGGACGCGATGCGGCCGACGTGGCGATCAGCAACACCTTCGGGCCGAATACGCTGGAGAAGTTCGAGGTGTGGTCGGAGGAAACCTTCGTGGAAGCGTTGATTCCTCGCGAACCCACCGCCACGCAGGAGCTGCGTAAGCTGCGACTGTGAAGATGGGCTGCCGGTTGCTGCCTCTTGCGACCGGAAAGATTCCGGTCGCAGCTTGCGCAGCTCCTACAAAGCGAATTTGTCGGTGGCGGTCACCAGCGCATCCACATGCTCTGCTTCGAACGCCGAGTGCCCCGCCGTCGGCGAGATCACCAGCTGCGCTTTCGGCCAGGCCTTGTGCAAGTCCCAGGCGTTGGCCATCGGGCAGACCACGTCGTAGCGGCCGTGCACGATCACGCCCGGGATGTCGGCGATCCTGTACGCGTCGCGCAGCAACTGGTCCTCCACTTCGAAGAAACCGCCGTTGACGAAGTAATGGTTCTCGATGCGGGCGAAGGCCAGCGCGAAGGCGGCGTCTTGGTGTCCGCTGATGAAATCCTGGTCCACGCGCAGGAAACTGGTAGCGCCTTCCCATACGCTCCACGCGCGGGCCGCAGCCAGGCGGGTGGCTTCGTCTTCGCTGGTCAGGCGGCGGTGGAAGGAAGAGATCAGATCGTGACGCTCCACCGCCGGAATCGGCTCCAGGAAGTGCTCCCATGCATCGGGGAACAGGCGCGAGCAGCCTTCCTGGTAGAACCATTCCAGCTCCCAGCGCCGCAGCATGAAGATGCCGCGCAGGACCAGTTCGGTCACCCGCTGCGGATGTTTCTGCGCGTAGGCCAGCGCCAGGGTGGAACCCCAGCTGCCGCCGAATACCTGCCACCAGTCGATGCCGAGTTTTTCGCGCAGCCGTTCAATGTCCGCGACCAGGTGCCAAGTGGTGTTGTCCACCAGATCCGCATGCGGCGTGGAGCGGCCGGAACCGCGCTGGTCGAACAGCACGATGCGGTATTTGGCCGGGTCGTGGAAACGCCGCATCTTCGGGCTGCAGCCGCCGCCCGGGCCGCCGTGCAGCAGCACCACCGGCTTGCCATGCGGATTGCCGCACTGTTCGTAGTAGAGCGTGTGGCGTTCGTCGACCTTGAGCGTACCGGTGTCGAAGGGTTCGATTTCCGGGTAGAGCTGACGCATGGGTGTGACCTGCGATCTGGGAGCGCGAAGTTTAGCGCAGGGGCGATTGCTTCGTTGTTTCGACGGCAGGCGCGGGTCGCACTTCGCATGCGAACCCCGCCACTCATGAGGTCATCCCAGCGAAAGCTGGAAGTGCTCCTCAACAGCCGAATGGCTGGTCATCCATTTTGACTTTGCTCTTGCTTCAAGGCTTTACGACGAAAAACAAGATCAAGATGGATCCCAGCTTTCGCTGGGATGACGATCGCAAGGATTAGAGCTCCGGCATAACGATGGACATTGCGGTCCTTGCCATGCTCCGCATCACGGCCGACGCCCCAACGTCACTCTATCGCGCGACTCGAGGTCGCGCTCGGTCGCTATTTCGACAAATCCCGCCGCTGCAAACAGTCGCCGGATCGCCGCACCCTGATCGACGCCGTGTTCCAGCAACAACCAGCCGCCGGCCTGAAGGAAATCGTCGGCACCGCGAACCAGTTCGCGGATGTCGTCCAACCCGTCGCTGCCCGAAGACAACGCGGCCGCCGGCTCGAACCGCAGATCGCCTTGCGCAAGATGCGCGTCGCCCTCGGCGATGTACGGCGGATTGCTGGCGATGAGATCGAAGCGTTCGCCTGTCAGCGGCGCAAACCAGCTTCCCTCGCGGAACTGCACGTTGGCGATCGCGTGGTCGTGGGCGTTGCCGCGCGCGACCTGCAAGGCCGCCGCGCTGGCGTCAGTGGCGACGACGCTGCATTGCGGACGCTCCTTGGCGATCGCAAGCGCAATGGCGCCGCTGCCGGTGCCCAGATCGGCGACCCGCAACGGAAGCGCGACCGGCAGCCGCCGCAATGCCAGTTCGACCAGCAGCTCGGTCTCCGGGCGTGGGATCAGCGTGTCGGCCGTGACCGCGAGATCGAGCGTCCAGAAACCGCGCCGGCCGGTGAGATAGGCGACCGGCCGGCCCGATTCGCGCGCCTCGAGCAGCGCCTGGAAGCGCCGCAACGCGGATGCCTCGACGGTTTCGTCGCCATGCGCGTACAGCCAGGACACCGGCTTGTCCAGCGCATGGGCGAGCAAGGGCCTGGCATCGACCATCTCGATGCGTTCACTGGCCTGGCGCAAAACTGCATCCAGTCGGGGCGGGCTCGTATCCATCGGCGACATCGTAGCGGGTGGGACCTGCGGGTATAGCGCCCTGACCGGGTAGGAAGGCCGCAGTCATTCAATAGTCACTACCTATCAATATAATGCCATTAATCGATTAGAGATATCAATCGATCGGCACTAATATTCACAGCACCTATCAATCACCCCACCAACGAAGGAAGCATAGATGTCCCTGATCAATACCCAAGTGAAGCCCTTCACCGCCAATGCCTTCCACAACGGCAAGTTCATCCAGGTTTCCGACGCCGATCTGAAAGGCAACTGGTCCGTGCTGATCTTCATGCCGGCCGCTTTCACCTTCAACTGCCCCACCGAGGTCGAAGACGCCGCCACCCATTACGCCGAGTTCCAGAACGCCGGAGCCGAGGTCTACGTCGTCACCACCGACACGCATTTCTCGCACAAGGTCTGGCACGAGACTTCGCCGGCCGTGGGCAAGGCGCAGTTCCCGCTGGTCGGCGACCCGACCCACCAGCTGACCCGCGCGTTCGACGTGCACATCGACGAGGAAGGCCTGGCCCTGCGCGGCACCTTCATCATCAATCCCGAAGGCGTGATCAAGACCGCGGAAATCCACGACAACGCCATCGCCCGCGACATCAGCGAAACCTTGCGCAAGCTCAAGGCCGCCCGCTACGTCGCCAGCCACCCGGGCGAAGTGTGCCCGGCCAAGTGGAAGGAAGGCGAAAAGACCTTGGCCCCGTCGCTGGACCTGGTCGGCAAGATCTGAACGCTGGCTTCGCAACAACGCTCCACAACAACACTCCTCCCCCAAAGAGGCGATCCCCTCCCCCGTACGCGGGGGAGGGCTTTAATCGGAACCAATACGCGAGTACTCCATGCTTGATGCCGATCTGAAAACCCAGTTGCAGGCCTACCTCCAGAAGGTGACGCGCCCGATCGAAATCGTGGCGTCGCTGGACGACAGCGAAAAATCCCGCGAGATGGAGGAACTGCTCGGCGAGCTGGTCCTGCTCTCCGACAAGATCAGCCTGACCGAACGCCGCGATGCCGATGCGCATACGCCCTCCTTCGCCCTGAACAGCCCTGGCCACGACATCCATCTGCGCTTCGCGGGCATTCCGATGGGCCACGAATTCACTTCGCTGGTGCTGGCGCTGCTGCAGGTCGGCGGCCATCCCTCGCGCGCGGCGCAGGACGTGATCGAACAGATCAAGAGCCTGGAAGGCCCGGGCCCTGGCGGCGTGCTCAAGTTCGAGACCTATTTCTCGCTCAGCTGCCAGAACTGCCCCGATGTGGTGCAGGCGCTGAACCTGATGGCGGTGCTGAACCCCAATATCCACCACGTCGCCATCGACGGCGCGCTGTTCCAGCAGGAAGTCGAAGCGCGCCAGGTGATGGCGGTGCCCACCGTCTACCTCAACGGCGAAGTCTTCGGCCAGGGCCGCATGGAAGTGGAAGAGATCGTCGCCAAGCTGGACACCGGCGCGACTGCGCGCGATGCGAAGAAGCTCGCGGCCAAGGCGCCCTTCGACGTGCTGATCGTCGGCGGCGGCCCGGCCGGCGCGGCGGCGGCCATCTATGCCGCGCGCAAGGGCATCCGCACCGGCGTGGTGGCCGAACGCTTCGGCGGCCAGGTGCTGGACACCATGGACATCGAGAACTTCATCTCGGTGCAGGAAACCGAAGGCCCGAAGATGGCCGCGCAGCTCGAACAGCACGTGCGCCAGTACGAGGTGGACATCATGAACCTGCAGCGCGCCGAGAAACTGGTGCGCGGCGATGAACTGATCGAAATCCAGCTGGCCAACGGCGCCTCGCTGAAAGGCAAGACCGTGATCCTGACCACCGGCGCGCGCTGGCGGCAGATGAACGTGCCCGGCGAGAACGAATACCGCAACAAGGGCGTGGCCTACTGCCCGCACTGCGACGGCCCGCTGTTCAAGGGCAAGCGCGTGGCGGTGATCGGCGGCGGCAACTCCGGCGTGGAAGCGGCCATCGACCTGGCCGGCATCGTCAGCCACGTCACCCTGATCGAATTCGACCACCAGCTGCGCGCCGACGAGGTGCTGCAACGCAAGCTGCGCAGCCTGCCCAACGTCAAGGTCGTCACCTCGGCCATGACCACCGAAGTCACCGGCGACGGCCAGAAGGTCAACGGCCTGGTCTACGAGGACCGCGGCAACAATGTGAAGCACGCGCTGGCGTTGGAAGGCGTGTTCGTGCAGATAGGCCTGCTGCCGAATACCGAATGGCTGAAGGGCACGATCGACTTGTCCCCGCGCGGCGAGATCATCGTCGACGAACGCGGTCAGACTTCGCTGCCCGGCGTGTTCGCCGCCGGCGATGTGACCACGGTGCCGTACAAGCAGATCGTGATCGCGATGGGCGAAGGTTCCAAGGCCGCGCTGAGCGCGTTCGATCACCTGATCCGGACTTCCGCACCTGTCGAGGAAGCGGAAGCGCAGGCGGCGTGAGCTTTTGCTCCCTTCTCCCGCCGGGAGAAGGTGGCGCGAAGCGCCGGATGAGGGAGGGAGAATTCCAACCCACGGAAAGTCCGTTACAAGCTGACAACCCATTCCCTCATCCGCCCTCCGGGCACCTTCCCCCGGAGGGGGAAGGAAAAGCTACTCTTCCCCAATGAACCTCCGCGACCTCAAGTACCTGCTGGCTCTCGCCGACCACAAGCACTTCGGCCGCGCGGCGGCGGCGTGCTTCGTCAGCCAGCCCACGCTGTCCACCCAGATCAGGAAGCTGGAAGAGGAACTTGGCGTGTCGCTGGTGGAACGCGCGCCGCGCAAGGTCATGCTGACGCCCGCGGGCCGCGATGCCGCCGAACGCGCGCGCCGCATCGTCGCCGAAGTGGAGCAGATGAAGGAAGCCGCGCGCCGCAGCCAGGACCCGGAAGCCGGCACGGTGCGGCTGGGCATCTTCCCCACGCTCGGACCCTATCTGCTGCCGCACGTCATTCCGCGCATACGCGAGCGGTTCCCCAACCTGGAACTGCTGCTGGTGGAAGAGAAGAGCGACGTGCTGCTGTCGCGCCTGCACGAAGGAAAACTGGATGCAGCGCTGCTGGCGCTGCCCGTGCACGACGATCAGCTGCACAGCGAGTTCCTGTTCGAGGAACCGTTCCTGCTGGCGGTGCCGGAGAACCATCCGCTGGCCCGACTCGATTCGCTGAGCCTGGGCGAACTCTCCAATCAGAAGCTGCTGCTGCTGGAAGACGGCCATTGCCTGCGCGAGCAGGCGCTGGAAGTCTGCCGGCTGTCGGGCGCGAACGAGAAATCCGAATTCCGCGCCACCAGCCTGGAAACGCTGCGGCAGATGGTCGCCGCCAACGTGGGCATCACCCTGTTGCCCACGTTGGCGATCAAACCGCCCGTGGCCCGATCACAGAACATACATTTGCTAGGCTTCAGCGACTCGCATCCCAGCCGCCAGATTGCGATGCTATGGCGCAGGAGTTCGGCGATGGCCGGGTTCCTGCTGGAGCTGTCGAAGGTATTCTCCGAACTGCCGGCGGAACTGTTCTCGCCCACTCCCGAAATCGGCCTGCAGCCGCCCCTGCCTCCGGGCAGGAAACCTGCCGGCAAACGCCACTGAATCCCCCTATCAGGACAACCAAAAGCACCATGACCTCCGCATCGAAACTGCAACAACTCCGCGAGCTTTCCGTCGTGGTCGCCGATACCGGCGACTTCGATGCGGTCAAGCGTCTGCGCCCGGTCGACTGCACCACCAACCCCACCCTGGTGCGCAAGGCGCTGGACCTGCCGGTCTACGCGGACGCCATCGAGAAAGAACTGGCCTGGGCGCGCACGCAATCGGACGACAGGCAAGCGCTGGTCGAAGAAGTGGCCGACCGGCTGACCATCGCGGTGGGTTCGGCCCTGGCCGGGCTGGTCCCGGGTCGCGTGTCGACGGAAGTGGACGCCGATCTGGCCCACGACACCGAAGCCACGGTGAAGAAAGCGCACAAATTCATCGACATGTACGCCGCGCGCGGCATCGGCCGCGAACGCATCCTGATCAAGGTCGCCGCCACCTGGGAAGGCGTGGAAGCGGCGCGCCGGCTGCAGCGCGACGGCATCGACTGCAACCTGACCCTGATCTTCAACCGCACCCAGGCCCTGGCCTGTTCGGAAGCGGGCGCGTTCCTTATTTCGCCGTTCGTGGGCCGCATCCTGGACTGGTACGTGGCGCGCGGCGAAGCGCCGGCGAACATCGATGCGGACCCGGGCGTGGTGTTCGTGCGCGGCGTCTACGATGAATTCAAGCGCCGCGGATCGCCGACGGTGGTGATGGGCGCCTCGTTCCGTTCCACTGCGCAGATCGAAGCGCTGGCCGGTTGCGACCGCCTGACCATTTCGCCGGACCTGCTGGAGAAACTGGAAGCGGAAACCGGCGAACTGCCGCGCAAGCTTTCGCCCGCCAAGCCGGAAACCAATGCCGATACGCCTATCGACGCGACGCGCTTCGCCAGGGACCTGGCGGACGATCCCATGGCGACCGAAAAACTGCGCGACGGCATCGCCGCGTTCGCCAAGGATCTGGTGGGTTTGCGCCAGACCATCGCCGAACGACTGTCCGCCACCGCGTGAACCTGCGCAACTTCCTGATCGCCTGCCTGGTGCTGGGCGCGCTGGGCTGGTGGTATTCCTCGCACTCGCCACGCAAAGTGAGCGCACCCGGCGGTGTATCCACCACCGCCGGATGTCCGCTGCCGCCTCTGGTGAACGCAGGCGAGGCGCCGCTGCAGAGCGACGTGCCCGCTTCGATGCCGCCATTCGCATTGAACGCCGCGACGCTTCAGCCCTTGGCGGGTTTCAGCATCGAGGCGCGGGTGCTGTCGCGCGAGGACTACAGCCTGGGGCGGGAGGCCGATCTTTCGCCCACCGATCTGGCGCTGGGCTGGAAAACCATGCGCGACGAAGCCGTGTTGTCGCAGTTGGACATCAGCCAGTCCTCGCGCTGGTACAACTACCGTTGGGAAGACCAGCCCCCGTTACCGCCCGGAGAAATCGCGCAGAACAGCGCCAACATGCACATGATTCCGGCCAGCGATGCGGTGGCCGACGCGCTTGCCCATGTCGGCAAGGGCGACAGCGTGCGCATCGATGGCTGGCTGGTGGAAGCCAGGGCTCCTGACGGCTGGCGCTGGCGCAGTTCGACCACTCGCGAAGACACCGGCGGCGGCGCCTGCGAAGTGGTCTACGTGTGCGGCATCACGCGGCTTTGATCCACGCGCAAGAGCAGGCGCTTTCGCTCTCGTCTTTGTAGAGCCGAGCAAGCTCGGCTCTACAAAGACGAAGAGCATTGCGGCCTTCGGGCGCTCGCATCGAGTACTTGTTTCAAGGATTCCGGGCTGCCAGAACCACCCGGTTGCGGCCCTCGCGCTTGGCCGCGTAAAGCGCGCGGTCCGCTCTTTCCAGCGCGGCGGCCGCAGTCTGTTCGTGGGCAAGACGCATCGCCACGCCCACGCTGACCGTCAGTTTCACTGGCTGGCCCTGCCAGTCCACCGTCGACTCCTCGATCTGCAGGCGGATCCGCTCGCCGATTTCCCACGCCTGCCCCTCCTTCGGACCGGGCAGCAGCACCAGGAATTCCTCGCCGCCGTACCGTCCCAGCAGATCGCCCGGCCGCAAGGTATGGATCAGGACCTGCGCCAGATGCCTGAGGCATTGATCGCCGCAGGCATGGCCATAGGTGTCGTTGACCAGTTTGAAAGCGTCCACGTCGATGAACAGCAACGCCAGGGTCTGGTCCTGTTTGTGCGCTTCGATGAAAGCATGGCTCAGCGCCAGGTCGATGGCATTGCGGTTGAGCACGCCGGTCAATGCGTCCAGCTCGGCGGAGCGGCGCAGTTTATGCGTCTCGCGGGCTTCGGCGGTCTGCTGCAATACCAGGTGCCCGAACTGTTCGGCCAATGCGAGCTCTTCCGCGCTGAACGCCTGCGGACCCACCCGCTCCAGCAGGGCCACGCCCACGTCGCCCTTGCCCGTGGTCAGCGGCACCGCCGCATAGACCATGCTCGCCGCACGCGGCTGCGCGCTTCCCGGCACCGGATTCATGATCAGCTCGGTCATCGGCAACTTGCGCTGCGCCACCGCGCGCAGCGTCGCATCGTTGACGTCGATCAACGCGGATATGCGCGAGGTATGGGTGACCGGCTCGGTGATCCGGGTCTGGTCGTAGCCCGGACGGGAAAGGACGATGGTGGCCGAATTCAACTGCAGCCAGGGCAGCAGGCTTTCCATCGCCATCTGGACCGCGTACCACTCCATGTCCTTGGGAGCGACTTCACGCAGGCGCTTGCGCAGCAGACCGGCCAGATTGGTATAAGCCTGCTGCTGCAACAGCCGCTGTTCGCTGGCCTTGCGGGCCGTGCGCTCCTGCTCGTGCTTGAGGCGGAAATCGGCGATGCGGCCGATCAACGCTACCACCAGCACCACCGCCACCAGCACCAGCCCGATCTGGTAGCCGGAACGGCCCCAGAACGGATGCGCCATTCCACGCACGCTCAGCTCGAACATCGTGCAACTGATGCCGAGCACGATCAGTGCGGTCAGCAGCGGCCAGCCCAGCCACGCCTTGCGCAGGATGGCGGCGAAGAAGGCGACCATCGCAAGCGCGGCCGCCGCCGCCCAGCCGATGATCACCAGCGTCTGCATGGTCGTCGGAGCGAACGCGAAGCCGCACAAACCAGCCGCGGCCAGGGCGGCCATCGCCGATGCGCCGGCGACGGGAACCCAGCGCAGCCAGAAATTGTCAGGACGCCGGCCCGCGAAATCGCGCGCCGTGCAGATTCCGGATGCGCTCACCAGCAGCATGGCGATATTGGTGCCCTGCCCGCCCAGCGGCTTCAGCCAGGCCAGGAAGGGAACCGTGTAGGCATGCCCGTTGACCACCAGCATCAACAGGAACGAGGTGCTGACGAAGGCCAGGAAGCTCAGGAACGCGAGCTCGCGCGCACCCAGGCAAAGCGATATCGCGACGATGGCCAGCACCAGCATGCAGGCGTACAACGCGACCGCGACGGCCAGTTCCCTTTTGTCCTGCTCGGCTCCCAGCGGCATGCGCACGACCTGCGGGCGCAAGGTACGCGCCAACTCGCTACTGGCGGTCACCTCGACGCTGACCGGTCCGCGCCATTCGGCAGGAAGCGTTTGCGAAAAGGCCATCGGCAGCAGCCCATCGTGGGGCTGGGGGTGGAAGAAATCCTGCGCCGGCGGGCGCCAGCCGGGAGCCTGCAGCCGCAACTCCTTCAGCTCGACCCGGTTGAATCTGAGCTGCCAGGGGGACTCCTCCGGCCCGCGGCCGGGCAGATCGAAGCGCAACCGGAACCGCGCCGGACTTCCTTCCGGCGGAAGCACCACGCCTTGCCCGTCCAGGCTGAGGTGGGCGCGCGGTTGCGCATCCAGCAACTCCAGGGCGACCGGAATTTCCAGAGGCTGCGCCACCGGGCTTCGGGCCTGCGCAATGCCTTCCCAAGCCAGGGTCAGCGACAGGAGCAGAAGGCCCCATGCCAGCCACCACGGGCCCGGGCTCCGCACGGCGCGCAAGCACGAACCGCTATGCCGTGGCAGGCAGCGCATCCGGATCTCCTTCGCCATGGCTGCCGCACTCCTGCGCCAGCGGCAACTCCTTCAGGCAGGCCATCGCCTCATCGATGTGGGAATCCGGAACGCAGACCCGCAAGACGCCGAACAGCGGCAGCTCGCCCGCGCCTCCCAGCAGGGATTCGCCAAAAATGAACGCCGGAATATCCAGGCCTTCCAGCGCATGTTTGGCCAGGTGGGCCTCGATCAGGTTGTTTGCGCGATAAACGACTTGCACGGCGGCTCCCCCCGGACACCGGGCCCAGAGTAACCCCAGTTGCGGCCAAAACCATGGCCTGCCCGCAGGAAGTGCACGGGCGCGTCGGCTAAACTGTGACCCCGAACGCAAGGCTCCCTCACCGCATGTCCGCCGCACCTTCCGACACCTCCGCGCCTCACGATGCCCACGCAAGTCCCGCGGCCGGCGAGAAGAACGACTTCATCCGCCAGATCGTCCGCGAGGACCTGGCCAGCGGCAAGCACGCGGTCGTGCATACCCGTTTCCCGCCCGAACCCAACGGCTACCTGCACATCGGGCACGCCAAGGCCATCTGCCTGAACTTCGGCATCGCCGGCGAATTCAGTGGTGTCTGCAACCTGCGTTTCGACGACACCAACCCGGCCAAGGAGGACCCCGAGTTCGTCGCCGCCATCCAGGACGACGTGCGCTGGCTGGGCTTCGAATGGGCCTCGTTGCGGCATGCCTCGGACTATTTCGAGGTGTACTACCTGGCCGCAGAAAAACTGATACGGGACGGCCTGGCTTACGTGGACGATCTGGATCCGCATTTCATGCGCGAATTCCGCGGCACCCTGGTCATCCCGGGACGCAATTCTCCGTACCGCGATCGTTCGGTCGAAGAAAATCTCGACCTGTTCCGGCGCATGCGCGCGGGCGAATTCCCGGACGGCGCGCGCACCCTGCGCGCCAAGATCGACATGGCCAGCGGCAACATGAACCTGCGCGATCCCGCGCTGTACCGCATCAAGCACGTCGAACACCAGAACACCGGCAACGCCTGGCCTATCTATCCGATGTACGACTTCGCCCATGCGCTGGGCGATGCGATCGAAGGCATCACCCATTCGCTGTGCACGCTGGAGTTCGAGGACCACCGCCCGCTGTACGACTGGTGCGTGGACAAGGTGGCGCTGACCGCGCATCCCGAATTGCTGCAGCCCCTGCTGGACCGCGGCCTGCCGAAGGAAGCCGCCAAGCCGCGCCAGATCGAATTCTCCCGCCTCAACATCAACTACACGGTGATGAGCAAGCGCAAGCTGACCACGCTGGTCGGCGACAAGCTGGTGGACGGTTGGGACGACCCGCGCATGCCGACCCTGCAAGGCCTGCGCCGCCGCGGCTACACGCCGGCCTCGCTGCGCCTGCTGATCGACCGGGTCGGCATCAGCAAGCAGAACTCGCTGATCGACTTCAGCGTACTGGAAGGCAGCCTGCGCGACGATCTGGACGCGGCCGCGCCGCGGCGGATGGCGGTGATCGATCCGGTCAAGTTGGTGCTTGCGAATCTGCCGGAAGACCACGACGAGACGCTGACGTTTTCCAACCACCCGAAGGACGAAAGCTTCGGCAAACGCGAGATTCCGTTCTCGCGCGAGCTGTGGATCGAACGCGAGGATTTCGCCGAAGTGCCGCCCAAGGGCTTCAAGCGGCTGATTCCCGGCGGCGAAGTGCGCCTGCGCGGCGCCGGCATCGTGCGTTGCGAGGAGGTGGTCAAGAACCAGGCTGGCGAAATCGTCGAACTGCGCGGCTGGCTGGATCCCGAATCGCGCCCCGGCATGGAAGGCGCCGAGCGCAAGATCAAGGGCACCATCCACTGGGTCAGCGCCAGGCACGCGGTGCCGGCAGAATTCCGACTGTACGACCGCCTGTTCACTGTGCCCGATCCGGACGATGAATCCGAAGGCAAGACCTACCAGGATTACCTCAACCCGGAATCGCGCAAATCCGTGCGCGGCTATGTCGAACCGGCCGCCGCAAGCGCGGCGCCGGAGCAGTCGTTCCAGTTCGAACGCATCGGTTATTTCGTCGCCGACCGTCGGGATCATCATAGCGGGGCGCCGGTATTCAATCGCAGTGTGACGCTGCGGGATACGTGGGCGGCAAAAAGCTGATGTTGGTGTACGGCCGCACCAGAAAAACGACCGTCATCCCCGCGAAGGCGGGGACCCAGTGCCTTTGCCTTTCAGAGCCTTGAGTCGCCGGATCCCCGCTTTCGCGGGGACGGCGACTGATTTATCTGATTACAGGAGATACGCCATGCGCCTCATCGCCTCAATACTGATCTCGCTAACCATCGCGCTTTCGCTGACTTCCTGCGCAGCCCCTACAGCCACCGAACCGGCTACCGGCAACCTTGCAGGCTCCACGCCGCCACCGCCGCCGGCCCCACCCGCGCCGCCATCCGCGCCACCGATGTCTTCGCCTACTCCGCCACGTCCAGTGCGCGCGGAAGTGACCATCGACACTTCCTGCAAGACCAGCGCCGACTGCGCGGTGAAGAACGTCGGCAACTGCTGCGGGGCGATGCCCGCCTGCGTCAACAAGGACAGTCCGACCGATCCTGCAGCCGTGCAGGCCGCTTGCGCCGCCAAGGGAATGATGAGCGTCTGCGGCTTCGCCGAGATCAGCGCCTGCCAATGCGACAACGGCCGATGCGCGCCCGCCGGCGGTACGGCGCCGCAGGTCCAGTGATGCTCTACGCGCAAGTCCATCTGACCCTGCCCGCCTGGGTGCACGAAACCGTCGACGCATCGCTGGTTTACCCCAGCGATGCCGGTAAGGTGGCGCTGGCCATCGAGCTCTCGCGCATCAATATCGATGCGAACACCGGCGGGCCCTTCGGCGCCGTGGTCTTCGGACCGGACGACCGCATCATCTCGGTCGGCGTCAATCGCGTGCTGCCGCAGAACACTTCGCTGGCCCATGCCGAAAACATGGCCTACATGCTGGCCCAGCAACGCCTGCAGACCGCGCGCCTCAACGAACGCGTGGGCGGAACGGTGACGCTGGCCACTTCGTCGCAACCCTGCTGCCAGTGCTACGGCGCCACAGTGTGGGCCGGCATCGACCGTCTGCTGATCGGCGCACGCGCCGAAGACGTGATGGAGCTGACCGAATTCGACGAAGGCCCGCTTCCGGCCGACTGGATAGGCGAATTGAACAAACGCGGCATCGAAGTGGTCCGCGACCTCAACCGCGATGCGGCGCGCGAAGTCCTGCGCAGCTACGGCGAACGCGGCGGCGACCGTTATTGACGCAATCTACCTGCGTAGGAGCGACGTGAGTCGCGAATTGATCGCCGGCCAATTGCCGGCGATTGAATTCTCAATAGTACCCTTCGCGACTCACGTCGCTCCTACGGCGCATCGCTCATGATCGGCCTCCTCTGCTATTGCCGACAAGGTTTCGAGCCCGAGCTGGCTGCGGAGCTGACCCAGCGCGCCACCCTCGCCGGCCATCCCGGCTATGCGCGCACCGAACGCAACAGCGCCCACGTGGTCTTCGTCTGCGACGACGGCGCGGCGCTTTCGGAAGCGTTGCCATGGCGCGAACTGATCTATGCGCGGCAGAAACTGCGGTTGATCGCCGAACTGCGCGGGCTCGACCCGAAGGACCGCATCGCTCCCATGCTCGCTGCGCTGGCGGGCCAATCCCGCTTCGGCGATCTGTGGGTCGAGCATCCCGATTCGGATGTCGCCAAACCATTGGCCGGATTGGCGCGCAGCTTCGGCAATGCGTTGCGTCCGGCATTGCGCAAAGCCGGTCTGATGGCGGACAAGGAAAATCCGCGGCTTCCCCGATTGCACGTCGTCTTCGTGGACGGCGACCATGCCTTCCTGGCTATTGCCGATCCTCAAGACAGTTCCCCTTGGCCGCTGGGCATCCCTCGCCTGAAACTCCTCTCGGACGCCCCTTCGCGTTCGGCCTTGAAACTCGAAGAAGCCCTGCTGACGCTACTCGACCCACAGGAGCGCGAAACGCTGCTGAAAGCGGGTATGACCGCCGCCGACCTGGGCGCCGCGCCGGGCGGCTGGACCTGGATCCTCACCCGCCATCACCTGCGCGTGATCAGCGTGGACAACGGCCCTCTGCGCCAGAACGTGATGGACAGCGGACTGGTGGAACACCTGCGCGCGGACGGTTTCCAATGGAAGCCTTCGCAATCGCTGGACTGGATGGTCTGCGACATGGTGGAGCAACCCAGGCGCGTGGCCGAACGCATGGCCACCTGGTTCCGCGAAGGCTGGTGCAGGCATGCGGTCTTCAATCTGAAGCTGCCGATGAAGAAACGCTGGGACGAGACGCGCTTGTGCCTGGATCTTTTCGCCGAACAATCCGAAAGGCCGGTGACCATTCGCGCCAAGCAGCTTTATCATGACCGCGAGGAAATCACCGTCTTCGCCACCGCAACACGATGACGCCTTCCTTGTAGGAGCGGGCCCTGCCCGCGACCGAGCCTGACCGGTAGAGCTTCGTCGCGGGCAGGGCCCGCTCCTACAATGGCAATGCACCTTACGAAGGAACCGCTATGAACGTAAAAGACAGCAACGGCACTCCGCTCAGCGACGGCGATTCGGTCACCGTCATCAAGGACCTCAAGGTCAAGGGCACTTCGCTGACGATCAAGCGCGGCACGCTGATCAAAGGCATCCGCCTGACCGACGACGAGGAAGAGATCGAATGCAAGGTCGAGAAGATCAAGGATCTGGTGCTGAAGACCTGCTTCCTCAAAAAGGCCTGAGCCATGGCCGCGACCTGGATCACCATCGCCGCGTCCTCGTTGCCCGAAATCATCCGCATGGCGCGCCCTTTGTTCACCCGCACGCCGCAGGTGGACAACAGCCACCAGCCGCGAATGGATTTGATCGGCGAGCAGATCGCCCAGCTGCAGGATGCGGCGACGCAGAATGCGGACTCGATCAAGAAGCTGGCCACCGACATGCAGAAGACCATCGAAGTCCTGCAGGTGGGCGCCGATCAGGCGGAGCGCCGATTGCGCCGCGCCAGCCAGCTGACCTTGATCGCGACCACCGTCGCAATTCTGGCTTTTGCCCTCGCCGCCTACGCACTGGCGCGCTGAGCGGTGCCGCTGGCGCCGCCGGGATCTCATTCCCTGCAACGCCACCGTGGCAAGCTACTCCCCTGAAGAGGACAGCGGCCATGCAACCCATCGAACTCAAGGACCCCGCCGGGTTCGCCAACGAATTCCTGCGACTGACCCTGCTGCAGGGTTTCCAGTCGCTGACCAAACGCGATCTGGAGCTGCTGATCTTCGTGCTGCTTGAACGCGACGGCGCCATCCAGCGCAGCGATTCCAATGCCGCCGCCGCATTGCGCCTGCGGGTGACTCCGGCCAAGGTCAAGGCGTTGCGCCGCGACGGCTACGCGCGCTGGCGGGCGCTGGTGCCGGAGGAAAGCGATGCGGCCCTGCAACGGATCGTGGCCAGCGTGCTGACCGAAGACAACCTGCGTTCCGGCGCCAAGCACGTCAGCGAGCGCAGCAAGAAGGAAGGTTTCCTGGCGGTCCGCATAGAGCACCCGGACGACCAGCAGCAATTCGAGCAGGCCATCCTCGACGTAGGCGCGCTGCCGGTCTACGAACGCAACCGCGACGTGGTGGCGGTGCGTTTCGACACTCTGCTCAAGATCGCCGAGAAATGGGGCTACCTGCAGCCCGATCCCAAGGCCATCGCCGACCAGTTGAACAGGCTGGCGCCCGCTGCCGAAGAAGTCGCCGACCTGTTGAAGAAGGACGTGACCAAATTGCGCTGGCAGGAAGTGCGCAATGCGCTCAACAGCCTGGGGGCGAAGGCGATCGCGAGTACCGCCGAAGGCGGGTTGAAGGGGTTGTTGAAGATCGTGTTTCCCTTCATTCCAGGTTGACGGCTTATTTCGAGCTAACGACTTTCAGCGCCCGGCAATAACTCGACCGTCATCCCCGCGAAGGCGGGGACCCAGCGACTTGGCTTTTGTCGCGTAAAGCTTAAAGTCCCTGGATCCCCGCCTTCGCGGGGATGACGATTGAAGATTTGACGCGAAGAACGCCCCTCCTCAATCCTCCCCTCCAGTCGGAGGTGAAGAAGGCAAAAGCTACAACCCCGAAGCCTTGCGCCAGAACAGCGCCGCCAGCGGCGGCAGTTTCCCTGCCATTCCCAATGCGAACCCGCGCAACAGCGTGGCGTGCATATCGTCGTTCGAGAACGCCTGGTTGATGCCGTCGAACGCGTAGGCCGCGGCCGCATTCTCGCTGCGGCACTCGCGCGCCCAGCGTGCGAGGCGGTGCGGCGAGGACCAGTCCGCGCGCCGCGACTGCGCATCGGCGATGGCGTTCCGCAGCCTGGCCACGTCGCGCAAACCCAGGTTGACGCCCTGCCCGGCCAGCGGATGCACCACATGCGCCGCATCGCCCATCAGCAGCACTTTGCCGGAAACATAGGCGTCGGCCAGCTGGCGACGCAGAGGGAAGGCGGCGCGGCGGGAGACCGCATGCACTTCGCCCAGCCGCGCTTCGAAGGCGCGGGTCAGTTCGCGGTCGAAGGCATCGTCCTGCAGCGCCAATACGCGATCGGCTTCTTCGTTCGGCAGCGTCCAGACGATGGAGCTGCGCCCCTCCACGAACGGCAGGAAAGCGAGCGGACCGCTTGGCAGGAACCGCTGCCATGCGGTCTGTTCGTGGGATTTTCCGGTTTCGACGAAAGCCACCACGCCGCGCTGCCGGTAATCGTGCGCGGACACCTGCAGGCCCGCCAGCTGGCGCAACGTGGAATCGGCGCCGTCGGCGGCAATGGCGAGCCGCGTCTCCAGGCGCGTGCCGTCGTCCAACCGCAGACGCACGCCGCCGGTTCCGGTCGAAGCGCCATCCTGCTCCATCGACTCGACCCGCGCAGGGCAATGCAGCCGCACGCCCGCCGCCGGCAGCGCCGCCCACAGGCGATCGGTCAGCAGGTTGTTCTCGACGATCCAGCCCAACTGGTCGCGGCCCAGCAGGTCGGCGTCGAACGACAACTCGCCGCCGCCCGACGCATCCCATACCCGCATCCGGCGATAGGCTTGCGCACGCGCGCCGCGCACGGAATCCCAGACTCCCAGGTTGTCGAACAGCGCCGCATTGTCCGGCGCGAAAGCATAGACGCGCAGGTCCGGCGTACCGGCGGACCAATGCGCAGGTTCGCGCCCTTCGACCAGTGCGACTTCCAGGCCCAGCTTGGCAAGCGACAGTGCACAGGCCGCACCCACCACGCCGCCGCCGACTACGGCTACATCAAGACCGCGGCGGCTCATGGATGCGCCTTTTCGAGGTTTCCTACCGACGCGCGAAGAGCAAATCCCCCCTGCCCCCCTTTTTCAAAGGGGGGAACAGCCCGGACGCTTTCAATTCTGATTGACCCCGGCAGAGGGATCGGCTTACACATCTTCTTGCAGAAGACATGACCACTCTCCCTTTGAAAAAGGGGGGCAGGGGGGATTTGCTCTTCGCGCACTCCATGAAAACTCATCGGCACAACTCCGGCACTTCGCCACGGAACCCCATCGCCCCGCCCACCAGCATCGACTGCAATGCGACCGAATTATCGGCCGCCAGCAAACCCAAGCTGCGCAGTGGCCGCAGCAGTGGTGACGCGTTGCCGGTGACGCGCGCCAGGCCATCGGAAAATTCCAGCGTGCGTCGTCGATCCTCGCTGCGTCGTTGCGCATAGCGGTCCAGCAATGCGGTTGCGCCCGGGTCGGGCGCATGTTCGATCAACTCGGCCAGAGTCAGGGCATCGCGCAGGCCCAGGTTGAAGCCCTGCGCGCCGATCGGATGGATGGTCTGCGCGGCATTGCCCAGCAGCACCGCGCGCGCGGCGGTCGTGCGCTCGGCCACCACTTTGACGATGGGATAGACGCTGCGTTCGCCGGTGGCGAGGAAACGTCCCACGCGCCAGCCGAATGCCCGCTGGATACGCTCCATCCACGCTGCGTCATCGAGCGCTGCGACTTCTTCCGCCTGTTCGTTGGCTACGCCATGCACCACGCCGAAATGGCGGTCGCCACGCGGCAGCAGCGCGGTCGGGCCGTGTTCGCCGAAACGCTCGTAGGCGGTGCCGTCCGGCGCCTGTTCGGCGCGCATGCGGGCGACGAACAGGGTCTGCCGGTAATCGTGTTCGCTGGCGGCGATGCCCAGAGCTTCGCGCAGGCCGCTGCGCGTGCCGTCGGCAGCGACCAGCAGGCGCGCGCGGAGTTCGCGCTCGCCCTGTGCGTCGGCGATGCGCAAGCTGCGCGATTCTTGCTGCGAACCGCCCAGACCGACGAAGCGGGCGGGCCGGTACCGCGTGAGCCGCTCCAGTTCCGACAGCCGCGCTTCCAATGCCTCGCCGAAATCGCGCGCCACCACGACCTGCCCGAAAGCTTCGCGGCCGTAATCGGCCGCTTCCAGCCGGGTTCTGCCGAAGTCGCCCTGGCGGCTGACATGGATGCGCCGGATCGGGCCGGTGGGCGCGCGCAGCTTCGCCATCACGCCCAGCGCGGTCAATGCGTTGACCGTGGCGCCGGCGAAACTGAGGTTGCGCTGGTCGAACACCGCCGGCATGACGCCCGCCGGCGTGGCTTCCACCAGGCCGATGTCCAGCCCCAGGCGATCCAATGCGATGGCCAGGCTGGCGCCGACCAGGCCGCCGCCGACGATGAGTACGTCGTGTGCGAATACATCGTGTTTTTCGGTCATGTCCCTATGATAAGCCCGCTGCGACGGGCTCTCCGTTAGAATGGCGGCTGAGCTTCCCGGACAGGCCTTCCATGAACACCACGACCCAGCGCGCCATCGTCTTCACCCTGATCGCCTCGTTGTTGCTGGCGACGCGGCTGAACCTGCCCGCTTCCCTGACCCATCTGGGCCCGATCCCGGATGCCTCCTGGGCCGCGTTCTTCCTGGGCGGTTTCTACCTGCGCGGCTGGACGCGCTGGGCGTTCCCCGTGTTCATGGCGCTGGCGGTGCTGGCGGACTACGTGGTGATCAGCGGCCAGGGCATGGATTTCTTCGCCCATTACTGCATGTCGGCGGCATACTGGTTCCTCATCCCGGCTTACTTCGCCCTCTGGTTCGGCGGCCTGCTGGTGCGCCGCTACTACGCCTCGACCGAAGGCGCTGAAAGCAACGGCAAGGTGCTGGCGGTGCTGGCCGCAAGCCTGTTCGGCTCGGTGGTGCTCTGCCATCTGCTGAGCCAGGGCAGCTTCTACTGGATCAGCGACAGCGTCGCCGACCCGAGCTTCGCCGGCTGGTGGAAGAACTACAGCGACTGGTTCGTCCCCTACCTGCGCACCACGGCGATCTATGCCGGCCTGGCGGTCATCGTCCATGTCGGCGTGACCCAGGCAGCGCGTCTGCGGGCGCGGGCCAAAGCGCCGCGCTGAGCCGCGCACAGGTGCCTCGTGGGTAACCGCCTGTCCAAGATCTACACCCGCACCGGCGACGACGGCACGACCGGTCTCGGAGACGGCACCCGGGTCGGCAAGGATTCGGCGCGGGTCAATGCCTATGGCACCGTGGACGAAGCCAATTCCAGCATCGGCGTGGTTCTTGCGGCGCAGGTGCCGGACGATATCCGTGCGCTGCTGACCACCGTGCAGCACCAGCTGTTCGACCTGGGCGGCGAACTCTGCATTCCCGGGCACGCGGCGATCAATGCCGAAGACGTGGACGTGCTGGAACGCCAGTTGGACCGGTACAACGAAGCCCTGCCCCCGCTGAAGGATTTCATCCTGCCGGCCGGTGGCGAAGCCGCTGCGCGCTGTCACCTGGCGCGCACCATCGTGCGCCGCGCCGAACGCGAGACCGTGACCCTGGCGCGGCACGACGCCGTGCGGCCGGAAGCCATCCGCTATCTCAACCGGCTCTCGGACCTGCTGTTCGTGCTGGCGCGGGTGCTGGCCCGGGCCGACGGCCAGGGAGAAGTGCTCTGGAACCACGAACGCCGGCACGCTTGAGCCGACTCGCCTCAGCACTTCGTCCAGCAACATGATCATCTACACCCACCCCGCCTGCCTGGCCCACGACCCCGGCCCGGAACATCCGGAGCGGCCGGCCCGGCTGGAAGCGGTGCTGGCCGGACTGCGCGCCGAACACGGCGATCTGGACTGGCGCGAAGCGCCGCTGGCCAAGCTCGGCGACTTGCGGCGCGTGCATAGCGAGGCGTTGCTGCGCGAGGTGCTGGACAGCGATTTCAGCGGTTACCGCATGCTGGACCCGGATACGGTGGCCTGTCCGGAGTCGCGCGCCGCCGCGCTGCGCGCCGCCGGAGCCGCGGTGGCGGCGGTGGATGCGGTCATGCTGGGCGACAGCCGGACCGCGTTCTGCGCGGTCCGCCCGCCCGGCCACCACGCCACGGGCGACAACGCCATGGGTTTCTGCCTGCTCAACAACGTTGCGGTGGCGGCTGCCCATGCCTGCGACCGGCACGGACTGGAGCGCGTGGCCATCGTCGATTTCGACGTGCACCACGGCAACGGCACGCAGGCCATCTTCTACGAGGAGCCGCGGGTCGATTATTTCAGCACCCACGAGTCGGGCATCTATCCCAACAGCGGCACCCCGCGCGAACGCGGCGTCGGCAATGTCTTCAACGCCTTGCTGCCGCCGGGGACCGGCGGCTTCCGGTTCCGCAACGTATGGGCGGACACCCTGTTGCCGGTTCTGGACGACTTCCGTCCGCAGCTGCTGCTGATCTCGGCCGGGTTCGACGCGCACATGCGCGATCCGCTGGCCGACCTGATGCTGGAGACCGAGGATTTCGCCTGGCTGACCCGGCAATTGCGGGCCATCGCCGATCGCCACGCCTCGGGCCGGATCGTGTCTTTGCTGGAAGGGGGCTACGACCTGGAAGCGCTGCGCGAATGCAGCGTGGCCCACGTGAACGAGCTGCGCTGACGCCGGGCGGCGGCCGTCCGCCCGGTGCGCATGATGAACCTCGCCCGAAACCCGACCGGGGCTTTCATTGCCCGTATGCTGGGGATACGGCAAGCTAGCGGCCGCTTTTGACCTTCTCCAGACGAGCCATACACCGCGTGCGCCCAGCCCTCCGCCTGCTCCCGCTGCCGTTCAGTATCGCTTTGTGCCTGCCGGCGCTGGCCGAGGACAAACCCGACAACTGGGATCTTTGCCCGATCATCGACGCTATACCGGCGTTCGACCAGGCCGAAGCGCCCAAGCCCGGCACGACCGCCGCCGAGGCCAGAGAACAACGAGCCACTCAGCCAACCGCCATCGAAGGCGACCGCCAGACCGGCACCGACGTGAACATGGCCTATGAAGGCAACGTCGTATTGCGTCGCGGCGACCAGTTCCTCAATGCCGACAACCTGAAGTACGACCAGGAAACCGACACCTACGTCGCCGATGGCAACGTGCGCTACCAGGACAGCACCATGCGCGTGATCGCCGCGCGTGCGCACGGCGACCAGAACACCGACACCCACGAAATCGAGGACGTGCAGTACCAGCTGGTCTCGCGCCGCGGCAACGGCGGCGCCGAAAGCATCGACCTCACCGGCGCCAAGGGCCGCTTGAACGGCTCCACCTATTCCACCTGCGATCCCCAGCAGCGCGTGTGGGAACTCCGCTCCAACCGTATCGATGTGGACACCGACGAAGGCTGGGGCGTGGCCCGCGACGCCACCATCCGCATCGGCAAAGTGCCGGTGCTGTACGTTCCGTGGATCAAGTTCCCTATCGACGACCGCCGCCATACCGGCCTGCTGTATCCGGCCGTCGGCATGTCCGGACGCAACGGCTTCGATTACCGCCAGCCGATCTACCTGAATCTGGCGCCGAATTACGACGCCACCATCATCCCGCGCTACATGAGCGACCGCGGCGTTTCGCTGGGCGGGCAGTTCCGCTATCTGTACGAAGGCGGGCGCGGCACGTTCGACCTCAACTGGATGCCGACCGACGATCTGGTCAAGGACCGCGAGCGCGACTACGCCAACGGCACCGAGGTCGACATCTACGGCGACCCCTTGCGCAGCAAGAATCGCGGCATGTTCCGCTACAGCGGTTCGCACAACCTCAACAGCGAATGGCAGGCGCGCGCCGACCTGGCTTGGGTCAGCGATTCGCGTTACGTCGAGGATTTCGCCAACTCGCTCTATGGAGTGTCGGCCACTTCGCTGGTCAGCACGCTCGGACTCTACGGCCGTGGCCGTTATTGGACGGCCGGCGCCATGGCCGATGTCTGGCAACTGTCGGACTACACGCTGACCGAAGGCTCCCTGCCCTACAACCGCCTGCCGCGCGTCTACTTCAATTGGGAACAGCCGTTCGGGCGCTGGTTCACCGCTGGCATCGATGCGGAGGCCGTCCGCTTCCAGCACAACCAGGTGCTCGACGCCAACGGCCTGAACACCACGCCGGGCGGCAGCCGCCTGGACCTCAAGCCTTTCGTGTCGATGCCCCTGCAAGGCGCCTCCTGGTACATCACGCCCACGCTGGCCTGGCGCTATACCAGCTACAAGCTGGACGAGGAATTCAGCGCCGACCCCCGTTTCACCGACACCAGCCCATCGCGCAGCCTGCCGATCGCATCGCTGGATGCCGGCTTGTTCTTCGACCGCGACACCGAGATCAAGGGCGAGCGCTACCTGCATACGCTGGAGCCGCGCCTGTTCTATCTGAATGCCCCGTACCGCGACCAGGACGGCATCCCGATCTTCGACACGCGTCCCTTCACTTTCAGCTGGGGCCAGCTGTTCCGCGACAACCGCTACACCGGCCCGGACCGCCAGACCGACGCCAACCAGCTGACCCTGGCCTTGACCAGCCGCCTGCTCCGTCAGGCCGATGGCCACGAGAAGCTTTCCGCGAGCCTGGGCCAGATCTTCTATTTCGACGAATCGCGGGTCACCGCTCCCGGCGAGCTGCCGGTGGAAAGCGGAAAATCCGCCTGGGTCGCCGACCTCAACTACGCACCGACCGATCGCTGGACCATCGGCGCTTCCTACCAATGGAATCCCAAGTTCCGGCGCGAAGATCTGGCCAGCCTGCGCGCGCGCTATCTGCTGCCCGACGACGGCGTGGTCAACCTCGGCTACCGTTACCGCCGCAACGTCTCCAATGGCGCCGATCTGCTCGAACAGGCGGATTTCTCGTTCCTTTACCCCATCACGCCCACCTGGAGCGTGGTCGGCCGCTATTACTACTCGATCCTGGACAAGAAGCCGCTGGAAGCCCTGGCCGGCGTGCAATGGGACAGCTGCTGCCTGGCCGTACGCGCGGTCGTGCGCCGCTACGTGCGCAACCGCGAAGGCGACCTCAACAACGCGTTCCAGGTCGAGTTCGTACTCAAGGGTCTCGGCTCGGCCGGTCAGAACACGGAGCGCACCTTGCGCCGTGCTATTCTCGGCTACTACCGCGACGACCTCTATCTCGTCCCGCCAAGCAACACTACGCCGGACCCCGACGACAACGATTCCGGACCGGAATGAACCCCATGAAGACTATGACTATCCGACTGCTCCTCGCCGGCGTGCTTGCCGCGCTGTTGGCGTCCACGCCCGTGGCCGCCCAGAACCTGCAACCGCTGGACCGTATCGCCGCGGTGGTCAATGAAGACGTGATCCTGCAGAGCGAGCTCGACCGCGCAGTGAAGAACGTCACCGCGCAATACGCCAACCAGCCCGGGCAGCTGCCGCCGCGCGAAGTGCTGGAGCGCCAGGTGCTGGAACGCCTGGTACTGGTGCGCCTGCAGGTCGCGCGCGCCGCCGAAACCGGTATCCGGGTCAGCGACGACGAGTTGAACAATGCCGTCGCCGCCGTCGCCCAGCAGAACGGCGTGTCGGTCGAGGCGCTGCGCCAGCGACTGGCGGGAGAAGGCGTTCCCTTCGCAGACTTCCGCAGCTCGGTCCGCGACGAGATCACCGTGCAGCGCCTGCGCCAGAGCTTCGGCCAGAGCCGTATCCAGGTCAGCGAAGCCGAGGTCGATGCGGCCATCGCCGCGCAGGCCAACAACACGCAATACCATCTTGCCCACATCCTGGTCGGCCTGCCCGAGGGCGCCACCGCCGAGCAGATCGCCACCGGACAGAAGAAGATCGAAGGCGTCAAAGGCCTGGTCGACAGGAACGAACTCGATTTCCCCGCCGCCGCCGTGCGCTACTCGGACAGCCCCAACGCCCTGGAAGGCGGCGACCTGGGCTGGCGCAGCCTGGACGAGATTCCGGGCGCCTTCGCCCAGATGCTGAAGACCATGAGCCCGGGTCAGGTGGTCGGTCCGATCCGCGGCCCCAGCGGCTTCCAGCTGCTGAAGCTGGTGGAAGTGCGCGACGGCAGCCAGGCCGCAGCCAAGACCGTCACCGAATACCACGCCCGGCACATCCTGGTCCGCGTTACGCCGGTGCAGGACGCCGCTGCGGCCAAGGCCAAGATCGATACCTTGCGCGCGCGCATCGCCGGCGGCGCCGACTTCGTCGAGGTCGCCAAGGAATCCTCCGAAGACGCCAACAGCAAGAGCGAAGGCGGCGATCTGGGCTGGTTCGAGGCTAACGCGTTCGGGCCGGCCTTCGGCAAGGAAATCACCGGCACCGCCGATGGCGGCGTTTCGGCGCCGTTCCGCACCGAGGCGGGCTGGCACATCGTGCAGCGCATCGGCCAGCGCCAGACCGACGTGACCAGCGCCACCCAGCGCGCCCAGGTTCGCGAGACCATCGGTCGCCGCAAGCTGGAAGACGAATACAACCGTTACCTGCAGGAACTGCGTGGCGAAGCCTACGTCAATGTCCGCAACGGCAAGGGCGACGGCGAAACCCCGGCCCCGGCTCCCGCCAGCGGCGGCTGAGTGAAACCCGGGCTCGCGCTGGTTCCGGGCGAGCCGGCCGGCATCGGTCCGGAATTGTGCGTGCGCCTGGCGCAGCAGCCGCGCTCGGATTGCACGCTGCTGGCCTTCGGCGACGCGGACACCTTGCAAGCCGCCGCGCGCGCCCTGGATCTGCCGCTGCGCCTGCTTGAAGCGGGCGATGCGGCGAGCCTTCCCGGCGATCTGCGCCTGCATCCGGTTCCCAATGCCGTCGCCAACCGTTTCGGCAGCACCGCGCCCGACAACGCGCGCGCGGTGATCGATGCGCTGAATGCCGCTTCCGACGCCTGCCTGCGCGGGGAACTGGAGGGACTGGTCACCGGACCGGTGCACAAGGCCGCGATCAACGCCGGCGGCATCGCCTATACCGGCACTACCGAGCTGCTGGCCGAACGCGCTGGCCGCAGCGTGGTGATGATGCTGGCCAACGACATCGTGCGCGTGGCCCTGGCCACTACCCATCTGCCGCTGCGTGCGGTGGCCGATGCCATCGACGCGCGCACGCTGGAACGGGTGTTGCGCATCACCGAACAGGCGCTGCGCGACGATTTCGGAATCGCGCGACCGGTCATCGCCGTGCTGGGGCTGAACCCGCACGCGGGCGAAGCCGGGCATCTGGGCCGCGAAGAAATCGAAGTGATCGAACCGGTGCTGGAGACACTGCGCAATGAGGGCATGCGCCTGGTGGGCCCGCTGCCTGCCGATACCGCCTTCCTGCCGAAGAAACTGGCCGGCTTCGACGCGGTGCTGGCGATGTACCACGACCAGGGCCTTCCGGTACTCAAGTACAGCGGTTTCGAGCGCGCGGTGAACCTGACCCTGGGCCTGCCCTACCCGCGCGTCGCGGTGGACCATGGCACCGCGCTGGACCTTGCAGGCAAGGGCGTCGCCGATCCCTCCAGCCTGTTCGCCGCAGTGGAAACCTGCGCGCGCATCGCCGCGCAACGTAAACTCGCCGGATGAATTTCAAGGCGCCGCCCAAGAAATCCCTGGGCCAACACTTCCTGACCGACCGCGGCATGATCGAAATGATCGTGCTGGCGGTGAACCCGCAGCCGGGCGACCGGCTGGTGGAAATCGGCCCCGGCCAGGGCGCGATCACCCTGCCCCTGCTGCGCAGGCATGGCCAGCTGACCGCCATCGAATTCGACCGCGACCTGGTGGTTCCGTTGTCGCAGGCCGCCCATGGCGTGGGCCAGCTGACCGTGATCCACAAGGACGTGCTGGAAGTGGACTTCACCCGCATGGCCGGCGAGGAAAAACTGCGCCTGGTCGGCAACCTGCCCTACAACCTGTCCTCGCCGATCCTGTTCCATGCGCTGGACCATGCGGCGGCGGTGCGCGACATGCACTTCATGCTGCAGAAAGAGGTGGTGGACCGCATGGCCGCCGGACCGGGCAGCAAGGTCTACGGCCGCCTCAGCGTCATGCTGCAAGCCTATTGCGCGGTCACGCCGCTGTTCGATGTGCCGCCCGCGGCCTTCCGGCCACCGCCGAAGGTGGATTCGGCGGTGGTTCGGTTGATACCGCGCGCGCCGGAGACCATCGGCGTGAACGATCCCAAATGGTTCGCCGAAGTGGTCCGCGCCGCGTTCGGCCAGCGGCGCAAGACCTTGCGCAACGCACTGATGGGCACGTGCACCACCGAGCAGATCGAAGCCGCGGGACTGCGCGCCGATGCGCGCGCAGAGCAGGTGGAAGTAGAGGGCTTCGTGCGTCTGGCCAATGGGGCGGGGAATAGGGAATAGGGAGTCGGCAAAACTCCTTTTCCGCTTTATCCATTCCCCATTCCCGATTCCCCATTCCCGTTTTTTGCATACACTGTGGGCATGAGCCCTTCCGACTACGCCATCGCCATCGACGTAGCCACCCGCTTCCTCGACGACCAGTCCGTACCCGAGGACGGGCGCTTCGTTTTCTCCTACACCATCCATATCCGCAACCGCGGCAAGGTGCCGGCGCGCCTGCTGGGGCGCCACTGGATCATCACCGACGCCAACGGCAAGATCCAGGAAGTGCGCGGGGAAGGCGTGGTCGGCGAACAACCCTGGCTGCGTCCCGGCGACGATTTCGAATACACCTCCGGTGCGGTCCTGGAAACCGCGCTGGGCACCATGCAGGGAAGCTACGACATGCTCGCCGACGACGGCACCCGCTTCGACGCGCCCATCGCGGCCTTCACCCTGTCCGTTCCGCGTACGGTGCATTGAGGAACGCCGCGTGAGCGTCTGGGCCATCGGCGACCTGCAAGGCTGCTACGACGCCACCCAGCGCCTGCTGGAACGCCTGCGTTTCGATCCGGCCGTGGACAAACTGTGGTTCTGCGGCGATCTGGTCAACCGCGGCGGCCAGTCGCTGGAAACCCTGCGCCTGGTGCATTCGCTGCGCGCCAACAGCGTGGTGGTGCTGGGCAACCACGATCTTTCGCTGCTGGCCATAGGCGAACGCACGCCCGACGAGCAACGCAAGGTCAACACCGACCTGCAACGGATCGTATTGGCCGACGATCGCGACGAGCTGCTCGCCTGGCTGCGCATGCAGGAGCTGGCCCACGTGGACCGCGAACTGGGCTGGATGATGGTCCATGCCGGCCTGGCGCCGAAATGGACCACCGCACTGGCCGAAAAGCATGCGCGGGAAGTCGAAAAGCAGTTGCATGGCGACGGTTACCGCAAGCTGTTCCGCAACATGTACGGCGACAAGCCCAACTGGTCGCCGCAGCTGGGCGGCTACGACCGTTCGCGCGCCATCATCAATGTGCTCACCCGCATGCGTTACTGCACGCCGCGGGGGCGCATGGCCATCGAGGAAAAAGGTGGCCCGGGCACCCAGGCCCAAGGCCTGTACCCCTGGTACGAAGTGCCGGGCCGCGCCCAGCGCGACCTGAAGATCGTATGCGGGCATTGGTCCACGTTGGGCCTGATGATCGGCCACGGTGTGCACGCCATCGATACCGGCGCCGTATGGGGCGGCAAACTGACCGCCTTGCAGCTGGACACCGACGAACTGCGGCTGGTGCAGGTGGCCGGGCGGGACGTGCCGCCGCCGGCATGAAGCCGCTTCGCGTCGGTGCGATGGTGTCGCTCGCGCTGCTCGCCGCTTGCCGTCCTTCGCCGCCAGAACAACCGCAAGCCGAGTCTGCGCCCGTCGCCGCCGCCGCGGTCCCGGCGGCGTCGCCTCCGTTGGTGGCCGCAGCGCGCCGGCAGATCGGCGTGACGCTTCTATACGATCCGGCCTATGTCGAAATGCCCTACCCCGGCGGCGACGTGCCCGCCGAGCGCGGCGTATGCACCGATGTAATCGTGCGTGCGCTGCGTGCCGGCGGCTTGGACCTGCAGCAGTCGATCCATCAGGACATGCGCGCGCACTTCGCCGACTATCCGCAGCAATGGGGCTTGCAAGCACCCAACCGCAGCATCGATCACCGCCGCGTGCCCAACCAGATGCGCTGGTTCGAACGCGTAGGGTGGTCGCGGACGATCACCGCCAATGCGGCCGACTACGCGCCTGGCGATATCGCCGCCTGGAAGCTCAACGGCAGCGGTTTGTTGCATATCGGCATCGTATCCGACCGCAAAGCCGCGGACGGCACGCCGCTGGTCATCCACAACATCGGCAACGGCACGCAGGAAGACGACATTCTGTTTCGGCACGCGGTGATCGGGCATTACCGGCCGGTGCTGAGCGGTCTGTAGGTCGGGGCTACGCCCCCGACGTACGTGCAGCCCGCAGTTTCCGTGCGTCGGGGGCGTAGCCCCGACCTACTCGCAGCTATTTGCGGACGTAGTCCACGAACTCGAACGCGAACGCGTGGCGCTCGTCCGCCGCGTGTGCCTGGCGCGACACCACGTTCCATTCCGATGCATCGAACGTCGGGAAGAACGCATCCGCATCCTCCACTACCGTTTCGACGTGGGTCAGATCCAACCGGTCGGCGAACGGCAGCGTCAAAGCGTATATCTCCCCGCCTCCGATGACGCACAACTCGGTCGCCGATTCATCGCCTGCAACTTGCACCGCACCTTCGATCGATCCCACCGCCCGCATGCCGTCGAAAGGCGTCTGCCCCGACCGGGTCAGCACCAGGTTGGTCCTGCCCGGCAACGCGCGCCCCAGCGATTGCGCGGTCTTGCGCCCCATCAGCACCGGCTTGCCCAAGGTCAGCGCTTTGAAGCGCTTCAGGTCGTCGGGCAACCGCCAGGGCAGGTCGTTGCCCTTGCCGATCGCATGATTGCGATCCAGCGCCGCCACCAATACGACCGCAGGCCGGGTCATTCGGATTCCAGCGCCTGCTTGAGCTGTCCTTTGGATGCGAAATCCCAATCGCCGCCGTAGCGAACGTCATCCAGGCGCCAGCGCCCTTGTTCGCAGCGCAGCAGCGCCTGGTCCTTCCAGCGGAAAGCCTCCGATCCGGTTTCGCTATGCACGAATCCCACCTCGACGACCGCACCGTCGCCGTTGGCGACCGCGGACGCCGACTCCAGAGCGCTTGGACCTTCGAACAAGCTGGTGAACAGGCTGCCTTCGATGAAATCGGGTTTCTCGTCCGGATGGGCGACGATGAACGCCTGCTGGCGGACGCGGGCCTTCTCCACTGCAGCGCGCATCGATGAAGTCATCAACGGCGCCAGCTTGACCATGCTTTCGCTGGAGGGCAGACCGCTGGAAGCATCGGCCATGACTCTGGAATAGAAGTCCCGCGCGGCTTGCGCCGCATCGCCACTCCTGCACGCAGTGCCCGCGGCTTGCGACGCGCTATCTTGCGCGGCGACGGAAGCGCTCTTTTCCGCATGCCGCTGGCAACCGAGCGAGGCCAGCGCAATCAGCACCAGCGCCGCGATCAGACTGCGACGGGTGCTTTGATGGCCGGCAGCGGGTTGTAATCGCATATCTCAATATCCTTATAGTCGAACGCAAACAGATCCGTGATTTCTTCGTTGAGCCGCAATGCCGGCAAAGACTGCGGCTGGCGGGCCAACTGCTCACGCGCCTGCTCGTAATGGTTGGAGTACAAATGCGCATCGCCCAGAGTGTGCACGAAATCACCCACTCCAAGCCCGCACGACTGTGCCACCATGTGCGTGAGCAGCGCATAACTGGCGATATTGAACGGCACGCCCAGAAAGATGTCGCCGCTGCGCTGGTACAGCTGGCAACTGAGCTTGCCTTCCACCACGTAGAACTGGAACAGCGTGTGGCACGGCATCAGCGCCATCTTCGGCAGGTCGGCCACGTTCCATGCCGAAACGATCAGGCGACGCGAATCGGGATTGCGCTTGATCTCCTCCACCACCCATTTGATCTGGTCGATCTCGCCGCCCTCGGCGGTGGCCCAGCGGCGCCATTGCTTGCCGTAGACCGGGCCCAGCTCGCCGTTTTCATCGGCCCACTCGTCCCAGATGCCGACCTTGTTTTCCTTCAGGTAGGCGATATTGGTTTCGCCCTTCAGGAACCACAGCAGCTCATGCACGATGGAGCGCAGATGCAGCTTCTTGGTGGTGACCAGCGGAAAACCTTGGTTGAGGTCGAAGCGCATCTGCCAGCCGAACACGCTGCGGGTGCCGGTGCCGGTGCGGTCCGATTTTTCCGTACCCTGCTCAAGCACGTGCCGCAGCAGATCCAGATATTGCTTCATGCTTGCTTCTGTCCTTCATGCGCCCCAGTGGGAACGACCGGTTGCAGAACGGGAGAACGGCGCGACAGCCAGAACAGGAACAGGCCCAGCGCGATCAACGGCAGGCTCAGCAACTGGCCCATCGTCAGCCAACCGAAAGCAAGATAACCGATGCCCTCATCCGGCACGCGCACGAATTCCACCAGGAAACGGAACACACCGTAGAGCAGCGCGAACATTCCCGAGACCGCATAGCGCGGACGCGGCTTGCGCGAATACCACCACAGCACGCAGAACATCACCAGGCCCTCCAGGAACGCCTGATAAAGCTGCGAGGGATGGCGTGCGAATCTGTCCAGGGCGCCGGCGGCGTATTGGGCCTGCAGCTGCGCAGCGTCCAATCCGAGCTTGAGCACATTGGGATCGGTGCTGGGGAAAATCACTCCCCAGCCGGCTTGCGTGTACTTGCCCCACAGCTCGGCGCCGATGAAATTGCCGATGCGCCCGAAGCCCAACCCGGCCGGCACCAGCGGCGCCACGAAATCCATGGTGTCGAAGAAATGCATCTTCTGCTTGCGCGTCCACCACAGCGCCGCGGCCATCACGCCCAACAGGCCGCCGTGGAAACTCATGCCGCCTTCCCACACCTTGAAGATCATCAAGGGGTTGTCGAGGAACGCACCGAACGAATAGAACAGGATGTAACCGATGCGTCCGCCCAGCACCACGCCCAGCATGCCGTAGAAGGCCAGATCCGACAGTCCGTTCATGTCCACGCCCGGCAAGCGGCCAGCGCGGATGCGCTGGCGCCCCAGCCACCATGCGCTGACGAAGGCCAGCAGGTACATCAGTCCATACCAGTGGATCTTGAGCGGGCCGAGAGAAAGCGCGATCGGGTCGATCTGGTGGAGGTAGGTCATGTGGCCTGCGAAGGGTTGGGCAAGACCCTATTTTGCCCGAGTACCGCAGCCAGCGCCCGGCCTGTAGGAGCGGGCCCTGCCCGCGACGCTCTTCGCATGATGCCTGCCAAGCGAGAGCGTCGCGGGCAGGGCCCGCTCCTACAGGACAACAGCCGTCAATCCAGGATCAGCGGCCGGTTGGGCAGTTCGTCGCGATCCGGCGTGCCGTCGATCTGGGGGAAATGCTCGGCCAGCAGGTCCGATACCGCCTCGATACCCCGGACCACCGCCTGCTCCGGCTCGCCGGCCTGCATGCGTTCCTCCATCAGCAGGCAGACGCCGCGCCATTGTTCGGCACTGACCAGGCCGTTCAGGCCGCGGTCGGCCACGATCTCGATGCGGTGATCGGCCAGCAGCAGATAGATCAGCACGCCGTTGTTGGCTTCGGTATCCCAGGCGCGCAAGCGCGCGAAGGCGGCCTCCGCGCGGGCGCGCGCCTGTACGCCGCGCAGCACCATGCCGGGAGAAAGTTCCGATTCGACCGCGAACAGGATTTCGCCGCGGTGCTGCAGTTCGCCCGCGGCGATCGCATCGGCGATCCGGTGCAGGCTGTCCTCCGGAAACAGGTGGCGCGCCGAGCGCGCGAAGACATGGCGGAGAAGTCGCATCACCAGCTCCCCGAGGCACCGCCGCCGCCGGACATGCC
>NZ_PDWS01000001.1 GCF_010093305.1 Pseudoxanthomonas sacheonensis | reverse complement strand
GCTACCCCCGCCTTTCCCGCATCGACCTCCCCGCCGATTTGCGCCAGTTCGACGAGTCCGAACTGACCGAGATCGCCGACGAACTGCGCGCCTATCTGATCGAATCGGTGGGCAAGAGCGGCGGCCATTTCGGCGCCGGCCTGGGCGTGATCGAACTCACGGTCGCCCTGCACTACCTCTACAACACGCCGGACGACCGGCTGGTGTGGGACGTCGGCCACCAGACCTACCCGCACAAGATCCTCACCGGACGCCGCGACCGCATCCACACGGTCAAGCAGGCCGACGGCGTGGCCCCCTTCCCCAAGCGCGAAGAAAGCGAGTACGACACCTTCGGCGTCGGTCATTCCTCCACTTCGATCTCCGCCGCATTGGGCATGGCCATCGCCAATGCGCAGGCCGGCAACGAACGCAGGGTGGTGGCGGTGATCGGCGACGGCGCGATGACCGCCGGCATGGCCTTCGAAGCGCTGAATCACGCCGGCGGCATGGAAGATCCGGAACCCAACCTGCTGGTGGTGCTCAACGACAACCAGATGTCGATTTCGGAAAACGTCGGCGGCCTGACCAAGATGCTCGGCCGCATCAGCAGCAGCCGCACCCTCAACGCCCTGCGCGAAGGCGGCAAGAAACTGCTGGGCGACAAGCGCAAGCCGCCGGCACGCTTCATGCGCCGCTGGGAAGAGCACTGGAAGGGCATGTTCGTGCCGTCCACGCTGTTCGAGGAAATGGGCTTCCACTACACCGGCCCCATCGACGGCCATAACGTGCCCGCGCTGGTCAGCGCGCTGAAGACGCTCAAGACCCTGAAAGGTCCGCAGCTGCTGCACATCATCACCACCAAGGGCAAAGGCTACGAACTGGCCGAAGGCGATCAGATCGGTTACCACGCGGTCGGTCCGTTCGATCCCGAGAAGGGGCTGGTCAGCAAGGGCGGCGCGAAGAAACCGACCTACACGGATATTTTCGGCGACTGGTTGTGCGACATGGCCGCAGCCGATCCCACGCTGTTGGCCATCACGCCTGCGATGCGCGAAGGCTCGGGCCTGGTGCGTTTCAGCAAGGAATATCCGCAGCGCTATTTCGACGTGGCCATCGCCGAACAGCACGCGGTGACGCTGGCGGCGGGCATGGCCTGCGAAGGCGCCAAGCCGGTGGTCGCCATCTATTCCACTTTCCTGCAACGCGGCTACGACCAGCTGGTGCACGACGTGGCCATCCAGAAACTGGATGTGCTGTTCGCCATCGACCGCGGCGGCGTGGTCGGCCCGGACGGCGCCACCCACGCCGGCAATCTGGATTTGAGCTACCTGCGCTGCGTGCCGCACATGGTGGTGATGGCGCCGGCCGATGAGGACGAGTGCCGCAGGATGCTGAGCACCGGCTTCCAGCACCAGGGACCGGCGGCGGTGCGTTATCCGCGCGGTACCGGTCCGGGCGCGGCCATCGATGCGGGCCTGGAGACCTTGCCGATCGGCAAGGCGGAAGTGCGCGCGCGTGGTTCGCGCATCGCTCTGTTGGCATTCGGGGCCACGGTGCCGGCGGCCGAACAGGTCGGCAGGGAGCTGGGCCTTACCGTGATCAACATGCGCTTCGTCAAACCGCTGGACCGCGCGTTGATCCTCGAACTGGCCTCGACCCACGAAGGTTTCGTCACCATCGAAGACAACGTGGTGATGGGCGGCGCCGGTTCCGGCGTGGCCGAGCTGCTGCACGCCGAAAATCTGCAGCTTCCGGTTTTGCAGCTGGGCCTGCCGGACGAGTTCCAGCACCATGCCAGCCGCGAGCAACTGCTGACCGAGGCTGGCATCGACGCCAGCGGCATCCGCGAAGCGGTGCTCGCACGCTGGCCGCAGTTGGCATTGTCCGCCGCACCGATCAGCGCCGCAGGCTGACCCTTTTTGTAGAGCCGAGCTTGCTCGGCTGCTTTCTGTTCTGCAGGGAAAGAGCAGCCGAGCAAGCTCGGCTCTACAAAGCAGATGCGCTCAGGGTTCTTCGATCAGATAACCCTTGGCGCGCAGCTTGGACAGATAGCCATTGGAACTCAGCAGGGTTCCAATCGGCAGGGTGGAGAAAGTCACCTTGTTGTTCGCCAGCGCCGTCTCGGCCTTGGCCAGCCACATCGCTTCCACCCGTTGCGGCACGCCGGCCATGCCGCTCTTCTGCGCCAGGCTGGTCTCCAGGAACGCATTCATGCAGCTGCGGTTCTGGTCCTCGTACGGAAGCATACGCAACGCCTGGATATCACCGATGGACCAAGCATTGGCGCGCGCGGACATGATCGGCAGGTCCGACTCCAGACGCTTCAGCGTCTTGTCGAAGCAATCGATGTCGGCCAGCGACGACGCCGAGAATTCCTTGATCACCTGCTTGGGGTTTTCTATCGTCACCTTGACCACTGTCGGCGTGCGCTTGATCTTGCCCGCCTTCGCCAGCTTTTCCACCACCGGGCCCACCACCCCTGATTGGGTCAAGCCGGATTTCTTGATCGCGGCCTGATAAAGCTCCTGCGACGCGAACACCGGACGCCACTTCTCCACGCCCTCATTGCGGCCCAGATATTTCGCCTTGAGCAGGGACCACCTGGCATAGATCGGCGGCGGCAGGACTTCGCGCAAGGTTTTGCCATCGGGGTTCTTGCGGGCCTTCAGCAGCGAGGGAATCATCAGCATTCCGCGGAACATGCCCACATCCGAATCGAAGTTCGCGCTGGGCGGTTCGATCACTTCATCGGCCTGCGCCAGCACGGTTTCCACATCGCGCGACAACCAGGTCATGCCTTTGGGCAGCGGCGTCAATGTACCCATGATCCAGAGCACGTGATCGCCCTTGCTGACCTTCCACATGCCCGGACCGGGCTGCACGCCGGTCACGACGACCGCATCCATGTCCCGAACCTCGGGATCGGCCGCAGTTTGTGAGTTCGTCAACGGAACATCCTGCGCGAGCAGCGGCATGGATACGAAAAGAAGGCACCACAGCATCGAACGCATCGCAGTACTCGCCATCGGAGATGGCGGCCAGACTAGCGAATGGTCGAGTGCGCTCAAGTGCCGGAAGACGGTCCGACACGAATTGGTTCAGCCAACCTTACGCTACGAAGCCAACCCGCCTGCTGCACGGATCTCATGCGCGAGTTCGCTCGACTCGTCCAACATTTCCAGCCCGCTCCAGACGAAGCCCGGCGACACCGAGCAATTGACCAGCGAATAGCCGCCATGGGTCCTGGCGCTCTGCCAGATGCCAGCGGGAACCACCTGCAGCAACTGCCCGCCGCGTGCGGAGGTATCCAGTTGCGCGCGGCTGAGCGCATGGGCATCGGCGTCGTACATCAGCAGCTCCACCGCATCGCCCTCCTGCCAGTCCCACACCTCCGCGGCATCCACGCGGTGCCAGCGACTGCCCACGCCTTCGGTGAGCAGGAAATGGATGGAGGTAATGGCGGGCCGAAGCACGCCGTTCGCAAGCACCTGTTTGCTGGATTCGTAGACGCGCTTGTAGTAGCCGCCTTCGGGATGCGGCGACAAATCCAGTGAGCCGATCAGTTCGAGCGCGCGCGGATGCATAAGGCGAAGTATCGCGCAATAAAAAACCCGCAATGGGATGCGGGTCTTTTTTTCGTACTTTCGCGTTGGTCGGGACGGCCGGATTTGAACCGACGACCCTCTGCCCCCCAGGCAGATGCGCTACCAGGCTGCGCTACGCCCCGAACTGATGCGAATCCCCCGCCTTGGCGGCGGGGCGGCAATTATAGCCGCATTTCTCTGTTCCTTCTCCCACCGGGAGAAGGAAAATCAGCGACGCAGCAGCTGCAGTATTTCTTCCAGCTCCATGCGCACCTGCTTGACGATCTGGTTGCTGAGCGCCGATTCCTGCTTGGCGCCCTCGCCTTCCAGGCGCAGGCGCGCGCCGCCGATGGTGTAGCCCTGCTCGTACAGCAGGCCGCGGATCTGACGCACCATCAGCACGTCGTGGCGCTGGTAGTAGCGGCGGTTGCCTCGGCGCTTGACCGGCTCCAGGCTTGGGAACTCGGTTTCCCAGTAGCGCAGGACATGGGGCTTCACGTCGCACAGTTCGCTTACTTCACCGATGGTGAAATAGCGTTTGGCGGGAATCGGCGGTAGCTCGCGGTTGCTGCCCGGATCAAGCATGGTCGGCTCCGGCGTAGGCTTCCACGCGTTCCTTCAGCTTCTGGCCCGGACGGAAAGTCACCACGGTGCGCGCGGAAATCGGAATTTCCTCGCCGGTCTTGGGATTGCGGCCCGGGCGCTGGTTCTTGCGGCGCAGGTCGAAGTTGCCGAAGCCGGAAAGCTTGACCTGTCGGCCTTGCTCCAGCGCCTCGCGCAGTACGTCGAAGTACGCGTCGACGAATTCCTTCGCCTCGCGCTTGTTCAGTCCGACTTCGTCGAACAGGCGTTCGGACATCTCCGCTTTCGTCAGTGCCATGTATCGTTCCCCTTGCCCGTCATCCGCGGATCCTTGCACCGTGATCGCGCTCTATCGCAGCGACCACCCCGGACACGACGCCTTCCACATCGCGGTCGGTCAGAGTGCGTGAGTTGTCCTGCAAAATCAAGCCCATAGCCAAGCTCTTTTGACCTGATTCGACCCCTGCGCCGATGTAACGGTCGAACAGCACCAGATCCCGCAGCAGCGGCCCTACCGAGGCGCGCACGGTGTCGGCAATGGCCTGCCACGGCACTTCGTCGGCGACGACGAACGCTAGATCCCGGCGGACGGACGGAAAGCGCGAAAGTTCGGCCGCCCTCGGCAATGCGCGCAGGGTCAGCGGCGCCATGTCCAGCTCGAATCCGACCACCTCGCCATCCAGGTCCAGCGCGCGTTGCAGGCGCGGGTGCAACTGGCCGATCCAGCCGATGCGGTGGCCGTCGCGGAACACATCGGCCGAGCGGCCCGGGTGGCCGAAGGGGGCCTGCGACGGCCGGTATTCCAGCACCGCACCGGAGGCTGCGGCCAGGCTATCGAGATCGCCCTTCAGATCATGGAAATCGGCCTTGCGCGCCTTCTCGCACCATTGCTCCGGCCCTGCATCCCCATGAATGGCAGCGGCGATGCGCAGAGTTTCAACGGGAGCTATGCTTCCTTCCGATTCCCGATTCCCGATTCCCGATTCCCGGCTTTCGAACACGTTGCCCAACTCGAACAAACGTACCCGCCCGGCTTGCCGCGCGACGTTGCGCTGCAACGCCGAGACCAGCCCCGGCAGCAGACGCGTGCGCATCACCCCGAGTTCGGCGCTGAGCGGATTGGCCAGGGGAACAGCGCGCTCGGTCGCGCCCCACCGCTCGAGCAGCGCGGCATCCACGAAGGCGTAGTTGACCGTCTCCAGATAATCGCGCGCGACCAGATGGCGGCGCACGCTGGAAGCCTCCAGCTGCGTTTCCGTCGGTGCGGCGATGCGGGTGGCGCCGCCGGGCAAGGTGGTCGGTATGCGCTCGTAGCCGTGGATGCGGGCCAGTTCTTCGATCAGGTCTTCTTCGATGGCGATGTCGAAGCGGCGGCTCGGCGGCAATACGTCCCAGCCCGCGTCGTTGGCGGTCGATCGCATGCCCAGCGCCCGCAGGATCCGCTCCACGTCCGCATCGGCGATCTCGATGCCCAGCAGGCGGGCGATGCGCGCGCGGCGCAGGGCGATGGTGGCCGGCTTGGGCAGGTGCTCGGGCAGTACCGCTTCGATCACCGGGCCAGGCGAACCGCCGGCCAGCTCCACCAGCAGGCGCGTGGCCACTTCGACGGCCTGACGCGGCAGTTCGGGGTCCACGCCGCGTTCGAAGCGATGGCCCGCGTCGGTGTGCAGGCCGAGCTTGCGCCCGCGGCCGATGATCGCGGCAGGGATCCAGTGCGCGGCTTCCAGGAAGACGTTGCGCGTCGCATCGGTCACGCGGGTGTCGTAGCCCCCCATGATGCCGCCCAGCGCGACGGCGCGGCCGCCGTTGCCGCCGGCGCTGCTGTCGGCGACGACCAGGAAATCGTCGCTGAGCGACACGGTGCGGCCGTCCAGCAACTTGATTTCTTCGCCCTCGCGGGCGGGGCGTACCACGACAGGACCTGCGAGCGTGTCGCGGTCGAAGGCGTGCATCGGCTGCCCCAGTTCCAGCATCACGTACTGGGTCACGTCGACCAGCAGGCTGATCGGCCGCACGCCGCTGCGGCGCAGGCGTTCGGCCATCCACACCGGCGTGGCGACGGTGGCGTCCAGGCCCTCGATCACGCGCCCGACGAAACGCGGAACCTTGGCCCCGGCGTCCAGTTCGACGGCAAGCGTGCTGTCGATGAGCGCAGGCATCGGCGTGGCATCGAAGGCCACCACTTCGCTGCCGCAGGCCGCGGCCACGTCGAAGGCGATGCCGCGCACACCGAAACAATCGGCGCGGTTGGGCGTGAGCTTGATCTCGATGCTGGCGTCGGGCAGCGACAGGTATTCGGCGATGGGCGCGCCGATCGGCGCGTCGCCAGGAAGTTCCAGCAAGCCGGACGCATCGGCGTCGATGCCCAGCTCTTTGGCCGAGCACAGCATGCCGTTGGAATCCACGCCGCGCAGCTTGGCCGCCTTGATCACGATTTCGCCCACCGTCGTACCGACCGTCGCAAGCGGCGCAACGAGTCCCGGCCGCGCGTTCGGCGCGCCGCAGACGATCTGCAGCAGCTCGCCCTGCCCCGCATCGACTTTGCAGACCTGCAAACGGTCGGCTTCGGGATGTTTGGCGCATTCGACGATACGCGCCACCACCACGCCGGCCAGCGATGCGCCCAGCACGGTAACTTCCTCGACCTCCAGGCCGATGGCGGTCAGCGTGGCGGCGAGTTCATCGCGCGAGGCGTGGACGGGAACGTGGCTGCGCAGCCAATTTTCGGAAAATTTCATGGGGTGGAGCCGGGAATAAGGAATGGGGAATAGGGAATGGGGAATAGGGAATGGAAAAATCAGGGGCCAGCGGCCGGCTTTGCCGATTCGCCATTCCCGATTCCCCATTCTCGGTTTTCAAGCGAATTGCCGTAGGAACCGCACATCGTTGTCGAAGAACGCGCGCAGATCGTTGACGCCGTAACGCAGCATGGCGAAGCGCTCCACGCCCAGGCCGAAGGCGAAGCCGGTGTAGCGCTCCGGATCGATGCCGCAGGCCTTGAGCACGTTGGGATGGACCATGCCGCAGCCCAGCACCTCCAGCCAGCGCGTGCTGCCGTCGGGCTGCTGCCAGGCGATATCCACTTCGGCGCCGGGTTCGACGAACGGAAAGTAGCTGGGGCGGAAACGCATTTCGAAATCGCGCTCGAAGAACGCACGCACGAATTCCGCCAGGGTGCCCTTGAGATCGGCGAACGTGGAATGCTCGTCGACCAGCAGGCCTTCGACCTGGTGGAACATCGGCGAATGGGTCTGGTCGCTGTCGCTGCGGTAGACCTTGCCTGCGGCGATCATGCGCAGCGGCGGCGCGTGCTTGCCCATGTAGCGCACCTGCACGCCGGAAGTGTGGGTGCGCAGCAGGCGGCCGTCGCCGAAATAGAAGGTATCGTGCATGGCGCGCGCCGGATGGTGCGGCGGGAAATTCAGCGCCTCGAAGTTGTGCCAGTCGTCCTCGATTTCCGGGCCGTCGGCCAGTTCGTAACCCAGCCGGCCGAAGATGTCGGCGATGCGCTCCAGGGTACGGCTGATAGGGTGCAATCCGCCGCGTTCGGCGTTGCGGCCCGGCAGGGTGACGTCGATGCTTTCACCGCCCAATCGCGCATCCAGTGCTGCGTCTTCCAGCAGCACCTTGCGCGCCGACAATGCGCTTGCGATGGCGTCGCGGGCGACGTTGATCGCTTCGCCGGCGGCCTTGCGCTGGTCGCCCGGAAGCGTGCCCAGCTGCTTGAGTTGCGCGGTGATGCTGCCGCTCTTGCCCAGCAGTGCGACGCGCAAGGATTCCAGCGCCTCCGGCGTCTGCGCCGACGCGATGTCGGACAGAGCTTGCGTGGACAGGGATTCGATATCGCTCATTCGTTCACAACCCCGAAAAAACTGAAGTCGTCATCCCAGCGAACGCTGGGATCCATCTTGATTTTGCTGTTGCTTTACAAACGGCGCAGAACCAGAGCAAAGTCAAAATGGATTCCAGCTTGCGCTGGAATGACGGCGTAGAAAAATCTGGAACTACGTCGGAAAAAACAATGGGGAAGGACTTGCGCCCTTCCCCACGTGTTCGGCGATGGATTGCCAGTGTCGCTTTGTACGGTGGAGATCGCCGGCTTACGCCGCGAGTGCGCTCTTGGCTTTTTCGGCCAAGGCCGCAAAACCCACCGAATCGTGCACGGCGATATCCGCCAGCACCTTGCGGTCCAGGGTGATGCCGGCCTTCAGCATGCCGTTCATGAAACGGCTGTAGCTCAAGCCGTTCATGCGGGCGGCCGCATTGATGCGGGTGATCCACAGCGAACGGAAATTGCGCTTCTTCTGCTTGCGGCCGATATACGCGTACTGACCGGCCTTGATGACGGCCTGGTTGGCGACGCGGAAGACCTTGCGGCGGGCGTTGTAGTAGCCCTTGGCGAGCTTCAGGATTTTCTTGTGACGGCGGCGCGCCGTAACACCACGTTTTACTCGTGCCATTGTTCAGTCCTCAGAGATACGGAAGCATACGATCCAGACGCTTGGAGTCTTCGGCGCGGACGATGTTCGTCGCACGAAGGCCACGCTTACGCTTGGTCGACTTCTTGGTGAGGATGTGGCTCTTGTTGGCGTGGCCAGCCTTGTATTTGCCGGAAGCGGTCTTCCGGAAACGCTTGGCCGCCGCCCGATGGGTCTTGATCTTGGGCATTGCGGTAATCCTTGTTGGTTTCTGTAACTGACCCGGGCGGCGGCCTTGGATGCTTCGTCATGAAGCGGCCACGCTTTCCATCCATGCCCAATGTCGGCTTGTAAGTCGTTGAATCTATTACGAAAATAACGACAGGTCCTGTGGCTGCCCCATACCCTGCAGGCGGCCGCCCGTTTGACCGGGCCGCATATTATGCCCGGAGCGGGAATTCCTTGCAAATCAGGGTTTTGCTTCCCTTCTCCCAACGGGAGAAGGAAAAACCCTCACTTCTTCTTCGGCGCGATCATCATGACCATCTGCCGGCCTTCCAGGCGCGGGCGCGATTCGATCACGATGTCGTCGCCCAGTTCGGTCTCGATGCGCGTGGCCATTTCGCGGCCCAGTTCCTGGTGGCTCATTTCGCGGCCACGGAAGCGGATGTTGATCTTGACCTTGTCGCCTTCTTCCAGGAAGCGGCGGATGTTGCGCATCTTGATCTGGTAGTCGCCTTCGTCGGTGACCGGCCGGAACTTGAGTTCCTTGATCTCGACCTGCTTCTGCTTCTTCTTGGCGGCGTTGGCCTTTTTCTGGGCTTCGAACTTGAATTTGCCGAAGTCCATGATGCGGCAGACGGGCGGATCGGCCTGGGGCTGGATTTCCACCAGATCCATACCGGATTCCTCGGCCAGGGCCAGCGCGGCGTCGCGCGAAAGCACGCCCACCATTTCGCCATCTGCGCCGATCACGCGCACGCTGGGTACGCGGATCTCCTGATTCTTGCGGTTTTGCTTGTTGTCGGGGGTACTGATTGTTGCAATCTCCCAAGGGATACATCCATGCCGGCCCCACAGGGGGACCGGGACATTTCTTACGCGGTTTGCTCGGCGCGCAGGCGCTCGACGAAAGCCGCGATGCTCATTGTGCCTAAATCTTCGCCCGAACGCGTGCGCACGGCGATGGCCCCGTTCTCTTTTTCCCGATCCCCGGCCACCAGCAGGTACGGCACGCGCTGCAGGGTGTGTTCGCGGATCTTATAGCCGATTTTCTCGTTCCGCAAATCCGAAACCACCCTGAACCCTTGATTCGCAAGGTTTTTTTGGACTTCGGCCACGTAATCGGCCTGGGCATCGGTGATGTTCATGACTACGGCCTGGCGGGGGGCCAGCCAGGCCGGGAAGGCCCCGGCGTGGTGCTCGATCAGAATGCCGATGAAGCGCTCCATGGAGCCGACGATGGCCCTGTGCAGCATGACCGGGTGCCGGCGCGCGGAATGTTCGTCCACGTACTCGGCGCCCAGACGCTCGGGCATCATGAAATCGACCTGCATGGTGCCCAGCTGCCAGGTGCGGCCGATGGCGTCCTTGAGGTGGTATTCGATCTTGGGGCCGTAGAAGGCGCCCTCGCCCGGCAGTTCCTGCCACTCCACCCCGCACACGGCCAGGGCCGAACGCAGCGCGCCTTCGGCCTTGTCCCAGGTGGCATCGTCGCCCAGGCGCGCTTCCGGGCGCAGGGCGATCTTGATCTGGATCTCCTGGAAACCGAACGCCTTGTAGACGGCCAGCGCCTGCTGGTGGAAAGCGGTGACTTCGGATTCGATCTGGTCCTCGGTGCAGAAGATGTGGCCGTCGTCCTGGGTGAAACCGCGCACGCGCAGGATGCCGTGCAGTGCGCCGGAGGGCTCGTTGCGGTGGCAGGCGCCGAACTCGCCGTAGCGGATCGGCAGGTCGCGGTAGCTGTGCAGACCCTGGTTGAAGACCTGGACGTGTCCGGGGCAGTTCATCGGCTTCAGCGCATAGGTGCGCTTTTCCGATTCGGTGAAGAACATGTTGTCCTGGTAATTGTCCCAGTGGCCCGATTTCTGCCACAGCGACACATCCAGGATCTGCGGGCAACGTACTTCGCCATAGCCGGTGTCGCGATAGACCTTGCGCATGTACTGCTCGACCACCTGCCAGATGGCCCAGCCCTTGGGATGCCAGAACACCAGGCCCGGCGCCTCTTCCTGCAGGTGGAAAAGCTCCTGCTGCTTGGCGATCTTGCGGTGGTCGCGCTTGTCGGCTTCCTCGATCCGGGTGATGTAGGCCTCGAGCTGTTTCTTGTCGGCCCAGGCGGTGCCGTAGATGCGCTGCAGTTGCTCGTTCTTGGCGTCGCCGCGCCAGTACGCGCCGGAAATGCGCGTGAGCTTGAACGACTTCAGGAAACGCGTGTTGGGCACGTGCGGGCCGCGGCACATGTCCACGTATTCCTGGTGGTAGTACAGGCCCATCGCGGTTTCGTCGGGCATGTCGTCGATCAGGCGCAGCTTGTAATCCTCGCCCCGGGCTTTGAACACCTCGATCACTTCCGCGCGCGGGGTGACCTTCTTGACCACGTCGTAGTCCTGCTCGATCAGTTCGCGCATGCGCTGTTCGATCGCGGCCATATCCTCGGGGGTGAAGGGGCGCTCGTTCCAGATGTCGTAGTAGAAGCCTTCGGCGATGACCGGACCGATCACCATCTTGGCCTCGGGGAACAGCTGCTTCACCGCGTGGCCGACCAGGTGGGCGCTGGAGTGGCGGATGATTTCCAGGCCTTCCTCGTCCTTCGGCGTGATGATGCGCAGCGAGGCATCGTGGTCGATGCGGTCGCTGGCATCGACCAGCTTGCCGTCGACCGCGCCAGCGACGGTGGCTTTGGCCAGGCCGGCGCCGATGGACTGGGCCACTTCCATGACCGTGACGGGGTTTTCGAATTCGCGGCGGCTGCCGTCGGGGAGCGTGATCGTGATCATTCAGTCGTTACCAGATACGAAAAAAGGCGCTGCGCGCCTTCGATACACCAACGGAAGAGGCGGGCAAGGAAGTCAGCAGGGGAAGTTGGTAGTGCTCATGTCGCACGCTAGACGGCAGGGCCGCCACCTCTGGATTGTCGCCTTTGCCGGTGCCACGCCGTGAAGGCGTGGTGGGCGGTACAGGGTTCGAACCTGTGACCCCTACCATGTCAAGGTAGTGCTCTACCGCTGAGCTAACCGCCCGGTATGCCCCGAAGGGAAGCTTTCAGGGGCGCGCATCATAACATCCATGCAGGCGGTACGGAATCGGCCGGAGCCCGCCGTCGAATCGGCCGAACCATCGAGGCTGCGAGGTTCGACAGGCCGGCGCATGGGTAGCTTCAGCGGCCGGGCCCATGATTTCCGTGCGTCGGGGGCGTAGCCCCGACCTACGGTCAGATGACCAGGCTGGCATCCTTCAACTTGTGGATCTCGTCGCGCAGGCGCGCGGCGTCCTCGAACTCCAGGTCGCGGGCGTGCTGGTACATCTGCTGCTCCAGGGTCTTCAGGCGTGCGGCGATCTGGGCCGGGCTGAATGACGCGTAGTCCGGGGCCTCCTCGGCCACACGGCGGCCCTTGCCGCGACCGCCTTTGCCGCCCTGGCCTCCCTCATTGGCCGCGTCGCTGCGCGCGCCTTCCAGGATGTCCACGATGGGTTTGGCGACCGAGATGGGGGTGATGCCATGCTCGGCGTTGTATTCCACCTGCTTCTCGCGGCGGCGGTTGGTCTCGTCGATGGCGGCCTGCATGGAATTGGTGATCTTGTCGGCGTACAGGATCGCCTTGCCGCGCAAGTTGCGGGCGGCCCGGCCGATGGTCTGGATCAGCGATCCCCGCGAGCGCAGGAAGCCTTCCTTGTCCGCGTCCAGGATCGCCACCAGCGACACCTCCGGCATGTCCAACCCCTCACGCAGCAGGTTGATGCCCACCAACACGTCGAACTTGCCCAGGCGCAGGTCGCGGATGATCTCCACGCGCTCCACCGTGTCCACGTCCGAATGCAGATAGCGCACCTTGACCCCGTGTTCGCCCAGGTATTCGGTCAGGTTTTCGGCCATGCGCTTGGTCAGGGTGGTGATCAGCACGCGATCGCCCATCGCCACCCGCAGATTGATCTCCGACAGCACATCGTCGACCTGCGAGGCCACCGGACGGATTTCCACCTGCGGATCGATCAGCCCGGTCGGCCGCACCACCAGTTCAACCACTTCCCCGCCCGATTCCCGCAGTTCGTAGGGGCCCGGTGTCGCCGACACATAGATGCTGCGTGGCGAACGCGCTTCCCATTCCTCGAACCTCAGCGGCCGGTTGTCCAGCGCCGACGGCAGCCGGAACCCGAACTCTACCAGCGTCTCCTTGCGCGAGCGGTCGCCCTTGTACATGGCGCCGATCTGCGGAATGGTCACATGCGACTCATCGCAGACCAATAAAGCGTCTGGCGGCAGGTAATCGAACAGCGTCGGCGGCGGTTCGCCCGGCGCCTTGCCGGTCAGGTGGCGGGAATAGTTCTCGATGCCGTTGCAGAAACCCACCTCGGCCATCATCTCCACGTCGAACTGGGTGCGCTGCGCCAGGCGCTGCGCCTCCACCAGCTTGTTCTGCGAATACAACTGCTCCAGGCGCTCTTTCAGTTCGGCCTTGATCGTATCGATGGCCTTCAGCACCCGGTCGCGCGTGGTCGCGTAGTGGGTCTTGGGATAGATGGTGTAGCGCGGCAGCCTGCGCAGGGTTTCGCCGGTCAACGGATCGAACAGGGTCAGGTTCTCTATCTCGCCATCGAACAATTCGATGCGCAGGGCTTCGATATCGGATTCGGCCGGGAATACGTCGATGACTTCGCCCTTCACCCGGAACGTGCCGCGATGCAGTTCGTATTCGTTGCGCGTGTACTGCAGGTCGCTCAAATGCCGGATCAGCTGGCGCTGGTCGATGTGTTCGCCGCGCGAGAGGATGAGGCGCAGCGACAGGTAGTCCTCCGGCGCGCCCAGGCCGTAGATCGCCGACACCGTGGCCACCACGATCGTATCGCGGCGGGACAGCAGCGCCTTGGTGGCGGCCAGGCGCATCTGTTCTATGTGCTCGTTGATCGAGCTGTCCTTCTCGATGAACGTGTCCGACGACGGCACGTAGGCTTCGGGCTGGTAATAGTCGTAATAGCTGACGAAATACTCGACCGAGTTGTTCGGAAAGAACGACTTGAATTCGCCGTACAGCTGGGCGGCCAGGGTCTTGTTGGGAGCCATCACCAGGGTCGGCTTCTGCACCGCCTGCACTACGTTGGCGATGGTGTAGGTCTTGCCCGAGCCGGTGACGCCCAGCAGGGTCTGCTTGGCCAGGCCGGATTCGAAACCCTCGATCAGCTTGGCGATCGCCTGCGGCTGGTCGCCGGCGGGGGAATAGGAGGAAACGAGTTCGAAACGATCGGTCATGGCGGGGATTCTGCGGCGATTGACCAGTATAGCGGCGACCGGGATTACGGCTGCGTCAGGAAATTCCTTACAGATCCTCGCGCGCCTTGCCGATGTCCGCGCCCCGGCAAGAAGAGGAATCTGGGCATGCCCGGACAGGGCCTACAGGAGAAAGCCATGCATCGGATGCCCACTACCTCCCCCGCCGAACCCGCGGCGGGTTCCCAAAGCCGCTTTCACGGTCCCGGAGGCTTCAGCCTGCTCGAGGCGCTGGTCGTCATGGCCATTTCGGCCATCGGACTGGCGATAGGCGTGCCCTCTTATCGCAGCATGATGGAAAACCAGCGCGCGAGCTCGACCATGCACTTGCTGACCGCCTACATGGCTTCGGCACGCAGCACGGCCATCAGCTACCGCATCCCGACGGTGGTCTGCCCCTCCAACCGGGCCGGCGGCTGCCGCATGGACGGCGACTGGAGCCAGGGCTGGCTGATGTTCTTCGATGCCGACGGCAACAGGCAGCCGGATGCGCGGGAAGACATACTGCGGGACGAAAATACTCCCCTCCACCCCTCCTTGCGCCTGGTCTCCTCGACCGGCCGCCCCCAGCTGCGCTACCTGCCCGACGGCCGCAGCGCCGGCAGCAATATCAGCGTGCGTCTTTGCCGGGACGACGTCCTGCTGTGGCAGGTGATCGTCAACAATGTGGGCAGGGTGCGCAGCGAAAAGGCTTCGGGGTCGACGCCGTGCATGCCCTGAAACCAGGCGTCTGCGCGCCTTTCCGTCAGAGAAATCGGCCATCGGCCACAACCCAGCCTTGCCTGACCGATTCCTCCCCCCTACAATGACCGCCCCGCCCGAATAGCTCAGCCGGTTAGAGCACTTGACTGTTAATCAGGGGGTCGTTGGTTCGAGTCCAACTTCGGGCGCCAGACACGTCAAGGGCTGCGAGCGATCGCAGCCCTTTTCATTTGCCCAAAACCCAGAATCCGGTTTTCTCCGATGTTGGACGCACGAAATACGGTGAATACGTAACCGGCGCAGTGAGTCGTTGGCTCGAGCCAGCTTCGCGTTCCACGAATAACAAAGGCTGCGATGAAATCGCAGCCTTTGTTGATGCATCGAACCGAAGCGTCTTGATGCGATTGTCGAATGACCAACTTACCAGCATTGGTCCGCGCTGGTAGCGGTCCCGCTCTCGCCACGCACGCCCTTGGCCGTCAGGGTCAAGGTCCCGCACTTGGTGTCGGCGGTAGCCTGCGCCCCCTGAGGAACCGCCTGCAACGTGAAAGTCTTGGCCCCCAGCGACCCCCCGACGATGCTGACTTGGTAATGCGGTGAAACCTCATTGTCGCACTGGCCGATTGCAGCGGCAGGCGCCGGAGCAGGCGGGTTGTAAGTGAGCCAGGTGGTGTAGTAGCGCTCCATGTACTGTGCCCGCTCCTGCAGGCAAGCCGCGCCTGCGGCCCGTCGCGACTTTACGACCTGATCACGATAGCTCGCATAGGCGATAGTCGCCAGAATCGCGACGACCGCCACGACGATCATCAGCTCTATCAAGGTGAAGCCGGCGATATGGCGCCTACCGCGGCCGTGGATGGATCCAAGCTTCATGCAGTTCGATATCTTCATGTTTCAATCCCCTACTATTTCGCGCCAGGAAACCCTGGACGGTGCCAGGACGCTGGAATTTGTTTTTCTTTGCACTGCGGTAGCGTCGTCCAGATTGATCTGGATGATGTCGCCGATGAAGATCGGATTGTTGGGGCCGCTCGATAGGCCGATACCGGATACTGGGTTGCCATTGACCAGATCGGCACTATTGAACTGCCCATCGCCGTTCATGTCGAAGAAACTTTGCGACAGCCTTCCGCCAGTGAAGGGATCGATCGCCATGACATAGCCCTTGCCGCTGGGATTGCAGACGTTGGTCGTATCCGGGATGCGGGTCGTGCCGATCAGCGCCAACCCCTGGAAGAAGTTGGGCACGATCATGCGCTCGCCCTCTGCGCCGTGGACCGGCGAAATCAAATCCATGTACCAGCCACGCGGACCGGAACTCACGTTGTCGCTGATGACCCGGGCGCCCAGGCCGCCGATCGTCGTTTCCGAAAGGATGCTGGTGCCGACCAACTGCGCCCTGCCGGCAATGGAAGTACCGTCGTCGATCAACCCGTACCACGTCTGCACATCCTTGTTGGCCAGGTCTTCGACATTGAGGTAGCGTCCGGTACCTATGAATACCCAGGTGCTGTCGTTCGCGGGATTCTTGGACACCAGAGGCGCGGCGGTAATAGGTTGCGCATCCCCGCTGTATTGGGCCTGGAACAGGTTCATGACCACCGGAGTGCCGGTCAGGTTGGTGATCTTCCACAGGTTGCCCTGCAAGTCGCCCGCATAGACGGCGTCGACGAAATCCGTCGTCCCGGTAGACCATGCATTGACAGCCGAAAGACCATTCGCCACTGCCGTGCCCGTGGATACCGTCGTGACGGCGCCATTACTCAGGCGTACCGTGATCAGGCTGGCTCCATCTCCGGTGCTGTTGGGACCGTTGCCTATCATCACGCGCCAGTCTCCATCGGCTACCTGCGCTATGACGGGTTTGCCGATGCTGTTGCCCAGCTGTGGAATATCGGCAGCGCTTTTTTCCCAAAGAAATTCGACGTCGTCCGGGTCGGTGATGTCCAAGGCATAGATGGCCTTGCCGCCGCGCCCCATGGTCCCCACCAGGATGGTCTTCCACGCGCCGCCGACATAGGCATCGGCGACGGTGATCTCGCCATCGACGAAATAACGGTGCGCGTAGGTGGGACTTGTGTAATCCCTCAACCCGGCAGCGATGGCCGCCTTGGGCACGAACGCGTAGGTTTCCACGCCGGTGTTGGCATTGAAACCATGGAGCATGCCGTCGTTCGCGCCCACATAGACTACAGGCGTGCGTGTGGTGTTGGCAGCCACATAAGCGCCGAAGGAATCCGCTCCAGTGAACTCTTGACCGTAGAACAAACGTCCGTTGGGCGCCCCGACATACATCGGCTGGGAATTGACGATGTCGCCCAGGATGCTCTGGCGGGCGCGCAGGCCTATCCCATTGGGCGCTTCATTGGACCTATCGCCACGCAGGTAGTCTACGACCGCCTGCGAACCCAGCGCAGAGGCATTGGTGCTGTCCAGGTTCGGATAGGTGAAACGCCTGTAGCCCGCCTGCGTTCCATCGTTGTTGACGTATATATTGCGCGTGGCCCACGCCGGAAACTGGCTGCCCGCATTCCACGCCGGAGTCAACGCGCCCGTCGTGGCATTGACCGTATACGCACTGAGCTCGCCGCGCCAGCTGCCACTGTAGAACTGGGCCTGGAAGGTCATTGCGCCGGTTTCGAGTTTGGTCGAATTGGCCGCGAACGAGCCGCCCGAACCATGCATATCGGAAATGATCTTGGCGAAAACGCGCTTCAGGCTTTCCACCATCCTGGCAGCATCGGCAGCCACATAGAAATTGTCGGGCCGCCTGTAGTTGGCTCCCGTTGGATCGACGTAATCGCCTGTCGTCCACCATTGCGCATCGGGCAGGGGCGTAATGTTGGTCGCCGGGTCGAAGCCGGTGGGCACGGTGAAGCCGCCGTATTTCGTCGCCAACCAGTACTGATTGGTGGACGGCGATTTGTAGTCGCGGTTTTCCACCACGTCCACCCAGTAGGTGGAAATGGTCTGATTGCCGGCCAGCGCATTGGTTGCGCCCGTCGGCCGTATGTCGCGAGTGTGCGAATCGTAGGCCAATGCGGCGATATAGGCGGAATTTTGCCTGGATGCGCCGTTGAAATCGCTGGCCGCAGACAGCGTTGTCGCCTGAGCGTCGGTGCGCCCTTCCATCTGCCAGATCTTCTTCAGACTGGCGACCACGTCCACGGTGGTATCCGCGGAGACTTCCGCCGGCTTTCCGGGTTCGCCTGCGCCGCTGGTGGCGCCCGGCAAGTTCTTGTCGCGCCAGGTGTTGGTATCGCCGATACCCAGAATGACGTTGGTCTGGCACTGGTACCTGATCGGGTCCTGCCAGTCGGTGATCACCGGAAATCCATCCGCAAGCTGGTAATCGTTATTGAGGGTCGAATACGAGGGCACGTTGCCCAGGTTCTTGAAATAGCGGACAGCGGCGTAATAAAGCTCACTGACATTGTCATAGGACTTGGCGTTGCGGCCCGTCTCCATCTGGCCGAATTTGTTGAGGTAGTTGATGACGCCGCTGTTGACGATGCCGGGCGCGTTGGTGGCCGTGGCATCGGCCGAATCCGGATTGACGACAAGGATGCCGGTGCTCGGATCCCATTCTCTGGCAGCATTGACCTGCGCTCCCGCCACATCCGGGTAGTAGGCATTGGGGCCGACGAACTTCTGGTTCGCTCTAAGCACACCGCCCTCTGGCTCCGTGCCGCCGCCGTTGTTCAGATATCCGAAGATGCTGTAGCGCAAACGGTTCGAATATTCCTGTATCAGGCCTTCCGGTTTGGCTACACCCGAATAGGAGTCATTGCAGTTGCTTTCCAGCATGCCCGTCACGCAGACCGCGACCCGGACACTGACCTCCCAGACCACATTGGCAGTGCTGACCGGCACCCCATCGACGGTAACGAGCGCCGCATCGCTCAGCGTATGGATTGCGGGGTTATAGGCCACCGGCTGGCCCGTACCCGGGTTGTTGTTGTTCAGCGCAGCCGCGTTGCCGCCGCTGGTGAAGCGCATCTTGTTGCCAAGACCGTCGATACGTGTGCGGATGGTACCCCAGCTGGCGGGAGTGGCGTTGCTGACCGCAGTGGAGTTCGCAGCTCCAGGGTAGGTGCGGCGTGGGAAGTTGGCCGTGGCGCTGGTCCCGCCATCACGGTCGGCCTTCGCTTTCTCCAGCCACGTTTCCGTGGTGGTGTCTTTTACCCGGTAGCCGCCGGTAAGCGCCGAACGGAACGGGTCGATCGTCTGGGTGGCGGCCCAGTTGAGATAGTTTCCGCTCCACAACGAACTGCCGCAAGCATGCGAAACGGACGCTGAACTAGGCTGGAAATGCCGTTCCGACTCGGTGGCGTTGTAGACGTACTGATAGCACTTGTTGGCGTCGAAGTACCCGACATAGCTGCGCGTGGGATCGTAGTCGCCGAAGTTGGCCACGCTGATCAGAGTGGGGAATTCGACTGACGGCACCAGCGAAAGATTGCCCGGCACGTTGCCGCCGATGGACAGCGGGGTCTGGGCGATTTCGACCGAAGTCGCGGGCAACGAGCTGAGAGCGGCCAGCATGCCGATCAAGAACACGCTCGCGCGGGATGCCAGGCTCGAGCGCCGCGGTACGGGCGAAGTAATAGGGGTCTTCATTTCTTTCTCCTCGTAAAGGGCAATCGCTTGCTCATGCCTTCTCTACGCGCGGGCTATTTGACTACGATGTTTGATTGCAATATGACAACCGAGCGGTCGCTACCTACAGGATTGTGGCTACGCGCAGTGATGCGATAGAAATGCTGGAGAGGTACGCCACCGCTGCCGCCGTACTGGTTCGCGTTGGCGCTGCCCGCCAGGCCCAGGTCGTCCTCGTTGGTGTATTGCCCCATGTACTCGATGTAGTACTGCGGAACCATGCCCGTAGAAAGCACTTGGTTGCCGGCGGGCATCGTGGTCCAGCAGTATTTACCGCCGCTGCAGGCTGCGCCGGTCAATGCGTTGGTGGGGATGGACGGACAGATCATGCCGACCACCGAACAGTCGAAACCCAACCTGGTGCCGGAAAGCTCAGCGGCCTGGATCCTTTCCTCGGCCTCGCGTAGTGCGGTTTCCGCCGACTGGAACGACAGGCTGCGATCGTAGAGGTTGGCGCTCATGCGCTCTTCCATCACTGTGCTGCGCAGTATCGCCAAGCCCAAAAGAGTCATGACCAGCAACAGAATCAGTACGACGAACAGCGACGCGCCGCGCTGAAGCCTGGCTGTGGATGGCATACGGGTTTTCATAGATTGCGATTCCGTAAGGTGACCACGTGCTCCACGGTGCGTCCCAGCTTGCCGCCGCTGGTACTCACGTTGTCCTGCCCCTGCATGCTCAGGACGATACGCACCGCAGATACCCTGGGCCAATCGGTGCCGGCGGCAGCGTCCACGTAGTTGACCGCCCCCGGCGCCAGATACTGGATCTGCATGTTCTGCACACCCTCGGTGATTTCCTGGTTTATGGTCTCGACCTCTCCACCATTGTTGCGGATGGATGTCTGGTAAAGGGACCGTCCGCCATTGCGGCCGTTGTTGCCGATATACCAGGCAGTAGCCCGCAAGCGGGCGATGGTGGAATTAGGTCCGTATGCATAGGACTTGCCATTGGTCGTACAGTCCGGGGGATTTGCCCAACCCAGGCCTTTACTGCAGTTTCCCGGCGTGCCAGTGCCCGTGTTGTGGACCACGGTGTTGTTGATGCCGTTCTGCGCTTGGGTGATCTGGAAAATGGATCCCTGCACGAAATCGCAAACCATCACGATATCGCCGTCGGACAAGCCATGGTCGTTGGTGTTGACCTTGAACTGCGCCGAATTCGGCTTATGGTCGGTCACAGTGACTTCGCCGGGCGCGCCCGACCGAAGCTCGATCGCGTCGGTGCCATTCACCCGGCCGCCGATGCCCGCACCAAACGGCGCGCCCACGAACGCCTCGGTGCCTTCGTAGCCATGTACTCCATCGGTCCAATTCCTCCACCAGTCGTTGGCGGAGGCGTTGACCACGTTGACGATGGGCACATTGCGCGAACACGGATTGCCGCCCGCCTCCCGCACTTCGCGCGCCATCAGCTCATAGGCCACACGCGCGTTTTCCTGCAAGCGGCTGAGATTTTCGGTCGACCGGAAAACCTGTTTGTTCGAGGCGAAGATGCCGATGGCCGCGGCTACCACCAACAATCCCAGCACCAGCGAGATCATGAGCTCGATCAAGGTGACGCCTCGGGCGAGGTGGCGCCTGGCGGAGTAAGGGGCAGGCATGCGCTTCATAGACGGGCCACCGTGTTGACTATATGGCGGTCGGCGGCGTTGACTTCCGCACCCTGGGCATCAAGACCGTCCGCGGCCCGACTATCGTCCCACTCGACGGTGATCGTGCAAGTGTCGCCATTGCAGGCGATGGTGCCGCAACTTCCGTCGTTGTCTCCCAAGGTGGTCTTGAGCGAACTTATCCAACGGCGCAGGTCGTTCTGGGCAAGCGTACCCGCACCCGGGGCAGCGCAAGTCCGGGCCAGGTTGTATCCCCCGCCCAAGGCGATATTGCGGTTGGCGCGCATCGCATCGAGGATCGAGTAGCTTTGGATAGTCGCCTGGGTGCGTTCGAGCGCGCTCTGGTTGTTGCGCAGCGCGGTAGCTTGCATGGCAGCCACTCCCAACAAACCGATGCCCAGAATCAGGACCGAGATCATGACTTCGATCAGGCCTACGCCCCTTTGGAAGCGGCGCGATGGATAACTCTTCAACTGCGTGTACATGCAGGTTTTCCTATGGGTAGTCACGGGCACGCGCCCGAACCATTAGCGGAACCGGTGGAAATCCGGCTACCGCCCGTGCCAAGGCTTACCACACGCTGGTTTTGCGTCGGACGTGTGGTGGGGATACATACGGTAATCGTGGTGGCGGCTATCAGACTTCCACTGACCGGATCGTGCGCCATGCCATCAGAACGGTACGAAATGCTGCTCGCAGCTCCGCCCATGCGCACTTGAAGAGGCGCCTTGACCGTGTTGACCCGGATGACCTCGGCCGCTGCGGGGCTTCCGTTGCTGTCCATGTCCAGGAAGGTGATCCATCCGGTATTCCAGGCGGTCGATGCGCTGCAGGTAGACCCATTGGAACTGCCGCAAACGATGGCGCGGCGGTTCTGACGCACGGCTTCCACCCGCGCCAGCTGCAGGGCGGCGACGACCTCGTTGGATTGGGCGGTGAGCCGGTTGCTATTGATCACCGAGATGAAGCTGGGCATGCCGATGGCGATCAGGATAGCTATGACCGAAATAGTCACCATCAGCTCTATCAGCGTAAAGCCGCGGAGCTGCCGGGAGGCCAGCAATGCGCTCCTGCGCCGCGACGTGCGGTTACCACCTTGCATGCCACTTCCCCAAGTTAGCGATGCTGCACCCTATGCCCAGATCCGGCAAAGTTCCAGACCGCAACCGATGGGCGGGCTTGCGGAGGGCTCAGGCGGCCGGTGTCTGCCGTCCTGGCCCATTGCAGGGCATCATGTCCATTGACTCGCCCTGGCTCGCCCATGTTCAAAGGTACTCAAACCCCGACCGATTCGGCCAAGCCTTCGCCACTGGATGCCTTGTGGCAGGCCAGGGTCATCATGTGGGTAGTGCTGGCCGGCGAAGGGCTGGCGCTGGTGCTGACCTTGGCGCCCGGCACCGATCGCGACCGCTGGATCTATTTCGCACTGACGTCCATGGTGATCCAATGGGTGTCGCTGACCTGCCTCGGCGGCCTCTATCTGTTGCGAAGATTCTTGCGCCGCCTGCATGCGCAGTATGTAGCCTATGTCGCCCTGACGTTGCTGGTGATTTCCACGTGGCTGGTGACAGGGTGCGCCTGGCTGTTGCTGCGCGGCGTGTGGTCGCTTACAGAGGAAGGCTGGCAAACGGTGTTCCTGCGTTTCACCGGAATCGCACTTGCAGTCGGGCTGCTGGGGCTGGCCGCTTTCCAGAACCACTGGCGCACCCGACAACTGGCCGTGCTGGCCAAGCAATCCGAGTTGGAGGCGCTCCAGGCGCGCATCCGCCCGCACTTTCTATTCAATACCCTGAATACCGGCGCCGCACTGGTGCACCAACGGCCGGCCGACGCCGAGCAACTGCTGTTGGACTTGGCCGACCTGTTCCGCGCGGCCCTCGCCGGCCCTCACGAAATACCGTTGGAAGAGGAATTGGCGCTGACCCGGCGCTATCTGGAGATAGAGGCCCTGCGTTTCGGCGACCGCCTGCGATTGCTCTGGCGCTTGCCCGAGAGCCTCCCCGACGCACGTATGCCGACGTTGTCCATGCAACCCCTGGTCGAAAACGCCATCAGGCATGGCGTCGAACCTTCGGCAGACGGCGGAGTGATCGAGATCGGCATTTCCAGCAAGGCCGGCATGGTAGACATCACTATTCGCAACACGTTGCCGTCGCGCGGCACGCTAAGCAGGAGCGGACACAATGTGGGCCTGAACTCGGTCGGCGCCCGCATACAGGCGCTGACCCAGGGACGCGGAAAATTGCTCACGACGAACGACGGGAATCACTTCACCGCTACCATTCTCCTGCCTGCCGACGTATGTACTACTGATACAGACTGAAATCCATCATCCAAAAATCGGCTCCTAAGCGCGTACGCGATAACAGGGGTGGTATTCCCCCGCGATCTTCATTCTGCGCTGTTCGACGAACGCCCTCAGCAACGCATCCAATGCCTGCATCATGCCGGCATCGCCGTGGATTTCGAAAGGCCCGAATTGTTCGATGCGGCGCATGCCGTCTTCCTTCACGTTGCCGGCGACGATGCCCGAAAAGGCGCGCCGCAGATCGGCCGCCAGCGCATACGCGGGACGGCCGTGGTGCAGGTCCAGCGCGGCCATGGCTTCGTGCGAGGGAACGAACGGCTGCTGGTACTCGAGCGGCACGTCGATGGCCCAGTTGAAGAAGAACGAATCCTTATGCGCGATGCGGTATTCGCGTACGCGCTTGATGCCCGCGGTCATCTTCTTGGCGACGGCGACCGGGTCGCCGATGATGATCTCGTAGCGCGCCGCGGCGGCGTCGCCCAGGGTCAGGCGGATGAACTTGTCGATCTGCTCGAAATAAGGCGCTGCGATGGTGGGGCCGGTGAGGATGAGCGGGAACGGCAGACCGGCGTTTTCCTCGCGCAGCAGTATGCCGAGCAGGTAGAGGATCTCTTCTGCGGTGCCCACCCCGCCCGGGAACACCAGGATGCCGTGGCCGACGCGCACGAACGCCTCCAGGCGCTTCTCGATGTCCGGCATGATCACCAGGTGGTTGACGATGGGATTGGGCGATTCGGCCGCGATGATGCCCGGCTCTGTGATGCCGATGTAGCGCGTGGTGCGCTTGCGTTGCTTGGCGTGGGCGATGGTGGCGCCTTTCATCGGACCCTTCATCGCGCCCGGGCCGCAACCGGTGCAGATATCCAGCCCGCGCAGGCCCAATTCGTAACCCACCTGCTTGGTGTAGATGTATTCGTCGCGCGAAATGGAGTGGCCGCCCCAGCACACTACCAGGTTGGGATCGGCCGGCTTCAGGATGCGCGCGTTGCGCAGCAGGCCGAACACGGCATTGGTGATGCCGACGGAAGATTCCAGCTCCTCTTCGTGTTCCGGGCCCAGCTCGATGGCGGTATAGGCCAGGTCGCGCACCACCGCGAACAGCAGCTCGGCCACGCCGCGGATGATCTCGCCATCCACGAACGCCATCGCTGGCGCATTGACCAGGTCGATGCGCACGCCGCGGTCCTGCTGCAGCACCTGGATATCGAAATCGGGGTAAAGATCGCGCGCGGCGCGCGGATCGTCCGACGCGCTGCCGCTGGTCAGCACCGCCAGCGCGCAGCGCCGCAACAGTTCGTGCATGCCGCCGCTCGATGCGTCGCGCAGCCGCGCCACTTCCACGCGGGACAGCACATCCAGGCCGCCGCGCGGATAGATCCGCGCGTCCTGTACCGGCAACGCCCTCGGTGCCGTTTCGCTCATATTCGTATCCATGCTTGTCTTTTTATAGGGCCAGAACTGTAGCGCAGTCGGCCCCACAAAAGAAAACGGCCGGATAAGCCGGCCGTTTTCCCAACAAACAAGCTGACAATCAGAACTCGTACTTGAAGCTCACCTGAGCCGACCACTGCGAAATGCCGTTGGTCTGGCTATCGGAGTTGGTCGGGATGCCCAGCGCGGTGGCCTGGCCGAATTCGGTGCCGCTGCGGTAACCGTAGACATACCTTCCTGCCATACCTGCCGGGCAGTTGACCTGGCAGATACCGACCAGGCTCGCCACCGCATTATTGGCATTGAAGCCGTAATCGATGATGTGACCCCAGTCCTTGTTGAGCAGGTTGCCCACGTTCTGGATATCGAGCCAGATCTTGGACTTGTGGCCCTTCATGAAGCCCGGAAGCTCCTGGCTGATGCGGATGTCGAAGGTGTTGACGAAACCGGAAGTGAAGCCGTTCTCGGGCGCATACCTGCCCTTGTAGCGGCTCAGATCCTGCTGGGTGCCAAGCCAGTTCCAGAACGCCTGCTCCATCGCCGGATTCGCAGTGAACGCGCCGGTCGCGCTGAGGCTGCCGAACAGCACGTCGCCCGGGCCCGAAGGCACGTAGAACAAGTCGTTGAAGGTGCGGTTGTCGCCATTGGCGTCGCCCGCGAAGATGTAGCTGTACGGACGGCCGCTGCGGCCTTCGTAGAACAGCCCCACCTGGGTGGCGTGGTCGCCGAAGAATTTGTGCGACCAGTTCAGCGAACCGCTGAAGCGGTCCTTGATCTCGTAGCGGGCGGTGGAGCTGGTGGGCTCGTTGACGCTGAAGCCCAGCTGCGAACCGTAGCCCGAGCCGGCGGTCGAGCTGGTCAGCGCGGACACTTCCTCGGCGTTGGTGCGGGTGTAGCCCAGGCTCCAGGACCAGTCGCTCTCGGCCGAGAACGGCTTGGTCAGCGAGACCGTCAGCTGCTGGCCCTTGCCCTTGTTGGTATTTTCCAGCAGGAAGACGTCGCCGAAATAAGTGTTGCGGCCGAAGCGCGCGCCGTTGGCGGGAATGCCGCCGGTGGTGGCGGTGTTGCCGAACGGCCTGGGGCTGTTGGGGTTCCAGTACAGCACGCGGCCATCGGGGCCTACGTAGCCCGGACCCACATTGAGGGTACGGTAGAACAAGCCGTTTTTGACGTCCGTCAGCAACACTTCGGCCGAGGCGACGATGCCGTTCCACGGCGTCTCCACGTCGATCGCCAGGTTGGCCTTCCACACCGACGGCAGATCGAAATCGCTGCTGATCGCATTGACGTTGCGCACGCCCGTGCCGCCAGCCGGGATCGACGGATTCAGGCCGTCCGCGGTGAAGGGCACAGTCGCCGGAGTAGTGATGTTCTGGTACGAAACGTAGTTCATGCCCGTGCTGCTGTAGGCATTCCCCACCCACACCTGCGGCGCATCGCCCTGGAACAGGCCGATGCCGCCGCGCAATTGCGCCGGGCGGGCCCAATCGAAGGTGTAGTTGAAGCCGAAGCGCGGCTGGATGATGAAATCGTCGCTATAGGTATAGGTGTTGTCGATGCCGAAGCCGCCGGTATAGCCGGCGCCGCACGCGGCGTTTGCCGTACCCGGGGCAGCGGCGAAGCATTGGTTGAACGGCGGGCTGGGGCTGGCTTCGGGCCGGTCCGCACGCACGCCCAAGGTCAGCGTCAGGTTAGGGGTGACGTACCAGGTGTCCTGCACGAACAGGCCCAGATTCTTGTTCTTGTATTGGGCCGCGATGAGGCTCGGATCGGTCGGGTTGGCCTGCAGGTCGTAATCGAAGTACTGGCCGCTCAGCAGCCTGCTGAAATCCGACACGCCGTTCACGGTGGGGACGTAGAAACTGTAGTTGCCCCAGGCATCCTGCAGGAAGAAATTGTAGATCTCGTTTTCGCTGTACTCGGCGCCGAACTTGATGTCGTGGTCGCCCACGGTCCAGGTGGCCGCGCCGAAATAGTTCCAGGTTTCGGTCAGCAGGCTGTTGCCCATCGAGCTGCGCTCGGTGCCCAGACGGATGGCGTCCAGATTGCTGAAGCTGTTGTTGTTGGTGCCGATCGGATTGTCGTTGCCGTTGCCGTTCACGCCGTCGTCGAAATAGACCTGGATGGTCGGCGCGGTGGTCGGATTGACGCGGACGGCCGAGTAGTCACGGTAGGACACCTTGAACTCGGTGGAGAACGTATCGGTCCAATCGCTGAACAGCTGGCCGACGTAGCTCTCCACCGTCTTGGCGTGATTGAACCAGTTCGAGCTCAGCGACAGCACGCTGGCGGTCGAGGCTTCCGGACGCACGCGGGTCTGCTCGAGCTTGCTGTAGCGCAGGCTGGCGCGGTGGGCTTCGCTGATGTTCCAGTCCAGCTTCAGTGCGTACTCTTCCAGCTCGGTGTCGCCGCCGCCGGTCAGGCTGCCCGGCTCGAAGCCCCAGACGTCGCGTGCGATGCGCTGCACTTCGGCCAGATCCGCGGCGTCGAAATCGGCGCCGCCCGAGGCCAGCGGGTTGGTGCCCTGGCTCTTGCCTGCCGGGCCGATGTTGGTTTGCTTGAACTTTTCGTAGTTGGCGAAGAAAAACAGCTTGTCCTTGACGATCGGACCGCCAAAAGTCACGCCCCAGGTCTTCTCGTCATCGTACTCGTCGAACGGCAGGCCGGTAACGTTCAGCGAGCTGCCAGCGATGCGGGCCGGGTAGTCGCCGAACCAGTCGCCGTCGCGGTAGGTGCCGTACACGGAACCATGGAACTCGTTGGTGCCGGACTTGGTCACCGCATTGACGTTGGCGCCGGCCGCGCCGGACATGGTCACGTCGTAGTTGGACAGGTTGATATCGATGGCTTCGATGGCCTCCATCGACACGGGCTGGCGCATGGTCGGCATGTTGTTGCCTTCCAGGCCGAAGCTGTCGCTGGCCGACACGCCGTCGATGGTGATCTTGTTGAAGCGCGGGTTCTGGCCGCCGGCGCTGATGCTGCCCGAGGCGCGGTCGGTGAAAGCCACGCGCGGATCCAGGCGCATGTAGTCCTGGATGTTGCCGTTCATCGAGGGCAGCGCTTCGATCGTCACCCTGTCGACGCTGGTGCCCGAACCCATCTTGGTCGCGCTGAACACTTCCGAGCCGCCGGCGACGCCGACTGCCGTGACGGTTTCCAGCGTGGCCACATCGCCGCCGGCCAGGGTGGCGTCGACGGTGCTGATCTGGTTCAGGGAAAGATAGACGTTCTCTTCCGTATCGGTGCCCGCACCGGCCTTGACCACGCTGATCGTGTAGGGACCGCCGACGCGCAGACCGCGCGCGTTGTAGCGACCGCTCGCATCGGTGGTAGCGCGGCTGACCGTTCCCGATTCAACGTGGGTGATGGTGACCTCGGCGCCCGCGACAGGAGAGCCATCGGTACCGGTCACCAAACCGCCGACGCCCGACGAGGTGCTCTGCGCGAAAGTAGGCGCCGCGGCGAGCGCGACCATGAGACCAAGAGCGATCTTGGACATCCGGAAACGGGATTGATTCATTTGATAAGCCTCGGATACGAGTTAGGCGATGGCGGTAAAAAGCAAAAGCTGGCGCGATCCCAAGTGGAATCATTCGCGCTGGATGAAGCCCCTGACCCAGTGAACTGCGTCACTTGGTTAACAACAGATTAACACGATAGAGAGCGGTTATTACCGTGTTATGACAAGTTCTTGCACCGCACCATGGCGGTGGATCGCGCCTTGCTGAAGCGACTAAATGTTGGGCGGCGAGAGTTTCAGGTAAGTCCCTATCCCGTCTAGGAACATCTGCACCGAAATGGCCACCAGCAGCATGCCCATGAGCCTTTCCAGCGCGATCAGGGCGCTGCGGCCCAGCCATTTGTAAAGCAGGGTCGCCGAAAACAGGATGGCGGCAGTGGCGCCCCAGGCGATCAGCAGGGCCAGGTTCCAGTCCCAGAGCCGGCCGGGGTCGTTGCTGCCCATCAGCATCACCGCGGCCATACCCGAGGGCCCGGCCACCAGCGGGATGGCCAGGGGCACGATGAAGGGCTCGCCGCCGGGCAGCTCGCCCATCAGGCCTTCCGGACGCGGGAAGATCATGCGGATGCCGATCAGGAACAGGACGATGCCGCCGGCGATCTGCACCGATTCCTGGCGCAGGTGCATCAATTCAAGCGCGTATTTTCCGCCCCAGAGGAACCCCATCAGCACCACCAGGGCGATCAGCAGCTCGCGCGCCAGCACGACGCGCTGGCGCTTGGGCGCCAGGGGTTTCAACACGCTCAGGAAAACCGGGATGTTGCCCAGCGGGTCCAGGATAAGGAACAGCAGCAGCGCGGCCGAGAGGATGGTCACGCGCGAACGCTCCAGATTTCGCCACGATGGGCCGCACCCGCAGATGACAGCAAGGTGACACAGGCGCCGGCATAGTCGGCCGGATCGCGCGCCTGCGCGTCTTCGTCCTCGGCATAGGCTTTGGCCCGCAGAGAGGTGCGCATGGGACCGGGTTGCAGGGCCGAGACCCTGACGCTGGAGTTGGCCAGCTCCGCATGCAGCATGCCCACCATCGCGCCCAGGCCGTGCTGGGCCAGCCCGTAGCCGCCCCAGTACGCCTGCCCTACCCGGCTCATGTCGTCCAGCGCAAACACCAGCGCGCCGTCCGGAGCCTGCTTGAGCAGCGGCAGGCAGGCCTGCGACAGCCACCAGGGCGCGGTGAGGTTGACGTGTATGGCACGGGCGAAGTTGGCCGGGTCGGTGTGTTCCAGCGGAGTGAGCCCGCGGAATTCGGCGGCGCAGTGCAGCAGGCCGTCCAGCCGGCCCAGTTCGCGGTGCAGGCGGTCCGCCATTTCGGCGTAGTCGTCCGGCGCGGCGCCTTCAAGATCCAGCGGATAAAGCAAAGGCTCGGGCCCCAGCTTCGCGCACGCATCGTAGACGCGGTTCAATTTGGGCGGCTTGCGCCCCAGCAGCACCACCGTGGCTCCGGCGGCCGCGCACGCCTGCGCCGCCGCGCTGCCCAGGCCGCCTTGCGCGCCGCTGACCAGCACCACGCGCCCTTGCAACGCGCCCGTTTCGCGGGTGGGAAGAGCGAGCAGGCTCACTGCGCCGCGGCCTCCGAGACGATGCGTTGCAATTCCCCCGACTCGAACAGTTCCAGGGTGATGTCGCACCCGCCGATCAGCTCGCCATGGATGAAGAGCTGGGGAAAAGTAGGCCAATTGGAGAAGCGCGGCAGGTTGGCGCGGATCTCGGGCTCTTCCAACACGTTGATGGTATGCACCTCCCCTGCGCCGGCGCTCCTGAGAGCATGCATCGCGCGGCTGGAGAAACCGCACATTGGGAATTGCGGCGTGCCTTTCATGAAAAGGACGATGGGGTGGGCCTCGACTTCGGCCTGGATGCGTTCCATCACCGGCATGGTGTTTTCTCCTGCTTTGACGGCCTGCAAACCGTGGTCGGGTAAACTCCCATTGTAAGCCTTCGCACGGCCCTGCCGTTGCGCCCAATCCTCCACGTACCGTCCCGCCTAGCACAGCAAAAGGAAAAGCCATGGCCATCGAACTTCCCCCGCTCCCCTACGACCGTACCGCGCTTGAGCCGCACATCTCCGGCGAGACCATCGATTTCCACTACGGCAAGCACCACAAGACCTATGTGGACAACCTCAACAAGCTGATCGAGGGCACCGAATTCGCCAGCCTGCCGCTGGAGGACATCGTCCGCAAATCGCAGGGGGGCATGTTCAACAACGCCGCGCAGATCTGGAACCACACCTTCTACTGGAACGGCCTGAAGCCGGCTTCGGAAGGCGGCGGCGGCGAGCCTGCCGGCAAGGTGGCCGAACTGATCAACCAGGCCTTCGGCGATTTCGCCAAGTTCAAGGAAGAGTTCACCAAGACCGCCATCGGCACCTTCGGTTCGGGTTGGGGCTGGCTGGTGCAGCGTCCGGACGGTTCGCTGGCCCTGGTCAGCACTTCCAACGCCGCCACCCCGCTGACCGGCGACGACACCCCGCTGCTGACCATCGATGTGTGGGAGCACGCCTACTACATCGACTACCGCAACGCACGGCCGAAGTACGTCGAGTCGTTCTGGGCGCTGGTCAACTGGGATTTCGTGGCCGCCAATCTGCGCTGAGCCGGGCTTGCGGCAAGACGCGAAAGGCCGGGCATGTCCCGGCCTTTTGTTTTTGGCGTATGAACGGTTGCTGGATTGCGAACCGAACGGGAGCCAAACGCAGCAGAACCGGCCGTCAACGCGAGCGATACCCATCGGTTTATCCGGTCGTGATTCCCACGAACAGGAGAACGAGATGAAGGCTTCGAAATGGCTGATGGTTTCCGCGCTGATGGCTGCTGCCGTTTTCACCGGCGACGCCTTCGCAGGCAGGCGCGACCGCGACAACAATCCGCCAGGCCCCGTCGGGGGACCCGGGACCAACTGGGAAAATCCGCCGGGGTGGAAAGGCGGCCCGGGCACTTCGCCCGATTACCGCTACTACCGCCACAACGGCAAACGCTACAAATTCGTCCTCAGCCAGCACGGTTATTACTACAACGCCGGCTATGGCTATTGGCATCCGCGCTACGGCTTGTGGAATCAGGCCCGCCGCTGCTGGCTGGACTTCGACAACAATCCGCCCGGCCCCGTCGGCGGGCGCGGTACCAACTGGGAAAATCCGCCGGGCTGGCGCGGTGGGCCGGGGGCTTCGCCGGATCGGTTCGGTCGTTGCCGGTAAAGAGGTCCACAAACGCCGACTAACGTAGCAACATATCGTAGGTCGGCCCTACGTGGCCGACGCGCGTGACGAATCGGAAACGCTGCGATGCGTCGGGGACGTAGCCCCGGCCTACGAGAAGCCTGGATGTGGCGGATCTTTTAGGCCGAGAACATCCGGACTTCGCCGGACCCTCACCCCAACCCCTCTCCCGATGGGAGAGGGGCTTTATCCTAATCGGCAAGTCGGCCGATTGGCGAAGCGACCTGCGATTCCCGTCCAAGCGTTGCGCCGACGCGCTGCAACGCGTCAGCCAAAGCAACTGCGGAGTCTTCGCGCAAGGTCGCATGTCCGACCTTGCGTCCGGTGCGCGGTAGTTTTCCGTAGTCGTGCCAGTGGCCGGCAGGTTCGCCCAGCACGCTGTTGCGTTCGGGCAGCTCGCCGATCCAGTTGAGCATGCAGGCGTGGCCCAGCATCCGCGTGTCGCCCAGCGGCAAGCCGAGTACGGCGCGCAGATGGTTCTCGAACTGCGAGGTCTCGGCGCCTTCGATGGTCCAATGCCCGGAATTGTGGACGCGCGGCGCCATTTCGTTGGCCAACCACTGGCCGTCCTTGCAGAACAACTCGAGCGCGAACACGCCCACGTAGTCCAACGCTTCGGCGAGTTGGTTCGCATAGCCGTAGGCAAGCTGCGCCAGTCCGTCGTCGAGGGTGGCCGGCGCCACACTGGCGGACAACACCCCGTCCACGTGCCAGTTCTCGGTCAACGGCCACGTGCGGAACTCGCCGTCACGGCCGCGCACGGCGACTACCGACAATTCGCGCTGGAAGGGGATGAAGGCCTCGACGATCAATCCCACGGTTGTCGCCTGCGCGCCCAGCGCCTGCCACGCCGCTTCGATGTCGGCGGCCGACCTGATGCGGAACTGGCCTTTGCCGTCGTAGCCCAGGCGCCGCGTCTTCAGGATGCAGGGGCCGCCGATGCGTGCGACTTCCGTCTCCAATCCATCGCGCGTGGATACCGCGGCGTATTCGCCGACCGGAATGCCCAGGCTGCGGAACAGGTTCTTTTCCACCAGCCGGTCCTGGGCCACGGACAGCGCGCGCGGGCTGGGGAATACCGGCACCCGCGCCGCCAGCCATTCGGCGCTTTCGGCCGGCACGTTCTCGAAATCGAAGGTGGCCACGTCCACCTTGGAGGCGAATTCGGCCAGCGCCGCTTCATCGCGGTAGTCGCCCACCAGCAACGGCGCGAACTGGCCCGCGCAGGCATCGGCTTCGGTATCCATGACCAGGAAGCGCAAGCCCAGCGGAGCGCCGGAAAGCGCCAGCATGCGGGCCAGTTGCCCGCCTCCCAATATTCCGACGGTGGTCATTACGGCTGTCCGGAGCCGGCCGATACGGGCAGCCGCGGATCGTCGTTGGCCGACACTTCGTCGCTCTGCCTGCTGCGGAACGCATCCAGCGCGCTGGCGATGTCGGGGTATTGCGGCGCCAGCAATGCGGCCGCGAACAAAGCCGCGTTGGACGCGCCGGCATTGCCGATCGCGAAAGTGGCCACGGGAATGCCGGCCGGCATCTGCACGATCGACAGCAGCGAGTCCATCCCGTTGAGCGCCTTCGACTGCACCGGCACGCCCAGCACCGGGACCGCGGTCTTGGCCGCCAGCATGCCCGGCAGGTGCGCGGCGCCGCCGGCGCCGGCGACGATCGCGCGCAGGCCGCGCGACGCCGCTGTTTCGGCATACGAAAACAGTACGTCGGGGGTGCGGTGCGCGGAAACCACCTTCACTTCGTAAGGCACGCCCAGCGCATCGAGTTTCTGCGCGGCATGCTGCATGGTTTCCCAGTCGGAACGGGAGCCCATCACGATGCCGACCAACGGGCTGGGAACTGTGGCGGTCATGCCGTCCTCTCGGAAGTGGAGTCTCGGAAGCGGGGTCTCAGAAGTGAACGGGCGCTCACTGCCTGCGGTCGCAAAGGCTTATTCTAGGGCATCTTCCCGCTCGACTACGGACGAATGGACCGCAAATTGCTCGATATCCTGTGCTGCCCCACCACGCGCCAGTCGCTGGCCCTGCTCGACTCGCAAGGCCTGGATGCGTTGAACCGCGCCATCGGCGCGGGCGGCGTCAAGCGCGCCGACGACACCGTGCAGGCCGAACCGCTGCGCGAAGCCCTGCTGACCCGCGACCGCAAGACGGTCTACCGCGTCGACGACGGCATCCCGGTACTGCTGGCCGAAGAAGCCATCGCCACCTCGCAGATCGAAGGCTTTCCTGCCTGATGCCGCGCGATTTCTCCCCGCCGCCCGCGGAAGTCATTGCCCAGGACGTGGCGCACGCGCTGGCCGAGGACCTGGGCAGCGGAGACGTGACCGCCGCGTTGTTGCCGGATGTGGCCGACATCGCCTACCTGCTGTGCAAGGAAGACGCTGTGGTCGCCGGACGGCCCTGGTTCGACGCCTGTCATCGCGCGCTGGACCCGGCCGTGGGAATCGATTGGCGCGTGCAGGAAGGCGACCGCGTGCAAGCCGGCACCGTCCTGGCCACGTTGTCGGGCCGCGCACGCGCCTTGGTCAGCGGCGAACGGGCGAGTCTGAACTTCATGCAGACCCTTTCAGGTACGGCCACTACGACGGCGGCTTACGTGGAGGCGGTGCGCGGCACCCGCGCGAAGATCCTGGATACCCGCAAGACCATTCCCGGTCTTCGTTTGGCCCAGAAATACGCAGTGCGTTGCGGCGGCGGCAGCAACCACCGCATCGGTCTGTTCGATACGGTGATGCTGAAGGAAAACCACATCCGCGCGGCGGGCTCGCTGACTGCGGCGGTGCGCGCGGCGCGTGCGGCGCAACCCGAACTGCCTCTGGTGGTGGAAGTCGAAACCCTGGCGCAATTGCAGGAGGCGCTGCAAGCGGGTTGCGACCGCATCCTCATCGACGACTTCGATGCCGCCACGCGCCGCGAAGCGGTGCGCATCGCCGATGGCAGGATTCCGCTGGAGGTCTCCGGCGGCGTCAGCCTGGAAACGGTACGAAGCATCGCCGAGGACGGCGTGGATTGCATCTCCGTCGGCGGCCTGACCAAGCATGTGCACGCCATCGACCTGTCGTTGAAGCTCGGCCCTGCGCCGCGCTGATCGTCCATGCCTTCGCTCATTCTGCTGATGATCGCCGGCGCCGCCGTTTTCGCGTACTGGAACGCAGCGCGCGCCGCCGCCGAGCATGCCAAACAGCTGGGCCGCGACGCCTGCGTGGCCGCGCAGGTCATGTGGCTGGACGAGTCCGTGCACGCCGCGGGTATCAGAGTGCGCCGCAATGAGGACGGGCGCCTGGGTTTCGAACGCAGCTTCCGCTTCGAATACTCCTACGACGGCGTCGACCGCCATGTGGGGAGAATGGTGTTGCGCGGCGAAAAGTTGGTGTCGTTCATCGGGCCTGCGAGGCCCTCGGTCTCGCCGATCAATCTGCACTGACCACGCCCTGTAGGAGCGGGCCCTGCCCGCGACGCTTTTCATGGTTTCCGCGTAAGGGCATCGCGGGCAGGGCCCGCTCCTACACAGGGAATTCGGTTACTTCACTACGCGCAGATGGGGGCGCTTCCCAGCGGGCGCGTCTTCGGCGGGAGTCGTCGGCGAAGGTGGCTCATCGTCGCCCTCCGGTCCTGTCGCCCCTGCGATATCGTCCGGCAGCGCCATGCCCTGCCCGGTTTCGCGCGCGTAGATCGCCAGCACCGCCGAAATGGGCACCAGCACCGGATAGCTGACGCCGCCGAAGCGCGCGCTGAAACTCACCGAATGGTTGTCTATCTGCAACCGCACCACCGCGCGTTCGGCGATGTTCAACACCACCTTGCCTTCCTTGACCGCGCTGGGAGGGACCTGCACACCCGGCTGGGTCGCGTCGACCAGCAGATGCGGGGTCATGTCGTTGTCCGCGATCCACTGCGACAGCGCCCGCAGCAGGTACGGACGATGGCTGGTCATGCGCGGCGTTTCGTCGGTCATGGAGCTGGGATTCGGGATTTGAGATTCGCAAAAACCACGTTTGCCTGCCTGGAATTTTCGCGCAAGGTAATGATAGGTGACGTTCCAATGCGCGCTGTACTTCTAATCACCAATCCCGAATCACGAATCCCGGCCTTTATGCCGGAATCTCGCGCAGGCGCTTTTCCTGTTCGGTCAGGCTGCGCAGGAACCCCGGATTACGGAAGATACGGTTGCCGTAATCCTCGATGGATTTGCCGTCCTTGGGCAGCGGAATATCCAGCGACGGCAGGCGCCAGATGATCGGCGCCATGGCACAGTCGGCCAGGCTCATTTCCGGATTGAGGAAGAACTTGCTGGCCTTGAACAGCGGCACCGAGGCAGTGAGCAGTTCCTTCAGGCGCTTGCGGCCGGCTTCGGCCTGGGCCTTGTTGCCCAGTTGGATGGCCTGCACCTGCGGCACCCAGTCGTGCTCGATACGCAGCATGGCCAGGCGCAGGCGCGCGCGGGAAAGCGGGTCGACCGGCATCAGCGGCGGGTGCGGATAGCGCTCGTCCAGGTATTCGCTGACCACCGAGGCGGCGTACAGCACCAGATCGCGCTCCACCAGGGTGGGCACGGAATGGTAGGGGTTGAGGTCTATCAGGTCTTCGGGCGGGTTCTGCGCATCCACCGGTACCAGGTCGTAGGTCACGCCCTTGGCGGCGAGCACCAGCCGTACGCGGTGGCACAGCACGTCATCGGTGGAAGAAAACAACGTCAAGGTATTTCGCATACGCGGACTCGCAGCCATCAGGCTCTCCGACGACCGGAACCGCCGATCGCATCGACGCCGCCAGCCCTCTGCTGACGGTCGCCACGGCCCCGAGTACGTAATCTCTCCGCCAGGCCTGCTCTCCGGCCTGCCTCGTGACCCGCGCAAGCGCGGGCCGGCGGAAAGCTACGCTTAGTGCACGTCTTTCCAGTATTCCTGCTTGAGCAGGAAGGCCAGGAAGGTGAGCGCCACCAGGAACAGGACCACCCACACGCCCATGCTCTGGCGCTTGAGGGCGGCAGGTTCGCCGGCGTACTCGAGGAAGTTGGTGATGTCTCGCGCGGTCTGGTCGAACTGGGCCGGGGTCTGCGTACCCGGCTGCGTCACCTTCAAAGCCTCGACATGGCGCTCGCCGGCAGCGTCCGGCTTGCTCAATTCGGCATGCTGCAGACCTTGCATCTGCCACAGCGGATTGGGCATGGACGCGTTCGGGAACAGCTTGTTGTTCCAGCCCAGCGGACGGCTTTCGTCCAGGTAGAACGACTTCAGATAGGTATAGATCCAGTCGCTGCCGCGCACGCGCGCGATCAGGCTCAGATCGGGCGGCATCTTGCCGAACCACTTGGTGGCCGGGTCGTGCGGCATCGACACCTTGATCTGCTCGCCGAACTTGGCGCCGGTGAAGTTGAGGTTGGTCATCACCTCTTCTTCGCTCAGGCCCAGGTCCTCGGCCATGCGCGAATAGCGCAGGTACTTGAGCGAGTGGCAGCCGGAGCAGTAGTTCATGTACAGCTGCGCGCCGCGTTGCAGCGAGGCGCGGTCGCTGAGGTCGTTGCCGGCCTGCAGGGTGTCGCCGCCTTCGGAAGCGAACGCCGAAAGCGACAGCAGCATGCCGCCAGTGAAAACCGCCAGGCGCGAAAGGAAATTCTTAGTCATGCGTCGTCACCCGTTCCGGCACCGGCTTGGTCTTGTCTAGCTTGGTCCATAGCGGCATGGTGATGAAGAAAGCGAAGTAGAGGAAGGTCAGCACGCGGCCGATGATGGTTTCGACCGGATCGGTACCCGGACCGGCGCCGATCTTGCCCAGCCAGACGAAGCTGATGGCCAGCACGCCCAGCGCGACCTTGGAGATCCAGCCGCGGTAGCGCACCGACTTCACCTTGGCCTTGTCCAGCCACGGCACCAGGAACAGGATGGCGATCGCCGAGAACATCACCAGGACGCCGCTCAACTTGTGGGGAATGACCCGCAACATCGCGTAGTACGGGGTGTAGTACCAGACCGGCTTGATGTGCGCCGGCGTCACCAGGCGGTTGGCCTCGGTGAAGTTGTCGTGCTCCAGGAACCAGCCGCCGAACGCCGGTGCGAAGAAGATGATGAACGCGGCGATGATCAGCAGGAAGCCCACGCCCACCAGGTCCTTGACCGTGTAGTACGGGTGGAACGGAATGCCGTCGGCCGGCTTGGTCGCATCCCAGCGGTTGCCCTTGGGACCGTACTTGATGTCCACGCCGTCGGGGTTGTTGGAACCCACCTCATGCAGCGCGCCCAGGTGCAGCACCACCAGCAGCAGCAGCACCAGCGGCATGGCGATCACGTGCAACGCGAAGAAGCGGTTGAGAGTGGCGTCGCCGGGCAGGTAATCGCCCATGATCCATTCGGTCAGGCCGTTGCCGATCACCGGAATGGCGCCGAACAGCGAGATGATGACCTTCGCGCCCCAGAACGACATCTGGCCCCACGGCAGCACGTAGCCCATGAAGGCTTCGGCCATCAGCACCAGATAGATCAGCATGCCCAGGATCCACACCAGCTCGCGCGGCTTCTGGTAGCTGCCGTACATCAGGCCGCGGAACATGTGCAGGTAGACCACGATGAAGAACAGCGAGGCGCCGGTGCTGTGCATGTAGCGGATCAGCCAGCCCCACTCGACGTCGCGCATGATGTACTCGACCGACGAGAACGCCTCGGCCGCGGACGGCTTGAAGTGCATCGTCAGGAAGATGCCGGTGACGATCTGGTTGACCAGCACCAGCAGGGCCAGCGAGCCCATGTAGTACCAGAAGTTGAAGTTCTTCGGCGCGTAGTACTCGGTCATGTGCTTGCGGTACACGGGCATGAAGCCCGGCGCGCGCGCGGTGAACCAGTCCCAGACGCCGTCGGCGGTGCGGAGGAGGATGTTCTTCGACATGGCTTACGCAGTCCCCTTCGGATCCAGGCCGACCACGATGGTGTTGTCGTCCTGATAGTAGTGCGGCGGCACCAGCAGGTTGATCGGTGCGGGAACGCCCTGGAAGACGCGTCCGGACATGTCGAAACGCGACTTGTGGCAGGGGCAGAAATAGCCGCCCTTCCAGTCGGGGTCGTAGGGCTCGGGTTTGATCTCGGCGGCCATTTCCGGCGAGCAGCCCAGGTGCGTGCACAGGCCGACCAGCACGGAAATCTCCGGCTTGACCGAACGGAACTCCGGATTGCCCTTCAGCACGTACTCGGGCTGCTGGTCCTTGTTGGCCGACTCGGGATCGCGCAGGCGGCTGTCGAGGGTCGGCAGCGCGTCCAGGATCGCCTTGGAGCGCTTGACGATCCAGATCGGCTGGCCGCGCCATTCCAGGACCAGGCGCTGCCCTTCCTGCAAGCCGGTCAGGTCGGCGGTCACCGGGGCGCCGGCCAGCTTGGCCTGCGCGCTCGGGTTCCACGACTTGATGAACGGTACTGCTACAAACCCGGCCCCCACCGCACCCACCACAGCCGTGGTCGCGGTCAGGAACCGGCGTCGGCCCGTATTTACAGGCTCATTGACCCCATCATTGGCCATCCGGCACTCCGAAACTTTCAAATAGGTAGCGTAAGGCTGCCAAAGCCGACGCCATAACCCCGGCGCGGCCGCAAAAGACAGGAAATTGTAACGGAAGCCTTAATAGGCCGACAACGTTGGCCGGTAAATCAATGACTTGAAAGCGCCGCAGGAGCTGCGGCGGTTCAACGTGCGCCGACGGCGCCGCGATAACGGTCGGCCAGCACGCCCACGCGCGCCACGTAGCGCTGGGTTTCCTGGTACGGCGGCACGCCGCCATGGCGGTCGACGGCGCCTTCGCCGGCGTTGTAGCCGGCGGCGGCCAGGGTCAGGTTGCCGTTGAAGCGTTTCAGCAGCCAGGCCAGATACTGCACGCCGCCGCGTATGTTCTGGCCGGCGTCGTAGGCATTGGTGACGCCGAAGCGGCGCGCGGTGGCGGGCATCAGCTGCATCAGGCCCTGCGCGCCCGCATGCGACAACGCCATGGGATTGAACGAGGATTCGGCATGGATGATGGCGCGCACGATGGCTTCGTCCACGCCGTAGTCGCGGGCGGCGGCCTTGATCTCGGCGTCGTAGGCGGCGGTGTTCAGGCGCAGGGTGCCGAAATTGACCCCGGGATTTGCCGCGCAGGCGAAACAGGTTTCGATGAAGCTGTATTTGATGGTGCGCACGCTGGCTACCGCGCCGACGCCCTTGGGCCTTGCGCTGGTGTAGTGGCGCACGCCGTCCTTGATGTAGGAATAGACCTGCCCGCTCACCACGCGCCGGGTGTTGCCGGAAGCGGGAGCCGAAGCAGCGGGTTTGGAAACCGCGGGCATGGCGGCCGGAACAATGGCGCCGGCGACGGCCGATTCGGGCTGGGCGATCAAGGCGCCGGAGCTTGCCGCGCCCAACGCGGTGGCCGGCGTGGCCGGCACCGACACGCTGCTGGCCGGCCGCGACACCGACGCGCTGCTGGCACGGTCCGGCGTGTAGCGGCTGATCACTTCGCAGCTCGCGCCGCCGACCCGCTTGCTGACGTAGTTGGGTATGCCATCGGCGCCGGTGCACTTGTACAGGGTGCCCGCGCTGGCCGGCAACGCGGTCGACGCCAACAGGGCCGCCAGCAACGGCAGCGCGAATCTGTGAGAAGCCCCCTTCATGCCCGGGAGTGTCCCAACTTCATCACCGGTTGCCAAGTCCTTGTCCGACAAAAGGATTTCTCCATGAAGCGGAGGGTGACCCACTTCTCACTGCTGGGCCAGGATTGGCGGCAGTGGTTTCCCAATAGAACGCCGAACCCTGGCAGTTCCGGCCGCCCAACCTCACCAAACCGTGGGAGCGGCGTCCCGCCGCGAGCTTTTCCTCCAGGCCAAGCCGGTCCGCGACTTGCAGCTAAAAGCTCGCGGCGGGACGCCGCTCCCACGGGTTAGTCGGCTCTGCAGGCACCGCTCCGTTAAACTGTGCGCCTCTTTCGCCAACCCGCCTGGATTACCCACCATGCCCGGGATCGCCAATCCTCCTGCGTCTGCTGCGGACGGCACCGCCCTGCCCCTTTCCCCATCGCCCCCTGGCCAGCCCACTGCCGTCCTGCCGGCGCGCGGAAAACTGTTCATCAAGACCCACGGTTGCCAGATGAACGAGTACGACTCGTCGAAGATGGCCGACGTGCTGGCCGACTCCGATGGCCTGGAGCTCACCGACAACCCGGAAGAAGCCGACGTCATCCTGATCAACACCTGCTCGATCCGCGAGAAGGCGCAGGAAAAGGTGTTCAGCCAGCTGGGCCGCTGGAAGTCGCTGAAGAAGGACGGCAAACCGGTGCTGATCGGCGTGGGCGGCTGCGTGGCTTCGCAGGAAGGCGCGGCCATCGTCAAGCGCGCGCCCTACGTGGACCTGGTGTTCGGACCGCAGACCCTGCACCGGCTGCCGGAACTGATCCGCGAGCGCCGCTCAAGCGGCAAGCCGCAGGTGGACATCAGCTTCCCCGAGATAGAAAAGTTCGACCGCCTGCCCGAACCGCGCGCCGAAGGCCCCAGCGCGTTCGTCTCCATCATGGAAGGCTGCAGCAAGTACTGCAGCTTCTGCGTGGTGCCGTACACGCGCGGCGAGGAAGTGAGCCGGCCGTTCGAGGATGTGCTGGTGGAAATCGCGCAACTGGCTTCACAGGGCGTGCGGGAAATCAATCTGCTGGGCCAGAACGTCAACGCCTATCGCGGGCCTTATGGCGAGGGAGAAGTGGCCGACCTGGGCCTGCTGATCCGTACCATGGCCGAGATCGAGGGCGTGGACCGCATCCGCTTCACCACTTCGCATCCGCTCGAGTTCTCCGATTCGCTGATCGAGGCCTATCGCGACGTGCCGCAGCTCGCCAATTACCTGCACCTGCCCGTACAGGCCGGCAGCGACCGCATCCTGGCGGCGATGAAGCGCGGCTACACCACGCTTGAGTTCAAGCAGAAGATCCGCAAGCTGCGCGCGGTGCGGCCGGATATTTCCATCTCTTCGGATTTCATCGTCGGCTTTCCCGGCGAGACCGAAGCCGACTTCGAGAAGACCATGAAGCTGATCGAGGACGTGGGCTTCGACCAGTCGTACTCCTTCATTTACTCGCGCCGTCCGGGCACGCCCGCCGCCGATCTGGAAGACGACACGCCCGAAGCGGTGAAGCACGAGCGTCTGGCGCGGTTGCAAGCCGCCATCAATGCGAATTCGACGCGGATTTCGCAAGCCATGCTCGGAAGCGTGCAACGGGTGCTGGTGGAACGGCACAGCACCCGAGATGCATCCGAACTCACCGGGCGCACCGAGAACATGCGCTACGTGAACTTCCCCGGCAACGCGCGGCTGATCGGGCAGTTCGTGGACGTGGAGATCACCGAAGTGATGGCCAACTCGCTGCGCGGACAGCTCAAAGTCGCCTGACGTAGAAGCCGCGCAGGAGCGGCGTAGGAGCGACGTAAGTCGCGAAGGGATGCCTGGAGAGCCATGTTTCGCGACTTACGTCGCTCCTACGCGAGATTGTTTCGCGAGCATCAATCCAACCGCTTGCGGAAGCGCAGGATCGCCAGCGACATCACCACCACGGTGAAAGCCAGCAACGCCAGCACATCGGGCCAAAGCTCGAACAGATTGGCGCCGCGCAAAATCACGCCGCGGATCAGGCGCACGAAATGGGTCAGCGGCAGCACTTCGGCGATCCATTGCGCAGCCTTGGGCATGCCGTCGAACGGGAACATGAAGCCCGACAGCAGGATCGACGGCAGGAACAGGAAGAACGCCATCTGCATGGCCTGGAACTGGGTCTTGGCAGCGGTGGACACCAGCAGGCCCAGGGTCAGGTTGGCCACTATCAGCAGCATCGCCGCACCGTAGACGCCCCAGAGACTGCCATTGATCGGCACCTTGAACAGCCACACGCCCAGCAACAGCACCACCGTGGTCTGCACCAGGCCCACGCCGATGTAGGGAAGCACCTTGCCCACCATCAGTTCGCCGCTGGACACAGGCGTGGTGATCAGCAACTCGAGATTGCCGCGCTCGCGTTCGCGCACGATGGCCATGGCGGTGAACATCACCAGGGTCATGGTCAGGATCACGCCGATCAATCCCGGCACCACGTTGACCGCCGAACGGCGTTCCGGGTTGTACAGCGGCAACACGCTGATCTGTCCCTGCGGCACGCTGCGGCCGTCCAATGGCATCTGCGCCAGCTGGCGCGCGGTCGCCTGCACCGAGGTGTCGCTGCCGTCGACGATGACCTGCATGGCCTCGCGCCCGTCGATACGGCGGCGTTCGTAATCCGGTGGAATCAGGATGCCGATCTTGATCTTGCCGCTGCGCAACAGCGTCTGCAGCTCCTGCGGCGTGCGTGCGCCGGCCACGGGCCGGATCACGCCGGTGGCGAACAGATCCTGCACCAGCGCGCGCGAGCCGCCGCTGTCGGCCATGTCGGCCACCGCCGCCGGCAAGTTGCGCACGTCCAGGTTGATGGCGTAACCGAACAGCAGCAGCTGCAAGGTGGGGATGCCCAGCATCATGGCCACGGTCATGCGGTCGCGCGCCATCTGCCGCATTTCCTTCACCATCACCGCGAAGATCTGCCGCGCCTTCATGCCGCACGCTCCACGGCCTGGGGATGGGTGGCCGAAACGAATACGTCTTCCAGGTTGGGTTCGATCGGCGCGACTTCGGCCTCGATGCCGCGCTGGCGCAGGAAGTCCTGCAATCCCGACTGCGCATCGGTCCCTGCCGCGGTCAGCACGCGCAGTTCGTTGCCCACCTGGGCCACGCTGATCACACCCGTAGCGCCATGCAGCGCCGCCTGCGCCTTGCGCGGCTCGCTGGCGCGCACGCCGACTGTCTGTCCGGCCAACGCACGGGTCAATTCGCCGGGGGTGCCGTCGGCGACCAGACGGCCGGTGTCGAGGATGGCGATGCGGTGGCAGCGCTCGGCTTCGTCCATGTAGTGCGTGGACACCAGGATGGTGGTCCCCAGGTCGGCCAGGTCGAAAAGTTTTTCCCAGAAGTCGCGGCGCGATTCCGGATCGACCGCGCTGGTGGGCTCATCCAGGAACAGCAGCTCAGGCTTGTGCACCGTGGCGCCGGCCAGCGCCAAACGCTGCTTCTGCCCGCCGCTCATGGTGCCGGCCAGTTGCTTGGCGCGATCGGCCAGGTTGTAGGCGGCCAGCAGTTCCTCGATGCGCGTGCGCCTTGTCTCGCGCGACAGCCCTTGCACGGTGGCCAGGAACTCCAGGTTCTCGCGTACGGTGAGATCCTCGTACAACGAGAACTTCTGGGTCATGTAGCCGATGCGCTTGCGCAGTTCCTCGGCTTGCTCCGGGATCTTCAAACCCAATACTTCGATTTCTCCCGCACTTGGGATGAGCAAGCCGCAAAGCATGCGGATAGTCGTCGATTTGCCCGAACCGTTGGGACCCAGGAAACCGTAGACGCTGGCCCGCGGCACGGTCAGGTCGACGCCGTCGACGGCCTGCAGGTGGCCGAAGCGTTTGCTGAGGCCGCGGGCGCGGATGGCGGGGGCGGAGTCCTGCGGAGTCACAGCAAAACCTCAGCATCAACCGTCGTCATGACCAGCCATTCGGCTGTTGGAAACCCAGCGAAAGCTGGAATCCATTTTGACTTTGCCGTTGCCCTTGTACTTGCCTTGCGTACCCTCGAACCGAAGCCAGAGCCAAAACAAGAGCAAGATGGATTCCAGCTTTCGCTCGGTTTCCAACAGCCGAATGGCTGGTCATGACGACTCGCAAGTGCGGGCGCGGCTTCGAGTGCGCGATTATTTTCCATCTGCGCTCCCCTCGAACTCCACCCGCACCGGCACACCCGCCGGCAGGTCGGCGCCGGACTTGTCCAGCGCAATCTCCGCCAGGTAACTCAAGCGTTGCGCATCGCGACCCGACAACGCGTAGTACGGCGTGAAGCTGGGCTCGCTCCGGATCATGCGCACGCGGCCGGCAATGGCGCTGTCGCGGCCATCGACGAACACGCGTGCCGACTGGCCTACTTTGACCTGGGTGCGGATCGGCTCGGGCACGTACACGCGCGCATAGGGCGCATCGCCCACCAGCAGGATCGCCAGCGGCGAGCCCACCGGCGCCTGGTCGCCCAATTTGTAAGGAAGACTGTCCACGCGTCCTGCACGCGGGGCGACCACGTTCAACTTGTCCAGCGACACGCTCTGCGTTGCGGCCTGCGCCTCGGCCGCGGCCAATGCGGCACGGCCCTGCGCGACCTGTTCGCTGCGCGTACCGCGCTCCAGTTCCAGCAAGGCGGCTTGCGCCGCACGTACCTGCGCTTCGGCATTGCCGGCGGCAGCGCGGGCGCGGTCGACGTCGGAAGCGGCCACCAGTTTCTGCCTGCCAAGAGGCTGCAAGCGGTTGTAGTAGGCGCGCGCATCGACTGCCTGGGATTGCGCGGCGGCGAGATTGGCCCGGGCCTGGGTGATGTCTTCGCTGCGCGGTCCGGCTTCCAGTTCCGACAGCGCTTCCCTGCTCTGCTGCGCCTGGGCCTGCACTGCGGCCAGTTGCGACTGGGTGCGGGTGAGTTCTAGTTGCATCAGCGCCGCACCAGCGGCGACCTGCTGGCCTTCGCGCACGTCGATGCGCACTATTTTCTCGGCAACCGGCGCCGGCAGGGACACGCGGTCCCATTCCAGCGTGCCCAGCGCCTGCGGCGGCGCGTCGCTGCAGGAAGACAGCGCCAACGCCCCAGCGAGGATCAGAAGGAAAGGTTTTCTATTTGGCATGGTCCAGCTCCAGTCCACGGTCCAGCAACGCAAGCGTATGCAGGCGCACGATGTCGAAATTGAGGTCTTCGGCGTTGAACAAGCGCCGCCAGATCGGCGCACCGGCAGCCGGGAACAAAGTCAGGCCCACCAGCGACACCATCAGCAGGCGTGGATCCAGGTCGGGATTGATGCGTCCCTTGGACTGCGCTTCGGCGAAACGTGCGGCCATCATCTGCGGGAGCTGCGGGCCGATGCGGTCGAACAAAAGATCGCGCAGCGCTCCGCCCTCGCACAGCACCTCGCGTACCCACAGCGGCGGCAGCCAAGGGTGTTCGGCCACGATCCGGCCGATGCCGCTGACGAAACCCGCGATCAATGCGGCTATGTCGTCGCCGGCTTGCAGCAGGGGCTCGCGCAGGCCGATGAAGATGGGAATGATTTTCTGCGCGATCACTTCTGCCTGCAGCTGGTCCTTGTCGCCGAAGTAGTAGTGCAACAGGGCCGGGGTTACCCCCGCTTCGGTCGCGATATCGCGCAGCGAAGTAGCGGCGATGCCCTTGCGTACGAAACAGGCCAACGCCGCGCCCATCAATCGATCGCGCAGATCGGGCGAATCGGCCGCCGGGCGCCCCGGGGCACGCTTCTTGGTTGCCGGCTTGCCGGCCGATTTGGAGGCCCGCTTGACGGGCCGCGGCTTGGTGCTGGGAGAGGGCTTTATCTTGTCCATGGATTTAATTTAATTGATCAATTAATTAACTGCAACGCCGAACCGACGAACGGTCGCCGTCTGGCCGTCGCCACACGGCCGCGATAACCTGCAACGCCCAGCCGCGGCCGACTTGCCATCCCCCAGAACGCCCCCAACTTGTGGGTCTTCGTGCTCGAAGCCGTTCCGTTGCCGGATGCGCCGGAATTCCAGGAATTCGGCGGCGCTTTCGTGCTCTGCTACCAGATGCCGGGACTGGCGGAAGACCCGGTCCGCCACGCCAGCGAGTTCCTGCGCGGGGCCGGCTGGCAGGTGACCGGCGTGCAGGAAGATCCCCGGCGGATCGAGCGCGAGGAAGCACCGGAAACCGAACATTTCGATCAGGCCCTCATCGATGACGAGGCCTACGTATTCCACCAATGGCGCGTAGAAGACGCCGACGACCAGACCAGGCACTGACCCCATCCATGACAGCTTCCGAAAAACGCGAATTCGTCCTCGAGCCCGGCAATGCCGAACGACTGGCCAACCTGGCCGGTCCGTTCGACGCCCACTTGCGCCAGATCGAGTTGCGGCTGGGGGTGGAGATCGCCAACCGCGGCAATATCTTCAAGGTCACCGGGCCGGCGGCGGAAGTGAAGGCGACCGAAAAGCTGCTGCGCGCGCTTTACGTGGAAGCGGCGGAGGAAACCTTCGACAGCGAGTCCATCCACCTGCGCCTCAACCAAGCCAATGTCGACCACGTGGCGGCGGGCGGATACGAACCGCAGGAAGTGGCGATCAAGGTCAAGCGCGGCACGGTGCGCGGCCGCGGCCCCAACCAGGCCGGCTACCTGCACGCCATCGCCACCCACGACATCAATTTCGGCATCGGTCCGGCCGGCACCGGCAAGACCTTCCTGGCCGTGGCCAGCGCCGTGGAAGCGCTCAACGAATCGCGTGTGCAACGGCTGATCCTGGTGCGGCCGGCGGTCGAGGCTGGCGAGAAGCTCGGCTTCCTGCCCGGCGATCTGTCGCAGAAGGTCGACCCCTACCTGCGGCCGCTGTACGACGCGCTGTACGAAATGCTGGGGGTGGAGAAGGTGATCAAGCTGCTGGAGAAGAACGTCATCGAGATCGCGCCGCTGGCCTACATGCGCGGACGCACGCTCAACGACGCCTTCGTGATCCTGGACGAAGCGCAGAACACGACCATCGAGCAGATGAAGATGTTCCTGACCCGCATCGGCTACGGCAGCACCGCCGTGGTCACCGGCGACCTGACCCAGATCGACCTGCCCAAGCACATGAAATCCGGGCTGAAGGACGGCCTGGAAGTGCTGCGCGGCGTGGACGGCATCAGTTTCACTTTCTTTACCGCGCGCGACGTGGTGCGGCATCCACTGGTCGCCAAGATCGTGCGGGCTTACGATGAGCGCGACGGCAAGGATGCGGCGACGGGAGCGGCGTGATTCTCCTGTGGCATCCCCAGGCGATACCATCCCAGCGAACGCCGGGATCCATTTTGACTTCCCCCAGGCCGGACGATCAGCGATGCAAAGATCAAAATCAAAATGGGTTCCAGCGTTCGCTGGGTTTTCAACAGCCGAATGGCTGGTCATGACGGCAAGGAAATGACCCAGGGCCCCGTCATCCTCGAAGTCTCCGTCAGCTACGCCCTGCCCCGCGCCGGGCTGCCGTCGTCGGTCAGTTTCCGCCGCTGGGTCGCCGCGGCGCTGCACGGCCGCATCCGCGAAGCCGACCTGGCCGTGCGCATCGTCGACACCAAGGAAGGCCGCGCGCTCAACCGCCATTACCGCGGCAAGGACTACGCCACCAACGTGCTCAGTTTCCCGGCCGAGATCGCCGAAGGCGTGAAGATGCCCAAGGGCGTGAAGATGCCTCTGCTGGGCGATCTGGTGATCTGCGCCCCGGTGGTGGCGCGCGAAGCGAAAGAGCAGAAAAAGCCGCTGGCCGCGCACTACGCGCACCTGACCGTGCACGGCGCGCTGCATCTGCTGGGCTGGAATCACGAAGACGACCGCGAGGCCGAAGCGATGGAACAGCTGGAACGCCAGATCCTGGCCGAACTCGGCATCGACGACCCTTACGCATTCGAGGATTAGCATGCGCTGTTTGTTTCTCCTGGCGCTGATGCTGCCGCTACCGCTGCTGGCCCAGGCCGCAGGCAACGAAGAAAAACTGGACGCCTCCCGCATGGATCTCGCCGCACTGATCGAATGCAGGCGGACCCTGGCCGACTTCCACTATCTGGCGCCAGCGCTGGCCGACCCGCTGCAAGCCGTGGCGCTGGGTTGGCGGCCTCTGCCGCAGGCCAACCTGTTCATGACCGAATTCGTGTTGAACAAGCCGGTCAGCGTGTTCGGCCACAGCACCGACCACATCGCCTTCACCGGCGACAGCATCATCGCCATCCTCGACCTGCCCGATCCGCGCCCGCTGGCCAAGCAGCTGGAATTGGAAACCGCCATCGATACGCCCGCCAAGGCCATGTTCGGCAAGGAAGTGAGCAGCATCGAAGACCGCGACCAGGCCACCGGCACGGTCTACATAAAATCGGCGGTTCTCAACGTCTCCAACGTCGCCTCGCACCCGGGCAAGACCCTGGTGGGCTGCAGCTACAGCCTCGATCGGGCGGAGGATCCGGAGCCCCTACCTGCAGCGGACACCATAGTCCCCTGACAATACCGCGAAGCCCGTGGGAGCGCCGTCCCGGCGCGAGCTTTTCGCCGTGGATTCAAAAGCAAAGCTCGCGCCGGGACGGCGCTCCCACGGGCGTTTCCACAGATGCTCCCCCGGCCGGGGGATGAAAATCTGTCCCCGTCATCCTGATAGACTGCCGCCGTCGCCCTTTCCAGGGCTGCCTGCTACCCACCAATGTCAGAAGACGACAGTATTCCCGCGCCGGAAGCCTCCGAAAAACCGGAGAAACGGCGCTCCTGGCTGGACCGCATCAGTTCTGCGTTCTCCGGCGAACCCTCCTCACGCGACGACCTGCTCGCGCTGTTGCGCGATGCGCAGAGCGACGGGCTGATCGCCAGCGACACGCTGCGCATGATGGAAGGCGCCATTGCGGTGGCCGAACTGACCGTGGGCGACGTCATGGTCTCGCGCTCGCAGATGGTGTCCTTGCCCATCGCCTCCCGGTTCCTGGACCTGATGAAGGAAGTGGTGGAGTCCGGGCATTCGCGCTTCCCCGTGCACGGCGAGAACAAGGACGAAATCCTGGGCATCCTGCTGGCCAAGGATCTGCTGCGCGGCGTAGTGGCCGACAACGGCCCCGGCAACGTGCGCGAACTGCTGCGCCCCGCGGTGCTGATTCCCGAATCCAAGAAACTCAACCTGCTGCTGAAGGAATTCCGCCTGTCGCGCAACCACATGGCGATCGTGGTGGACGAATACGGCGGCGTCGCCGGCCTGGTCACGATCGAGGACGTGCTGGAACAGATCGTCGGCGAGATCGACGACGAGCACGACGATGCCGAAGAAGGCGCCGACCAGATCGCCGCCCATGCCGACGGCCGCTACGTGGTGGATGCGCTGACCCCGATTTCCGATTTCAACGAACGCTTCGGCGCCGACTTTCCCGACGACGAGTACGACACCGTCGGCGGCCTGATCACCGCGGCCATCGGCCACCTGCCCGATACCGACGAGGAACTGACCCTGGGGCGTTTCGAATTCCGCGTAGCCAAGGCCGATGCGCGCCGGGTGCATGCGTTCCATGTCGGCGTGCTTTCGGATGGTTGAGCTGTCTGCGGACCCGACCATCGCCTCCATTCGTAGCGCGCCTGTCTCGGAATCCGTTCGCGACGAGTTTTTCTCAGAACCCGCTCGTGGTGGGCTTTTCTCAGAACCCGTTCGTGGTGAGCCTGTCGAACCACGCCGTTGGCGGACAGTTGGCAGTTCGCATGGCGCTCAGGCTCTCGCGCGAAGAGCGTGGTTCGACAGGCTCACCACGAGCGGATTTCTAGACAAGCCCACCACGAGCGGATTTCCAGACAAGCTCGCCACGAACGGAATAGAGAAAGGCCTGATGCCCGCGATGTGGAAATGCCTGCTGCTGACCCTGCTTCTCCTTCTCGCATTGCCCGCATGGGCCGCAACTCCTTCCACCCCCGCCCCCCGCATCGGCGTAATGACCATGCAACCCGGCGAAATATTCTTCGAACGCTTCGGCCACGACGCCATCGTGGTGCTGGATACGCGGACCGGCGAAGCGACCTCGTACAACTTCGGTTTCTTCGACATGAGCGAGCCGGATTTCGTCGACCGCTTCGCCCATGGCGACATGCGCTACTACCTGGTCGCCCTGCCGCTGCAGCAGGATCTGTCCTACTACCGCGAAGTCGGACGCGGCGTGAAGTTGCAGTGGCTGGACCTGCCCCCCGAACAGGCGCAATCGCTGGCCGACACGCTGGCCGAGCGGGCCAAGCCCGAGAACGCGCGCTACCGCTACGATTATTTCGTTTCCAATTGCTCCACCCAGGTCCGCGACGCGCTGGACAAGGCGATGGGCGGCGCGCTGAAACCGCAGCTGGTGGGACGTTCGCGCGGCAATACCTTCCGCAGCGAAGCGGTGCGGCTGGTCTCGCCGGTGCCGTGGATGTGGCTGGGCTTCGACATCGGCCTGGGGCCCTACGCCGACGTGCCGATGTCGCGTTGGGAAGAAGCCTACGTGCCCATGCGCCTGGCCGACAGCCTGCGTGAGGCGAAGAACGCCGCCGGGCGGCCCTTGGTGCAGAGCGAACAGGTGCTGCTGCCACACCGCATCGCAGCGGAACCGCCCGAGCGGCCGCGCCGCTGGTGGCCCTGGCTGCTGACAGGCCTGTGCGTGGCCGCCGCCATCGTGCTGCTCGCACCGCGCAAGCCGCGTCTGATCGCGGCACTCGCCTTGCCGTTGTGGCTGGTGTGCGGAGTCGTCGGCGCGGTGCTGGTATTCCTGTGGGGCTTCACCGAGCACCAGGCCGCGTGGGCCAATCGCAACCTGTTGCTGTTCAATCCGCTGTGCCTGCTGCTGATTCCCGGTGCGATTCCGCTGTTGCGCAAGCGTGCGCCTGCGGCGTGGTTCCGCTGGCTGCTGGCGATCGTCGCCGGCCTTGCCGCCATCGCGTGGGTCCTGCATTGGTTGCCGCTGGCGTTGCAGTACAACCAGAGCTGGGTGGCGCTGCTGCTGCCGGTGCATGCGGCTCTTGCATACGTATTCTTCCCGCAGCGCAGCTTGTTGCGCTGACGTGGCTGGCGCAGGATGCGGCCTGTTGTCCGCCATCCGGAAGCCCGCATGCTCCTTCGCCTGTTCGCAATGACCACGCTCCTCGCCGCCTCCGCCATCGCCAGCGCGCAAGTCACCACGCCGCCACCGGCCGCGGCGCTGCCCAAGGTGGGCGTCGCATCGCCCGACGGCAACCTGTCGGTGGAAGTGACCACCGACAAGGACGGACGCCCCAGCTATTCCGTGTTGCGCGAAGGCAAGGCGGTCATATCGCCCTCGCGGCTGGGATTCATTTTCCTGGACTCGCCCAAGTTCGAACGAAATCTGGCGATCGCCGGGCACAGGACCAGCAGCTTCGACGAAACCTGGGAACAGCCCTGGGGCGAGCGCCGCAGCATCCGCAACCATTACAACGAGCTGCGCGTGACTCTGACCGAGAAGGTCGCGCCCAAACGCAGCTTCGACGTGCTGTTCCGCGTTTACGACGACGGACTGGGCTTCCGTTACGAACTGCCCGACCAGCCCGCACTGAAGCAGGTGCGGATCGGCGAGGAACTGACCGAATTCAACATCGCCGAGAACGCCACCGCCTGGTGGATTCCCGCCGGCGAGTGGAACCGCGAGGAATACCTGTACCACCGCACGCCGCTGCAGGAAGTCGGCCAGGCGCAGACGCCCATCACCCTGCGCACCGACAACGGCCTGCACATCTCCATCCATGAAGCGGCGCTGGTGGACTATTCGGGCATGAACCTGACCCGGGTGGAGAACCACAAGCTGCGCGCCACGCTCACCGACGGCATCGGCGACGGCAAGGTGGTGCGCACCGCGCCGTTCAACACGCCCTGGCGCACCGTGCAACTGTCCGACGACGCCGGCGGTCTGGTGACTTCAAACCTGATCCTCAATCTCAACGAGCCCAACAAGCTCGGCGACGTTTCCTGGATCAAGCCGATGAAGTACGTCGGTGTGTGGTGGGAAATGCATCTGGACAAGAAGACCTGGGCCTCCGGTCCCAAGCATGGCGCCACCAACGAAAACGTGATGAAGCACATCGACTTCGCAGCCAAGCACCACCTGGGCGGCGTGCTGGTCGAGGGCTGGAACGTGGGCTGGGACGGCGACTGGTTCGGCAACGGCGAGGATTTCAGCTTCACCCAGCCGTACCCGGATTTCGATATCGAAAAACTGGCCGCTTACGCCAAGTCCAAGAACGTCCGTCTCATCGGCCACCACGAGACCTCGGGCAACGCCGCCCATTACGAATCGCAAATGGGTGCGGGCTTCGACCTGTACCAGCGCCTGGGCATCGACGCAGTCAAGACCGGCTACGTGGCCGACGCCGGCCAGGCCAAGGTCATCGGCGCCGACGGCAAACTGCATTACGCCTGGCATGAAGGCCAGGACATGGCGCGGCATCACCTGAAAGTGGTGACCGAAGCGGCCAAGCGCCATATCGCCGTCAATGCGCACGAACCCATCAAGGACACCGGCCTGCGCCGCACCTATCCCAACTGGATCTCCCGCGAAGGCGCGCGCGGCATGGAGTTCAGCGCCTGGGGCGAACCCGGCAACCCGCCCGAGCACGAAGCCAACCTGGTGTTCACCCGCCTGTTGGCCGGCCCCATGGACTACACGCCCGGCATCTTCGGCATGAAGACGCGCGCGCCGGACGGCGTGGCCACCACCTGGGCCAAGCAGCTGGCGCTGTATGTGGTGATCTACAGCCCCATCCAGATGGCCGCCGACTTGCTGGAGAACTACGAAAAGAATCCCAAGCCGTTCAAGTTCATCGAGGACGTACCGGTGGACTGGGACGACACGCGCGTGCTGAACGGCGAGGTCGGCGACTACGTGACCATCGTGCGCAAGGACCGCCATTCGGACAATTGGTACCTGGGCGCCATATCCGACGAGGAAGGTCGCGAACTGAAGGCGCCGCTGTCCTTTCTGGACCCAGGCCGCACCTACACCGCGCAGATCTACCGCGATGGCGAGAAGGCCGACTGGAAACGCGCGCCGCAGGACATCGTGATCGAGGAACGCACCGTCACCAGTGCCGATACGCTGACCTTGCGCCTGGCCCCAGGTGGCGGGCAGGCGATCCGCTTCGTCGCCCAGTAGTCATGCGCGCGTAGGAGCGACGTGAGTCGCGAAGGACGTTCCTGGAACGCTTCATCGCGACTCACGTCGCTCCTACGCGCTTGCCGCGCCGCTCCCGGTGGCGCACGATTCGCACTATGAATGACATCAACAAACCCTCCCTGCCCTCCTGCGTCATCAACTGCGTCGTCTACGACAAGGACGGCAAGCGCCACGACATCACCCTGGATGCGATCAGCGACGTGCTGGCCCAGGACGACGGCAGTTTCGTCTGGGTGGGCCTGTACGAGCCGGCCGACGCCATCCTGGAGAAACTGCAGGAAGAATTCTGCCTGCACGACCTGGCGGTGGAAGACGCGCAGCACGCGCACCAGCGTCCCAAGCTGGAGGCCTACGGCAACTCGATATTCGTGGTCATGCACACCGCGCAGGTGGTCAACGAGCGCATCGTTTACGGCGAAACCCACGCCTTCGTCGGCCCGCGCTACCTGATCACCGTGCGCCATGGCGCCTCGCTTTCCTACGCACCGGTGCGCGAACGCGTGGAACGCGAACCCGAACTGCTGGCGCTGGGCGCCTCGTACGGACTATACGCAGTGCTCGATTTCATCGTCGACAACTACCGTCCGATCATCGACGAGTTCCGCGATACCGCCGATTCGCTGGAGCAGGCGATCTTCACCGACACCTACAATCGCGAAACCGTGACGCGGCTGTACGAACTGAAGCGCGAACTGAGCAAAATGCGCCTGGCGGTGGGCCCGCTGCAGGACGTGCTGACGCAACTCACCCGCAGCCAGAGCGCGCTGATTCCGGAAGAAGTCAGACTCTATTTCCGCGACGTCTACGACCACGCGCTGCGGGTCAACGAAGCGATCGACACCTTGCGCGAAATGCTGACCACCGCACTCAGCGTCAACCTGTCCCTGGTCACGCTAAGCCAAGGCGAAGTGGTGAAGCGCCTGGGCGCCTGGGCGGCGCTGCTGGCTGCGCCGACCTTGGTAGCGAGCTGGTACGGAATGAATTTCACCCACATGCCGGAACTCGACGACACCTACGCCTATCCGGTGTTGATCGGCGGAGTCGCGGTAATCTGCGGCGGCCTGTACTGGCTGTTCAAGCGCGCCAAGTGGCTGTGATTCCATCGGCATTGTAGGAGCGGGCCCTGCCCGCGACAGGCTTTATCGGCAGAGCCTGTCGCGGGCAGGGCCCGCTCCTACAACGGCCCGCACTCCGGCGGCATCGGTTGCCGCGTCGCACAATCCTGCGATGCGTGCATTAAGACCAAAGTCGCAGGCCGAATCCGCAGCTACGCATTGACCCCTTCACCGCATGGGAGGACCCTACCCCGAAGTTCACGGAGGGGTGGTTCGCATGAAGGGTTTCTCGAAACTGGCCTGGGCCGCATTGGCGCTGTTGGGCGCGTTCTGTCTGGGCACCATCGCACTGCGTCGCGGCGAACAGATCAATGCGCTGTGGATAGTAGTAGCGGCGGTGTCCATCTACCTGGTCGCCTACCGCTACTACAGCCTGTTCATCGCCAACAAGGTGATGGGGCTGGACCTCACCCGGGCCACGCCCGCAGTGCTGCGCAACGACGGGCTGGATTTCGTACCCACCAACAAGCACGTCCTGTTCGGCCATCACTTCGCCGCCATCGCCGGTGCGGGGCCGCTGGTCGGGCCGGTGCTGGCCGCGCAGATGGGCTACCTGCCCGGCATGCTCTGGCTGATCGCCGGCGTGGTCCTGGCCGGCGCGGTGCAGGACTTCATGGTGCTGTTCATCTCCAGCCGGCGCGATGCGCGCTCGCTCGGCGATCTGGTGCGCGAGGAAATGGGGAAAATCCCCGGCACCATCGCGCTGTTCGGCGCCTTCCTGATCATGATCATCATCCTGGCGGTGCTGGCGATGATCGTGGTGAAGGCGCTGGCGGAAAGCCCGTGGGGCATGTTCACGGTGATGGCCACCATTCCGATCGCGGTGCTGATGGGCGTGTACATGCGCTACATCCGTCCGGGCAAGATCGGCGAGATCTCCATCGTCGGCATCGCGCTGCTGCTGTTCTCGATCTGGCTGGGCGGCAAGGTCGGCGCGCATCCGACCTGGGGCCCGGCGTTCACCTTCACCGGCACGCAGATCACCTGGATGCTGGTCGGTTACGGCTTCGTCGCCGCGGTGTTGCCGGTCTGGCTGATCCTGGCGCCGCGCGATTATCTGTCCACCTTCCTCAAGATCGGCACCATCATCGCCTTGGCCATCGGCATCGTTATCGTGATGCCGGAATTGAAGATGCCTGCGCTGACCCAGTTCACCGACGGCACCGGCCCGGTGTGGAAGGGCGGCCTGTTCCCGTTCCTGTTCATCACCATCGCCTGCGGCGCGGTTTCCGGCTTCCATGCGCTGATTTCCTCCGGCACCACGCCCAAGCTGCTGGCCAGCGAGGGCCATATGCGCTACATCGGCTACGGCGGCATGCTGATGGAATCGTTCGTGGCGATCATGGCCCTGGTGGCCGCCTCGGTGATCGAACCTGGCGTTTACTTCGCCATGAACAGCCCGGCTGCGGCCATCGGCACCGACGCGATTTCCGCCGCGGCCAAGATCAGCGAATGGGGCTTCACCGTGACCCCGGACATGCTGGCCGTCACCGCGACGGACATCGGCGAAAAGACCATCCTTTCGCGCGCCGGCGGCGCACCGACGTTGGCCGTGGGTATCGCCCATATCCTGCACAACGTGATGCCGAGCGCCAACTCCATGGCGTTCTGGTACCACTTCGCCATCCTGTTCGAAGCGCTGTTCATTCTCACCGCAGTGGATGCCGGCACGCGCGCGGGCCGCTTCATGCTGCAGGATCTGCTGGGCACCTTCCATTCGGGACTGCGCCGCACCGAGTCCTGGGGCGCCAATGTAATAGCCACCGCCGGTTGCGTGGCGTTGTGGGGTTATTTCCTCTACCAGGGCGTGGTCGATCCGCTGGGCGGCATCAACACCTTGTGGCCGCTGTTCGGCATCGCCAACCAGATGCTGGCCGGCATCGCGCTGATGATGTGCACGGTGGTGCTGTTCAAGATGAAGCGCGACCGCTATGCCTGGGTGACCATCCTGCCGGCGACGTGGCTGCTGATCTGCACGGTCACCGCGGGCTTCATCAAGATCTTCGATTCCAACCCGGCGGTCGGTTTCCTTGCGCAGGCCGCGAAATACCGCACCGGCATCGCCGCCGGCGAGATAGTGGCCCCGGCCAAGAGCATCGAGCAGATGCAGCAGATCGCGTTCAACAGCTACATCAACACCGGCTTGACCGCCTTGTTCCTGTTCGTGGTGTTCAGCGTGCTGTTCTACGCGATCGGCGCGGTCCGCAAGGCACGCGCCAATCCGCAACGCAGCGACCGCGAAACGCCGTACGTGGCGGTCGATCCGGCATTGGCGGCAAGGCTGTGAACGGAGCATGCTGATGAGCGCACAACCGATAGGAGCACGCTGATGGGAACCGAACTGGTTCCCGCCGGCCAGTACCAGGCGCACCGCCGCGTATGGCGGCGCCTGGTGCAGACCGCGCGGCTGTGCTGCGGCGTGCCCGACTACGACAACTACGTGCGCCACATGATGGAAAAACATCCCGAGCGCGAAGTGATGGACTACAAGACCTTCTTCCGCGAACGGCAGGAAGCGCGCTTCGGCGGCAAGAACGGATTCCGCTGCTGCTGAGGTAAAGAGAGCCAGGTGCAATGCCTGGCTCTGCTCCCCATGTTCACCCCGCCACCCCAGCTCGCATAATCCCTGCGGATAACGAAAACGAAACATCCGCCCGGCAAAAGCGGTGCTAGGATCGGCTTGTCGCGTCGGGGCAACACCACATTCCGCGACCGCAACCACGCAGCCGGAAAGGAAACCGCAATGCGCAAGCAGGTCCCCGCCCTGGCGGCACTCGCAACTTCCATCCTGATGGTTTCATGCGCCGCCGATCCGGCCGGTGCAAAGGAGCAAACCAGCATGTCCGCAGCGATCAACCCCACCTCCGCCATGCCTTTCCACGACCCTGCGGTCGTGCCGCTGGCCAATGCGGTCGCCGAGGGGGACGTATCCCGTATCCGCGCCCTCGCAGCGCCGGCCAACTTGACCGCGCGCGGCGATGATCAGGTCACTCTCCTCGAGTGGGCGGTCTGGAACCGGAAACCTGCCTCGCTCTCCGCATTGCTCGAAGCCGGCGCCAACGCTGCCCAGCCGGGCATGGACAGCGAGACCGTGGCGCACATGGCCGCCATGGCCGACGATCCTCAATATCTGCAGGTGCTGGTCGCACATGGCGCCCCGGTGGACGTGGTCAGTGCCCGTGCCGGCCGGACCCCGATCTTCCGCGCGGTGCAGAGCCGCCGCGACGCGCAGTTCGACCTGCTGGTGAAAGCCGGCGCCGATGTCCACCGCACGGATTCGATGGGCAATTCCCTGTTGCACGTGGCCGCGCAGGTCAACGATGCCGGGCGCGTCCTGCAGCTGTTGCAACTGGGCGTGGACCCCAATGCCACCGACAGTCGCGGCAACACCTTCCAGGCTGCGTTGTTCTCCGGTTCGGACGCGCGCCTCAACGCCGAAGGCCGGCAGTCGCGACAGAAGGTACGCGACTGGCTCGCGGCCAACGGCATCGCCGCGCAGTAATCCGCTGGAAGCTGCGGCGCCGGCAGGCGTCGCCAAACCCGTGCACCAAGACACGCACACGCAAAGGAATCGCGCATGAACGTTTCCACAGGGATGTCCTCCATTACTTCCTCCACGCCGACCGGCAACGGCTTCGCAGACGATGTCGTAGGGCAGCAGCCGCACGCGGTGGATCGCGAGTTGTCGACCCTGATACAGGACAACTATGCCGTCGCCGACGCACGCCGCGGCGAGTCCTCGTCCGCGCCGGTCCTGCCCGGCACCTGGCAACGCATGGACGATGCCGCAGTGCGCGCCGCAGGCATCGACCCCAGCCTGCTGCACGATGGCAAGAGCGGCTTCGACGCCTCGCTGTACCGGGATGCCAGCGGAGCCGTGGTGGTGGCCTATGCCGGCACCGACGAAGGCAAGGACTGGCGCCACAACTTCCGCCAGGGCCTTGGATTCGAGGACGCGCAGTACGACCAGGCCATCGCCCTGGCGCGGGAGGCCAAACAGGCCTTCGGCAACAACGTGGTCCTGACCGGGCAGTCGCTCGGCGGCGGCCTGGCGGCCGCTGCGAGCATGGTCAGCGAAGTTCCCGCGGTCACCTTCAACGCCGCTGGCGTGCACGACAAGACCCTGGAACGCTACGGTTTCGACGCCGAGGTGCTCAAGCAGGAAGCCGAGCAGGGCCTGATCCGCAGCTACCGCGTCAAGAACGAACTGCTCACCCACCTGCAGGAAGACAGCATCCCGCTGAAGTGGGCGATGCCGGACGCGCCGGGGCACAAGATCCAGCTGCCCGATCCCGATCCGCTGACCTTCTTCGAGCGCCTGGTGCCCGGCAAGATGCTGCTGCACCGTCTGGACCTGCACTACATCGAAGCGGTGATGGAAGCGCAGGACCTGGCGCAGCTGCAGGTACGCCAGCGCAACCCCGGCGCGGGGCCCGACACCATCGGCGACGCCGGCAGCACTTCCAACCGGTTGCTCAGGAATGCGGTCGATGGCCTGTCCGGGCAACGCCAGCAATTGGGTCTTGCCGAGGACGAACGCTTCTTCAATGTCGCGGCCGGCACTGCGGCACGCGCAGGCTCGGACGGGTTGAAGCGGATCGACCACGTGCTGGCTTCCGAACGCGGCGACAGCCTGTTCTCGGTACAGGGCGCATTGCACGACCCCGCTCACCAGCGCAGTCGCATCGATGTGGAACAGGCCAGCCAGACTCCCGCACGGCTCAGCGCAGCGCAACTGCGCGAGCAGGACCAGCAGCAAAGCCAGACTCAGCAAGTCGAGCAACGCCAACAGCGTGCGGTCCAGCTCTAAGGAATCCGATCTCTAAATAGGGAATCTCTGAATTAAGTAATCCCGTTCATGGTGAGCCTGTCGGGAATCCGTTCGTGGTGAGCCTGTCGAACCACGCTCTTGGCGAGACATTTCAGTAACAGCAAGCCGGCCTCCCCTCGAAAAGCGTGGTTCGACAGGCTCACCACGAACGGTTATAGGGCAAGCTCACCATGAACGGAATCCACAGTTCCTTAGAGGCTCAGGCTCCGGCCATCGCCTTCAACGTGATGCCGACGATATAGGCCAACACCGTACCGGTCGCATAACCCAGCGCGCCGAGTAATGCGCCCACCGGCGCAAGCGACGGATGGAACACCGACGCCACCACCGGCGCCGATGCGGGCCCGCCGATGTTGCTCTGCGAACCCATGGCGAAATAGAAGAACGGCACCTTCAACGCCCTGCCCAGCAACCACAGCAGGACGATGTGCACCGAAATCCAGATCAAACCCAGCGCGAACAGCCATGGCCGGTCGGCCAACGCCTTGATGTCCATCTGCATGCCGATGCAGGCGATGAGGATGTACAGCAGCAATGCGCCGATCTTGGAAGCTCCGGCACCATCCAGCGTGCGCGCGCGGGTGAAGCTCAATCCCAGGCCGATCAGCGTGGACAGCACCACTACCCATACGAACGGTTCGTGCAGGCTGACCTGCCTCGCCCACGGGACGTTGGCGCCGAACCAGGCCGATGCCGGACCCGCCACCGCATGGGCCAGGCCGACCGCGCCGAAGGCGATGCCCAGGATCACCATGAGATCCGACAGCGAGGCCACGCGCTCGTGCTGTTGCTGGTAGCTGGCCAGACGCTGCTTGAGATCCTCGATGGCCCGCGTGTCGGCGCCGCTGCGCGCATCGATCGCCTCGGCGCGACCGGCCAGGAATATCAGCACGGCCATCCACACGTAGCCGACGCCCACGTCGACGACCACGAACTGGCCGAAAGTGGTTTCGTCGACCGCGAACACTTCCTTCATCGCCACCATGTTGGCGCCGCCACCGATCCAGCTGCCGGCCAACGTGGCCATGCCGGCCCAGGTATCGCCGGCCACTGTTTGAGGATGCAGGATGCCCATCGCCCAGAAGGCGAAGAACGCGCCGATCATCACCGTGACCGATGCGCCTATGTACATCAGCAGCAGCTTCGGCCCCAGTCGCAGCACGCCCTTCAGATCGATGGTGAGGGTCAGCAGCACCAGCGCCGCAGGCAACAGCACGCGGCTGGCGATGGGGTTGTACAGTTTGCTGGCGTTGCCGTCGATCAGGCCCACGCTGTTGTAGACGCCGGGAATGAAATAGCAGAGCAGCAACGCCGGCACATAGGTGTAGAACTTCTTCCACATCCCGCTTTCGCGCGAGGCGGTCCAGAACACCAGTCCCAAAGTGCCGGCGATCAGACCGAACAGCACGATGTCGTTGGTGATCAGCGCGGTGGAAGGCGCTGCGGTTTCGATGGCCATCGGATCCGGCTCCAGACGCGATGCGGAGCCGCGCCGCCGGCGATGCCGGAAGCGCGGGTCCGCAGAGGATTACGGGGCCAGGTGCTGCTTCAGCCAGCCATTGACCGTATCGTGCCACAGCACGCTGTTCTGCGGCTTGAGCACCCAATGGTTTTCATCGGGGAAATACAGCAATTTGGATTCGATGCCCTTGCGCTGCAAAGCGGTGAACGCGGACAGACCCTGGTCGATAGGCACGCGGTAGTCTTTCTCGCCCTGCACCACCAGCGTGGGCACGCGCCATTCGGCGACATGGTTGACCGGGTTGAACTTCTCGTAGTTCTTGGGATTTTCATACGGCGTTCCGCCGTTCTCCCATTCGCTGAACCATAGCTCCTCGGTCACGTAACCCATCGAGCGCGTGTCGAATACGCCGTCGTGGTCCACCAGGCACTTCCATGCGCCGGAAGCGGGCGTATGCCAGTTGCCGGCGATCCAGTTGATCATGTAGCCGCCGTAGCTCGCGCCGAGCGCGCAGGCATTGGCGCCATCGAGGAAAGCGTATTGCTTCTGCGCCGCCGCCCAGCCCTTCTGCAGGTCTTCCAGCGGCTTGCCGCCCCAGTCCTGGCTGATGGCATCGGTGAAGGCCTGGCCATAACCGGTGGAGCCGTGGAAATCGATCATCACCACCGCATAGCCCTGCCCCGCATAAGTCTGCGGGTTCCAGCGGTAGCTCCAGCCGTTGCCGAAGCTGCCCTGCGGACCGCCATGGATCAGGAACGCGACCGGATATTTTTTGCCTTCCACGTAGTTCCATGGCTTGACCACGTAACCGTGCACGGTATCGCCGCCGGCGCCCTTGAAGTCGAACTGCTCGAAATCGCCGAATGCCACGTCCTTGAGCCGCTCTTGCGTGCTCGGCGTGATCGCACGCAGGGGGGCGCCTGCTGCCGTGGTGGTGGTGAACAGCTGGTCGCCGGTCTTGAGCGTATTGCGCGTGAAGGCCAATGTCTGGCCCGCGACCTGGAAGTCGCCGATGGTGCCGTCGCCGACGATCTGCTCCGCCTTGCCGGTGGCGATCTCGACGGCGAACAAAGGATGCTGGCCGGTGTCCTGCGCGGTGGTGAAGATGGTGCCGCCATCCTGCGACAGCACGATGTTGTCGGCGGAACGGTCCCAATGCGCGGCGATCTCGCGGACCTGTCCGCTGCCCACGTCCATGCTCATCAGCGCGAAGCGGTCGGCCTCGAAGCCGGGGCGTTTCATCGCACGATAGAACAGCGTTTTACCGTCGGCGCTGAATACCGGACCCGCATCCCAGGCCTTGTTGGCCGCGGTCAGGTTGACCGGCGCGCCGGTACCGTCGGCATTCAGGCGGTAGAGGTCGAAGTTGGTGGACCAGGCTTCGGATTTTCCGGCCACGCGGATGCCGGCCACCAGGGTTTTTCCATCGGGCGACCAGACGTACTCGCTGGCGTCGCCGAAAGGTTTGGAAGGCGCATCGCCATCCAGCGAATCGGTCAATGCGGTCGCGGCGGTGGTCGCCTTGGCCTTGCCCACGGGCAAATCGCTCACGAACAGCCGACTGCGGCGGCCATCGCTCCAGGTGTCCCAATGGCGCACGAACAGCCCTTCATAAATTACGCCGGTGCTTTTCCTGGCCTTGGTGTCGTCGAGCTTCTTCTGCGTGCAGGCGAAGTCGGCCTTGCAGTCGGCGAAAGTATCCGTGCTGAACGCGACGCGGGTGCCGTCCGGCGACAATTTGTAGCTGCCGATGTCCAATGCGAAAGCGGTGAGCTGCTTCGGCGCGCCGCCGCTGGAAGCGATGGAATACAGCTGCTGGGTGCCGGATTTGCCGCTGAGGAAATACACGGTTTTGCCGTCGGGCGAGAACGAAGGCGAGTTCACGTTCCAGCCTTCGGGCGTCAAGCGCTTGGGCGGCGCCATGTCGCGGGTCAGCAGATTGCGTACCCACAGCCCTGTCGTGGCCTTGACGACTTCCTTGTCCATCTGCCGCTGGGCGAACACGACCACCGCACCGTCGGGCGACAGCACCGGCGATGACACGCGGTCCAGCGCCACCATGTCGCGTACGTCGAATCCGCGCGTAGCGGCCGTGGCCGGCAATGCGGCCAGCAGGCAGAGGGGCAACAAGGCGGTTCGCAGCTTCATCCGGGGCTCCAGCGACAGGAAAACCCCGATGTTAGGCCGTAACAGCAGTCCGGCGCAAAGGCCTGGAGTCATGCCACGCGGCGCGGTGGGGCGCGATGTGCTGCGGCTTCCTGGCCGCGACCGCACGCTGGCTTTCAGTGCGCGCTCTGGCGGTGCCGAAGCCCTGATTGGGGACGTTTTGTCGTCGCCGTCGGCAAGCGTGGTCGAATTCGAGGTGAGCGCCGGCAATCTTTCCGGCGCGCATATCGAGGTGATCGAGGACGGTCGCATCCTCCAACCGGGAGCCGACCTGTCCATCGGGCAGACCTCGCAGACCCTGCGTTTCGATTGGCGCAACGATGGGGCGGGCGGCACTGGTTGCGCGTGAACGTGCGCGGCGCCGACGGCAAGCTGCTGCTCGTCGGCAACCCGATCTATCTCAATTGGCCGGCCGTCCACGCACTGGCACGATAGCCAGTTCCATTCCTTTGCCGGGAATGGAACCAGACTTTGCCGGCCGCTGCGTCAGGACGAGGCCGGCAGGTTCTGCTTCTTGGCCCCGCTGCGATACAGCAGCCAGCCCACGACTGCCAGCACCACCAGCCCGATCCACTGGTTGAAACGCCAAGCTTCCGGCAAAGCCAGTACATCCGCGCTTCCCGAAACCACGATCGGAACCGCTATCGCGATGCCCATCAGCGCCTCGCCGGTGATCAGGCCCGCGGAGAACAATGTGCCCGGACGATGGATGCGGTCCTTCTCTTCTTCATTGTCATCATCGACCTTGTGCTTGCGCTGCACGAAGTGCGAGAGCAGGCCGCCAAGGAAGATGGGCACCATCAATTCCAGCGGCAGATAGATGCCGATGGCCGCGGCCAGCACGGGCACGCGGAATTTCGCGCTGCGCGATTTCAACCATTCGTCCAGTGCGATGATGAGCGCGCCGATGCCGGCACCGATGGCGATCATGCCCCATGGCAACACGCCACCGAACATGCCTTTGGCCACCGACGCCATCAGGGTGGCCTGCGGTGCGGAGAGCGAATTGGGGTGTTCCGGGGTCGGAGCACCGATGCCATAAGCGGCCGCCAGCAAGTTAAGCACCGGCGCCATGATCAACGCGCAGGAGAAAGCGCCGATGGCCAGCATCAGCTGCTGCTTCCATGGGGTCGCGCCTACGATGTAACCGGCCTTCAGATCCTGCAGATTGTCGCCGCCGACCGCGGCAGCGCAGCACACAACCGCGCCGATCATGATCGCGGCCACCGCGCCGATCGGAGAATTCCGCCCCAGCAGGAACACCAGAACCACCGACGCGAACAGGATCGTGGCGATGGTGATGCCGGAAACCGGATTGTTGGAGGAACCGACCAGGCCGGCCAGATAAGCCGATACCGAGACGAACAGGAAGCCCGCGACGATCATGATGATGGTCATCGGGATACTGACCGTCCACTGCCCTACGATGGCCTGGTACAGCAGCGCCAACGGAACCACGAACGCGACCAGCGCGATCAGCATCCACTTCATCGGCAGATCGCGGTCGGTTTCGGCTACCGCCTCGCCCTTGGCCTTGCGCGCGGCGGCGAATCCGCTGCGGATGCCCGATGCCAGCGACTTGCGCAGCGAGAACAGCGTCCACATGCCGCCGATGAGCATGGTGCCCACGCCCAGATAGCGGACTTTGGTGGACCAGATGGCGAAGGCCGTGTCGACCGCGCCGGCGCCCGCGATCTGCGTCGCAAGGGCCGGATCGTTGTTGAGGAAGAAGGCGTTGTAGATCGGAATGGCGATATGCCAGGACAGCACCGCGCCCGAAAGCACGACGATGCCGATGTTCAAGCCGACGATATAGCCCACGCCCAGCAACGCGGGCGAAAGATTGGTGCCCAGGTAGGCCAGCACTTTGTTGTTGGCGAAGAAGCCCGCCTGCGCCCAGCTGTCGGGAATCATGCGCAGGCCACTGGCTGCAGCCAGCTTCACCAGCGCGCCGATACCTGCCGACATGGCCAGGATTTTCAGACCCGGGCCGGGATTCTCGCCGGCCTTCAGCACTTCGGCGGCCGCCTTGCCTTCCGGGAACGGAAGCGGGTCTTCCACGATCATGGTGCGGCGCAATGGCACCGAGAACAGCACGCCCAGCAGGCCGCCCAGACCGGCGATGGCCAGCACCCACGAATAACGGAAGTCCTGCCAGTAACCCAGGATGATCAGCGCCGGGATAGTGAAGATCACGCCCGCCGCGATGGAGGAACCCGCCGACGCGCCGGTCTGGACGATGTTGTTCTCCAGAATGGTGCCGCCGCCCAGCAGGCGCAGCACGCCCATGGACACCACCGCGGCCGGGATGGCGGTGGCGATGGTCAGCCCCGCGAACAGGCCAAGATAAGCGTTGGCGGCCGACAGAATCATGGCCAGTACGACCGCCAGCAGCACGGCACGGAAGGTAAGTTGCGGCGTCTGCGCGCTGTTCATGCGAATCTCTGAGCTTCGAGGAGCCGACAAGCTATAAGGAAGCCACCGGCAAGTCCAGCACAGAGAGCCGGCCGGCCGCGGCTATACTCCGGCTTTCCGCGCGGGGCCTGCCCTTGTCCGCTTCCACCCTGCCAGCCCTCCCGGCACGCGAGGACTTCCTCGGCCACCCCAAAGGGGTCTACGTCTGCTTCTTCACCGAGATGTGGGAGCGCTTCTCCTTCTACGGCATGAAGGCGCTGCTGTTGCTTTACCTGACCAAATACCACCTGTTTCCGGACAAGGCCGGCTACGACCTGCTGGGCGCCTACGGAGGCCTGGTGTACTGCATCCCGGTGATAGGCGGGCTGATGGCCGACCGCTGGCTGGGCATGCGCAAGGCGGTGGTGTTCGGCGGCCTGCTGCTGGTGCTTGGGCATGCGGGCATGGCGTTCGAGGGCGACGCCGCCATAAACGTAGGCGGCCAGGTCATGCGCGACGAAAGTTCCCTGCGCTACACCTATCTGTCGCTGGCGCTGATCATCATGGGCGTGGGCTTCCTCAAACCCAACATCTCCACCATCGTCGGCAAGTTGTACGAAGAAAACGATCCGCGCCGCGATTCGGGCTTCTCGCTTTTCTATGCGGGCATCAATCTGGGCGCGCTGTTCGCCTCGCTGGTCTGCGGCTATCTGGGCGAAACGCTGGGCTGGAAGTACGGCTTCGGCGCGGCGGGCATCGGCATGCTGCTTGGGCTGGTCTTGTTCCTATGGGGACAGAAGTACCTGCATGGGCACGCCGAACCCCGCGAACCGGAATTGCTTCGCGAACGCGTGCTGGGGCTCCCGCGCGAATGGCTGATCTACGCGGCCGCCGTCGCCGGCGTGTTGCCGATCGCCTGGCTGATGTGGGCATCGGGCAACGGCGCTTTCGCCCTGGGCGGAGAAATACCGTTGGCGCTGATGCTGATGCTGGTGGTGCTGGCTATCGTGCTGGTCTGGTTCGGCTGGTTCGTTCTTTCCCAGTGCACGCCGGTGCAACGGCAGCAGATGCTCGCGCTGATGGCGATGATCTTCATGTGCCTGGTGTTCTTCACCCTGTACGAGCAGACCTATGGCTCCTGGGTGACCTTCACCGATCGCCTGCTGACCAAAGACATAGCGCCTTCGCTGGTTGCGCCCCTGCAGCCTTTCGAATGGACCACGGACTGGGCCACCAACCTCGCGCTGTTCGTGCAGACCGCGCCGTGGTCCACCTATTCCCTGCTGCTGGCGCCGCTCTCGTTCATGCTCGCCGCGCGACTGTCGGACCGCACGCCCGAATCCACCACACCGCGCCTGCTGTTCATAGCGGTGAGCGCGGTCATGTTGGTCTGCCTGGTGCGCGATTGCGTGGTCCTGCCGCAGACTGCCGGCTCGCTGACTTATCTGGGCGCCTTCTTCCTGGTGGTGCTGGCGCCGCTGTTCGCGGCGCTGTGGGCATGGCTGGGCCGATGCGGGCGCGACCCTTCCAAACCGTTCAAATCCGCACTGGGCCTGATGTTCGCCGGCTTGTCCTTCATTCCCCTGGCGTGGGCCGCGCAGCAGGTCGGCGAAACCGGGCAGATGGCCAGCGTGTGGTGGCTGGTGCTGGCCTACCTGATCCTGGAAATCGGCGAGATGTGCCTGGCGCCGGTCGGCCTTTCCGCCGTGACCCAACTGTCGATGCCGCGTGTGGTCAGCCTGATGATGGGAACTTGGTTTTTGGCGACAGCTTTTTCGGAAACGTTGGCCGCGCAGTTCGGCAAACTGGCTGCGATAGAGATACCCGAGGGCGAAACCATGAACTTCGCCGAAGCCGCGGACAAATACGCGCATCTGTTCTGGCTGCTGACGTGGGTCGGGCTGGGCTGCGCGGTGGTCGCTTTGCTGCTGGTGCCGCTGTTGAAGCGGATGATGCACGGAGTGAAATAAACCGAAGTGCGTTGCGGTTTCCGGTCGCTCCGTGCATCGTCACCCACAGATGGCGACGCTTTCCCGATCAATCGCCGCACCTACCTACTTTGCCGTGCTCGTGCCGCCGATATGGCGCGGCAGGAAGGCGGCAGCTTGGCGCATTACTCGCGCTGATGTTCGATGGTATAGAACCCGTGTCCCTCGGTGCGGCAGTAGAGCGTCTCCACCGATACGCCCGCTTCCTTCGCCAGTCTTGCGCGAATTCAGTCTTGCATGGAGCTTGCAGCCAGTACCCGCTCAAGACCCAGCTTCCAATCCGGCAATGCGATGCCGAAAGTGTTCTGCAGCGCCGACGTATCCAGGCACGAGTAAGCTGGGCGCTTGGCAGGGGTCGGGTACTCTGCCGTAGTAATCGGCGATATACGCGGCACACTGGCTAGCAGACCATGGCGCCGCGCGCCCTCGAAAATTTCGGTAGCGAACCCATGCCAACTTGTCCGCCCTCCGGCTGTGAGATGAAACGTGCCGTAGGCTTGGGACGGCATCGCGATAATCTGCGCGGTCACATCCGCAATCAATGCTGCGGGCGTAGGAGTTCCAGTCTGGTCGGCGACTACGCGAAGTTCATCGCGGTCCGCGCCGAGGCGCAGCATGGTGCGCATGAAATTAGCCCCGTGGTTGCCGTATACCCAAGCGGTGCGGAATATGAAACGCCTGCAGCCAGACGCTTCGATCGCCCGCTCGCCAGCCAATTTGCTGGCGCCGTAAACGCCCAAAGGAGCAGCAAGGTCGTCTTCACGGTAAGGACGGATGCCCTGCCCATCGAAAACATAGTCGGTGGAGTAATGCACCAGCAGAGCATTGCTTGCGGCACAAGCTTCTGCCAATTTCCCCGGGACTTCGGCATTGGCGCGGAATGCGGCTTCGGGATCGCTCTCGGCGCGATCGACCGCAGTGTAGGCGGCGGCATTCACGACGACATCCGGCGAAACTCGACTGAACAGCGCGGGAAGAGAATCAGGTTGGTCGAAGTCCGCTATCTCGCATTCTTCGTCGTCCAATACGCCGCTCCGCGTGGTCGCGACAATGTCGCCCAACGGCCTGAGACTGCGCAGGAGCTCATGACCCACCTGCCCGTTGGCGCCAAGCAGCAAGATTTTCATGCGACGTAGATCGGCAGGCAGTCCTCGGCCACATCCGCCAGGAACGGCGCCTTGCCATCCTTCTCGGATAGCAGCGGCGCATCGATCGGCCAGTCGATGCCGATAGCCGCATCGTCCCAGCGCACGCCGGCATCGGCGGACTTGTCGTACTGGGCGGTGCACAGATAGCTGAAGATCGCGCGATCGGAAAGCACCGCGAATCCATGGGCGAAGCCTTCCGGTATCCAGAATTGGCGCTTGTTCTGCGCACTAAGGATGACAGCGGCCCAGCGGCCGAAAGTGGGAGAGCCTCTGCGGATATCCACCGCGACATCGTAAACCTCGCCTTCGAGCACGCTCACCAGCTTGCCTTGCGGGTTGGGCCACTGGTAGTGCAGTCCGCGCAGCACGCCGCGCGCGGAAGACGACACGTTGCTCTGCACGAACCTGTCGGGGAGGCCGAGCTGCCCGTAACGGTCCGCATTCCATGTCTCGAAGAAGAAGCCACGGTCGTCGCCGAAGACAGCCGGCTCGATCACTACGCAACCGGGAAGACTGGTTTCGACGACCTTCATCGCACGACTCCGCGGGCGACCAGCGAAAGCAAGTATTTCCCGTAACCGTTCTTGGCGAGCGGAGCTGCCAGTTTCTCGAGTTGCGCGGCGTCGATCCAACCGTTGCCGAAGGCTATTTCTTCCGGACAGCAGACTCTCAACCCTTGCCTGGCCTCTATCGTTTCGATGAAGTTGGAAGCCTCCAGCAAGGACTGGTGCGTGCCGGTATCCAACCACGCGAAACCACGGCCCAGCGGTTCCAGATGCAGCGAACCGTCATCGAGATAGCAACGATTGAGATCGGTGATTTCCAGTTCCCCGCGCGCCGAAGGCTTCAGCGAAGCCGCATAGTCGCTGGCGCGCCCATCGTAGAAATACAGGCCCGTGACCGCATAACTGGAACGCGGTTTCTCCGGCTTTTCCTCCAGCCCCACCACCTTGCCGCTTTCGTCGAACTCGGCGACGCCGTATCTTTCCGGATCGCTGACCCAATAGCCGAATACCGTCGCACCCCGCTCGCGCGTGTCGGCGCGCTTCAGCGTTTCGGTCAAGCCATGGCCATGGAAGATGTTGTCGCCCAGCACCAGGCAGCTCGGCTGGCCGGCTACGAAATCCTTGCCGATCAGATACGCTTGCGCCAACCCGTCCGGGCTCGGCTGCGGCGCGTATTCGATACGCATGCCCCACTGCGAACCGTCGCCTAGCAGCTGCTTGAACAGCGCCTGTTCGTGCGGCGTGTTGATCACCAGCACTTCGCGTATCCCCGCGAGCATCAGCACGCTGAGCGGGTAATAGATCATCGGCTTGTCGTAGACGGGCAGCAACTGCTTGCTGACGGTCTGGGTGATCGGGTACAGGCGTGTGCCGGAACCTCCGGCCAGGATGATGCCTTTGCGTTGCGTCATTTTCGCTTTCCTTTGCGTCAGGCGGCAGCGCCGATTCTTTCCAGACGATAGCTGCCATCCAAGACCCGCTCAACCCAGGCCTGGTTCTCGAGATACCAGTCCACGGTCTGCGCGATGCCTTTCTCGAACGTGTACTGCGGTTTCCAGCCTAGTTCGCCCTGCAATTTGGACGCATCGATCGCATACCTGCGGTCGTGGCCGGGACGGTCGGCGACATAGGTGATCTGGCTGGCGCGCGGTTTGCCGTCGGCCCGCGGACGCCGTTCGTCCAACAACTTGCAGATGGCTTCCACCACCTCGATGTTCTGCCGCTCCGCGTCGCCACCGACGTTGTACGTTTCGCCAGGCCGCCCCTTTTCCAGAACGGTACGGATGGCCGAGCAATGGTCGCTCACATACAGCCAGTCGCGGACGTTCTTGCCGTCGCCATAGACCGGCAAGGGCTCGCCCGCCAGTGCGCGCGCGATGATCAGCGGGATGAGCTTTTCCGGAAAATGGTACGGCCCGTAGTTGTTCGAGCAATTGGTAGTGAGTACCGGCAGCCCGTAGGTGTGGTGGAACGCCCGCACCAAGTGGTCGGACGCCGCCTTGGAAGCGGAATACGGGGAATTGGGTGCGAAAGGCGTGCTTTCGGTGAACTTTCCGGTGTCGCCCAGAGAGCCATAGACCTCGTCGGTGGAAACATGCAGCAGCCGGAACGCATCGCGCTTGGCGCCTTGCAGCGCACGCCAGTAATCGCGCACCGACTCCAGCAGGGCGAGCGTGCCGACCACATTGGTCTGCACGAATGCGCCAGGGCCATCGATCGATCGGTCCACATGGCTCTCGGCGGCGAAATTCACCACCGCATCGGGCTGGTGTTCGGCAAGCAATCGCGATACCAGGGACTGGTCGCCGATGTTGCCGTGGACGAAAACGTGATTCGGATCGCCCTCCAGGGAGGACAGCGTATCCAGGTTCCCTGCGTAGGTCAGCGCGTCCAGATTGACGACACGGATGCCCTTGCCCACCGCTTCCAACACGAAATTGCCGCCGATGAAGCCGGCGCCACCAGTTACGAGCCAAGTCGGCACATCTGCCTCCAGAAATATAAATGCAAGAGCTGAACGAGGTTTCCCGTTTCTCAGAACGGAATATCGTCGTCCGCGAAATCGTCCATCGGCGCTTGCTGAGCGGCAGGCTGCTGGCGGCGCGGTCCCGAAGCTTCCTGGCGTTGCGCCGGCGCGCTGCGCTGCGGGCGATCGCCACCGCCACCTTCGCCCCTGCCGCCGAGCATCTGCATCTCGTCGGCGATGATGTCGGTGGAATATTTCTCAACACCGTCCTGGCCGGTGTACTTGTCGTAGCGCAGCGAGCCTTCCACATAGACCGAGCTACCCTTGCGCAGGTATTCGCCGGCGATCTCGCCCAGCTTGCCGAAGAACACCACGCGGTGCCATTCGGTGCGTTCCTGCTGGTTGCCGTCCTTGTCCTTGCGGACGCTGGTGGTGGCCAGGCTGATCCGGGTGATCGCCATGCCGCCCTGGGTGTACTTGGTGTCCGGGTCGTTGCCCAGGTTGCCCACCAGGATCACTTTGTTGATGCCGCGTGCCATATCGTCTTCCGTCGGGTGATGCCCGCCGGTTGCGGGCGCAGTCCAGTGAAGTATACCCGGGGCCTCCAGGCTAGTCCGTATACGCCGCGTCGGCCTGTAAGCTTTAGCCGACCCTTCTTCCCTTATAATTCAGCAACTTCCCTCACACCTCACACATGATCTCCGCCGAGACCACCGCCAGGCCTGCACTGGCCCTGCCCCAGATCCAGACCCTGGCCTCTCCCGATATGGGCGCGGTGGACGCATTGATACGCGCCCGCCTGGCTTCGGACGTAGTGCTGATCAACCAGATCGCCGACCACATCGTTTCGGCCGGAGGCAAGCGCTTGCGACCGATGCTGGTGGTGCTGGCCGGACGCGCCTGCGGCGCCATGTCGCCCGATCATCATCAGCTGGCGGCGATCATCGAGTTCATCCATACCTCCACCTTGCTGCACGACGATGTGGTGGACGAATCGGACCTGCGCCGCGGCCGCAGCACCGCCAATGCGCTATGGGGCAATGCACCCAGCGTGCTGGTCGGCGATTTCCTGTATTCGCGCAGCTTCCAGCTGATGGTGGAACTGGACCGCATGGAAGTGATGCGCATCCTGGCCGACACCACCAACCGCATCGCCGAAGGCGAAGTGCTGCAACTGTTGCACGTCCACAACCCGGACACCGACGAAGCCGCTTACCTGCGCGTGATCGAACGCAAGACCGCGGTGCTGTTCGCCGCCGGCACCCAATTGGGTGCCCTGGCTTCCGGTGCCGACGCCATCGTCCAGCAGAAACTCTACGACTACGGCATGAATCTGGGCTACGCCTTCCAGATCGCCGATGACGTGCTGGACTACACCGCCGATGCGGCCGACCTGGGCAAGAATCTGGGCGACGACCTGGCCGAAGGCAAGGCCACCCTGCCGCTGATCCATGCCATCGCGCATTCGGACGAAGCGACGCGCACGCGCTTGCGCGCTATCGTGGAGAACGGCAACGGCGATGCCATGCCGGAAGTGCTGAAGGCGATCCATGCCACCGGCGGACTGGAATACAGCCAGCGACGAGCGGCGGAATACGCGCGAGCGGCCGAAGGCGCGCTCGACGGTCTGGACGAAAACGAGGCTATCGCCGCGTTGCGCGGACTGGCGCAGTACGCCGTGGAACGCAAGCACTGAGCCGGAAGTCCGTAGGAGCGACGTAAGTCGCGAACATAAGGATCGGAAGGATCAAGTCCGATCGTAATCTAGGATTCGCGACTTACGTCGCTCCTACGGGAATTTCCGCGGTTACTGGGCGAACACTTCGTCGAAGAAGCTGCCCATCATCTTGTAGGCGCGCTTGGCGGCGCGCTCGTTGTACACGCAGCCGGGCGGGCTGTTGGCGGTCTCCAATGCGAAGCAATGCACTGCGCCGCTGAAATTGACGAACTGCCAATCGGCGCCTGCCGCGTTCATTTCCTTCTCGAATCCGGCGATGTTGGGCGCCACGCCCTGATCGTCCGCGCCATTGAGTATCAGCAGCGGCGCTTTCACCGCACCTTCCGCCGCCGGCATCGTCGTCTCCAGGCCGCCATGGAAAGTGACCACACCGGCGACATCGGCGCCGCTGCGCGCCAGCTCCAGCGCCGACGAACCGCCAAAGCAGAAACCCAGCGCCGCGATCTTGGTCGTGTCCACCGGCGCCTTGCCGGCCTTGGTGCGCAACACTTCCAGCGCCTTGTTCATGCGCGCGCGCATCGCCGGCCTGTCGGCATACATCTTCTTGACCTGGGCCATCGCCTGGGTCGGATTCTTGGGGCGTACGCCCTTGCCGTACATGTCCACTACCAGCACCACGTAGTCGTCACTGGCGATCTGCTTGGCCTTGTCCACCGCGGCCGGGGTCACGCCCAGCCAATCCGGCACCATCAACAGACCCGGACGGGTTTCCTTGCTGGCGTCGTCGTAGACCAGAAACCCGCTGAAAGTCTGTTTGCCGACCTTCCAGTTGATCGGCTTGGCGACGGGAGCCGCCAGCAACGGGCTGGCCCACAATGCAGCCAGGACCAGCCAAACCATTGAAATCTTGCGCATGGAACTCTCCTTGTCGAGGGGGTTGGTGCCGGGATATCCGATAATGTTGACGCAGTGCCCAGCCTCGTAGGAGCGACGTGAGTCGCGAAACGACAACCGGCCAGGCCTCCTGATCGAGCATTGACGAGGGTTTCGCGACTCACGTCGCTCCTACGCGCCTCCGCTAAGCGATGCCGATGCCGGGAATGGCGGAAATCGTATCCGGGTCGAAACCGGCGATGGCTGCGAAATGGCGGCCGCGGGCCACGTAGTCCTTGTAGACGCCGAAGCTGGGCGCGCCCGGCGACAGCAGCACCACGCCCGTGCCGCCGAGCAAACGCCGGGCCTGGCTCACCGCCGATTCCAGATCGCCAGCCGCTTCGAGTTTGAACCTGCCTCCGGCAGCCAGGGGCGCAAGCAGTTCGTGGATGCGCGGACCGTTTGCGCCCATGGTGACGATGGCCACGGGGGCGTCCTGCTTCATGGCCTCTGCGAAATCGGACCAGTCCACCCCGCGGTCGTGCCCGCCAACCAGCGCCGCGACCGGTCGGCCGCGGAAACAGTCCAGCGCCGCCAACGTGGCGTGCGGCGTGGTGCTGATCGAATCGTTGACGTAGAGGATTCCCTCGCGCTCGCCCAGGGACTGCAGCCGGTTGGGCAAGGGACGGAAGCTCTCGGCATGAGCGGCCAATGCGGTTGCATCCAAACCCAGCACCTCGAGGGTGGCGAGTACGGCGCACAGGTTGCCGCGATTGTGGCGGCCCGGCAGCGGCGTGCGCGTGGCGTCGAACACGAATGCATCGCCGCGATACACATCATCCCCGCGCAGGTGCCAACCCTGCGCATGATTGAACCAATGCACTTCGCTATCGGGGAGCCGCAGCGCCGACAACTGCTTGTCGGCGGCATTCAATACCGCGATCTTCGGTTTGGCCTGGGTCACCAACGCCAGCTTGTCGGCGACATAGCGGGCTTCGCTTCCATGCCAGTCCAGGTGTTCCGGGAAAATATTCAGCACCACCGCCACCTCCGGCCGTGCCTGGGCCGCTGCGACGTCGAGGGTCTGGTAACTGGAAAGCTCGATGGCCCAGAACTCGGGCGCAGGTTGCGGATCCAGCGCTTCCAGCAGCGGCATGCCGATGTTGCCGATCAATCCGGTGCGATGGCCGCTTGCGCGCAGCAAGTGCGCGAGCAAGGCGGTGGTGGTGCTCTTGCCTTTGGTGCCGGTCACGCAGACCGTGTGCGGTACGGTTCCGTCCGGACCGGCATGCTCGTCGAACCACAGCGTGCTGCCGCCTATGAAGACCGCGCCGTTACGGGAAGCGGCACGCGCGGATTCGAGATTGGGGCTGATGCCCGGCGATTTGACCACCAGCTGCTGGGCGGCCAGCGACGCGGCGGTAGCTTCTCCGCACACGGCCAGCAGGGGATCGGCGAGAGATCCGGCTTCGGCGGCTTCTTCGTTATTGCAGAACAAGGTCAGCGGCAGTGCCGGCAATCGCGAACGGATCGCGCGGTACGCTGCGCGACCCTCCCGACCCCAGCCCCACAGCGCTACGCGCTTGCCTTCAAGCTGCGAAATTCGCACGCAGCTGCCCCCACAGCGCGGCCGGAATGCGATGTTCGCCGCCGATGCCCAGCAGCGGCGCGATCTCCAGTTCGGAGGCGGCCAGTTGCGGCTGGATCTCGCGGATGAAACGGGCGACCAGCGCATCCTCCTTCCATTCCGGACGCGATGCCAACGCGGCCATCGCCGCGCGCGACTCCTGCCCCTCGCCCACGCATTCGAACGGCTTATGGTCCTGGAATTCGAGCAGCGCGTCGAAGCCGCCCGCCTGCAACGCATCGTCCAGCAGGTTGCGGCCGAAGATGCCCACCAGCCGCGGCTTGGGCATGAACGGCGCCAGCGCCAGGAATACGAAATGGCACTTCGGGCATACCCCGCACCAACGATTCACCGGACGCTCGCCCAGGATGTGGAAGTTGCGGTTGCAGCTGGAGAAATGCGCGTCGTAGCGATCGGTCTTGGCGAATTGCCGGGCCACGGCAAGTTCGCTGAGCGGCCTCAGCAACGAGTAGTAATGAAGATCGGCGGCGACGCGACGCTGCACGTATTCGCCGAAGGCCTGCTCGAACCGCCAACCCTTGGACCACTGATGGTTCACCTCGCCGGTACCCGGAATGATGCTGCCATAGCTGGCAGAACGTTCGTTGGAGAACACCACCTGGTCCACGCCCTGCAGGACCGCAGCGAGAACGAGAATGGCCGAGTTCACCGCGGTGACCGGAATATGGCCGTTGTAGGCGCCCTGCCGGTTCAAGTCGAACAACCCCGAGGCCAGCGCACGGCCCAGGTTGAGCGTGGGCAATTCGGTGCGGGCCGCGCAGGCGGCGATCAGCTGCGAGCTGCCGATCCAGGTAACGGTCTGGTCCACGCCCGCCGAACGCAGCGCTTCGATAGAAACCAACGAATCCTTGCCGCCGCCGATGGCGACCAGGGCGTGATGGCGCAGCCCCAGCTTCGAACCCCTCTCCCATTGGGAGTCGAAGCCGCCTCCAGCGGCTGAGGGTTCGGGTGACGGTTCGGCGCGGGCGCCGACATCCGGGTACTCCGGACCCTCACCCCCGACCCCTCTCCCGACGGGAGAGGGGAGCGAATGTGGAAACTTGATGCGTCCATGCAAGTTCAGACCATTGCGATAGGCGAACTCGCCCAGACCGTTGATGTAGATGGTTTCCAGCAAGGCCGCCGTTTCCGCATCTATCGAATAACCCTCGATTCGGATTTCCGACGGCACCGCCGCTTTGTAATAACTGACGCCCGCGATCAGGTGCAGCAGCCGCAGGGCCTGCTCCACCGCTGCCGCACGCGAACCTTCCAGCGCGAAAGGAGCACCGGGAATGACGACCGTTTCTATCAACTCCGGGCCGTCGTCGAAAGCGTAGACGAGCTGCGCAACGCCGCTTTCCGCATCCAGCCCGCAACGCACGAAACGGAATGCGGCGACCTCATCGCGCTGGAATTTGAAATCAGACATCCAGCACCTCTTCTTTCGGCAATGCCCGCAGGTTGTAGGCGTTGGCCATGGTGAATCCGTAAGCGCCCGCATCGGCGATCAGCACCACATCGCCCTCCGAAGTGGCCCCGGCAAGCCGCCGGCGCCTGCCGAACACGTCGCTGGACTCGCAGATCGGGCCGACCACGTCGAACACGCCGTCCGCCGCCTGCTCCAGCCGGCTGAGATTGAGGATGTCGTGCCAGGCGTCGTACAGCGCTGGGCGGATCAACGCGTTCATTCCCGCATCCAGGCCGACGCGGCGGATGCCCTCTTTCTCGATCACCTGGGTCACTGTCAGCAGCAGAACTCCCGCTTCGGCGACCAGATAGCGGCCCGGTTCGATGGCCAGACGGTAGCCGGGATAGGCGGCTTTTATTTCGCTCAAGCCCGCACCCCACGCTTCCAGGTCGAACGGCTCGTCGTCCTCGGTATACGGAATGGGCAGGCCGCCGCCGATATCGATCACCTCGATGCTGCCGATGCGTTCGGCGATGCCGCCCAGTTCGTCGCATATCTGTTTCCAGTGCTGCGGCGTCTCCACCCCGCTGCCCAGATGCGCATGCAATCCCACCACACTGGCGCCCAAACCACGGGCGAGCGCGACGAAAGCGTCTACTTTGGCGACGGGCAGTCCGAATTTCGAATCCCTGCCGCCGGTGCGCACCTTCTCGTGATGTCCGTCGCCGCGGCCCAGGTCCACGCGCAGCCACAGATCGCGGCCGCGGAAGACTTCCGGCCAGCGCTGCAGCGCTTCGATATTGTCCAGGGTGACGGTGACGCCCAATCCGTACGCCGCTTCGTACTCCGCGCGCGGCGCGAAACTGGGCGTGAACAGCACCCGGCGCGGCGACAGTTCGGGAACAACTTCGAACACGCGCTGCAATTCGCCCAGCGATACGCACTCCAACCCGAAACCTTCCTCCACCAGCGCAGACAAAATGGCCGGATGCGAATTGGCCTTGATCGCGTAATAGCGCTGGTCGATGGGCGCGAGCGCATTCAACGCCTGCGCGCGGGCCCGCACGGTCGGCAGGTGATAGGCATAGCGCGGAGTGCCGGCTTCGGCCATGGCCAGAAGCCGCTGGCGTTCGCCGCGCCACCATGGCGTTTCGCGCTTGCGGATGCCATTGGCGATTTCGCGCCAGCGCGGTCCGAACACGCTGGTTTCTTCCACCGGCATCGCGCCGCTGTCGATCAGTGCGGCATGCAGGACCGGAAGCAGTCCGTCGGCGTCGGCTTCGTCGATGACGAAGGTCAGGTTGAGGTCGTTGGACGACTGCGAAATCATGTGCACGCGTTCGCGGCCGAACGTGGCCCACACGTCCGACAGCTTGTGCAGCAGCGAGCGCATGCCCCGACCCACCAGCGTGATCGCCGAACATGGCGCGATCACCTTCACCCGGCAGATTTCGGTCAAATCGGCCGAGAGTGCGGCCAGCACGTTGGTGGTGACCAGGTTCTCGCTGGGATCCAGCGATACGGTGACGTTGGTTTCCGAAGAACCGATCAGGTCGACCGACAGGCCATGGCGCTTGAAGCGCTCGAACACGTCGGCCAGGAAGCCGACCTGTTGCCACATGCCCACCGACTCCATCGCCACCAGCACGATGCCGTTGCGGCGGCTGATCGCCTTGACGCCGGGCACGGTGATGGCATCGCCGTCGATGCTGGTGCCGGGCAGCTCGGGACGCTCGGTATCCAGGATGGCCATCGGCACGCCGGCATCGCGGCACGGCTTGATGGAGCGGGGATGCAGCACCTTGGCGCCGGTGGTGGCGATTTCCTGCGCTTCCGCATAATCCAGCCGCGTCAGCAGCCGCGCATCGGGCACCTCGCGCGGATTGGCGCTGAACATGCCGGGTACGTCGGTCCAGATTTCGACCCGCTGCGCGCCAAGCAAGGCGCCGAAATAAGCGGCCGAAGTATCGGAGCCGCCGCGGCCCAGGATGGCGGTATCGCCGTCCCGGTGCCGGGCGATGAAACCTTGCGTCAGCAACATGCGCGCCGGTTGCCGGCGGAAACCTTCGCCCCACTCCGCGCTGGCCAGCGGACTGCACGATACAGACAAGCGCTGCGCCCATGCATTCTGGTTGGGCAACACCGCCGCCTGCAGCCAGTCGCGCGCGTCCATCCAGCCGAAATCCAGGCCGCTGGCGCGCAGATAGGCGGCGCCGAGCGTGGACGAAAGCAGTTCGCCCTGCCCAAGCACTTCGGCTTGCCATGGCAGCGTGCGCTCGGCCGCGCGCGGATCGGTCGCCAGCGCGCGCAGGATCGACAGGCGTTCGCCGAGCACTTCATCGGCATCCAGCTCGAGTTCGGCCAGGAATTCGCGGTGGCGCTGTTCCAGCTTCGCGATGCGCTCCGCGCTGTCGGGGGCGCCGTCGGCGATAGCGGTCAGTTCGTTGGTCACGCCGGAAAGCGCCGACACCACCACCAGCACGCGCGCGTCGTTCTCTTCGGCCCTGCGTTTGGACAACCGGCCTATCGTGTCCCAGCGATGGCGACGCGACACCGAAGTGCCGCCGAACTTGAGGACGATCCAGCGATCAGACGCAGGCGAGGCAGGAGACATGGACAGAAGAGGGGGACTGCCCGACCATTCGGGCGTGAATCGCCGATTCTAAACGAATGCCCTAAACGAATGCTTCCAAACGAATGCTTCCAGACGAAACCTACCGAACAAGGCCGATCCGCATGACCGTACGTCGCTACCTGCAACTCGATGTCTTCGCCGACCGGCCGGGAGTCGGCAACCCGCTGGGCGTGGTGTTCGACGCGGCCGATATGGAAACGGACGCGATGCAGGCTTATGCCGCCTGGGCGAACCTGTCCGAGACCATCTTCTTTCTGCCCCCACTTCGGCGGAAGCCGACTATCGGGTGCGAATCTTCACTCCGCGCCAGGAACTGCCTTTTGCGGGCCATCCCAGTGTTGGCGCGGCCTGGGCGGCGCTGGATTCGGGCCTGGCGCAGGCGAAGGCCGGTCGTCTGGTGCAGGAATGCGCGGCGGGTCTGCTTCCGATAAGAGTCGAACAACGCGACGCCACGCGCTTGATCCACGTCCGCGCACCACAGGCCCGGGAAGTGGAAACCGGGAATATCCACGCCAAAGCGCTCGCTTCCGCCTTGCAGGACCTGCCGCGCGGCAAGCTCGCTCCTGCACTGTGGAACAACGGGCCGAACTGGTGGCTGGTGGAATTGGCCGATGCGGCGGCAGTGCGCGCGATGCGGCCCGATCTGCCCGCCATCGCCACGCTCAGCGTCGCCAGCGACGCGGTGGGGCTTGCGGTGTTCGGCCGGGCCTGCGGCCCTGATCACGATCTGGCGGTGCGTGCGTACTGTCCCGCCGACGACATACCGGAAGACCCGGTGACCGGCAGCGCCAACGCCAGCATCGCCGCGCTGCTGCACCATGCCGGTGCATTGCCCGGTGCGGAGGGACGCTATATCGCCAGCCAGGGTCGCGAACTGGGCCGCGATGGCCGGGTGGAAGTACAGGTGGATAGCGAAAACGAGGTCTGGATCGGCGGCCGCGTACAGGCGGTTATCCGCGGCAGCGTGGATTGGTAAGCTGCACGGCCCCCACCACCCCACCCTCCCATGACTTCACGCCGTTACGTGCAACTCGATGTCTTCGCCGATCGTCCGGGCGCAGGCAATCCGCTGGCCGTGGTTCTGGATGCGGAAGGGTTGGACGACGTCACCATGCAGGCGATTGCGCGCTGGACGCGGTTGCCGGAAACGACTTTCGTATTCCCGGCGACGAAACCGGAAGCCAGCTACGGCATCCGCATCTTCAGCCCACGCCGCGAAGTTCCCTTCGCTGGCCACCCCAGCGTCGGCACCGCCCATGCGGTTCTGGAAGCGGGCCTGGCGACGCCGCGAGACGGCCTGCTGGTGCAGGACGGCATCGCCGGACTGCTTCCCCTGCGCGTGATCGGCTCCGGCGCCACCCGCACCATCGCCGTACGCACGCCCCGCGCGAAGGTGATGGAAATCGCTTCGCCGGAGGACGCACGGTTGCGCGACGTGCTTGGCAGCCTGCCGTTGGGCGATCTGCCGCCCGCCTTGATGGATGGCGGTCGCCGCTGGTGGCTGGCGGAACTGCGCGATGAAGCCGCGCTGCGCTCAGCGACCCCGCCTTGGGAAGCGATCGGCAAACTGGCGCACGAAACCGAAAGCATGGGCATGTGCGTGTTCGCGCGCAGCGACGATCCGGTCTACTTCCTGGCGGTACGCGCCTGGGTCGGCGCTCCGGCGCAATTCGAGGATGCGGCCTCGGGCGCGGCCAATGCGACGCTGGCCGCATGGCTGGCTTCGCAGGATGCGCTGCCCGGCAACGATGGCCGCTACCGCATCAGCCAGGGTCGCGAAGTGGGTTACGACGCGATCATCGAGTTGCATGTGGATGAGGAAGGCGAGGTTTGGTCGGGTGGGAGCATATGCAACGTGGTGACCGGGCGGATTGATTGGTAAACCGATTCTCTTTCAGCCGTCATCCCAGCGAAAGCTGGGATCCATTTTGATCTTGCTCTGCAGTGCACTACGGCGGAAACGTCAAAATCAGAATCAAGATGGATCCCAGCTTTCGCTGGGATGACGACGATAAAAGACGATGGCCACAAAAAGGAGCCTTGCGGCTCCTTTTCTTTTTTACTCAGAGCGGAACTCTTATTCCGCCTGCACATCCACCCGTACCCGGATGCGGTCGCCGGGGTGGTAATTGGTGCGCGTGTGGTAGGTGCGGTTTGCGTATTCGTAGGTCACGTCGTAGCCATTGAGGCTTTCGTCGTCGCCGTAACCGTCCCCGTAATAGCCATCGCGGCTGGTGACCGGCACCGGATCGCAGACGCGCACCGTACCGCGGCGCTGGTATTGGCGGTTGCGTTGCGAGCTGTCGTAGATGGACCGGCCGGCCATGCCGCCGACCATGGAACCCACCGCCGTACCGACATAACGCCCGCTGCCATCGCCGATCTTGCTGCCCAGCACCGCGCCCGCGATGCCGCCGATCACCGTCGCCACCGTGCGGCTGGTTTCGTTTCCGTTATTACGGTAACCATCGTCGCGGCCGTAGTAGCCATTGTCGCGGTCGTAGCGGTCGTCCCGATTGTAGTAGCCGTCGTTGCCCGTGTAGACATCATCGGCCTGACGGTAATAACACTGGCTCGACTGCTGCGAGCTACGGTTGCCATAGCCGGAGCCGATGACCGGATCCACCCGCAGCACCCGCGCGTAATCGTAGGTCGCGCCCTGCCCTTGATAGGAATCGGACGGGTACGACCCGGAACCGTAGTAGCCATCGTTCTGTCCGTAATAGCCGGACGACTGCGCGAAAGCGGTACCGGTAAAGGCAAGGCCTGCGGCTAGCAGGCCGGCGGAAAGGCGTTTCATCTGAGCAGGCTCCCAACGCCGAAGTGGCGCAGGCGCATCGTCGAGCCGGACGGGTGAAACAAGTCTGAACTCAGCCCGCCCGCCCGAGCCGGTTTAGCCATGCGACAGTTTGAGCGGCGACCGCTTGCGCCTGGCGGCCCAGCAAAGGCCCGACATGGCTGTTTGCAAGCGTTTCCAGCCGATCCGCCCGCCAGGCCTGCGTCCATTCGAGAATAATCTCCGGCGGAACATCCTCATCCTGCCTGGAAACCACGAACAGCGCAGGGCAATCGGGTTTTGCGACCTCCACGCCCGCATGCGCCTGGCTCAGCGCCTGGCCCGATTCGTCGCGCCACCGACGGAAAGCCCACAATGCGCTCGCGTCGTCCGCGTCCTGCATCGCCCGACGGGTGGAATGCAGCCGCGCGTTGCGTTGCCAGGGAACCACCGGATCCCATGAGCGCGCAGCCAGCCGCCTGTGCCATGGCGCAGGCGGCAATGGATTGACCAGTACCAAGGCGTCCGCGGTGCCGGCGCACATCGCGGCCAGCAATCCGCCCAGGCTGGCGCCTACCAATACGCGCGGGCGCTGCAAATCCTGCAGCGCCGACCGTACCTGTTCCGCGTAGTCCTGCAGTGCGGTAGCGGCCAATCCGTGCGTTGCGGGCCGCAACTCCAAAACCTGCGCCGCAATGGCGTGCGCCTCCAGCACGCCGCGCCACCGGTTCCATTCCCAGGCGCCGCCGCCGGCGCCGTGGATCAACAAAGCGTTCCAGTCACTCAACCAAGGTCGCTTCCAGGGTCACCGGTACGGCCAGCGCGCGCGAAACAACGCAGCCCGCCTTTGCCGCATGCGCGATCTCGTCGAATTTGGCGGCGTCGATGCCCGGCACTTTCGCCGACATGACCAGCTTCACTCCGGTCACGGTCGGGCCCGGATCGGCGCCGGGTTCCATCGAAACTTCGGCGCGCGTGTTGATGCTGTCGGCGGTGAAGCCTTCCTTCCCCAGCACCGCCGAAAGCGCCATGGTGAAGCAGCCGGCATGCGCGGCGGCCAGCAATTCTTCCGGGTTGGTGCCCTTCTCGTCACCGAAGCGCGTCTTGAAGGAGTAATTCTGCGCGGCGAACAATCCGCTCTGCGGCGTGCTCAGGTTGCCTTTTCCGGACATCAGGTCGCCGCTCCATGCCGCGTCGGCGAATCGTTTCAAGGCTGCCATTTCGTACTCCTGGGTTGGGGGAGCGCGAAGCTTACACCCGGCCCTGTTTACGGGCCGTACCGCAGTGCGACTTGACCGCCCAGCGCGCTGCCGCAATGCTGGCCGCCCGCCATGACCGCCCGCCGGGCGTCACGCTCCTCCCTCGTCCAGGACGCTCGGCCCGGACTGCCATGACGGCCCTTTACTCCACAACCTTTGGGAGGAACGGCCTCATGCCTTATTCGACAGCGCAAATCCGCAACGTGGCCTTGGCAGGCCACCCCGGCGCCGGCAAAACCACTTTGTTCGAAGCCCTGCTGCATGCCGGCGGCGCCCTGCAGACGGCAGGCACGATAGAACGCGGCAGCACTGTGTCCGATCACGATCCGATGGAAAAAGACCGCGGCCACTCCATGGACAGCGCCATCGCCAGCACGGATCACTCGGACATCCATGTCAATCTGATCGACACCCCCGGCTACCCGGATTTCCGCGGCCCCACCCTGTCGGCATTGGCCGCGGTGGAAACCGTGGCGATAGTGGTGGATGCCGACACCGGCGTCGGCTACGGCACGCGCCGCATGATGGAGCACGCCAAGGCGCGCAACCTTTGCCGGGTGATCCTGATCAACAAGATCGATCATCCCGGCGCCAAGCTCGGCGCCCTGCTGGACAACCTGCGCGAGACCTTCGGTCCCGAGGTGCTGCCCCTCAATCTCCCGGCCGAAGGCGGCAAGCGCGTGGTCGACTGTTTCTGGAAACCCTCCGGCGACAGCAACCTGGGCCCGGTCGCCGCCTGGCACCAGAAGATCATCGACCAGGTGGTCGAAGTGAACGAGACGGTGATGGACCGCTATCTGGACCAGGGCGAATCCGGACTGAAGGGCGAGGAACTGCACGATGCCTTCGAGCAGTGCCTGCGCGAAGGGCATCTGGTGCCGGTGTGCTTCGTGTCGGCGCGCAGCGGCGTCGGCGTCAGGGAACTGCTGGACATCGCCGAGAAACTGTTCCCGCACCCTGGCGAGGGCAATCCGCCGCCGTTCGTCAAAGGCAGCGGCGACAACGCGGCGTCGATCGAGGCCAAGCCCGACCCCGACGCGCACGTCATCGCCGATGTCTTCAAGATCGTCAACGATCCCTTCGTGGGCAAGCTGGGCATCTTCCGCGTGTACCAGGGCACCGTGCGCAGGGACACGCAGTTGTTCGTGGACGATGGCCGCAAGCCTTTCAAGGTCGCGCACCTGTACAAGATCAAGGGCAAGGACCATGTGGAGATCGACGAAGCCATCCCCGGCGACATCGCCGCGGTGGCCAAGATCGAGGACCTGCATTTCGACGCGGTGCTGCACGACAGCCACGACGAAGACGAAATCCGCCTGGCCCCGCTCGCCTTCCCCAAACCGATGTTCGGGCTGGCCATCGAAGCGACCCGCAAGGGCCAGGAACAGAAACTCGCCACCGCCCTGCACAGACTGGCGGAAGAAGACCCGTGTTTCCGCGTCGAACACGAATCGGAAACCAACGAGACCGTGATCCGCGGCCTGTCGGACCTGCACCTTCGCGTCAACCTGGACAGGCTGAAGGAGCGGCACGGCGTGGAAGTCACTTCGCGGCCGCCGCGCATCGCCTACCGCGAAACGATAGGAATAGCCGCCGAAGGCCATCACCGGCACAAGAAACAGACCGGCGGCGCGGGCCAGTTCGGCGAAGTCTTCCTGCGCATCGAACCGCTGCCGCGCGGCGGCGGCTTCGAGTTCGTCGATGCGGTCAAAGGCGGAACCATCCCCGGCCAGTACCTGCCGGCAGTCGAAAAAGGCGTGCGCCAGGTGCTGCAGGGCGGCGCCCTTGCCGGCTACCCCATCCAGGATGTGCGCGTAACCGTCTACGACGGCAAGCACCATGCGGTTGACAGCAAGGAGATCGCCTTCGTCGCCGCCGGCAAAAAAGCGTTTCTGGACGCCATCGGCAAGGCGCGGCCGCAAGTGCTGGAACCCATCGTGGACCTGGAGGTCAGCGCGCCCGAAGCCCAGGTGGGCGATATCACCGGCGGTCTTTCGTCCAAGCGCGCGCGCATCAACGGCACCGACACGGCACGTGGGGAGATCGTGGTGAAAGCGCAAGTGCCATTGTCGGAACTGGAAGGCTACGCGGCGGAACTGAAATCCGTAACCGCCGGCAAGGGCCGCTACCGCCTGGATTTCAGCCATTACGAGCCGGTGCCGGGGAATGTGCAGCAGAAGCTGGTGGAGTCCTACAAACCTAAGCACGAGGAGGACTGAAGCGCCCGCTTCTTGATAGCCTAAGAAGCGTAGCCCGGGTGGAGCGCGGCGATACCCGGGGGCTCTGCGATGGCGAGGAAAAGCCCCGGGCATCGCCGCGCTCCGCCCGGGCTACCAGTGATTGAAATCCTGATAGCTTTAAACCTTCCTCGCTCCGAAAGGCTTTCCATGAAGCAGTTGGCGATCTCCCTGTTCGGCACGCTTCTCGGCATAGGCCTGGCCCTGTTCCTGTACGACCACTTCATAGTCCAGCCCCGCGAAGCCAAGCGCGCCGAGGCAACCACTGTGAATTTTTCACAGGCGGCCGAGCAAGCGAAGAAAATCACGGCCAGCGTCGATGCCTCGGTCAAGCAAAGCATCGACAGCGCCCAGCAGGCATTCGAAGCGCAGGCTGCGGACCAGAACAAGCGCCGTATGGCGGTCGAAGCCATCGCGCAGACCCAGATGTACAAGGTGGCGCTGACCGAATCCTTCATGAGCAATGGCAAATGGCCCGCCAAGGCATCCGATGCTGGCCTGCAGCAGGTCAACGAGAAGGCGGGGGGTGCCATACGCGACATCTCCGTCGGCGATCACGGAACCATCACGGTTACCTTCGATGGCAACTTCGCCGAGGGCACCCTGTTCCAGCTCATTCCCCAGGCCGATTCCGACACCTACCAGGTACGTTGGCGATGCAGGACTTCCGGCGATCCGGACCTCAAGCGCTATCTGCCCGACTGTTCCCAGAGCTGAGTCGAGGCCCTGTAGGCGCTCAGAGCGACTTCGATTCCATCGTCAATACCCGCAATGCTGCAACCGCATACTTGCCGTCTCTCACACAAAACTTGCCGCCGAAGCCGGCCGGTTATCAGTTCATCGCAAAAAAATACATGAAAAAGGGTGTTTTTTATGCTTTTGGTATTGGCGTAGCCGAATAATTGCCCTACATTGCCCATGCCGACGTGGTCGGCCCGATTACCCACCTATTGACTGTAAAACAGGACATTTATGGCAACGAGCAAGAAAAAAGCCGCGCCCAAGAAGGCCGCCCCGAAGAAAGCCGCCGCTAAGCCGGCAGCACCCAAGCCCATCAAGGAAGCTCTGAGCAAGTCCGGTCTGGTAGCACACCTCGCCGAAGCCGCTAGCGTCGCTGCGAAGGACGTCCGCGCCATCCTGGCGTCGCTGGAACATGCGGTCGCCGGTTCGATCAGCAAGAAGGGCGCAGGTTCGTTCACCCTGCCCGGCCTGCTGAAGATCACCGCCGTCAACGTGCCGGCCAAGCCGAAGCGCAAGGGCATCAACCCGTTCACCAAGGAAGAGCAGTGGTTCGCCGCCAAGCCCGCTTCGGTGAAGGTCAAGGTTCGCCCGCTGAAGAAGCTGAAGGACGCCGCTGCCTGATCGCAGCGCTCCACGCAGTACCCGCTCGGGACGGCATTGCCGTCCCGAGTCGTTTCTGGCGCACGAAAAATCCGCAACGTAGGTCGGGGCTACGCCCCCGACTGCCTCGCTGCACGTCGGCCACATAGCGCCTTTCGAATTCGCGCCGACAACTCCATGCCATTGGTCACGCTTGACGATCCGCGAATGCGGCCGCAGTTATAAAAGACCGACCCCTACTCAGGAACCGCACGGAATGAAGATTCAGGGCTTTCTCGACCATCTGCTCAAATCCGCGCAAGGCAGCGGCAACGCAACCGGTGCTGCGCCCGCACAAGGCGGCCTGGGCGGCATGCTCAATGCCGATTTCGGCAAAGGCGCCCTGGCCGGCGGCGCGCTCGGCCTGTTGCTGGGCAAGAACAAGACCACGCGCAAGCTGGCCACTTATGGCGGACTGGCCGCGATCGGAGTGATGGCCTACAAGGCCTATGGCGACTACAAACAGCAGCAGGGCGGCTCCAGCGCCTCGGCGGAGCCGCAGACGGTCGACCGCCTGCCGCCGCCGCAAGTCGAATTGCACAGCCAAGCGATCCTCAAGGCGCTGGTGGCCGCCGCCAAGGCCGATGGCCATATCGATGCGCGCGAACGCCAGGTGATCGAGGGCGAGTTCACCCGCGTCAACCAGGACGCCGAACTGCAGCAATGGCTGCACGCGGAACTGGAGAAGCCGCTGGACCCTGCCGAAGTCGCGCGCGCCGCCAGCACCCCGGAAATCGCTTCCGAAATGTACCTCGCCAGCCTGATGGCAGCCGATGAGCAGAACTTCATGGAACGCGCTTACCTGGACGAACTGGCGCGCCAGCTGAAGCTGGACGACGCCTTGAAGCTGAGACTGGAACAGCAGATCAGGCAGGCCTGAACCCGCCGCCATGGCCGCATCGCGACCGAGCCGTAGCCCTGCAAGTGCGGCCAAGCGGCTTTTCGCATGGAGCGTTTTTATTCTGCTTGCGGCCTGGATCGCGTTCTGGTCGTGGCAGCAGCCCTTCATGTCCAAACCGCGCGCACTATGGGAACTGTCGCGGATGCCTCCGTCGGCCGCGCTGGCGCCGCCCGTCCAGGGCGTGCGCGCCTCACGCATCGCCGACACCTTCGGCGCGCCGCGCGGACGCGACCGCACCCATGCCGGCGTGGATGTCTTCGCCCCCCGCGGCACGCCGGTGCTCAGCGCGACGCGGGGCATCGTGGTGTCGGTGCGCGAGGGCGGGCTGGGCGGCAAACAGGTCTGGGTGTTCGGCCCCGGAGGCGAACGGCATTACTACGCGCACCTGGACGATTGGCGGGAAGGATTGGAAACCGGCGATCTGGTCGCGCCAGGCGATCCTTTGGGCAAGGTGGGCACCACCGGCAATGCGCGCGGAACGCCGCCCCACCTGCACTACGGCGTGTATGGAAAAGACGGCGCCCGCGACCCGCTGCCCCTGCTGAAGGCGTATGCCCGCTAAACCGCAGGGCGACCCGGTGGAACAGTCCATCGCGGTCGGGGGACTCGTTGCGCGGCGGCGGCGCACCTATCTTGTCTGGGCATTTCCGCGCTACCGAAGTCCGTGCCATGGCCAACAACTCCCACCGCTACCGCATCACCGTCACCCCCGTCGAGAGCGACGGCCTGCAATGCCTGGGCCGCTGCACGATCGAGTTCGAACACAGCTGCCATGACGACTGGATGCGCATTCTCGAAACGATGCAGCAGCAACGCGGCTTCAGCGGCGACGAACGCGCCGCCCTGATCGTGGGCACCAAACTGCTCAGCGGCTTGATGCTGAATCACCGCAACGACGCCGACGATGTGTTCGCGCCGCTGCGGCCGCACATGGGCGAGTTCATCAAAGGCCTGAAGCAGCTGAACACCGCCGCCTAGCCCGGCACACGCCGCGTCCTATATCCTTGCCGCCTACAGCATCGGCAAGGATCCGCTATGAACCTGGGGCGCGCTTCCCTACCCAAATACCTCGCCCTGTCGCTGGTCGGCGCTGTGGGCGGCTTCGTACTTATTTTCATGGCGCGCGGGTCGGGAAGCGAACGCTGGCTGATGATCGGATGCATTGCGATCCTGCTGGCGTTCCTGGCCTATGTGGTCTGGCTGCTGGCCTTCAAGAACAAGTCGACCCAAGTCGCCAGCGAGGCGCAGAAACAGGCCGCGCTGCAGTTCGCTCCATCGCCGGGCAAGGGCGTCATCTACGTGTACCGCAAACAATTGGTAGGACTGCTGGTCGGCTTGAACGTGGTGCTGGACGGAAAGCCGGTGGGCCAGACCCGCGGGCTCCGTTTCTACCGGCTGGAAGTGGAACCGGGCACGCACCTTCTCAGCGGCGACAAGAAATGCCCCGAATACCTGGAGGTGAATGTCGCGGCGGGCGAGATCGTCTACGTGGAACAGGAAATCACCATGGGGATGGTCAAAGGCGGCTATCGATACCACCGCATCGCCGATATTCCCAAGGCGCAACAAGCGATCTATGGCTGCAAGTTGCTGTTGGGCGCAAACTGATCGCCGCAGGACACCGGAGCATTCGTCGATGAAAGCAAAAGTCGCTTCCGAAGCCGTCAAGCTGCAGCACATACCCAACATCGGCCCGGCGATGGTCGAAGACTTCAAGATCCTGGGCATTACCCGGCCGGCCCAGCTGTCCGATGCCGATCCCTTCGCCCTGTACCAGCGCCTGTGCAGAATCACCGGCACGCGCCACGACCCCTGCGTACTGGACACTTTCATCAGCGCGGCGCGCTTCATGCAAGGCGAGCCTGCGCGCCCCTGGTGGCACTACACCGCAGAACGCAAGCAACGCCATCCAGATATCTAGAATGACCGCGCACGGCAGGCAAGACGTGGACGGAGACGGCCGGGAAATCGCCTTCGCGCCCAGGCGCCCGTCCTGGGTTGAAGCTGCGTTCACTCGGCGAAGCTATGGTGCGTACTGTCCATCGCCCGCTCCAGGAAAACCCGCAATGACTTTCCCCCTTGGCACCTACTTCAAGGCAGCTTGGCTGACGCTCCTGCTGGCCAGCGCGCCGGCGATGGCGCAAGCGCCAAGCAACGAAATAAGCGTCGCCGCGCCGCAGGTGCAGCAATACCTGGACAGCGCTTTCCCGCGCCAATACGAAGCCTTGGGCGGCCTGTTCACCCTGACCGCCCGCGACCCCAGACTCACCATTCCCGCATCGGGGGAACGCCTGCTGATGGCGTTCATGGCCAGCGCCGCATCAGCCGGCGGCAGCGATACGCCGGTGGGACGCATCGAGATGAGCAGCGGCCTGCGCTACGACCCGCAGGACTATGCGCTGTACCTGGACCAGCCCACCGTCGACGACGTGCGACCCGCTTCGCCGGACCAGCGCGTGGACGAGCAGACCCGCGTACTGCTCAACCTGTGGCTGGCCGATTACGCCCGCAAAGAACCTCTCTACAAGCTCGACCCCGCCCTGCTCGCGAATTTCGGCAGCGTGAAAGTGGAATCGGCGCGCATCGAGAACGGCCATATTGTGGTGCGTTTCAACCAACCCGTAGGCATGCCGGACTTGAGCGATGCGCAGGACTGATGCGCTTTTCCTCGCGCTGAGCCTGTGCGCGTGCGTGACGGCGTGCGCGCGAACCGAGCCGGCTGCTCCCACGTCGATGCCCGCGCAACAGGAAACAGCAGCGCCCTCCCCGGCGCCCGCGACTGAAACGACTCCGGCGATTGCGGTAGAAACCGGCGACGCGGCCACGCCCGCCGCGGCCCGGCAGGTAGTCGTGGACTATTACGCCGCCATCGATGCCGGCGACCATGCGAAAGCCTATGCGCTCTGGAGCGATGACGGTGCTGCCAGCGGACAGACTTTCGAACATTTCAGCGGCGGTTACGCCAATACCAAGTCCGTACGTGCCGCCGTGGGCGAACCCACCGACGAGGAAGGCGCTGCCGGTTCGCGCTATATCCAGGTGCCGGTGGAACTGAGCGCGCTTCAGCGCGATGGCAGCGAACGCCGTTACCGCGGCCGCTTCACCCTTCGTGCCGTGGTCGCCGATGGCGCCAGCGACGAGCAGCGGCGCTGGCACCTGGCTTCGGCAGAGATGCAACGTATAACGCAGTGATCGGCCAGCGAAGTCTGAACAACCCCGTTCCTGTCATCCCGAGCGCAGCGAGGGATCTGCTTCACCTCACGCGGCCCAAGCAGATCCCTCGCTGCGCTCGGGATGACATCCGAATTGTTCAGAGGCTCTTGGCGAAGTCGATCTCCGATAGGTCGCCGCTCCGTTTCATATTTCGAAGCGGTACGACAATTTCACCAGCAGCTGTTCGTCGTCGCGCAGATCGAAACTGTCGCCCAGCAATTCGCCCGTATCTTCCGAATACCCGTCCTGGCGATACCCGCCCCGACCGTAGACGATGTACAGGTAGGACAACGGCGCCAGTTCGTAGCGGTAGCGGATCTGGAAACCCAGGTTCTTCACGCTGAAATCATCCACCTTGTCGGCGCTGACGATGGCGTTCCCCGCCCCATCCACGAAGTAGGTCTGGCGCACGTTCGCATCCAGCGCGATCGCCTGCAGCTTGACCCGCAATTCCTGCTTGTTGCCGATGGTCCAGTCGAGCCCGGCGTTGAGATGGACCTCCCGCCCGTCGTAACTGCCCAATAGATTGCTGTTGCGGTTCCACACCAACCAGTCGGGCGTGTGGTCGGCGTAGATTCCCGCGGTCACGCGGAAAGCGTCGCTGATGAAATAGGTGGGCTCGTACTGCAGGCTGTAGCCGATCTTGGAATTGCCGGCCAGTCCGCCGGAATACAGTTCCATTTCCAGATCGTGCCCCCAGTTTCCCTTGCGCGGCCGCTCGTACTCGAAGAACGCATTGAAGTTGTTCGGCCGCTTGACCGAACCGTGGCCGCGGGTGATCAGGTCGTCGACGCCTGCGCCATTGATGTTGATCTGCGCGTATTCGTAGCTGCCGTCTCGCAACCGGCCTTCGCGGCTGACGCGGAACTGGTCGTTGAGTTTTTCGCCATGGTCGTTGTGGCTGCTGCTGGCCCGCCAACGCCATTCCTTGGACGAATAGCGCGAACTTTCCGGTTGGTCGGCAAAACGCTTGCGCACTTCCCAATGCAGATAGTTGGTGCTGTTGCGCGACAGGTAGCCGGCGTCGTTGATCTGCAGGTCGCTGCCGAAATGCATCGCGATCCATTGCTGGCGCCACCCATGGTCCATTTGGTAATCGGCCCAGAGCGTGCCGCCCAGATCGCGCGTGGTTTCGCCCGACGCTTCGATCTGGCTGCCGAACACACGAGTCTGCACGTTCCAACGCTGATTGGGCCGCCAGTTGTGGTCCACGCCCAGCACGGTGGCCTCGCGGTCCAGATACGGCCGATCCACCCGGGTCAGCATCATGCCCAGGTTCTGGCTGCCGAAGTCGCGCACCAGGCGCAAGGCACCGAACGAGCGCCCAGCGGCATCGGCCTCGTCGGCGAAGAACACGCCGTACTTGGTGGCGCCCAAACTGCCGTTGACCTTGACCGCGGCGGTGATGTCGCCGGAGCCGTCGCCATCGTCGGCCGGGCCGCCGACACGGCGCGTGTAAAGCAGCTGGCTGAAGTCCGAAGGCGTGGTGTATTCGAACAGGCCCTGGTTTTCGGTGAAGAACGGCCGCTTGTCGCTGACGAAGGTTTCGGTGGCGCCGAAGTTGACCACCAGGTCGTCGCTTTCCACTTGACCGAAATCGGGATTGATCGTCGCCGTCATCTGGAACTGGCCGTTCGGCTTCCAGAAGATATCGGCGCCGCCGTCGAAGTCGCTGCCCCGGCGCACATTGTCGTACAGGCCGGACACGTAGGGAGTGACCGTCAGCAACGACTGACTGTATTGCGCCACCTCCACCGCGACGAAATCCGACATGAAACGCGGAACCTCGAAGCTGGCCGCGGGCCACGCCGAACGCTCGCCGGTGGAGCCGATCACGCGATCCAGGTAGATCTTCAACGTACGCTTGTCGCCGTCGGCCTTGCGCATCGGCGCGATGTACCAGGGGATCAGCATCTCCACGGACCAGCTGTCGGCGTCTTCGCCGACCGCGTGCCGCCAATTGCCGTCCCAATCGTCGTTGAAGCTGTTCTCGTTGCTGATCACCGCATCGGCGATGCCGCCGGTCGAGGACACCGTGAAGTTGTAGCCGGTGCGGCCGTCGCCGTCGAAATCCACCATCAGGTTGACCCGGTCCACCTGTTCGTCGAAGTCGCGCTGCACGCGCTGGCGGGTGCGCGGCACGCCGGCCGGCTGCGTATTGCGGAAGCCGATCGCCAGCCCTTCGGGCGTGGCCAGGATCCAGGCTTCGGTCGGTTGCGATCCCGGCGTGCGGGTCAGCGGCTGGGTCATGCGGAAATCATCCACATGCTGGGCCCCGGCCCACTCCTGCGGGTCGATCCGGCCATCGATCTCCACCGCCATGGCTGGCATCGCCCATGCCAACAACCCCAAGGCCACTAATCTGCGCATCGATTCCTCCCGTCGAGGCGCGCAGGTTAGAGGGGCCGCCAATGGCGTGCCTCTCCCGTTAGTCATTGCAACCTTTTCTCCTCTTCCCGCATCACGCAGGAGAAGAGGGTCAGGCCGTGGCGTCGTGGGTGACGAAGGCGTTCTCGCCCTTGGGCAGCTCCAGCCATTCGGGATGCGCGAGCGCGCGGCCGATGTCGGCCAGTCCGGATTGCCAATGCTCGCGCATGGCAACCCGGCCGAACTGATAGTCCTTGAAATGGCCGAAGTGCGCGCGGTCGCGGTAAATGAGGTGGATGAGGCTGTAGCGGCGATTGCAAGCCAATTGCTCGGCGCGCTGGCACCATGGATTGTTCTCGCGCACTTCGGCGGGGATTTCTTCCAGCAGTTCGCGCAGCAAGCGCCGGTAATGCTGGCCGACGCGCTGCATGTCGGTGATGGTGCGGGTGCGGCTGGAATACTGGATTTCCTTCTCGCGCTCGGCCACGTCCAACAGGTTCTGCGGCAGCTCACCGCGCGCGCTCCACAGATCCACCTGGAAAATCAGGGAATCGCGGCGCGGCTCCGAATCGAACACCTGCGACAGCGGCGTGTTGGAAACCAACCCGCCATCCCAGAAATAACGCCCGTCTATCTCGACCGCCGGAAAAGCCGGCGGCAACGCGCCCGAGGCCAGGATGTGCCGCGCGTCCAGGCGCATGTGCGCGTTGTCGAAATATTCCAGGTTGCCGCTGGCCACGTCCACCGCGCCTACCGAAACCCGGATGCCACCGTCGTTGAGCCGGTCGAAATCGACCATGCGCTCCAGCGTCTCCACCATCGGCCGGGTGGTGTAGAAACTGGCGCCGGAGGGGCCGGGCGCGGCGAAAGGATCCTCGCCGAACCAGCTGCGCGGCTGGTAGAAACCGCGCTGCCCTTCCACCAGCGCCCGCCAGGCTTCCCAGACGTCGAGCCAGGCGCGCGAGTCTTCATCGATCTGGGCGAAGCGCGCTTCCTGTCCCAGCGTCGTCGCCGGCAGCAGGTACGGCTGGGAAATGGTCTCCCAGAATTCGCGTAACGCGTCCATGCGGCGCTCCGGCGGATTGCCGGCGATCAACGCGGTGTTGAACGCACCGATGGAAATGCCGGCGATCCAGTTCGGCACGATGCCCGCTTCATGCAGGCCCTGGTAAATGCCCGCCTGATAGGCGCCCAGTGCGCCGCCGCCCTGCAGGACCAGAGCGACGTTCTGCGGCGGAGCAGCTGCCGTTTTCTTCCCGCGTCCGCGCACCGACGCAGGCTTGATATTCGATTTTTGCGGCTCCCCGGCTACCTGTCTGGTCGCAGTCTTCGCACGTCGAGTTGCCATGCCTGTACTCCAATATCCCGTTCGCGGTGAGCCTGTCGAATATCGTTCGTGGTGAGCTTGTCGAACCACGCCCTTGGCGACATCCTTCAGTTCACGACAACTGGTTTTCCGCTCGAAAAGCGTGGTTCGACAGGCTCACCACGAACGGAGATCCATAAAGCTTTATTGTCTGAAAAACAGAGCGGAGACTTCCCGGCTCACTGCATGTACCAGCCGTGGCTGACCACCACGCTCTGCCCGGTCAGCGCATTGCTGGGGAATTCGCACAGGAACTTCACCGTCTGCGCCACGTCCTCCACCGTGGTGAAGATGCCGTCGACGGTCTGGCCCAGCATCACCTTCTTGACCACGTCTTCCTCGCTGATGCCCAGGGTCTTGGCCTGTTCGGGAATCTGCTTCTCCACCAGCGGGGTGCGTACGAAACCGGGACAGACCACGTTGGCGCGCACGCCGTGCTTGCCGCCTTCCTTCGCCAGCACCCGCGCCAGGCCCAGCAGCCCGTGCTTGGCGGTCACGTAGGCCGACTTCAGCGGCGAGGCTTCGTGCGAGTGCACCGAGCCCATGTAGATCACCACGCCGCCACGGTCGCCCTGGTACATGTGCGGCAGCACCGCCTTGGTGGTCAGGAAAGCGCCGTCCAGGTGGATGGCCAGCATCTTCTTCCAGTCGGAGTAGGCGTAATCCTCGATCGCATTGATGATCTGGATGCCGGCGTTGGAAATCAGAATATCGACCGGACCCAACTGCTCGACCGCGTGGGCGATGCCTGCGTTGACCGCGGCCTCGTCGGTGACGTCCATCGCCAGACCCATCGCCGTACCGCCAGCCAGGATGATCTCGTCGGCGACGGCCTGCGCGCCGGCCAGATTGAGATCGGCGATGGCGACCTTGGCGCCGGCCCTGGCCAGGGTGTGCGCGATTTCCTTGCCTATGCCGCTGGCCGCGCCGGTGACGACAGCGACCTTACCTTCGATGGGGGAACCCATGTATCGACTCCTGGAGGTGTGGGGGGTGACCGCCATAGTGTCGCAATCGGCGCGTTACAACATCGTACTTGCGTCCGATGCGTTCACTTTTCGGCGGTTGCGGCCTTGCGCTTGGGCTGCAGCATCGTCCCCGTGCACTTCTTCGACCCGCATCGGCATTCCCAGATCTTCTTCAGGCGCGCGGTGTGCGGTTCGTCCAGGGTTATGCCGTAGTTGTAGGTCAGCTCTTCGCCCGGCTTGATGTTGCGGATCGCCTCGATCAGCACGCGGTCCTTCTTGCGGTTCTTGCCTTCGTGTTCGTCGATCACAGCCTCGCAGTTGGGATCGCAGCTGTGGTTTATCCAGCGCGCCTTGTTGCCCTTGTGGTTGGCATCGATGACGTATTCGTCGTTGAGCGTGAAAAGGAAGGTGTGGCCGGATTCGACGTCGCCGGTATCGTCCTTGTCCACTTCGGCATGGGTGCGGCGCTTGCCTTTGTATTCGACGACTTGTTCGCCCTTCTTGATATTGGCGATGGCGAAAACGCCGTTGCCGTGGATGTCGGACTTGCGGGCTTCGATCTTGCGGGGCATGGGTAGTTCCAACGTGGGTTGCCCCCATTGTCGCCTGCGCGGCGCTTGATCGCCATGCATGGACGCGCGGGGTTGTCCTGTGCGGGTCGGTTGCTGCGTTCTGATGGCATCCCCGAACGGAGCCCATGCATCATGCGAGCCGGTATTTCCCTGTTGGTTTTCCTTTTTCCCTTGCTGACGGCTTGCCAGCCCGCCGCTGCCCCCAAGGGCGTCGTCGAACCCGCTGTCGACCTGCTGGCCAAGGGCGAATACCTGGTGAAGGTGGGTGGATGCAACGACTGCCACACGCCCGGCTACGCGCCCAGCGGCGGCAAACTGCCGAAGGAGCAATGGCTGACCGGCTCGAACCAGGGATTCATGGGCCCTTGGGGCACCACCTACGCCAGCAATTTGCGCCTGAGCCTGTCGAAGATGAGCGAGGCCCAATGGCTGGCTTACAGCGGCGCCTTCCACACCCGTCCGCCCATGCCCGACTTCACGGTCCGCGAGCTATCCGAAGAAGACCGTCGCGCCCTGTACCGCTTCATCGCTTCCCTGGGCCAGGCCGGACAGGCCGCGCCGGCCTATCTGCCGCCTGGCCAGCAACCGCCGCCACCCTACTTCCAGCTGGTGCTGCCCGCCGCTCCAGCGGAAGGCGCCAAGCCCGACGCACAGGCCGCCAAAACCGCCTCGCTTCCCTGAACAACCCCGGCTTGGCCGGGCGGACCATAAAGCGTACAATTTCGGTACGCTTTTGGAATCCGCCCTCGCCATGCTCCGCGTCACCAAGCTCACCGATTACGCCACCGTCGTGCTGACCGTGCTCGCCGCGCGGCCGGCCGACGTGCTGAGCGCGGCCGATCTGGCCGAAACCGCCGGGCTGGAAGCCCCTACCGTCAGCAAGCTGCTCAAGCCCCTGGCCCAGGCCGGGCTGGTCACCAGCTTGCGTGGCGTGCACGGCGGCTACCGCCTCAGCCGCGACGCCGCCGAAATCACCCTGATCGAGATCGTCGAGGCCATGGAAGGGCCGTTGGCGATGACCGAGTGCAGCCAGCACGAGAGCCATTGCGGCATCGCCCACCAGTGCGGCGTGCGCGCCAACTGGCGGCTGATCAACGACGTGGTCGCCGATGCCCTGCGCGGCGTGACCCTGGCGCAGATGCTGAAACCGCTCTCTTCCTCCTCCACCGACGCCACGCGACGCTCCATCGCCGTGCACGTCGCCACCAGTTAAGAACGCAGGCAGCCCCGTGGCCACCGAAGCAGCCCCTAACCAGGCAGGCCTTAATCAGGCAACCCCCACCAAGGCGATCCCGGCAAAGAACGCCGAAATCGTCGAGCAGCTTGGCCGCCGCTACGACGCCGGCTTCATTACCGATATCGAGTCCGACAGCTTCGAGCCCGGCCTGAGCGAGGACGTGGTTCGCGCTCTGTCGGTCAAGAAACAGGAGCCGCAGTGGATGACCGACTGGCGGCTGGCCGCCTATCGCCACTGGCTGACCATGCCGGTGCCGCATTGGGCGAAGTTGAACATCGCCCCGATCGACCTGCAGTCGGTCAGCTACTACTCCGCGCCAAAGGCCAAATACGCCTCGCTGGACGAAGTGCCGCAGGAACTGCTGGACACCTACGACAAGCTGGGCGTACCGCTGCACGAGCGCGCCAAGCTGGCGGGCGTGGCGGTGGATGCGGTATTCGATTCGGTCTCCGTGGGCACCACCTTCCGCAAGGAACTGGCCGAGAAGGGCATCATCTTCTGCTCCATGAGCGAAGCCGTGCGCGAACACCCGGAACTGGTGAAACAGTACCTGGGCAGCGTAGTGCCGACCGGCGACAACTATTTCGCCGCGCTCAACGCCGCGGTGTTCTCCGACGGCAGCTTCGTGTTCATCCCCAAGGGCGTGCGCTGCCCGATGGAACTGAGCACTTATTTCCGCATCAACTCCGGCCACACCGGCCAGTTCGAGCGCACGCTGATCATCGCCGAGGACAAATCGTACGTGTCCTATCTGGAAGGCTGCACCGCGCCCATGCGCGACGAGAACCAGCTGCACGCCGCGGTGGTGGAGCTGGTGGCGCTGGAAGACGCGGAAATCAAATACTCCACCGTGCAGAACTGGTACCCCGGCGACGAAAACGGCAAGGGCGGCATCTACAACTTCGTCACCAAGCGCGCCGAATGCCGTGGCGCGCGCAGCAAGGTCAGCTGGACGCAGGTGGAAACCGGTTCGGCCATCACCTGGAAATACCCCAGCTGCGTGCTGTTGGGCGACGACTCGACCGGCGAATTCCATTCCGTCGCCCTCACCCACCACCGCCAGCAGGCCGACACCGGCACCAAGATGATCCACATCGGCAAGAACACCAAGTCGAAGATCGTCAGCAAGGGCATCAGCGCCGGCCGCGGACAGAACAGCTACCGCGGCCTGGTCAAGGTGGAGAAATCCGCCGCCGGCGCGCGCAACTACACCCAATGCGACAGCCTGCTGATCGGCAAGAAGTGCGGCGCCCACACCTTCCCCTACATCGAAGTGAAGCACCCCGACGCCATCGTCGAACACGAAGCGACCACTTCCAAGATCTCCGACGACCAGATGTTCTATTGCCGTGCACGCGGCATCAGCCAGGAAGATGCGGTCTCGCTGATCGTCGATGGCTTTTGCAAGCAGGTGTTCCGCGAGCTGCCGATGGAGTTCGCGGTGGAGGCGAAGAAACTGCTGGAAGTGAGCCTTGAGGGCTCGGTGGGTTGACGTTGTTGTTCCCTTCTCCTGCGGGAGAAGGTGCCCGAAGGGCGGATGAGGGTACGAAGAAGCCAGCGGCGTCCGAACCGTCATGGACTTCGCCGAACCCTCACCCCAACCCCTCTCCCGCTGGGAGAGGGGCTCAATCACTGGAAACCGAAATGCTGAAAATAGAAAACCTCCACGCCCGCGTCGCCGGCAAAGAAATCCTCAAAGGCCTCTCGCTGGAAGTGAAACCCGGCCAAGTACACGCGCTGATGGGTCCCAACGGCGCCGGCAAGTCCACGTTGGGCAACATCCTGGCGGGGCGCGAAGGCTACGAAGTCACCGAGGGCTCGGTGACCTATCGAGGAAACGACCTGCTGGATCTGGCGCCGGAACAACGCGCCGCCGCTGGCGTGTTCCTGGCCTTCCAGTACCCGGTCGAGATTCCCGGCGTCAACAACACCTATTTTCTGCGCGCCGCGCTCAACGCGCAGCGCAAGGCCCGTGGCGAAAGCGAGCTGGATTCGATGCAGTTCCTCAAGCTGGTGCGCGAAAAACTGGCGGTGCTGCACCTGAAGGACGAACTGCTGCACCGCGGCGTCAACGAAGGTTTCAGCGGCGGCGAGAAAAAGCGCAACGAGATCTTCCAACTCGCGGTGCTTGAGCCGAAGCTGGCGATCCTGGACGAAACCGACAGCGGCCTGGACATCGACGCGCTGAAGAACGTCGCCGAGGGCGTCAACGCGCTGCGCTCGCCGGACCGCGCCTTCCTGGTCATCACCCACTACCAGCGGCTGCTCGACTACATCAAGCCGGACGTAGTCCACGTGCTGTCCGATGGCCGTATCGTCGAAAGCGGCGGACCGGAACTGGCGCTGGAACTGGAAGCGCATGGTTATGCGTGGCTGAAAGACCGGGTCACTCCGGAGAAGGCGGCCTGATGAGCGCCCTCCTCGACTCGCTCGCCAGCGGTTTCCACGGCGACGCTGCGCGGCGCGCAGTGCTGGACGACGTCTTGCGCGACGGCCTGCCCGGCCCGCGCAGCGAGGCGTGGAAGTACACCTCGCTGCGCGCGTTGGAGCGGCGCGGTTTCGCCATGGTGGAGTCGGCGCCGGAAATCGGCATCGAAATGCTGGCCGGCATGCCGTCGCCACGCATCGTCTTCGTCAATGGCCTGTATTCTCCGGTCCTGTCGGCGACCGACGAGTTACCGCGCGGTGTCAGCCTGCAACTGCTGTCCGAAGTGCTCGCGGCAGGCACAGATACCGCCCGGTTCCTGGCCCGCCGCTTCGAACGCCACGACGAGATCTTCGCGCGCCTCAATGCCGCATTGGCCAGCGAAGGCGTGCTGCTCCGCGCCGAGGCCGGCGTCGACACCGCAAAGCCCTTGCATCTGGTCTTCATCGGCGCCGACGACGGCGCCGACCGCGCCTGGCACCTGCGCAATCTCATCGAGCTGCGCGAAGAGGCGAAGCTTTCGCTGGTCGAACACCATCTGGCCAGCGGCGCGCACGCGCATTTCGCCAATTCGCTGACCCACGTGCATCTGGCGCGCGGCGCCGCACTAGACCACGCGCGCATCCAGCACGAGAGCGAGCGCGCCACTTCGTTCCTGCGTACCGATGCCGTGCTCGGCCGCGACACCCAATACCGACGCACCGATCTCGAACTGGGCGCCGCGCTTTCCCGCCACGAACTCAACGTGCGCCTGGAAGGCGACAACGCGCGGCTGACCGCCAATGGCGTACTGCTGGCCGGCGGCAAGCGCCATGTCGACACGCGCCTGGGCATAGAGCACATCGCACGCGACACCTCCTGCGAACTGACCTGGCGCGGCTTGGGCACCGGCCGCGGCCGCGCCGTTTTCCATGGCGGCATATTGATCCGCGAAGGCGCCGACGGCAGCGACGCCATGCTTTCCAACAAGAACCTGCTGTTGTCCGAAGGCGCGGAAATAGATACCCAGCCGGTGCTGGAGATCCACGCCGATGAAGTCAAGGCCGCGCACGGCGCCACGGTGGGCCGCCTGGATGCCAACGCCTTGTTCTATCTGCGCTCGCGCGGCCTGCCGGAGGACCTGGCGCAACAACTGCTCACCGCTGCGTTCTGCCGCGAACCACTGATGCAGATCTCCGATGCTACGGTGGCGGCGCTGCTGACCGCGCAGCTGGACCACGCCTTGACGACTGCCGGAGTGACCTGAGCCATGAACGCTCCGCATACCGCTACGGCAACGGCTTCCCGCCCCGATTGGGAAAGCATCCGCTCCGACTTCCCGCTGCTCGCGCGCGAAGTCCACGGCAAGCCGCTGATCTACCTGGACAGCGCCAACACCGGCCAGAAGCCGGCTTCGGTGATCGAGACGGTGGACGATTTCTATCGCCGCCATAACGCCAACGTCAGCCGGGCCGTGCATACCCTGGGCACCGAAGCGACCGACGCCTACGAAGGCGCGCGCAGCAAGCTGGCCCGCTTCCTCAACGTGCGCGCCAACGAACTGGTGCTGTGCAGCGGCACCACCTTCGCGATCAACCTGGTGGCCTATTCGTGGGCGTTGCCGCGGCTGAAGGCCGGAGACACCATTCTGGTATCGCGCATGGAGCACCATGCCAACATCGTGCCGTGGCAGCTCGTCGCCGAGCGGACCGGCGCCAGCATCAAGGTCGCCGAATTGACCGTGGACGGAAGCCTGGATTTGCCGGCGCTGCATGCGGCGATGACCGCCGATGTGAAGCTGCTGGCGCTGACGCATGTCTCCAATGTGCTGGGCACCGTGAACCCGGTTCGCGAGATCTGCCGCGAGGCCCGCAAACGCGGCATCGTGACGGTCATCGACGGCTCCCAGGCCGCGCCCCACCGCGCCCTGGACGTGGCCGCGATCGGTTGCGATTTCTACGCCATCACCGGCCACAAGATGTGCGGCCCCACCGGCACCGGCGCTTTGTGGGCCAGGCGCGAGCATCTGCAGGCGATGCCTCCGTTCATCGGCGGCGGCGAGATGATCCGCGAGGTCAGTTTCGAAGGCACCGTGTTCAACGACGCTCCGCACAAGTTCGAGGCCGGCACGCCCAACATCGCCGGCTTCATCGGACTGGGCGCCGCGGTGGACTACCTGCAATCGGTCGGCATGGCGCATATCGAGGCGCGGGAAGGCGAATTGCTCGCCCACGCGACCGAAGAGTTGCTGAAGGTGGACGGCCTGCGCATCTTCGGGCGCGCGCCGGGCAAGGCGGCGGTGATCTCGTTCCTGATCGAAGGCGCGCACGCGCACGACCTGGCCACCCTGCTGGATCTGGAGGGCGTCGCCATCCGTTCCGGCCAGCATTGCGCGCATCCCCTGCTGCAATCCCTGGGGGTCGCCGCCACCTGCCGCGCCTCGCTGGCGTTCTACAACACGCACGACGAAGTCGAGCGGTTCGTGGCCGCGCTGAAGAAGGCGCGCAGCCTGCTGGCCTGATCGCTCCTACGCCGTATCGGAAAGCGGATAAAATTCCGCCATGACCGAACTTACCTTCCGCACCGCGACGCTCGCGGACATAGACGCCCTGGTTCTGCTGGTGACTTCCGCCTACCGGGGCGACGCCAGCAAGCAGGGCTGGACCACCGAAGCCGACATGCTGGATGGGCAGCGCATCGACCCCGCCGTGCTGCGCAAGGACATCGAACGCGAGCGCAGCTTGATCATCATCGCCGAGCGCGAAGCGCAATTGCTGGCTTGCGCGCACGTGGCCGAGGAAAACGGCGCCGGCTACTTCGGCATGTTCTCTGTCAAACCCGACCTGCAGGGCGGCGGCGTGGGCAAGCTGTTGCTGGCCGAGACCGAGCGCATCGCGCGCGAAGAGTGGCGGCTGTCGGCGATGCGCATGACCGTGATCGATATCCGCGACGAGTTGATCGCCTTCTACGAGCGCCGCGGCTACCGCCGCACCGGCATCACCAAGCCCTTCCCTTACGGCGACGAGCGTTTTGGCATTCCCAAACGCGACGATCTGCGCTTCGAAATACTGGAGAAGGTTTTCGGCGGAGAAGGAGCGTGAGCGAGACCTGGACCTTCGTCTGCGCCGTCAGCGAGCTGCTTCCTGGGGAAATGAAGACCGCCTGGGATGAAGTGACTTCGGTGCCGATCGTGGTGTTCAACTACGACGGCGAGTATTACGCGCTGGAAGACAAATGCAGCCACGAGGATTTCGAACTCTCCGCGGGCAGCTTCGATGCGGAGGAAGCCACCATCGAGTGCGTGCTGCATGGCGCGCGCTTCGACGTCCGCAACGGCATGCCGCTGTGCGCGCCGGCCTATACGGGCGTAGCCAAATTCCCGGTCAAGCAGGAGCACGGCGCTCTCTGGACCCGCGACGACCGCGAATAAACGACGCCGCTACAAACCGTGGGGTATTTCCAGTGTAGGGCGGGCATTGCCCGCCGAGCTCTTGGCGAATCAATACCTGTGCCCTACGCCATATGTTTGCGTCGCAAGCGGCTGGGAATCGAAGCATCCGGGTGGAGGTGAAATTGTAAAGAAATGGTTGTAAGCGCGAATCATTCTCATTAACATTGTCGCTTGACCGGGGCAAAGCCCCAATACATCGAGCCGAGAATGAACCCCACGCTGCGCCTCTCCCCCCTTTCCGCCGCCCTGCTGCTGGTGATTTCCACCCCGGCCCTTGCCGATCTGGCGCCCGACAAGACCGCCACGCAGCTGGATGCCGTCGAGGTCAAGGGAAGCAAGATCGACAAACCCTCCTCGCCGAAATACACCGAGGCGCTGCTCGATACCCCCCAGACCATCACCGTGGTCAACAAGGCGACGATGGACCAGCAAGGCCTGATCGGCCTGCGCGACGTGCTCAGCACCCTGCCCGGCATCACCTTCGGCGCGGGCGAAGGCGGTGGCGGCTACGGCGACAGCATCAACCTGCGCGGCTTCACCGCCAACAGCGACATCACCACCGACGGTGTGCGCGACAGCGCGCAGTACACGCGCACGGACAACTTCAATCTGGAATCGATCGAGCTGGTGAATGGCGCCAACTCGGTCTATTCGGGCGCCGGTTCCGTAGGCGGCAGCATCAACCTGGTCAGCAAGGCCGCGCAAGAAGTCGATTCGCATGTCTTTACCCTCGGCGGCGGCACCGACGGCTACGGACGCGTCACCGCCGACAGCAACTTCGACCTGGACAACGGGGTCGCCGTGCGCCTCAACGCGATGGCCCATCAGAACGATGTACCGGGCCGGGACTACGAAGAGTTCGAGCGCTGGGGCTTCGCGCCGTCGGTGGCGTTCGGCCTGGGTTCGGACACCCGCTTCACTCTGAGCTACTTCCACCAGAGCGACGAAAACACGCCGCAATACGGTGTGCCTTACTATCGTAATGCGTTCTACGACGGCCCGTTGCCCGGCGTGGACTCCAGCAACTATTACGGCTACCACAACGTGGACAAGCAGGAAATCGATGTGGACATGCTGACAGGCGTGTTCGAGCACGATTTCAACGAACAGGTGACGCTACGCAGCTTGGCGCGCTACCAGAAGGTGGATCAGGTCTCCACGGTCGACGCCACCCAGGGTACCTGGTGCATGCCGAACAACCTGACTCCGACCGGGGCTTCCTGCACGATCGGAACTGGAGCTGCCCGAATTGTCGTTCCCGTCGGCCAGTACATGCCAACCGGTCCGCGTGGTTACGTACGCGACACCAGCAACGCCATTTCCATCAGCCAGACCGATCTGACCGCGCGGTTCAACACCGGTTCGATCGAGCATGCACTGGTCGCCGGCGTGTCGTTCTCGCAGGAGACCTTCGACCTGGACACCAGCAATCTGTTCCGCAATGCGGACGGCAGCAATCCTTACCTTGCGCCGAACCATCTGCCGTTCATGGATATCTCCAATCCGGATTCGCTCTACACCGGTCCCACCAACAAGACCCTGGTCGGACGCACCGCCGGTACGTTGAGCAACCAGGCCGTGTACGTGTTCGATACCTTGAAGTTCAACGAGAAGCTGTCGCTGAACCTCGGCGCACGCTACGAACACAATGAGGGCGACACCACCACTTGGGCGGTGACCACGACAGCAGGCCCGGCGGGTCCGATCGGCACGGTGACCGGCAAGAGCGGACAGTTCGACAATGAGGACGATCTGTTCTCCTATCGCGCCGGCTTGGTGTTCAAGCCGGTGCAGAACGGCACGGTCTACCTTGCCTACGCCAACTCGAAGACTCCGTCCAAGGCCTCGGTCAACGGCGCGTGTACGGTGGCGACCTGCGAAGTCGACCCGGAAACCGCGGTCAACATCGAACTGGGCACCAAGTGGGAGCTGCTGGACAGCCGTCTGGCGCTCACCGCCGCCCTGTTCCGCAACGAACGGGAGAACTACAAGGTCGCCGATCCGGGCAATCCAGCCAATCCCACCGGCGAGCAGCAACTCGACGGCAAGGCGCGCGTGCAAGGATTGGCCTTGGGCGTGGCCGGCAACATCACCCGCGAATGGTCGGTGTTCGCCAACTACACCTACCTCGACAGCGAAGTGCTGAGCGGCGTTTCGGAATTCTGCCGCCAGAATCCCAGCCCGGCTTGCGTCAATTCCGCCGCCGAACCCGACCCGTTGAAGGGCAATCCGCTGACCAATACGCCGAAGCACTCGGCCAGTTTGTGGACGACATACCACCTAAACGACTGGATCTTCGGTTACGGCGCAACCTACCAGGGCGAGTTCTACCTCAATAACAGCGATATCGTGGTCACCAACAACGTGGCTACGCAAACCGCGCTGTTCAAGACTCCCGACTACTGGACCCACCGCGCCATGATCGGCTACCAGATCAACGACAGCATCGGCCTGCAGTTGAACGTCAACAATCTGTTCGACGAGGAGTACTACACGCGTATCCGCAACAACGGTTGGGCGACTCCGGGCGAAGGCCGTTCGGCGGTGCTGACGGCCACCTTCAAGTTCTGACCGGCGGCTCGCAACACACTACGGCCCCGCCCATGCACAATGGGCGGGGCTTTTTTTGATGGTCGAGGCGACTGCCGATGCTGCTGAACATTCCCGACGTCCTCAATGCCGAACAGGTGGCGGCCTTCCGCGCACGGCTGGATTCCGCCGACTGGGCCGATGGCCGCATCACCGCCGGCTACCAGTCGGCCAAGGCCAAAGACAACGCCCAGCTGCCGGAAGATTCGGCGGTGGCGCGCGAACTGGGTTCGGCCGTGCTCGAAGCGTTGTCGCGCAACAGCACGTTCTTCTCCGCCGCGTTGCCGAAGCGGGTCTATCCGCCGCTGTTCAACCGTTATGCGGGCGGGCAATCGTTCGGCTTCCACGTGGACAACGCCGTGCGCTACGACCGCAGCCGAGGCGCACCCGAAGCGGTACGCACCGACCTGTCGGCCACCCTCTTCCTTTCCGCCCCCGAGGACTACGACGGCGGCGAACTCATCATCGAAGACACCTACGGCATCCAGAGCATCAAATTGCCTGCTGGCCATCTGGTGCTGTATCCGGGTACCAGCCTGCACAAGGTAACTCCGGTGACGCGCGGCGCGCGGGTCGCCTCTTTCTTCTGGATCCAGAGCATGGTGCGCGACGACGGACAGCGCCGGCTGATGTTCGAACTGGACGTATCCATACGCCGGCTGACCCAGGAGCTGCCCGACCACCCCGCCCTGGTGCAGCTGACCGGGGTCTATCACAACCTCCTGCGGCAATGGACCGAAGTCTGAGGTATTGGCAGAAGAGCCCGGCGTTAATTGAGAGTCATTCTCATCTGTGCTGTAATAGTGGTTGCTCCCCACCCGCCGGAACCACCGCTTGTCGCGCAGCGCTCCTTCTACGGATATCTCCAGCAGCCAGCAGCGGCGCGGCTTCTGGCTGCGCACGCTGCACCAGTGGCACTGGATCAGCTCGGCGGTGTGCCTGATCGGAATGCTGCTGTTCGCGGCGACCGGCATCACCCTCAACCACGCCTCGAAGATCGAATCGAAGCCGCAGGTCGTCAACCGCACCGCGCAGCTGCCCGTTGCCTTGCTGTCGGACCTGGGCGATCGCGACGAAGGAAACGCCCCGCTGCCGGAACCCGCTGCGGACTGGCTGGGCGAGCGCTTCGGAGTTTCCATCAGTGCGCGCGAAGCGGAATGGTCGGAAGAGGAAATCTATCTGTCCATGCCGACGCCCGGCGCCGACGCCTGGCTCAGCATCGACCGTACGAGCGGCGCGGTGGAATTCGAACGCACCGAACGCGGTTGGATCTCCTATTTCAACGACCTGCACAAAGGCCGCAACGCAGGACCGGCGTGGAGTTGGTTCCTGGATATCTTCGCCGTCGCCTGCCTGGTGTTCTGCATCACCGGTTTGTTCCTGCTGCAGATGCACGCCAAACAGCGGCGCATGACCTGGCCGTATGTCGGCCTGGGGCTGATCGTGCCGCTGCTGCTCGCCTTGCTCTTCATCCACTGATTTCCCATCGAGCGATCCTATGTCCAAGATCAACGTCACCACCAAGCTGACCATCGCCCTGAGCGGATTGCTGGCGCTTCCCGCCTACGCGGCGGAGTTGAACCTCAGCGTCGAAATACCGCAATTGAACGTGGCCGAATACCATCGCCCGTACGTCGCGATCTGGCTGGAAGGCGCCGACCAGAAAGTCGCCGCCGACCTGTCGGTCTGGTACCAGATGAAGGACACCAAGGAAGGCCACGGCACCAAGTGGCTGCCCGATCTGCGCCAGTGGTGGCGCAAATCCGGCCGCAGCTTGAAAGTGCCGGTGGACGGCGTGACCGGACCGACGCGGCCTGTGGGCAAACACGCGTTGAAATTCACCGACAAGCAGCCTGCTCTGGCGAAACTCGCACCAGGCAATTACACCCTGGTGGTGGAAGCCGCGCGCGAAGTCGGCGGCCGCGAACTGGTCAAGATTCCCTTCACCTGGCCGGCCAAAGCGCCGCAATCCGGCAAGGCGCAGGGCAGCAGCGAGATCGGCGCGGTGACTTTGGCCGTCAAGCCCTGATACGGAAGCATTTCCGTCTGCTTCCACTAATACGTTCCCATTCCCACGTTGGAGTCATCGATGAAACGCACCGCACTGGCACTGGTTGTTTCGCTCGCCGTCATGCCCTTCACCGCCATGGCGCACAAGGCCTGGCTGCAGCCCTCCGAAACCGTACTGGCCGGCGCCGATCCCTGGGTCACCGTGGACGCCGCGGTTTCCAACGACTTGTTCTATTTCAACCACGTGCCGCTGCCGCTGGAACGCCTGGCCATCACCGCGCCCGATGGCAGCAAGGCCGAGGCGCAGAATGGGGCGACCGGGAAATACCGCAGCGTGTTCGACGTGCAGCTGAAGCAGCAAGGCACCTACCGCATCGCGATGGTCAACAGCGGCCTGTCCGCAAGCTGGGACGAAGGCGGCAAACCCAAGCGCTGGCGCGGTACTGCCGAAAAATTCGCCAGTGAAGTGCCGAAGGACGCCAAGGATCTGAAGGTCACCCAGTCGGTGGGTCGCGTGGAAACCTTCGTCACCAATGGTTCGCCCAACGACACCGCGCTGAAGCCGACCGGCGAAGGCATCGAGCTGGTTCCGGTGACGCATCCCAACGATTTGTTCGCCGGCGAAGCGGCCAAGTTCAAGCTGCAGATCGACGGCAAGCCTGCAGCCGGTCTGGAGTTGGAGATCGTGCGCGGCGGTACCCGTTACCGGAATGCGCAGGAAGAGATCAAGGTCAAGACCGACGCCAACGGCGAGTTCAGCGTGACTTGGCCGGAAGCGGGCATGTACTGGCTGGAAACCGCATCGGAAGACAGCAAGGCCTCCCTACCCCAGGCCAAGCAACGTCGCCTGAGTTACGTGGCCACTCTGGAAGTGCTGCCGCAGTAATCCCGGAAAAGGCCGCCGCCCGCTCCGTGTCCACAGAAAGGCTGGAGGCGCAGCGGCGATTCCCGATGACCATCGCCCCCTCAAGCCATCCGCAAACACCGGCTTCCCTCCACACGCTGCATGGTCAAACCATGGGGACGTCGTGGTGCGTGAAGCTGGTGGCGTCGGCGCGCCTGGATCTGCATGCGATGCACTCCGGGATACAGGCGCGGCTGGATCGCGTGGTCGCGCAGATGAGCACCTGGGAAGCGGATTCGGACATCAGCCGCTTCAATCGGGCCGCAGCGGGCACCTGGCAACGGTTGCCGCCGGAGTTCTTCGCGGTGCTCTCCTGCGCAATGGAAACGGCGCGCGACAGCGACGGCGCTTACGACCCCACTATCGGAACGCTGGTGGAAGCATGGGGGTTCGGCCCTGCGGAGGGCCGCCATGGCGTTCCCGACGAAAGCGAGCTGGCGTCGGCGCAGGCCGGCCTTGGCTGGCAGCGCGTCTCTCTGCGTCCGCAGGACATGAGCGCACTGCAGCCTGGCGGAGTTCGACTTGATCTCTCCGCCATCGCCAAGGGCTACGGCGTGGATCTGGTCGCCCGGCATTTGCGCGATACCGGTATCGCGGCGGCGTTGATCGAAGTCGGCGGCGAACTTTACGGCTACGGCCGCAAGCCCGACGGCGGACAGTGGCAAGTACTGGTGGAAGCAGCACCCGACGCCGAGCCCGATGAAGAAGCGGCCTGCGTGATCGCGCTCGACGGCATTGCAGTGGCCACCTCGGGCGACCACTGGCACGCATTCGAACAGAATGGAACGCGTTATTCGCACACGCTGGACCCGCGCACCGGCAGGCCGGTCGAAACCGCGGCGGCGGCAGTCACCGTCGTCGCCGACGACGCAATGCGCGCCGATGCGTGGGCGACGGCGCTGACGGTGATGGGAGCCGAAGCCGGCTACCGCTTCGCGCAACAACGGAACATCGCGGCAAGGTTCGTCGTGCGCGGCGGCGATCATGAATTGATCGAAAGCACGACCGACGCCTTCCGCGCGCGGCTTTCCGCATGAGCGGCGGCATGGCCTCGCCTTCGCGCGCGTTCTGGGGAAATGCGGCATCGCTGGCGCTGCTGGTGCTGATCGCCACCGGGTTCTTCATGCTGCAGAGCGGCGACTGGTGGCCCGCAATGCCACGCGCGGATCGCTGGATCGGCGCGGCGATTGCGTTGTCGGCTTATTTGCTGTTCTGTGCCGGGCTGCTCTGGCGATCGCGAGCGCGCAAGATCGGCGACAATACTTCCACTTCCAGCGCCGCTGAAGGAGGTTCGCCAGTGCTGGTCGTCTACGCCAGCCAGACCGGCTTCGCGCAGCAACTGGCCGAACGCAGCGTGGAGAACCTGCGCAGCTCGGGAGTTTCCGTGAAACTCCGGGCCATCGGCGAAGTCGACAGCGCCATGCTGGCCAACGCCGGACGCGCGCTTTTCGTCGCCAGCACCACCGGCGAAGGCGACCCGCCCGATCAGGCATTGGCTTTCGTGCGCGGCGCGATGGCGCAGCCCGCGGCATTGGAGAATCTGCGCTACGCAGTGCTGGCCTTGGGCGATCGCGAATACGAACATTTCTGCGGCTTCGGACACCAGTTGGATCGCTGGCTTCGGCAGCATGGCGCACAGCCTCTCTTCGATATCGTCGAAGTCGACAATGCCGACGAAAGCGCCCTGCGCCATTGGCAACATCACCTTGGCCAGCTCGGCGGCGTAACCGATCTTCCCGATTGGACGCAGCCGCGTTACGAGCGATGGAAACTGCTCGAACGCCGCGAACTCAATCCAAGCAGCGCTGGCGGCAGCGCCTTCCATCTGGCGATCGCTCCGCCTATGGAGTCGAATCCCGCGTGGGTCGCCGGCGACATCGCCGAGATAGGCCCGCAGCACTCCTCCAAAACGGTTGCGGCTCTGCTGGATCAGGCCGGGCTTGTCGCCGATGCGCCCGTCGTGATCGACGGAAGGTCGCAGACGCTCGCCGAACTGCTGGCGCGCTCGCACCTGCCCGGTATCGACGAAATCCGCGGCATGGACGCTCAGACGCTCGCCGAGCGCCTGAAGCCGTTGCCGCACCGCGAATACTCCATCGCTTCGCTGCCCGGCGATGGCAGCCTGCAGATCCTGCTGCGCCGGTTGCTGCGTCCTGACGGCAGCCCCGGAATAGGCAGCGGCTGGCTGTGCGACTACGCGCCCGTCGGCGGCGGGATCGCTTTGCGTCTCCGCAGCAACCCCAACTTCCATGCGCCAAACCCGGCCAAACCGATGATCCTGATCGGCAACGGCACCGGCATGGCCGGATTGCGCGCGCATCTGAAGCAACGCATCGCGACCGGCGCGCGGCGCAACTGGCTGCTGTTCGGCGAGCGCAACTCCGATCGCGATTTCTTCTATGGCGACGAAATATCGGAATGGCGCAACCGGGGCCATATCGAGCGTCTGGATCTTGCGTTCTCGCGCGACCAGGCCGGGCCCGTCTACGTACAGCACAAGCTGCTGGCCGCAGCCGATTCCTTGCGCGAGTGGATCGAAGCCGGTGCTTCGATCTACGTCTGCGGCAGCCTCGCCGGCATGGCGCCGGGCGTGGACGGCGTGCTGCGGCAGGTCCTGGGCGATGCGGCGGTGGAAAGCATGCTGACCGAAGGCCGCTACCGCCGCGACGTATATTGACCATACAGAGGATCTGTCAGCCTGCCCATGTAGGAGCGGGCCATGCCCGCGAGCTCTTGCTCTTGCTCCTCCTCACCTCAAAAAGCTCGCGGGCATGGCCCGCTTCTACAAAAGCCTGAGCTTGATTGCCAATAACTCCCCGCCGCCTTCCAGCGCATAACGCCCGCGCCTTTCCCCGTCCACCAGCAATGCAGTGTCCCCTGCCCACAAGGGCGGCAATTCCGAAGCCTGGTCGAATTGCGCCTGCCCAGCCAGCAGATGGATCGCCCAGGTCACTCCCGGCTCGGTGAAGAACAGCATCGGCCCCACCAGCGGGCGATGCAGCAACTCGGCGGCCACGGCATCGCGCCGCCACATCAGATTGAAATCGTGGGTAGGACCGTCCAGCAGTTCGCTACGCACTTCGCGCTCGCCCGCAAAACGGAGCCGGGCATGCGGTGGTTGCAGTTCGTGCACCTCTCCGTCCGAGAAGCGTAGACGCAGGCCATTGCCGCGTATCAGCACGAGCTCGCGGTCGATGCCGGGGAATACGGAGAACGGCCCGTCCTGTTCGATTTCCGCAATCGAAAGGCGCCAGTCCCAATCCCCTGTTTCCGGCATACGGACGATCTCGCGCGTCCAGCCGGTGCCGTTCTTCCATCTTTCGCGCCGGTACTCGTTGGCTGCGATGACCCGCGACTGGTGCGACATGCGTGTGCTTTCCCGTTTCTGTCCGGGACAAGTCTAAACCGGCCCAAAAGACATCGCCCGGCTGCACATCCTGTGTGCGGCCGGGCGATGGTGACTTCCCTGTAGGCTTCCCGCCGATACCTGCGGCTTCCTGCCTCATTCCTTACGGACAACCAAGCCGGTTGTCTGCTTGTAGGTACATCCCTGTAGGCGTCCTTGCCGAGTCCCCCTGGCTTCCTGCCCCCTTTCGCCCCTGCAGTGCTTCCTGCACAAGCTGGACGTGGGGATGTTCGATCAGCGCCGCGCGACCGGCTTGGCCTTGGCAGCCGTGGCTGCGGCGGGCTTGGCCTGCGCCGGCGGCGTGCGGCCCAACTCGATGCGGTCGCGGTTCTTTTCTACCGTTTTCAGGCCGATGCCCTTGACCATGGCCAACTCTTCGAGGCTCTTGAACGCACCGTTGGCCTTGCGGTAATCGACGATGGCCTGTGCCTTGGCGGGACCGACGTTGAGCAGCACCTCATCGATGGCGGCCGCGTCGGCGGTGTTGATATTGACCTTGTCGGCGGCGGCATAGGCGGTGGTGGCCAGCAGCAGCGACAGGGCGAGGGATTTGAGAATGATGGCGAACGACTTCATGGCAACTCTCCTTGTGGCGATGGGTTGGATTCCGCCGGGGCCGGATTCCTGTCCGTCCGCCGGTGTGAACAGTCTCCGCTCCACCGCACGGCCAAAATATCGCCTTACTGCTGCCGGCGATGCCGGTGGAAGCCCTGTCGTGGCGTAGGAAAATTCTTACCCTGGGTTCCGTTTCAACGGCCGTCCACGCGCGCGGGCGTAGAATTGGCGCTACTTACAAGGGCTCTGGAGAATCCATGGATACCGCCAAGATCGACCGTTTCGTTTCCGGGCTGTGGGACGACGAAATCGTTCCGCAGCTGGTCGAATACATCCGCATCCCCAACAAGTCGCCGATGTTCGACAAGGACTGGGTGGCCCATGGCTACATGGACGATGCGGTCAAGCTGATGGAGTCCTGGGCGCGCAAGCAGCCCATCCCCGGCATGGTCTTGGAAGTGGTGCGGCTGGAAGGCCGTACTCCGCTGATTTTCATCGAGATTCCGGCAAGCGGTCCGGAAACCGGTGCCGATACCGTGCTTCTGTACGGGCACTTGGACAAACAGCCCGAGATGACCGGCTGGGACAGCGGGCTGGGGCCGTGGATTCCGGTGCTCAAGGACGACAAGCTGTTCGGCCGCGGCGGCGCCGACGACGGTTATGCGATCTTCGGGTCGCTGGCCGCGATCCAGGCGCTGCAGGAACAGGGCGTGCCCCATGCGCGCTGCGTGATCCTGATCGAGGCCTGCGAGGAATCCGGCAGCTACGATCTGCCCGCCTACGTGGATCACCTGGCCGGACGCATCGGCAAGCCTTCCCTGGTGGTGTGCCTGGATTCGGGCTGCGGCAACTACGATCAGCTGTGGTGCACCACTTCGCTGCGCGGCATGGCCGGCGGCAATTTCTCGGTCAAAGTGCTGTCCGAGGGCGTGCATTCCGGCGATGCCTCGGGCATCGTGCCGTCCAGCTTCCGCATCCTGCGCGAACTGATCTCGCGCCTTGAGGACGAAGCCACCGGGAAGATAAAACCCGAAGGCCTGTTCGTCGATATTCCCAAAGAGCGCCTGGAGCAAGCCGCCAAGGTCGCCGGCGTGCTGGGCGAGGAGGTCTACAACAAGTTCCCGTTCCTGCCCGGCATGCGGCCGATGTCCGAAGACCTGACCGAACTGGTGCTCAACCGCACCTGGCGTCCCGCCCTGTCCGTCACCGGCGCCGACGGCTTGCCGCCGCTGGATTCGGCCGGCAACGTGCTGCGTCCGCAGACCGCGGTCAAGCTGTCGCTGCGCCTGCCGCCGACATTGGAAGGCAAGCGCGGCGGCGAGATCCTGAAGGAACTGCTGCTGCGCGATCCGCCGTATGGCGCTCAAGTCGAACTGGCGCTCGAAAAAGCATCCAGCGGCTGGAACGCGCCGGCGCTTTCGCCGTGGTTGTCCAACGCCATCGATGCCGCCTCGCAGGCCGCGTTCGGCAAGCCGGCGATGTACATGGGCGAAGGCGGCACCATTCCGTTCATGGGCATGCTGGGCGAAAAATTCCCCGGTGCCCAGTTCATGATCACCGGCGTGCTGGGACCGCACTCCAATGCGCACGGCCCCAACGAGTTCCTGCACATTCCCATGGGCAAGCGGGTCACCGCCTGCGTGGCCAGAGTCATCGCCGACCATCACGGCGCCAGCGTGCGCGGCGAAACCGCTGGCGTGGCCGCGGTGGCCGGCGGCGACCAGCATGGCGAGCACGGCTGCTGCTGAATCTGACAGCGGTGTGGCGGGCTGCTAATCTCCGCCACACCTAACCCAAAGGGGAGTGCGTAATGGAAGGTCTGCTCGGTAGCGGTAGCTGGCTCTACATCATCTTCATCGGCTTGATCGTCGGTCTGCTCGCGCGTTTCCTCAAGCCCGGCAACGACGGCATGGGCATCATCCTGACCATCCTGCTGGGCATCGCCGGTGCGGTGCTCTCCAGCTTCATCGGCCAGCAGATGGGCTGGTATGCGCCCGGACAGGCGGCGGGATTCATCGGCGCGCTGATCGGCGCCATCGTGATCCTGCTTGTCGTCGGCCTGTTCCGCGGCAAGAAGCGCGGCGGCCTGCCTCCGCGCTGACCGTTGCCTCTTCGCAAAAAACAGAACGCCCGCGCAAGCGGGCGTTCTGTTTTGGCGGCCATCTTGTTCTGATCTATCAGTTGCTGCGGCCGTAGATATCGGAATAGCGGACGATATCGTCTTCCCCCAGGTAGGCGCCGGACTGCACTTCGACCAGCTCCAGCCATTCGGTGCCCGGATTCTCCAGCCGATGCTTCGCGCCGATCGGAATGTACGTGGATTGGTTTTCGAAAAGTTCGAACACGTCGTTATCGCGGGTCACTCTTGCGATGCCCTTGACGATGATCCAATGCTCGGCGCGGTGCTTGTGCGACTGCAGCGACAGCTGCGCGCCCGGCTTGACCTTGATCCGCTTGACCTGATGGCGCGTGCCCATGTCCACCGAATCGTAGCTGCCCCAGGGACGGTGCACTTCGCGGTGGAGCACGGCCTGACTGCGCTGCTGTTCTTTCAGCCGGGCGACCACCTGCTTCACCTCCTGCACCTTGTCCTTGCGCGCCACCAGCACCGCATCGTCGGTTTCCACCACAACGATATCGTCCACGCCCACCAGCGCCACCAGGCGCTGCGCGTACGCGTAACTGTTGCGGGTATCGACCGCGATCACATCGCCGTGGTGGGAATTCCCATCGGCATCGTGCTCGGCCACGTCCCACAAGGCCGACCAGCTGCCGACATCGTTCCAGCCGATATCCACCGGCAGCACCATGGCATCGGCGGTCTTCTCCATCACCGCGTAGTCGATGGAATCGGCAGGGCTGGCGGTGAAGGCTTCTTTGTCCAGGCGGATGAAGTCGCCGTCGCGCTGCGCCGAATCGAACGCGCGGGTGACCGCATCCACGATGTCCGGCCGGTACTTGCGCAGTTCCTCCAGATAACGGCTGGCGCGGAACAGGAACATACCGCTGTTCCAGTAGTAGTTGCCCGCAGCCAGATACGACTGCGCCGTGGCCTGGTCCGGCTTCTCGACGAAACGCAGCACTTTCTGCGGACCGGTTCCCTGCTCGGACTGGATGTAGCCGAACCCGGTCTCCGGCGCATCCGGCAGGATGCCGAACGTCACCAGCGCGCCGGCCTCGGCGACCGCGGCGACTTCCGCCACCGCATTGCGGAACGCATCGGGATCGCGCACCACATGATCGGACGGCAGCACCAGCAACAACGGGTCCTGGCCTCCGGCCAGCGCTTGCAAAGCCGCGGCCGCGATCGCCGGCGCGGTGTTGCGCCCCACCGGTTCGAGAATGATGGCGGGCACGGGCGCACCAATCTGGCGCAATTGTTCGGCCACCAGGAACCGGTGCTCCTCATTGGCCACTATGATCGGTGCGGCACTGGCCAAGGGGGCCACCCGGCGCCAGGTGGCCTGCACCATGGTGTCGTCGCCGACCAGCGGCAAGAACTGCTTCGGGTAAGCCTCGCGCGATAATGGCCACAAACGCGTGCCTGAACCGCCAGACAACAAAACCGGCTGCAGAAGAGTCATGCATTTTTCTCGCTAGTCACGTGCGACGCAGTTTACCCTGTGGACCTTAACAGCCTTTTGACTTGGAAAAATCGAATGACGTTCGACTTCCAACATGACGATGAGCGCGAATCGGCACGCCTGGATTGGGCACGACGGGCGCTTGGCGATGCAGGGGCGGAATTGCAACGCGCCTCGATAGACGCGGGATATCGAAGTTATTGGCGCAGCACGGGCGCGGGCCCGGGCCGCATCGTGATGGATTCCCCACCCGGGTTGGAGGATGTGCGGCCGTGGCTGCGCATGCACGATCTTCTGGAGAACGGCGGCGTGCGGGTGCCGCAGATACTGGCGCGCGACGAGCAAGCCGGCTTTCTTTTGCTGGAAGACCTGGGTGGACCTACGCTGGCCCAGGTGTTGGACGCGGCCAATGCGGAAGAGTATTTCGGCGCCGCCATCGGCCAGCTGCTGCGGCTGCAATCGATCGCCCCGCCTGCGGGAATGGGCGAATTCGGCGAGGCGTTGCTGCAACGGGATGCGGGTCTGTTCGAGGAATGGTTCCTGGGCCGTCACCTGGGCCTGGCTTTGGACTGCGAGGACGCGGAAAAACTGCAGCTGGTCCAGCGCCGGCTGATGGACAATGCGCTGGCGCAAGCGCAGGTGTTGACCCACCGCGACTTCATGCCGCGCAATCTGATGCCCACCAAACCGGAGCTCGCGGTGCTGGATTTCCAGGATTGCGTGCGCGGCCCGGTCGCCTACGATCCGGTCAGCCTGTTCAAGGATGCCTTCCTCAGCTGGCCATTGGCGCGCGTGGACGATTGGTTGGCGCAGTACCACCGGCGCGCGCAAGCCGCGGGACTGCCGGTGCCGCCGTGGGCGCAGTTCCAGCGCGATGCCGACTGGCTGGGAGTGCAACGGCACCTCAAGATCCTGGGCATCTTCGCTCGCCTGCACTATCGCGACGGCAAAACGAAGTACCTGCCGGACGTGCCGCGGTTCATCGCTTATCTTGAGGAGATGTTGCCACGGTACCGGGAGCTGCAGCCGCTAGCGGATCTGCTGGAAACGACAATCAAACCGGCCTTGCGCTCGAAGGCTGCCGCATGAAGGCCCTGATCTTCGCCGCAGGCCTGGGCGAACGCATGCGTCCGCTTACCGACAGTACGCCCAAGCCTCTGCTGCAGGCGGGCGGCAAACCGCTGATCGTCTGGCATCTGGAAAAGCTGGCTGCGATGGGCGTGCGGGAAGTGGTGGTCAATACCAGCTGGCTGGCGGAGCAGTTCCCGCAGACGCTGGGCGATGGAGAACGCTGGGGTCTGCGTATCGTCTATTCCTATGAAGGCGAAACGCCTCTGGAAACCGGAGGCGGTCTGCTCCATGCCCTGCCCCTGCTGGGCGATGCGCCGTTCCTGCTGGTCAACGGCGATATCTGGACCGACTGCGACTTCGCGCAGCTGCCGCGCGAACCGGAAGGGCTGGCGCATCTGGTGATGGTGGACCGGCCGGTGCAAGCCGCCCATGGCGACTTCGCCCTCGACCGCGATGGTCACGTCCGCGCCGATGGTCCGCAGCTGCTCACCTATGCGGGGCTTGGCGTCTACCGGCCGCAGCTGCTGCAGGGCTGGCGCGACATCGTCACCGACGCCGGCGCGCAGGACCAGCCGCCGCGCTTCCGGCTGGCGCCGGTGCTGCGCGCGCATATGCCCTCCGGCACGATCAGCGGCCAATACCACCGCGGCCGCTGGACCGACGTGGGCACTCCGCAGCGGCTTGCGGAACTGGAGCGGGAACTGACCGCCGGACCGATCGGCTACGCCTGATCGACCCCGCCCGATCGATCCGGTCTGCAACGCAGACCGCTTCCCGCCCGTATCCTCTTCCGATGCATTCCGCCCCAGAAGCCAACCCTGAAGAAGCCGCGCTGGTACGCAAGGCGCGCTGGGGCGACCACGATGCGTTCGCGCAGCTCTACCGGAACCATGCGAAGGCCATTCACGCATTGGCCTATCGCCTGACCGGCAATGCCGCGGCGGCCGAGGACATCACCCAGGACACCTTCCTGAAAATGCTGGGCTTCCTTTCGGGATTGCGCGAGAACGCGCCCCTGCGTCCCTGGTTGAAAAGAGTGGCGGCCAACGCCGCTATCGACAGGCTGCGCCGCGAGCAACGCTTCGTGGCCGAGGCCGATCACGACGCATGGCCCGACGACAGCGCCGATCCCACCGAAAACACGGAAATCCTGGGCATGCTGCAACGCCTGCCGCCGCTGGTGCGTACCGTGGTTTGGCTGCATGAAATGGAGGGCTGGTCCCACCCGGAGTTGGGAGAGCGTTTCGGCCGCAGCCAGAGCTGGTCGAAGTCGATCGTTTCGCGCGCGCTGGCGAAGCTGCGCGAGGATCTGGAAACAGGAGTTGGCAATGATTGAACCCACTCGAGTGCGCGAACAGCTGCACGCTCTTCCCGAAATTCCATTGCCCGACGCTTTGTGGCGGCGCGTGGACGCCAAACGCAGGCAGAAACTCCAGCGCCGCAAGCTTGGCGCCGGAATCGCCACGCTGGCGCTGGCGGCAGTGATGGCGGCCCCGTTGCTGGCGCCGATGTTCGCCGGCGCCGGCAGGACGCCTGGCGAACGAATCGCCGCACGGCCCTCCATGCAGCACGATGCGCAGGCGGAGTTGCGTGCGCTCGACCACGCCTTGCAGGCCGCCTACGACCGCGGCGCCAGCGATGCCGAAATCGCCCCGATGTGGGTGGCGCGCGATGCGCTGCTTGTCGGCCTTCAGTCCGGCAACTCCGCTTTCCGGCGCAACCGGATCTGATTCGGGAATATACAGCCATGCCATCGCGTACCCTCCTTGCCATCACGCTGCTCAGCGCATGGCTGTCCGCCACCTCCGCGAACGCCGGACAAGCCGCTGAGCCCATCGCGACCGTCGTATTGCAGGCCAGCGCTGCCGCCGCTCAGACGCGCTACGAACTGGGTGCGGTGGTCGACGTACGGCAGGCCAGCGCCAACGGCGTGACCATACTTGCCATCACTCCCGGCGGAGCGGCCGACCGGCTGGGACTGCGAGCGGGCGACAAGTTGCGTGCGGTCAACGGACGCCGCCTGGACGGCACGCCGAAACCTTCGTCGGCGCTTGAAAGCGCGCTGCAGGAAGGCAATGGGGCGCTGCGCGTGGAAGCCGTGCGCAACGGCAAAACGCTCGCGCTCTCGGGCCGCGCGGACGCCGCTAATCCGGCGCTGCGAAAAGGAGCGCAAGCTTGCGGCTATGCCAGCACGCGGGCAGGTGTCGTTCCTCGCAGCAAGGGAATATTCGAAGCCGAAATCACCCAAATCGACGGACGCAGCACACCGCTGCAACCCACGAACCGCCACCGGGTCGACACAGGCAAGCATGTTCTGGTAGTGCGCGAGTTCATCGATCCCACATACTTGAACTCGGCGCAACTCCAGCAGATCGCGAAGATGAAGAAGTTCGCGTTGGCGCGCGCCTACAAATCGCTGGTGATAGATGTGGAGCCCGGCATCGGCTACCGCATCGGCGCGCGCCTGCTGAAGGACAAGCTGGATACGCAAAGCATCCGCGACAACGCCTATTGGGAACCGGTGGTCTGGGAGAAAGTCCCGGAAGCCTGCCGCTAGAGCGAGGGCGCCAAGACCCCGGGCTAGGATGCGTCCATTACCTGGCGCAGGAAAGGCACCGTGATTCTTCGCTGCGCGGCCAGCGATTCCCGATCCAGGCGGTCCAGCAAAGCGACCAGGCTGGCCAGGTTGCGATCGGTACGGGAAAGCATCCAGTCGATGGCCGTTTCCTCCAGAACCAGACCGCGCCGCTGGGCGCGATCGCGCAATACCTCGGCGCGGGACGCGTCGTCGAGCGGATGCAGCAGGATGCGTGCGTTCTGCGACAACCGCGAACGCAAATCGGGCAGCGCCAGGTCCAGCGCGTCGGGCACTTCCCGCGCCGCATAAAGCAGGTTCAATCCGGCGCTGCGCGCGCGGTTATGGAAATCGAACAGCGCGACCTCGTCGTCGCGATGGCCGGCAACGGCTTCCAGCCCATCCAGTGCGACTACGTCGTTGCCTTCCAACGCTTCCAGCGCATCGCGCAACCGCCCGCTCGCCGCCATCAGCGGCAGATAGGCCGAACGGCGACCGGCCTGCTGGGCGGCTGCGCACAGCGCCAGCGCCAGATGGGTCTTGCCGGTGCCGCTGGCGCCCGCCACGTAAAGCCAGTCCGCGCCCTGCGCTTGCGCAAGTTCGCGCAGTTGCGCGACCGCGCCCTGCGGCGCGGCGATGAAACTTTCCAGGCGCTGGTCGGGCGGATAGCGCAACGCCAGCGGCAGTTGCGGGACGCTCACTTCTCGTCGGCGACCTTGGACGGGGCTTCGGCGCTGCTGCCCTTATCCATAACGTCCTTGTCCGCAAGATCCTTGTCCACGACGTCCTTATCCACGTAGGTGTCCAGAATGACCGTGGCGTGTTCGCCGGCATACAGCGTGCTCTGCGTATAGCGCTCATGCGCGTAGCGGAGCAGCACGTTGACTACGGCGGCCATCGGCAACGCCAGCAGCATGCCGAGGAACCCGAAGAGCTGGCCGCCGGCCAGCACCGCGAACACGACCGCGACCGGATGCAGGCCGATGCGGTCGCCCACCAGCTTCGGCGTCAGCCAGTAGCTTTCGATCAGCTGGCCTACGCCGAACACCGCCAGCACGCCGGCGATATGCTTCCAGTCCCCGTACTGCATCAGCGCGGCCAGCACGCCGAGCACCACGCCGCTGGTCGGCCCCAGATAAGGCACGAAGGTCAGCAGACCGGCGATGATGCCGATGAGAATGCCCAGGTCCAGGCCCACCGCCCACAGACCGATGCCGTACATGATTCCTAGGATGATCATCACCAGGAATTGACCGCGCAGGAAACCGCCCAGCACGTCGCTGGATTCGCGCGCCAGCCGGCTCACGGTTTCGATATGGTCGCGCGGCACCATCGAGGCCACCCGGCCCACGATCAGGTCCCAGTCGCGCAGGAAGAAGAAAGTGATGACCGGGATCAGCACCAGGTTGGCCATCCAGCCGATCAACGCGAAGCCCGAGCGCGAGACGTAGCCCAGCACCGTGGCGGCCATGCCGCCGGCGCGTTCCCAGTTGCTGCGCACCAGTTCGATCAGATGATCCAGGTCCAGCCACGTGGCGATCTGGACGCCGAAGCGCCCTTCGATCCAGGGAATGGCCACCCCGGTGAACCAGAGCCGGTAGCGCGGCAGCGATTCGATCAGCGTGGAGATCTGGCCTTCGATCAGCGGCACCAGGATGATCAGCACCAGCGCCAACAGCAGCGCCATCACCGTGAACACCAGGATCACTGCGGTATTGCGCGAGCGGCCCGCCAACTCCAGGCGGTCCACCAGGGGATCGCCCAGCCAACCCAGCAAGGCGGCCACCGCGAACGGCGTCAGGATGGGCGCGAGCAGCCACAGCAACCAGCACGCGCCCACGCCCAAAGCGGCCCACTGCAAGCGACGCAGGAAGCGCGCGATCTCGAATTCGGGAGTTTCGGTCATGCCGGCGTCACCTCAGGTGGTAGACAGGAGGATCGCCCTCGCCGCCTTCCAGCGGACCATCGCCCAGCATGCGCTTGAAGCCCGGCAACCCCGTCAGCAACTCCAGATCCGCTTCCAGCGTGTTGCCGCTGGCGCGCACCGGCGTGATCTTGCGTACCACGCTGATGCCCTGCAATGCGGCCGACAGGCGCAGGTAGTCGTCGGCGCTGTTGATGCCGGTGAAGACCACCCGGTAGGTCCCCGATGCGCCTGCGCTGCCGCGCTTGCCGTAGCGCTTCATCAACGCTTCGGCCGCGCCGTCCGCGCCCGCGGCCATGGCAGCGCGCGCATCGGCGTTCTTGCTGGTCCATTTCGACAGGATCTTGCCGTTGTCCACGAAGACCCAGTCGGCCATCCAGCCACCGGCCTTGGCGCGGTAAAGCTTGCCCAACAGCTGCATGGGCGGACTGTATTTGGCCGAAGCGCGCGCCACGGCGGCGCTGTCCTGGCGCCAGATGGCGCCGACCAGGGCCTGCTCGGCGGCATTGCCGGCGGGCAGGCCGAGCTTGTAGCCGCGTTCGACCGCGCGATTCAACAAGGGCCGGGCCGCATTGGCCTGCGGCAGCCCCACCAGCCGCGGACCGCTGCCATCGTCGATGGCCAGCCAGACCACCGGCTTGGGCCGTGGCTGCGGCCATACCGGCAGGCCCAATGCGCTCATCAGCGAATCGACTTCGGCCGGTGTGAAACGCACCACCAGCGTACTGCGGAAGGTGGGAGCGCCGCTGGGCGAAGTGCCCTGGTCCTGGCGGTAGTCGTAGCTGGCGACGTAGTTCTTGGCATTGCGCAGTTCCGCGCCTACGCCCGGACGGCCCGCCGCGCCGCGATCGCCGCTCAGCTTGCCCAGCACCACGCTCAGCGCGCGGGCGAAAGCGCTGTTGCGCTCGGCTTCGCCCTGGCCGTTTACAGGCACTTCGGCGTCGTACACGCCTTGCGCGCCGGCGCGGTCGCCTTCGGTGCGCAACCCGCTCTGCGCCCAGGCCGTGGAGGCCAGTAGCAAGGAAAGAACCGCGACCCACGCAAATCCAGAAATCCGGCGCATCTAGAGAGCATCCTTGTAGCCAGCGATTGCCTGGCGAACAGGGTGAATTGTTGCCCGAATGCGCCCCGTGCGCCAATCTGGGCCGTTCAGGACGGACGATTGGCATGCATATTCCCTTAAAATCAACGGCTCTCCCGCCCTCGCCATGGTTCTTCCGTGACCCAGTCCGCTCCGCCCGCCCCCACCCCGATGACTTACCGCGATGCCGGGGTCGATATCGATGCGGGCAATGAAGTCGTAGAACGCATCAAGCCGGCCATCCGGCGCACCCTGCGCCCGGAAGTGCTTGGCGGCGGGATCGGCGGCTTCGGCGGGCTGTTCGATCTGTCCGGAAAATACAGGGAGCCGGTGCTGGTTTCGGGCACCGACGGCGTGGGCACAAAACTGATCCTGGCCAAACAGCTGAACCGGCACGGCACCATCGGCATCGATCTGGTCGCCATGTGCGTCAACGACGTGCTGGTGCAAGGCGCCGAACCGCTGTTCTTTCTCGATTATTTCGCCACCGGCAAGCTGGATGTGGGAACCACGGTCGATGTGGTGGGCGGCATCGCCAAGGGCTGCGAAATCGCCGGTTGCGCACTGATCGGCGGCGAAACGGCGGAAATGCCCGACATGTACCCGCCAGGCGAATACGATCTGGCCGGCTTCACCGTCGGTGCGGTGGAAAAAGCCAGACTGATCGACGGCAGCCGCGTGCGCGAAGGCGACGTGCTGGTCGGCATCGCTTCCAGCGGCCCGCACTCCAACGGCTATTCGCTGATCCGCAGGGTCCTGGCGCGCGTCGGCGCCACTCCCGACAACGGCGGCCTGGATCTCGACGTCGGCGGCGTGAAGCTGGCCGATGCCCTGATGGAGCCCACGTGCATTTACGTGAAGCCGGTGCTGGAACTGCTGGCCAGGCACGATATCCACGCCATGGCGCACGTCACCGGCGGCGCGCTGGTGGAAAAAATCATCCGCGTGGTGCCCAAGGCGCTGGGCCTGGAAATCGACCCCAGCGCGTGGCCGTTGCCGCCGGTGTTCGAGTGGCTGCAGCGCGAAGGCGCGGTGGCCGATGCCGAGATGTGGCGCACCTTCAACTGCGGCATCGGTTTCGTACTGATCGTCGCGCAGGATCAAGCCCCTTCGCTGGAGGCCGATATCCAACACCTGGGCCTGGCCCACTGGCGGATCGGCGAAGTGGTGAAAGCCAACGGCGACGAACGCTTGAAGATCGGCTGAGGCCTTCCATGTTGGCCGGAAAGAAAGTCGCGTTGGCGCTGACGCTTGCCGTATTCGCTGCGAGCTGGATCGCGCCGCTGTGGCCCATGGAACAGGCTCTGCACAGCAGCCTCACGGTGGTCGGACTGGTCTGGCTTTGGCGGCACGACCGCCGCTGGCCCATGCTCACCTGGCAATTCGTGTTGATCTGCGCCTTCATCTGCGTGCACAGCGTCGCCGCGCGCTGGCTGTACTCCAACGTGCCGTACGACCAGTGGATACAGACGCTGACCGGATGGTCGCCGCAAAACGCATTCGGCTGGAAACGGAACAACATGGATCGCCTGATCCACCTTCTCTACGGCATCTGCTTCGCTCCCGCGGTCGTGCATTACCTGCGCCAGCGCTGGCCTCTCACCGCGCGCCAGGCGTTCGTGCTCGCGGTCATGGCGATCATGTGCAGCAGCCTGCTGTACGAATGGCTGGAATGGGCCATCGCCCTGACGCTCTCGCCAGAGGCAGCGGAGTCTTACAACGGCCAGCAGGGCGATATGTGGGATGCGCATGCCGATATGTTGCTGGCGACGCTGGGCGCATTCAGCGCATGGCCGCGCAGCGATGCGGCCGCGATTCGAACCCCGCAAGCCGCAACGCCATGAGCGGGCGCATCGCCGTTCTGGTCTCCGGCCGCGGCAGCAATCTGCAGGCGCTGCTGGATGAGATCGCCGCCGGCCGATTGAACGCGGAAATCGTCGGCGTGTTCTCGGACAAACCGCAGGCACCGGCATTGGAACGCGTTCCGGAAGCCCTGCGCTGGGCAGCCGATGCGCGTTCGTTTCCGGATCGCACTTCTTTCGACCGGGCAATGGGCGAAGCGGTCGCCGCCTGCCGGCCCGACTGGGTGGTATGCGCGGGTTACATGCGCATCCTGGGCGACGATTTCATCGCGCGCTTCCGCGGGCGGCTGCTCAACATCCATCCGTCGCTGCTGCCGAAATACCGCGGCCTGCATACCCATGCGCGTGCGCTGGAGGCCGGCGACGACCGCCATGGCGGCAGCGTGCACTTCGTCATACCTGAACTGGATGCCGGCAGCGTGATCGCCCAGGCCAGCATTCCCGTACTCCCCGGGGATACGGCGCAAACACTGGCCCAGCGGCTGCTTCCGCGGGAACATGCGCTGCTGGCGGCGGTCCTGCGCCTGGCCAGCGACGGCAGGCTCGCTGAACGCGACGGCATGGCGTTCTGCGATGGTCAGCCCATATTTAGACCCCTGAGTCTAGATTCTGCCGGTAATCTGACGCCTCCGGACGCCGCATCCTCCCCATGACTTCCTTGTTCTCCCGCGGAATGTTCTCCCGCGCTTTGCTGACCGGTGCGCTGGCCCTGGCCAGCTTGCCGGCGTTTGCGCTTGAGCCTTTCGTGGCCACTTACCAGGCCTATAACGAAGGCAAGCTCGCCGGCAGCGCCAAGATGCAGGTGGTGCAGAACGACGGCAACCGCTGGCGCGTGGACCTGGGCATTCGCGGCACCCGTGGGTTCGCGCATCTGGTGGGCTTGAACATCGAACAAAGCACGCTGTTCGACACGGTGGGCGATACCTACCGCCCGCTCAGCCAGGCTACGGTCAAACATGCCCTGTTCACTGGCAAGAAGATTTCCGGCACCTACGACTGGAAGGCGCTGAGCGCGCGCTGGCAGGGCGACGTCAAGAAGTCCCGTTCCGCGCCTGTGCCGCTGCACGAGGGCGACATGAGTTCGCTGCTGATGAATCTTGCGGTGATCCGCGACGCCCAGCCCGGCAAGGCGCTCAACTATCGCGTGGTCGACGACGGCCGCATCCGCGACTACCAGTATGCTGTCGCCGAACAGACCGAGATCGTCGCCGTGGACGACCTGAGCTACGACGCCATGCGCGTGGCCCGCACCAACGGCGGCAACGACGAAACCATCTTCTGGGTCGCCAATGGCGTCCCTACCCCGGTCCGGATCCTGCGCCGCGAAAACGGCCAGGACACCATCGACCTGCGCCTGGTCGAATACCAAGGAGTGCAATAAGCCATGAAAATCAGGATCACTGTCGCTGCCACTGCCGTTGTCGCCGCCGGCCTGCTGGCGGCGGCGAGTCTGCCGGCCGCTGCCGTCGAAGCGTTTTCGGCCCAATACCAGGCCAGCGCGATGGGCATGCAGGGCGATGGGCAGATGTCGATCACCTCGCAGGGCGGCAACCGCTGGCAGTACAGCCTCACCATCAAGAACCAGCTGGTGGACTTGAGCCAGAAGACGGTGTTCGACGAACAGAAAGGCTGGTTGCGTCCGCTCTCCAGCGCCGACCTGTCGCGGGTGCTGGTGAAGAAGAAAGCGGTCAATGCGAACTTCGACTGGAGCAAGAGCCAGGCGACATGGACCGGCGACGTCAAGCCGGAGCGCGCCGGACCGGTCGCCCTGAAGCCCGGCGACATGGATGCGCTGCTGGTCAATCTGGCCCTGGTGCGCGACGTCGCCGCCGGCAAGCCGCTGAGCTACCGCATGGTCGAGAACGGCAACGCCAAGACCATGAGCTACCAGGTGGCCGGCAAGGAAAAGATCACCATCGGCGGACAAGCGCGCGACGCCACCAAGGTCGTGCGCACCGCGGGCAACAAGCAGACCATCGTATGGGTAGTGCCCAACATGCCGGTCCCCGCGCGCATCCTGCAACGCGAAGACGGGCAGGACTCCATCGATCTGCAGCTCAAGGCCTGGCAGTAACGGATAATGGCCCAGGCAATCTTGTAGAGCCTGCCCGGTACTATGGCTGGCGGGCAGTGCCCGTCCTACGCTCTGCAGAAAAAGCCCGGCATCGCCGGGCTTTTTTTATTTCTTCTCCGGCTCAGCCGCCATGGTGGTGCGGCAATCGACGCGGATACCGCGCTTGTCTTCGCGCCAGTAGTACTCGCTGCATTCGCGCCGTCCTTCGCGGGTCTTGGTTACGCCGACCGCATAGAACGCCTGCATGATTTCCGTCTGGGTAACCGTGCCATCTGCGTTCCAGTCCATGTCCTTGGTGGGAATGCCGCTGATGCCGGCGGCGCCGACGTACTGCAGCCAGCCGATCACGCCCAGGGCGATCACCACCAGGCCCAGCAAGGCCTTGCGGCGGGTCGAGAAACGGCTGCGCGGTTTGGAGAGTTTTGCGTTCATATCGGCCTGCCCAGGGTCATCGAGCTCAGGAGATCCGGCGGATCTTGGCGCCCAGCGCGCTGAGCTTTTCCTCGATGTTCTCGTAACCGCGATCGAGGTGGTAGATACGGTCGATGGTGGTGTCTCCGTCCGCCACCAGGCCGGCCAGGATCAGCGAAGCCGAAGCGCGCAGGTCGGTGGCCATCACCGGCGCGCCGCTCAGCTTGTCGGCGCCGCGCACGATCGCAGTATGCCCTTCCACGCGTATGTCCGCGCCCAGGCGCAGCAGTTCGTTGACGTGCATGAAACGGTTCTCGAAGATGGTCTCGTTGATCACGCCAACACCGTCGGCGATGCAATTCATGGCCATGAATTGCGCCTGCATGTCGGTGGGGAACGCCGGGTACGGCGCGGTGGTCAGGCTGACCGCGCGCGGACGCTTGCCGTGCATGTCCAGGGTGATGGTGTCGGCGGTGGTTTCGATGGAGGCGCCGGCCTCGGTCAGCTTGTCCAGCACCGCGTCCAGCGTGTCGCCGCGCGCGCGGCGGGCGACGATCCTGCCCCCGGTCATCGCCGCGGCCACCAGGAAGGTGCCGGTTTCGATACGGTCCGGCAGCACCGCATGGCGGCCGCCGGAAAGACGCTCCACACCGCGCACGACGATGCGTGAAGTGCCCGCGCCTTCGATATCCGCGCCCAATGCGATGAGGCAGTCGGCCAGGTCGGTGATCTCGGGCTCCATCGCGGCGTTCTCGAGCACGGTGGTGCCTTCGGCCAGCGTGGCGGCCATCAGCACGTTCTCGGTGCCGGTGACAGTGACCATGTCGAATACGTAACGCCCGCCTTTCAGGCGATTGGCCTTTGCCTTGACGAAACCGTTCTCGACGGTGATTTCCGCCCCCAGCGCTTGCAGGCCCTTGATGTGCTGGTCGACGGGGCGCGAACCGATGGCGCAGCCGCCGGGCAGCGAAACTTCCGCCGCGCCGTACTTGGCCAGCAACGGCCCCAGCACCAGGATCGAAGCGCGCATGGTCTTGACCAGCTCGTAGGGAGCCACATGCTGGTTGACGCTGCGCGGATCCACCGTGATCGCGCTGCCCTTGGACAGGGTGCCCTCGTCGATGCTGATGCCGGCGCCCAGCTCACCGAGCAGCTTCACGGTAGTCACCACATCGTGCAGATGCGGCACGTTGGTGATTTCCACCGGCGCATCGGCCAGCAGGGTGGCGCACAGGATGGGCAGCACCGCGTTCTTGGCGCCTGAGATGGTGACTTCACCGTTGAGCGGGTTGCCGCCGGTCACTACGATTTTCTGCATGGGTCGTGTTGGCTCTGGAATGGGGTTGTTGGAATGGAGCTGGGGAAGAGCGCAGCTCTTCCGGAGGAGTGTCAGCGGGATTGCCCGGCTTCTTCGGGCGTCACGGTCTTCAAAGCCAGGGCATGGATCGCACCGCCCATCAGCTCGCCCAAGGTGGCGTAGACCAGCCGGTGGCGGGCCAGCGGCAGCTTGCCGCGGAACGCCTCGGACACCACGCTGGCCTCGAAATGCACGCCGTCGTCGCCCTGCACCTGTACTTCAGCCCCGGGCAGGCCGGTTTCTATCAGTTTACGGATGGTTTCGGCGTCCAACGTGCCTTTCCTTATAAAATGAACGGTCATTCTAACCTCCGCCCGGCGCCCGCATGCCCGAGTTGCTGCCCCAGACCGCCCAACCGACCGACGCCAGCCTGGCCGCCAGCGGCCGCCGTGTGGTCGAAATCGAGGCCCGTGCGCTGGAACATCTGGCGACCCGGATCGATGGAGGATTCTCGGCGGCTTGCCAGCTGATCCTCGCCTGCCGGGGCCGCGTGGTCGCCACTGGGATGGGCAAGTCCGGACATATCGCGCGCAAGATCGCCGCTACCCTGGCCTCCACCGGCACCCCGGCTTTCTATGTGCATCCGGGCGAAGCCGGCCACGGCGACCTGGGCATGATCACCGATGCGGACGTGGTGCTGGCCTTGTCCTATTCGGGCGAATCCGACGAAGTCCTGACCCTGTTGCCGGTGCTCAAGCGCCAGGGCAATGCGGTCATCGCGATGACCGGTAGGCCGCAATCGACGCTGGCGCGCGAGTCCGACGTGCACCTGGATGTCAGCGTGCCCGCCGAAGCCTGCCCGCTGGACCTGGCGCCCACCTCCAGCACCACCGCCACCCTGGCCATGGGCGACGCGCTGGCCGTGGCGTTGCTGGAAGCGCGCGGCTTCACCGCCGACGACTTCGCCCGCTCGCATCCGGCCGGCAGCCTGGGCCGCCGCCTGCTGCTGCACATCACCGACGTGATGCATGCCGGCGATGACGTGCCGCGGGTCGGCCTGGACGCCACGCTCAGCGAAGCGCTGGTGGAAATGAGCCGCAAGCGCCTTGGCATGACCGCCGTGGTCGACGACTCGGGCAAGTTGGTCGGGCTGTTCACCGATGGCGATCTGCGCCGCACCCTGGACGATGCCACGCTCGACGTGCGCACGGCGATGATCGCCGATGTGATGACGCGCGGCCCAAAAACCATAGCCGCCGACCAACTGGCGGTGGAAGCGGCGCGCCTGATGGAAACCCACAAGATCAGCGGCCTGATCGTGGTGGACGAAGCCGGCCGCGCCGTGGGCGCGCTCAATATTCACGACCTGTTGCGCGCGCGCGTGGTCTAAAGGCCGGGAATGGAGAATAGGGAATGGGGAATCGCAGCAGCGAAGAAACCTTTCCCGCTCAGCTTCCGAACTTCCCATTCCCTATCTTCCATTCCCCATTCCCATGACCGCCTCTCCCCTCACCGACATCAACGCCGAACTGCTTGCCCGCGCCGCCAGAATCAAGCTGGCCTGTTTCGACGTGGATGGCACGCTGACCGATGGACGTCTCTATTACGACGACGAGGGCGGCGAGTCGAAGGCGTTCCACATCCTCGACGGACAAGGGCTGGTGCTGCTGAAGAAAGCGGGCATTGCGGTAGCCCTGATCACCGCGCGCAACAGCAAGGCCGCCGAGAGGCGCGCCGCCGAACTCGGCATCGAAGTATTCACCGGCGCCAAGGACAAACTGGGCCAGGTGCGGGCGCTGTGCGAGCGCCAGGGAATAGGTTTGGACGAAGTGGCTTTCATGGGCGACGACCTTCCCGATCTGGCGCCGCTGCGCGCCGTGGGGCTGGCCGTGGCGCCCGGCAACGCGCATCGCTGGATCGCCGGACGCGTGCATTGGGTCACCTCCGCGCACGGCGGCCAGGGCGCCGCACGCGAGCTGTGCGATCTGCTGCTGGACGCGCAAGGCCGCACCGAAGCGCTGCTGGCGGAGTGGACGCGATGAACTGGCGCATGGTGCTGGGCCTGGTGTTGCTGGCGGCCGCGATCCTTAGCGGCTGGTCGGCCTGGAAGCAGCGCGATGTCGCCGAACCGGACGCCCCGTCTTCCGAGCGCCCCGACTACCTCATGCGGAACTTCGAGGTGATCAGCCTGGACGATCAGGGCCAGGAGTCGATCACCCTGCGTGCGCCCGAAATGCAGCGCAATCCCAAGGACCAGACCTTCACCATCGCCACGCCGCTGTTCCTGCTTCCCGACAGCCAGGGGCACCATTGGGAAATGCGTTCCCGGACCGCCTGGGTCAGCGCCAGGGGCGATGAAATGCGGCTGTCCGGGGACGTCAAAGGCACCAGTCCAAAGGATGCGGCCGTGCCCACGACCTTCGATACCCAGCGACTGAACGTATTCCCCCGCAAAAACCTCGCTTCCACCGACGATGCGGTCACCATCACCCGTCCGGGTTCTATACTCAGCGGTGTAGGTTTTGAAACCAACACCAAAACCAAACAATACACCTTCAAGTCCCAGGTAAAGACCCGATATGAACCCACGTCTGCGCGCTAGCCTCATTGCCATAATCGCCCTGTCGATACCGGCGCTGGCGTGGGCGAAGTCGTCCGATCGCAACCAGCCCATCTACCTGGATTCCAATAACCAGGAAGGCGTAATGGATGGCAACAGCACCAACGTCTGGACCGGCAACGTAACGCTCAAGCAGGGAACCTTGGACATAGCCGCTCAGCGCGCGGAACTCACCCAGCGTGACGGCGACCCGTCCAAGGCGGTTTTTACGGGTAGCCCGGTGAAGCTGAGGCAGCAACAGGACGACGGCACATGGATGGATGCCACGGCCAATCGTATCGAGTACGACATGACCACCGAAACCATCACCCTGATTGGGAACTACACGGTGAAGTCCCCTCGCGGTTCGAATAGCGGCCAGCGCATGGTCTACAACACCAAGACCGGCAATATGCAGAGCGGCGGAGACGGCACGCGCGTGAAGACTGTGATCCAGCCGAAATCGGCCGGCGCCGCGAAAAAACCCGAGGACACCAAGTAATGCTTTCCGCCCAGGGCCTGCGCAAGCACTACAGACAGCGCGAAGTCGTGGCCGATTTCGGCCTGACCCTGGACGCGGGCGAAGTGGTCGGCCTGCTGGGCCCCAACGGCGCCGGCAAGACCACCTGTTTCTACATGATCGTCGGCCTGGTGGCCGCCGACGCCGGCAAGATCGAGCTGGACGGCCGCGACATAACCGCCGAGCCCATGTACAAGCGCGCCAAGCTGGGCGTGGGCTATCTGCCGCAGGAGCCCTCGGTGTTCCGCAAGCTCACCGTGTCGGACAACATCCGCCTGGTGCTGGAGCTGCGCGAAGACCTGGATTCGGCCGGCGTGGACAAGGAACTGGCCGCGCTGCTGGATGAACTGCAGATCAGCCACGTGGCCGACCAGCTGGGCGCCAGCCTCTCCGGCGGCGAACGCCGGCGCTGCGAGATCGCCCGCGCCCTGGCCGCCAAACCCAGACTGATGTTGCTGGACGAGCCTTTCGCCGGCGTCGACCCCATCTCGGTCGGCGAGATCCAGCGGATCGTGAAGCACCTCAAGAATCGCGGCATCGGCGTGCTGATTACCGACCACAACGTGCGCGAGACCTTGGGAATCTGCGACCGGGCGTATATTCTCAACGAAGGTAGCGTACTGGCGCAGGGGGCACCGGACACGCTGCTGGCAAATCCGGACGTGCGTCGCGTGTACCTTGGGGAAACTTTCCGCCTCTGATGCGCGTCGCGCGGCCTGATGCCGCGCACACTCGTATTTCGGATTGCGGAAATGAAGCCACGCCTCCAGACATCGCTGGGTCAGCAACTGGTCATGACGCCGCAACTGCGTCAGGCCATCCGCTTGCTGCAGATGTCCGCGGCCGAACTCGAGATCGAGATCACCGAGGCGGTGGAAACCAACCCCCTGCTGGACTGGGACGACAGCGCCCCCAGCGGCGACGATACGGCGCCCGCCGACACCCCGCCCGAGGATCCCCGCGAAACCCCCAGCGACAGCGAAAGCGACGACTGGTCGCCCGACGAAGCGCCCTGGTCCATGGATGGCGTCAGCCACGGTAGCGGCGGTTTCTTCGACGACGACGACGATCAGGGCACGGCGGCCGAACGCGTCGCCGAAACCGAGACCCTGCAAGACCATCTGCTCTGGCAGCTCCACCTTTCGCACCTGTCGCCGCGCGACCGCAGGATCGGCGCCGCGCTGATCGACGCGCTGGAGGACGACGGCTACCTGCGCGAACCGCTGTCGGGCATCGCCGAGACGCTGCTTCCCGAAACGACCGCCGGCGAAGACGAAATCCTCACCGTATTGCACCAGCTGCAGCGCTTCGATCCGGTCGGCGTGGCCGCCCGTACCCTGGGCGAATGCCTGCACCTGCAACTGGCGGTGTTGAGCGAGGACACTCCCGGCAAGGCGCTGGCCCTGCAGATCGTCGACGGCGCGTCGCTGGAGCGCCTGCCGAAAAGCGGCATCGCGGGACTGGCGGCCGAACTCAAGCGGCCGGTGGAGGAAGTGGAGGAAGCAGTACACCTGTTGCGCTCGCTCGACCCCAAGCCGGGCGCGCAGATCGGCGAGCTGACCCACGACACCTACGTGGTCCCCGATTGCGTGGTCTGGCGCCAGCGCGGCATCTGGCGCGCGGCATTGGCCGGCAACAACCTGCCCCGCATCACCATCCACAGCGGCTACGAGCAGATGATCCGCAAATGCGGGGAGAACGACGCCGGCTACCTGCGCGGCCACCTGCAGGAAGCCCGCTGGCTGCTGAAGAGCCTGGAAGCCCGCGGCGACACCCTGCTCAAGGTCACCCGCTGCCTGTTGCGGCAGCAGGCCGGCTTCCTGGAATTCGGCGAGCAGGCCTTGCGGCCGCTGACCCTGCGGGAAGTGGCGACCGAAGTCGGCCTTCACGAATCCACGGTTTCACGCGCCATCGCCCGCAAGTACGTGCGCACCCCGCGTGGAACCTTGCCGTTGCGCGCGTTCTTCGCCTCCGGCGTCAGCACCGAGGGCGGCGGCGAAGCGTCCAGCATCGCCATCCAGTCGATGATCCGCCGCCTGATCGAAGGCGAGAATCCACGCAAGCCGCTGTCCGACGCCAAGCTGGCCGACCTGCTCAAGAGTTCCGGCGTACCGGTGGCGCGCCGCACCGTGGCGAAGTATCGTGAGGCCATGGAGATACTTTCCTCGCATGAGCGCGTGCGCATCGGTTGATAACGCTCCCATAAGGAGCCATGGTTCATGATGAACCGGAACGCTGAATTCCTTTCAGCGCCATTACGAATCCTCAAGGAGGCCGAACTTCATCCATCACCCGAGGTCACAAGCAAGGCAGTGTCACCCGCGAACAACGCGGCCCATCGAACCGTAAGGAGGCAAGCGATGCGTATCGAGACCCATGGCCAGCAGATCGAAGTCACCCCCGCGATGCGGGAGTACGTTGAAAGCAAGTTCAAGCGCCTTGAACGGCATTTCGACCAGCCATTGGAAGTCCGGGCCCAACTGGGCATACGCAAACCCGACTACCTCGCCGAAGCCACGCTCAGCCTGGCCGGCCGCACCCTGCATGCCGACGCTGGCGCGGAAACCATGTACGCCGCCATCGACATCCTGGCCGACAAACTGGACCGGCTGCTGTTGAAGCACAAGCAGAAGAAGATCGACAAAGAACGCGGGCCGCGCGGCGAAAATGCCGATTGACAGCGCTCCGACTGACAGCGCGCCGAGCGACAGCATGTCGGTCGATGGCACGCCGGTTGGCGGCACGCGGATGCAAAGCGTGGAGGAGGCAGCGGCCATCGCCGCCGCCTCTTTGCCGTCTTCGGTTGTTTCCCGTATTTCCTGACCTCCCCGCATGCCCCTTGCCGACCAGTTGGCGGACGTTCGCGCCTCTCTATTGAACGTGGCCGACCGCGAGGCGGTGCTGGAAGTGGCCGCCGGCCTGCTGGCCTGCCGCCAGGCCGGCGCCGACGATCTTCGCGCCAGCCTGCAGGCGCGCGAAAAACTGGGGAGTACCGGCATCGGCCATGGCATCGCCATCCCGCACGGCCGCTCGCCTACGCTGGAAGCGCCCCGCGGGGTTCTGCTGCGGCTGCAACCGGCGGTCGATTTCCACGCAGCCGACGGCCAGGACGTCGATCTGGTGTTTGCGATGGCCGTGCCCGATCATTACACCCAGCAGCACCTCATACTGCTGTCGGAGCTGGCCGAGCGCTTTTCCGACGCGCGCTTCCGCACCGCACTGCGCGACGCACCCGATGCGCAATCGATGCGTAAGCTGTTGCTGGACGAACCCCACTCATCCGAAGCCTCCGTATGACCACCAGCATCACCGCCCGCGAATTGTTCGACCAGCAGAAAGACAAGCTCGCCTTGCGCTGGCTGGCCGGGGTCGCCGGCGAGCGGCGCATGCTGGAAGCGGTGGACACCATCGCCCGCCGGCCTTCGCTGGCCGGCTACCTCAACGCCATCTATCCCAACAAAGTGCAGATCCTGGGCAGCGAGGAACTGGCCTGGCTGGATTCGCTGGATTCGCGGCAACGCTGGGAAACCATCGAGAAGATCGTGCAGTACCGCCCATTGGCGCTGGTGATCAGCAAGAACCAGTCCTGCCCCGAAGACCTGCGCGCGGCGGCCGAAGAATCGGAAACGCCCTTGTGGGTTTCGCCCAAGCGCGGCCACGAACTGCTCAACCACCTTTCGTACCACATGGCCCGCACGCTGGCGCCGCGGGTGACGCTGCACGGCGTGTTCATGGAAATCTATTCGATCGGCGTGCTGATCACCGGCGAGGCAGGGTCGGGCAAAAGCGAACTGGCGCTGGAACTGCTCAGCCGCGGCCACCGCCTGGTGGCCGACGATGCGCCCGAATTCACCCAGATCGCTCCCGACGTGCTCGACGGCACCTGCCCTGAGCTGCTGCAGGACCTGCTGGAGGTCCGCGGCCTGGGCGTGCTGAACGTGCGCGACATGTTCGGCGACACCGCCGTGAAGAAGAACAAGTACCTGCGCCTGATCGTCCATCTGACCCGGCCCATGACCGAACCCAATCCGCACGGCTACGAACGCCTGACCGGCGACAGCGGCAGCCGCCACGTGCTGGACCTGGACGTGCCGCTGATCACCCTGCCGGTGATGCCCGGCCGCAACCTGGCCGTGCTCACCGAGGCGGCCACCCGCCTGCACATCCTGCGCACCAAAGGCATCGACCCGGCGGCGATGTTCATCGCCCGGCACAGCAACCTGCTGGAACGCACCACCCCATGAGCGGCGGACCCGCCGAGGCCGAATCGCGCCAGCTGCGCGAAGAGGACCCTGCCGAGCCCCGGCCCACCGGTCCGGCGCCGACCGTGGTCATCGTCAGCGGACTGTCCGGCTCGGGCAAGTCGGTCGCGCTGAAGACTTTCGAGGATCTGGACTACTACTGCGTCGACAACCTGCCGGTGGAACTGCTGCCCTCGTTCGTGCGCAGCCTGATGCGCGACAACGCGCTGCCGCAGAAGATCGCCGTGGGCATCGACGTGCGCAACCGCCACAGCGACTTGTCGAAATTGGCCCAATGGCGGGCCGGTGTAGCCGAACTGGGGCTGCACGGCACACTGCTGTTCTTCGACGCCAGCGATGAAGTGCTGCTGCGCCGTTATTCCGACACCCGCCGCAAGCATCCGCTGGCGCACTTCGGCCTGTCGTTGCCGGAATCCATTTCCCGCGAGCGCGAGATCACCGCGCCTCTGCGCAGCGAAGCGGACGTGATCATCGACACCACCGCGCTCAACGTGCACCAGCTGCGGCGCAGGATCATCGCCGAGTTCGCGCTGAACAACGGCTCCTCGCTGTCGCTGCTGTTCGAGTCCTTCGCCTACAAGCGCGGGGTGCCGGCGGACGCCGATTTCGTGTTCGATGCGCGCGTACTGCCCAACCCGCACTGGAATCCGCTGCTGCGTCCGCTGTCCGGGCGCGATGCCGGCGTGCGCGACTACCTGGATGCGCAACCGGAAGTCAGCGAATACGTCGGCCAGGTCAACGCCTTCCTGGACACCTGGCTGCCGCGCCTGCGCGGGGAAACGCGCAGCTACGTGACCATCGCCTTCGGCTGCACCGGCGGCAAGCACCGCTCCGTGTACCTGGCCGAACGCCTGGCCGCGCATGCGCGCGAACAAGGCTGGGAAGAGGTGGCCACTTTCCACCGGGAACTGGACTGACTACGCTGTTCGTCCAATCCGCCGATGGACGCGTCATGGAAGACCGCAACCCTTATCAAGCCCCGCATTCGCCGCTCTACGGCGGCGTGTCCCGCCCGCGGCTCAGTCTGGACCCGGCAGGGAAATGGCGGCGCTTCTTCAACTGGTTACTGGATTCGGCCGCTTACTACTTCCTCGCCGCGGCCGTAGGCTTCGCGGCAGTGCTCATCGGCGGCGACCCTGCTGCCGCCTGGATCGAGAGCCTGGGCTTCTGGGGCGAACAGGCGCTAGGCATGGCCATCATGCTGGCGTACTACATCCCGCAGGAAGCGGCCTTCGGCTTCACCCTGGGAAAACTCATCACCGGCACCCGGGTAGTGAATGAAAACGGCGAGAAGCCGACCTTCGTGCAGGCCGTCTTGCGCACCATCTGCAGGTTCATCCCTTTCGAAGCGTTCTCGGTATTGCTCACCGATCCTGCCCGCGGCTGGCACGACTCGCTGGCCAAGACCTACGTGGTCCGCAAGGCGTGACCACGCTGTGGGACGGGTTGTCCCATCGCTCCCGCTTCCAGCCCGTCATCTCCCTCTGCTAACGTTCCCGCATGGCCTGTGGCATTCTCCTGGTAACCCATCCCGGTATTGGCGCGTCGCTGCTGGCAGTCGCCACCGGTCTGTTACGGCAATTACCGCTGAAGACGGAGGCCTTCGAAGTTCCCTTCGATGCCGATTTCGAAGCCTTGCTGCCGCACGCTTCCTCTGCCTTGAGGCGCGTGGACAGCGGCGAAGGCGTGCTGGTGCTGACCGATCTCTACGGCGCCAGCCCCAGCAACCTGGCCGGCGAACTGGCCCGGTTGGGCACGCCGGTCAGGCGCGTTTCCGCGCTGAGCTTGCCGATGTTGCTGCGGGTGATGAATTATGCGGAACAGGGATTGGATCAACTGCCGGCGACAGCCGCCGCCGGCACACGCAATGGAGCCATAGTCGACGATGCTTGAACGCGAACTCACCGTTTCCAACCGCCTGGGGCTGCATGCCCGCGCCACCGCCAAGCTGGTGCAGGTGCTGTCGGCCTATCGCTGCAGCGCCACGCTGTCGGCCAAAGGGCGCGAGGTCAACGCCAAGAGCATCATGGGCGTGATGTTGCTGGCCGCCGGCCAGGGCACGCCGGTGACCGTGCGCGTGGATGGCGAGGGCGAGGCCGACGCCCTGGAAGCCGTCGCGGCGCTGTTCGAGCGACGATTCGACGAGGAAGCCTGACCGGTGCGCCTGCAGCTCCCCGGTCATGGCGCATCGCGCGGCAGCGCGCTGGGACGTGCCCGGGTGAGGTTGCCGCATGCGCTGGAAGTGGTCGAGCAGCGCATCGCCGCCAACGCGGTGGAGAAAGAACTGCAACGCCTGCATGACGCGGTGGATTCCACCCGCGGCGAAATGCACACCCTGCGCGAACGCCTCCACGGCGCGCTGGTCAAGGAAGTCGGGGAGTTCCTCGATCTGCATGCGTTGCTGCTGGACGATCCGGAACTGCTGCACGGCCTGGACGAGTTGATCCGCGCCGGCCGCTACACCGCCGATTACGCCTTGCGCCTGCAACGCGACCGCCTGGCCGCTGTTTTCGACGGCATGGACGACCTCTATCTGAAGAGCCGCATGGACGATCTGGACCATGTGATCGGCCGCATCCACGCGCATTTGCACAAGCGCGCCGGCGGGCCGAAGGGCGTGGCCGGCGACATCCTGATCAGCGACAACGTGGCGCCGTCGGAACTGGCGCAGCTGCAGGCGCAGGGCGTGGTCGCGATAGTCACTGCGGCCGGCAGCACGCTTTCGCACAGCGCCATCCTGGCGCGCAGCCTGCACATGCCGCTGGTGGTGGGTGCGACCAAGGCCCTGCAGAAGATCAACGACGGCGATGTGCTGATCGTCGACGGCGCCAGCGGCACTATCGTGATCGAACCCGGCCCCGACGATCTGCGCGCCTACCGCCAGCGCCGCCGCGATCTGGCCAAGGAACAGCGCGAACTCGGACGCCTGCGCTCCAAGCCCACGCGCACCAGGGACGGCGTGGACATCGTCCTGCTGGCCAACGCCGAATCGGGCGAGGACGTGGCGCAGGCGCATTCTCTGGGCGCCTCCGGGCTGGGGCTGTACCGCACCGAATTCCTGTTCCTGCAACGCAACGAATTGCCGGACGAAGAAGAACAGTTCCGCGTCTACCGCGACGTGGTGCTGGGAATGAGCGGCCGGCCGGTGACCATCCGCACGCTGGATCTGGGCGCCGACAAGGCCGACCGCACCGGACTGACCCTGGACAACGAGGACAACCCGGCGCTGGGCCTGCGCGGCGTACGACTGTCGCTGAGCCACGGCGAACTGTTCGACACCCAGCTGCGCGCCATCGTGCGCGCCTCCGGTTACGGGCCCGTGCGCGTGCTGGTGCCGATGGTCAGCAACCGCGAAGAGATGCTGGCCGTGCGCAAACGCCTGAAGCGCGTCGCCGACAAGCTGCGCAAGCAGGGCGCGGAAGTGGCCGACGACATCCCGCTGGGCGCGATGATCGAAGTGCCCGCCGCGGCGATCGCGCTGCACGCTTTCGTGGACATCGTGGATTTCCTTTCCGTCGGCACCAACGATCTGGTGCAGTATCTGCTGGCGGCCGATCGCAACAACGATGCGCTGGGCGAACTGTATTCGCCGCTGAACCCCGGTGTGGTGCGGTTGCTCAAGCACATCATCAATACCGCCAACGAACACGGCACGCCGGTGGCCGTCTGCGGCGAAATCGCCGGCGACGCGGCTCTGGCCCCCATGCTGCTGGCGCTCGGCTTGACCGAGTTCAGCCTGCATCCGGCCACGCTGCTGGAAGTACGCAAGGCGATCCGCGCCAGCGACCTGTCCGCGCTGAAGGCGCGCGCCGACAAACTGCTGCAGGCGCGCGACCGCGCCGGCATCGAAGCCTGGCTGAAATCCGCCTCCCTGTAGGAGCGGGCCCTGCTCGCGACGCTTTTTGCGCAGCATCCCTAAAAAAGCGTCGCGGGCAGGGCCCGTTCCTACAACCGATGCCGGGGCATTGCAGGCTGTCTATCTCCGCATCGACGGGGGATAATGCGCGCATGAACACCTGACCTGCCGCCTCCCTCACGGAAGTGGCTTCACCGCTACCGGGAGTCGCGCATGGCTGAAGCCGTCCGCCACGACAAGACCGCGCGCCAACTGCGCTTGCTGTCCGACGCACTGGACAGCGGCCGGCTGGGCCCTGTGCGGCGCCTGATCAACACCCTGGCCCCTGCGGAGATCGGCAACCTGCTGGAGTCGCTGCCGCCCGGCAAGCGCGAGGTGGTGTGGGGACTGGTGGACGCCGAGGACGACGGCGAGGTGCTGGTGCACGTCGGCGACGAAGTGCGCGAAAGCCTGCTGGCCGACATGGACCCGGACGAAATCATCGCCGCGGTCGAAGACCTGGACATCGACGATCTGGCCGATCTGGTGGAAGACCTGCCGGACACGGTCATCGACGAAGTGCTCAAGTCGATGGACCGCGAGAACCGCGAACGGCTCGAGCAGGTCCTGTCCTACCCGGAAGACACCGCCGGCCGCTTGATGAATCCCGACGTGGTCACCGTGCGCGCCGACGTCAACGTGGACGTGGTGCTGCGTTACCTGCGCCTGCGCGGCGAACTGCCCGACCATACCGACCATCTGTTCGTGGTCAGCCGCCGCCACCAGTACCTGGGGCGCCTGTCGCTGGCCTCGCTGGTCACCCACGACGACAGCACGCCGATCAACCGCCTGATCGACGACGAGCAGCCGGCCATCGCGGTGGAGGATTCCGCCGATGCGGTGGCGCGCCAGTTCACCGACCACGACTGGATCTCCGCCCCGGTGGTGGACGACAACAACATCCTGCTGGGCCGCATCACCATCGACGACGTGGTCGACATCATCCGCGAACAGGCCGAGCACCAGGCACTGGGCGCCGCGGGTCTGGACGAAGATGAAGACCTTTTCAGCCCGGTCTCGCGCGCATTCCGCCGCCGCCTGACCTGGCTGGGCATCAACCTGGGCACCGCGTTCCTGGCCTCGTCGGTGGTCGGCCGTTTCGAAGGCACTATCGAGAAGATCGTCGCGTTGGCGGTATTGATGCCCATAGTGGCCGGCATGGGCGGCAACGCCGGCACCCAGGTGCTGGCGCTGATGGTGCGCGGCCTTGCCCTTGGGCAGGTAGGCGCGTCCAACGTGCGCGTCTTGCTGTGGAAGGAGTTGCGGGTGGCGCTGATGAACGGCCTGAGCCTGGGCCTGGTGCTGGGCGTCATCGTGTTCCTGTGGTTCCAGGACCTTCCGCTTTCGCTGGTGATCGGCAGTGCGCTGACCATCAACCTGCTGTCGGCCGCGACCGCCGGCGTGCTGGTGCCGTTGACGCTCAAGCGCCTGGGTTTCGACCCGGCCCTGGCAGGCGGGGTGATCCTGACCACGGTTACGGACGTGATGGGTTTCCTGAGCTTCCTGGGGCTGGCGACGGCGGTGCTGCTGCACTGACCCCCTCCACGCCGCGAGCGCTGGCGATGCTGCGCCAGCACAATCCGCCATCGCCCCAGCCACTGGCTAGAATGTCCCCGCCTTCATCCGAAGGTTATTACTTGGGGAGTTCGAGCATGTTCTGGATTGGCGCACTGCTCTGCATCGTCGGTGGCTTGTGGATCGTCGTTAATGCGTTCAAGGAAAGCATCTGGTGGGGCCTGGGCAGCTTGCTCATTCCTCTGGTCGGGTTGATTTTCGCCATCATGAATTTCGCCGAGAACAAGATTCCGCTGTTGTTGTACGCGATCGGCTTCGTGCTGTTGTTCGTGGGCGGCGCATTCTCCGGCCAGGCGCCGGTGGTCGCGCCCTGATCTGCGGTGCAACGCCCGCGGTCCGGTCCGTGGTCGCGGGCGTTGACGCCGGACATCAGCCGGAATATCCCATCCGGGATTACCGCCGGTTCATGCGCCGATCCGCTGCTGGCGCAAACTACCGCTTCTGCATGATCGCCACGAAGGACCTCTGCATGCCCGTTCTGCGCAATCGTTTCCTGACAGGATCAATACTGATGCTGGCCCTCTTATTCCTCGCAGGTTGCACAACCGTCCCCAAGCCCGCGGTCGGCGCACGATTTGTCGAACGCGAGGTCGTCAGTGACGGCGTGCGGCATCGCTATCAGGTGTTCGTGCCTGCGGCGAGCAAAACCGGAAAGCTCCCGGTAATCCTGTTTCTGCACGGCTCCGGCGAGCGCGGCTCGGACAACAAGATACAGCTCGACGCCGGCCTGGGGCCGTATGTGCGTCGGCATATGGAGGATTTCCCCGCCCTGGTCGTTTTCCCCCAGGTCGAAGAGAACGGCGAATGGATGGGCGCCAACGTCGACATGGCGTTGGCCGCCATGGAAGCGGCGACCAGGGAATTCAACGGCGATCCCCAGCGCACCTATCTCACAGGCTTGTCGATGGGCGGCTACGGCACCTGGGAAACGGCGCTCAAGGCGCCGAACCGGTTCGCGGCGCTGGTGCCGATCTGCGGCGCTGTCCTGGCGCCCGCTGGCGGACGGGCGCTCTATGTCACCGAAGTGGCCGACGCGCCCGACCCCTATGCCGCTCTGGCTTCCAGGCTGAAGCATGTGCCGGTCTGGATTTTCCACGGCGCCAAGGACGACGTGGTGCTGCCGTACGACGACCGCAAAACCTTCGCCGCGCTCAAGGCGGCCGGCGCCGACGCGCAATACACCGAATTCCCGGACGAAAACCACAACTCCTGGGACGCCACCTACCGCCACGACGCCATGTGGAAGTGGCTGTTCGCGCAGCGCAAGGATTGAGGCGGCACCCGGCCATGGCGGAAATCGTCCGCAACTACTTCACCCCGGGCTGGCGGACCGACCGCATCGCCTGCGTATGCGGATGGGACGGCGATCCCAGCAAGATGCAGATGGAGCTGCACGAGGAAGTGACGGACTACGCCTGCCCGGCATGCGAGAGCACTTTGCTGATCGTGTCGCATCCGGACATCGATCAAGTCCGACAAGCGGCTGCCGACGGCAATGCGGAAGCGCAGCAGCAGCTGGCGCTGGTGGAAGAAGCGCTGGCCTTGCACGGCAAGGGCGATCGCTGACGTTTCCCAGGGGCCGGCGTAGGAGCGACGTGAGTCGCGAAACCGCAGACATTCCGGTCCGATATTCGCGACTCACGTCGCTCCTACGCCGGCATTTAGGCGAGCAACGATTCCAGCACGGCCATGCGGATAGCGACGCCGTTGCTCACTTGACGCAGTACCAACGATTGCGGTCCGTCGGCGACCTCGTCCGTGATTTCCACGCCCCGGTTGATCGGCCCGGGATGCAGAACGACCGCATCCGCAGCCGCACGACGCAGCCGCGCGGCGGTCAGACCGTAACGGGCGTGGTAATCGTCCAGCGACGCCACCAGCCCTTCTTCCATGCGTTCGCGCTGCAGGCGCAGCATCATCACCGCATCTACGCCTTCGAGCATGGCGTCGAAATCCTCGCCCTGGGTGCAGCCTGCCAACGCGCTGTCGTCAGGCAGCAGCGAGGACGGCCCGCACACGCGGATCTCGCCCATGCCCAGCGTGCGCAATGCATGCAGGTCCGACCGCGCCACCCGCGAGTGCTTCACGTCGCCGACGATGAGCACCTTGAGTTTCGAGAAATCGGCGCCCTTGGCCTGGCGCAGGGTCAGCGCATCCAGCAGGCCCTGGGTGGGATGCGCGCTGCGTCCGTCGCCGGCGTTGATGATGGTGGTGCCTTCGCCCGCCTGCGCCGCCAACGCCTCGGCCGCGCCGTCTTCGGGATGGCGCACGACGAAGCCGCGCACGCCCATCGCCTCCAGGTTCTTGAGCGTATCCAACGCGGTCTCGCCCTTGCGCGCGGAAGAAGTCGACGCGTCGAAGTTGATCACGTCAGCGCTCAGCCGCTGAGCCGCGATCTGGAAAGAGCTGCGCGTGCGCGTGGAGGGTTCGAAGAACAGCGTGCAGATGGTGGTGCCGAGCAGCGAATTGCGTTTCTGCGTGCGCCCCAGCGCGGCATCGCGGATCTGGCCGGCGCGATCGAGCAGCCGGCACAGGGTTTCTTTCGGCAATCCTTCCAGTGTCAACAGGTGGAGCAGGCGTCCGTCCGAATCGAGTTGTTGGGTCATGCATCAGTTCCAGGTCGTGAAGCCGTTTGTTCCTTCTCCCTCTGGGAGAAGGAACGCCTAAATCCGTGTCGCATCGTGCGGAGCCGCCAGCCAGCGTTCGATGATCACCGCAGCGGCCACCGCGTCCAACGCCGCGGCGTCGCGGCGGCGCTTGCGGCCTTCGGCGCGGTCCAGCGCGAAACGCTGCGCGGCTTCCACCGAGCTGGAGCGTTCGTCCACCAGCACCACCGGCAATTGGTAGCGCGCTTGCAGTTCGCGCGCGAAAGCGTGGGCGCGCAAGCGGATGGGCTGGTCGCCGCCCTCCATCGTCATCGGATCGCCCACCACCAACCCGTCCGGGCGCCATTCCGCACGAAGCTTGTCGATCGCCTGCCAGTCCGGACCGCTGCCGTGCACATCGATCACCGCCAGCGCACGCGCGCCGCTGCCGAAAGCGCTGCCCACCGCCACGCCGATGCGTTTGGCGCCGACGTCGAATCCCAGCACCGTGCCGTCCAGCTTCATGGCCGTCCGCTCATGCGTGCCCGCTGTAGTCGGTCACGCGGGTGATGTCGACGCCGATGCGTCCGCCCGCGGCCTGCCAGCGTTGCTCCAGAGGCAGCGCGAACAGCAATTCGTAGTCGGCCGGCGCGGTAAGCCAGCTGTTCTCACCCAGCTCGTACTCCAGCTGCCCGGCGCCCCAGCCGGCGCAGCCCAGCGCGACCACGACATGCTCCGGGCCGGCGCCTTCGGCCATCGCCTCCAGGATGTCGCGCGAAGTGGTCAGCGCCAATCCATCGCCGATCGCCAGGGTGGAATCCCACTGGCGGCCGCCGTCGTGCAGAACGAAGCCCCGTTCCGGATGCACCGGGCCGCCGTTGAGCACGATCTGGTTGCCAAGCGCGGGATCCCGCACTTCCAGGTTCATCTGCGCCAGCACGTCGCCCAGGGTGTACTCCGAAGCGCGGTTGACCACCACGCCCATCGCGCCCTCTTCGTCGTGCTGGCAGATCAGGGCCACGCTGCGCGCGAAATGCGGGTCGTTCAGCGCCGGCAGCGCGATCAGCAGCTGGTTGGAGAACTTGGCGGAAATCGCGGACATGGGCCCATTCTAGAGCCTCGTATCGCTTCCGGGTTAACCTGTGGCCATGACGACTTATTGCGATTTCGCGCCCGGCCACCCGGTCCACGGTCCGTACCACGACCGGGAATACGGCTTCCCGCAAACCGGGGAATCGGACCTGTTCGAACGCCTGATCCTGGAGATCAACCAGGCCGGCCTCAGCTGGGAAACCATCCTGAAGAAACGCCAGGGTTTCCAAACCGCCTACAGCGGCTTCGACGTGGACAAAGTGGCCCGCTACGGCGAAAAGGACCGCGCCCGCCTGCTCGCCGACGCCGGCATCATCCGCAACCGGCTGAAAGTCGATGCCGCCATCCACAACGCGCAGGTCGTCCGCGGCCTGCGCAAATCCCACGGCGGATTCTCGCAATGGCTGGAGGCGCACCACCCGCTGACCAAGGCCGAATGGGTGAAGCTGTTCAAGAAGACGTTCCGCTTCACCGGCGGGGAGATCACCGGGGAGTTCCTGATGAGCCTGGGCTACCTGCCCGGCGCGCACCGGGAGGATTGCCCGGCGTTCAAGCGCGCGGCCAAGCACAAGCCTGCCTGGATGCGCAAAACGTAGGGTGGGCCTTGGCCCACCATTGCCATGCATCAACCCGCAATGGCAATCATCGAAAACGGCTCCACCACCGCACACGGTATTGGCATAGGCCAACCCCTCCCTACGGAGCTTCGATCTTTGTCGTCGCAAGAGTACGCAGGGCAATGGTGGGCCAAGGCCCACCCTACGGCGCTGGCGAAATTAGCGCGCTCTGCAACGTCGCCGCACAATCCGCTTCGATCTTCAGCGACGCCAAATCGTCCGCGCGCGTGCGGCCCTGATTGAGAAGGGCGATGGGCTGCCCCGCCTCATGCGCCATCCGCGCAAAGCGAAATCCTGAATAGACCATCAGCGACGACCCCACCACCAGCAGCGCGTCGGACGCTTGCAGCGCAAGGCGCGCTTGCTCGTAGCGGGCGCGTGGCACGTTCTCGCCGAAAAACACTACATCCGGCTTCAACATGCCCCCGCAGGCCTCGCACGCGGGCACGCGGAACCCGCTGAAGTCGCGACCTTCCAGGTCGGCATCGCCGTCGGGCGCGGCCCCGGCGCTAAGTCCGGCCCATTGCGGATTTTCCCGCGCCAGCCGCTGCTGTACCTGCGTGCGTGGGTAGCGAGTGGCGCAATGCAGGCACACGACCTCGTCGATGCGTCCGTGCAGGTCGATGACACCGCTGCTGCCGGCGCGCTCATGCAGGCCGTCCACGTTCTGGGTGACCAGGCGCGAGATCCAGCCGGCGGACTGCGCCCCTGCCAGCGCGCGGTGCGCCGCATTGGGCTCGGCACGCGACACGATCGGCCAACCGATGAAACTGCGCGCCCAATAGCGCGCGTTGACCGCGGGGTCTTCGACGAAATCGCGATAGTTCACCGGCGGCGTGCGCTTCCATCCGCCCAATGCGTCGCGGTAATCGGGAATGCCCGAGCCGGTGCTGCAGCCGGCGCCGGTCAGCACGAACACGTGCCGGTAGCCATCCAGCCAGCGCCGCAGTTTCGCGGCCGCCTCGCCGCTGTCGGGATGCAGATCGATCATGCACCGATTGTCCATGAAAAAAGGGCGGTCGCCCGCCCTTCGTTCGCAATTCCGAAGCGGCGGATCAGCGCGCCTCGGCGATCTCCACCCCGTCCAGCCCCTGCGCCAGCGTGCGCGCGTCGCCGCCCTGGGCCAGCTTGATGCGCAGGCGCACTTCGTTCTGGGAATCGGCGAAGCGCAATGCGTCCTCGTAGCTGATCTCGCCGGCCTGGTAGAGCTCGAACAGGCTCTGGTCGAAGGTCTTCATGCCCAGGTTGGTCGATTCCTTCATCACTTCCTTGAGCTTGTGGATTTCGCCCTCGCGGATGTAATCCTGGATCAGCGGCGTGCCCAGCATGATCTCCATCGCCACGCGGCGGGCCTTGCCGTCCGGGGTCGGGATGAGCTGCTGGGCGACCACGCCCTTCAGGTTCAGCGAAAGATCCATCAGCAGTTGGCCGCGGCGGTCTTCGGGGAAGAAGTTGATCACGCGGTCCATGGCCTGGTTGGCGTTGTTGGCGTGCAGGGTGCACAGCACCAGGTGGCCGGTTTCGGCGAAGGCGATGGCGTGGTCCATGCCCTCGCGGGTGCGCACTTCGCCGATCATGATCACGTCCGGCGCCTGGCGCAGGGTGTTCTTCAGCGCGTTGTCCCAGCTGTCGGTGTCTATGCCCACTTCGCGCTGGGTGATGATGCAACCCTCGTGCTTGTGCACGAATTCGATCGGGTCTTCGATGGTGATGATGTGGCCGGTGGAATTCTGGTTGCGGTAACCGATCATCGCCGCCAGCGAAGTGGATTTACCGGTGCCGGTGGCGCCGACGAAGATGATGATGCCGCGCTTGGTCATGGCCAGCGTCTTGATGATCGGCGGCAGGTTCAGTTCTTCCACGGTGGGAATGCGCGCCTCGATGCGGCGCAGCACCATGCCCACCTGGTTGCGCTGGTAGAAGCAGCTGACGCGGAAGCGGCCCACGCCGGCCACGCCGATGGCGAAGTTGCACTCGTGGGTCTTTTCGAATTCCTCGCGCTGCGCCGGCGTCATCACGTTCAGCACCAGGTCGCGGCTCTGCTGCGAGGTCAGCGGCGTCTGCGTGATCGGCGAGATCTTGCCGTTCACCTTGATCGACGGCGGCATGCCGGAAGTGATGAACAGGTCCGAGGCCTTCTGGTGGGCCATCAGCTTGAGGAACGAGGTGAAATCGATGGTGCTCATGGTGTGCTCCTGCGGAGCTGGGAATGGGGAATCGAGAATCGGGAATCGTCAAAGCCGGATTTCGGGTGGGGTTGGAACACGGCAGTCGCTGTTGCTTTTACCATTCCCTATTCCCCGTTCCCGATTCCCGGCCTCATTCGAACAGGCGCTTGTCCTTGGCGTATTCCTTGGCCTGGTGGCGCGTGATCAGCGAGCGCTTCACCAGATCCTGCAAATGCTGGTCCAGGGTCATCATGCCGCTCTGCTGACCGGTCTGGATGGCCGAATACATCTGCGCCACCTTGTCCTCGCGGATCAGGTTGCGGATGGCCGGCGTGCCCACCATGATTTCCCATGCCGCGGTACGGCCGCCGCCGACCTTCTTCAACAGCGCCTGCGAAATCACCGCGCGCAGCGATTCGGACAGCATCGAGCGCACCATCGGCTTTTCGCCGGCCGGGAACACGTCGATGATGCGGTCGATGGTCTTGGCCGCCGAGCTGGTGTGCAGGGTGGCGAACACCAGGTGTCCGGTTTCCGCGGCGGTCAGCGCCAGGCGGATGGTTTCCAGATCGCGCAACTCGCCTACCAGGATGATGTCGGGGTCTTCGCGCAACGCCGAGCGCAGCGCCTCGTTGAAGCCGTGCGTGTCGCGGTGCACTTCGCGCTGGTTGATCAGGCACTTCTGCGAGGTGTGCACGAATTCGATCGGATCCTCGACACTGAGGATATGGCCGTACTCGTTCTTGTTGATGTGGTCGATCATCGCGGCGAGCGTGGTCGACTTGCCCGAGCCGGTCGGACCGGTGACCAGGATCAGGCCCTGCGGCTGTTCGATCAGCTGCTTGAACAACGGCGGGCAGCCCAGGTCTTCCAGGGTCAGCACTTCCGAAGGAATGGTGCGGAACACGGCGCCGGCGCCGCGGTTCTGGTTGAACGCGTTGACGCGGAAGCGCGCCAGGCTGGGAATCTCGAAGGAGAAGTCGACCTCGAGGAATTCCTCGTAGTCGCGGCGCTGCTTGTCCGACATGATGTCGTAGACCAGCGAATGCACCTGCTTGTGGTCAAGCGCCGGAATGTTGATGCGGCGCACATCGCCGTCCACCCGGATCATCGGCGGCAGGCCGGCCGACAGATGCAGGTCGGAGGCTTTGTTCTTGACCGAGAACGCCAGAAGTTCGGCGATATCCATACGCTGCTTTCCCCAAAATTGCTGCGACAGCTGGAACGATACATCCCCGAGAGGCAGTATACCCACCTTGCCGCGATATCCAACGGTTGAAGGATTATGCTCGCACAACGCCTCAGCGCGATACTCCAAAGCCTTGAAAACGCGGCGATTGCGAGCGATCGGCCACCGCCGCGCTTACTGGCGGTTTCCAAGACCCAAACTGCGACGGCGGTCGCGGCTCTGGCCGCCGCCGGACAGCGCGCTTTCGGGGAAAATTACGTTCAGGAAGCTCAAGCCAAGATCGGCGCGTTGGCGCAGGCGGGATTGGAGTGGCATCTGATCGGCCATCTGCAATCCAACAAGGCCGAAACGGCCGCGAACCTCTTCGACTGGGTGCAGACCGTGGACCGGTTGAAACTGGTCGCCGCGCTCGCCCGCTTCCGTCCGCCGCATCGCCCGCCGCTGAACGTGCTGGTGCAGGTCAACATCGACGACGAGGCCAGCAAACACGGTTGCGCCCCGGAACAGGTCGCAGAACTGGCCGAGGCCATCGAGCGGGAACCGCGCCTGACCCTGCGCGGACTGATGGCGATCCCGACACCGCATGCCGACCTGGAAGCGCGCCGCCCCGCCTATCGCAGCATGGCGGCTCTGTTCGATGCATTGGCCGCCCGGCACAGCTCGGTGGACACGCTTTCCATGGGCATGAGCGACGATTTTCCGCTGGCCATCGCCGAAGGTGCGACGATGGTGCGTATCGGCACCGCCCTGTTCGGCCCGAGAAGCCGGGAATAGGGAATGGAGAATGGGGAATCGGTAAAGGCCCCAGTTCCCACATCACGACTCATTAGCGAACACCGTGGATCACCTTCCAAAGGCATCAAGACCGAATGACAAGCCCTTCCCCCGTTCCCCATTCCCCATTCCCTATTGCCGGCTCCATCGCCTTCATCGGCGGCGGCAACATGGCGCGCAGTCTGATCGGCGGCCTGATCGCACGCGGTGCGAGCGCCGCAAGCATCCGGGTTGCCGAACCCGTCGAGGTCGTCCGCGAATCCCTGGCGAGGGATTTCGGCGTGCCGGTATTCGCCACTGCGCAGGAAGCCGTTGCCGGCGCCAGCCTGTGGCTGTTGGCGGTGAAGCCGCAGGTCATGCGCACGGTATGCCAAGGCCTGTCGGCCCAGGCGCAGGAGCACGGCGCGCTGGTGGTGTCCATCGCCGCCGGCATCACTGCCGGGCAGATGCAGCGATGGCTGGGCGACGGCGTCGCCGTGGTTCGCGCCATGCCCAATACCCCTGCTCTGCTGGGCGCGGGCGTGACCGGATTGTTCGCCACCCCGCAGGTCGATGCGAGCGGACGCGAGCGAACCGAAGCCCTGCTCTCGAGTGCGGGCAAGACGGTCTGGATCGACGATGAAGCCAAGATGGACGCGGTGACCGCGGTTTCGGGCAGCGGACCGGCGTATGTGTTCCTGCTTGCCGAAGCGATGGAGGCGGCGGCGAAGCAGGAAGGCCTGAACGACGATGCCGCGCGTACGCTGGTGCTGCAGACCATTCTGGGTGCTGCGCGCATGCTGACCGAATCGGACGAAGAACCGGCCGAACTGCGCAAGCGGGTGACCTCGCCCAACGGCACCACCCAGGCGGCGATCGAGGCGTTTCAGGAAGGTGGCTTCGCCAAACTGGTCGGCAAGGCGATCCATGCAGCCAGCGAACGCGGAAAGGAATTGTCGGCGGCGAACGACTGAATCGGCATGAAGACTCACGAGGCCTCTCCAATGAAATATCTTTCGCTTTGTCTGCCGCTCCTTCTTTTCACCGCCTGTTCGGCGGCCGAAAAGCCGCGCGCCGCCGAATTCGTCCCGCCCGCCGTATCCTCCGCCGATTTCGGCGACTTGCGCGTGCACTACAACGCCCTGCCCACCCTGAGCCTCAACGACGCCGTGGCGCGGGAGTACGGCGTGACCAAGGATGCCGGCTCGGCGATGCTGGTGGTCGCGGTGAGGCGCCTGGAGAACGGCGAGGAAACCAGTGCCGAGGCCGAGGTTTCGGCGGAGGCTTTCGACCTGCAGGGCGCGCGGCAGCACATCGAATTCTCGGCGGTGAAGACCGGCCAATACACCGATCACATCGGCGTCTTCACGATCCATGCGCGGGACAGCTATCGCTTCGAGGTCACCATCAAGGCCGATGGCCGCGCAGAGAAAGTGAAGTTCCAGCGCAATTTCTGAACCCGTAGGAGCGGGCCCTGCCCGCGACGCTCTTGCCATTTGATTTGAGAAAAAGCGTCGCGGGCAGGGCCCGCTCCTACAGTGGGTGCTGACGGAGCGACCAGGCCTGGATGATCTTTGCGATCTCGCGCACGCCGTCGGTCAGGGCGGCCGGTCCGGGCTGCAGGATGAGCGGCGACTTGATTTCGTGCAGTTCGCCGTCGCGCACCGCGGGTATCGCCTGCCAACCCGGGCGCGCGGCGACTTTCTCCGGCCGGAATTTCTTGCCGCACCACGAACCCAGGATGATGTCGGGCGCGCGGCGCACCACTTCGCCGGCGTCGGCCAGGATGCGGTGTTTGGCCAGCGATTCCACCGAACGTTCGGGGAACACGTCGTCGCCGCCCGCGATGCGGATCAGCTCGGCGACCCAGCGGATGCCGGTGATGGGCGGCTCGTCCCATTCTTCGAAGTACACCCGCGGCCGCCGCGCCAACGTCGCGGAGTCGCGTTCGATCCGCTCCAAACCATGCTGTAGCTCATCGGCATAGGCGTTGGCCTTGTCGCCTGCGCCGACCAGCGCGCCCAGGCGACGGATGTAATCGAGGATTCCTTCGACGCTGCGGTGATTGGATATCCACACTTCGACGCCCTGCTTGATCAGCTCGGCGGCGATCTCGGACTGGATATCGGAAAAGCCGATCACGAAATCGGGCTCGAGCCCGAGTATTTCGCCGATCCTGGCGCTGGTGAACGCGCTGACTTTCGGTTTTTCCTTGCGCGCGATGGCCGGACGCACGGTGAAGCCGCTGATGCCGACGATGCGGTGCTGTTCGCCCAGCGCGTACAGCGTTTCGGTGGGCTCTTCGGTGAGGCAGACGATGCGTTGGGGCCCCGTCACCGCTTGCCCCGTCGTAGGAGCGACGTGAGTCGCGAAACCAATTTTTCCGAGTGCCCGCTTTCGCGACTCGCGTCGCTCCTACGGCCATTCCAACGGTCGCTCCCAGGCATGCCGGCCGTCCGGGTCACGGATAAAGCATCCGCTTCGACCATTCGCCAGCGGCGTCGCATTCGTAGCGCCAGCGCTCGTGCAGGCGGAACTCGGCGCCGTACCAGAACTCGAAAGCCTGCGGCACGACGCGGAATCCGCTCCAGCCTTCCGGCCTGAGAATCTCGCGCCCTTCGAATTCCGCTTCCACCTGAGCGATGCGGTCATCGAAATCCTCGCGCGATTCCAGTGTCTCCGATTGAGCCGAAGCCCATGCGCCCACCTGGCTGGGGCGCGGACGCGAAGCGAAATACGCATCGGCTTCGGCCTCGTCGACTATCTCCACCACGCCTTCGATCCGCACCTGGATGCCCGCCGCCCGCAGGCTGCGCCACAGGAACAGCAACGCGGCGCGCGGATTTTCCTCCAGCTCGCGGCCCTTGTGACTGTGCAGGTGGGTATAGAACACGAAGCCGTGCTCATCGAATGCTTTGAGCAACACCGTCCGTGCCGAAGGCCGCCCGTCGGCGGTGGCGGTCGCCAAGGTCATGGCGTTGGGCTCTATTTCGCCGCTGCTGGCCTTGGCCTCGGCGAACAATGCCGTGAAAGTAGCGAGCGCTTCTGCGTACAGGTCTGTCATTCGATGCTTCTTGTCGGGGCCTTGCGCTATTGTCGCCCCATGACCGCCGACACGCACGCATCCGGCAAAGGATTCGGGGAATCCCTGGTTTCCACAGCGCTGGATGCCGCGCTCTCGCTTCCCCGGCCCACGCCTGTGTTCGCCATCGCAGGCCTGCAGGGCAGCGGAAAGTCCACACTGGCCGCACAGGTGGCCGGACTTGCGGAAAAGCGCGGACTTCGCGTCGCGGTGCTTTCCATAGACGATTTCTACCTGGGCCGGGACCAGCGCCAACGGCTGGCGCGCGAGGTGCATCCCCTGCTCGCCACGCGCGGGCCGCCCGGCACCCACGACCTCGGCCTGGCGCTGGAAACCATGGAAAGCCTGCGCGCGGGCCGCGCAGCGCGGTTGCCGCGCTTCGACAAGCTCGCCGACGACCGCTTGCCGGTCGCGCAGTGGCCGACGGCGGAGCAACGTTGCGATTTCGTGCTGCTGGAGGGCTGGTTCCTGAAAACGCCGCCCCAGAACTCCGATGAACTGATGACGCCGGTCAACGCGCTGGAACGCGACGAGGACCCCGACGGAAGCTGGCGCAGGTGGTGCAACGCGGCCCTGGCCGACGACTATCCCCGGCTGTGGCGGACTATCGATGCGCTGTGGTTCTTGCAGGGACCGGGCTTCGAAGTGGTGCCGGAATGGCGCTGGCAGCAGGAGCAGACGCTGCGCGCCGCCGATCCGGGCCGCGCGGCGATGACGCGCGCGGAAGTCCGACGCTTCGTGCAGTTCTTCGAACGGGTAAGCCGGCAGGCCCTGCGTACCCTGCCGGCGATCGCGGACAAAACCGTTTCCGTCGACGAACAACGGCGGCCTTTGTAGAGCCTGCCCCGTACTGGATACGGGGGCGGGCAGTGCCCGCCCTGCCTTTACTGCACCACGAAGGTGATGCGCAGGTTGACGCGCCATTCGGTGACGTTGCCGTTGTCGTCCGTGACGACCTTGATTTCGTTGACCCAGGCGCCCTTGATGCCCTTGACGGTTTCCGAGGTCTTCTTGAGGCCGTTCTTGACGGCGTCTTCCATGCTGGTCTTGGAGGCGGCGTTGACTTCGATGATCTTGGCGATCGACATGGCTTGATCCTTCGGTTTGGCGGATTGCGCCGGACTCACGAAGGTAGCCCCGTTGCCGTTAACGCGGCGCCAGCGATGCGGGCGGCCAGCGATGTCGGCGGCGTGAGCCGGTGATAGCATCTGTTCGACATGAATCCCGCCCCCAATCTGATCCTGGTAGGCCCCATGGGGGCCGGCAAGACCTCCATCGGCCGGCGCCTGGCCGAGCGTTTCGGCCTGGAGTTCGCCGATGTGGACCAGGCGGTGGTCGAGCGCTGCGGCGCCACCATCAACACCATCTTCGAACACGTGGGCGAAGCGGGTTTCCGCGAGCGCGAAAAGGCCGCTCTGGCGCAACTGCTGGCCCAGGAAGGGAAAATGGTCTCCACCGGCGGGGGCGCGGTACTGGACCGCGACAATCGGTCGTTGATGCAGCGGCGCGGATTCGTGGTCTATTTGCGCGTCGGGGTCGAAGCGCAGCTCAAGCGCCTGGGACGCGACCGCGCCCGGCCCTTGCTGCAGCGCGGAGACCGCGAGCAGGTATTGCGCGATCTGACCGCCGTTCGCGAGCCTTTTTATATGGAAGTGGCCGACCTGATGCTGGATACCGATGACCTGTCGCCAGGCGGGGCGACCTCCACCCTGGCGCAATTGCTTGCCGCCCAATGGCAGCGCAGCGAGCGTGCGGCATGAATGGCGTTTCGCGCACCGTCGAAGTGGGCGGCCAATTCCCCTACCGGATCGTGATCGGTCCTGGCGCGCTGGCCGACGGAGCCGCCCTGGCCGGGCATGTCCGCGGCCGGCACGTATTGCTGGTGAGCGATTCGACGGTGGCGCCGCTGTATGTCGCCACGGTGCGCGAAGCTCTGCACGAGGCGCGCCCCGATCTGCTGGTGGGCACCTTCGTATTGCCTGCGGGCGAGGCCTCCAAGACGCTGGCCAATTTCGGCGCGGCTATCGAAGCCCTGGCCGTACTGGGAGCGACCCGCGATGCCTGCATCTTCGCGCTGGGCGGCGGCGTGGTGGGCGATCTGGCCGGTTTCGCCGCGGCCTGCTGGATGCGCGGCGTGGATTGCGTGCAGCTTCCCACCACTTTGCTGTCGATGGTGGACTCCTCGGTCGGCGGCAAGACCGCTGTCGATATCGCCCAGGGCAAGAATCTGGTCGGCGCCTTCCACCCGCCGCGCGCGGTGTTCGCCGACACCTCCACCCTGCGCACCCTGCCGGCGCGCGAGTTGCGGGCGGGGCTGGCCGAAGTCATCAAATACGGTGCCATCCGCGATCCGCTGTTCCTGGAATGGCTGGAAACCGAGCGCGAAGCGCTGCTGGCCAGCGACGACGCGGCCCTGGCCATGGCCATCGCGCGCAGCTGCGAGCACAAAGCCGAGATCGTGGAACGCGATCCGCTGGAACGCGGCGAACGCGCCTTGCTCAACCTGGGCCACACCTTCGGCCACGCCATCGAGACCGAGCAGGGCTACGGCAGCCCGCACAACGACAACCTCAACCACGGCGAGGCGGTCGCGGTCGGCATGGTGCTGGCCGCACGCCTGTCGGCGATGCTGGGCTTGGCGGAAAACGCCGACACCGACCGGCTGATCGCCTTGCTGCGGGCCTACGGCCTGCCCACCTCGATCCCGCCTGGCCTGGCGCCCGAAGCGCTGCTGGCGCGCATGCGCCTGGACAAGAAAAACCTGGCCGGCCGCCTGCGGTTGGTGCTGTGGCGCGGGATCGGACGCGCCGAAGTGGTGCCCGATGTGGACGAAAACCGCGTGCTGGCGGTGCTCTCCGGCTAAAATGGGCCATGCGCCTGTTCCTCCAGCAACGCCCGACCGCGGGCGAATCGCCCCGCTACGTGCAGCTGACCCTGCAGCCCGATCTGTTCGGCGGCTGGGAACTGCTGCGCGAAACCGGCCAGCTGGGCGGCCGCGCCCAGCTCAAGCGCGAGCAATACCTGCTGCAGGACGAGGCCACCGCCGCTTTCGAGAAAGCGCGCGACGGCCATATCAAACGCGGCTATCAGGTCACCTTCGTGCGCGGCGCCGACGCGCCCAAATGAGCGCACCCGCGACCTGATCCCCCTTTTTCTTTTCCCGGATCCCTCATGACCGCTCTGAAGAACGACCGCCTGCTGCGCGCGCTCAAGCGCCAACCCGTGGACTGCACTCCTGTCTGGCTGATGCGCCAGGCCGGGCGTTACCTGCCCGAATACCGCGCCACGCGCGCCAAGGCCGGCAGCTTTCTGGCCATGGCCAAGAATCCGGAGATCGCCTGCGAAGTCACCCTGCAACCGCTGGCGCGTTTCGATCTGGATGCGGCGATCCTGTTCTCCGACATCCTCACCATTCCCGATGCGATGGGCCTGGAGCTTTATTTCGTCGATGGCGAAGGCCCCAAATTCCGCAATACGGTGCGCAGTGCGGCCGACCTGGCCAAGCTCAGCGTGCCGGACATGGAAACAGAACTGCGCTACGTGATGGACGCGGTGCGGGTGATCCGCCGCGAACTGGACGGCAAGGTGCCGCTGATCGGTTTCTCGGGCAGCCCGTGGACGCTGGCCTGCTACATGGTCGAGGGCGGCGGCAGCAAGGATTTCGCGCGCATCAAGGCGATGGCGCTGAACGACCCGGCCACCCTGCATGGATTGCTGTCGGTCAACACCGACGCGGTGATCGCCTACCTGTCCGCGCAGCGCGCGGCAGGCGCGCAGGCGTTGCAGGTATTCGATACCTGGGGCGGCGTGCTCAGTCCCGCGATGTACCGCGAATTCTCCCTGCCCTACCTGACGCGCATCGCTCGCGAACTGGAGCGTGGCAGCAATGTCCTTCGACAGACTCAGGATGATCGGGATGATTTCACTCCGCTGATCCTGTTCGGCAAGGGCAACGCCGCGCACTTGGAAGCGTTGGCCGAAAGCGGCACCGATGCGGTGGGCGTGGATTGGCTGGTGGAACTATCCGAAGCGCGCCGCCGCACCGGCGGCAAGGTCGCCTTGCAGGGCAACCTGGATCCCGCAGTGCTGTACGGCTCGCCCGAGGCGATCCGCGCGCAAGTGGGCAACGTGCTGGCCAGCTACGGCCAAGGCTCGGGACATGTATTCAACCTGGGCCACGGCATGTCGCCGGACATGGATCCCGAGCACGTGGCCGTGCTGGTGGATGCCGTGCATGCGCTGTCGGCGCGCAACCCGGCTTGAGCCTTGCCGGGATCGCCCTGGAGCACCGCATGCAATGCCGCCGCCTCGCCCTTGCCGCGCTTTTCAGCCTGTCAGCGCTGGCATGGCCCTGCCTGGCGGCAACGCCCGCGCCCGTGCTGCAATTGTCGGGGGGCGATTTTCCCGATTTGATCGTCCATCAACCCAGGTTCGACGATGCGGGAAACCAATTGCCGATGGCCTGCGATCAGATTCGCGCCAAGCGCATCGACGAACTGGACCCGCTGTGGAAACGCAGCGTGGATCGCATCCATCTGGAGTGCGAGGACCTGAAAGCCGATGAAGCGGGTTTCGACATGGTGGCTACCGTCATCACCGGCTTTCTGAAGGAAGGCACGGCGCAATTCGCCGGGCAGCCCTTGGCCGAGGTGAGGCTGATGGACTCGGACTTGTGGAGCGACCACCAGTACATCCTGCAGCGGCCTTACCCGGAAACGCGCGAGGCGCTGAAGCGTTTCATCGAATCGCGTTGCCGCGCGCAGCAGGACAACCCGGCCGCGCTGGTGGACAGCCACTGCGCGCTGACCGATAGCGAGGAAGGCCTGTACCTGGAAGCCAGCGAGCTCGGCGGCATCTGGGTGCATGCCGAAGAAGGCTACCCGGACCGCACGGTCTACGCCGAAGCCTGGTCCGACTGAGGCGAGCGATCGCGCGGTCGGTTGCTTTGCATGCCCGCCTTCCTGTCGATGCGAACCGGTCAAGGCACGGCGGTCATCGCCCGCCAACGGAAATAACCATGGTCGGCCATGGCCAGCATCTCATCGTCTTCATGGGTATCGCCGTAGGCGTACACCGCAGCGTATTCGTCCAGGTCGTAGCGCTCGCGTATCCGCCTGGCCTTTTCCTTGCCCACACACTGCATGCCCAAGTAGCGGCCGTTCAGTACGCCGCTGGTCGCCGCGAGCCGAGAACAGAGCAACTCCAGGCCATGTTGCTTGCACCAGGGAGCAAGGTAAGCCTCCAATGACCCCGATACGACGACGACCCGATCTCCCTTCGTCTGGTGCCAGCGGATTTTTTCCATTGCATTGGCTCGCAATGCCCCGGCAATGATGTCCGACGCGAACGCCTCGCCGGCACGCCGAATGTCTTCCACCGGCACGCCGCGGAAACCGAAAGCCACGATGGCGGCCCTCACCGCATTGCCGGGAACCATGCCCAGCCGGTAGCCGGCCACGAGCGGCGCAAGCAGAACCTTCCCGCATGCCAGCCTGCGCGGCGTTACCGCAAAGCGCATGAAATCGGGAAACATTTCGCGGGTGGTGATGGTGCCGTCGAAATCGAACAGGGCCAGGTTCAATGCGTTTCCTTACTCAAGAGACACCGGTCGCGCGCGTTCTCAGCGGCACGGATTGATTGCCCTTCTCGCCCGAAGGCGCGCCGAATTCAAGGCGGATTTCGCGCATGTCCTTGGGCACTTCTGGATTCATGTCTTCGGCAGGACCGCAGCCCGGAACCAGGCGGCCGCTCATCGGCATGGAAAGGAATTGCATGACGATGGCCTCCGAAGATTTCGCGTCCAGCGCCTCGATCCGGTCCGCGTAGGCGACGGCCGACAGCACGCCGTCCTTGTCCGTTGCCGCCAACTGACCCGGCGCGTCCTTGATCAGCGCCGCCTTCTCCACGATGGGCGGCGGCATCCAGCAATCGCCGGTACTGCGCAGCGTCGATTCGCGCACCACCGCAGCCATGAACTTCTCCAGCTGCTTTTGCGTTCCGCGCCGCGACAGCGATTTCTCTTCGACGCTGAACCTGCCTTTGATGAAATACAGATCGCTGACCAGCATCACCATCGCCGAATGGTAAGTCTGGCCTTCGCGCACCAGCCGCATCGACGTGGAGTAGGCGGTGATTTTCTGCTTCTGCGCACCGCTGCCCTGGGTGAACACGACCGGCGCGATCGGATCGATGTCGGCAGCGCTGTAGCCAGCGGAAAGGCGCAGCCCTTCCAGCGTGCTTTCCATCGCTTCGCCCAACTGTTCGTTGGTCAGGATCCCCGCAGGATAGAAATACAGATCCATCCAGCGATCCTTCTGGAGGCCGTGCACGTAGCGCACCGAGGCCCCCAGTTCCCGCTGCTCGTAGAGATGCTCGCCTTGGGCCTGCCAATCGCCGATCCGCAGCGGATAGATCACGCGCGTTTCCTTCAGGAATCCGCCCAGGAACGGCGTCTGGACGCTACCGGCATCAGGCGCTATCGGCGCCTGGGCCATGGCCAGCGGTGCGGCCAGCGCCAGCAGCGATAGGGCGAATCGTTTGCACGGGAAACTCATGCGGGCGCCTTCTGATTCGGCACGTGCGGTCGTGAACGGCTCAAGCGCGGTTGCGGGGTCGCATCATCGCCCGCTCGATGGCCGCGGCCAACAGATCGCCGGTCACCGGTTTGCGCAGGAAACCATCGAAACCCGCCGCCTGCGCCAGCGGTTCGGCTTCCGCGTCGGCGCGTGCGGTGACTGCGATCAACGGCGCCTCGAACGATTGGGCGCGCAACTGGCGGGCGAGAGCCAGCCCGTCCAGGCCCGGCAGATCCAGGTCCAGCAGCGCGATGTCGAACGCCTGCGCCGCTGTTTGCGTCAGCGCCGCCAGACCGTGCGCGGCATGGCTGACCTGGTGGCCGCGCGCGCGCAGCAGGCCGGCGATCACTTCGGCCACGGTGGCATCGTCCTCGACCAGCAGGATGCGCAGCGACGGCAAGGGCGCCGAGGGATCGGCACGAGGTTGTCGAGGCAGTTCGGCGGCCGTGGCCAGCGGCAATTCCACGATGAAGCAGGTGCCCTGTCCCGGTGTGCTTTCCACGCTGATGCGCCCGCCCATGGCTACGGCGAGCTCCTGGCAGATCGCCAGGCCCAGGCCGCTGCCGCCGTAGCGCGCCGCGGTGCGCGCGCCCTCGGCCTGCTCGAAACGCTGGAACAGGCGGGTTTGCTGTTCCTCGCTGATGCCGGGTCCGGTATCGCCGATCGCGAAGCGTATCCCTTGCGGCAGGCAAGGCGAAACGCGCAAGGTCACCCCGCCTTTCTCGGTGAATTTGATCGCGTTGCCCAGCAGGTTCAGCAGGATCTGCCGTACCCGCATCGGATCGCCCTGCAGCGCCGCCGGCACGCTGGCCGATACTTCGTCGGAAAAGCTGAGGCCGTGTTGCTCGGCCAGCGGCGCGGTCAATCCCGCCACTTCGTCCACCAGCGCGCGCACGTCGAAATCCTGTTGCTGCAACTCCAGCTTGCCGGCCTCGATGCGCGCGATATCCAGCGCGTCGTTGACCAGGCGCAGCAGATGCGTGCCGGCGTTCTGGATGGCATGGGTGTAGCCGCGCTGTTTCTGGTCCAGCGGCGTGGCCAGCAGCAGTTCGCTCATGCCCAGCACGCCGGTCATCGGCGTGCGCACCTCGTGGCCCAGCGTGGCCAGGAAACGGGTCTTGGCCAGCGAAGCCTGTTCGGCCAGGTCGCGCTTGTGTTCGGCCAGCTGCCAGGCGTTGCGGCGGCGCAAGCGACGCCGGTACAGAGCGCCGGCGACGCCCAGCAACAACAGGCCCAGCACTACGAACGACGCGATTCCCCATTTGCTGCGCCACCAGGGCGGCGACACCTGGAAGCGCAGCACGCGCTCGGCCGAAGCGTTACCCGCATCGTCGAAAGCCTGCATGCGCAACACATAATCGCCCGGCGACAGAGTGGAGAACGCGCGCTCGCCGCTGGCGCCCTGGTCCACCCAATCCTTGTCGAAGCCTTCCAGCAGCGAGCGATAGCGGTTGACCAGCGGGTCGTCGAAGGAAAGCAGCCGCGCGCTGATCTGCAATTCGTGATCGCCCGGCCGCAAAGCGAAGCCGCCCGTGACCGGCAGCGCGACGATTCCGTCGTCGCGGCTGACCTGCAACGCATCCAGCACCAGATGCGGCGTGACCGGCGCCGGGTCGGGCAGGCGCGTATCCAGCAGCATCACCGAACCGTCGGCCGCGCTTCCCGCCAACACGCCGTCGCGGGTGATCAACAGGGCGCGGTCGTTGAATTCCTGGCTCAGCAAGCCATCGCGCGCGCCGTAATTGCGCACCTGGCCGGTCCGTGGATCGAAACGGAAAAGCCCTCGCCGCGTGGCCAGCCACAGTCGTTTCTGCGCGTCGATCTGCAAACCGGTAGATTCCAGCGCCGGCAGACCATCCGCGCTGGCGATGCGCCTTGCCAGCGTCCAACCGCCGGAAGCGCCGCGATGCCAGGCCTCCAGCCCGGACAAACGGTGCAGCCAGAGACGGTCCGGACTCTCGAACACGAAACCGAACACGCGCTGCTCGCCGAACGCAGGCAGGGCGACGAACCTGCGTTGCGCCGATTGCCAGCGCCGCAAACCCTTCGCACCTGCCAGCCACACTGCGTTATCGGGCGCTAGCGCCATCGCTTCCACGTCCGACAGCGGCGAACCGTCCGCATTCACCGGCAGGGTATCCAGCACCTTGCCGGTATCCAGGTCGCGACGCTGCACGCTGCCCATCTGGGTGGACAGCCACAATCCATCGGGCGCTTCCACCAGCCAGTCCACCGTGCTTTCGTCGGGATGGGGGTCGTGCGGGGCGTCGGTCTCCCAACTGCGCATTTCTTGGGTCGTCAGGTCGATCCGCATCAATCCCTTGCGGTAGCCCAGCCACAGGCGGCCCTTGCTGTCTTCCAGCGCCGAAATGAGCCGGATGTCCTTCAATTGCTCTTCGTACAGCCCCAATGGCGTGATTTCGCCGGTGCGGGTGTTGAGGCGTTCCACTTTGCCGATCGTACTGACCAGCCAGATATGGTCCGCTCCTGAGGCGGAGAGACCACGGTAAACGCCCCCGCCAAGCCCCTGTGCGCGCGAGAACGCGGCAATACGCCGCCAATCCGAACGCAAATAAGCCAGGCCCTTGGTCGGCACGGGCACCCACATGCCTCCGTCGGGTTGCAGCAGCGCGGTCTGCACCACGCGTCCGATGCCTGCGCCCAGATCGTCGTGGACGACCGGCGAGGGAGCGCCGTTGCCTTCGGTGCGCCACAGGCCGCCCTGGCTGGCCAGCCAGTATTCGCCGCTGCCGTCGCTCAGTATCGTCATCACCGCATTGGGTCGGGCGAACATCGGCGACCACTCCGGCGTCTGCCAGCGGCCGTCTGCGCGCCACTGGAAAACGCCTTCGGAGGTGCCGACCCATTGCGTGTCGCCGATGCGGGTAACCGAATAGACGATCAGGTCTTCGCCGGCCGGCGTCGCGACCCGGCGCACGGTCTTGCCGTCGAAACGGGCCAGCCCGCCCATGGTGCCTATCCACAAGCCTCCTTTCTGGTCGAAGGAAAGCGACAGCACCGTGTCGGATGGCAGCCCGTCGGGCGTCTTCTCGTCGGCGCGAAAGCTGCGGATGCTTCCTTGCGGCGACAACCGGTGCAGGCCGCCGCCGAAAGTGCCGAACCACACCTCCTTGCCCCGGCTGGCGATGGTGAACACATCGTCGCTGCCCATTTCCGGATGGTCGGCCATGCGGTAGTGGCGGAAACCCTTGCGGTCGGCTCCCATCACGCTCAGGCCGCCGTTTTCGGTAGCCACCCAGATGCGGTCGTCGCCGTCGATGTGCAGCGCCTGTACGACGTTGCCGGGCAGCGAAGCGGGATCGTCGGGATCGTGGCGCCAGGTTTGAAAACCCACCCCGTCGTAACGCGCCAGGCCGTCCCAGGTGGCGATCCACAGATAGCCTTCGCGGTCCCGCGCCAGCGCCGGGATGGTGGTGGCGGGCAGGCCGTCGGCGGAGCTCAGCAACCGGAAACGCGGAATTTCGGGCACGGCCGCCTGCGCGCCGGCGCACAGCATGACCAGTCCCAGCAACCAGACGCACCGCCTCATTCCCTACCCCACTTGATCCGCTTCCCTGTCCGGGCAGCATCGCAACGGACCGTTGCATGTGCAAGCGGCGTATCTTCAGCGGCACCCACCTAGAATCCCGGGCCTATGAATCCATGCCTTCCCCTTGGCGTCGCGCTTTTGCTGATGCCGCTGTCCGCCATGCCGGCGCGGGCGGCGAGTGCGGCGTACGAACTGGACCCGGTGCATACCCGGGTCATGATCGCGGTCGAACACGCCGGTTTTTCCAAGGCCATCGGTACGGTGTCCGGCAGCAGCGGCCATCTGCAATTCGACCCGGAGGACTGGACCACGGCCAAGCTTGAAGTCAGCGTTCCCTTGCAGCGGCTGGACCTGGGCGATGAGAAGTGGAACCAGGCCGTGCTGGCGCGCAACCTGCTGGACGCGGAGCAATTCCCGACCGCAAGCTTCGTTTCGACCCGCATCGAACCCATCGACCCCCAGCACGCCTCTGTATATGGCACGCTGACCCTGCACGGAGTCGCCAAGGAAGTGAAGCTGGAAGTGACCTTCAATGCGCTCAAACGCCATCCGCTGCCGCCGTTCCGGCGCACGGCGGGATTTTCAGCCACCGCCACGCTCAGTCGCGCGGAATTCGGCATCGATGCCTGGAAGTCGGTCATCGGCGACAGCGTGGAATTGCGCCTGGAAGTAGAGGCCACGCGCACGCGCAAGGATGCTGACGACAACGACCAGCACGATGAAGAACACGACGAAGGGCAGCCGCCCGCCGCCACGCCCACCCCGACCACGGAGCCAGCCAAGCCATGACCTTGAAAAACACCGCCGACCGCTGGGGCCCGGTAAGTCAGGCCTTCCACTGGCTGATCGTGCTGCTGATCCTGTGCCTGGCCATCGTCGGTCTGACCATGGGCGAACTGCCGAAGACGCCGAAGTATTTCTGGGTCTACACAGCGCACAAGTCGACGGGCATCACCGTGCTGGCGCTGGTGTTGGCGCGCTTGGCGTGGCGCCTTTACGCGGGCAAGCCCGACCCGGTGCCGGGCACTCCGACCTGGCAGGAGCGCATCGCCAACGTGACCCACTGGCTGCTGTACGCGCTGATCCTGGCCATGCCGATTTCGGGCTGGCTGTACGACTCGGCCAGCGGTCTGCGCCCGTTCCGCTGGTTCGGCCTGTTCGACATGCCCAAGCTGAGTCCGCCGGACGAAACGCTGCGCAATCTTTCCCACGAAGTGCACGAACTTGGGTTCTGGGTGCTGGTGGCGCTGGTCGCCGCGCACGCCGGAGCAGCCTTCTATCACCACTATTTCCAGCGCGACGCCACCCTGCTGCGCATGTTGCCGCGGCGTTCACCCCGCATGGTCGATAACACACCCGCCGCTCCCGCCATTCCCGTCGTCAATCTCCCCGAGGAACCCCCGCATGTCCCGTAATTTCAGTACTCCCGCGCTGACCGCCGCCGCGCTGGTAGCCACGATGGTCGCCGCCCCCGCCGCGTTCGCCGCCGATTACGTGCAGGCGCCCGGCTCGACCCTGGTGTTCGCCAGCAAGTACGACGGCGAAGTGTTCACCGGCAAGTTCGCCAGCTTCACCACCACGCTGAGTTTCGACCCGGCCAAGCTGGCGACCTCGAAACTGGACGTGGTGATTCCGCTGGCCGGCGCCAGCACCGGCAATGGCGACCGCGATTCCACGCTGTCCGGCGCCGATTTCTTCAATGTCGCCAAGTTCGCGCAGGCCCGCTACACGGCCACCAAATTCCGCTCGCTGGGCGGCAACCAGTACGCAGCCGACGGCAACCTGAGCCTGCGCGGCGTCAGCAAGCCGGTCACGCTGACCTTCACCTGGACCCCGGGCGCGCAACCGGTGTTGAGCGGCAAGGCCACGGTCAAGCGCCTGGACTTCGGCGTGGGCGGCGGCGACGACTGGGCCGATACCAAGACCATTCCGAACGAAGTGGCGGTGAGTACGAAGGTCGTGTTCAAACCCGCCAAGTAAGACTCCGTGAATATTCACAAGCGCAATGCCGTCCTCAAAGGGGCGGCATTGTTTTTTGTTTTGCTTGGATTGTCCGGACTTGCCTTCAGCTACTGGGTGGGTGGCCAGTTGGTGGCTCCGCGCCCTGCGACCGTCGGCCCACCCCCTGTGGACTTGCACGCCGAACCCGTGCTGATCGATGGCAAGCCAAGGCCGATACATGGCTGGTGGATCGCAGGCGATGCCGATAAAGGGTCGGTTTTGTTATTGCATGGTATTCGCGCCAATCGCACCGCGATGATCGGGCGCGCGAGGATGCTCGCCAAGCATGGCTACTCAGTGCTGTTGATCGATCTGCAGGCGCATGGAGAGAGCTCCGGCGACGCGATAACCCTGGGTTTGCGCGAATCGGCAGGTGTGCAATCGGCACGCGAATGGATAGGCGGCAGGCGTCCGGGCGAACCCATCGCCGCCATCGGCGTATCGCTTGGCGGCGCATCGATCTTGCTGGGCCCTTCCCCGAGCGGATTCGATGCGGTCGTGCTGGAAGCCGTCTATCCGGATGCGCGACAGGCACTGCGGAACCGCATGGCAATGCGTTTCGGGCCTGGCGCTCCGTTGCTGAGCAAATTGCTGGAGGTACAAGTCAAACCGCGATTGGGAATTTCGGTGGATCGGCTGCGGCCCATAGACCACATCGCCGTGATCGGCGCGCCTGTAATGATCATCGCCGGCGGCAGGGACCAGCACACCACACCCAACGAATCGGCGGCGCTATTCGCCAGCGCCCGATATCCCAAGGAATACTGGCTGCTTCCGCAGGCCGCGCATGAGGATTTCCAGAACCTCGATCCTGCAGGCTACGAAGCCCGCGTGCTCGGATTCCTGCATCGCCACCTCGCCGGCCGCGCAACATCCACCGGGATCACCGCCGCTCATCCTCCAGTTGCGCCGGCTCAAGCCGGTAACTGAGCGCACCCAGCAACTCGCCCGCCTGCTTGCCGCGATGGCAGTCCAGGCACTGGGAACGGGCGCGGATAGGCCCGATCACGCGCAGTCCTCCGCTTTCAGGGGTGAATACGATTTCTTCGCCGCTGGCCAAAGCAAGCAACGCCTGCGCTTCTCCCGCATTCGTTTCGCGCGCGGACTTGTCGACAAGCTCCGGACCGTTTTCGCCATGCTCGAACCCCTTGAACACCGAGCTGTAGACCACCGGCGGATCGTGCCTGGCGATACCTATCAACTGCACATCGCCGATCCTCAGCTTGCTGTCGCCAACAGGATCGTAACTCCAGCGCAACCGCATCATCGGCGTCAGCCGACTTTCTCCGAAACCCTCGCTTACCACGAACGCTTCCACATAGTCGGCATGCATGTGCTGCAGCGCCGATCGCAGATCCACGGGTGCGGGAGAAGGCGCCTGCGCCGACAACGGCAGTGCGACGAGGGCCGTCAATCCGAGTCCCATGGCCAGTCTTTTCATCCCGCTTTCCGTTCTCTGCGCCGATGACCGGAGCCTAACCGGATTGCGGCCTCTCCCACTGCGCCCCCGATGCCGCCGTTTCGCTGGCCGACAGCTAGGCGCCGCGCCAACGCATCACTGCCTCCGCATCGAACGGCCAATCCAGTTCGCGCCCGGTGTTCCCGTCCCGCAGAACCGGCACACGGATTCCGTATTCGGCCTCCAGCGCTTGGTCTTCGTCGATGAAGACGCTTTCGAAGTCGGGCACCCGCGCCGCAGCCAGCACTTCCAGCGCAAGGTCGCAAAGGTGGCAGTCGTCGCGTTGGTAGAGGATCAGGGGCAAAGGCGCATTCCCAAAGACTGTGTTGCGACGCAGGACATCGCGGTAGGACGGACGGCATAGAATAGCGCCCATGGCAGTCAGCACTTTCGACCTTTTCAAGATCGGCATCGGTCCGAGCTCTTCCCACACCGTCGGCCCCATGCGGGCCGCGGCGCGTTTCGTCGCGCGCTGGCTGGAAGAGCCCGGGCGGCTGGACGAGGTGGCGCGCATCAGGGCCGAGGTCTTCGGCTCGCTGGCGTTGACCGGGCGCGGCCACGGCACCGACAAGGCCGTGTTGATGGGCCTGGAAGGCCACATGCCCAACCTGATCGATCCGGACGTCATCCCCGCCGCGCTCGCCCGCATCCGCGGCGAGAAGAAACTGCTGCTGTCGGGCCGGCATGCGGTCGCCTTCGACGAAAAGCGCGACCTGGTGATGAACAAGCGGCAGAAGCTGCCCTTCCACACCAACGGCATGCGCTTCACCGCCTTCGGCGCCAACGACGAAGTGATCGCCACCCGCGACTACTACTCGGTCGGCGGCGGTTTCGTGGTCAACCAGGACGATGCGGCTTCGGACCGGATCGTCGCCGACGAAACTCCGCTGCCTTACCCGTTCCACAGCGGCGACGAACTGCTGGAGCAATCGCGCGTGAGCGGCCTGAGCATCGCCCAGTTGATGTTCGAGAACGAGAAATCCTGGCGCAGCGAGGAAGAGATCAAGGCCGGCCTGCGCGAAATCTGGAACGCGATGCAAAGCTGCGTGGCACGCGGCATCCGCCAGGAAGGCACCCTGCCCGGCGGCCTGCATGTCACCCGCCGCGCACCGGCATTGTTCAACGAGCTCTCCAGTAAGCCGGAAGCGGCGATGCGCGACCCGCTCACCACGCTGGACTGGGTGAATCTGTACGCGCTGGCCGTGAACGAAGAGAATGCGGCCGGCGGCCGCGTGGTCACCGCGCCCACCAACGGTGCGGCCGGCATCATTCCCTCGGTGCTGCACTATTACGACCGCTTCTGCCCCGGCGCGAACGAGCAAGGCGTGTTCGATTTCCTTCTGACCGCCGCTGCCATCGGCATTCTCTACAAGGAAAACGCATCGATCAGCGGTGCCGAAGTCGGCTGCCAGGGCGAGGTAGGCGTAGCGTGTTCGATGGCGGCCGGCGGCCTGGTCGCCGCATTGGGCGGCACCAGCAGCCAGATAGAGAACGCAGCCGAGATCGGCATGGAACACAACCTTGGCCTGACCTGCGACCCGATCGGCGGGCTGGTGCAGATTCCCTGCATCGAACGCAACGCGATGGGCGCGGTCAAGGCGATCAACGCCAGCCGCATGGCCGCGCGCGGCGACGGCAAGCACAAAGTGAGCCTGGACAAGGTCATCAAGACCATGCGCGACACCGGCCGCGACATGCAGGACAAGTACAAGGAAACTTCCCGCGGCGGACTGGCGGTAAACGTCATCGAGTGCTGACGCAACCCGTGCCGTTGTAGGAGCGACGCGAGTCGCGAAGCACTCGGCCGGTCAGACGCGACGTGCTTCGCGACTCGCGTCGCTCCTACATCAAGATGCCCACGGTGGAATTTTCCACCCTCAAAAAATAAAGCGTCCGGGATATCCCGGACGCGTATCTGGTCGCATCGCAAGGAACGGGATCGCTCCCGTTCCTTGCGCGTTTCCATCAGTACAAACCCAGCACCGACACGTTGGCGAACGCGGTCTCGCCGACCACGGTCATGTAGTACGTGCCGGCAGCCGGGCTGGTGATCACCACGGTTTCGGCGTTACCCGACTTGGCCGACTTGCGGTCGTAGTTGGAGGCCGTCGGGATGCGGTCGCGGGCCACGTACAGCGAGACATCGCCGGTGCCGCCATAAGTGCGCAGGTTGACGCTGGTCCTGCCTGCCGGCACCACGATCTTGTACACCAGCGCCTCGCCAGCCGTGCCGCCCTGGCCGGCGAGCACCACGCGATTGGCCAGCAGGGTGCTGGTATCGGCCGGAATGTCCTGGGTCGCGGCATAGACGGCTGCGGCCGCATCCAGGATGCCGGGGCCCTGCGGCTTGCCGAGCGGCGGCAGCACCGTGAACGGCTTGACGGTATTGCGCAGCATGGTCTTCACCTCGGCCGGAGTCAGCGCCGCCTTGCCGGCGGCGACGCGGGCGGACTGCATAAGCGCGACCGTGCCGGCCACGTGCGGGCTGGCCTGCGAGGTGCCGATGTAGCCCATCAGCACATCGCCCGCCGGACTGGCGACCGGCGTGGTGGTGCCGCTGTTGCCGGTCGACCAGATCCAGCGATTGTCCGGATCGGACATGCTGGTGGCATTGCCGCCCGGCGCCGACAGGGCCACGGTTGGACCATAGTTGGAGAAGTAGGAACGGCCGCCGTCGACCCCGCTGGCGCCGACCGTGATCACGCCCCTGCAACTGGCTGGCGAATGGAAAGCGGCATCGTCGTTGTCGTTGCCGGCCGCAACCACAATGGTGGTACCGCGAGCGATCGCGCCATCGACCGCGGCCTGGGTCACCGGATCGTCGCTGCAGGCGCCGTAACCGCCGAGGCTCATGTTGATCACATCGGCCACATTGGCCGGATCCAGGCTGGCCACCCCGGCGACGGTGCCGCCCGAAGCCCAGATGATGGCGTCGGCGATGTCGGAGGTGTAGCCGCCGCCATGGCCGAGCACGCGCACCGGCATCATCTTGGCGCCGAAAGCCACGCCGGCCACGCCCTTGGCGTTGTTGGTCACCGCCGCGACCGTGCCGGCGACGTGGGTACCGTGCCAGGAGCTGGTGCCGCCGCCTTCCCAGTCGCCGGGATCGTGCGCATCGGCATCGCGGCCGTCGCCATCGCCGGCGACCGTGGTGTCGATGATGAAGTCGTAGCCCGGCACGACGTTGCCGTCCAGATCGGCGTGATCGACATAACCGGTGTCCAGCACCGCCACCACCACGCCCGTACCGCTGGAAGTGTCCCAGGCCTTGGGCGCGCCGATACCCACCGACAGATCGGTGAAATCCCATTGCAGGTCGAAACGGGTGTCGTCGGGAATGAAGTCCAGGCGCTGCTTGAGGTAGTCGGGCTGCGCGTAGACCACGTTCGGATCGGCGCGCAGCTGGGTCAGCAACGCCGTGCTTTCGGTCGGGGTCAAGCGGCGCGAAGCGCGCACCAGGTCGGCGCCGATGCCCAGCGTGCGCATGTGGCTGAAGCCCAGGGCGGCAGGCGCGCCCCTGCTGGCCGACGACGTGACCACACCGGCCCGGACCCCGGCGGCGGTGATATTGCCCATCAACGTATTGCGGTTGAGCCTGGCGGTGCTGCCGTCCTTGTACTTGACGATGAATCGATCGAAGCCGGTTTGCGCCGGCGCTGCGGACAGCAGGCTCTTCTTGCGGGTTTGTGCGGCCGTCGCTCGCAACGGAACGCCGACCGAACTGCTGGCGGCGGCGCCGAAGCCAACGCCGATGGTGCCGCTGGTGTTGGCCGCATAGGCGGTGACGGCGGCGATGACGGAAGCGGCGAGGACGCTGGCGGTGAGATTGCGCTTGTTCTTCATGGGTACTTCTCCGAAAGATTAGGGTGATGGACGGGCGTCGTCGGCGACGGCCCGCCGTGCATGGGATCGAGGAAAGAAGTCTGGAATCAGAGGTCGACGCCGAAACCGACGCCCGCCGATTTCTCATCGCTGCTGAAAGCGCCGCCGATGCTGAAGGAAGCGCGGGTGCCGATCTGTTTCGAATAACCGACCGACAACGCGCTCTCGCCGTTCTGCCAACCGGCGCCGACCGCGATGCGGCCGCGCGGACTGCGGCTGCCGGCGGCGTTGATCGACATGTTCATCATCGCCGAGCTCATCGCGCCCATCTTGTCGATGCGGCGGTCCTGCTGGCTGAAACGATGGTCCACATCGTTGCGCAGCGCGGTGAAGTCGTCGTCGAAAGTCTGGAAGCGGCTGTCGGTGTAGGCGTTGGCGGCCGACAGCGTTTCGGTCGCGGTAGCGTCGGTGTAGTCGTTGGCCGAGGCCAGCGTTGCGGCATCGCCGGCCTGCATCTGGCCCACGTTGGCCGCATCGGTGGCGGCGACGCCCGCAGCGACATTGGTGACGCGACGCTCGTTGCCGGCGCTGCCCACCGAGACCGTATTGGCCTGATCGGCCACCGAACCCTGGCCCAGGGCGACCGAACCTGCGCCGGTCACCGTGGCGCCCTGGCCGATGGCGGTACCGGAAGCCGCGGTCACGCTGGCATCGGCGCCTATCGCGACCGAATCGGTGGCGCTGGCGGCGATGCTGCTGTTGTTGCCCACCGCGGTGCCGTTGTCGGCGCCGACATTGGCGCCGTTGCCCACTGCGGTGTCGGTGGTGTCGGTCGCGTTGCTGCCGGTGCCGATGGCCAGACCGTCGCCGGTGCCGGTGGGCGGACCGCCGATACCACCACCGTTGCCCAGATTCTGTTCGATCTGGGTCAGGCGTCCGTTCAATCCGCTGAGCATGCCGTCGACCGCAGCGAACGCATCGCCGACACTGGCGTAGCCGCCGCCCTGGATCGAATAGGTCGGCGCGATCAGCATGCCGTTCGGGCCAAGACTCGCGCCACCGCCGAAAGCGGCGGCGACCGAGTTCAGCTGCTCCACGTTCACCGCGTCGCTGGCCTGGGTGCCGGCGGCCAGGTTGGAAATGGTGCTGCCGTCCGCACCGTCCAGAGTCAGCGTGCTGTGACCGTCGTCGTCGTAGGCGACCGCGTTCTGGGTGAATTCGCCCAGGCTGTCCGCCACTTCGTTCAACTGCGCCAGGTTCACCGCATCGGTGGCTTCGGTGCCGGCGGCCACGTTGGTGATCTGACGGTCGATGGCGGCATGCACGTTGCCGCCGGCATCGGTCCATGCCTGGGCCGCGCCTACCGAAACCGTATTGGCGCGATCGGCCAGCGAGCCTTCGCCCAGCGCGACGCTGTTGCTCGCCTCGGCCGTGGTCCAGGCGTTGGCGCCCAGCACGGTGGCGTGGTCGGCCTGGGCGAAACTGTTGTAGCCCAGCGAGGTGGCCGAACCGCCCACCGCCCAGCTTTCCGCACCGACCGCGGTGGTGTAGTCGCCGACCAGGGTACTGTCCCAGTAAGAGCCGGCATAGGCGCCGGCGCCCAGCGCGGTGCTGTACATGCCGGCAGCGCTCGCCGAAGCGAACGAGCCGTCCGAGAAGCCGCCCAGCGCGGTGCCGAACATGCCGGTGGCCGAAGCGTTCTGGCCTACCGCCGTGCCCGATGTGCCGATGAAGGTGTTCTCACCGGTGGTTTCGTCGTAGAACCAGTAGCCCGACGTAGCGCCTGCGCCGATCGCCACGCCGCCATCGCCGGCGGTAGCGCCGGCGCCGGTGGCGGTGGCGTTGAAACCGGTCGCGTACGCGCCCGAACCGATGGCCGTGGCCTGCCAGCCCGATGCGGTGGAGAATCCACCGATGGCGATCGAGAACGGACTGTCGGCGAGCGCATTGCCGCCGATCGCGGCGGCGAAGAAGCCGTTGGATTCGGCGCCCGCGCCGACGGAAACGCCGTTGGAACCGTTGGCGATACTGCTGGCGCCCAAGGCCACGCTACCGCCGCCATTGGCCTGCGCGCTATCGCCGCCGGCGAAGCTGTCGTTGCCGGCCGCAAATGCGTTGCTGCCGAATGCGCTGCTGTTGGAGCCTTCGGCGATCGCGCCATAGCCATTGGCGCTGCTGTAGTCGCCGATGGCGCTGGCGCCGGTGCCGACGGCCGACGAGCCCGTGCCCAACGCCAGACTGCCGCCGCCCATCGCGGTCGAGTAGTCGCCGACGGCGTTGCTCTGGTAACCGAACGCGCTGCTCTCGACGCCGATGGCCACCGCATTGGCGCCCACCGCACTGGCGTTCTCGCCCTCGGCGATGGCCGCGTCTGTGCCGTCGCCCAGGCCGTTGACGGAGAGATAGTCGTTGGCGTCGCCGACGCTATCGGCTACCGCATTCAACTGCGCCAGGTTCACCGCATCGTTGGCTTCGGTACCATCGGCCACGCCGGTGATCTGGCGGTTCATGCCGGTCCACTCGCTGCCCACCGTCACCGTGTTGGCGCGCGAGGTGACAGAATCGGCGCCGAGCGCGACCGAGTTGTCGCCCATCGCATAGGTGCGGGCGCCGATGGCGGTGGAGTTGTTGGTCCATGCCCTCGAATCCATGCCGATCGAGATCGAATCGATGCCGCCTGCCTGTGCGCCGCTGCCCAGCGCGGTGGCGCCGTCTGCTTGGGTCGTCGCGCCGGCACCCAGCGCGACGCTGTTGATGCCCCAGGCCAAGGTGTTCTCCTCGATGCACATGAAACCGGTGCAGGCTTTGGTGCCGCCGATCGCGATTGCGCCATCGGCACCCGCGGTAGTCCAAAGACCACCCATGGCGATCGAATTCTTGCCGTTCGCCATCACCAGGTTACCTATGGCGATGCCGTGGCTGGCATCGGCGCCGACATAGCTGTCGGTGCCTATGGCGATGCCGCCTATACCCAGCGAAGTGGAATTGGCGCCCATGGCCAGGGAGAAGTCGTTCGTCGCCCAGGCGTTATCGCCGAAAGCGCTGGCGCCGTAGCCGGTGGCGCTGCTCAGCGCGCCGACAGCGGTGCCGAAGTCGCCCGCCTCGCTGCCCGCGCCGATGCCGATGCTGTTGGTGCCGCTGGCCGCGCTCTGCACGCCGATCGCGATAGAGGCCTCGCCCAGCGCCTGGCTGCCGCTGCCTTGGGCGACGGACCATTCGCCGCTGGCGACACTGCCGTAGCCGCTGGCCACGCTCTCGGTGCCCAGCGCGTTGGCGCCAACGCCGACTGCGGTCGAACCACTACCCAAGGCGAGACTGCCGCTGCCCAGTGCAGTCGAATAATCCGCGTCCGCATAGCTGTTGGCGCCATAGGCGCTGCTTTCCACACCGTTGGCCACGCTGTTGGCACCGCTGGCGGTGCTGGATTCGCCCGCCGCCACGCTCATGGCGCCTACGGCGGTGGCGTTGAGCTGCAACGCCTGAGCCTGATCGCCGAGTGCCAAAGCACCGTCGCCGAGCGCGGCGGCTTGATAACCAAGCGCGACCGCGTGGTAGCCGGCGGCGATAGTGGCTTCGCCCGGACCGATCACACCGTCGCCATCGAGATCCACGCCGAGTCCGCCGCCTAGCGCGATGCTGCCATCGCCCACGGCGGTGGAGTAATAGCCCGATGCCAGCGAATAGTTGCCCTCGGCCCAGGCCAGGCCGCCGACGCTGGTGGCGCCTTGGCCGATGGCATAGCTGGAGCCGCCGATGGCCACGCCGAAGTCGCCGCCCAGGGCGCGCGAGTTGGCACCCAGCGCGACCCCGGCTTCGCCATTGGCGCCGCTGCCGAAACCGGCCACCAGGCTGCCATCGCCATAAGCCTGCGCATTACCGCCGATGGCGGTGGAACCTGTGCCGGCAGCGAGGCTGAGCGCACCGATCGCGGTGCCGCCCTGCTCGGCTTCGGCCGAAGCCGAGGCGCCGATCGCGGTATTGCCCAAACCCATGACCGGGCCATCGCCGGAGGCATAGGCGCTTTGTCCGATCGCGACACTGGCGTCGCCGAACGCCATCGCGCCCTGGCCGAATGCGCTGGCGCCCAGACCGAACGCGGCGCTTTCGGCGCCGACCGCGGTGGTGGAGTTGTTCACCGCAAAACTGTTGCGGCCGGCCGCCAGCGCGCCATCGCCGGAAACCGTGGGATCGTCGCTACCATCGCCAGCGCCATCGGCCAGGAAATAGCCACTGCCGATCACCGCATTGATGCCGACATTGGCCTGGTCGAACAAGGCGCAGTCGATCTGCCGGCCCTCGGCCTGGCCCTCGACACGCACGGTGCAGACATCGCCGTCGCGTTCGATGGTGAGCTCCTGCGCTTGGGCCGCCGGCATCGCCATGGCGATGCCGCAGCCCAGCAGCACTGCACCCAGGGTGGCATCGCGCAAACGCGGCCGACCCTCCTTCCTGCCCTGCGCCGACGCCAGCTCGGACGCGACCACCAGCGCTTGCCTGGACCTGCTCCATACCAGACTGAATACCTTGTTCATCCAACCCCTCTCTCACCAGATAGTTTTTTAGGAGCAAAGGACGCCCATCGGCCATGAACGTCCGGACCGAACCGGACGTTGCCGCAGCATCGTTTGCAGTTTTTTTTGAGACCCGCCCCCGCCTTGGGCAACTGTCTGGCTTTCGTGTGGCGTGCCCCGAAAGATCACCGCCTTGGGCCGTGGTCGAAAGTACGGCCCCAGCGCTTCGGTTGTCACGCGCGCTTTCTCACTCGATACTCACGCCATTCTCACCGCCCGCCCGGCGGCTCCGGCAGCCGGCGACGGACGTGCCCGGAGCGCCGCCCCCGCACCCTCCCCGAAGGCCCTTTTCGCCGATGTGGAAGCTCGTACAGAACTGGTTGCGCAGCGCACCGATCACCGACCCGGTGGATCGCCGCAACGCACCGGTCATGCAGCTGCTGCTGCTTTGCTACGGCCTGTTGCTGCCTTTGAACTGGGGCTGGCGCATCCTGGCCCGCGGTGCGCTTCCCACCGAAGGCAGGATGATCATCCTGTTGATGGACGTGGTCATCGCGGCCTTGGCCTGGGTCAGCATCGCCATGATCCGACGCGGCCGGTTCCGGCCCGCGATCATGCTGTTCCTGGCGCCGCAGCTGATTTCGCTGGGAATCGTGTTCTTCCAGTTCGGCGTCCAGCCCGGAGTGATCGATCCGGCGCCGACCATCCTGCCGCTGGTGATCGCCGGCCTGGTCCTGGGCCGCGGTGCGCTGTGGGCCGTGTTCGGCTTGCTGATGCTGGTGTTCGGCATCGGTTTCGTCACCGACATCAGGGCCGACGGCAGCGACGTGGCGGCCATCCGCAGCGCCCTGCTCAATGTACCGGCGGGGCTCATCAGCCATCTGTTGATCACCGCGGTCCTCGACCGCACGATCCAGGCCCTGCGCGAAAGCCTCGACGAATCGATCACGCGCAGCCACGAATTGCAGCGCGAGATGGCCGAACGCGAACGCGCGCAATCGCAACTGGTCCATGCGCAGAAGATGGAAGCCACCGGCCGCCTGGCCAGCGGCATCGCCCACGATTTCAACAACATCCTCGGCGTGATCCTGGGTTTCGCCTCGCAGCGCCATCAGGGCGAACCCGGCGCCGGCGACCGCGCGCGCGCCGACGCATTGGAAGAATCGCTGGAAGGCGTGGAAATCGCCGCCCGCCGCGGCGCCGCGATCAGCCGCAAGCTGCTGCGTTTCGGCCGCCACGAAGTGGCCCGGGTCGAATCCTTCGATGCCGGCCATGCGATCAGGGAACTGCGGCCGATGCTGCGCCAGTTGTTCGATGCCGATATCCAGATGGAAACCCGGATCGATCCGGCGCCGCTACCGGTGCGCCTGGATCGCAGCCAGTTCGAACTGATGTTGCTCAACATCGCCGCCAACGCGCGCGACGCCATGCTCGGCGGCGGGCGTTTCAGCATCAGCGCCGGACGCGTGCAGATCGCCGAACGCGGCCAATGCATCGAAATAGGCTTGGCCGACACCGGCCACGGCATGAGCGAAGAAGTCCTGCGCCGCGCTTTCGAACCGTTCTACACCACCAAGCCCGCCGACAGCGGCACCGGCCTGGGCTTGTCGGTGGTGCGCGATCTTGCGGAAAACGCGGGCGGCACGGTCGAAGTGGTCAGCACCCCGGGCAGCGGCACGCTGTTCCGCATACTGTTGCCGCTGGCGCCGGCCAACCAGGGCGACGCCTCCCCGGCACCCGCTACCGCGCCGGAAACCACCGGATCTATCTGAGCGCGTTCAGCACATAGCCTTCGCCATGCACCGCGATCAGCGGCAGCCGCTCGCCGCAGGCCTCGGCGACCTTGCGCCGCAGGCGATGGATCATCGAATCCAGCCGGTGGGTATCGAAGTCGTAGACGTTTTCGGTGAGCGTGGCGATCAGCGCCTCGCGCGTCACGATCTCGCCCGAAGAATCCAGCAAGCGCTGGAACAGACGGCGCTCGCTCTTGGTCAACGCCACGTTGCCGCCCGAGGGCGCGACCAGGCACCAGCCGCCGCCATCCAACCGCCAACCTTGCGCGGCGGCGGCGGGGTCGTTTTTCCCGCGTACGCGGCGCGCCAGGCTGTGCAGCGTGGCCGCCAGCAGCTCGATTTCGACCGGCTTGGACAGATAAGCGTCGGCGCCTTCGCTCAGCCCGCGCACGCGGTCCGGAGTTTCTCCGCGTCCGGTCAGCATGACGATGCCCAGGGAGGGCGACTGGCTGCGCAGCTGGCGCGCCACCATGAATCCGCTTTGGTCAGGCAAGCCCACATCCAGCACCACGATATCGGTGGGCTGGACCTTCAGGTGCGCATGCAGTTCGGCCGCCGTCTCCAGGCCGCTGACTTCGAAACCGAAATCCCTCAGCCCCGGCAGCAGCACGCGATCGCGCAGCAGAAGGTCGTCCTCCAGCAGCGCCACGCGCAATGCACGGTCGGCATCGATAGACGCGGTCATCTCGTATCACTCATCGCCGCCCCGCGGCTTGCACCGGCATTCTAGCGGAAGCGTGTCCGCGGAGCTGACGTCGGTACCGGAAACTTAAGCGCCGACGCTCAGCACATCGTCCAGCAGCGCCGCCGCCGTCACTTCCGCGCCCGCGCCCGGCCCCTGGATCACCAGCGGCTGCTCGCTGTAGCGGTCGCTGAAAATGGCGACGCGGTTGTCGGCGCCGCCTCCGCCGCAGAGCGGGTGGTCGGCCGGCAGCGCCTGCAGGCCGACGTGCGCGCCGCTCTCGTCGAAACGGCCCAGAAAACGCAGCTTGGCGCCGTTGCGGTAGGCGTCCTTGAAACGGGCCGCCAGCGGCACGTCCAGCAGTTCCAGCCCCTCGTCGATTTCCTGCAACGGAAGCGCCGCGAGCCGTTGCGGCACCAGCGATTCCACTTCCACCGCTTCGGCATGCAGCGGCAATCCCGCCGCGCGCGCCAGGATCAGCAGTTTGCGGCGCACGTCTTCGCCCGAAAGATCCAGGCGCGGATCCGGTTCGGTGTAGCCGAGCTGGCGGGCCTGGCGCACGAAGCCAGAAAAGGGACGCATGCCGTCGTAGTGATTGAACAACCAGGCGAGCGAGCCTGACAGCACGCCTTCGACCCGATGGATGCGGTCGCCGCCGGCCACCAGTTCGCGCAGGCTGCGCAGCAGCGGCAGTCCCGCGCCGACGGTGGCGCTGTCGCCGTAGCACGCGTCGCTTTCCTGTCTTGCCTGTGCGATGGCGCCCGCACGCGAAAGCGCACCGCCGCGCCCCAGCTTGTTGGCGGTGACCACGTGCACGCCGCGCGCCAGCCAATCCGCATGCCAGTCGGCCACGCTCTCGCTCGCCGTCGCATCGACCAGCACGTCGCCGCGACGCAGTGCCTCGGTTTCCGCCCAGGGCGGCAATGCGCCGGCTTCCAGCGTGGAGGCTCTGGCTTCTTCCAGTGCCCGCATGGGCAAATCGCCGCAATACTGCAGCGTGCGCGAGTTGGCCAGCCAGGCGAGCTCCGGCAAGGCATGGCCGGCTTGCTGCAGCCGCTGGTAACGGGCCACGAATGCGGTACCGACCACGCCGGTGCCCAGCAGGGCCAGTTTCGGCGCAGGCGACGAGCGTTGCGCCGTGGCCAGACGCACGACGCTGCTCATGCGTCGACGAGGATGCGTTCGTCTTCGGGCTGGCTGGCGATGGCGCGTTCGGCGCGCAGCAAGGCCAGCGACAGATCCGCGATCAGGTCTTCGGTGGCCTCGATGCCCACCGACAGACGCAACAGGCCATCGGAAATACCGGCCTTGGCCCGCGCTTCGGCGGTCATCGCCGCGTGGGTCATCGTGGCCGGGTGCGCGATCAGGCTTTCCACGCCGCCCAGCGATTCGGCCAGGGTGAAGTACTGCAATCCGTCGACGAACGCGCGCACGGCCTGCTCCTGACGACCATGTACGCCACCATGCAGCTCCACGCTCAGCATCGCGCCAAAACCTTTCTGCTGTCGTGCGGCGACGGCATGGCCGGGATGCGAGGCCAGACCCGGGAAATACACCTTGGAAACCACCGGGTGCTCATCCAGCAACGTAGCGATGGCTGTGGCGTTTTCCTGATGCACGCGCAGCCGCGCATCCAGCGTGCGCAACCCGCGCAGGGTCAGGAAGCTGTCGAACGGCGAACCGGTCAGACCCAGCGCGTTGGCCCACCAGACCAGCTTTTCGTGCGTTTCCGCTTCGCGCGCGACCACCGCGCCGCCCACCACGTCGCTGTGGCCGTTGATGTACTTGGTGGTGGAATGCAGCACCACATCGGCACCGAACTCGATGGGCTTCTGCAATGCCGGCGACAGGAAGGTGTTGTCGACCGCGGTGATCGCACCGGCTTTCTTGGCCGCGTCGATGACGAAGCGCAGGTCGGTGATGCGCAGCAGCGGGTTGGAGGGCGTTTCGATCAGCACCAGCTTGGGCGACTGCGCCAGCGCATCGGCGAACGAGCGCGGATCGGTCAGGTCGGCGGTGATCAGTTCGAAATGGCCTTTCCTGGCCAGTGCATTGAACAGGCGCCAACTGCCGCCGTAGGCATCGTGCGGCACCACCAGGCGGTCGCCCGGTTCCAGCAGGGCATTCAGCACCAGGGTGATGGCGGCCATGCCGGTGGCGGTGACCACCGCGCCGGCGCCGCCTTCAAGTTCGGCCAGCGCTTCGCCCAACAGATCGCGGGTCGGGTTGCCGCTGCGCGTGTAGTCGTATTGGCGCTTGTTGCCGAAGCCGTCGAAGCTGAAGTTGGACGACAGCACGATGGGCGGAGTGACCGCTCCATAAGCGGTGTCCTTGTCTATGCCGGCGCGGACGGCTGAAGTCGCCGAGCTACAGGGAGTGTCGTTGCTGTCGGTATGGCGGCTCATGCGGTTTCTCCGGTTTCGTTGCGGTCGGCATCGCGCAGGGCGGCTACCAGGATGCTGTCGATGCGGTCGGTTTCTTTCAGGAAGGCGTCGTGGCCGTAGGGCGAGCGCAGCACGCGCAGCTGGCCGTGCGTACCGAGGCCTTCGACCAGCGCCACCGAATCGGCCAACGGCACCAGGCGGTCGCCTTCCACGGCGACCACCACGGTCGGCACGCCGACCTGGGTCGGATCCAGGCGATGCAGATCGATGGATTCGGACAGGCGCAGATAGGCGGTGACCGGCGTGCGCGCCACGTATTGCGCGCCGGCGGCGTCCAGATAATCCTCGGCGGCGCAGCGCACGCGGCCATTGATGATTTCCGGAGCCGCGTCGAAACGTTCGTCGAATTCCTCCGGCGTGCGGTAGCTCAGCATCGCGAACTGGCGCGCCAGCGAAAGCCCTTGCGCGTCGGCGCATTGCAGTTGGCCCAACGCCACGGCCTTGCGCTGCAGCGCGCGCCAAGCCGAGGCATAGGGGTGCGCGCGATGGGCGCCGCTCACCGCAATCAGCTTGCGCAGGCGCGCAGGATGGCGTGCGGCAAGCTGCAAGCCGACCAGTGCGCCATAGGAATAACCAACGAAGGCGTGCAGCCGCTCGATCTTCAACGCATCCAGCAGCTGCACGATGGCATCGGCCTGGTCGGCGGTTTCCAGCGGCACGTCCAGCTTGCCGTCGGCGCCCACATAGTCGATGGCCAGCAGCCGGCGGCGTGCAGGGTCCAGGGCGCGGCCGGCTTGCGCCAGCGCATTGGCCCAGCCGTTCTCGGGAAAAATTTCGCTGGCCACCACGTGGCGATGCGCCGAAATTCCACCGGCCACGAACACCACCGGCAAGCCGGCTTCGCCGAGCAATTCGTAGCGCAGGGTGACCTGGCGGACGCCCGCATGCCGCAGATCGAGGCGCAGGCTTATTTCGCCGCGCAGCTCGCGCACGGTTTCGGTCGACGGCTCATAGGCCGGCAACGAATGCGGGGAAGGAACGGCATGCAGGGCGGCGTTGACGAAGCTCATGGCGGTATCCAGTGGAGGAACGTGGACTACAACCATCGAGCTTCGCGGAGCTCGGCGTTCGCCCTGCGCGAGGCAGGGTCGAACCATCTTCCGGTAGACGCAGAGGTCTCCGCAGGATTTGGCACCTGGGCGCCGCTTGCGCGTCGCCTGGCTGCCCCGGCTTCAAAGGGCCTGTCCCTCTGCCGGTCTCGATGGTGGCGCCAGCTTGCCAGCCGTTTTTCGGGATGTCAATCGCTTTATTCGGATAAAGCGATGGATAAAGTCACAATTTGGGTCGCAAGCCCGCCGCCCCTTCACGCATAATTATCAAATGAGACCTTCCCGACTTCTTCTGGGCGCCTGCTTGGCGCTCCTGGCGGCCTGTGCCACCGCGCCGCGCCCTCATACCTCCGCGCCCCAGGTTCCAAAGCCCACGACCACGGTGGATGCGGTGATCTCCGAAGCTTGGGTTTCCACGGAAAGTCCGGAGGACGAACTCGATTCGCTGGCGGTCTGGCCTACCGAGGATGGTCACCTCTGGCTGATCGCGACCGCCAAGTCCAGCCATCGATTGGTGGTCTACGACGCCGAAACCGGCCAGCGCCTGCGCAGCATCGGCGGACCCGGAGAAAGCGTTTCCCAGTTCAACCGTCCCAACGGCATTGCGGTCTACGGCGACCTGCTGTTCGTGGCCGAGCGCGACAACCACCGCGTGCAGGTGTTCGGGCTGCCCGATTTCGCGCCGCTGGGCATCGTCGGCCAGGACGTGCTGCGCGTTCCCTATGGCCTGTGGGTGCGCGAGAATGGGCCAGACGATCTGGAGCTGTTCGTCACCGACAGTTTCATGGCCGATTTCAAGACCGGCAAGTTGCCGCCCATGGGCGAACTGGACCAGCGCGTGAAGCGCTTCGAGGTGCAGGTGGACGGCCAGGGCAAGCTGCAATCGAAGTACCTGGGTGCGTTCGGCGACACCAGCGAGGCTGGTGCCTTGCGCATGGTGGAATCGATCGCCGGCGATTCGGTCAACGACCGCCTGCTGATCGCAGATGAGGATCGGCGGGTCGGTTCGACCTTGCGCGAGTACACCCTGGAAGGCCTGTACCGCGCCCACAGCCTGCCGCTGTTCGATGCCGATGCCGAAGGCGTGGCGCTATGGGCCTGCGATTCCGGAGAAGGCTACTGGATCGCCGTGGACCAGGTGCGGCCCACTGTCTTCCGCGTCTTCGACCGCACCAGCCTGCAGCCTCTGAAGACGTTCTCGGGCCGGGTGGTCGCCAATACCGACGGCCAGGTGCTTTATGCCGCCGGTACGCCCCGCTTCCCGGCAGGCGCGCTGTTCGCGCTGCACGACGACAAAGCGGTGGCCGCGTTCGACCTGCGCGATGTCGCGCACGCACTGCAATTGTCGGACCGTTGCATGCGATGAAAGCCGCCTGCGTACCTGCGGCCTGGTGTTTCGGGCTGGCGCTGATGTTGCTGGGCGCAACCGACGCCGGCGCCGCGCGCCTGTACCGTTGGAAGGACCGCAACGGTGTGACCCAATACGGCGACCAGCCGCCGGATGCCGGCGAACTTCCGGCCAGCGACGTCAATGTGACCCGCTTCCGCAATCCGCCCGGCGCGCTGGTGCGGCTGCGTCTGGAAAACAAGCACGGCCGTTACGAAGCCTGGGCCGACAACCTGCTGCACGGCCCCGTGCAAGTGATGTTGCGCTTCAAGCGCGACCACAATGTCGTCGGCAGCCCCGCCTTGCCCGCCGAAGCCACCGTACCGGCGCGAAGCAGCGTGATGGTCGCCATGCTCACCATCACCGATCCGATCCGCGGAGGCGATTTCGAACTCCTGCTCGACGGTCTTCCCGGCAACCCGGCTGCGAAGCCCGTCGATTACGACTACCGCCTGCCCTTCGATTACGCCCGCGTGCGCGTGGACCAGGGCCCGGGAGGCAGCTTCAGCCACAACGATCCGCAAAACCGCTATGCCATCGATTTCGCGTTGGCCGAGGGCACGCCGATTGTCGCGGTGCGCGAAGGGGTGGTGATGCAGGTCGAGTCCGATTTCGAAAAAGCCGGCCTGAACCGCGAGAAATACGGCGGCCGCGCCAACTTCATCCGCATCCTGCACGAAGACGGCAGCATGGCCGTCTACGCGCATCTGCAGCCCGAAGGCGTGCAGGTACGCACCGGCCAGCGCGTGCGCCTGGGCCAGCGCATCGGCCTGTCCGGCAACACCGGCTTCAGCACCGCGCCGCATCTGCACTTCGTGCTGCAGGTCAACCGCGGCATGCGCCTGGAATCGATCCCCTTCCGCATGTTCGGGCCGCTGGGCGAGCTGAAATTCCCCAGCCGCCGCTGAAGCCGGCCTGCGGAAAAGCGGCCTCCCGGCGCGCAAAGGCTATAATTCGCGCCTTCCTAATCCTTTACGCGCCCGCGCGGGCGCCGTCGCCATGTCCGCTTCCCTCATGTCAAATGTAGCCACCGAAGCCGCGCGCCGCCGCACCTTCGCCATCATTTCCCATCCCGACGCGGGCAAGACCACGCTGACGGAAAAGCTGCTGCTGTTCGGCGGCGCCATCCAGATGGCCGGATCGGTCAAGGGCCGCAAAGCCGCGCGCCATGCGACCTCGGACTGGATGGCACTGGAGAAGGAACGCGGTATCTCGGTCACCTCCTCGGTGATGCAGTTCCCGTACGAAGGCCGCATGGTCAACCTGCTGGATACGCCCGGACACGCCGACTTCGGCGAGGACACCTACCGCGTGCTCACCGCAGTGGACTCGGCGCTGATGGTGATCGACGTGGCCAAAGGCGTGGAGGAACGCACCATCAAGCTGATGGAAGTCTGCCGCCTGCGCGACACGCCCATCATGACCTTCATCAACAAGCTGGACCGCGAAGGCCGCGACCCGATCGAACTGTTGGACGAAGTGGAAAGCGTGCTCGGCATCCAGTGCGCGCCGGTGACCTGGCCGATCGGCATGGGCTCGCGCCTCAAGGGCGTGGTGCATCTGGTCAGCGGCGAAGTGCATCTGTACGAGCAGGGCCGCAATTTCACCCGCCAGGATTCGACCATCTTCGCCTCGCTGGACGACCCGCAACTGGCCGCACGGCTGGGCGAAAACCTGCTGGCCGAACTTCGCGACGAGTTGGAGCTGGTCCAGGGCGCATCGCATGCCTTCGATCTGGACGCCTACCGGGCCGGCAAGCAGACCCCGGTGTTCTTCGGCTCGGCGGTCAACAACTTCGGCGTGCAACCGCTCCTCGACTTCTTCGTCGACCACGCGCCCGCGCCGCAAGCGCACGCAACGACCACGCGCGAAGTGAAGCCGGACGAAACCAAACTCAGCGGCTTCGTGTTCAAGATCCAGGCCAACATGGACCCGATGCATCGCGACCGCGTGGCCTTCATGCGCGTGTGCTCAGGCCGCTTCACCGCCGGCATGAAGAGCTTCCACGTGCGCACCGGCAAGGAAATGAAACTGGCCAACGCGTTGACGTTCATGGCCAGCGACCGCGAAATCGCGGTGGAGGCGTGGCCGGGCGATGTGATCGGCATCCACAACCATGGCACCATTTCCATCGGCGACACTTTCACCGAAGGCGAGGCGATCAGCTTCACCGGCATCCCCAACTTCGCTCCGGAACTGTTCCGACGCGCGCGCTTGCGCGACCCGTTGAAACTGAAGCAGTTGCAGAAGGGCCTGGCGCAATTGAGCGAGGAAGGCGCCACCCAGTTCTTCCGTCCGCTGATGAGCAACGACCTGATCCTGGGCGCGGTGGGCACGCTGCAGTTCGATGTGGTGGCCTACCGGTTGAAGGACGAATACAGCGTGGACGCGAGCTTCGAGCCGATCGGCGTGGTGACCGCCCGCTGGGTGCGCTGCAGCGACGCGAAGAAACTCGAGGAATTCCGCGACAAGAACGCGATGAACCTGGCCCTGGATGCGGCAGGCGAACTGGTCTACCTGGCGCCCACGCGCGTCAACCTGCAACTGGCGCAGGAACGCGCGCCGGATATGCAGTTCATGGCCACGCGCGAACATGCGCACAGCGTGGGCCTGGATTGAACATGCCGGCGGCGGCGGAACCGGGGAAGTTCAAACGGTTCGCGGGCTGGCTGTGGCGCACGCCGCTGGCGCGCATGGTCCATTTCGCGGTGCTGTTGCTTGCGTTCTCGATGCTGGCTGGCGCCATAGGCAGCGCGTTGCATATTCCTTCCAACAGCCTCAAGACCATGGACGCCAATCTGGCTTCCACCGTGCTCGCTGTGCTGCCCTGCGTGCTGGCCTACTGGATGTCGGCGCGTCTTATCGAGCACCGCAAGGTGGATGAACTGTCGTGGCGAAAATCGCCGCAGTTGCTGTGGGGCGTGCTCGGCGCGTTGGTCTTGTTCGCTCTGCTGACCGCGCAACTATGGGTGGCCGGCGTCTACCGCATCACCGGTTACGGCGATGCGCCGCTATGGATCTTGTTCCTGCTCACTGCAGTAACGCCCGGCATCACCGAGGAAATCGTCAGCCGCGGCATTCTGTTCCGACTCACCGAAGAAGGGCTGGGGACATGGATCGCATTGGCGGTATCGGCGCTTTTCTTCGGTTTCATGCATGCGTTCAACCCCGGTGCGACCGTATGGAGCTCGGTGGCCATCTCGATCGAAGCCGGCCTGTTGTTCGGTCTGCTGTATCACGTCACCCGGTCCCTCTGGTGGTGCATCGGCCTGCACGCGGGCTGGAACTTCGTACAGGGCGCGGTATTGGGAATCCCGGTCTCGGGCATCAGGGTCGACGGCTTGTTCGATTCGCAGTTGCAGGGGCCGGACTGGCTGGATGGCGGCGGTTTCGGCGCCGAGGCCTCGGTACTCACCGTGTTGACCTGCGGCATCGTCAGCCTGCTGCTGCTCCGACGCATACTGCGCACCCGCAGCGCCATTGCGCCATTCTGGAAACGTGAACGGCGTACGGATGCAAGGATTGCTGCGTTGCGGTAATTTGCACCGCATGAGCAAGCCACCGTTCGAGGAAAAGATCGATCTGCGCGACGAACTCGTCAGCGCCCTGACCCATGGCCTGGGCGCGGTCGCTGCATTGGCGGGCGGATCGGTGTTGATCACGATGGCGTCGCTGTACGGCGACGCATGGCAACTGGGCGCGTCCATCGTATTCGGCGCGACCTTGTTGCTGCTCTACATAGCTTCCACCCTGTACCACTCCATCCAGCACCCGATCGCCAAGGCGCGATTGAAGGTATTCGATCATTGCGCGATCTATCTGCTGATCGCCGGCACCTATACGCCGTTCACGCTCATCGGCTTACGCGGTCCCTGGGGTTGGGGTCTGTTCATCGCCATCTGGACGCTGGCGGTGTCCGGCGTGGTGTTCAAGCTTTTCTACACCGGCCGATTCAAGCTGTTGTCTACCGCGATCTACATCGCCATGGGCTGGCTGGTCGTAGTGGCGATCAAACCGATGCTCAGTGCGCTGGACGGCTGGACCTTGGGCTGGCTGCTTGCCGGCGGCGTTTTCTACACGCTTGGCACCTATTTCTACCACCGCGAATCGATCCGCTTTTCGCATGCGATCTGGCACATGTTCGTTATCGCCGGCAGTGTCTGCCATTTCGTGGCGGTCACCGCACAGGTCTTGCTGCCCCGACTTTAGCCTGCCGCAGCATGAACGATTTCCGCATGTTTTCGCGGAATCTGAACAAGCGTTTCCTATATTGGAAACATGGATAACGCCGTCCGCGAGCGAACTCCGTTCTTCAAGCGTCCGTTCTTCAAGCGCAGTCCGTCGCGTCGCGCGCAGATCGTACTGGGTGTGCTGCTTGCCGCACTGGTGTTGTTGATCGTGTTGTTCGACTGGAACTGGTTCAAGCGCCCTCTGGAAATGGCGGTGCAAGCCAGCACCGGGCGGCAACTGCGTATCGACGGCGACCTGGACGTGGACCTGGGCAGGGTGACCAGGCTGATGGCCGACCGCATCAGCTTCGCCAACGCGGAATGGTCGAAGGAGCCGATCATGGCCAGCGCGGATCGCGTGGAGGTCGGCTTCGAAATCTGGCCGCTATTGTTCGAACGCGAAGCACGAATTCCGGAGATACGCCTTGCCGCCCCCAAGCTCCGCCTGGAGACAGGCCCGCAAGGCGTCGGCAACTGGGTGTTCGGCGGAGATTCCGATGGCAACCCGGTACAGTTCCGCCGCATCTGGATCGAAGACGGCCGCCTGCAATTCTTCGATACCCCAAAGAAAACCGACATCGATATCGCCGTCAACAGCTTACAAGCACAAGGTAGGAATACAGCGCCACCCATCGAGATCAAGGGCAGGGGCCGCTGGATCGGCAACGCGTTCGATGTTTCCGGTCGCGCCGAATCGCCGCTTGAACTGAGCAACAGCGAAGAGCCTTATCGCATCGATCTGCACGCGAACGCCGGGCCGACCCGGGCGCACGCTCGCGGCAATCTGCTCAATCCATTCGAGCTTCGCTACTTCAATCTGCAATTCACCCTTGCCGGGCGCGACATGGAAGATCTGTATCCGCTGATCGGCATCGCTACTCCCTCCACTCCTCCCTACAAGCTGGATGGCCGCCTGATACGCAAGGCCGACCTCTGGCGCTACCAGGATTTCACCGGCGTGGTAGGCGACAGCGACCTGAGCGGTACCGCCAACGTCACCCTGGGCCGCAAGCGCCCGTTGCTGGAAGCAAACCTGGTCTCCAAACGGCTGGACTTGGACGATCTGGCCGGCTTCCTGGGCGCTCCGCCGCAGGTCGGCGGTAATGAAACCACCAATCCAGAGTTGAAGGCGCAGGCGCTGCAGCTCGCCGCCGACACCCGCGTGCTGCCCGACAAGCCGTACGATCTGGGCAAGCTGCGCTCGATGGATGCGGACGTGCGCCTGAAGGCCCATCGCATCAACGCGCCCAGCCTGCCGCTGGACGACATGGACGCGCACCTCAAGCTCAACGACGGCATCCTGGAACTGGCGCCTCTCAATTTCGGCGTTGCCGGCGGCGACATCCGCTCCACCATCCGCATGGACGCGCGCGAATCGCCGATACGCACCCGCGCGCAGGTGTCTGCGCGGCGCTTGAACTTGTCCAGGCTCTTTCCCGATGTGAAGTTGACCCAGGATGCGGTGGGCCTGATAGGCGGCGATATCGCCATCGCCGGCACCGGCAATTCCATCGCCGCGATGCTTGGAAGCGCCGACGGCGACATCGCGCTGGGCATGGGCTGCGGACAGATCAGCAACCTGCTGATGGAACTGGCCGGCATCGATATCGCCGAAGCGCTCAAGTTTCTGCTCACCAAGGACCGCAAGGTGCCCATCCGCTGCGCATTCGGCGATTTCGCGGTGAAGGACGGACTGATGCAATCGCGGGCACTGGCCTTCGACACCGAAGACACCATCATCGTGGGCCAGGGCAATATCAATTTGAAGAACGAAACGTTGGACCTGGAGTTGCGACCGCGACCCAAGGACCGCAGCATCCTGGCGCTGCGCTCGCCGCCGGTGGTCGGCGGCACGTTCAAGGATCCGTCGTTCCACCCGGATTTCAAACGCCTGGGATTGCGCGGCGCGGTGGCGGTGACGCTGGGCAGCATCGCCCCGCCTGCCGCTTTGCTGGCGACGTTAGAGTTGGGGCCGGGGAAAGACAGCAGTTGCGGCGGTAAGTACGCCAAATAGCCAGCCGCCTGTAGGGCGGGCACTGCCCGCCTCACCGTATCGCCGGGAAGAGCGGCGGGCAGTGCCCGCCCTACGCGTCAAATCGCTTCGCGAGAACAAAAAACTCCTGGACTCAGCCGCTATTCAAGCTGACTTCTTGAATGGGGCTGGTAGGCGCATACAAAAAGGAAAGACTGGGAAGCAATCCGCGCCCCACCTGCTGGATATGAGCGTCCATTTCCCGGAGAGCGGCAGTCTGATTCTCCCAAGACGACCATGAAAAGTCGTTGTCAGGAAGAGCAAGCAGTCGTCGAGTCTCTTTGAGAACGATTAGCAAACCACGGAAGTCCGACATGGCCCCTAACTGGCGATATACCGCTGCAGCTGATCCAATTGAACCTTCTGATCCTCGATCACCGCCTTGACCAGATCGCCGATCGAGATCACGCCGATCACCTCGCCGTCCTCCACCACCGGCAGATGGCGGATGCGGTGGTCGGTCACCAGCTGCATGCAATGCTCGACCGTGTGGTTGGGCCCGACCGTGATCACGTCCGCGGTCATGATGTCGCGGACCGAGGTGTCGGCCGACGAGCGGCCGTGCAGCACCACTTTGCGTGCGTAGTCGCGCTCGGAAACGATGCCGGCCAGGCTTGCGCCGTCCATCACCAGCACTGCGCCCACGCTTTTTTCGGCCATCAGGCGGATGGCGTCTATCACCGCGTCGCCCGGGGCGACTGCGAAGACCTCAGGAGTCTTGTTTCCCAACAGTTGGCGTAGCGTGTGCATCGAGCTCTCCTTTGGTGTCGGGTTGCTGCGATGAGAATACTCCTCCTGCGCCCGGTTGCCAGATATCCACCAGATACAGGGGCCGCTGCTTGGCCTCGTCGTACAGCCGGCCCAGGTATTCGCCTATCAATCCCAGCGCAATCAGCTGGATGCCGCCCAGGAACAGGATCACCACCATCATCGTCGGCCAACCCGCCACGGGGTCGCCGTACAAGGCGGCCTTGACCATGATCCAGACCGCGAATACGAAAGAGAAGGCCGCGGTCAGCAGACCGAAATAAGTGGCCACGCGCAACGGCGCGGTGGAAAAGCTGGTGATGCCTTCCAGCGCGAAGTTCCACAATTTCCAGAGACCGAAATTGCTGCGCCCGGCAAGACGCGCCTCGCGGCGATAAGGAATGGCCGTCTGGTTGAAGCCTACCCAACCGAACAGCCCCTTCATGAAGCGGTGCCGTTCGCGCAGCTGCCGCAAGGCGGCCAGCGCGCGCGGCGACAGCAGGCGGAAATCGCCGGTATCGGCCGGAATGGGGGTCTTGGACAGGCGTCCGATCACCCGGTAGAAACCGGCCGCGGTAGCGCGCTTCAGCCAGCCCTCGCCCTCGCGCTGGATGCGCGTGCCGTGCACATCGTCGTACCCTTCGCGCCACTTCGAAACGAATTGCGGAATCAGCTCGGGCGGGTCCTGTCCGTCGGCGTCGAGAATGAGCACCGCGCCGGTTTCCACCTGGTCCAGAGCCGCGGTCAGCGCCAGTTCCTTGCCGAAATTGCGCGACAGGCGCAGCAGGGAGACGCACGGATCGTGCCGTGCCAGGCGCCGCATCGCTTCCCAGGTGGCATCGGTGCTGCCGTCGTCCACATACAGCACCCGGCCGTCCACGCCATCCAGCTGCAGCAGCGCCGCGGCGATGCGCGGGTGCAGCACGGGCAGCGCCTCGGCCTCGTTGCGCGCGGCTACCACTACGGTAAGGCGGTCCTGATCGTGGGGCATGTTCAATCCAATGACTGCAAGTAGCCCGGCCCGCCGATCTGCCGCGCCTGCCGCTGGATCCAATTGGCGCGCCGCTGCACGAAGGGCCCGGGACGGGCGACACTGTAGCGTCTCGGCGCAGGCAGCACCGCGGCCAGCCGGGCGCTTTCGGCCGGAGACAGGCGGCTGGCATCCTTGCGCCAATAACTGCGCGACGCGGCCTGCGCGCCATAGATGCCGTCGCCGAACTCGGCGATGTTGGCGTAGACCTCCAGGATGCGCGTCTTCGGCCACATCAGTTCGATCAGCAGCGTGTACCAGGCTTCCACGCCCTTGCGCACCCAGCTGCGGCCCTGCCACAGAAACAGGTTCTTGGCGACCTGCTGGCTGACCGTGCTCGCGCCACGCACCTTGCGGCCTTTGGCGTTGTTGGCGCGGGCTTTCTCTATCGCCTTGAAATCGAAACCGCGGTGGGTGGCGAAATTCTGGTCCTCCGCGGCCACCATGGCGACCGGCAGGTTGGGCGAGATCCGCTCGATATCGCGCCAATCGTAGGCCACGCGAAAGCCCGCATCGCCCGCGCCCCACGCCTCGAACTGGCGGGCCATCATGAATGCGGAGAAAGGCGGATCGACGAAGCGCAGCACGGCCACCTGCAGCATGCTGGCCGCGGCGAACAGCAACGGCAAAGCCAGCAGCCAGCGCAGCCAGCGACGGGATCGGGATTTTCGATCGGCCTGTGCGGTGTTTATGGGATTCCCCGGAAGGGCATACGATGAGCCCGAATGTTAACCTTTAGGCCGCCTGGCGTGCATACGGTAGTTACTGCAATGACTTCTACAGAAAATTCCATTGCAGGCCTGATGGCTGAAGCTGCGGAATGGACACGGCGCGGACAGAACGCCAACGCGGTGTCTCTCTGGCAGCGGGTGCTCAGGCTGGATCCGGGGCACGCGCCATCGCTGAACTACCTGGGCGCTTACGCGCTGGCGCAGGGGAATGCTTCCGAGGCCGCCCTCTACCTGAATCGCGCGATCGAATCAGACCCCGGCCTTGCCATTGCGCACGCCAATCTTTCGCGACTGCATTTACAGCGAGGCGACACGGCACGGGCGCTGGAGGCCATTACCTCGGCCATCCATGCAGAACCCACCGCCTGGGGCGCGCACTTCGAAAAAGCCCGTCTGCTGGAAAGCGCCGGACGTATACGCGAAGCGGCGACCGCTTGGGACAACGGGCTGCAATACATGCCCGAGGCCGCGAAGAACTCTCCACAACTGCAGCAGCTGGTGCAGCAGGCGAAGGCCGCAGTGGCCGAAAGCCGGGAACAACTGGCCGAGTTCCTGAGCCAGCGCCTGCACGGATTGCGCGAGGGCCGCACGCATCGTGAACTGGAGCGGTTCAATCATTCGCTGGACATCATCAGCGGACGCAGGAGCTTCGTCACCGCCCGCCCCTTGATGCTGCCGGTGCCACGACTGCCGGCGATTCCCTTTTTCCACCGCGAGGATTTCGACTGGGCGCCACGGGTGGAGGCCGCCTTCCCTTCGATACTGGAAGAACTCAACGGCTTGCTGGCGACCGACGCGGGGTTCGAGCCCTACATTCAAACCGCCGCGGGCGAACCGATGGGGCAGTTCGCGGCGTTGGACAGGAAACCCGACTGGGGCGCGTACTTCCTCTGGAAAAACGGCGAGCGCATCGATGCCCATGCCGATCGCTGCCCCCGGACGGAAGCGGCCGTGGCGCTGGCGCCGCAGATAACCGTGCCCAAACGGGCGCCGGTGATCTTCTTCTCCGCCCTGAAACCCGGAACGACCATCCCGCCCCATAATGGCGCCACCAATGCCCGCCTTACCGTGCACCTGCCGCTGATCATCCCTGGCGATTGCGGACTGCGGGTCGGCGAGGAAACCCATGTCTGGAAGCCCGGAAAACTGGTGATCTTCGACGACACCATCCGCCATGAGGCCTGGAACCACAGCAAGCAACTGCGCGTGGTCCTTATTTTCGATGTCTGGCATCCCATGCTCACCCCGTTGGAACGCGAGATGGTTGCCCACACCATAGAAGGCATGATGGCCTTCTACGGCGAAAATGCCGACCTGGGAGAACTGTGAGCGATACCTACGACCGCCAGACCCGCTTCCTGCTGCCCAAGGCCGGAGTCCGCGGGGTGTGCGTGCGCCTGGAGGGTGCCTGGCGGGACATCCTGTCCCACGCCGACTATCCCGAAGCGGCGCGCGAGCTGCTCGGACAATCCTGCGCGGCCGCTGCGCTGTTCACCGGCCACGCCAAGGTCAACGGCCGTCTGTCCCTGCAGCTGCGCAGCCCAGGCGCGCTGCGCACGCTGTTCGCCGAATGCACCGCGCAAGGAACCTTGCGCGGTATCGCCAAGGTGGCCGAAGGCCAGGACCCGCCGCACGATCTGCGCGAACTCGGCGAGGAGGCGCTGCTGGCCATCACCATCGAAAATCCCGGTCTGGACCCGCGCGAACCGCAGCGCTACCAGAGTCTGGTTTCCCTGCAGGCCGCCGGTCTTTCCGAAGCCTTCGAAAACTACTTCCATCTATCCGAGCAGCTGCCGACCCGCCTGCTGCTGGCCGCCGACGGCAAGACGGCGGCCGGACTGATGCTGCAGAAGCTGCCGGGCGATGAAGGCGACAGCGACGGCTGGAACCGAGCAGGGGCATTGTTCGAGACCCTTCAGTCCGGCGAGTTGCTGGCCGTCCCCGTGGAGGAGCTTCTGCACCGCCTGTTCCACGAGGAGGAGCTGGCGGTCCTGGCCGAACGCCCCCTGCGCTTCGCCTGCTCGTGCTCGCAGCAACGGGTGGCGGCCATGCTGCAGTCCCTGGGAGCAGAAGAGGCCCATGCCGCCCTGGCCGACGACCAGGCCGAAGTGCGTTGCGAGTTCTGTGGTCAGCGCTATATTTTCAGTGCGCGGGAGATCGATGAACTTTTCGACCTGCCGCCGGTCGGAATACGGGCTCCCGAATGGCTTCAGTAGCCCTCCGGAGGCCCCGGGGACTTGTTAAAGAAACATAAATCGAATAGCATCCAATGCCCTTGGGAGGGGAACTCCACCGCGGAGTTGGGAGTCTTAGACAAGCTATGAAACCGCGTCTTCTGCACCTGCCGTTCGCCCTGTTGCTCGCCTTTGGCGTGGCGACCGGCGCGCACGCGCAAGCCAAGAAGCCGCAGGCCTCAAAGCGCGACCCTGCGGTGCTTCCGGTCTGGAACAACACCAGCGGCAAGGTCGAGGCCGTGCTCCTGCTGGAGCCCACCGGCGAAGCCTCGGCCGGCGCCAGCTGGCGCTTGGGCAGCAACACGCTGGGAGCGGCCTTCGGCCTGGAGGCCGGTGACTCCCTTGGCTTGGTCTGCAACCGCCAGAGCGCCAGCAGCATCGGCAGCCTGATCAGCAATTGCGCCGTCGCCGAGCTTACCGACGGCAACGACGGCGGCAGCCAGCGCATCAGCGCCGGCGCTTCGCTGGCCCGTCCCGGGGGCAAGCTGGGGTTGTCCGTCGGCAGCGGCCGCGACACCCTTCCCGCCTGGCTGTCCTCCAACGCCGGCGCACGCGTCGAAGAGAACGATCTGGCCATATTCGGCCAGAAGAACATCGGCCGCGAAGGTTATGTGCGGATCGGCGGCGCGGTAGCCCGGGCACGCCTGGTGCCGATCGCCGATGTACCGGCCATCGCCGACCGCTGGAACACCAAGAGCCTCAGCGTCGGCGGCGGCTACGGCGCCTTCAGCGCCAATATCGTCGGCCGCGTGGTCGATGTCCCCGGCCAGCCGGGCAAATGGGAAGGCCTGGGCCTGGGCCTGACCTGGCGCACCCCCTGGAGCGGCCAGCTGACCGTAGGTGCGGAAAACGTCATCACCCGCGGCAAGAATCCCTTCTCGCCCAGCGATGAAAGTGGCGACGAAGGTACGGTACCCTACGTACGGTACGAGCAGGATCTCTAGAATCCAGCCTTTGTCTGCTTGCGAGTACTGCCGCCGGCAGCAAGCTGAGTGGCATGTAGCTACGCTCCTGACGAGCGCATTGATCAACGGGAGTCCAAGCCCGTTACCATCGGCAATCGTCCTGGCGCCACCACCTCGAACTCCATGGTCAGAATCCCCCTAGAGGAAATTGCAACTCTGTTGCAACAACGGGAGTTCGCGCAGGCTGAAAGCCTGTCGAAAAAGTTGCTGCAGGAATTCCCCACGGATGCCGATCTGCGTCGCAAGATAGCGTTGCTGGCCTCGCAAACCGGTCAACACAAACTCGCTCTGGATTGCATGGCGCAGGCCGCTGCGCTTGCTCCCAAATCTCTCGAGTATCGATTCCAGCTTGGGTGCCTGCTGGCTCATGCAGGCCGTTATGCGCAGAGTCTTCGTGAATTCGAAGAAACGGTTCTGGGTTGGCCGGATTTCGCAAACGGATGGTACTTCAAGGGAATCGCTCTACTGCGGCTAGGACGCGACCACGAAGCGCTCCCAGCGCTGCGCCGCGCTCATTCGCTTGCCCTCGAAGATGCGAAAATATTGCGCGCGCTCGCTAGCCTGGAATTCCGCATCGGTTATCCAGCTGATGCGCTGCCTTTATGGGAACAACTGCATCAACTTCAACCGGACGATATCGAGACCATCTTGAAGAAAGGTGAAACGCTCAGCCGTCTAGGTTCATTGGACCAGGCCATATCCACTTACAGCGACGGCATACGATATACACCGGATTCTCCGGATCTGTGGATGGCGCTCGCTCAAGCCCATGACGACAATGGCAACCGGATCGCAGCAGCAGAGGCTTTCAGCAAAGCCCTGCAGCTGCGCCCCGACTGGCCCTTTCCTATGGCCGGACTACTTGGTCTGCATCGGGACCACGCACCCGAAAGCGTGGTCGAACGCGCCAAATTCCTGCTCGCCTCGAGCAGCATCACCGATCATGATCGATCTCTGCTCGGCTATGAGCTTGGCAAGGTCCTCGATACCCGGGGCGAGTACGCCGAAGCGATGGCGCGCTGGAACGATGCCAATTCGGCACGCATACGCATGACCGGATCCTTCGATCCGGCGCGCCTGGATCGCAAGGCCAACCGCATCATAGAAACCTATACCGTGGAAAGCTTTTCCCGTCCCTTCGCGGATGAACCTTCAGACGAACTTCGCTTCGTCTTCATAGTCGGCATGCCACGCAGCGGAACGACTCTTACCGAACAGATAATCGCCGCCCATCCCTCGGCGTTCGGTTGTGGCGAGCTTCCTGACATCGCCCTGATATCGCGCGAACTCGCGCTTGAGGCAGTGCGGCAGGGTAACCGGGGCGTCCACGATTACACGCCTACTCAAATAGCCGGAGCGATCAGAAAATATATCTCGGCCGCCACTAGGCATGCTCCTGCCGTAGCGACACGCCTGGCCGATAAGGCGCCGCTTAATTTCTGGGATCTCGATCTGATAGCCAGGATGTTCCCGCAGGCGCGGGTGATATGGTGCCGCAGGGACCCACGCGATATCGCAATCTCCATCTACGGCGAGAACTTCGCACTTGACGAAAGGTATGCCACCGATCTCACCTGGATTCTCCATTACGTGGAAACGCAACGGAGGATCATGCGTCACTGGCAAGACGTCTTGCCAATTGCAATCCATGAACTGCATTACGAACAGCTTGCCACTTCCTTCGAAAGCGAGGCTCGCAAGCTGATCGATTTCATCGGACTACCTTGGGACAGCGCATGCTTTCGTTTCCACCTCAACAACGAAGGCGTGCAGTCTCCTAGTCGCTGGCAGGTAAAGCAGCCGGTGCATACCCGTTCTGTAGGACGATGGCGCAATTACGAGAATCTGCAGGATGTATTCTCACATCAGCTCATGGAATCGTCGCCAACCAACTGACCGGGCGCCAGCGGATCAGCCGATGCAGACCATGCGTGGATGGGGTTGCCGTCAACCGCCGCTACCATGCCCCATCCCAGCAGACCTTCTGCTTGAAGGATCACTCGGCTTGTCACCTTCCAGTCGGGTCTGGCTTCGATCAGATACCGCTTCATCGCCTCCATATCGGCTTGGCAAAGCGCGTGCGAGACCATCTCGGCGGTACGCAAAGCCGCAGCCGCGAGCGAGTCGGAATACTGTTCCAGTCGTAAGAGAATCTGGCTGGCGTCGGCATCGGCAACGGCCGCTTCCGAGACTAGCTGGTGGATCGATTGCCGCGCCTCCAATAGGAGATCTGGCACAGGAGTCGAGACGATCTCTTCGCTGATCACGCTCATCGCCAAGTTGTACGCTGCTTTACGGCTCTGTGCCTCCGCCGCGTCCTCATAGCTAAAAATACCCGCTCGCATGGTAGACACCCAGGGTATTACCCGGCGTGCCGACTCGATCAAGCCGCGAGGGCTTGTCAGCAATTCGTGGTTTCGCAGTTCGCTCCGTCCCACGCTTACCAGCACCGAGTCGGAATGGTGCAGGACCAACGCCAGAACGCCCTCGCTGCGGCAGACTCTGAGGCCTTCGCTAAGGGCATCGGGCCATTTTCCGTATTCGATTCCGTACTGACTGACAACCAGATCGAACGACTGGTTCTCGAAGGGCAGCCGCTCCATCCGTATGCCGGAATGGAACCGGATCTGCGGCCATTGCTCCGTCGCATTCCATGCGGGAGCGATTTCTGCAAGATCCACTGCGTCGATGCTGTCTTTGGCTTCCCGTCCACGCAGCCGGGACAGCATCAAGGGCAACGCGCCGTTACCGGTTGCAATATCCAGCACCCGGCTGCTTGCGCCCATGTGCTTGAACACCACACCCCAGAAATCCTCGATAGCGCCGCGATAATTGTCCTGGTAGCTGTTCGCGCAGGAATGCAGGGCGCCGCTGGCCCAATACGTGGACCAGGCAGACCTTCGCTTCAAAGCTTCTTCGTTACGCATCGGCCCATTGTGCGGGTACTGGCAAAAAAAAGAAGGGCCCCGTTGCCGGGGCCCCTCAAGTACATCATGCGCGTCGCTTAGAACTGCTGCGTGTAACGGAAGTACGTGGTACGACCGTACGCGTCATACAGGTAGAAGTTCCACGGACGGCCATCGTACGCAGCCAGCTTCGGATAACGATCGCCGACGTTGGTGGCGCCGATCGAGATGGTGGCGTTCCACGGCGACTTCCAGCTGAACTGGAGATCGTTGGTGGCGTAGCCGCCAACCGGGTTGGCCGAACGGTCCTGCTTGCCGATGAAGTTCGTGTTGAAGTCCACCGAGAAGTCGCCGTAGGTCCAACGGTTAGCCAGAGTGGCGCGCAGATCCGGTGCGCCGCCCAGGCCAAGCTGGTCGATCATGTTGCCGGTCGAGTCCTGGACGTCGTACTTGTTGATGTACGAGACCGACAGCCTGTTTTCCAACTTGCCGATGGTGCCCAGATCGAAGTTGGTGTTGGCACGGAAATCAAAACCGGTGGTTTCCAACAGGCCCTTGTTGGCGTAGCCCGTGTCGATACGGGTGATACGGCCATTCGGGCCACGGACCAGCGAGACGCCTGCAGGGCAGGAGCCGTACGTCGCCGGATCGTTGGTGCAGTTGATCACGTCCTGCGCACTGATCTGATCGATCGTGTCTTCAACCTCGATGTTGTAGTAATCCAGGCTCAGGTCCAGCCAATCGAACGGGTCGTACACGACGCCGAGGCTCCACTGCTTGGACTGTTCCGACGACAGGTTCGGGTTGGCAGCGAAATACGTATCAACCTGCAGCTGGCAGGTTGCCGGCTGGCCCAGCGCGGCGCAGGAACCCGGATCGTTCACCGGCTCGGCCGAGAAGGTCAGCGCCTGGGTCAGGATGTCCAGACCCGGAGCGCGGAAGCCTTCGCCGTACGAGGCGCGGAAGGTCAGGTTGTCAAGCGGCTGCCAACGTGCGGCGATCTTCGGCGAGAAGTCGTTGCCGTAGTCGCTGTAGCTGTCGTAACGACCCGCGACGGTGATGTCGAAGGTGCTGGTGAACGGGAACAACCACTCGAAATAGGCCGAGTAGACTTCACGGCTGCCGGCGGACGAACCACCCGACGAACCCAACACCACGCCGGCCCGCGACAGCGAGTCATAGATGTCCTGGAACTTGTCTTCGCGGTATTCGGCACCGACCACAGCATTGGAGACACCGCCGCCCATTTCGAACAGGTCGAAGTTGACCGAGCCGAAAATTTCGGTGGTCTTCCAGAACGAATCACGGCCAATGGTGGCGGTGAAACCGTCCAGGGTTTCCTGCGACGCGCCAAACGGGTCGGCGAAGATGTAATCGCCGGCATTGGCAGCCGCAGCGGCCAGCGTCTGGATGATGTAACCGCGACCGGTTTCCTTGTAGGTGTAGTTGGTGCGGCGGATACCGAAGTCGGTGCTGATCTTGTCGGTCAGCTGACCCTGGAAGCCCAACAGGAAGTCGCTGTTGGTGGTGTCGGTGAAGTTGTCGCGGTTACCCGCGGCAGCGAAGCGGTGGAAGAAATACGTCGGCAGACCATCGCCCTGCACCACGTCGTTCGGGGTACCGTCTTCGACAGCGACCACACCCGGGACCGGCGCATAACGACCGAAGGTTTCCACCTTGGTCTGGGTGGCGGTCATGTACACGGTCCAGTCGTCGTTGATCTGGTAATCGCCGCGAACGAAGATCGCCTTGTTGTCGACCGATGCTTCGTTGGCGGCAACCGAGTTGAAGTTGAACGAGCACAGGCCGTTACCCAGCAGGTAGAAGCCGTTCGAATCGCAGGAGAAGCCCGGGACCGCTGCAGGTGCGCCGGTATCCCAGTCGTAGTAGTTGTTGCCGTAGGTGCTGACGCCCAGGGCGTTGCCACCGATCTGGTCGCGAGTAAACACCATGCCGCGGCTGGACTTGGACACGCCGCCGATCAAACGGCCGCGGTCGCCGGAGATGCCGAAGACGACGGAAGCGTCTTCCAGATCGCCGCCTTGCACCTTGGTCTGGCCAACGCCGTAACGCAGTTCGGCGCCGTTGAAATCCTTGCGCAGAATGATATTGACCACGCCGCCGATCGCGTCGGAGCCGTACACGGCCGATGCGCCGTCGGACAGGATTTCGATGCGCTCGACAGCTGCCAGCGGGATCGAGTTCAAGTCGGAGCCGCTGGAAGCGGACATCGGGTTGGTCGGGGCGCGGTGGCCGTCGATCAGGACCAGAGTGCGGCCCGAACCGACGCCACGCAGGTCGATCGTTGCCAGCGACTGCGCGGAGCTGCCGGACTGCGGCTTGAAGTTACCGAACGAAGCGAAGGTGCTGTCGCGCAGCACGTCGGCAACGGAGATGTCGCCGCTGGCATCGATGCTTGCGCGATCGATGACGGTAACGGGCACGGCACCTTCGATTTCAGCGCGCTTCAGGCGCGAACCGGTCACTTCAACGCGGTCAAGGGTCTTGGCGTCGTCGGTTTCGGTTTCCTGCGCAACTACGTTGCCGGAAACCAGCGTCGCCGCGCTGGCGAACAACGCGAACTTAATCGCGCCTGGCAGCTTCTTAAGGTTGGTCATTTGATGCTCTCTCTCAAGGTCGAGTTGAAGACCAGGTCGCAAGGACCCAAGCCAAATAAACAGACGCCAAATGGGACTACGCCTGGTGGCCGAAGGATAACGTAATTTTTACGGCGATGGATACAACCGCAACAAAAACTCACTCTTTCGCGATAATACCAATTAAAAACAATAACTTATATTGTTATGAATTGGTGATGCGAGTTCCATTTCCCCTGTTCAAAAACTTGAAGTCACAATTTCAGCTGAACGGTACGCCAAATGCGCTAAACACTGGCACCCATCGAAGTCACTGCAGAGTGCCGAGTACGCTATGTGCTTCGGAGACCAGGGCGGCCGGGGTTTTCTTGCCGTATTCGTCAAGATAGGCGCAGATTTGCTCGAATTCCGCCTTCCAAGCTGAATTATCGAAGGAGAAGAGCTCCGTTAGCTGTTCAAGGGAAACTCCGGCCCCTTGCAGGTTGATATCCGCCGGGTGCGGCTGCAGGCCTATCGGCGACTCGACGGCCCCTACCCGGCCCTCCACCCGCTCGATCATCCATTCCAGCACCCGCAGGTTCTCGCCGAAGCCGGGCCACAGGAACTTCCCGTCCCCGTCCTTCCGGAACCAGTTGACATGGAAGACCTTGGGCAGATGGGCGCCGGGTACATCGAACGACAGCCAATGCGCGAAATAGTCGGCGAAGTTGTAGCCGCAGAACGGTTTCATGGCCATGGGGTCGCGGCGCATCACGCCGACATCGCCGGTAGCGGCAGCGGTGGTCTCCGAACCCATGCTGGCGCCGACCAGCACGCCGTGGGTCCAGTCGCGGGCCTCGAACACCAACGGCACCAGCGAGGCGCGGCGGCCGCCGAAGACGATGGCCGAGATCGGCACGCCCTGCGGATCTTCGGCGTGCGCCGAATAGCTTGGGCACTGGCGGGCCGAAACCGTGAAGCGCGAGTTGGGATGCGCGGCCGGGCCGTTGGCCGGGTCGAAATCGCGGCCTTGCCAATCCTTCGACGGCACCCGGGCATCCAGACCTTCCCACCAAGGCTGCCCGTCGGCAGTCGTCGCGACATTGGTGAAGATGGTGTCGTGCCCGATGGTGGCCAGCGCGTTGGGATTGGATTTCTCCGAGGTCCCCGGCGCAACGCCGAAGAAGCCGGCTTCCGGATTGATGGCGTACAGACGGCCGTCCGCGCCCGGACGCATCCAGCAGATGTCGTCGCCCACCGTCCACACCTTCCAGCCGGCTTGGCGATAGCTTTCCGGTGGGATCAGCATGGCCAGGTTGGTCTTGCCGCAGGCAGACGGAAAGGCTGCGGCGATGTAGTGGATCTCGCCGCGCGGATTCTCTATACCGACGATGAGCATGTGCTCGGCCAACCAACCTTCGCGACGGGCCTGCCAGGAAGCGATGCGCAAGGCGTGGCATTTCTTGCCCAGCAGCGCATTGCCGCCATAGCCCGAACCATAGCTCTTGATGCTCAGCTCTTCGGGGAAATGCATGATGAAGCGGCGATCCGGGTCCAGTTCGCCGATGGAATGCAGGCCTTTGACGTACGTACCGTTCCCAAGCGCGCCCTCGCGTTCGATGCGCGCCAGCGCCGGCGCGCCCATGCGGGTCATCAGGCGCATGTTGGCGACCACGTAGGGCGAATCGGTGATCTCGACGCCGCAACGCGCCAGCGGCGAATCGATCGGACCCATGCAGTAGGGAATGACATACAGCGTGCGGCCCTGCATGCAGCCGGCGAACAAGGCGTCCATCCGCCGATGGCCCTCGGCCGGCGGCATCCAGTGGTTGTTGGGGCCGGCATCGTCGCGGTCGCGGCTGCATACGAAGGTGAGGTGCTCGACGCGCGCGACATCGCTGGGGTCGGAGCGGTGCAGCCAGCTGCCCGGGTGCGTATCGGGATTGAGCGGCAGCAGCGTGCCGTCTTCCTGCATCAATCGCAGCAGCGCGGCGTATTCCTCGTCGCTGCCGTCGCACCAGTGGATCGAATCCGGCCGGGTCAGCGCGGCGGTCTCGGCGACCCAGCGATTCAAGCTCTCGAGTCGGCTAGCAGCCGGATTCTTTTCGTCGAAGTACGAAATCGCTGCGTTCATGCGCGCCCTCCCAGGCCAACCATATCGTTGCGAATGCAACTAAATGGTACTCGTGCCGGCGGGTGCGGTCTTGCTGCAGCGCAGACGCTATTTCCATGAAAACGTTTGTGAAAACGTTATCAGCCGGTCTGCGCACGCCTGTATGGCTGGAACAACTGCAGCAGCCACGGTTTCTGCGCCAACACCAGACTGACCCCGACCCGTTCCTGCGCGCTCAAGGTCGCATCGCGGGCCAGCAGCGCATCGAACTCGCGCGCCAGTTCCTCCAATCGCAGGCGAAGTTGCTTGACGCCTTCGATGCTCAGGCTGCCGCTCAGCAGCAGCAGCGCATCCTGTTCGCCGTCGAAGGGATCGGCGAAGAAATCGCCGAGCAGGTTCAAGCGGAAATAGCGCTCCATCGGTCCATTGGCGCGCCAGCGGAAATTGCGAGCGGTGAGCGGGCGTCCACGGTTGCCCGGCATCAATTCGATGATGCCCAGACGGTCCAGCTTCACCAGCAGCGCGGTCCATTGCGCGATGTTGAAGTCGAACTGCGCCAGCACGTCCTCCTGGCGCCAGCGGTTGATGGTCAGGAACAGGGCGAGCAATAACGCGGGTTCGCTCACCAGCGCCTGTTCCTGCGATTCGCTGAGGTTGGCCATGGCAGGACGGCCGCGCGCGGATTCGGCGCTGAGCTCGGCCAGACCCACATCCAGCGCATCGCAGATCTGCTCCAGCCGCTGCAGGCTCATGGCGCGTTGCGAAAACATCCGCTTGATCGCCGCCTCGCTCAGCTTCAAGCGCGCGGCCAGGTCGCGATAGGTCAGACCTTGCGCGCGCAGGCAGCGCTTCAGAGAGTCGACGAGTTCGATCGATAGGGCCATGGTTTAGGAATCGTATACCCAACCCGCAACATACGGCCACCTGGTAGAAATATGTTGAGTTCCTACAAAGGGTGCGCAAGCTCCGGTCAAACCGAATCCGGAATCGACCATGCCGCGTCTCCACCTCTATTCCCCGATCCTGGCGTTGGGTTTGTCGCTGGGCGCTTTCCCCGCCCCGGCCCGCGCGCAATCCGATCATCTGAGCGATGCCTCGGCAGCCAGCCTGGAGGCCTCTGTCGAAGTTCCCATCGCACTCTACGACGCACTGAAGGCCGGCGCCCACTTCACCGTCACCGGAGTACAGGCCAGCGCACGCGGGACACTGGTGACGATCTCGGTGGCGCCTGCATTCGGTTCCATTCTGCTGGCAGGCTTGGTCGAACCCGATTACAGCCTGCTTTCCGGCTCGCCCAAGACCAGCGTGGGGACGGCATTGGTGGTCTCGGGAGGTTTGTTGTTGATGGTGGGCAGCGCGGCGATCGCCTTCATCCCCGACCCAAGCGCGCGACCGCATATCCATAGCCGGCGGATCCACCCATGAAGCTTTCCGCCTGGTTCCTGGCGCTCTGCCTTGCCTGGCCGCTGGCCGCCATTGCCGGGAGGCAGTGCGAAATCCGGCCGGCTACGCCGCAAAAGCTCGCCGACGCGACCGTCACCGCGATGCGCGTAGTGGCCGCACTGGAAGAAACCGATGCGCCCGTCGTGTTGGTGGCGCGCGTCGGCACCGATCTTTCCAAGCACGGCCTGGTCTACAGCCATATCGGTTTTGCGCTGCGCGATCACAGCGATGGCCGCTGGACGGTGCTGCACCTGCTCAACGAATGCGGTACCGCACGGTCGGCCCTGCATGCGCAGGGACTGGTGAACTTCTTCGCCGACGATCTGGTGAATCAGGACGCCCGCATCGTCTGGCTGCAGCCGGCTCTGGCGCAACGCCTGGCCGATCATCTGCGCGGGCTTCCACGCAACGCCTTGCACGAACAGGCCTACAACCTGATCGCGCGCCCAGGCAGCCGCGAATACCAGAATTCCACCGAATGGGTGCTGGAAACCCTCGCAGCGGTCGCGACCACGCCGGAGTTGGGCGACCGGCGCACCGCCTACGCGTGGGCGCAGCGCGATGGCTTCAAGCCGGACACCATCCATATCGCCTACGCGAAGCGCGTGCTGGGCGGATTGTTCGGCGTCAACACCATCTTTACCGACCACTCCGTAGGCACCCGCCTGTCGGGCGATTATCCGGTGGTCACGGTGCGCTCGATTCTTCGCTACCTGCAGGAACGCGGCTACGCCGTGCATGTGATTGAATGGCGCGATGGCCTCTTGCAATCCATTCCGGGTGCAACCTGACCGCGGCGAAGGATTAAAAGCCCCTCTCCCATCGGGAGAGGGGTTGGGGTGAGGGTACGGCGAAGCAGTGATGTTGAAACAATTACGGTATTTCAGAAATCCCTGTTTCGACGTACCCTCATCCGCCCCTACGGGGCACCCCGTATCAAGTACGGGGCAGGCTCTTCTCCCGTTGGAGAAGGGTAAAGCAAGTGTCTCGCGCGGTCTTTCGCGAGATCACTCCAGCCTCAGCTCCGCATCGCCCGAGAAAGTCTCCAGCCTGATCTCGCCTTCGCCCGTGCCGTAACGGGTGTTGAAGCTGGAACCAGGACCATGTTCGGGTTTCTGTATCTTCGCGCCCGGCGCCTTGAGATCGCCGCTGAAACTTTCTCCGCTGACCTGCGCGGACAGGCTCTTGGGCAACACCAGCAGCAGGTCGCCGCTGACGCTTTCCATGCTGATTTCGCCCTTGGCCGCCAGCTCCGTGCGCACCTGGGCATTGCCGCTGACGGTGCTGGACGAGAATTCGTTCACGCGCTCGCCATTGACGGCGACGTCGATGTCGCCCGATACGGTTTCGGTCTTGATCTGGCCATTCATGCGGCCGCGCAGGACGATACCGCCGCTGACGGTCTGCGCCTGGACATCGCCACTGTTGACGGTCAGCCGCAGGTTGCCGCTGACGCTTTCCACATCGACTTCCCGGGGCGCTGCCGCGAGCAGCACGTCTCCACTGACATTGTCGATGGATAGTTTGGAAGAGGCGACGCCAGACACGTCCACATCCGCGGAAACCGCATCGATGTCCAGGTCCGCGCGCACCGGAACCATCAGCTGCAAATCGGTAGGTCCGGATTTGTTGCCGCCCCAGCCGCCGCTATTGGGGTATTGCACCTTGACTGTCAGATGCTCGGAGTCGCCCTCCACCAGCAGTTTCTCGACCCCATCGCCGAGCGTGCCGGAGATCTTCACCTCGTTGCGCTCCCAGGCGCGCACCTGGATGCGTCCCTTGAGGTTTTCGATATCGACGCGGCCCCGCGCATCCAGCGCGCGGGTCTGGTCGATGGGCGTGGCGGCGCCGGCGGCCGCGGAAAGCGCCAGCAGCGGAACGAAGAACAATGAAGCGGCGGAAACGAAGTTGCGCATGGGAATATCCTCAGGTCATGACCGCGCGCTGCGTCAATTGCAGGCGTCGTGCGTAGGTGCGGCGAAGTTGTTCGAGCAGGAACGTTGCGTTGGGATCGGCTTCGATCGCGCTGAGTATCTGCGCGGCGCTGCGGTCGAGTTCGCCGAAGGCTCCATGCATCTCGGGATGGGTATTGGTTTGCTGCTGCAGGCGGGCGAATGCGCGTTCGTAATCCAGCGCCATGGAGACGGCCTGTTGGCGGATCATCGGATTGCCTGCCGGCGCTTGCGGTTGTGCGGCAGGCATCATCTGCCAGACCACGCCGACGGCCAGCAGCACCGAAGCGGCCATGGCCCAGGGAGCGAAACGACGCGCTCGCGGCTTGCCGGCCGCCACCGCTTGCTGGGGCGCTGCGGCGATGTGCGAGGCGATGCCCGGCCACAGGTCGGCCTGCGGTTCCAGGTCGCGGCGCAGCCCGCGCAGTTGCCAGCGAAGTGTTTCGTCGGCCTGTGTGCCGTCATCGTGTGTGCCGCCATTGTGCGTGTTCATGCTTCACCTCCTAAACGTCCGCGCAGCAACTGCCGCGCGCGGTGCAACTGCGCCTTCGAGCTACCTACCGCCATGCCCAGCTCGTTGGCGATTTCTTCGTGTTTCCAGCCTTCCACATCGTGCAGCACCAACACCGCTCGGGCACGCGGAGGCAACGTGGCGACCGCGCGCTCCAGATCCATCGAAAGCGCGGTGCCGTTGCCGGCCGAATCGGCGACGCCCAAACCATCGAGCGCGTCTTCATCCTCGTCGAAACGCGGGCCGCCGCGCCGACTGCGCAGTTCCATCAGTGCGGTGGTGACCGCCAGCCGATGCAACCAGGTGGAGACAGCGCTTTCGAAACGGAATTTCGGCAATGCCTGCCAGGCGCGGACGAAGGCTTCCTGGGTCAGATCCTCCGCACGCACGCCGTGGGCGCCCACCAGCCTGACGATCACGCCGTGCACGCGTCCGGCATGGCGGCGGTAGATCGACTCGAATGCACCGGCGTCACCCGCCGCGGCCGATCGCGCCAGGGCCGCATCGGTCGCTGCGGCCACCTCGGCGGTGGTCGTGTCGGTCATCGATTCGCTCATGGCAGCGGTCAGCATAGACATTGGGATGCGGCAATGGGCCGTTAGGTTTAAGGCGATCCCTCAATAAAGCAAAACTGGCGCTGTACGGCTCTGGGTTTGCTTTGGTTCGCCCTACCAGCCCCGTGAGACGCGGCAAGCGGGCCGGGATAAACCCCGAAGGGGCGGCGCACAGGGATGTGCGCCGTTTCCGGAGGCGCAGGAGGCGCCTTACGGAAATTCCCGGCCTGCTTGCGGACCCCACGGCTTCATCGTGGGGCGCGGCGTTAGGGCGGCTTTCTTTTGGTTACTTTTCTTTGCCGTTCAAAGAAAAGTGACTCGCGCAACGCGCGAAACGCTTTTGAAGCCTCAGTTCGGGATCAGCGTACTGATCACATGCTCCACGTAAGCCTCGAATTCCTCGTGATGCAAGCGCGGCTGCTGCAGCTGCAGGGCCAGCTGCAGGAACCCCAGATAGGCCGAATACGCCAAGCGCGCACGGTGCTGGGCCTCGGTACGGCCCAGGCCAGCCTGACGGAAGGAAGCGACCAGGTATTCCAGGCGCCGCTGCGAAACCCGGTTGATCACCGGCTGCACGGCCGGGTGGTCCAGCGCCTTCAGCAGCTCGCTATAGATAACGTGTGGTTTGACTTCGTGGGCGACCAGCAGGAACAGCTCGCGCAGGCGCGCCCGGGGATCGGGCACGGCCTCCAGGCTACCGAACACGCTTTCCTGTTCAATCGCCTCCCAACGCTCCAGCGCCGCCTGCAAAAGCGCATCGCGCGAAGGGAAATGCCAATAGAAGCTGCCCTTGGTGACGCCCAACCGGCGTGCGAGCGGTTCCACCGCCACTGCGGCGACCCCTTGTTCGGCGACCAGATCCAGCGCGGCCTGCGCCCAATCCTCAGCGCTGAGGCGTGTGGGTCGGGAGGTGTTGGCCGAAGCCGGTTCGGACGTGTTTGCAGTCATATTTCACATTTAACCATACGCTGAGGTTTGTTGCGGTACGTTTTGCGGCATCACATCGAAGATCCCTGGAATCAGCAGCTTGCAGCAGCAACGGATCCGAGCGGCAGCGCCGAAACCGATTGACTACTCTAAATTGTGAGATCCATACTAGCCCGTATGGTATCTCCTTCTTCCAAGCCTCCTCTTGATCAGCTGCCTGCGCAGTCGCGGACGCTGACCGGCGCAGGCGGTCTTGCCCTGGCCGCGACCGCTTTCCCCACCGCTTCGCCCTTGCAGGCTTCCAACACGCTGCTTTTCGCGCACGGCTTCGGCCAGACCCGCGGAGCGTGGCAGCGCAGCGGCATGGCGCTGGCCGCGGAAGGCTATGCCGGGCTTTCCTACGATGCGCGCGGCCATGGCGAGTCGGCCCGCAATCCCGCCGACCTGCCCTACGCCGGCGAACAACTGGCCGACGACCTGATCATCGTCGCTGGCGAACACATGCAGCCGCCGGTGCTGATCGGCGCTTCGATGGGCGGTCTGTTCGGCATGATTTCCGAAGCGCGCTGGCCGGGCCTGTTCCGCGCCATGGTGCTGGTCGACATCACCCCACGCTGGGAAGAAGCCGGGCTGCAACGCATCCTCGGTTTCGTCACCGCTTTCCCGCAGGGTTTCGATTCGCTGGATCACGCCGCCGACATCATCGCCGCGTACCTGCCGCATCGCCGTGCGCGCAAGACGCCGCAGGAACTGCGCGAAGTCCTGCGCGAAGGCAGCGACGGCCGCTGGCGCTGGCATTGGGATGCGCGTTTGATCGACGATCTGGTACGCGATTGCGCGCAGCACCAGGACGACATCGTCGATGCCGCACGCACGATCCGCTGCCCGGTGCTGCTGATCAGCGGCGGCCGCAGCGATCTGGTTTCGGCCAAGACCGTGGAAGAATTCCAGACGCTGGTTCCGCACGCGCGCCACGCGCATCTGCCGCAGGCCACGCACATGCTGGCCGGCGACGACAACGATGCGTTTACCAGCACCGTGCTGGAGTATCTGGCCGACCTGCCCGCGGCCCGCGCAGACGCAACAGCATTCAACGCCACCGGCGAATCCGCCGTCACCAACGCCGTATCCGGAGCCGTCCCATGAGCATCGTCGCCCCCTTCCTCGCCTTCCTGCTGGTCGGCGCGTTCGCCGCTTACCACCGTATCCGGCTGGCCTACTGGGCCGCGATCACCGCGACCCTGCTGGTGGCGTGTTGGCTGCTGGGCGCCAACCACACCGCGACCATCGCCGCCGCCGTGCTGGTGGCGCTGATCGCGGTGCCGCTGCTGATTCCCGGCATCCGCAAGCCGCTGGTGACCGCGCCGCTGCTGAAGTTCTTCCGCAAGGTGCTGCCGCCGCTGTCGCAGACCGAGCGCATCGCGCTGGAAACCGGTTCGGTGGGTTTCGAAGGCGAACTGTTCACCGGCGATCCCGACTGGAACAAATTGCTCAACTACCCGAAGCCGCAGTTGTCGGCTGAAGAACAGGCCTTCCTGGACGGCCCGGTGGAAGAGCTGTGCCGGATGACCAGCGACTGGGAAATCACCCACGTCTACGCCGACCTGCCGCCGGAACTGTGGGCCTTCATCAAGAAGAACAAATTCTTCGGCATGATCATTCCCAAGGAATACGGCGGCCTGGGTTTCTCGGCGCTGGCCCACCACAAGGTCATCCAGAAGATCGCCTCGGTCTCCAGCGTGGTCAGCTCCACCGTCGGCGTGCCCAATTCGCTGGGCCCGGGCGAGCTGCTTAACCACTACGGCACCCAGGAACAGAAGGACTACTACCTGCCGCGTCTGGCGGCGGGCGAGGAAGTGCCCTGCTTCGGCCTGACCGGTCCGTTCGCCGGTTCCGACGCCACTTCCATTCCCGACTTCGGCATCGTCTGCAAGGGCGAGTGGAACGGCGCCAATGTGCTGGGCGTCAAGCTGACTTTCGACAAGCGCTACATCACGCTGGCTCCGGTGGCCACGCTGATCGGCCTGGCGTTCCGCATGTACGACCCGGACAAACTCATCGGCGACACGCGCGATATCGGCATCACCCTGGCGCTGCTGCCGCGCGACACGGCGGGCGTCGAAATCGGCCGCCGCCATTTCCCGCTCAACTCGCCGTTCCAGAACGGTCCGATCCACGGCAAGGAAGTCTTCATCCCGCTCAGTCAGCTGATCGGCGGCGTGGACAAGGCCGGCCTGGGCTGGAACATGCTCAACGAATGCCTGGCCGTGGGCCGCTCCATCACCCTGCCTTCCACCGGCAGCGGCGGCGCCAAGGCCGGCGCGCTGGTGACCGGCGCCTATGCGCGCATCCGCAAGCAGTTCGGCCTGTCGGTCGGCCGTTTCGAAGGCGTGGAAGAAGCGCTGGCGCGCATCGGCGGCAAGGCGTATGCGATCAGTGCGCTTTCGCAGGCCACTGCGGCTGCGGTCGACCGCGGCGACGTGCCGTCGGTGCCGTCGGCTATCGCCAAGTACCACTGCACGGAAATGGGCCGCGAAGTGTCCAAGGACGTGATGGACGTGATCGGCGGCAAGGGCATCATCCTGGGGCCGCGGAATTTCGCCGGCCGCGCGTGGCAAGCATCGCCCATCGCCATCACCGTGGAAGGCGCCAACATCATGACCCGCAGCCTGCTGATCTTCGGCCAGGGCGCGATCCTGTGCCATCCGTGGGTGATGAAGGAAATGAAGGCCGCCGGCAATCCGGATCATCAGGCCGGCCTGGAAGAGTTCGACCGCAATCTGTTCGGCCACATCGGCTTCGCCATTTCCAACGCGGTGCGCTCGTTCTGGTTCGGCCTGACTGGCGCCAGGATCGGCTCGGCCCCGGGCGACGACTACACGCGACGCTATTTCCGCAAGCTGGACCGCTATTCCGCCAACCTGGCGCTGATGGCCGACGTGTCCATGCTGCTGCTGGGCGGCAAGCTGAAGTTCAAGGAATCGCTGTCCGGCCGGCTGGGCGATGTGTTGAGCCACATCTACATGACCAGCGCCATGCTGAAGCGCTACCACGACGAAGGCGCGCCGGTGGCCGACCAGCCGTTGCTGGCCTGGGCCTTCCACGACAGCGTGCACAAGATCGAACAGGCTCTTTCGTCCGCGCTGCGCAACTTCCCCATCCGCCCGGTGGTATGGCTGCTGTGGCCGCTGATCTTTCCGTGGGGCCGCCGCGCCGTCGCTCCCAGCGACCGCTTGGGCCACCGCGTAGCCGCGTTGCTGATGACGCCCAACGAAGCGCGCGACCGTCTGGGTGAGGGCGTGTTCCTCACCCCGTGCGAGAACAATCCCGGCGGCCGCATCAACAGCTACCTGGCCAAGGCCATTCTGGCCGAGCCGGTGGAACGCAAGTTCCTCAAGGCGCTGAAGAACAGCGACATCGAAGCGCTGGATTTCGCTTCGCAGCTGGACGAAGGCGTGCGCGAGGGTTGGATCACGGCCGACGAACGCAAGCAGCTGGAAGAGCTGCGCGAGATCACGCTGGAAACCATCACCGTGGATGATTTCGACGCGCATGAATTACGGTCGGCCGGTTACTACGACAAACACGGCGCTGGGACGCGGCAGTCGCGCGAAGCGGCTTGATGCTCTGCCCCTCCCCTTGCGAAGTCCCCCAAGGGGACTTCGCAAGGGGCGCAGGGGGAGACTGGGAGGGGGTGCTTTTGGCGCTGACTTTCCAGGCCTTAGGGCAACCGCAACGGCAAGATCAAGAGCAACCCCTCCCCAACCCTCCCCTGCGCCCCGAAGGAAGTCCCCTTGGGGGGCTACGCAAGGGAGGGAGCCAAGCAGAGCCTTTGCCATGAGCGCTTCCGTACTTCAGTTGTACAACAGCATCACCCGCAAGCCGTTCGGCCATTGGCTGTTCTCGCGTCTGATCTGTTTCAAGGCGCCCTACTTCGGCAGCATCAAGCCGCGCATGACCGTGCTTGAGCCCAACCGCGCAGAGGCCACCATCGCCCATCGCCGCAGCGTGACCAACCACCTGGGCACCGTGCATGCGATCGCCCTGTGCAACCTGGCCGAATTCGCCGGCGGACTGATGACCGACGTCAGCATTCCCGCATCGATGCGTTGGATTCCGAAAGGCATGAGCGTGGAATACCTGAAGAAGGCCGTCGGCACCCAGCGCGGCGTGGCTACGCCGGAATTCCCGCCGTACGAGTCAGCCGAAGGTTACGAGCTGCCGGTCAACGTGGTGGTGACCGATCCGCAGAGCGATGCGGTGTTCAAGGCACGCATCTCGATGTGGGTTTCCCCCAAACCCGCGCGCAGCTAGAACCGACCGTGGGAGCGGCGTCCCGCCGCGAGCTCTTGATCCTGGGCTCAACCCATGCGCAAAAAGCTCGCGGCGGGACGCCGCTCCCACGGTGCGCGTGCATCAGACACCGCGGGTCAGACACCACACGGCGATGATGGCGGCGATGGCCGGCACGCCCTGCACGAAAAAGATGCGCTTGCTGACGCTGTAGGCGCCGTACAGCGCCGCGACCAGCACGCAGCCCAGGAAGAACAGGACCACGTTCCACTGCGCGGCGCACAGGAACCAGAGCAAACCCGCGGCAAGGAAACCGTTGTAGAGCCCCTGGTTGGCGGCCAGTACGCGCGTGGTCTCCGCTTTCTCAGGCGAATTGCGGAAAGTCTTCATGCCCAGCGGCTTGGTCCACAGAAACATTTCCAGCACCAGGAAATACACATGCAGCAGGGCGACCAGCGCGGTCAGGATTTGCGCAAGCATCAGCATGTCGGCCCTTTGGCGATTCGGTTCAGACCAGCATACCGGAAGACTGCGCGGGAAAATTCCGGTTCGTGGTGAGCTCCGGATCAAGTCCGGGGCTCGCCACGAACGGATCATTTGCCAGTTTCCGTCTGCACGGGCACTGTTTCCCCCACCTTTTCCACCCGCTTCCACAAGCGCCAGCCGATGCCCGCCGCGGCGAATGCAGCCAGCGCGCTCAGTCCAGCGAAGCCGCCAATCGTCATGCCCAGCGACTTCAGGCCATTCATGCCGGTCGCGATGGCCAAGTCGCCGAAACGCCATACCGCGGTGTCGACCGCGTCCTGGCCCTTGTAGCGCACATTGCGCGGCACACGGGTGTATAGGCTGTGCCGCGCCGGCTCGGCCATGCCATAGGCCAAGCCGCGACTGACGATCAAGGCCAGCACGGTCGGCGCCACCGGTCCAAGCAGCAACGGCAGGGTGAACAACGGCGCATGCGGATCCGGCGAGAACACCACCACCAGCAGCACGGCGATGCTGACCAGCGCCCAGAGCATGATCACCGTGCCCGGCCCGCGCAACGGCAACAGCCAGCGGGTCAAGGTGACCTGCACGATCACGGTCAGCAGGTTCGCGACCAGGTCCACGTCGGCGTGGAAGCGCGTGCGCGCCGCCGCGTCGGCGAAGGTCGCGCCGGAGTAATCGATCATCAGCGCGTAGTTGACCGTGCCGATGCCGTCGGCCAGCAGCAGCAGAACGGCCATGCCGCGTATGAACGGGTCGGCGAATATCTGCTTCAGACCATCCCACATGCCGCCGCCGACCGCGTCCTCGTGACCGACTTCGTGCCGGCGCGCACCGTGCACGCGCGCCCAGCGGTTCAGCAGCATCACGCAGACCGTGGCGATGCCCAGCAGGCTGGCCGATATCAGCAGCAACGGCGCCACGCCGATCACGCTGACCAGCGAGCGGGTCAGCGCTGGCCCGGCGAGCGCACCCAGCGTGCCGGCGACGGCGATGACGGGAAACAGGCGCTTGGATTGGTCCAGACTCCAGATGTCGGACATGAAAATCCAGAACACCGATACCACGATCAGGTTGAACACGCTGACCCAGACGAAGAACACCATGCCCAGCGCGCGCGGGCTGAGCAGGCCCGTGTGGGTGAAGGCCGGCATGAAGGCCAGCAGACAGGCGATGAAGAATACGTACACCACTGGCACCAGCACCCGGCGCGGCCAGCGCGAAGCCAGCGCGGCGAATACCGGCGTCAACACCAGTGTGGCGATGAAGGTCGCGGCGTAGAACCAGGGCAACTGGGTCGAACCGACCGCGGACGACAACTGTTCCCGCACCGGGCGGATCATGTAATAGGCGGCCAGTACGCAGAAGAAGTAGACGAACGAAATAGCGACCCCGCGCCATTCGCCCATGTGGATGCGCCCCTGGTTCGGCTGCATGACCCCGTTCCCGTCCTTTACCGCCACGCCAGCGCGCACGGTATCCGATGCACTGCAACATCGCCAGCGTTGGGAAGCCCGATCCCCACCAGCTTTCAGTCGCTTAGGCGCCACCGCCGCGCGCAGAGCATTTGCTCTACCCCTGGCGGCTAGCTTCGCCGGACTTCCGCAGCAGGCTTGCGCGTGTACGACTACATCATCATTGGCGCCGGTTCCGCCGGCTGCGTGCTGGCCAACCGCCTTTCCGAAGACCCCGCCGTCAAAGTGCTGCTGCTGGAAGCCGGCCCCCGCGACTGGCACCCCTTCATCCACATGCCCGCCGGCCTGGCCAAGCTGGTCGGGCAGAAAGGCGTGAACTGGAATTACGACACCGCGCCCGAGCCGCAGCTGGACAACCGTCGCCTGTGGTGGCCGCGCGGCAAGGTGCTGGGCGGCTCCAGCTCGATCAACGCCATGTGCTACATCCGCGGCGTGGCCGGCGACTACGACGACTGGGCGGCAGGAGGCGCCGAAGGCTGGGACTGGAACAGCGCGCTACCCTACTTCAAGCGCTCCGAACGCAACTCCCGCGGCGCCGACGCGCTGCACGGCGGCGACGGCCCGCTGTACGTTTCGGACCTGCGCTATACGAACCCACTGTCGTCGGTCTTCATCGAAGCCGGGCAGCAGGCGGGTTTTCGCCACAACAGCGACTTCAACGGCTCCGAACAATCCGGCGTGGGCCTGTACCAGGTCACCCAGAAGGATGGCGCACGCTGTTCGGCGGCCGTGGCCTACCTGCGGCCGGCCAAATCCCGAACCAACCTGGACGTGATGACCGGCGCGCTGGTGCGGCACATCCTGCTGGAGAACGGCCGCGCCGTCGGCGTGGCCTACGCCAGCGGCGGCCAGGAGATCCAGGCCCGCGCCGAACGCGAAGTGCTGCTGAGCGGCGGCGCGATCAATTCGCCGCAACTGCTGATGCTGTCGGGCATCGGCCCGGCCGATCATCTGCAGGAACACGGCATCGCCGTGGCCGTGGATTCGCCCTATGTCGGCCGCAACCTGCAGGACCACCTGGATATCTGCACGCTGCAGCATTCCACCCAGCGCGTGACCTACGACCGCGTGGGCGACCTGGCCATCGCCTACCACTACTACCTCAAGCACCACAGCGGCCCGGGCAGCAGCAATATCGCCGAAGCCGGCGGCTTCCTGCGTTCGTCGCTGGCGCCGGACGCGCGCGCCGACATCCAGTTGCACTTCGTCCCGGCGATGCTGGACGACCACGGCCGCAATCGCCTCAAGGGCGACGGCTACACTCTGCACGCCTGTTTCCTGCGTCCGCGCAGCCGCGGCCGGATCGCGCTCAACAGCTCCGATCCGCGTGCCGATGCGCGCATCGAAGCGAACTACCTGAGCGACGAGGAAGGCTTCGACCTGAAGATGATGCTGGAGTGCGCCAAGCTGTCGCGCGAACTGTTCGCCCAAAAGGCCTTCGACGCCTATCGCGGCGCGCCGATCCAGCCGCCGCGCAGCGACCTGACCGATAGCGAATTGGCGGCATTCATCCGCGCCAAGGCCGAAACCGTCTACCACCCGGTCGGCACCTGCCGCATGGGCAGCGACGAAACCGCCGTGGTGGACAGCCAGCTGCGGGTCAACGGCGTGGAAGGCCTGCGCGTGGTCGACGCTTCGGTGATGCCGTCGCTGATCGGCGGCAATACCAATGCGCCCACCATCATGATCGCCGAGCGCGCTTCGGATCTGATCCTCGGAAAATCCTTGCTGGGCTGATTCCGCGCGGGCGGTTCACCCTGTCGAAGGCACCGGGGTGGAAGTCCGGGTAGCCAACCACACGCCCACCGTCGCCAACAAGAAGCCGCCGATCTTCAGCAGCGTCAGATGCTCTCCGAGCAACAGATGCCCGAACACCGCGGTGACCGGCGGCATCAGGAAGAACAGGGCGGCCACACCGGTCGCCGCATCGCGGCGGATCAACAGGAACAGCAAAGCGAATCCGCCGACCGAGTTGACCAGCACGGTCCAGGCCAACGGCCGGTAGAACGCCATGCCGGCTTCGTAGCGGAATCCCTCGGCCAGGGCCAAGGGCAGCAACGCCAGCGTGGCCACGCCGTTCTGGATGGCCAGGCCCAGGCGCAGATCGATCTTCGACGAATAGCGCTTCTGGTACAGCGTTCCCATGCTGATGCCCGCCAAGCCCACCGCCAATGCGATCCACGCCCGCGCGGGGGTTACGCCATCCACGCGGTCGGCCACCACCAGCAACACGCCAGCGAAGCCCAGCAGCAAGCCGCACCACTGCGCAGGACCCAACCGCTCGCTGCCCGCAAGCATGGCCAGGAACGCCACCAGCAGCGGCATGACGCCGATCACCAGGGCCGTCACCCCGGCGCTCGCGCCCCAGCCCATGGCCAGGTAGACGCCGCCGAACTGCATGGACAGCATCAGCATGCCGGCGACCATGCTGTGCAGCACATCGCGGCCGCCGCCGCGAGCTCCCGCCATGAGCGCGAGCACGGCGAACATCAGCCCGGCCAATCCGAAACGCCATATCAGTGCGGTGAAGGGCGCCGCATGGTCCAGCATCAGCTTGCCGGCGATATAACCGGTGCACCAGACGACGACGAACGCCACTCCGAGCACGGACAAACCGCTGCTGCTCCGGGTGGTCGATGGGGAATTGCTCATTGAGTATCCGCGATGCGCCGATGCGCATCATCGTTCGTATCGGCCATGGAGTCATCACGACTTTGGTCGGTCGCGGAGCCATGCGTCATCCGCGTTCGAGCATCGCCGGCAACGGGCAATGCAGCACGCCGCAGATCGTGCGCAGCAGTTCGGACTCGGCCACGCTGACCCGACCGTCGTGGCTGATCGCGGCGGTGATGGCTTCCACCATCACCTGCTTGGCCAGCGGATCCAGCGCATCCAGCCCTTCCCATACGCTTTCCAGCGCCAGCACGCCTTCAGATGGTGGCGCATAGGGAAGATGATCGCGAGGTAGCACACGCTGCAGCCCGCTCAGGTAAGCGTGCTGGGCGGCGATGGGATTGTTGTCGTTCCCGGACTGCGCCCCCACCGCCAGCAAGGTCGCGAATTCCTGCTTTACGTTGCCGGGCTTGCGGCGGCCGAAGCGCGCGTAACGCGCGGGATCCAACGATTCGCGCACCTGTACTTCCAGCAGCTTGCCCAGGCAGTACTCGAACAACGAGACCTTGCCGTCCGCATGCACCACGGCATGGACGGCGGCGAGGAAGGCATCGAGTTCCGGCCGCGGGCGCAGGCGCAGGACCGGAAAGGCCAGCGACGCCAGCGGCAGCCGCAGCATCGGGTGCAAGGACGCGAGCTGCTGGGCGCGCAGCGACCAGGCTTGTGCGGCGACGGCTTCGCCCAGCCGCGCGGTGATTTCGATGCGCTGGTTGGCGGCGATGGCAGGGTCGTCGTCGACCAGCAGGCCCAGCAGCAGCGGCATGACGCCTTCGCGTTGCGCCGCCAGCTGGCGCAGTTCCGGCGACAGTGACTGCGCGATGCTGTCGGCACGGCGGTAGTCGTCCTCGGCCGGCATGCCCACCTGCGCGGCGATCATCGGCGGGGTGACCCTGATTTCCCGCGCCAGCGGCGGCAGCGGCGGCGGTGCAGAAGCCAGACCCAAGGCCAAGTCCTCCTGCATGCCGTCGGGCGGCGCGGTCATCCAGCGCGCGGCGAGTTGTTGCAGCTGCTGTTGGTTGAAAGACAGATCCAGCAGGCGGATGCGCTCCACCAGCGGCGGATGGGTGGCGAACAAACCGGACATCGACAGTCCCTCGCCGAACAGCATGTGGCTGACTTCCTCTGCCTTGGCCTTGTCGGTGAGTTGCGAACCTTCGTGCAGGCCGCCGATCTTCTTCAACGCGCCCGCCAGCCCCTCGGTCTGGCGCGTGAATTGCACCGCCGAGGCGTCGGCCAGCAATTCGCGCTGGCGGCTGACGCCTGCCTTGATCATGCGCCCGAAGAACGCGCCGATGCTGCCGACGATCAGCGCGACCAGGGCCACGCCCAGGATCGCACCGCCATTCTTGCCGCCCCCACGCCCATAAATCAGCACGCGTTGGCCGATGATGCTCAGCATCATGATCCCGAACAGCGTACCCATCAGGCGGATGTTGAGACGCATGTCGCCGTTGAGGATGTGGCTGAACTCGTGCGCGATCACGCCCTGCAGTTCATTGCGGTTGAGCCGGTCCAGCGCGCCGCGGGTGACCGCAATGGCGGCATCGGAAGGCGAATAGCCGGCGGCGAACGCATTGATGGCCGCCTCGTGCTCCATCACGTACAGCTTGGGCACCGGCACGCCGGAAGCGATGGCGATTTCCTCCACCACGTTGCGCAGGCGGTGCAGTTGGAAGTCCGCGGTGTTCTCAGGCACTTCGGTGGCGCCCATCTGCAGCGCGACCGACTCGCCGCCGCCGCGCAGCGAAGCCATGCGGTACATCGAACCCAGACCGATCACCAGCAACGTACCGACCGTGGCGACGAACAACAGCGCCGCAATGCCTCCCGCGCTCCCCACTTGCGCCCCCAACAGCACCAGCCCCGCCAGATCCACCGCCAGCACGATCCCGCCCACCGCCAGCGCGAACAGAACCACCATACGGGTGGAACTGCTGCGTGCCTTGGCTTGGTGCTCGAAGAAGTTCATAGAGGGAGTGATGCCCTGTTGGTTCGCGATTGGTGCCGGATTTCGCTTTATCGCTGTTCGCTTTGCTTTTCTGCTTTGGATCCAATCCCCGTGAGACGCGGCAAGCAGGACGGGATCAACCCCGCAGGGGCGGCGCACAAGGATGTGCGCCGTTTCCGGAGGCGCAGGATGCGCCTTACGGAAATTCCCGGCCTGCTTGCGGACCCGGCGGCTTCATCGCCGGGCGCGACGTTAGGGCGGCTTTCTTTTGGTTACTTTTCTTTGCCGTTCAAAGAAAAGTGACTCGCGCAAAGCGCGAAACGCTTTTGCTCTGATCGGATGGACCACGCCAAGAGCGCCCCCATCCGCCTTCGGCACCTTCCCCCGTAAACGGGGGAAGGGTTGGCAAACTAAAGTCAGCGCGAAGAACTCAGAACTGCACCTTAGGCGCTTCGCGCACCTCGGCCTTGTCCGCCGGGATATCCAACAACGCCGCCGGCGCGAAATTGAACATCCCCGCCAGCAGACTGGACGGAAACACCTCGCGCTTATTGTTGAACGCCATCACAGAATCGTTGTACGCCTGCCGCGCGAACGCCACCTTGTTCTCGGTGGTGGTCAGCTCCTCGGTGAGCTGCATCATGTTCTGATTGGCTTTCAGGTCCGGATAGGCCTCGGCCACCGCCAGCAGCCGCCCCAGCCCCGCATTCAGCTGCCCCTGCGCGGCGGCCAGCTGCGCCATCGCCGCAGGATCGCCGGGATTGGCCTTGGCTGCCGAAAGCCCGGACTGCGCCGCCGAACGCGCGGCGACAACCGCCTCCAGCGTCTCGCGCTCATGGCTCATGTAGCCCTTGGCCGTTTCCACCAGGTTGGGAATCAGGTCGAAGCGGCGCTGAAGCTGAACGTCGATCTGCGCGAACGCGTTCTTGAATGCGTTGCGGGCAGTGACCAACCCGTTATAAATGCCAACGCCCCACAAGCCAACCACCACCGCCAGGCCTACAATCACCAACAATATGAACAAGATGGTCATCGAACCTCTCCCCGTTTGTGCAATCGCAAAAACCGGCGCTATTATCCGGAACAGAGACAGCTTACGCAGGCGCGACACACGATGAAAGACAACAGCAACTCGCGGCCTGCAAGGTCCATCCGCATCGGACTGCTGGGCCTGCTGTTGCCGTTGACGCTTTCCTCCACCGCGCAGACTCCGATCCGCTGGAACCAGACCGCCAGCGTCGCCCCCGCGCCGCAGTACCGGTCGCCCGCACAACCGCAGGCGTACCGCACCAGCCTGGCCAGCCAGCGCGTGATGCCGCTGGCGCAGGGTTTCGACGTGGCGGCCTTCGAAAACATGGCCAACTCGCTGACCGTTGGCGAGCGTGTCCCCGGCCTTGCCATGGCCATCGTGCAGAACGGACGCGTGCTCAGTGCGCGCGGCTATGGCGTGACCGATGTGACCGAACCTCAGTTGGTGGATAGCCACACCGTTTTCCGCCTGGCCTCATTGTCCAAGGCCTTCGCCGGCACCATGACCGGCCTGCTGGTCAACGACGGTTCCCTGCGCTGGGACAGCAAAGTCACCGATTACGTACCCGACTTCCAACTCAGCGATCCGCTGGCGACGCAGCGCGTCACCGTGGCCGACCTGCTCAGCCATCGCGTCGGCCTGCACGCCCACAACGCCTTCGACCGCGACATCGAATCCAACGCCGACTATTACGGCGTCTCCCGCAAGCTGGCCTCCGCGCCGCTCGATTGCGCGCCTGGGCAATGCTATGCCTATCAGAATGTCGCCTTCAGCCTGATCGGCGATGTGGTGTTCGCGGCCACCGGCAGCTTCTACGACCAGGCGGTGGATCGGCGCATCTTCAAACCGCTCGGCATGAACGATGCCAGCATCGGCCTGACCGGGATCGAAAGCAGCCCGCGCTGGGCGCGTCCGCATGTGCGCAGCCGCAACGGCTGGGTGTCGCTGATGCCCAAACCGACCTACTACAAGCTTCCGCCGGCGGCCGGCGTCAATGCCAGCGCAAGCGACATGGCGCAGTGGCTGATCGCACAGACGGGACATCGTCCCGACGTGTTGCCCGCGCCGTTGCTGGCGACCTTGCATGCGCCGCTGATCAGTACGCCGGGCGAAATGCGCGCCGGCTGGCGTCGCGAACGGGTGTACTCGGCCAGCTATGCGCTGGGGTGGCGCGTGTTCGACTATGCGGGGCACCAGGTGGTATTCCATGCCGGCGCCGTGCAGGGCTACCGGGGCCTGGTGGCGTTGGTGCCGGAGCGCGACCTGGGTATCGCCATCCTGTGGAACAGCGACAGCAGCGTGCCCTCGGGACTGTTGCCCACCATCCTGGACCGTGCGATGGGCTTGCCTGCGCAGCAATGGCTGGATACGCCAATCGGCAACGACCTGCTGATGGCCGAATCGGCCGATACCCCCGCCAACGACAGCGGCAGTTCTTCGACCAAGGCTTCGGCCTCGCCCAAGTAAGCCAAATGCAACATCCGCCATCCGGCATGCGCCGGAGGCGGACAGGCACTGTTCTCAACGCGGGCCGCTTTCCAGCACGCCCTTCAGTTTGGCCAGACCCTTTTCGTAGTCCTTGCCGACCATGCGGTCGAGCAGCAATGCGCCGAACAGGCGATTGATCGGGTTGTAGCCGTGTTCGCTATCCAGCGACCAGGTCACCCGGGTTCCGTTGCCATCGGGGGTCAGCTGGAAAGTCGCCTTGGCTTTGCTGCCGCCGAAGTCCAGCGCGTTGACGATCCTGCCGTCCGGCACGCTCTCGATGATTTCCTGGCTGCCGCTGCCGACCGAGCTGTTCCCTACCCAGGCCATCTTGGCGCCGACTCCCGATGCCGGACCGCTGTAGGCGTATTTGGCGGAGGGGTCCATTTCGAACCAGGGCGACCACTCGTTGAACCGGCCGAAGGAATTGAGGGTGGCGAATACTTCCGCGGGTGGACGCTGGATGAGTGTCGACCGCTCCAGGTGGGAGGTGGCCGGAAAGAGCAGCCCGCCTCCGCCGATCAGCACCGCCAGCACCACCATCGTCCACAAAAGCCATTTCAGGATTCTCATGCCCGCTCTCCTCGGTCTGGAGGCGCAGGCTACACCCTGGCGCATAAAAAAACTCCCTCCCCGCTGGGCACCGGGGAGAGAGTTCTATGGCTTACAGGTAATCGGGATTTCTTTTTTTAGATCAGCGGAGCCGGGGTTGGCGGCAGCGCTACCGGAGCCTTTTTCTTTGCCTTTTTGGCAGGCTTCTTGGCGGCTTTCTTGGCAGGCTTCTTCTTGGCAGCCTTCTTGGTAGCTTTCTTGGCGGCCTTCTTGGCCGGCTTCTTGGCTACTTTCTTGGCGGCCTTTTTAGCGGCCTTCTTGGCTGGCTTCTTGGCAGCTTTCTTGGCGGTCTTCTTGGCAGCCTTCTTAGCCGGACGCTTCTTGGCTACTTTCTTGGCGGCCTTCTTCGCTACTTTCTTGGCAGCCTTCTTAGCCGGCTTCTTCTTGGCTACTTTCTTGGCGGCCTTCTTTACGGTCTTCTTCACGGCCTTCTTGGCTGCCGATTTCTTGGCGGCTTTCTTGGCGGGTTTTTTCTTAGCAGCTTTCTTCGTTGCCATGTTATGGCTCCTCGTCAGTGAACTATGGATTGGTGAATCCGTTTACAAAGCCCAGTTGCAATGGAACGCCGCGGGAGTCGGACCCGCAGGCAGCCGCCGTCGCGCCAGGCGCGTCGGAACGGATGGTGGCAAGCCCGGCCGGGGAACGGCCGCGCCTGTTCGCGCCGGTCGGCGCGGATGAAAAAACACCCGCGTCGCATACGGCGCGGGTGCGGTATCGGGAAGGGGTCTGCGTTTTCGTCGGGGAAGCGAAGCCTGCGTCCGTCATGCCGAGGGCGCGGGTGGGGGGCCGTTTTGTTTTGCTTATTGTCGCGATGGTCGGCTCACTTGCTTCCGCAGGAAACGTCTGCTGGGGCGAAACCTAATCACGCTTTTTCGATGTGTCAACAGTTTTGCAAAAATATTTTCGTCCCCGCCCCGACCGCGATCCCGCCGCCCGGACGGAGAGCTTGCGCGCGTCGCGCCGACGCGAGCGCGCCGACTTCCGCATCGCGAGCGCGCCGCATTCAAAAACGCCGCGTTTAATGCGGTTTTTTTAAAGCGGCGCGTTCGCGTCGCCGGATGCGCGCTAGCGATCCGCGCCGCGTCGTCGCGTCGATGCGACGCCTGCCGAGGAATAAACGGAAGCGTTCGCGGCACTGCGGAGAACCGCTCGTTTGGGACTCGCACAAGTCCAAATGCGCGGATTTGCGCAAACTTTTTCGGTCGGCGAACGTCGCGGCCGCGGCCGCGAAGACGAGCGGCGACGCTCGCGCATCCGCATCGCGATGGTCCGATTCCGATTCCGCCAGCGCAGACGAGCTGCCGTTTCCGGTTCCGCAGCGCAGCGGAAAACAACCCGGCCGGCCGGGTTGGCCGCCGTTTGTCGGCGCCAAGCCGAACAGATTCCGCTCCCGGAAAACGCGAATCCCGAAAAGCAAACCGGCCGCACAAGGCGGCCGGTAGCGGGTACGCGAAGCGGGCGCGACGGGATCAGTGATCCTCGTCCTCCAGCAATTCGGCGTAGTCGTCGGGCGCCAGCAGATCGTTCAACTGGTCGGGCTCCTCGATCTCCAGCACATAGATCCAGCCTTCGCCGTAGGCATCTTCATTGATGGTCTCCGGCTTGTCGGCCAGGTCCGAATTCACTTCGACCACCGTACCGGTAAGCGGGCTGTAGACGTCCGAGGCCGCCTTCACCGACTCCACCACCGCAGCGGCGTTGCCGGCTTCGACGCGGTCGCCGACGTTCGGCAATTCGACGTAGACCAGATCGCCGAGCAGTCCTTGCGCATGGTCCGAAATACCGACGGTGACGCGGCCGCTGCCTTCAACGCGTGCCCACTCGTGGGACTTGAGGAATTTGAGGTCGCCTGGGATCTCGCTCATGTTGCTGCTCCGGGGGATCGGGTTGAGGGTGTGCGGATGGCGCTAGTTTAACGAAGGAATCCGTTCCGTGGACAACAACGCGCGCTTATTCCCATGCGCCTATTCCAGCACGCCGGGTTGCGCCTGCCCCTCGCGGACGAACGGGAATTTCACCACCCGCACCGGCACCTCGCGACCGCGGATGTCCACGCGCACGGCGCCCCCCGCTCCCAGTGGAATGTCGCCGGCCGGCACGCGCGCGAAGGCGATGGCCTTGCCCAGCGTCGGCGAGAAAGTGCCCGACAGGATTTCGCCCTCGCCGCCGGCGGTCAGCACTTTCTGGCCATGGCGCAGCACGCCTTTCTCGTCCATCACCAGGCCGATCAACTGGCGCGGCGCGCCGGCGGCGGCCTGCGCTTCCAGCGCGGCGCGGCCGATGAAATCGCGCGGCTTCGAATCGGCGCCCTGGTCCAGCGCCACGGTCCACGCAAGCGCGGCTTCGTAGGGCGTGGTGGTTTCGTCCATGTCCTGTCCGTACAGATTCATGCCCGCTTCCAGGCGCAAGGTGTCGCGCGCGCCCAGACCGGCCGGTTTCACTCCCGCAGCCAGCAGCGCATTCCAGAAAGCGACCGCATGTTCCTGCGGCAGCACGATCTCATAGCCGTCCTCGCCGGTATAGCCGGTGCGGGCGACGAACAACGGCACGCCGTCGGCGGTATGCGCCTCGACCGCTGCGAAGCGGGTCAGTTTGTCGGCGGCGACGCGGTCCGCCTCGCGCAGCAGGCCGATCACGCGCGCGCGCGCGGTCGGTCCCTGCACGGCGATCATGGCGAACTCCGGGCGCTCCTGTACTTGCACCTGGAAGGCCTGGGCCTGCTTCTGGATCCAGGCCAGGTCCTTGTCGCGGGTGGCGGCGTTGACCACCAGGCGGAAGAAATCCTCGGCCATGAAATAGACGATCAGGTCGTCGATGACGCCGGCCCGTTCGTCCAGCATCGCGGTATACAGCGCCTTGCCCGGCTTCTTCAGCTTGTCCACCGAATTGGCGACCAGGTAGCGCAGGAAATCCCGGGTGCGCGGCCCGCGCAGATCGACCACGGTCATGTGGCTGACGTCGAACATGCCCGCATCGCTGCGCACCATGTGGTGCTCGTCGATCTGCGAACCGTAGTGGATCGGCATGTCCCAGCCGCCGAAGTCGACCATCTTGGCGCCGAGCGCGCGATGGGTGTCGTTGAGGATGGTCTTCTGGGTCATGGCGGCGCCTTGTGAAAGATCGCCATTATCCCAGATGGAGCCGACGCCGGGAGCGGCCATGGGAGCGGCGTCCCGCCGCGAGCTTTCGATCTTGCGCCCTCTTCTTGGATATCCCCGAAGCAAAAGCTCGCGGCGGGACGCCGCTCCCACAACCACCCCACCACTGCCCGCAGATTACGGTTCGCCATAGCCTTCGTTGACGCAGTCGACGCGCGTGGGGTCCAGCACGGAGAACTTGCCGCTCTTCAGATCCAGACGCCTGGCCCAGGCGACGTCGGCCAGGTATTCCTCTTCAGCGCCCTGCCGCACCACCGCGATGACCTTGGCGTCGTCCACCTTGTCCACGCGGCAACTGCCGGCCTGCCAGAAATATCCCTTCTCCACCTTGGGATAAGCCTGCGCATCGGTGATCTTCCACAGCGCCAGCGGCCCTTCGCGGCCGGCCATGCGGCCGGCGACGACATAGCGCAGCACAGGCTCGGCGCCGGGGTCGGCACCGGCGTCGGCCAACAGGCCGATGGAGAAATCGCACACGTGCGCCGGGTCGGCCGAATCGGAAAGGCACGAGCCGCCGACATCCCGCAAGCCCGGCGGATACGGCGGCATGGTCTTGCCGACCAGCTCGACCGCACTGGCGGCCATCGGCAGCATCGCAAGCACCAGCGAGACGGCCCGGACAGGCATGGCTCAGGCTTCCTGCACCTTCAGGACCATGCCGTCCACCGCGACGACGCGCACCGGCGTGCCGGCGGGAAGATCGGCGCCTTCCACCACCCAGAACGCATCGGCGATCTGCACGCGTCCGCGGCCATTGACGATGGCCTGGTCCAGTTTGGCCACGTGCCCGACCAGCGTGTTGGCGCGCTGGTTGAGGTGCGGCCGGTCGCTCTGCGGTTCGTTCTTGCGGAACCAGCGGCGGTAGATCTGGATGGAAACGAAACTCAGCACGACGAAGGCCGCCACCTGCGCCAATACCGGCACGCCGGGAATCAGCAGCACGCCGACGAACACCACCGCCGCGGCGAATCCCATCCACAGCATGAACGCGCCCGGCGCCATCGCCTCGGCGGCGAACAACAGCAGCGCGATGGCTGCCCAGCTAACCACATCCCAACGCATGGCGTTCTCTCCTTGGCCCGGATGGCTCAGCGCAGGGCCGGCGGCTTGCCGGCGATCTTGGCTTGCTGTTTCTCCAGCGATTCCTTGGCCAGCTCGGCGATGCCCGCTATCGAGCCGATGACGCCGCTGGTCTCCATCGGCATCATCACGAACTTCGCATTGGGCGCGATGGCCAGTTCGCGGAACGCTTCGACGTATTTCTGGGCGACGAAGTAGTTGATCGCCTGCACGTCGCCCTTGGCGATCGCGTCGCTGACCATCTGCGTGGCCTTGGCCTCGGCTTCGGCCAGGCGCTCGCGGGCTTCGGCTTCGCGGTAGGCGGCTTCGCGCTTGCCTTCGGCCTGCAGGATGGCGCCCTGCTTCTCGCCTTCGGCGCGCAGGATCTCGGACTGGCGCACGCCCTCGGCTTCCAGAATGGCGGCGCGCTTGTTCTGTTCAGCCATCTTCTGCTGCTGCATGGACTGGATCAGGTTCTGCGGCGGCTGGAGGTCCTTGATCTCGATGCGGTTGACCTTCACGCCCCACGGGCTGGTGGCGTGGTCGACCACGCCCAGCAGCTTGGCGTTGATGGTCTCGCGCTGGCTCAGCGACTCGTCCAGGTCCATCGAGCCGATGACGGTACGGATGTTGGTCTGCACCAGCGCGATCATCGCCTGGTCAAGGTTGGACACTTCATAGGCGGCCTTGGCCGCGTCCAGCACCTGGAAGAACACCACGCCGTCCACGCGCACCACAGCGTTGTCCTTGGTGATGACGTCCTGGGAGGGAACCTCGAACACCTGCTCCATCATGTTGACCTTGCGGCCGACGCCGTACATCACCGGAATCAGGAAGTGCAGCCCGGGCGACATGGTGCTGGTGTACTTGCCGAAGCGCTCGACCGTCCATTCGAAGCCCTGCGGCACCATGCGCACCGTCTTGAACAGCACGATGACGCCGGCCACCAGCAGCACGATGGCCAGGAAACCTGTCTCGAACATGCGTTTCTCCCCTTTCCTTAGATAGGGGAGAAGTATAGACGGTAGGTCGGGGCGGCGCCCGACGCTTTCCGGTAGGTCGGGGCTACGCCCCCGACGCACGGAACCCGTGCAAAGCGTCGGCGGCGTAGCGCCGACCTACTTCGCCGACGCCGGCTCCACCCACTCGGCGAACACCTTGTCGATGTCCTGATCGGCGACCTGCTTGCCTTCCTCGAGCTCGCCAGCCTGGGTGAACAAGGGAATGATCATGGCCATGCCGTCGATCTTGGTCTTCAAGTGCACGCCCGGCGGCTTGGACAGGAACGCGTCCCAGCGCATCCGTACCTTGCCCCAGAAATCCCCGGTCGCTTTCCAGTACTTGTAGGCGGGTTTGAAATCGACCTCGGTAGTCTTCTGATAATCGTTGAAGCCGAACTCGCGCGCCAGTTCCACTCGGCTGCCATCGGGCTTGCGCAGCACCTTGGTGTTGAACTGCTCGTGGGTCCAGCCGTTCGGAGTGATCGTATGCCGGTTGATGGCCGATACCGCGTTGTAATCGCTGCGCTTGGTGTACTCGCGGCGCGGCAGCGGACGCCAGCTCAGGTCGCTGGTCCAGGTGGCTATGCCGTTGACGTAGTCCCAGCGCCCCGTGCCGCAATAGCGCGGTGCGTCGCTGACCTCGAACACGCACTGGGTCCAGGCGCCCTTGTTCCTGTCGGCCGGAATCGTGCGCACCTGCCAGGTCTGGTCGGCGCTGAATTCGAAGCGGCTGGACGCTTCGTACACCCAGTCCTGCCGCCAGTGCTTGGTCACATGGCCGCTCTTGCCATCCACCAGGATGTGTTGCAACACGATCTTGGTGGGCGTGTCTTCGACCACGATCACCGTCTCGTTGCCGCTGCTGCGCATCGCCGCGGCGCGTTCGTAGCCGGGCTGCAGCAGCACGGTTTCGTCGAATGCGAAATCGACGATGTACTCGCCTTGCATGGCGAGAATGGACTGGCGGTCGCGGGCGGTATCGGCGGCGGCCTGCGCACAGGCCAGGCCCGCGGGCAGCGACAGAGACAAGGCGGCGATGGCTAGCAGGTTCTTCATGTTTTTTCCCTGGGATTCAACTTGATCAATGGAATTTCGCCCCCGCCGCTGCCGGCGGAACGGGCCCGAATGTTGCGTGCGGCCAACGCCGAGCGGGCGCAACAGCAATCGTCGAATACCGCACTCTCTTCCGCGCCTTCGGCCTCGACGATGCGCCGTGCGATGCTGGCGCCCAACGGAGAAAGCGTCGCGAGGCTGGCAGCCAGCACCGGCTGCCGGGCCGCGGAAGGCAGCACATGCAGCATCAGCACGCAGGCCCGCCACTGCTCGCCCAGCAAGCGGCCCGCGAGCTTGCGCCACAGCCGTTCGCCCACGCCGGTGGCGGGTTCGACTTCCTCGCGCGCAGGCAGGCATGCCAGCAGGCGGTCCCAGGCCAGAAAATCGCTGTCCGGCAACAGGAACAGACGCCAGCAGCAGCGTCCGTTTTCGTCGAAGAAGGCCAGGCTTTCGCGCAGACCGTCGCTGTCCACTCCGGCTTGCGATTCGGCGCAGCTGGCCTGTGCCCAGCCGGAAAGCTCGCCACCGTGCTGCGGCCGATAAAGACACAACACCGTGCCCAGCGCGGCCAGTTGCTGCGCGCGCGGCAGCAGCGGGGCGGCATCGGCCGCTCCGAAACTCCCACGCGTCAGCGCACCGCTCATGCCTGCTACCACTCGACCGACAGACTGGCTGCCAGGCTGCGGCCCGGTCGCGTGTAGCGGTCAAGTACCAGGCTGGTGGCGGCGACGCCGTTGACGTCGGCCCAATCGGTGTACTTCTTGTCGGTGACATTGATCACACCGAAGTTGAATTTGGCGCCCGGCGCGAAGTTCCAGTGCGCGAGCAGATCGATCACACCGTAACCGGCCGGCCGGTAGTAGGTCGCCACGCCCGGCCGCTTCTTCTTTTCGGCGAACGTGCCCACCACTTCGGCGCCCCACGCGTCGCGCTGGTAGCCAAGTCCCAAGGTGCCGCGCAAGGGATCGATCGAGTTGAGCGGAGTGTCGGCCGTCTTGTTGTCGCCCCGGGCGTAGGCCACCGAGCCGCGAAGCGAGAGGCCATCGAGGGACTCGTTCAGCGCACCGAAATCCACGCCGGCCTTGAACTCGGCGCCATAGATGCGGGCGTCGGCCACGTTCTGCGACTGGAACACCATCAACGGCGTCTGCGGCGGCGCGCTGACCAGCACGAACGACTCGATGAAATCCTTGTAGTCGTTGTAGTAGGCGGTCAACCCCGCGTAGAAGGCTTCGTTGGCGAAACGCAAGCCCAGTTCGAAGCCATCGCTGGTCTCCGGCTTCAGATCCGGGTTGGCGATCACCGTGTAGCCGCCCACCAGATTGGTGAAGCCCACATTGACGTCGCCATAGGGCGGCGAGCGGAAACCGTGCGCATAGTTGCCGAACAGCGACCACTGGTCGTTGAAGCGCCAGATGCCGCCCAACTTCGGCGAGACGCTGGTCTCGGTGAGGCCTTCGACCGCAACCCCCGGATTGTCTTCGGCGAAGATGTTGTCCAGGGTCGGGTCGAGCTTGTAGTAATCCACGCGCAAGGCGGGGATCAGGCTGAACCTGCCGTCGGCGAACTTCATTTCATCCTGCACGTAGGCGCCGATCCTGGTGGTCTTGCTGATCGGGAAATCGCGGACCGGAAACAGATCCTGGCCCACCAGCGGCGTGGTGGCGCCGGTGGCCAGGGTGACCGACACGCCGTCGCGCTTTTCCTTGCTGTCGGTGACCGAGGCATCCAGGCCGTAGGTCAAGTCATGGGCCACGCTGCCGGTCTGGAACGCCTTGAAGAACGTTCCCTGCACGCCATAGACGCGCTGGTCGAAGTTGTGTTCCAGATCGCGGCGTGTTCCGTTGCTGCGGGTTTCGAACGTGCGGTTGGTGCTTTCGCTGTCCTGGCGATAGAGCTTCCAGTTCAGGCTGTCGGCGAAGCCGGCTTCGAGACTGTCGATCTCGTGCTCCAGCGAAACGCGGGCACGGGTCTGGTGATCCTTGCCCAACTGGGACAGGACGGTGGCCGTGACGCCGCTCAGCGCATCGACGTCGGCGTAGTCCTCGTTGCCTTCGACGGTCAGCTTGAAACGCTGGCTTCCGCTGGGCGCGTAGACCAGCTTGGTCAGCAGACTGCGGCCGTTGCTGCTGACCGGATTGGAAGCGGTGCGCAACGCGCCCTTGGCTTCGTTCTCGCCCTGGTTTTCGGTTTCCTTGCCCTGGCGATGGCTGACGGCGGCCATGCCGCTCCAGCGCTCGCCGCCGAAAGCGGCCGTAGCGCCGCCGAACAGACCTTCGGATTCGCCTTCGAAACCGAACTTGAGGCCAAAGTAGGCATCCTTGCCGTCCTTCAGATAATCGGAAGGGTCCTTGGTAACGTAGGCGACCACGCCGCCCAGCGCGTCGGAGCCGTACAGCGAACTGGCCGGCCCGCGCACGATCTCCACGCGCTTGAGCGTGTCCAGGTCGACGAAGTTGCGGTTGGCGTTGATGAAGCTGCCAAAAGAGAAGGAATCTGAAACGGCGATGCCGTCGGTCTGGATCAGCACGCGGTTGGCGTCCAGGCCGCGGATGCGGAAACCGCCCAGCCCGTTGAAGCGTCCGAAACCGGAAGTCACCGATACCCCAGGCTCATAGCGCACCAGATCCTTGATGTCGCGGATCAAACGGTCGTCGAGCTGTTCGCGGTCTATCACATCGACGGTATTGGGAACGTCGGAGATCGCGCGTGCGGTACGCGTTGCGGTCACCTGCACGCGTTCCAGTTCGTTGATCGAGGCGCCTGCATCGGCGGAAGTGTCGGCGGCGGTTTTCGCATGGGCGGTGGCGGCGAGCGCGAGCCATAGCGCTGAAACGAGCAAGGTGGGACGGTTCATCGGTTCTACGGGTCCTGTGCAAGGTGTGACCCGGTGAGCTGGCGAACCGATGGCTGGCGCTCGGGTGGAGAGAGGCTTTGGTTTCGTGGTGCGGCAACACACGCCACGATCCCCGCGTGGCGCGATCCTGTGCGGATCGGGAACTGGATTACTTGGTCAGGATCAGCTTGTCGTTGCTGGTATGGCGCAGGCGGTAGACGCGATCGCCATGGCTGATCAGGATTTCGCGCCGCCCGTTGAGCAGAAGTTCGCTGCTGAGGGTTTCTTCCACGCGTACCGGCTGGGAGACGATGCGTTCAGGCGGAACCCCGGTTTCCGGATGGAGATGTCCGGGGCGGGAAAAGAAGACCGGTTGGGCGCTCATCTGGGTAGCTCCTGTGGGAACAGGATTAGATGATAATGATTCTCATTACTACGTCAAGACCCCGCCCTGTAACCTGGCTCATTCGGCCGTAGCCACTTCCAGCCGCGCCCATACCGTATCGTCGTAACGGCCGGCCAGCTCCAGCGCGCCCAGGTTTTCCAGCAATTGCGAGGTGCGGCTGGCGCCCAGCATCACCGTGGACACGTGCGGATTGCGCAGGCACCAGGCGATGGCCAGTTGCGAAGGCTTCTCGCCCAGCTCCGCCGCCACGGCGGTGAAGCGGCGGACGCGGTCGATGCGCCTGCTCCCTTCATCCCCGATCACCATGCGCTGCAACCACGCATTGTCTTTCTGCCCCAGCCGCGATTCCGCGGCCACTCCTTCGTTGTACTTGCCGGTCAGCAGGCCCGAGGCCAGCGGCGACCAGATGGTGGTGCCCAATCCCAGCTCGGAATACAGCGGCGCGTATTCGAGCTCCACGCGCGCGCGGTGCAGCAGGTTGTACTGCGGCTGCTCCATGGTCGGCGCATGCAGGTGGTGCGCACGCGCGATGCGCGCGGCTTCCTTGATCTGCGCGGCGGGCCATTCCGAAGTTCCCCAGTACATCACCTTGCCCTGGCGGATCAGCGCGTCCATGGCCCAAACGGTTTCCTCGATCGGTGTGTCCGGATCGGGGCGATGGCAGAAATACAGGTCCAGATGGTCCACGCGCAGGCGTTGCAATGCCGCATGGCAGGCTTCGAATACGTGCTTGCGCGACAACCCACGCTGGGTCGGCCCGGGATCTTCCACCGCTCCGAAGAACACCTTGCTGGATACGCAATAGCCATCGCGCGGCAAACGCAGGTCGGCGATCACATCGCCCATGACCTTCTCCGCCTCGCCTTTCGCATAGACCTCGGCGTTGTCGAAGAAATTGATGCCGTTGTCGTACGCGGCCGCGATCAGGTTGCGCGCTTCGCTGCGTCCGATCTGGCCGCCGAAAGTGACCCAGGCGCCGAAGGACAGCGCCGAAAGCTGCAGGCCGGAGGAACCCAGGCGTCGGTATTGCATGCGTTTGCTCCAAAGCGTTCTGGCGAATGAGAAGAGTTTACCCATGCCGGGCGGGGCCTCTGTACAATCGCCGCACTTTCCTCCTCCGGGGAGTAGCCCACCCGCCGCGTGCGGGGTCTGCGCGTCAACATACTTGGCCGTGTTCTTGAGGGAATCTCCCGATGGAATCCTCGCCATGGCGCGCAGGGCCGAAGCTTCCGCTTCGTCGCCGGGCAAGACCGTAGGCAGGCGTTGCGCTCACCCGGACCGGGCCGCGCGGCGTTTGCCTTCGCGTCCTTCGCGAATGCCCGGTCCCGGAGTCATGAATGTCCACCCTGCAAGCCCTGCTGGTTTCCACCGGAACGGTGGCGCTGGCCGAAATCGGCGACAAGACGCAATTGCTGGCGCTGCTGCTGGCGGCCCGTTTCCGCAGACCGTGGCCGATCGCCTTCGGCATCCTGGCGGCCACGCTCGTCAATCATGCGATATCGGCCTGGCTGGGCGCCGAACTGTCGCAATGGCTGTCGCCTGAAGTCCTGCGCTGGATCGTCGCGGGCAGTTTCCTGGCCGTGGCTTTGTGGACGCTCAAGCCCGACAAGCTGGACGAAGGCGAGCGGCTGCCGGCGCACGGGGCGTTCATCGCCACCACCATCGCTTTCTTCCTGGCCGAAATCGGCGACAAGACCCAGGTGGCGACCGTGCTGCTGGCGACCAAATATTCGCCCCTGTGGGAGGTCATCACCGGCACTACGCTGGGCATGCTGATCGCCAATCTGCCCGTGGTCTGGCTGGGCCATCGTTTCGCCGACCGCCTCCCGCTGAAACTCGCCCGCAGCGTGGCCGCAATGGTGTTCCTGGTCCTGGCCGTGTGGGTGGCTGTGCGCGGAATAAGCTGAAGCGCGGACTTATTTGCCTTGCCCAGCCTGCTGCCCTGCTCTAGTCTGCTTCGATTCGGGGACTAGGCGGGGCTGCACATGCTGGAAGGTTTGGGGCGAATCGGATTCGGGTTGTTCGGGCTGGCGGTGCTGATCGGCATCGTGTTCCTGTTTTCCAACAACCGGAAGGCCGTCGACTGGAAGCTGGTGGTCACCGGCATCACCCTGCAGATCGGCTTCGCGGCACTGGTGCTGCTGGTGCCGGGCGGACGCGAAGTGTTCGACTGGCTGGGCCAGGTCTTCGTCAAGATCCTGAGCTTCGTCAATGCCGGCTCGTCGTTCATCTTCGGCAGCCTGATGGACGTGAAGACCTACGGCTTCATCTTCGCCTTCCAGGTGCTGCCGACCATCATCTTCTTCGCCGCGCTGATGGGCGTGCTGTACCACCTGAACGTGATGCAGGCCGTGGTGCGCGCGATGGCCTGGGCCATCACCAAGGTCATGCGCGTTTCCGGCGCCGAAACCACCAGCGTCTGCGCCAGCGTGTTCATCGGCCAGACCGAGGCGCCGCTGACCGTGCGCCCGTACATCCCCAAGATGACCGAATCGGAGCTGATCACCATGATGATCGGCGGCATGGCCCACATCGCCGGCGGCGTGCTGGCCGCCTACGTGGGCATGCTGGGCGGCGGCGATCCCGCGCAGCAGGCGTTCTACGCCAAGCACCTGCTGGCCGCTTCGATCATGGCTGCGCCAGCGACGCTGGTGGTGGCCAAGCTGCTGATCCCGGAAACCGGGACGCCACTGACCCGCGGCACGGTGAAGATGGAAGTGGAGAAGACCTCCAGCAACATCATCGATGCGGCCGCCGCGGGCGCCGGCGACGGTTTGCGCCTGGCCCTGAACATCGGCGCCATGCTGCTGGCCTTCATCGCGCTGATCGCGCTGGTCAACTGGCCGCTGACCTGGATCGGTGAAGTCACCGGGCTGCAGGCCATGCTGGGCAAGCCGACCGATCTGGCGCTGATCTTCGGCTACCTGCTGGCGCCGATCGCCTGGGTGATCGGCGTGCCCTGGCAGGACGCCACCACCGTGGGTTCGCTGATCGGCCAGAAGATCGTGATCAACGAATTCGTCGCCTATCTGCAGCTCGCCGACATCGTCAACGGCAAGGTCGCAGGCGTGAGCCTGTCGGCGGAAGGCAAGCTGATCGCCACCTATGCGCTGTGCGGTTTCGCCAATTTCAGTTCCATCGCCATCCAGATCGGCGGCATCGGCGGGCTGGCGCCGGAGCGGCGTTCGGATCTGGCGCGCTTCGGCCTGCGCGCGGTATTGGGCGGCACCATCGCCACCCTGATGACCGCGACCATCGCCGGCGTTCTGTCGCATTTCGGGTAAAAGTATGGCTTCGGTAGTGGTAGTGGGTTCCTTCAATGTCGACCACGTCTGGCAATGCGAAGCATTGCCCGCGCCAGGCGCCACCATTGCCGGCAGTTATGCCAGCGGCCCGGGCGGCAAGGGCTTCAACCAGGCCATCGCCGCCAGACGCGCGGGCGCGGACACCCTTTTTCTCTGCGCGCTGGGCAACGACTCTGGCGGCACGATGGCGCGTTCGCTGGCCGCCGCCGAGGGCCTCGACCTGCGCGATCTGGTGTCGGACCAGCCCACCGGCACCGCCGGTATCTACGTGGATGCGCATGGGCGCAACAGCATCGTGATCGGCGCTGGCGCCAATGCGTCGCTGACGCCCGCCTTCGTGCGCTCGCAAGGCGAAGCCATCGCCGCTGCCGGCGCGGTGCTGGCGCAGCTGGAATCCCCGGGCGAAAGCATCGTCGCCGCGCTGGAACTGGCGCGCGCGCGCGGCGTGGCGACCCTGTTGAACCCCGCGCCCGCCAATTCGGCGACCAGTATCGAACTGCTGGGTCTCGCCGACATACTGACCCCCAACGAAACCGAATTCGCCGCGCTGGTCGCCCGCCACATCGGCGAGAAGATCGAGCCGGACGATGTCGGCATCACCGATGGCGTCAGCCTGCACGCGCTTTGCCGCGAACTGCTGGCCCATGGCACGGTGGTGGTGACGCTGGGTTCGGCGGGCGTGTTCGTGTCGCATCCCGAGGACGCTCTGCGCGGGGACGCCAAACCCCATTACCGCCTAGCCGCCGAGGCCGCCGAAGCGATCGACACCACCGGCGCCGGAGATGCCTTCAACGGAGCGCTCGCCGCTTCGCTGGCGGGCGATGCGGAACTGGCGTTCGCCGACCACGTGCGCTTCGCCAACCGCTATGCAGCGGCGTCCACCGAGCGCGTGGGCGCGGCGCTCTCCATGCCGCGGCTGGCTGAAGTGGAAGAGCGGTTCCCCCGTTAGGACCGCCTGGAAGACCGTCCGACCGGCGGTAACCGCCGCGTAACGAAGAAATACCATCCAACGCCTTACGCTCCTGCCTCCACCCAACCACAGGAAGCGGATATGGCAGGCAAATTCGTGATCGGCAAGCGCAGCAACGGCGAATTCCAATTCAACCTGAAGGCAGGCAACGGTCTGGTCATCCTCACCTCCGAGGGTTACGCCGCAAAGGCCAGTTGCCTGAATGGAGTGGACTCGGTGCGCAAGAACAGCCAGGACGATGCGCGCTACGAGCGCAAGACCGCCAGCAACGGCAAACCGTACTTCAACCTGACCGCGACCAACGGCCAGGTGATCGGCAGCAGCCAGATGTACGCCGACGATGCGGGCCGCGACAACGGCATCGCTTCGGTGAAGAGCAACGCTCCGGATGCCGAACTGGCCGACGAAACGCTCTGACGGCCCCTGCCGGAAGCGCCTGTCGAAGCCCGGCTCCGGCCGGGCTTCCGCGCATCCGGCCAGTCCGCGACGATTACAATAGCGCCATGCGAATCGGGCCCTACCGCATCGAACCCTCGCTGATCCTGGCCCCCATGGCCGGGGTCACCGACAAGCCGTTCCGGCAATTGTGCAAACGGTCGGGCGCGGGGCTCGCGGTGTCGGAAATGACCACCGGCGATCCACGGCTCTGGCATACGCGCAAATCGCTGCACCGCATGGACCACATCGGGGAACCGGCGCCGGTCAGCGTGCAGATCGCCGGCACCGAGCCGCAGGCGCTGGCCGATGCGGCGCGCCACAATGTCGATCACGGCGCGCAGATCATCGACATCAACATGGGCTGTCCCGCCAAGAAAGTCTGCAACGCGTGGGCCGGCTCGGCGCTGATGCGCGACGAAGCGCTGGTCGCGCGCATCCTGGAAGCGGTGGTGCGCGCCGTGGAAGTGCCGGTGACCCTGAAGATCCGCACCGGCTGGAACGCCGAGAACCGCAACGGCCTGAGCATCGCCCGCATCGCCGAGAGCGCCGGCATCGCCGCGCTGGCGGTGCACGGCCGCACCCGCGACCAGCAGTACACGGGCGTGGCCGAGTACGACACCATCGCCGAGATCAAGTCCGCATTGCGTATCCCGGTGATGGCCAATGGCGACATCGACTCCCCGCACAAGGCGGCTTTCGTGCTGCAAGCCACGGGCGCCGATGCCTTGCTGATCGGTCGCGCCGCGCAGGGCCGGCCGTGGATCTTCCGTGAAATCTCCCACTACCTGGCCACTGGCGATCTGCTGCCGGCGCCCACACTGAACGAAGTGCGGGAGATCCTGCTGGGCCACCTGCATGCGCTGCACGATTTTTATGGAGAACACCAGGGCGTGCGCATCGCCCGCAAGCATCTGGGCTGGTACGCGAAAGACCGACCGGAAAACGCGGCCTTCCGCGCGGTGGTCAATCGGGCCGAAAGCGCGGACGCGCAGATACGCCTGACCAGCGATTACTTCGACGCGCTGATCGCCGGCGTCGTTCCCGAGTTGTCGGTGGCGGCGTGAAGAAAACCCGCCATGCAGGATCCGGATCAAGCGGGGACAAGTCCCATATAAAAATCCCGTTCGTGGTGAGCCTGTCGAACCACGCTTTTCACAGGAATATTGACCGGTAATATTTGAAGGAATCCGCCAAGGGCGTGGTTCGACAGGCTCACCACGAACGGGATTATTTTTCAGAGCGTCTTTACTCGTCTGGCAGTTCCCGGAGGAAGCCATGAGCGACCCATCCAGCAGCACCGAATTCCCCTACCTGCACGGATTCTCCGAAGTGGAGCAGGCGCGCCTGGTGAAGCAGGCCCAGATCGCCGAATCGACCATCTTCCACGACATCGATTACGCCGGCGCCGGCCGTCTGCTGGAAGTGGGCAGCGGCGTCGGCGCCCAGACCGAGATCCTGCTGCGGCGCTTCCCCGCGCTGCACGCGACCTGCGTCGACCTGAGTCCCGCGCAGTTGGGTGCCGCTTCCCGGCGGTTGTCGGCGATGCCCTGGCTGGAGGGCCGTTATGCACTGCATCAGGCCGACGCAACCGATCTGCCGTTCGCGCCGCGCAGCTTCGACTGCGCCTTCCTGTGCTGGGTGCTGGAACACGTGCCGTCTCCGGCGCGCGTGCTCAACGAAGTGCGGCGCGTACTTTCGCCGGGCTCGCCGGTGTACATCACCGAGGTCATGAACGCCTCTTTCCTGCTGGATCCGTATTCGCCCAATGTGTGGCGCTACTGGATGGCGTTCAACGATTTCCAGATCGACAGCGGCGGCGACCCGTTCGTGGGCGCCAAGCTGGGCAATCTGCTGCTGGCGGGCGGCTACCGCGACGTGACCACGCAGATCAAGACCTTCCACTTCGACAATCGCGAGCCCGCGCGGCGCAAGACCATGATCGCGTTCTGGGAGGAACTGCTGCTTTCGGCCGCCGATCAGTTGCTGGCCGAAGGCAAGGTCACCGACGAAGTGGTGGAGGGCGTGCGCCGTGAGATGCGCCAGGTGCAGAACGATCCCGATGCGGTGTTCTTCTATTCGTTCGTGCAGGCACGCGCGACCGTGTACTGAACGGCTTTGCCGAGCTTGGCGCGAGTGTTGTCCATGCATGACGGAAACATCGCTGCCAACGATCCACAGCGATAGGAAACGCCTCTTTCCATGGTGCGCGATGCGATTCCATGACATCGCGAAACGACAACCGTGGCATAGGTAACGGTGCTCTCCGGCACTCGTTTTCTCGACGCCTGCGGCGCATAAATGATCCTGCCGGACAACCCTCGCCGGACTATGGACTCCCCCTCTCCACGGATGGACCAGGTTTCAGGAGAACATCATGAAAATAAATCTGCTGGCACTGACCCTGCTCGCCGCGATTGCCGCCCCCGCGGCTGCGCAGGATTCCACCGTAACTTTGTCCCCCGTCCCCGCCGCGTCCGACGACACGCAGCAGGTCACCGTAAGGCAACTGGCGGACGAAACCGGCCTGACTCCGCAACGCGTCCGCATGGTAGTCGGCGCCCGTAGCGGCTACGGCGAATATCGCGTCAATTTCGACCGCGTGCAGAAGCAATTCAGGAACGCGCTGGGCGAGGAGCGCTACAACGATCTGATGGCCGGACGCAGGATCGAGCTGTACAACCAGAGAGCTGTCCATGTTGCCAGTGTCCGGACGGCTTCCGCGATCCAGCAGCCGTAACTCGGCGAGAAAGAGATCGAATTGGAGAGCGCTGCCGGCTTCGGCAGCCGATGAACCGGGTTGCGTGGCCGCAGACGCGGTTCACGCTTCCGGCTGATACCAGATCCTGTGCCACAGCTGGGCCAGCGCATCCTTCAATTTTCCAGACGCCACCGGCGCGCGGTACGCCGCCTGCAGCTGCCGCGGCGGCATCGCACGCCACTGCCCGCCTTCGCGAACGGCGACGGCGAAGTTGAAGTTGTAGTCCGGCTCCAGGCCCATGCGCAGATCGCTGAGCACCAGCTCATCGCCGCGGACTTGCGCGCGCATGAATCCGTGGTTGAACCAGGCCAGCTCCTGCACCGCCTGGATGTCCTTGGCTTCGGCCAGCGCCTGTACGTTCGACTTGTAGCCCTTGAAGCGCATGGCGCCACGGTCGGCCACCAGCGAGCGATCGCCGATCACGTAACCCTCGGGGGTCATGGCCACCACCCGCCACAACAGGGTATTGAACGGCATGGGTACGGAAAAGCGCGGCGCCGCCTGCAGACCCATCGCAGCCAGGGCCCGGTCGGCTTCGTCGTCGATCCTCGCCTTGGCCAGCAGCGACCAGCCCAGGTACGCGGTACTCAGCGCCAGGCCGGCAAGCAGCGCGCGTTGCGCCTGCGATTTTTCACGTGCGAACCAAGCGACCACACATCCCCCGAACAGCCCTGCCGTATACAGCGGATCGATGATGAAAAGGCTGGAGCCCATCACCGGCTGCGTGCGCAGGGGCCACAACAAATGCGTGCCGTAGACAGTGAAAGCATCCAGCAGCGGATGGGCGATCAGCGCCAGCTGGATGGCCCAGAACCATCTGGCCGGCGATTCCGCCACGCGCTTCCCCCGCTTCCTGCACAGCCACCAGATCAGCCAGCCCGGCACCGGCAGCACGAACAGCGAATGACTGAAGCTGCGGTGCACCGTCATCAGCGACACGGGGTCGTCGGTGAACAAAACGATGAACAGCGAATCGAGATCGGGCAAAGTGTTCAGTGCGGCGCCCGCCAGCAGCGCGGCGCGGCGGTGTTGGGCGGGAGCGATTACGGCGGCGATGGCGCCGCCGAGGAACAGGTGGGTAATGGAATCCATGCGCCGATGCTAACAGCCAACAGGATTTCCCGTAGGTGCGTGTAGGAGCGACGCAAGTCGCGAAGGCCAACCGTCGACCACGCACGGAACGGTATCAGTCGCGACTCACGTCGCTCCTACGCCACGGAATCACGCTGCTTTCGGTAGATCCTGCATCATCAGCCGCAACCGCGCCGGCAAGGCCGCCAGGGTCTCGCCGGTGTGCGCGAGCAGGCACAGGCTGCCGTCGGCTTCCTCGCTCAATGCGGTCAGGCTTTCCACCCAGTCGCCATCGTTTGCGTAGATAAGCCCCTCGCGCTGGACCAGCGCCGCGCGGTGGATGTGTCCGCAGATGATGCCGTCCAGGCCGCGCCGGCGCGCATCGTCCAGCCCCGCCTGCACGAAGCGGTTGATGTAGCGTTCGGCGGCGACGCTCTGCCGCTTCAGGTATTCGGACAGCGACCAATAGCGCAGGCCGAAACGCCGGCGCAGCCCATTGACGATCTTGTTGCCGGTCAGGATGCGGTAGTACAGCCAGTCGCCGAAGCGCTCCTGCAGGCCGCCGAAATGGGTGACCGCATCGTAGTCGTCGCCGTGGGTAACCAGCAGGCGGCGGCCGTCGGCGGTGACGTGGATGGCGCGGCGACGCACCTGCATGGCCGGCAGCACCAGCCCGCAGAACCTGCGAATGGGCCGGTCGTGGTTGCCCGGTATGTAGATCAGCTCGGTGCCGCGGCGGCGCAACGCATGCAGTGCCTCGACCACGCGGTTGTGCGCCTGGTTCCAGGCGGCGCGCTTCTGCGCCATCCACCACAGATCGACGATGTCGCCTACCAGGTAGAGCTGGCGGCAATGCAGGTTTTCCAGGAAATCGGCGAATTCCGCCGCATGGCAGTGCTTGGAGCCCAGGTGCACATCGGAAACGAACACCGCACGCCGTACCGGCGGGGCCGCCATCGCCTTCACGCGGTCGCCTCCGCTTGCCGTGCGGCACGCTCGAGGTAGCGGGCGCGTTTCTTCGGGCGTATGCGCTGCAGATCGACCTCGATCAAGCCATCGATGGAATCGCTGAAAGCCGGATCCACGCCGAAGGCCAGGAAACGCGCACCGCCCGGTTCGCACAGCTCGGTATATTGCTTATAGAGCATGGGGATGGTGGCGCTCAGGCTGTCCAGGTTCGCTTTCAGCACGCCGAGTGCGGTCTCGGCATCCAGTTCGCCGAACGAAGGCGGCGCATCGCGGTACTGGAAGGGATGCCGCGACACCGCCCTTCCTTCGGCATCGCCGTGATAGCGGGCGTAATAGGCGACGATCTGCTCGCGCGCGGCCAGCGGCAACGCGGCGCTGAGGGACACCGCGCCGAACAGGTAGCGCACGTTCGGGTGCCGGCGCAGGTAGGCGCCTATGCCCTGCCACAGGTAGTCGATACTGCGGCTTCCCCAGTACTCCTGCGCCACGAAACTGCGGCCCAGCTCCATGCCTTGGGCCAGATGCGGCACGACATCGTCCGCGTAGCGGAACAGCGAAGCGGTATACAGGCTCTTCAAGCCGTGCTCGGCCAGCATCGACGCCCCGCGCGCGATGCGGTACGCGCCTGCGATCTTCATGGCGGCGGCGTCCCATAGCACGATGTGTTCGTAATATCCGTCGTAGGCATCGACATCCAGGGCGTTGCCGGTACCCTCGCCCACCGCCCGGAAAGTCGTCTCGCGCAACCGGCCGATCTCGCGCAGCAGCGGCGAACCGGTTTGCAGGCGGCCCACCAGGATGCGCTTGCCGTCGGTGGTTTCGCCCAGGATCTCCAGCCCCTGCAGGGCATGGGCTAGCACGCGCGGGTCGACAGGCGCTATGAGCGGCTGTTGCGGCGGCGGTGCGTTCTCTTCGGTTTTCCTGCCCAGCGCATACAGCGTGCGGCGCACCTGCGCCAAGGCCGCTTCCGGCTCGGCGGCGCGGTCCATCCGCATCACCGATCCCACGCGCAGAGCGATGCGCCGCCCGCTGCGCTTGAACATCTCGCGCGCCAGCAGCGCGGTCCCTATCGGCTTGGACAATGCCGAAGCGCCATAGAACAGGGCCGAATTGCGCGCCTGTATCCGCACCGGCAACACCGGCGCATCGTTGTCCATGGCGAAACGCAGGAAGCCCCGGCGCCAGCGCGTGTCGGTAATGCCGCGCGCGCCCAGCCGCGACACTTCGCCGGCGGGAAACACGATCACGCATTGCTCGTCGCGCAGGGCCGCGTCGATCGCCGCCAGGCTTTGCGCGCCGGGCTTTCCGCCCAGGATCCGCACTGGCAGCAGTAGTTCGCGCAAGCCTTCGACCTGGCTGAGCAGATCATTGGCCACGATCTTCACATCGGTGCGCACGCTGCCCACCAGATGCAGCAGCGCCAGCGCATCCAGCGCGCCGGAAGGATGGTTGGCGACGATCAGCAGCCTTCCCGTGGAGGGAATGCGGCCCCGCTCCACCTGATCGACGGTATAGCGCAGATTGAGGAATCCGAGCGCGGCCTCGATCAGGGCGAAGCCGGTCAGGTGCGCGTGGCTTTCCAGGAATCCGTAGACATGCTCCAGCCGCGACCACTGCGCCAATCCGCGCAGCAAGGGCCGCGCGACCGCGGCGCGGCGGCCGCGGAACCAGTGCGGATAACGTTCGGCCAGTTGCCGTTCCAGGGTGTTCATGATCTTCGTCCCGCAGCCCGCCCTCGGCGGGTTTCGCCGGCAGCCTGCCCGTGGTCGGCTTCAGGCTGGTTGCGGTTTTGCGGCAGTCAAGTGACAGGCGACACAGCCGGCGCCCCGGATTCCTTAACGCCAATCGCGTCCTGAACCCGGCACAATGCGCGTTCTACCCGGTGCGTGTATCATGCGCACCCATCTTTTCATCTCGATCAAGGGATATAAGTCGAATGTCCAACTACCTCTTCACCTCCGAATCGGTCTCCGAAGGCCATCCGGACAAGGTCGCCGACCAGATTTCCGATGCCGTGCTCGACGCCATCCTGGCCCAGGACAAGCGCGCGCGCGTGGCCTGCGAAACCATGGTCAAGACCGGTGTTGCCATCGTCGCCGGCGAAATCACCACCAGCGCCTGGATCGACCTGGAAGCGCTGACCCGCAAGGTGATCGTGGACATCGGCTACGACAGCTCCGAAGTCGGCTTCGACGGCGCCACCTGCGGCGTGCTGAACCTGATCGGCAAGCAGTCGCCCGACATCAACCAGGGCGTGGACCGCAAGAAGCCCGAAGAACAGGGCGCTGGCGACCAGGGCTTGATGTTCGGCTACGCCACCAACGAAACCGACAGCTACATGCCGGCCGCGATCCACCTGTCGCACCGCCTGGTCGAGCAGCAGGCCAAGATCCGCAAGCAGAAGAATTCCAAGTTGCCGTGGCTGCGCCCGGACGCCAAGTCGCAGGTCACCCTGCGCTACGAAAACGGCAAGGCCGTGGCCATCGATGCGGTGGTGCTGTCCACCCAGCACGATCCGGACGTGAAGCAGAAGGACCTGGTGGAAGCCGTGCGCGAGGAGATCCTCAAGCCGGTGCTGCCGGCCAAATGGCTGCACAAGGGCACCCAGTTCCACATCAACCCGACCGGCAAGTTCGTGATCGGCGGCCCCGTGGGCGACTGCGGCCTGACCGGCCGCAAGATCATCGTCGACACCTACGGCGGCTGGGCCCGTCACGGCGGCGGCGCGTTCTCCGGCAAGGACCCGTCCAAGGTCGACCGTTCCGCTGCCTACGCTGCACGCTATGTCGCCAAGAACGTGGTCGCGGCCGGCCTGGCCGACCGTTGCGAAGTACAGGTCAGCTACGCCATCGGCGTGGCCCACCCGACTTCGATCTCGGTCACCACTTTCGGTACCGGCAAGATCTCCGACGAGAAGATCGAAAAGCTGATCCGCAAGTATTTCGACCTGCGCCCGTACGGCATCCTGCAGATGCTGGACCTGATCCACCCGATGTACCAGCAGACCGCCGCCTACGGCCACTTCGGCCGCAAGCCCAAGGAATTCACCTACACCGACGGCGCGGGCAAGAAGCACACCGCCACTTCGTTCTCGTGGGAGAAGACCGACAAGGCCGATGAGCTGCGCAAGGCTGCCGGTCTGAAGTAACCGACGGGCTGTTGCTCCCTTCTCCCACCGGGAGAAGGTGGCGCGCAGCGACGGATGAGGGCATGGGAATTCCGACCCACGGAAACTTGAAGTGATCCGATAGCCCGCTCCCTCATCCGCCCTTCGGGCACCTTCTCCCGTAGGGAGAAGGAAACTAGGACGGGCCGCTTTTGCGGCCCGTTTCTGTTTCTTCCCACGCATGCTCGCCCAATCGATACGGAATACAAGTCTTGACGACCACGACCACCGCGATACTGGAACTACTCGAGTCGATCGCCGCCGACCGTACCGCTCTCGATGCCTGGCCGGAGGAAGAACGCGTACGCCTGCACAAAGCCATCGCCTCGATCTACCACCCCGAGCCGAAGCTGCGCAGGAAGAAAGCCAAGGAGCTGGAACGCGAACGCCACGCCGAAAAGCTCCGCCGCGCCGATGCGCTGCTGGACCAGACCGGCATCCGCACCCTGCGCCGCGCGCCGGTGTTCACCACGCCCAACTATTTCCCGCCGGCCGGCTTCGTCGCGCAGGACAGCGTGGAAGAGCGGTCCGAGCCGTTGGAATCGCCCGAGTTGCGTCACTGCTACGTGTGCAAGAAGAAGTACACGCAGGTGCATCACTTCTACGACCAGATGTGCCCCGAATGCGCGGAGTTCAATTTCGCCAAGCGCACCGAACTGGCCGACCTGAGCGGGCGCGTGGCGCTGCTGACCGGCGGGCGGGTGAAGATCGGCTACCAGGCCGGGCTCAAGCTGCTGCGCGCCGGCGCGCATCTGATCGTCACCACGCGCTTCCCGCGCGATTCGGCGGCGCGGTACGCGCAGGAACCGGATTTCGAACAGTGGAGCCACAGGCTGGAAGTGTTCGGCCTGGACCTGCGCCACACGCCCAGCGTGGAGGCGTTCTGCCGCGAACTGTCGGCCAAGTATCCGCGCCTGGACTTCATCATCAACAACGCCTGCCAGACCGTGCGCCGCCCACCCGAGTTCTACGCGCACATGATGGAGGCAGAGACCGCCGCGTTGCGCGACACGCCCGAACACGTGCGCAAACTGCTGGGCAGCTACGGAGGCTTGCGCAGCCACGACCTGCTGCCGGAAGCCTCGGCTTTGCAGGTCGCGATCAAGCAGGCTGCAGTCGGTCGAAGTTTTTCGGAAGTCGCCGGCCTCACCCACGCCGCAGAGCTTTCGCAGGTGCCGCTGCTGGCCGAGGAACTGCTGGGGCAGAAGCACCTGTTCCCCGAGGGCCGGCTGGATCAGGATTTGCAGCAAGTGGACCTGCGCGGCCGCAATTCGTGGCGCCTGCAAATGGCCGAGGTGCCGTCGGTCGAGCTGCTGGAGGTGCAACTGGTCAACGCCATCGCCCCCTTCCTCATCAATGCGCGCCTCAAGCCGCTGATGCTGCGCACCGCCGATCGGGACAAGCACATCGTCAACGTGTCGGCGGTCGAAGGGCAGTTCTACCGCAATTTCAAGACCACGCGCCACCCGCACACCAACATGGCCAAGGCCGCGCTCAACATGATGACGCGCACCGCCGCCGCCGATTACCACGGCGACGGCATCCACATGAACAGCGTCGACACCGGCTGGGTGACCGACGAGGATCCGGTGGAGCTGGCCGCCCGCAAGACCGTGCAGGAACGTTTCCATCCGCCGCTGGACATCGTCGACGGAGCGGCCCGCATCGTCGACCCGATCATCCATGGCATCAATACCGGCGAACATGTCTGGGGGCAGTTCCTCAAGGACTACCGGCCGACGGATTGGTAGCTCCACCGCCTGCCTTCCTCAAGAAAAATGGCTTGCCGTAGGTCGGGGCTACGCCCCCGACCCGCACGGTAATGAAGTCGATGCGGCTTTTTCATTGGCGTGCCCCCGATTGACCACCGCCGCAGGTCGGTCCCCCTATCAAGTGCGGGGCAGGCCTACGTGGCCGACGCGCGCAGCGATGGCGTTGATGCGTGCTTCCGAATGCGTCCGCCTCCCCGAGGTCGGGGGCGTAGCCCCGACCTACGTCTACCGGCCGACTGTCTGGTGACGGCGCACGCAGTTCGCTGATCCCGAGGGCTGTCCACGCCCGGGTTCTGCACTACCATTGGCGCATGGGGAAAGACGACAACCGCAGGCCGATAGCCGCGCGAGCCAGTAGCTGGGCGCGTGCGCTCAGTGCGTCCCTGGCGCGCTCTTCCATCACTCCGAACCAGATCTCGATAGTCAGCATTTTCTTCGCGGGCGTCGGCGCGATGATGCTGGTCTGGGGGATTTCGCCGGCAGGCCTGTTGCTTGCGGCGGTTTGCGTGCAGCTGCGCCTGCTGTGCAACCTGCTGGACGGCATGGTCGCGGTGGAAGGCGGCAAGCAGACGCCGACGGGCGCGCTCTACAACGAATTCCCCGATCGCATCGCCGACTCCCTGCTGATCGTGGCGCTGGGCTACGCCGCACTGCACCCGTGGCTGGGCTGGCTGGGCGCGCTGCTGGCCGCGCTCACCGCCTATGTCCGCGTATTCGGCGGCAGTTCGGGCCTGGCCCAGGATTTCCGCGGGCCGATGGCCAAGCCGCACCGTATGGCGGTGCTGACCGTGGCCTGCCTGGTCGGTGCAGCGGAGTGGCGCTGGAATGGAACCCGCCATTGCTTGCTGCTGGCGGCGGCCATCATCGCCGCCGGATCGGCGCTGACCTGCTACACCCGCATCCGCGCGATCGCCGGCCAGCTGCATCAGAAGGGCTGAGGCGGTGTTCTCCCGCCTGCTGGTCTACTTCGTGCATATATTCCTCGGCGCCTATCCGCGCTGGGTCGGCTCCAAACCCACGCGCAAGCAGCGCATCTACTTCGCCAACCATTCCAGCCATGTGGACACGGTGGCGTTGTGGTCCGCGCTGCCGCCGCAGCTGCGAAAACGCACGCGCCCGGTCGCCGCGCGCGATTACTGGGGCAGCGGTCTGCGGAATTTCGTCGCCCGCAACGGTTTCAACGCGGTGCTGATCGAGCGCAACCGCGAACACTGCCAAGGCGATCCGCTGCAACCGCTGTACGACGCGCTGGCCGCAGGAGAATCGCTGATCCTGTTCCCCGAAGGCACCCGCAACAGCGAAACGCGGCTGCTGCCGTTCAAGTCGGGACTGTTCCATCTGGCCACGCGCTTTCCCGACGTGGAACTGATCCCGGTCCATCTGGACAACGCCCGCCGCAGCATGCCCAAGGGCAGCCTGTTGCCGGTGCCGCTGATCTGCACCGTGCGCTTCGGCCCGGCGACGCCGCTGAAACCGGATGAGGGCAAGGAAGATTTCCTGCAGCGCGCACGCGGCGCTGTGGAGGCGTTGGCATGATTACGGATTTTTCGTCCGGAAACCTGTCCCTGGACGGCTTCCTGCAAACCGCCCTGGCCCGCGCGCCGCAGAAATTCTGGTGGGTGATCGCCGGCGTCGTCGGCGTGCTGCTGCTGGCCAGCCTGATCGGCTGGATCCTGTCCAGAAGCAGGCCGGGACCGGTAGTCGAAAACCTCAACGCGCGGGTGCGCGCGTGGTGGGTCATGGTCGGCGTGCTGGCGGCCTGCTTCCTGCTGGGAAAGACCGCCACCCTGGTGCTTTACGCGTTGCTATCTTTCTTCGCCCTGCGCGAGTTTCTGACCCTCACGCCGACGCGGCGCGGCGACCACTGGTCGCTATGCCTGTGCTTCTACGTCGCCATCCCATTGCAGTACTGGCTGATCGGCATCGACTGGTACGGGTTGTTCGTGATGTGCATCCCCGTGTTCGGGTTCCTGCTGCTGCCGGCGGTTTCGGCGTTGTCCGGCGATACCGAGAACTTCCTTGAACGCAATACCAAGGTCCAATGGGGCCTGATGCTGACCGTGTACTGCCTCAGCCATGCACCGGCGCTGATGCTGCTGCGCATCCCGGGCTACGAGGGCCAGAACCTGTTGCTGCTGTTCTATCTGCTGCTGGTGGTGCAGCTGAGCGATGTGCTGCAATACGTCTTCGGAAAACTGTTCGGCAAGCACCTGCTGGCCCCGCTGGTCAGCCCTTCCAAGACGGTGGAAGGCCTGATGGGCGGCGGCCTTTCCGCGGCGGGCGTGGGCGCGGCGTTGTGGTGGATCACCCCGTTCACGCCGCTGCAATCGGCACTGCTGTCGCTGCTGATCGTGGTGTGCGGCTTCCTGGGCGGTCTGGCGCTGTCGGCAGTCAAGCGCAGCCTGGGGGCGAAGGACTGGGGCGAGATGATCGAAGGACACGGCGGCATCCTGGACCGGCTGGATTCGGTGGTATATGCCGCGCCGGTGTTCTTCCACGTAGTGCGCTACCTGTACCAATAGGTATTGGCGATCTGTTGTCCTCTTTGTAGGAGCGGGCCCTGTCCGCGACCGCTCTTCAGGCGAAAAAGCGTCGCGGGCAGGGCCCGCTCCTGCAGTCCGCGCATAAGCTGGGCTGTACAATGGCGCCATGTCCCTCATGCAACTGCAGCGCGTCGATTTCAGCATCGGCGGACCGCTCCTACTCGAACACGTCGACCTCACCCTGGAACCCAACGAGCGCGTCTGCATCGTGGGACGCAACGGCGCGGGCAAATCCACCTTGATGCGGCTGCTGGCCGGCGAGATCACGCCCGACGACGGCGAAGTGCGCCTGCAGAACGGCGTGGTGGTCGCGCGCATGGCCCAGGAAGTGCCGCAGGACACCAGCGGCACCGTGTTCGACGTCGTGGCGGAAGGCCTGGGCGATCTGGGCCACCTGCTGGCGCTGTACCACCACGCATTGCACGACGGCGACATGGAAGCCATGGGCGATGCGCAGGAAAAGATCGAGGCCCAGCACGGCTGGGACCTGGATCTGCGCGTGCAGCAGGTGCTGACCAAGCTGGAATTGCCAGAAGACGCCGACTTCGCCGCGCTCTCCGGCGGCATGAAGCGCCGCGTGCTGCTGGCCCAGGCGCTGGTGCGCAAGCCCGATATCCTGCTGCTGGACGAGCCCACCAACCATCTGGACATCGATGCGATCGCCTGGCTGGAAGGCTTCCTCAAGCAGTTCGAAGGCAGCATCGTTTTCGTCACCCACGACCGCAGCTTCCTGCGCGCGCTGGCCACCCGGATCGTGGAAATCGACCGCGGCCAGGTCACCAGCTGGCCGGGCGACTACGAAAACTATCTGCGTCGCCGCGAAGAGCGCCTGCACGCCGAAGCGCAGGAGAACGCACGCTTCGACAAACTGCTGGCGCAGGAAGAAATCTGGATCCGCCAGGGCATCAAGGCGCGCCGCACCCGCAACGAAGGCCGTGTCACCGCGCTCAAGGCGATGCGCCGCGAGCGGCAGCAGCGTCGTGAGCTGGGCGGCAACGTGCGTATGGAAGTATCGGCGGCGCAGAATTCGGGGAAGAAGGTCATCGAATTCGATCACGTCACCCAGGCCTATGACGGCCGCGCACTGCTCAACGACGTCTCGGCTACGATCATGCGCGGCGACCGCGTGGGCATCATCGGTCCCAACGGCGCCGGCAAGTCCACGCTGCTGAAGATCATGCTGGGCGAACTGCAGCCGCAGCAGGGTGACGTGCAATTGGGCACGGGTCTGCAGATCGCCTACTTCGACCAGCACCGCAGCCAGCTCAACGACAGCTTGAACGCGCTGGAGAACGTGGCCGAGGGCCGCGATTTCATCGAGGTCAACGGCACCCGCAAGCACATCATCGGCTACCTGCAGGATTTCCTGTTCTCGCCCGAACGCGCACGCGCACCGATCACCCGCCTGTCCGGCGGTGAGCGCAATCGCCTGCTGCTGGCCAAACTGTTCGCCCAACCCTCCAACCTGCTGGTGATGGACGAACCCACCAACGACCTGGACGTGGAAACGCTGGAGCTTCTGGAAGAGCTGCTGGGCGAATACAAGGGCACGCTGCTGCTGGTCAGCCATGACCGCGAGTTCATCGACAACGTGGTCACCAGCACGCTGGTGCTGGAAGGCCAGGGCCGCCTGGCCGACTACGTGGGCGGCTACACCGACTGGGTGCGCCAGCGTCCGAATGCGCTTTTCAACGCAGAATCCGCAGCGCCGGCGAAAGCCTCGCCCAGCCCGGTGCAGACCGCCGCCGTGGCCGCCGCGCCCAAGCGCAAGTTGAGCTACAAGGATGCACGCGAGTTGGAGCTGTTGCCGGAGCGTATCGAGAAGCTCGAAGCGGAGATCGCCGCGCGCGCCGACGCCATGAACGAGCCGAAGTTCTACCAACAGGACAGCGCGGCGATACTGGCCTACAACGAAGCTTCCGCAAAGTTGCAGGCCGACCTGGAGCACGCCTACCAGCGCTGGAACGAGCTCGACGCCTGATCACGCACTGGCGTAGGGGCGCACGATGCGCACTTGCGGCTGACAGTGCGCTGCTTCTGCTTTTGCCTTTGATCCTGCACCAAACCCCGTGAGACGCGGCAAGCAGGCCGGGATAAACCCCGCAAGGGCGGCGCACAAGGATGTGCGCCGTTTCCGTAGACACAGAGCCTGCCCTGTACTTGATACAGGGATGTGTCTTACGGAAATTCCCGGCCTGCTTGCGGACCCGGCGGCTTCATCGCCGGGCGCGACGTAGAGCCTGCCCCGTACTTGATACGGGGGCGGCTTTCTTTTGGTTACTTTTCTTTGCCGTTCAAAGAAAAGCATGCCCTGAGCTTGTCGAAGGGTGACTCGCGCAAAACGCGAAACGCTTTTGCTTCGAAGTAAAAATAAAAAAACAAAGCAAGATCAAGAACACCCCTCCTCAATCCTCCCCTGCGCTGCGCGCAAGGGAGGAGGCAGAAGCAAATGCAGAAGCAGGTGCAAAATCAAGATCAAAATGGATCCCAGCTTGCGCTGGGATGACGACTGACGGTATCCCGAGCCTGTTCTGCACGGCAGTACATCGACGTATGCCGGTAGTGACGCTAGCCCGTATTCTGCACACCCTGCGACACGCCATTCACGCTCGCCACCAGCACCCGCAGCAACGCATCGTCGTTGCGCCCGCTTTCGCGCCAGCGCTTCAACAGGTCCACCTGCAGCACACTGATCGGATCCACATAAGGATTGCGCAAGCGGATCGACAGCGCCAGGCGCTGGTCGTTCTGCAGCAGCCACTCGTTGTCGTTGAGCCGCAGCACCCACTTCTTGGTCAACGCCAGCTCGCGTTCGATCAACGGGAAGAACTCGTCGTGCAACGGACCCGCCATGCGCGAGAACATCGCCGCGATGCTCAGATCGCCCTTGGCCAGCACCATGGAAATGTCGTCCAGGAACGTCTTGAAGAACGGCCAATCGCGCGCCATCTCGCGCAGTGTCTCCTCACCGCCGGCCTTGATCACCGCCTGCAGCCCGCTGCCCACCCCGAACCAGCCCGGAATCACCGCGCGCGACTGGCTCCAGGCGAACACCCACGGAATCGCGCGCAGATTGGTCAACGCCGCATCCTCGCCCAGGCGTCGGGAAGGACGCGACCCAAGCGTCATGCGTTCGATCACGTCGATCGGCGTGGCGTTGCGGAAATAGTCCATGAACTTCGGCGCATCCACGAAACCGCGGTACGCCCGCGTGCTTTCCATGGCCACCGTATCCATCGCTTCGCGCCACTTCGCTTCGCGCGGTTCCAGCGGACGCGGACGCAGGCTGGACACCAGCACCGCGCCGGTCGCCTGTTCCAGCGAACGCAGCGCCAGCGCGCGGATGCCGTATTTGCGGTGGATCACCTCGCCCTGCTCGGTCACGCGCAGACGGCCGTCCACGCTGCCGCGCGGCGACGCGTCCACGGCGCGCGTGGTCTTGCCGCCGCCGCGGCTGATGGAGCCGCCGCGGCCGTGGAAGAAGGTCAGCTTGATGCCCAATTCTTTGGCCGCCTGCAGCAGTTCCACCTGTCCGCGCTGCAGTCCCCAGCGCGAAGCGGCGATACCGCCGTCCTTGCCGCTGTCCGAATAGCCCAGCATCACCATCTGCACGTTGTCGCGCGCCTCAAGGTGGGTGCGGTAGACCGGATCGGCTAGCAGGTCGCGCAGGGTGTCCGGGCCATGCTGAAGGTCGTCGACCGTTTCGAACAGCGGAGCGATATCGAGCGGAACGTTCCCGTTCTCGTCCACCAGCCCGCCACGCCGCGCCAATGCGAGCACCGTCAGTACGTCGGCCCGGTTGTGGGCCATGCTGATGATGTAGGCGCCCAGCGCATCGGTGCCGTGCAGCCGCCGCGCTTCGGCGAGCGCGGCGAACACCGCATCCATACGCAGGCCGATCTCGTCGTCGTTGTGCGGCAACGGCGTTTCGCCGCTCGCATACGGTCCCAGCAGGGTTCCTCTTTCCACTGCGTCGCGCGACTCCCAGCCCTCGTCTTTCAACGCGGCGGCGACGGCGCGCGCATGCACGCTGGATTCCTGGCGTACGTCCAACCGCGCCAGGTGAAAGCCGAAACTGCGCACTCGCCAAGCCAGCCGGCGCACCGCGAACCAGCCGGCATGCACGCCGCGGTTCTGTTCCAGGCTGTGCAGGATCAGGTCGACGTCGTCGGCGAATTCGCGCGGCGTCGAATAGCCTTCGGGCGCATCCTCCAGGGTAGCTTGCAGGCGCGCGCGCATCAGATCGTTGAGCAGGCGGTAAGGCTGGTCGGCATGGCGCGGCTTGGAGCGCGCGGCCGCCTGCGGCAGCAATGCACGGTAACGTTCGACCTGCGCTTCGACGTCGGGCGATACGCCGACCATGTCCTTGGACTGGCTCAGGAGCGTGGTCAGCTGGCGCAGCTCCTTCAGGTACAACTGCAGCACGGAACGGCGCTGCGCGCGCAGGGTCGCCGCGATGGTGCTCCCGTCGACATTGGGATTGCCGTCCATGTCGCCGCCCACCCAGGTGCCGAAGCGCAGCAGCCGCGGCACATCGATGGCCTTGCCGAAGGTCTCGAGCAGCGAAGTCTCCAGGGTTTCGTACAACACCGGCATGACCCGGTACAGAACGTTGGTGACATAGAAGCCGACATGCTCGCGCTCGTCTTCCACACCCGGACGCACCGGAGAGGAATCGGCGGTCTGCCACGACGAAGTCAACGCCATGCGGAAACGCGCGATATCGGTGGCGCGCTCGCCCGGCGTGCGCTGGCCGTCCAGGTCGTTGATCAGACTGGCGACCATCAGCTGCTCCTTCTCAAGCAGCGCGCGGCGCACCGCTTCGGTCGGGTGGGCGGTGAACACCGGTTCGATGTCGACGCGGGGCAACCACTCGGCCAGTTCCTCCAAGGTCACGCCCTGCGCTTTCAGTTTGATCAGCGCATCGTGCAGGCCATCGGGCTGCGGCGCGCTGCCGGCACGCTGGTAATCGCGGCGGCGGCGGATGCGATGCACGCGCTCGGCGATGTTGACCACCTGGAAATAGGCGCTGAAGGCGCGGATCAGCGCCTCGGCGCGATGCGGCTCCAGCCCGGCCAGCAACCCCGCCAGCGATGCGGGCGGCTCGTCGCCCTGGCGCCGGGCGATGGCGGTGGTGCGGACCTTTTCCACTTCCTGCAGGAATTGCGGAGACACCTGTTCGGCCAGCATGTCGCCTACCAACGCACCCAGGCGCCGCACGTCGTCGCGCAACGGCAGGTCGGGAGCGGCGAATTCGAGGCTGCGTGGGTCGTTCATCAGCAATTGCGTCTCGCAAAGCAGGTGGGAGGCCGAAGCCTAACCGAAGCCGCGGGCGTTTTGTGCAATGCGGCATCGGGGGCGGCCGCTTGTCCCAGGACAGCAGAATGGGCGCTAGCGTGTCTCTTCCGAGTCACCCAGATATCCCCTACGGGAACCTGCCATTCGGCGACGGTGTCCGCCGGGCTGACCTGACCGGGCAACCGCCTTGGGTCATGGCCGGACACCGCCGCATCTCCCCGTATATCCTTTCATCGCGAATGAGAGATATAATACCCGGCCTTCGCCGAGGGGCGCTGCGACCGAGACCACTGGAGTCCGGCCAGGCTCGGTGGAATGTTCCTGCAACGGCGCCCGGATAACATGCGATCCAAATCGCAAGAACCCGGAGCAATGCCATGAACGCAGTACGCAAATTCTCGACCGACGGCGACTACAAGGTCGCCGACATCTCCCTGGCCGATTGGGGCCGCAAGGAACTGGACATCGCCGAGCACGAGATGCCGGGTCTGATGTCGATCCGCCGGAAGTACGCCGCCGCCAAGCCGCTCAATGGCGTGCGCGTGACCGGCTCGCTGCACATGACCATCCAGACCGCGGTGCTGATCGAGACGCTGAAGGACATCGGCGCCGATGTGCGCTGGGCCTCGTGCAACATCTTCTCCACCCAGGACCACGCCGCCGCGGCCATCGCCGCCACCGGCACGCCGGTGTTCGCCTGGAAGGGCGAGTCGCTGGAGGAATACTGGGACTGCACTCTGGACGCGCTGACCTTCCCGGGCGGCAAGGGTCCGGAGCTGGTCGTCGACGACGGCGGCGATGTCACCCTGCTGATCCACAAGGGCTATGAGCTGGAAAACGGCTCCAAGTGGGTGGACGAACCCGCTTCCTCGCACGAGGAAGGCGTGATCAAGAACCTGCTCAAGCGCGTGGCCAAGGAACGTCCCGGCTTCTGGCACACCGTGGTCAAGGACTGGAAGGGCGTTTCGGAAGAAACCACCACCGGCGTGCACCGCCTGTACCAGATGGTCGAGAACAAATCGCTGCTGGTCCCGGCCATCAACGTCAACGACTCGGTGACCAAATCCAAGTTCGACAACCTGTACGGCTGCCGCGAATCGCTGGCCGACGGCCTGAAGCGCGCCATGGACGTGATGCTGGCCGGCAAGGTCGCCGTGGTCTGCGGTTACGGCGACGTCGGCAAGGGCTCGGCCCACAGCCTGCGCGCTTACGGCGCCCGCGTGGTGGTCACCGAGATCGACCCGATCAACGCCCTGCAGGCGTCGATGGAAGGTTTCGAAGTCAACACCGTGGAAAGCACCCTGGGCCGCGGCGACATCTACGTCACCACCACCGGCAACAAGGACGTGCTGACCATCGAGCACCTGAGCCACATGAAGGACCAGGCCATCGTCTGCAACATCGGCCACTTCGACAACGAGATCCAGGTCGACGCGCTGAACGAGTTCCCCGGCGTCACCAAACTCAACATCAAGCCGCAGGTGGACAAATACACCTTCCCCGACGGCCGTGCGATCTTCCTGCTGGCCGAAGGCCGCCTGGTCAACCTGGGCTGCGCCACCGGCCACCCCAGCTTCGTCATGTCCAACTCGTTCTCCAACCAGACCCTGGCGCAGATCGACCTGTGGGCGAACAAGGACAAGTACGAGCCGACCGTGTACATCCTGCCCAAGAAACTGGACGAGGAAGTGGCGCGTCTGCACCTGGAGAAGATCGGCGTCAAGCTGACCACGCTGACAGCCGAACAGGCCGCGTACCTGGGCGTGAACGTGGACGGGCCGTACAAGCCGGAGCATTACCGCTACTGATCGAAGGGGCGGCGTTCTCCGGTTCGCCGCCCTGTTTTTTGCCGTCTTTGTTCAAGCGTAATTTTTCGGCCGTCATTCCCGCGAAGGCGGGAACCCAGGGACTTTGCTCTTCGGCGAAATGGGAAAGTCGCTGGGTCCCCGCCTTCGCGGGGATGACGATTCGTTCTGGGAGCGACTCCCGACTGCACGCACGCGGACCTGGCCAATGCGCACACCCGTTTCCTTCGAGTTCTATCCGCCCAAGACCGACGAACAACGTTCGCAGTTGGACCGTACTGCGGAAAAACTCAAAGCGTATTCGCCGGAATACGTTTCCTGCACCTTCGGCGCCGGCGGCTCCACGCTCAGCTACACCTCCGAAACCGTCCGCCATCTCAACCAGACCCACGGCTTCGATGCCGCGCCGCATCTTTCCTGCGTCGGCGGCAGCCGCGAGGAAATCCGCGAATTGCTGCGTCTCTACCGCGCCCTGGGCTGCAAGCGCATCGTCGCGCTGCGCGGCGACCTGCCCTCGGGCATGGGCCATCCAGGCGACTTGCGCTACGCCTCCGAACTCATCCAGTTCATCCGTGCCGAGCATGGCGACGCCTTCCATATCGAAGTGGGCGCCTATCCGGAAACCCATCCCCAGTCCGACGACGCGCTGACCGACCTGAAGCACTTCAAGGCCAAGGTCGACGCCGGCGCCGATGGCGCCATCACCCAGTATTTCTACAACGCCGACGCCTATTTCCACTTCGTCGATGCCGTGCGCAAGCTGGGCGTGCAGATTCCGATCATTCCAGGAATCATGCCCATCTCCAACTACACCCAGCTCAAGCGCTTCTCCGAGGCCTGCGGCGCGGAAATACCGCGCTGGATCGGCAAGCGCATGCAGGCCCTGGGCGATGACGCGGACAGCATCCGCGAGTTCGGCGCCGATGTGGTCGCTGGCCTGTGCCAGCGCCTGATCGCCGGCGGCGCCCCGGCGCTGCATTTCTACACACTCAACCTGGCCAAGCCCACGCAATCGGTATTGAGCCGGCTCGACTGAACCGACGCAAAGGTGGTGCTTCCCTCGCCCGATGGCGACGGGTTAGGCTGCACGCCGATGCGTTCGCTCTTGCTCACGGTTTCATTGTCCGGTGCTGCCCTGTTGTATGGCGCGGCGACACCGGCATTCGCGCAGAAAGTACAACGCTGCACCACCATGAGCGGCGAGACCGTCTATACCGACAAGCGTTGCGAGGATATCGGGGCCATGGACCGGTTGCCGCAGGTCACGCCTGGCAGCTCAAGCGGGTCGGGAGGCATCTACCGTGCGGGTTGTTCACGGACGCTGAGCGATCTGGTCTATCAGATCACCTCGGCAGTGGAGAACAAGGACGTCAATCGCCTGGCCAGCGTGTATCAATGGACTGGCGTTTCCAATGCGGCGGCCAACAGCATTCTCGACAAGCTGCAGGCCGTCGTCGATCGTCCGCTGGTGGACATCGTACCGGTGCGCCCCCAGCCGCCGCCCATCGTCGATGCAGACGGGGTGGTGATCGACGACAACAGCGACGGCTACTATCCCCAGACAGCGGCGCCGCGGCGCCCGATCGGTCTGCGGCTGGAGCAGACCTTGAAGAACGGCAGCACCCCCTCGCGCACGGTATTCGGCCTGCACCGCAGCTACAACTGCTTCTGGATCAGCCTGTAGGAGCGGGCCCTGCCCGCGACGCTTTTGGGCACATGCATTGCGCCAAAAGCGTCGCGGGCAGGGCCCGCTCCTACAAAGGCGGCTGCAGCTGGCAGAATAGGAGGAGCCAACAGGAGCCCCCGCATGAAATTCCCCGACAAAATCTGGCACAACGGCGTCATCAAGCCCTGGGCCGAAGCCACCACGCACGTGATGGCGCATGCCATCCACTACGGCTCGTCCGTGTTCGAAGGCATCCGCGCCTACGAGACGCCGAAAGGTACCGCGATCTTCCGCCTCAACGACCATAACAAGCGGTTGTTCCAGTCGGCGAAGATCTACGACATCGATATTCCCTACACGCTGGAAGAGATCAACCAGGCGTGCCGCGAAATCGTCAAGGTCAATGGCTTGAGCAAGGCTTACCTGCGTCCCATCGTGTTCCGCGGCTACGGCGGGGTCGGCATCGCGGCGGATACGCCGATCGACGTGGCGGTGGCGGCGATGGAATTCGGCCGCTACCTGGGTGAGGACGGCATGGAGAAAGGCATCGACGCCTGCGTGTCGAGCTGGCAGCGCTTCGCGCCCAATACCCTGCCGGCGGGCGCGAAGGCCGGCGGCAATTATCTTTCGGGCCAACTGGTCACGCGCGAGGCGCGCCGGCACGGTTATGGCGAAGGCATCGCGCTGGCTTCCACCGGCTTGCTGAGCGAAGGCGCGGGCGAGAACCTGTTCCTGGTGTTCGAGGGCGCGCTGCACACCACGCCCGCCAGCGCTTCGTTGCTTGCGGGCATCACCCGCAATTCGATCATCCGCCTGGCCCGCGACAACGGTATCGAAGTGGTCGAACGCGATCTTCCGCGCGAATATCTGTACCTGTGCGACGAGTTGCTGATGTGCGGCACCGCGGCCGAAATCACGCCGCTGCGCTCGGTAGACGGCAAGCCGGTCGGCGATGGCAAGCCCGGTCCGGTGACCAAGAAGATCCAGGATCTGTTCTTCGGTTTGTTCGAAGGGCGTACCGAGGACAAGCACGGGTGGCTGGATTACCTGTGATCGTCTCGCTGTAGCGCTGGACTTTCCCCGCGCACTGTTCAAAGTTCCAATGGCGGCCCAACCGCGGGAGCGGCGTCCCGCCGCGAGCTTTGCTTTCTTGCAGCCAGAAAAGCAGAACAAGAGCTCGCGGCGGGACGCCGCTCCCACGACTCGTCGGGCAGGATCTTGTGCTGCTGGATCGACGTTTCCCGGCAACTCCAGATTGCCGCCAAGAGCGCTCAGACAAGCTCCGCGCCAAGACCGTGAGTTCAATTCCTGGCGATATCCTTGCAGAGCCGAGCTTGCTCGGCTGCTTTCATTCGCGCACAAAGCAGCCGAGCAAGCTCGGCTCTACAAGGAGAGTCAAGCAGCGGTGAACTTCAACGTGGCGACCACGCCACGTGTTTCGCCCGGCCGTACGCCCACTTGCCAGCCGTAAAGCTCGCAAAGACGGCTGACGATGGACAGACCGATGCCGCCACCCTGCGAATGACCGGCATGGGTGCCGCGATACCCGCGTTCGAACAGGCGGGCTGCGTCTTCAGGGCTCAGTCCCGGACCGGAATCGATGACTTCCACGCTGTCGGCCAGCAGCCGCACCACCACGTCGCCCTCCAGCGTGTACTTCACCGCATTGCCGATCAGGTTGCCAAGCGCCACTGAAACTGCCGATTCGGGCGCATCTACGGTCAATCCGCTCTCGCCTTCCATGCGCAGAGTCAAGGGCTTGTTTCCCAATTGCGCACGGTGCGCATCCAGCAATTGTTCGGCGACGCGCGCCACCAGCGTGTTGCCCTGTCCGCGCTCGTTGCGCGACAGCAGCAGCAGCGATCCGATCAGGTCGGTGCATTGCTGTTCCGCGCGCTGGATGCGATAGAGCCGTTGCTGCACTTTTTCATCCAACCCGGGTCGGGCCAGCAGCAATTCGGTCGCACCGCGTATCACTGCCAGTGGCGTGCGCAACTCGTGGCTGACGTCGGCGTTGAATTCTCGGTCGCGCTGCACTACTTCGGTAAGACGTGCGGAGTAGTCGTCGAGCGCCTTGGCCAGTTCGCCCACCTCGTCTTCGGGGAAATGGGCAGCCAATGGCTTGGGATTGCTGCTGCCACGATAGGAGCGAAGGCGCGCAGCGAGTTCGGAAACCGGACTCATGACCCTTGATGCCGCCCACCAACCGACCACCAAGGAGAGCAGCGTGAAAAATATTACCGACAGATAGATGGCTCGATTGAACTGCTGTTCGCCCCGAATCGACTCACTGGTGTCATAAGCCAGAAAGAACCAAGCAGATGGGGTTTTACGCACTGCCAACTTGTAAGCAAACGGCTTACCTTGCTCGTCGGCTCCTATCAAACTGTGGATACCATCATTGAGGGCATACCACTCCTGTTTGTTCTTGCGTACGGATTCAAATTTGTCCGGCGTGTAAACGAAGGCCCTAATCTGATCAACTGCAAACTGAGGGTTTCCGGGGTCGCGTTGAAACTGCTTCGCAAACTGATCAATGTTGCGGCTCATCAGATCTTCCACCAACTGGCTCTCGACCCTCGTACGGGTCCAGTTGGTGGCGAATGCAAACAGGGCAGTCAGCCCGAAGCCTAGCAGCACGAACGATAGAATGATGCGGCTGCGAAGCCGGCGCCTGAATCGTGCCGGCCGCCGCCGTGTTGAAGTCTCTGTTGTTTCAGGCATCCGGCGCGGCTATCCGGTAACCAATGCCATGCCGGGTCTGGATGAACGGCGTATCGAACGGCTTATCGACCACCGCGCGCAGGCCGTGGATGTGCACGCGTAGCGAATCCGAATCCGGCAGCTCTTCGCCCCACACGCGGGTTTCCAGCTCCTGGCGGGTGACCACCGCAGGCGAGGCTTCCATCAACGCCTGCAGGATCTTCAGCGCGGTGGGATTAAGCTGCAGCAGCTTGCCCTGGCGGCGCACTTCCAGCGTGTCCAGGTTGTATTCCAGCTCGCCCACCTCCAGCACGCGCGTCTGCACGCCCTTGCCGCGGCGCGACAACGCATTCAGGCGGACCTCGACTTCCTGCAACGCGAACGGCTTGATCAGATAGTCGTCGGCGCCCGAATCGAAACCGGCCAGTTTGTTGTCCAGCGTATCGCGCGCGGTGAGCATGAGTATGGGCGTCTGCTTGCGCGCCTCGTTGCGCAGCTTGCGGCAGACTTCCAGGCCATCCATGCCTGGAAGGTTGAGGTCCAGCACGATGGCATCGAAGTCATGCACGACCGCCAAGTGCAGGCCGGTCACGCCGTCGGCCGCGAAATCCACGGTGTGGCCGCGGTCTTCGAGATAGTCCCCGAGATTCGCCGCGATGTCGCTGTTGTCTTCGATAACCAGGATTCGCACTGTTTTTCAGCCTTTATCTTGCTTCAAGGGTGGGGACTCTGATGTTGCGTATCGCACTTTGCGCATCCTCGTGCGCGCGTTTCCGCTCCGCTACTGTCATGCATTGGGTCGTTTGGCGGTGTGAACCCACTTTCTTTTCGCGGCTGCAGACCAGCCGGCTGTCCTCGCCTGCTTTTGTCAGAAGTGTGTTGATCAGCTCCTGATCGTTGAATACCTCCGCCTTTTGCTGTGCGGTCAAACCCTCCACGCCACCGGCCGCCTGGAGCTGGCTGTCTATCCTGTTCAGTGCGTCCCTCACTTTGGCTCGGTTTTCCGCGCTGATTTCGCTATAGGTCTCACCGTCCGCCAATTGCTCGATTATCCGCGCGCTTTGGTCTGCGAAAGCGTTCTTCTCCAAGTTGAGCTCGGACTTCTGTTTGCCAGGTCCGGTCTGGCTGATGCTCGCCTGCGCAAGGGGGAACACTGCGATCAGCAAAGCCGCTGCAACTAATCGGTACATTCTTCCGCTCCATGTTGATGCTTACTCATTAACCGGATCGCCAGACGGCCACCCGGAGCCATTGCCGCTGCCGTGATTCGAGCGCGCGGAGCCTCGATTCTTGCACAGCTGCCAAAGATTGAGCGACCCGGCCCGCAACAAAAAGACCCAAGCGGGTAGACACCCGCTTGGGCCAAAGAGTTGCCCGATTACCGTAACCCTGCTTCCCGTAGCCACTGACGATAGCTTGAGAGCACAGACTTGCGGTCGGCAGACGCTACGCTGGTGGCGATTAAACGGCCGTTAAAAAAATTAGGTTAAGTTGACGTGAAGGCTTGAATTTATATATTAACTAATTGATTTTTAATGAATTACTTTTTCTTGATACCACTATGTGATCGATAATGGCGCCCGCCACATCTTCGGCGCCCACCTGCTCTATACCTTCCAACCCCGGGGTCGAATTGACCTCCAGCACCAGCGGGCCGCGCTGCGCCCGGATCAGGTCCACACCGGCCACGTTGAGTCCCAGGCTACGCGCCGCGCGCACTGCGACGTCCTTTTCGGCCTGACTCGCTTCCACCGGCTCGGCGGTGCCTCCCCGATGCAGATTGGAACGGAAATCCCCTTCCGGCGCCTGCCGCCGCATCGAAGCCACCACCCGGTCGCCCACCACGAAACAGCGCAGATCGGCGCCCTGGGCTTCCCCGATGAATTCCTGGACCACGAAATTGGCGTAGAGCCCGCGTAGCGCCTCGATCACGCTGCGGGAGGCGGAGGGTTTTTCGGTCAGCATCACTCCCGCCCCCTGAGTGCCTTCGTTGAGTTTGATGACGTGCGGCGGCGGTCCCAGCATGGACAGCAGGTCCACGGTGTCGTCCGGATTGTCGCCGAAGACCGTGATCGGCATGCCGATGCCCTGGGCGGCCAACAACTGGTGCGCGCGCAGCTTGTCGCGCGCGCGCAGGATCGCATCGGAAGGATTGGGCGTGTAACTGCCCATCATTTCGAGCTGGCGCAGCACGGCGGTGCCGTAGCGCGTGATGGAGGCGCCGATACGCGGGATCACCGCGTCGTAACCGGCGATCGGTTTGCCCTTGTAATGCATGCTGAAACCATCGCTGGCGATGCGCATGTAACAGCGAAGAGGATCGAGGACGCGCACGGTATGGCCGCGCACGCGCGCCGCTTCCACCAGACGCCTGGTGGAATAAAGCTTGCTGTTGCGCGAGAGAATGGCGAGTTTCATCCATGGCCTGTCTGGCGATCGGGGCCACAGCATGCCACGCCGGCCGCACCTGCGTATGACGGTGGAATCGGCGGTTCATCGCTTCGACATGCACGGCCGCAAAAAAAACGCGCCCCGTGGCCGGACCGCGCACGTCGGGCCGAAGATGGCTGGTCCGGGCATCGCGCATACCTGGGTACGGGCCGCACGCGCTGCCGAGGGCGGATCGAATCTTCCTGCCCCGTTATTGCGCCGTACAGATCAAAGTCACGGTGACCGAACTGTTGGCCGACAAAGCGGGAATGGCCACACCAGCCGCCGATTGCAACTCCGTCACCAGCGCCGCGCCGGTTGCGGCAGGACAGGCCGCGGTTCCCGTAGTCACCGCGCATGTCGCCGTGGTGCAGGTCAGACCGGTCGATACGGGATCCCGCAACCTCGCCCCGTCGGCCGCGTCAGGGCCGGTATTGGCCGCGACGATGCTGTAGGTGGTGGGGACGCCCCGGGTCACTGTGTCCGAGGCCTGATCTATGTCGCCATTCGTCCCAGGTGTGTTGGTCTTTGTGATCATCAGGCCCGAGGCCCTGCGGGTATTGGTATATCTGCAGACAACGGCGGTACCGCTATTGCCCACGACCAAGGTGTTGCCGCTCAATATTCCGTCGCCCGTGCAGGTCAGCGCACCGTTGTACAGACCCGTGTTCGAACCAGCCAAGGTCTCGGCGAGGACCAGCGTTTCCCCGCCGTAGACCGTCACCGGCGTGCTGTCGGTATCGGTTTCGTTTGCCGCGCCCGCATCGGAGACCAGCGTATCGATCACGGTGCCGCCGCGCGAAATGGTCAGCGTGGCATCGTCGCCTGCCGATGCGTTCGACCATGCCTTCACCAGCGTCAACTGTGCGGGAACGCACTGGTTGGTCGAAAAACTCAGGGCCGCCTGATCGAAGTTCGCGTTGTTGTCCATGGAGACCACATAGGAGACCGTGGTTCCGGCAGGGATATCGACGACCCCCGATACCTGCACCCAGGGAGCGGTGCCCGAAGTCACCGGCGGGACCGGCGCCGGGAGGCTTGCGCTGGCCGTTGCCAGGACTGCGCCCGCGGTACCCACGCCCTGCCTGATGGAAATGCTGGCCGTTGCGGCGGACAGGTTGTCGCGCGTCGAGAACCAACCCGAAAAAGCCGCTTGCCGGGTCACGCCCGGCTGCGTTCCCCCGCATGCCGGTACGGTGAAAGACTGATAGAAGTCATTGGACCCGCTGGCGATATCCAGATAGTGCTGCCGAACGCCTACGCCGGTCGCGGGGTCCGCGTCCAGCCTGGGGCCGCTAGTGCCGTAGTTGAAGGTTGCACCGCCATCCACCTTGACCACGTTCGAGCTGTTGCCTGCACCGAGGGTCCACGGCGTGATCGGGTAGCCGATGTTGTTGCCGAACGCCGGGGGAGGATTGGCCTCGAAACCCGGATTTCCGATCAGGTTCTGCGCATCGGCTTGCGAAGAGCAGAACAGCATGGCCAGGCCCAGCAGTCCGCAGAACAACTGACCGACTGAATTCAGCCCGCTACGTGCACGGGCCCGGACGATCCGGATATCCGAATGCGGATTCATCAATAGCTACCCACGATGTTGATGAAGAAACCCTTGTGGTCGTAATCGAAATCGGTGAGGTCGTCGCTGAAATCGGTGAAGTTGTAGCCCACGCCCACGCGGAAGTTCTTGTTGAGGTCGCGGTCCACGCCGACCAGGTAGCCGCTGCGGGTGCCGCCGTCTTTCACGTCCAGCCAGCGATACTCGGCCAACGCGTGCCACTGCGTGCGCAGCTCGTAACGGATCTGTCCGGAGGCGAAGGTAGTGGCCGAGTCCGTCCAGGCGCCGACACCACGTCCGAAACGCACTTCGCCCTCGCGCCGCGCCAGTTTGCCGGCGAACTCCCAGTGCGTATCCAGCTTGTACACGCCTTCCAGCGAGAACACCTGCGAGCGCTGGTCGTAATCGACGCCGTTGATCTGGTCCAGCGTGGACAGATCGTAGAGGTAGGTGTAACGGCCGAACACGCCCCAGCGCGTGCTGTTCCACGGACGCCAAGCGAAACCCACGTTGCCTTCGATGAACTTGGCGCCGGCTTGCGGATTCAGTTCGTCGTCGGTGTCCGAATAGTTCAGGCGTGCGGCGATGCGCCAGCTTTCGTTGAACTTGTGGGTGAAGCGGTTGGTGCTGACCCACTGCTCGCGCTGCTCGGCGCCGGTGTCCTTGCGCCATTCAAGCTTGCTGTTCCAGTCGGTGTCGGGCGAGGTGCGTCCGCCGTTGATGCTGACCGCGCGCCGGTCGACCACGCCCTGCGCACCGGTCAGTTCGCCGGACTGCAGGGTGAAGCCGGTGGTCCAGCCCTGCGACGGATAGAAATCCATGCCGAAGGTGTGGGCCAGGCCGGATTCGGCCGGGGTTTTCAGGAACTGGCTTTCGTTGAACAGATTGACCTGGTTAGACAGGCGCCAACGCTGGCCCAGCGTCCAACCATTCTGCCGGTTCGGATTGAACAGCGAGTCGTAGGCGGTGGTGTCGGTCGAATAGGTGTAGCCGCCGTAGATCGTATGTTCCGGCGCCAGGCGGTATTCCGCATTGACCGTGGCCGCATCGCCGCGATCGCCGGTGCTGATTTCCGCACCGACCGACGACAGATCGCCGAACAGATATTTGCCGCCCAAAGTGAAGGCATCGTTGTCCGCATACTGGCCGCCATCATCGTCCAGCGTCACCTGCGCGGTGCCGTAGACGTCCAGCGACGTGCCGAAACGGTGGGTGTACTTCACCGCACCGAGCGTGCCGGCCACTTCGCCGAGCAAGCGGTCTTCCTCGACCCGGCGGACCTCACCGCTCAGCGTGCTGTGGTCGCTGATGCGCCATTCCGCGGTGACTTGCGCCTGGGTCAGGGTTTCATCGCCGCGTTCCGCCTTGCTGAAGCGCGCGTAGAGGCCGGTGTTGGGCGTGAACTGGCCCAGCACCTCGGCGCCGACTTCGGTGATGTCCAGGCCGTTGTCGTAGCGGCTGATGGAATAGCCGGCGCCGACATCGCGCCACCACGCACCCGCGCTCCAATCCTGTTCGGTCCAGCCGAGTTCCTTGAAGTTGACGCGCGCTTCGACCGACTTGGCCTGGCCTTCGCGCGGACCGACCGGATTGAGCTGGGTGAAGGTGAAACCGCCGTTGTCGGAGAAGAACACCGGTGCGCTGAACGATTCGGTCTGGGTGTATTCGGCCTTGAGGTAGGTGCCCTTGCCCGCTTGCAACGTGATGTCGCCGCTGGCCAGGGTGTAGTCCTCGCCTGCGCGGTTTTCGTCCACGTAAGTGGCGCCCACGCCCAGGTGATCGCCGAACCAGTGCTTGGCGCGCACGCCGGCGGTGACATCGTCCGGATCGAAACCCGACGGTACCCATTCGTAATCCACCACCAGGCGCTGCTCGAAGCCGTCCAGCGGCGTGTCGCGGGTCAAGGTGGGAATGTTGTCGCGGGTGATCTGCAACAGCGGGCGCGTCAGCAGCAGACGGCCCTGCATCTCGTCGATTTCGTAATCGGCACCACGGGTCATCGGGATGCGGTTCTCGACGCGGCCGGTGGTCAGGTCGCGTATTTCCAGCACCACCACGTCCGAACCCGGCAGCACATCCTGATGCTTCAGGTAGTACAGGCTGCCGCCGGTGCCGATGAATTCGCTGTGGCCGGGGGCGGTCTGCGCTTCGGAAGCGAACGCGCGCACTTCGGTGCCCGGATCGCCCCAGGCGTTGGTCGCGCGCGAACGCCAGTTGAGCGCCGCGCCGTACAGCGAACGCACGTACTGCGCGTACTCGGTACCGGTGAAGCCGGTGTAGAAATTGCCCCACAACGCCTGGTTCTTGTCCCAATCCATGCGCAGATAGAAACGGCCCATGGTGTCCACGTCGCGATAGGTCGTGGAGTCGTCGCCGTAGACCGGGTAATAAAGATCCGGATCGAGGCGGCGGAAGACGTCCTGCGGGTCGGCGTTGGTGAAACCGTCGAACAGATGCTCCAGGTCGCGTTCGGTAGTGTCGGCCTGCGCCGTCAGCAGATACTTGCCCTTGAACTTGGCCTTGCCGTAGAACGCCAGGCGGCCATCGCTGATCACATCGTCGTCGTAGCGCGGGTCCACCAGCGACGGATCGGCCGAACCGCCGATCTTGTTCTGGGAGATAGTCACATCGGCCAGGCCGACGCCGAAGAAATAGCGTCCGGTGACATCCACGTTGAGCGTGTGGTGGGCGGTCGAATTCTGCGACGTGGTCGCCGGCGCTCCATCCAGGCGCGGCGCGCCGCCCTGGATCTCGATGTCGAACGCATGCTGCCCGACCGGCACCAGATATTCGGCCGTGAACTTGCGTTCCATATCGACCGGATAGTTGTCGCCGTTGATCTTCAGCGCGTAGCCCTGGGGCAGGTTGCGGCCCTGGATGCGGATGCGCGAACCGTAGATGGGGATGTTCTGCTGGCGCAGCCCGTTCTGGGCGAACGCGTCGTCGATCAGGCTTTGCGTCTGGGCCTGGTCGATGCTCAGCGCGGTGCCAAGATACTTCTCGGTGGTGTCGCGCAGGGCTTGTCCGCCGCGCTCGGCTTCTTCCGGCGAAACCAGTTGCAGCTTGCTGGGATAGGTTTCGTCGAAATTGCCTTCGGCATCGAAGGCGCGCAGCACGTAGACCAGCTCGTCGCCGGCGCGGAAACGGTATTTCGCCGGCAGGGTTCCGTCCCATTCGGCCGATACGATGTTGCCCACGTCCATCGGCAGCGTGACCAGGGGATCGATCAGGTCGGCGTCGCTGGCGCGGTAGATCGTCAGCTGGTAGCGCTTCACGAACGTGGAGTAATTGCTGCGCGTGTAGAACTGCACAGGCTTGGTGATGGCGGTGCCGTCGAACGGCACGATGCCCGGTGCGGAGATCGAGAGCTCGGGCTGGCCAAGCGCGGGATCCTCGGTGGCCCAGATCGCGCCGCCATTGGCCAGTTGGATGGAGAACTTGCCCTTGGCCACGGCTTTGCCGGGTTGTTCCATGGCCACGGTCACGCGGCGATCGGGCTGCAGCGCTTCCGACGATGCGTTTGCGCCGGCGGCAACCACCGGCTTGCGTTCGCCGCGCGTGCGCAACCGGAACAGCAGGCCGTCCTGCGAACTGCAACCGGCGTCGGTGCAATCGACTTCCGGCGTCTGCGCGGCGCCTTCCGTTTTGCCGGCCGCGACCGGAGCCGCCTGCTGCGCAACCGCCAGCGGCGTCATGCCCGCCAGCAAGCTGATCAGGGTGTAGTCGAGTAGTTTCATCTTCATCTTCATGATCCAGCCCCCTTACTTGCCGGTACCGGCAGGGGCTGCCGGATCGTTACTGGACTCGACACGCACCTTGGCGCGCACGGCAGGACTCAACTTGGCGGCAACCGCTTCGTAAACCGCCTTGGCACGACGCATACCCAGCGCCGCGTTGTAGGCATCGGAACCGCGCGGATCGGCATGGCCGACGATCGCTATCGCTCCTCCTCCTTTTTCGTCCAGATAGGCAGCCACCTTGTCCAGGAGCGGCAGGAACTGCGGCTTGACCGTCGATTTGTCGGTATCGAACAGCACCGTGCCCAGCAGCGGGCCGCCTTCGGCGATGCCGACGAGCAAGGACGACGGATCGTCCAGCTCGGTGCGCACGCTGACCGTCAATGCCTTGGCGATGTCGGCGGGCACGTAGCTCACCAGTGCGTCCTTCACCGCGCTGGCGCGATCGAAAGCGAGGCTTTCGGTATCGCCATTGGCGCTGACCAGCACTTCGCCGCCGCGGTACTCGGCCACCTTGGCGGCGATTTGTTCGATCACCGGCAGGTATTGATCGCGCAGCTTGGCGCTGCCCGGAGCGAAGATGACTTCGCCCAGTTCCAGCTCCACCTGCTGTTCGCCGCCCTGCACTTCCTCGACCGGCAGCTTGACGCCGAAGTCGAAACGCACCGGAAGTCCGGGAGTGATGCGGCGCACCAGCGGGTTGTCGGTGGTGAACGCCGTTCCGGCCGGCAATGTCGACGGATCGACCTTGAGGATGAAGTTGCGGCCGCGGCCGCTATCGCCACCGGCGATGCCTTCCAGGTGGTAGCGCCCGAACTGGTCGGTCTCGATCAGCAGGCCTTCCACCGAAGCGATACGCACGCCCGGAACGCCGCGTTCATCGATGCCGAGGTTGCTGATCACGTAATCCACCACGTAACCGCCCTCGCCCTGCGCAATGCGACGCTCCACTTTCGGTTCGGCCGCGTTGAGGCCCTTGGCCGCTTCGCCGCTCTTCTCCACGGTGGTTTTGCCGGCGGCATCCATACGTACGGTGACGCCCTGCGCGCTGGTCAGCACGAAGTCGTTGGTGAAGGCAGGCTGGTTCAGACGCTGGCGGATCACGACCTGGTGGTGTTCGACCGGATCGGCGATCGACTGGCGCGCACCGATGGCGCCCACGTCGATGCCGTGCAGCAACGGCGAACTGGCGTCGGCTTCCGGTTGCGCACCCATGCCACGATCCACGGTGGTCGAGTTGGCCACGTAAGCACCGGAAGCAAAACCGCCCTGCACGCGCACGCCGCTCAGCGCCGCGCTGTCCTGCCAGGTATCGCCGTCGCGATCGTCGAACACGGTGCCGATCAACAGGCTGTCGTCGACCAGCGCATCGGCCACCAGGGTGACCGCAGCGGTGCTGCTGTTGGAGATCGGCGCGCCGCTCTGGGTGAAGGCCTGGGCCAGGTTGCGTTGCACGCCTGGGCGCACGCCCGCGCCCACGCGCATCGCATACATCAGCGTGGCGGTCTGGCCGGGTTCGATATCCAGGCCTTCGAAGCGCAGGGGGCTCTGGCCTACGGCCGTGGCCTGGTTGTCGCCGTCGGTCACGCTCAGCGAACCTTCCACGTAGCTGAAACCAAGCGGCGGCGTGTCCACGATGCTGCCGTTGATCAGCCTGCCGTTGCCCACGTTCTCCACGCTCAACGTGTAGCGGACCAGATCGCCGATCTTCACTTCGCGCACGGCAACGGTCTTGAGGATGCGCAACTGGTAGTCGGACAACACCGGATGCTCGGTGCTGCAAGCCAGCGCGCAGGTCGGCGAATCGGCGCCGGTGGGCACCACTACGTTGCCGACCGTGCCGGTCGCATCGGTATCCACCAGGGTGGTGTACGCAAAGGTGTAGGTGCCAGGCAAAGTGCCGGCCGCGACCGTGCACACCAGGCCGGTCGCACTGGCTGCGCAACCCGCCGGCAACGTGCCGGTAAGCGTCTGGTCGCCGCTGATGGTGTCGGTCAAAGTCACCGCATCGGTGGTGACCGAATTGGCCACGGTCACCGCCAGCGTGTAAGCCAGTGTGTCGCCTGCCGACACCGAAGTGCCGGACGCTGGATTGGAAGTCTTGGACACGGTGATCGCAGTCGCCACGACCGTATGGCTGGTGCTGCAATCGACGCAGGTCGGACCATCGCCACCGCTGGGCACCACCACATTGCCGAGAGTGCCGGTGGCATCGGCGGCAACGCGCGTGGAATACGAGAAGCTGTAGCTGCCCGGCAACGCGCCGGCCGCCAGCGTGCACACCAGTCCGCCGCCGCTCGCCGCACAACCCGCCGGCAACGCACCGGTGAGAACCTGATCGCCACTGATCGTATCGGTCAGGGTGACCGCATCGGTGGTGATGGAGTTGGCCACGGTTACGGTCACGGTGTAGGTCACCGTGTCGCCAGGTGCCACTTCCGCGCCCGATGCTGGGTTGGAGGTTTTGGCCACGGTCACCACCGAGGCGGCAACCGGGTGCTCGGTGCTGCAGTTGGTGCAGGTGGGGTTGTCGGTGCCGCTGGGCACCACGTTGTTGCCCAGCCTGCCGGTCGCATCTGCATCCACCGTGGTGCTGTAGGTGAAGCTGTAACTGCCGGGTTGGGTGCCGGCGGCCAGGGTGCACACCAGTCCGCCGGCGCCACTGGCGCAGTTCGCCGGAAGCGGGCCAGTGAGCGTCTGGTCGCCGCTCAAGGTGTCGGTCAACGTCAGCGTCGAGGTGGTGGCGGCGTTGGCCACGACTACCGCCAGCGTGTAGCTGATGGTGTCGCCCGGTCGCACGGTTTCGCCGCTGGCCGGATTGGAGATCTTGGAAACCGTGACTGCCAGCAGGGGTGTGCTTGTGGTGGACGAATTGCTGGGTACGGCCGGACCCACAGGCGGAGTGCCGGTGGCGGTCGCGGTGTTGTTCACCACACCGGCGGCCACTTCGGCCTGGGTGATGGTGTGAATGCCGGTGCAAGTCGCGATAGCGCCCGGCAGCAGCGTGGTCGCGTCGCATACCGCCGGCGCATCCAGCAGCGCATCGTCGATCACGATGCCGGTCAAGGTCACGTTACCGGTGTTGGTCGCCACGAAGGTGTAGCCGATCGTGCTGCCGGCGATGTTGCCCGAAGGCGCACCGGCGGTCTTGAGCAAGCTCAGGGCCGGGTTGGCGGCGATAGGCGTGGTCGTGGTGGACGGCGGTGAAGTCACCGGCGGACCCACCGGCGGCGTACCGGTCACCGTGGCGCTGTTGTTCGCTGCGCCCGCGTTCACTTCGGCCTGCGTGATGGTGTGCGTGCCGGTGCAAGTGGCGATGGCGCTCGGCAGCAACGTGGTTACATCGCACACCGCTGGCGCATCCAGCTGCGCGTCATTGATCACGATGCCGCTGAGAGTGACGTTGCCGGTGTTGGTTACTACGAAGGTGTAACCGATCGTGCTACCGGCCGTATTGCCCGATGGCGTGCCCGCCGTCTTGGCGATGGTCAGGGCCGGGTTGGAGGCGATCGGCGTCGTGGTGGTCGACGGCGGCGAGGTCACCGGCGGGCCCACCGGCGGTGTGCCGGTAGCGGTCGCGCTGTTGTTCACCGCGCCCGCGTTCACTTCGGCTTGCGTGATCGTATGCGTGCCCGTGCAGGTGGCGATAGCAAGCGGCAACAACGTGGTCGCATCGCACACCGCCGGCGCGTCCAACAGCGCATCGTCGATCACGATGCCGCTGAGAGTGACGTTGCCGGTGTTGGTTACTACGAAGGTGTAACCGATCGTGCTACCGGCCGTATTGCCCGAGGGCGCGCCCGCGGTCTTGGCGATGGTCAGGGCCGGGTTGGAGGCGATCGGCGTCGTGGTGGTCGACGGCGGCGAGGTCACCGGCGGGCCCGACGGCGGCGTGCCGGTGGCCGTGGCGCTGTTGTTCACCGCGCCGTTATTCACTTCGGCCTGGGTGATGGTATGCGAGCCGGTGCAGGTGGCGATGGCGCTGGGCAGCAACGTGGTTACGTCGCATACCGCGGGTGCATCCAACATCGCATCGGTCACAACGATACCGGTCAAGGTCACGTTGCCGGTGTTGGTCACCACGAAGGTGTAACCGATCGTGCTGCCGGCCGTGTTGCCCGACGGCGGGCCTGCCGTCTTGACGATAGTCAGCGCAGGCGCCGTGGTGATCGGCGTCGTGGTGGTGGAAGGCGGCGAAGCCACCGGCGGACCCGAAGGCGGAGTCCCGGTAGCCGTGGCACTGTTGTTCACCGTGCCGGCATTCACTTCGGCCTGGGTGACCGTGTGCGTGCCGGTGCAGGTGGCGATAGCACCCGGCAGCAGCGTGGTTACGTCGCATACCGCCGGCGCATCCAGCTGCGCATCGTTGATCACGATGCCGCTGAGGGTGACATTACCCGTGTTGTTCACCACGAAGGTGTAGCCAAGCGTGCTGCCAGCCGTATTGCCCGACAGCGTGCCTGCCGTCTTGACGAGGGTCAGCGCAGGCGCTGTGGTGATCGGCGTCGTCGTGGTCGACGGCGGCGAAGTCACCGGCGGACCCGAAGGCGGAGTCCCGGTGACGGTGGCGCTGTTGTTCACCGCGCCCGCGTTCACTTCGGCCTGCGTAATGGTGTGCGTGCCGGTGCAGGTCATGTTCGCTCCGACCGCCAGCGTGGTCGACGGGCAGGTAGCTGCCGCGTCGAGCTGTGCATCGTTCACCAGCACCGCCGTCAGCGGTGTGTTGCCGGTGTTGCTCACCAGGAAGCTGTAAGCGATGGTGTCGCCGGCGTCGGTCAGCGTCGAGCTCGTACCCAGCGCCGTAGTGGGCGTACCGGCCGTCTTGGCGATGGTCAGGGTCGAGGTGGTGGTGATCGGCGTCGTCGTGGTCGACGGCGGCGAAGTCACCGGCGGACCCACGGGCGGCGTACCGGTCGCCGTAGCGCTGTTGTTCACCGTACCGGCGTTCACCTCGGCCTGGGTGATGGTGTGGGTACCGGTGCAGTTGGCGATAGCGCCGGGCAGCAATGTAGTTACGTCGCATACCGCAGACGCATCCAGCATTGCATCGGTCACGGTAATACCGGTCAAAGTCACGTTGCCGGTGTTGGTCACCAGGAAGCTGTAAGCGATGGTGTCGCCGGCATCGGTCAGCGTCGGGCTCGCACCCAGTGCCGTGGTCGCCGTACCCGCCGTCTTGGCGATGGTCAGGGCCGAAGTCGTGGTGATCGGTGTCGTCGTGGTCGACGGCGGCGAAGTCACCGGCGGGCCCGAGGGCGGTGTACCGGTGGCCGTGGCGCTGTTGTTCACCGCGCCCGCGTTCACTTCGACCTGCGTAATGGTATGCGTGCCGGTGCAGGTCATATTCGCGCCGACCGCCAGCGTGGTCGACGGACAGGTGGCTGCCGCATCGAGCTGCGCGTCGATCACCGCCACCGCGGTCAGCGGCGTGTTGCCGGTGTTGCTCACCAGGAAGCTGTAAGCGATGGTGTCGCCGGCATCGGTCAGCGTCGGGCTCGCACCCAGTGCCGTGGTCGCCGTACCCGCCGTCTTGGCGATGGTCAGGGCCGAAGTCGTGGTGATCGGTGTCGTCGTGGTCGACGGCGGCGAAGTCACCGGCGGGCCCGAGGGCGGTGTACCGGTGGCCGTGGCGCTGTTGTTCACCGCGCCCGCGTTCACTTCGACCTGCGTAATGGTATGCGTGCCGGTGCAGGTCATATTCGCGCCGACCGCCAGCGTGGTCGACGGACAGGTGGCTGCCGCATCGAGCTGCGCGTCGATCACCGCCACCGCGGTCAGCGGCGTGTTGCCGGTGTTGCTCACCAGGAAGCTGTAAGCGATGGTGTCGCCGGCATCGGTCAGCGTCGGGCTTGCGCCCAGCGCCGTGGTCGCCGCACCTGCGGTCTTGGCGATGGCCAGTTCGGGCAATGCAACCGGCGTGGTTTCGCCGCAGTCGTTGCCCACTGCCGCGCAGCTCACCCCGTCCACGGCAACCGTGTTGACGATGGAAGCGGTGGCGCCGGTCGGGAATGGAGCAACGACCTGCACAACGAAGTTCAACGTGGCGCTGCCGCCGACCGGAATGTTCACCGCATTGGTGTTGGTGCAGTTGCTCGCGGCGCAGGTGAAGTTGTTGCCCGCGGCTACCGCTGTGGTGTTGGCCGGCAGGGTTTCGACCACATCGCCCGCGAACAGAGTCGCGGCGAGGCTGCCGCCGACATGCGTGACCTCGATCTGATAGGTGAGCGTGTCGCCAGCAGCAACCGCTGCACCTGCCACATAGGCCGAACCGTTCACCTGGGCCAAGGTCTTTTCGACCTGCAGTTGTGCCGGCGTGGGCGCAGCGGGGAACGAGCACGAAGCGAGATCGCGGGCCTGATTGGCCGCAGTAGCCGCTACCGGCGCCAGCGTGCCGGTGCTCAGATCGATGCGGTAATAACTGCTTGGCGCCGTGTTGGTGGCGACGTACAGCAGACCGTCGTTGCCATAGGCCACGCCGGCCCATTGCAGGGTGCTGGGCGCGCCGTTGAGCAGCGGCCGCTGCTGGCGGGTGGCCGATACCGCGGCCGTGCTGAAATCGATCCTGTAGAGATCCACGCCAGCGGTCAGCCAGCCATAGCCTGCGCCGTCGAACGCAATATCGCCCGAACTGGCATTGGTGGGCTGGAAGTCGTAGGTCAGGTTGCCGTACGAAGCCAGCGAGTAATTGAAGGCGCCCGAGGGAGTCACTCGCCAGACCGCGGGATTAGCCCCACTGCCGGCCACCAGATAGCCAACGCCCGCCTGGGTCATGCCGGCGCGCGGGAAATCGGGCGTAGCGATCGGACCGGCAGCGGCGTACCAACCGCCGTTCGCAGCATCGTACGCGTACAGCGTCGACTGGCCGCCGCTATAGCTGATGAACAGCAGCCGGTTGTTCACCGGATCCACCATCATCGCATTGAGGTTGGGGGCGACATTCAAGGTCAGCTCGGGCACCAGGACATCGGGCGTCCCGCTGCCGACCGTGTAGCGATAGAACTCGCCGCGGCCGGAGACCTGGGTGACGTTGAAGACCGAATCGACGGCGCAGAAATTGACGCTGGGCACCAGCGTGGTGAGCGTGGTGTCCGGCGGGCTGGTCACCGCGATTCCGCCGGATGTCGAACCGGTGGCGGTGGCGCTATTGCTCACCGATCCGGCGGCGACTTCCGCTGCGGTGATGGTGTGGACGCCGGTGCAAGTGGTCGTGTTGCCGGGCGCGGACGGAGTCAGCGTGGTGCTGCCGCAGGTAGCCGGCGCATCCAGTTGCGCATCGACCACCGCGATTCCGTTCAACGTCACCGCGCCGGTGTTGGTGATCACGAAGGTATAGGCGATGGTGCTGCCCGCGGTGCTGCCCGAAGGAGTGCCCGCCGTCTTGTCGATGGTCAGCGATGCTGCGGGCACGGCGGGCGGATTCACGCACGTGGCGTTGTCGCTGGTGTCCGTTTCCTGACCGGTGGGCAGCGATGCGTTGTTGTACAGACCGCTACCCGGCGTGGGAGTGGCCGCGCAAGTAGTGGGGGCCGAAGCGTCGGTGTAGACGTAGGTGATGCTGACGTCGAAGGTATGGGTGACGCCCGCGCCGATCGCTATGCCGGTTCCGGTCAACTGGTTAGGACCGTCGATCGTCGACGAGCCGCCGGCGGGTGCGCCGGCACCGGAAGTGGTCCAGGCGATGCCGGTGATGTTGGTGTTGGCGGGAAAAACCGGAGTATCGGTCAATGCCCCGTAAGTGCCGGCCGCGCCGCCGGAATTGGTCACCGTGATCGTGTAGGAAACCGTGTACACGCCCAGGGCGTTCGGACCCGACACCCCGACGGCGGACTTGGCGACGTTGATCAGCGGCTCGACTACATCGTCGGTATCGCTCGCGCTGCGCACGCAGGTCGGATTGGTCGCCGCATCGGAGCAGCTCACGCCGCTCGGCGGCGTAACCGTAGCCGTGTTGGTAACCGTCTGCGCCCAGGCCGCAGGAGCGCCGATAAGCGCGCCCGCGAGCGTGAAAACACACAGAGTGAACCAGCGCCGGAAACCAAGCGCATTGCAACGAGACGCGTCAGCCACGTGAATCCCCTAATCCATTGTGTTTCTGATCACCGGCCGCCGGACACCGCAGTGCCCCACCCCCCGGAAATCAATCTCGGTCGCTAGCTGGTTTTCGCCCCCATCGGCCAAAGCCAGGACCGGTGATGCGGGGCATCGCCTGTCGGCACGGCACGGGGGTTGCAGCAAGTAGCGCTTGCGTTAATGGTAGTTGGGTCACAGTTTTGCTGTTTACTGACTCACACAATAAAAGTGACGCATTGCGTCATAGTGTGAGACGAAAACGCATGCTCGCCATACCGACGGCGGCTCCCAATTTTCAGAAAAAACCAGCTATGGCAATGGGTTAGAGCATTCAGCCAGGTGAAGTTGTCGCATGAGCGAGGGCTGGCTCAGCTGATTTGTTATTAGTTTCACAATAGATAATCGGCATCTTTCAACCGACGAACGGAATCCCTGTTACGCCCTGAAATACATGACGGCTGCCACTTCCGCGAAGCTCGCCGAAAACGTTTTCCCGGAAATGCCGCGTATGCGGACTGCGGACCCCCTCGGCGACGTCCTGGCATCAGTCGAACCGCGCGCCGCCCCATGCCGTCACCAGGGAACCCTCCCCGCTTCTGCCGCTTTCGGCGGTCAGCTCCAGGACATCCACGCCCGATACCTCCACATCGATAGCGGCCGGCGCAGCGCCACGCTTCAGCGGCGCGCTTTCGAACAGCAGCCTGCGGTCTCCATAGACGCGGAACACCACCTTGCCGCCGGCATCGGCAGAACTGTCGTCCACGCCCGCCACCGCCGTGAAGCGGGTGAACTGCCGCTGTGCCAGGATCTCCAGCCGCGAGTTCGCCTGGATGCCGATGCCGTAAGGCTGCGGCTGTCCCGCCAGACTGATGGCCTTGCCTTGTGGCGTGAGGTCGGCGCGCGGACCGCCCGAGGCCGCGGTCACGTCCGGGTTGACCGCGCGGGTACCGTCGACGGCGGCGTTGATGCGTCCGGTCATCTCGCTAAGGAAAGCGCCTTTGCCCGCCAGTGGCTTGCCGACGAGCTTGAGCATGCGTGTTTCGCGCGGAGCGACGGAGACCCGCAGCACGTCCACTGCCGGCGCAAGATCGCCATGCGCCCACAGGTCGCGCACGCTGGCGTGGCTGCCGGGCTCCAGTTTCAATTGCCGCCAGGTCACTGCGACTTCGGATTTTTCCGTGCCCCGGTTGAAAACGGCCACGGCCCGCTCTCCGCTTCCGGCCAGGGTTTTCACCAGCACCTGCACTTTGCCGTCGTCGTGCACGATCGCGCCCTGGTTGCCGGCACGATCCTGATTGACCGCGATCACTTCCTGGTTGAGCAGGATCTCGAGGATCGGTTGCGGCGCCTTGTTCAGATCGAAGCCCATCAGCAGCGGTGCCGACAGAATCGACCACAGCGAGAAATGCGTCTTCGCTTCGATCAGGTGATTGCCGTCGAAATCGCCCAGGCCGATGGCCAGCATGTCGGGATCGTTCCAGCGTCCGGGGCCTGCGTACATTTCGCGTTTGGCGGCGCTGTCGAAGTTGTGCAGCAGGCTTTCCCACTTCGGCTCGATGTCGGCGCTGGTACGCCAGAGATTGCCGTGCATGCCGCCCCAGCGGCGCGAATCGGCCTCGCCCCAAACACAGATGGCCAGTACCGGGTCGGCGTCCGGATTGAGTTCCTTCAACAGCCGGCCGATCCTGGCATAGCGCGTTTCCACGCCGTCCAGGTCGGAGCTGCCGGGTTGTCCGCGGGTGAACTGCGGCTTGAATTCCTCGTACCGCCCGGCGACCACGCTTTCGTTGTCGCGCCCGTAGTCGGCCAGTCCGCAGGCATCCACTTTCACGTAGTCGAAGCCCCACTCCTGGAAGTACAGGCGCAGGTCCTGGTATTCGTAGCCATCGAGTCCGATCTCGCGTTCCAGCACCGATCCCTCGGGCAGGTTGGGACTCTGCGGATCCCAGCGCTGCGAGCAGCTGTTCTTGCCCGAATCGGTATAGATGCCCGCCTTGAAACCCATCGCATGCAGCCGATCGGTCAACGGCCGGAAGCTGGTCTGGCCGTCGGGGCCGACGGCGGCGCTTGGAAAGATCGAAGTGCGGATGATCATCCGTCCATCGGCGCCGCGCTTCAGCCACCAGCCATCGTCGAGGTTGATGTAGCGGTAACCGGCGGCGGCCAGACCGGAGCGCTTGATCTTGTCGGCGTTGGCCATGATCTTGCCCTCGTCCACTTCGGTACGGAAAGCGTTCCATGGGTTCCACCCCATCGGCGGAGTGGCCGCCGCCTCGCCGCCGTACACGGAGAACTTTCCGCTGGGTTGGAGCTGGGCGGTTTGCGCGTGGACGGAGAACGACGCGGAGATCGCGGCCACCATCGCTGCGGACAGCATCTTTCGGAACATTTTCTGGCCTCTGCAGGAATCCGGAAAAAATGAAGGCTCCCCTAGCAGGGAGCCTTCGTGTCGTTGCGCTGGGCCGCCACCTTCGACCGCGGCCTAGAACCGATAGCTGACGCCCAGGTTGACCGAGCGGCCATAGCGGTAATAACCCTGCGACAGCAGCGGATTGCCGTTGATGCTGTAGGTCTGTTCGTCGTCCAGCAGGTTCTGGCCTTCCACGCTGATGCTGAACCTGTCGTTGAACTTGTACGACACATGCGCAGTGAGCCAGGTGATGGAGTCGGCCTCTTCGTTGTAACCGGCGCCCAGCACGTTGATCGCGGTGACGAAACCATCGGTATGATCGGCGTTGGCGCCCAGCGACCACTTGCCTTTTTCGTACATCAGGCCCAGCGAATAGGTGGCCGGCGCGATGCCTTCCAGCGGCCGCTTCTCATCGCCCACCCAGCTGTTGGACCAGTTGCGGGTGTACTGCGCGCGCACGCCGAAGCCGTTGTCCCAGAAGTGCTGCAGGCCGAATTCCAGTCCGTGCACCTTGGCGTAGTCGCCGTTGATGGGGCGCATCACGTTGAACAGGGTCGGACCGGTGGTGATCGGGTTGCCGTCGGCATCGACGATGGGACCCACGCCGATGTCCTGGCCCGGCTCCCAGCTGGTGGTGATCTGGTTCTCGATGCGCTTGTAGAACGCGGCGATGTTGATGATGGACTGCTCGGAGAAATACCACTCCAGCGAAGCATCGGCCTGGCGCGCACTGTAGGGCTTGAGGTCCGCATTGCCGCCGTAGATCTGGGTGAACTCGCCCCAGGACACGCTGGCGGTGGTGTTGGTCGGCGCCAGCTTGTCCACCGGCGGACGGGCCATGGTCTTGGCCGCGCCCAACCGCAGTTGCAGCTCGTCGGTGAAGCGCCAGGTGAAATTGGCCGAAGGCAACGCATAGGTGTAATCGGAATCCTGCACGATCGGAGTCGGCTCCGCGTATTCGGCGGTGTAATTGAAGGCGCCGTTCTCGGTGATGCTCAGGATCCGCGCGTCCCAGGCCTGGGCGCGGGTGCTGGTCTTGACCAGCCGCACGCCGACATCGCCGTTCCAGCGTTCGCCGGAGAAATCCGCCTGCACATAGAAAGCGTTGTTTTTCTCGCTGACCCGGTAGCTTTCCAGCGGGTTCCACGCGGGCGCGGCATTGGAAAAGTCGTAGGCGCTGCCGTCGGGACGCAGATGGCCGTCATAGGCTTCCAGATGGGCCAGATAATTGGGTACGTCGAAGCCCAGGAAGCTGCGCGGGAAGCTGCTGCCCACGCCGTCCATGAAGTGGGGGAAGTTCAAGGTGCTCGAGATCACCCCGCCGCCCAGATCGCCCACGTTGATGGCGTTGTCGCCGGAGTAGTAATCGGCGCCGCCGTTGAGGGTGTTGTTGATCAGGTCGCGGGATTTGGTGCGCTCGGTGCGGGTCACCCCGAAATGCAGGTCGTCCAGGTGCCACTTGCCCACGAACAGCTTGCCGGCCAGCGTGCCGCCGGTGATCTTGTCCACGATGTTGTCGCCGCGCAGCTCCATGTAATGAGTGTTGAAGTCCGAGCCGGTGAACTCGCCGTTGGCCAGGCCGGTGATCAGGTCGCGGCCGTCGTCGAAGGTGACGGCCACATTGGGTACTGCGTTCGGGCCGAGAGTGATGCGTGCGGTATTGGGCTGGTTCATGCGCAGGACCACGTAGGTGTCCTGGCCGCCGGAATAGCGCTTGGAAGTGGAGCGGTACAGATCGGCGGTGAGGGTCAGATCGTCGGTGGCTTTCCACTCGCCGTTGACGCCGTACAGGTCGGTATCGACCACCCGGTGCTCGGTCTGGTTGAGCAGTTCCGGGTTGAGCCGCAGTTCCGGATCCGTGTTGTCCATGGTGAAGCCGGTGACGATGCCGTTCTGCACTTCGATGTCGGACCAGCGTCCCGGCGCGAACAGCGGATAGTAGGACTGCTGGTAGGAAACCTGCGGCGAATCCAGACGCGTCTTCAATCCGTCCACGACGACGCGCACGTTGTCGCTGGGACGCCATTCGAGCTTGGCCGAGAACGCCTTGCGTTTCTTTTCCTCCAGGATCGAACCGACCCGGAACTGGCCCGGGCCGATCAGGCCGTATTCGTCGGGATCCAGCTCGCCGTTACCGTTGGGATCGATATTGCCGCCCCACGCATTGCCCCACAGCCAGCTCGGATCGTTGGGATCCGGATTGCGGGTCCAGCCGCCGTCGTTGCCGGCGACGTCGGTGCGGTCCTTGCGTTTGGCGTAGACCACGCCCAGCAGCAGGCCGAAAGTGTTGTCGGCGAAGGTGTTGCTATAGGCGGCGGAGAACTTTTGTCCGTCCAGCTCCGACATCTGGTTGCGGTCGCCTTCCAGGCGCACGATCGCATGTTGGCCGGGATCGTCGAAAGGACTGGCCGAACGCAGATTGATCAGTCCGCCGACGCCGCCCTCGGTCAGCGCGGCCTGCGCGCCCTTGATCACGTCGGCGCCGCTGATCACGTCGGCGGGCAGCACGTCGTAGGCGAAGTCGCGGCCGGCGCCGTCGGTGGCCAGGATGCGGCCGTTGAAGGTGGTCAGGGTGTACTCCGGGCCCAGGCCGCGCACGCTGACCTTCTGGCCTTCGCCGCCGGCGGTGCGGGAGATGGCCACGCCGGTGATGTGGCTGAGCGAATCGGCCACGTTGTCGTCCGGGAACTTGCCCAGCTCCAGGGCGGTGATCGAATCCTGCACGGTGCCGGCTTCGCGCTTGAGTTCTACCGAGCGCGCCAGGCTGCCGCGCACGCCTGTGACCACCACGGTTTCCAGCGTATCGACCTCAGGTTGCTGGGCCGGGCCCGCGTCTTGCGCTGGCTGCGCGGCCGGGTCGGCGCCCTGGGCGGCGAGCTCCTGCGCAAGGCCCAGCTGGGGGATCAGCAGCGCGAGCGCGATGCCACAAAAGAGCGTGTTCCGGTGCGGCTGGATAGACTTCACTGGGATCTCCTCAGGATGGGTGACGGCAAGCATACGCAACAAAACGAAACCAAGGCTATAACACATTTCGTTTCGTATCAATAGCGAAATTTAACGAAATGCCACATACTTTTGTCCAACCGCAAGGAGCACTCATGGTCGCCACCCGCGACACCAGCCAAAGACGCCTGCAGATCAGCGAACTCGTGCGCCAGCATGGCAGCGTGCAAGTGGCCGCACTGGCCCAGCGCTTCGGGGTCAGCATGCAGACCGTACGCAAGGACCTGCGCTACCTCTCCGAGCGCGGCGTCATGGCGCGCGCCTACGGCGGCGCCATCGACAGCGGCGTGGTCGGCGGCACCCTGGCCGAGCCGCCCTACGAAGCCAAGCGCACCGTTTTCCTGGAGGAAAAGCGCCGCATCGGCCTGCGCGCCGCGGCCATGGTCAAGGCCGGCGACACCATCGCCATCGATTCGGGCACCACCGCCATCCAGCTGGCCGAGGCGCTGCCCAACATCGAGGTGACGGTGGTCACCAACGATTTCGGCGTACTGACCGCCCTTACCAAGAAAAGCAACATCAACATCGTCATGCTGGGCGGGGAACTGCGCCGCAAGAACATGGCTTTCTATGGCGGCCTGACCGTGGAAGCCCTCGGCGCGCTGCACGTGGACATGCTGTTCCTGGGCGTCGACGGTTTCGACCTGGAACGCGGCATCACCACCCACTACGAACCCGAGGCCATGCTCAACCGCAAGATGGTCGAGGCCGCGCGCATGGTGGTCGCCATCTCCGACAGTTCCAAGTTCGGCAAGATCTGCCTGCACCGGATCATTCCGGTCAGCGACCTCAATACCCTGATCACCGATACCAACGCACCGGAAGAAATCCGCCAGGCCAGCCACCAACTCGGTTTCGAGCTGCTGCTGGCCTGAGCTGCCGAAGACGTCCATCCCCAGCGAAGGCAGGGTGACGTGGTCGGACCGCGTAGCCTGTTGGCCGTAGGAGCGGCGTAGGAGCGACGTAAGTCGCGAAGCCTTGCAATGTGTTCGCGACTTACGTCGCTCCTACGGCGTCTTACCGCGCCGCCTTCACTGGCGCGAACACGCGCGCTGCATTGGCGTAATAGATTTTGTCCACCACCGCGCGCGGCAGCGCCAGGCCCGGGACCTGGGCATGCAGGACTTCCACTTGCTGGGTTTCGTCCGTGGCCAGATAGCGCCAGTCCGCGGTCCACACCGCGTGCGCTTCGCGCTTGAATCCGGCTGGATCGGCATCCGGGCCGAAGGTCAGGTCGGTGCCGTACAGCAGGCGGTCCTGATAGCGGATGAAGAAGTCGCGCACCTTTTGGCGATCGCGCACCGATTGGTATTGCACCTGGCTCATGCGCGCGGCCAGATCCACGTCGGCGTTGGGGAAACGGTCCAGGAACGCGGCCAGCCGGTCCACGTCGTATTCCAAGCTGCCCATGTGCGCGCCGACGAAACGCAGCTGCGGATGCGCGGCCACGAAGCGGTCGCGCGCGGCGATCTGATCTTCGTAGCTGGGCTGATCCGGATGCAGGTACATGTGGTACTGCGGATGCTTGGCGAAGTACTCGCGGTCGTTGTCGGTAGTCATCCGCTCCAACGGCAGCCAGCAGTTGTGCGGCTCGCCCTGGTGCCCGATCAAGGCCACGCCCAGCGCGCGTATCTGCTCGGCCACCGGCGACAGAGCGGGCGTGTCGAGCATGATCAGTTTGCCGTCGGCGTCCTTTTCGATCATGCCCACGTTCTTCCATATCTTCACCGCGCGCGCGCCCTGCGCGGTGTCGCGGGCCAGGCCCGCATTGACCCGCTCGCTCCAGCCCGGCGCACCGAAGCCCTTCATGGAGAAGGTGGTGGCCCAATGGAAACGCGCCGGATCCCTTTTCGACAGGGCCAGTGCGGCGGCGTGCTGCACCGCCAGACTGGGAAACTCCGGGTAGTCGACGTTGATCGACATCAATTCGAAACCGTCGGCACGGGCCTGCTCGAGGAAAGCGGCATCCTTGCCGTTGGCGTGGACGTGCGCGTCGTACTTGCGCACGCGGCTGAAGTCGGCCATTGCGTAGGTGTCCGGCTCCGCGTTATCCGCTGCGGATTCCGGCAGTCCGCCCCGGGCCGGCGAAGATAGAAAGCCAGCGGCGAGACAGAGCAGCAACGCGCGAAGGGCTGTGGTCATGCAAGGCCTCATGTAACATAACGAAACTTATCGCCACCATATCGCAACAAAACGCTTGCATCAACCGGAGCAACTACCGCAGAATCCAAGGACCTGGACCCGGACCGTCGCCCAATGCCGCCGATCGCACGCCGCACCGTCTTGAAGCTCGTCGCCGGCAGCGTGGCCGGCGGGGTCGCCTGGGCCACCCTGCCATGGGCGCAGTCTGCCTCCCTGCGCAGCAAAGGCGCAGTGGCCGTGGCGCGGGATCCGGTCCTTTCGATCGCCTTCGACCACCGGCTGCACACCGCCCTCGCCTACCAGGGCAAGCCCCTCACCCCTTATCAAGCCAGCGAAAGCCTGCTGCTGGCCGAAGGCGAGGTGCAGGACTTCGCCCTGGCCGGCCGACAGGAACTGCCCATCGACGACCCGCGTCACGGCGCCGGCCATCAACTGATCGTCAGCGGACGCTCGGACCGTGGCATCGAGAAGCAGGTCGCGGTGACTTTCTTCGACGCCCTGCCCGGCCTGGCCGTGCTGCAGACCCGCTACCGCAACCAAAGCGGCACCGCGTTGCAGATCGCCGGCTGGCGCAATTCGGCGCACGAGCTGGCCGACGCCCCGGGCGGGTTCTGGAGTTTCTCCGGCGCCACCCACACCGACCGCCGGGACTGGGTGCAGCCGCTGAAGCCGGATTTCGAACAACGCAACACGCTGTCCATGGACTCCTCCGATTACGGCGGCGGCACCCCGGTGGCCAATATCTGGCGCCGCGATGCCGGTCTGGCCGTCGGCCACGTCGAACCGGCGCCGCGCCTGCTGGACCTGCCGGTGCGCAAGACCGCGGGCGGCGCCAGCATCGCCATCGAATCGCCGCAGGCTTCCGTCTTGGAGCCCGGCCAGACCCTGGTCACCGAGCGCACTTTGCTGGCGGTGCACACCGGCGATCATTTCGCGCCGCTGCAACAGTACCGGCAGTTCATGCAGGACGAAGGCATCGCCGGACCGCAGGCGCCCGAATCGGCCTTCGCGCCGGTCTGGTGCGCCTGGGGCTACGAACGCGATTTCAATGTCGAGCAAATTGTGGCCACCCTGCCCAAGGCGCGCGAGCTGGGCTTCGAGTGGGCCGTATTGGACGATGGCTGGCAGACCAACGAAGGCGACTGGCGTCTGGACCCACGCAAGTTCCCGCGTGGCGACGAGGATATGCGCGCCTTCGTCGAACGGATACGCGCGCACGGCATGCGCCCGCGCCTGTGGCTGGCGCCGCTGGCGGCCGATCCCGGCAGCGATGCGCTGCACGAACACGCGGACATGCTGCTGCTGGACCAGAACGGCGCCTTCCAGACCGTGACCTGGTGGAATGCGCTGACCCAGTGCCCGGCTTATCAACCGACCATCGATTTCTATGTCGCGCTGGTGAAGAAGATCATCGGCGACTGGGGCTTCGAAGGTCTCAAGCTGGATGGCCAGCACCTCAATGGCGTGGCGCCCTGCTACAACCCCGCGCATAAGCATGCGCATCCGACCGATTCGGTAGAGGGCCTGGCCAAGTTCTGGAAGGCGATCTACAAAGCCGCGCACGAAGCCAACCCCGAAGCGGTCGTCGAGCTGTGTCCCTGCGGCACCGCGTTCGCCTTCCACAACCTGCCGGCCACCGATCAGTATCCCTCGTCCGATCCGCTGTCGTCGTGGCAGGTGCGCAGCAAAGGCAAGTCCATCAAGGCGCTGATCGGCAACCGCAGCAGCTATGCCGGCGATCACGTGGAATTGTCCGATGGCCGCGACGATTTCGCCTCCAGCGTCGGCGTCGGCGCGGTGATCTCGTCCAAGTTCACCTGGCCCAAGGACACCGAGCACCCGACCGCTCCGCTGCCGCCGGGTGGATTCGTGCTCAACGCGGAAAAAGAAGCGCTATGGCGCAAATGGGTGGACCTGTACAAGCAGCACATGCTGCCCAAGGGCGAATACCTGGGTGGGCTGTACGACATCGGCTTCGACAAGCCCGAGGCGCACGCCATCCGCAAGGACGGCGCGATGTACTACAGCTTCTATGCCGCCGACTGGAACGGACCGGTGCAGTTGCGCGGTTTGGGTCAGGGCCGCTACCGCGTGCGCGATCTGTTCAACGAAACCGATGTCGGCGAAGTCGATGCGGGCAGCGACACGCTGAAAGTGACGTTCAAGCGTTTCGTCCTGCTCCAGGCCACGCCGATGGAAACCCGCGCATGAGCGGCCCTTCGATCGGCGCCGCCTCCTTGCCGTACAGACGCCCCTGGCTTGTGTTCGCCCTGGCCACCGTCGTTTTGTGGGGCGTGTGGGGCGCATTGGCCGGGCTGTCGGCCCAGCACGGTTTTCCCGACACGCTGGTGTACTGCGTGTGGGCGCTGACCATGATTCCACCGGCGTTGTACATCCTGTGGCGCAACGGCTGGAAACTGGAGCGTTCGCCGCGTGCGGTCGCCTATGGCATGACCATCGGCCTGCTTGGCGCGGGCGGGCAGATGCTGCTGTTCCACACGCTGACCATCGGGCCGGCGTACTTCGTGTTTCCGATCATCTCGCTGTCGCCGGTGGTCACCATCGCGCTATCGTTTCTGCTGCTGCGCGAACGCACGGGTTGGCTGGGCACACTGGGCATCGTGCTGGCGCTGGTGGCGTTGCCGCTTCTGGATCTGTCTTTCGGCCGCGGCGCGACCGAAGGCCTGGGTTGGTTCCTGCAATCGCTGCTGATCATGCTGGCCTGGGGCGTGCAGGCGTATTTCATGCGACTTGCCAACCATACGGTCAGCGCCGAAAGCATCTTCTTCTACATGACCGTGGGCGCGCTGCTGCTGGCGCCGGTAGCGTGGGCGATGACCGACCTCACCCAACCGGTCAACCTGGGTCTTGACGGCCCGTGGATGACTGCAGGAATACAGCTGCTCAACGCCATCGGCGCGCTGACCCTGGTCTACGCCTTCCGTCATGGCAAGGCGATCGTGGTGGCGCCGTTGACCAATGCGGGCGCACCGTTGGTGACTGCCGTGCTCTCGCTGATCTTCGCCAGCGTCGTGCCGGGTCCGTTGAAGATCGTCGGCCTGGTCCTGGCCCTCATCGCCTCGCTGCTGCTGGTGCTCGAACCCGAGCGCGACGTGGCCGCACCCCTTACCTGACCGGATCTCCCTTCGCATGCACGTCCTGCTCGACCTCATCGCCCGCCACAAACAGGGAAGCGCCATCGGTGTGACTTCGCTGTGCTCGGCGCATCCCATCGTCATCGAGGCGAGCTTGTTACACGCGCAGCGCACCGGTCAGGAATTTTTACTGTTCGAAGCCACCTGCAACCAGGTCAACCAGGACGGCGGCTACACCGGCATGACTCCGGCGGATTTCGTACGCTTCGTGCATGGCATCGCCGACCGCGTCGGCTTCGACCGCGCGCGCATCGCGCTGGGCGGCGATCACCTTGGGCCCAATCCCTGGACTTCGCTGGATGCCGCAGCGGCCATGGACAAGGCCGAAGCGATGGTCGCTGCGTACGTCGCCGCCGGCTTCCGCAAGATCCACCTGGATTGTTCGATGTCCTGCAGCCGCGATCCGGAGCCGCTGCCGGAAGCGGAGATCGTGCGGCGCGCAGTACGCCTGTGCCGGGCCGCCGAAACCGCGCATGCGCAAGTCGGCGGCGAAGCGCCGGTCTATGTCATCGGTACCGAAGTGCCGGTGCCGGGCGGCGCTACCGAATCCATAGAAGGCCTCGCGCTGACCACGCCCCAAGCTGCACTGACCACTATCGACGCGCATCGCAACGCTTTCGCCGCCGCCGGACTGGAGACGGCATGGCAGCGCGTGATCGCTTCGGTGGTGCAGCCTGGCGTGGAGTTCGACCATCACAGCGTGATCGATTACCGGTCCGACGCCGCGCAAGCGCTGAGCCAGTCCATCGCAGGCGTACCCGGGATGGTGTTCGAAGCGCATTCCACCGACTACCAGACCCGCGACGCGCTCGCAGCGCTGGTACGCGACCACTTCGCCATCCTCAAGGTCGGTCCCGGGCTGACTTTCGCCCTGCGCGAGGCGCTGTGGGCATTGGATGCGATCGAGCGCGAATGGATCGATGCGCCGCAGCGCGCCAACCTGCGCCAGGTCGCCATCGAACGCATGCGCGAACAACCCGGCCACTGGCGGCGCTACTACCACAGCCAGGGCGATGCGCTGTCCATCGATCTGCAGTACAGCCTGAGCGACCGCATCCGCTACTACTGGCCCGACCCGGCCATCGAACAGGCGCGCCAACGACTGTTCGCCAACCTGCAGGCCAATCCGCCGCCGATCTCGCTGATCGGCCAGTTCCTTCCCCACGCACTGCACGCGCTACGTACCGGGACCGCCAGCAACGATCCGCTGTCCCTGGCCATGGCGCATATCGGTGCCGTACTCGACGACTATTACCATGCATGCCATGACCAACAAGACCACTGAACACCTGGGCGTAGCGGAGGCGGACCTGCTCGCCTCGGGTGCGATCTGGACCGCGCGCGAGATAGAACAGCAGCCGCGCATGCTGCAGCGGACTCACGAGCTGCTTTCGGCCATGCACGACCGGATCCGATCCTTCGTCGCGCCCATCGCCGGCAATTCCGGCGCCCGCATCGTCCTCACCGGTGCCGGCACTTCGTCCTACATCGGCCAATGCCTGGCGCCGCTGCTCGACCGCCAACTGGCCGCGCGGGTGGATGCGGTGCCGACCACAGACCTGGTCAGCGCTCCCCATCTCTATCTCGATCCTGCGCAACCCTTGCTGCTGGTGTCGTTCGGCCGTTCCGGCAACAGTCCCGAAAGCCTGGCGGCGGTGGAACTGGCCGAGTCGCTGGTCCGGGACGTGCGCCACCTGGTGGTGACCTGCAATGCCGAAGGCGCGCTCAACGCCGTTCCGGCGCGCGAGTCGTTGACCTTGCTGCTGCCGGAAGAAACCCACGACAACAGTTTCGCCATGACGTCAAGTTTCAGCTGCATGCTGTACGCCACGCTGCTCGCCTTCAGCGGTGCGCAGGCGCTGGACGACAGGATCGGGCCGATCGCATCGGCGACCGAGCGCGTGATCAACGAGTTCCGACTGTCGCTGCAGCAGCTCGCTTTGCACGGCTTCGACCGCGTGGTCTATCTGGGCAGCGGCCTGTTCCAGGGCCTGGCCCGCGAAGCGGCGCTGAAGTTGGGCGAGCTGACCAATGGCGCAGTCGCCACCTGCTTCGATTCGCCGCTGGGCTTCCGGCACGGGCCCAAGACCTTCATCACCGACAAGACCCTGGTGGTTGCGTTCGTCTCCAACGACCCGCTCACGCGCCGGTACGATCACGACCTGTTGGACGAGCTGCGCCAGGACGCCTGCGCCGCGCGCATCGTCGAAGTCGCCGCACGGAGACGCGAGCCGCAGGCGCCGGACACGCTGCTGGTTCCCGGCATGTCCGCAGCGAGCGACATAGACCTGCTCTGGCCGTATGTGGCCGTCGCGCAGATCTACGCCTTCAACGCCTCGCGCGCGCTGGGCCTGTCGCCGGACAGCCCCAACAAGCAGGGCACGGTGAATCGTGTCGTGCAGGGCGTCAGGATCCATTCGATCGCGCCATGAACGCATCCGATTGCTTCCTTGGCGTGGATGGCGGCGGCACCAAGACGCGCTTCGCGCTGATCGACGGCGAAGGCCGCCTGCTCGCGCAGGCGCAGCACGGCACTACCTACCATCCGCAGGTGGGATTGGAGGGCGTTCGCGAAATCCTCCGCTCCGGCATCGAACAGGTATTGCTGGAGGCGGGCGCGCAAGACAACGCCATCCGCTATGCGTTCTTCGGCCTGCCCGCCTATGGCGAAGACAGCGAGGCGACGGCGAAGCTGCAGGCCATTCCGCGCGATCTCCTCGGCCACGACCGCTACGCCTGCGACAACGACATGGTCTGCGGCTGGGCAGGATCGCTGGCCTGTGCGGACGGCATCAACATCGTCGCCGGCACCGGCTCCATCGGCTACGGTCAGCGCCAGGGCCACGCCGCGCGCTCGGGCGGTTGGGGCGAGGCGTTTTCGGACGAGGGCTCGGCGTACTGGATCGCCGCGCAGGGCCTCAATGTCTATTCGCGCATGAGCGACGGCCGTCTGCCGAAAGGGCCGTTGCATGCGGTATTCAACGAAGAGCTCGGCCTGGGCAACGACCTGGACATCTGCGCCCGCGTGTACGGCGAACAGGCCCTGAGCCGGGGCGACTTCGCCAAGCTTTCGCTGCTGGTGGCCAAGGCCGCGCGCCTGGGCGACGCGAACGCGGCGAACATCTACACGCAGGCCGGAGACGAACTGGCCCAGATCGCCGACTCCCTGCGCCGCGCGCTGGACTTCGCCGCCGGCGAAACCGTTCCGCTTTCCTACTCGGGCGGCGCGTTCAGCGCTGGCGAATTGCTGCTGGCCCCCTTCAAGCAAGCGCTGCGCCTGGCCTGCCCGGCGTTCGAGCTGCGGTCTCCGATACACGAGCCGCACTACGGGGCGGCGCTGTACGCGGCCAAGCTGTTCGGGCGCCCGAACCAAGCCTGACCCGCGCATTCACGCTTGGATAGAAGACCTGTTCGGCAACTGCAACCGCACTTCAAGACCCGAACCCGACGCTCGGTTATTGATCACGACCGTTCCGCCATGCCGCTGGATCGCCGCACGCGTGATCGCCAGACCCAGGCCTATTCCTCTCCGCGCACTGTCCCCGCGCGCGAATGGCTTGAAGAGCTGCTCGATCAGATCCTCGGAAACTCCTTTCCCGTTATCGACGACTTTGATCAACGCGCCATCCCCGTCATGGGAGGCTTCGAACTCGATATCCCCGCCATCAGGAGTATGCCTGAGTGCGTTCCGCAGCACGTTCTCGATAGCACGGCTCAAGAGCTCCCTGTCGCCCACCGTGGAAAGCCCCGGAGCGATGAGGGCCCGGATACGGTGCCCGGAACCCGAGCTCTCCAATCGCGCGTCTTCGACGATCGAAGCCACCAGTTCCGAGAGGTCTATCGTTCGCTCGTTGTCGGGAGGATGGGGCGACTCCAGCCGCGCAAGCAACAACAACTCGCCGATGAGCGCATCCATGCGATCGGCGTCCCGGTCCATTCTTTCGATCAGCTCCTCGGGACTGCGCTGCCCCCGCGCCAACTCCAGCGCGACTTTTATCCGCGCCAACGGCGAGCGCAGTTCATGCGAGAGATCCAGCATGAGCTGCCGCTGCGCCGCCAGCAGCTGGCCGATCTGGTCCGCCATGCGGTCGAAATCCTCGCCCAAGGCGGTGAACTCGTCCTTGCGGGAATCCAGCGCCGCACCGATCCGGTAGTCCAACTCGCCGGAAGCCAGCCTCTGCGCCGCCGACTGCAGCTTCGATATCGGATTGACCAGATACTTCGCTGCCAGGGCGCTGATGACGCCCGCAAGGAATATGGACACGACCACCGGTCCGAACAGTCTTTTCAGAATGAACTTCAGCGGAGGCCCCGGGGGCGGCCTGGAAGTGATAAGGGCCCTGTATTCCCCGCCCGATTTCGTGGTCATGGGAATATCCAACTGCAATTCCGGCCAGCGCCCGGCACCCGGTGGCGGTGGCGGTGGCGGTTCCGCGCGGCCAGGCGATGGTCTTCCTGAAGACAATCTTCCTGGAAAAGCAGCGGACGCATTGCGCCCCAGAATCTCCTCGCCACGCCGATCGAAAAAAAACATCCGCAGGCCCTGGGATCTTTCCAGGTTGGCCAGCAGATCGGAGGTGTCCCTCGCAGAACCCGACTCGTGGACCACAAGCACGGCGTGCGCGGCGGCGATGGCGAAAGGCTGCAGGCTCTGTCTGACGCCTTCCGGCATGCGGCGCTCAATCGTGACCGCAAACAGAAAGGCGGTTCCGACCATGAGCACCGCGCTTCCGAACCACAGGCCCAGGAATATCCTCCAGAACAGTCTGCCCATGATCATTCCTTCAGGAGGAACTGGTAGCCGACACCGCGCACAGTGCAGACCAGGCCTTCTCCGATCTTCCTGCGAATGCTGCTGATGTGCATGTCCACGGCCCGGTCGTAGGACGACATCCTTCGGCCGAGCACATCCCTGGTCAGCTCTTCCTTGCTGACTACGCTGCCCGCGTTCTGCATGAGCCGCTCCAGGACATTGAACTCGGTGCTGGTGAGCGGGATGCTGCTGCTGCCGCGTTTCACCGACCGGGTTCCCGCGTCCAGATCCACGCCGCCGACGCTGAGATAGCGGTCTTTCGCGGCTTGCGGCGATCCGTCGACCCTGCGCTGGATGGCCCGGATCCTTGCGGAAAGTTCGCGCGGATTGCATGGCTTCGGCAAATAGTCGTCTGCCCCCATCTCCAAACCGATGATCCTGTCGACGTCTTCGCCCCTGGCGGTAAGCATGAGAACCGGAACCCTGCTTGCGCCACGGAGGTAGCGCAGGACCTCGAATCCGTTCTTGCCCGGCAACCCGACATCCAGCACCACGAACCCGATCTCGTGCGCCATCGTTTCCCATCGGTCTTCATCGAAGCGGTTCATGACCTCGACCCCGAACCCGTCCTGAACAAGGTAGGTCTTCAAGAGGTCGCACAATTCAGAATCGTCGTCGATCAGCAGCAGCTTCATGCCCGCATTTTCACACGGCGTGCGGCGATTGTTCGGACATTTACGCTTATTTACTGAATGCCCGCATAGATCTGACCAAGCGCCCACGAATACTTGCAGGCAAACCTAGACCATAGGTTTTCCCTCCTCCCACCACGCTGTCATGAAGCTCATTTTTCTCGGCATTTTCACGGCACTCGTCTTGAGCCAGTGCCTGGAGGCAAGCGCGCAACAGGATCTCGGCACGGTAACGGTGCACGGCAAGCCGGATTATTCAGGCGTCTGGACGCCGGATGTGGAGGCCAATGCCCGGCTGGAGCGCGAAATGAGAAAGGCCCTGCGGAAAAAGATGAAGCAGGCCGGCGGCAAAAGCCCCCGCCCCTCCGCATTCGGCCCCGAAAGCGGGGGCCCGCCACAAGGCGGTCCGCCTGACGGCCAATCCGGTGGACCGCCGGCAGGAGCGCCCGGTGACGGCCCGCCCGGCCCGCGAATGGCCGAGCCCAACGCTCATGGCGCCATGCGGCAGGAAATGGATTTCGCCGCGCCCCTGCAAGGCGATCTGGAGATCGCCAGCGGCGAAACCGAATTCCGTATAGGTCGCTCGGGGACTCCCCTCACCCGGCTGGAAATAGGCCGCGGCGCCACCGAACTGGCCGACGGGCATACGCGCGTCTTCGCCACGTGGGAAAGAACGCATTTCGTCGTCGAGTTCAACACCGACGACGGCGCGCAGGTAACCCATACCTACTCCCTCGAAGATCAGGGCAATCGATTGCGCATCCATACCAATGTATCCGGACGCATGTCGCCCATATCGGGCGGGATCGACATGGAGCGTCTATTCGTGCGCAGGCCTTGAAAACCGCCTGGCGCCACAGGCGCCCAGTTTCAGGGCAGACGACACGACTTGCCCGGCGAACGGCTCCATCTTCCTCCCAGCGTCCATGTCCGGCCGTTCGCTTTCTTAATTCTATTGCCCGGTAGCTCGAAATGATCCCCACCTCACTACGAACGCCTTCGGCGGGCCCCTCCGAAAACAGACCCAGCGACGACCGCAAAGTCGCCGGGGCCGCCGCGACCGTCACGCCGCGTTTCTATTTTTCGCCAGGTAATGCCGGCGAATGCGACGAGAGCGTTCTGGCCCGGTGGTGGGAACATGCTGGCCTTGACGGCCTCGGCGAGCTGATAGAAGCGCTTCTCGCGCAGTCCATAGACCTGTCCAGAGCCCGCATGGGAATGGAACAGAAGGTCGCCATCTGCGCTGCGAGCGCGAGTGATGGCGACGGACCCTCGCTCGAACCCGCCATGCATTCGCTGATAAGCCATATGGCCGAATTCCAGCATATTCGGGCCAGCGCCATAGCGAAGCTGTCGGCGACGTACGTACGTTTTCTCATCCTTTCCGAGCGCGTTCGCAACACCGAACATTCCATAGCGCTGCACCAATCCATCGCCGATCGCAAGGCGCATGAGCGTAGCGACAGCGGCGAACGCAGCCATGCCGGCCGCTCGTCCTCTTCGCCGATCGCCGAGCTGCACGCCTTTCGCGAGACGCTGAGCGGCGATCTGAATGCGGCGTTGCTCGCCTTGTCGGAACAGCTCTGCGAGCCGGCGGATGTCACCCGTGCGCGCATGGACGGCCACTGCCTGCCGGCGAACATGGCCTCCGTTCCCAATGTCGGTTCGCCCGCCGCCCTCGCCTCGCGCCGGCCCGACCTGGTGGCGCTGGAGCATTGCGTGCTTCGCCAGGAAAACGGCGGGGAGGGCGCATACCTCGAACTGAGGCTCGCGCAACTCGATTACGAGCAAGCCTGCATCGCTGCGATCACCGCCGTCGATCACGCCATCAACCGCATGGTCACCGCTATCGCCAGCCTCGTTCCGGCCCGCGCGTGCGCGGCCAACGCGGACGCCGGCGCTCGAGCGGCGCAGGCCGAGCTACGCAAGGGCAATAGCGGCATCGAGGCCGTGTCGTACGCCCATGTGGCCAGATTCAACTTCAACGACAGGGAAATCGTCATCAGGGGCGAAACCTACCTGGCGCTCGTCCAGCTCTTTCAAGCCCTGGGCGGCGGCTGGGAAAGCGAGGACTTCATGCTCGGCGAGAACCCGGCGGAAGGCGCCGCATGAAAGCTTCCGGAAAGAGGTCGAAGTTGTTCCTGGCTATTCTGGTAACGATCACCCTGCCTGTTCCGTTGCAGAGCCTGGCACAGGGCGCCGCGACCCAGGAATACGTCATCCAGGACATCCGCATCGACGGACTGCAGCGAATCTCCGCTGGCACGGTGCTCACCTATCTTCCGCTGGAACGCGGCGACGCCTTGGATCCGAGCAAGGCCGGCGAAGCGATCCGCGCCCTTTACAAGACCGGCTTCTTCGAGGACGTGAAACTCGATCGCCAGGGCGACATCCTGGTAATCACCGTCGCCGAAAGACCGGCCGTCAACAAACTGACGCTGGAAGGCAACAAGGACATCAAAACCGAAGACTTGATGAAAGGCCTCCAGGACATCGGCCTGGCCGAAGGCAACACTTTCGACCGTCTCGCCCTGGACCGCGTCACGCAGGAGCTGACGCGCCAGTACAACAACCGGGGAAAATACAACGTGGAGATCGCCCCGGACGTAAAGCAACTCGGCCGGAACCGCGTGGACGTGACCATCAAGGTCAAAGAAGGCAAAGCCGCGAAGATCCGTCACGTGAACATCGTCGGCACGGACAGGTACGACAACAAGGACATCCTGGACGGATGGGAGTCCAAGGAGAGCAACTGGCTTTCCTGGTACCGCCGCGACGACCAGTACTCCAAAGAAAAACTCTCGGGCGACATCGAGAAATTGAACTCGTTCTATCTCGACCGGGGCCATGTCGACTTCGCGGTGGATTCCACGCAAGTCTCGATAAGCCCAGACAAGCAGAACATGTTCATCGTCGCCGGCGTCACCGAGGGCGAAGTCTACAAAGTGTCGGACGTCAAGATCACCGGGGACACCGTGCTTCCGGTCGCCGACATCGAACGGCTGGTGCTGCTGAAGAAGGACCAGACGTTTTCCCGGGCCCTGATCGAATACACCTCCGACGCCATCACCTCCACGCTGGGAAATATCGGCTATGCGTTCTCGCAGGTGAATCCGATTCCGACCGTCGATCGCGAGAGCCGGAACATCGCCATCAATCTGCAGGTCGTACCCGGCCCCAGAGTCAACGTACGCCGCATCGTCTTCAAGGGCAACGCGCGCACGGGCGACGAAGTGCTTCGCCGCGAAATGCGGCAGTTCGAGGGCGCCTGGTATTCGCAGGCCGCCATCGACCGCTCCAAGATACGTCTGCAAAGGCTCGGATTCTTCGAGACGGTGGAGGTCGAGACGCCTCCCGTTCCCGGATCCAACGACCAGGTCGATCTGGTCTTCAACCTCAAGGAGACCAGTTCGGGCAGTTTTTCCTTCGGACTGGGCTACTCCCAGAGCTCCGGCCTGACTACGTCCGTCGACCTCTCCCAGAACAATTTTCTGGGTTCCGGCAACCGGGTTGCCGTCACCGCTTCAAGAAGCACCTATCAGGACAGGTACGGTTTTTCCTTCGCCAATCCCTACTTCACCGATGGCGGGGTTTCCCTGGGCTACAACCTGTCGTGGAGCGAAACCGACTATTCGGACTACAACACCGCTTACTACGCCACCACCAATGCTTCGGCCAGGGCCGTCCTGGGCCTTCCGATCACCGAGAACGACACCGTATCGCTCGCCTTCGGCATCGACTCCAACGAAGTGTCCACCTACAGCGGCTCCACCCCGCAAGCCATCATCGACTACATCGACGCCATCGGGCACCGCACCTTCCATGCCTGGCGCACCGAGCTTGCATGGGCACGTGATTCGCGCAACGACTACTTCATGCCCACCCGGGGCACTTACCAGCGCGTGTCCACCGAGATAACGCTGCCAGGCTCGACGGTCGAGTATTTCAAGCTCAACTACGAGCTCTCCAAGTACATACCGCTCGGTCCCTTTTTCGTTCTGAACTCGCGGCTCGAGTTGGGCTACGGCGACAGTTACGGAGAAGACGTCACCCGGCGGTTCTGCACGGTCCAGGGCAGCGACGTCGTGGTCAAGTCCAGCTCCGAGTGCGCACCCGGTTCCGTCGAAACCGCCTCGGTCACCGCAAGCGGGCTTCCGTTCTATGAGAACTTCTATGCCGGCGGCGTCAGGTCCATTCGGGGATTCAAAGACAATACGCTGGGGCCCCGTTCGGAACCCACCTCCTCCTACGCCGATGGGCAGCCGCTGGGCGGAGCGGTGAAGACCACCGGCTCGCTGGAGATGTACTTCCCGAAGCTGTTCGATTCCAAGGCCGCCCGCGTCTCCGCATTCGTGGATTTCGGCAACGTCTTCGCCGACGTACAGAGTGTGGACGCAGGCGAGTTCCGGGCCTCGACCGGTATCGCCCTGCTTTGGCGCGCGCCCGTTGGCCCTATCTCCATCAGCTACGCATTCCCGCTTCGGCAGAAAGACGGGGATGAAATAGAACGGTTGCAGTTCACCTTCGGCGAAGCGTTCTAGGCGCGTCGCCCGCGTTCCGCGCTGTCTTCCTCATCCTGGCTTGCCTTGGAGCGCCACCGCACCTTTCGATGGCCATGGTTTCCATAGCGTCCTTCCACAAGCATTCACGCCCAATGCCTGAACTCAAGTTCTTACGGACCGCCCTTATCGCCAGCTTGAGCGTGACGCTTTGCGGATGCGCGGTGGGAAGCGACTATCGCGAACCGATTCCTTACGCTGCCAGCGCCTGGAACGCCCCCCTACCCCATGGAGGAGAGCCGGAGGCGATGTCCGACTGGTGGGAGCAGTTCGACGATCCCGTCCTGAACCGCCTCGTCGCCACGGCCGAGGCCAGCAGTCCCAGCCTCGTCAAAGCATGGGCCAATATCGAGAAAGCGCGCGCCACTCTGCGTTCCACTCAAGCCGGCGCGCTACCCGGCTTGAGCGCCAATGGTGCCGTGTCGCGCGGCGAGCAACCGATGCAGTCCGGCAGTACGTCCTCCGTTGCCACCACGCGTAGCGGCGGATTGGACGCATCCTGGGAGATCGATCTGTTCGGAAAGGTGCGGCGCAGTGCCGAGGCCGCACAGGCACGGATCGAAGCGCGCGTCGACGATTGGCACGATGCTCGCGTGTCGCTGGGGGCGGAGGTGGCCGACACCTACGTCCAATATCGTGCGTGCGGTCTATTGGCCGAAGCCTACGAACGCGAACTCGTCTCGATGGTCAAAACCGAGCGCGCGACCAACACGCTGGTTGACGCCGGCTTCAAACCGCCTGCCGATGGCGCCCTCGCCCGCGCCAGCCTTGCCAGCACCCGATCCAGCCTTGCTTCTCAGCGCGGCCAGTGCGAGCTGCTGGTCAAGTCGCTTGTGAATCTGACTGGATCCGAAGAAGACTCGCTGCGTTCGCTGGTGGATAGTGGCACCGGGGATATTCCCCAGCCAAGACTCTTGAAAGTCCACAGCGTCCCTGCCGACGCGCTTCGCCAGCGACCCGATTTGGCCGCCGTCGAGCGCGAGCTGGCCGCTGCCAGCGCCGAGATCGGCGTGGCCCGGGCCGACCTCTATCCCAGCCTCTCCTTGTCCGGATCGTTGACCGTCTCGGCGACCGATCCGATTCCTTCCACGAAATCCTGGTCGTTCGGGCCTTCGCTCTCGATACCGCTATTCGACGGAGGAAAACGCCGGGCTGCCGTCGACAGCGCGCGCGCCGGCTACACCTCCGCGCTCGCCGATTACCGGCAAGGCGTGCGTGACGCGGTCGAGGAGGTCGAGCGGGCCTTGGTGAACCTGGACAGCACCGCCGAACGTGCCGAGCAGGCCGAGCGCGCGGAGCAGGAATACCGCCGCTACTTTCTCGCAACCGAAGCGAGCTGGCGCGCCGGCCGAGAAAGCTTGATCGTCTTGGAGGAAGCGAGGCGCTCGGCGCTCTCGGCGGAGACCCAACGCATCGCGCTCCAACGCGATCGCGTCGAGTATTGGATTGCGCTTTACAAGGCGCTAGGCGGCGGCTGGGAACCGGGAACGCCTGCGACAGCTCCCGGCTCCGAAGCCATATCGCTGCAGTCGATCAACCATCAGTGGGGTGCGTTTTGAGTCGGAAGCTTCGTATCGGATTGATCGCGGCGGCAATCGTCCTGGGCGTGGGCCTGATCGCTTGGCTTGGCCGACCAGATTCGAACGAGAAAGGCGTTGCGGGCCAGGCCGCCAGCGCGCTTACGGTCACTGTGGAGACGCTGAAAAAAGAAACCTGGCCTCAGACGGTTAGAGCCAGCGGGGCGTTCACCGCTTGGCAAGAGATCATCGTCAGCCCCGAAACCGGCGGGTTAAGGATAGCCGAGGTGGTCGTGGACGTAGGTGCGAAGGTAAAGAAAGGCCAGCTTCTGGCCCGATTGGCCGACGACAGCCTGCTGGCCGACCGTCGCAAGCAGGAGGCAGCAGTGGCGCAGGCGCAAGCCAACCTGCAACAGGCCGCTTCCAATTCGAGGCGGGCCAAAGTGGTAGGAGACAGCGGCGCCTTGTCCGAGCAACAATTGGAAGAGTACCGGATCAACGAAACGACGACGCGCGCTGCGCTCGCTTCCGCTCAGGCGGACCTGGAGAGCATCAAGCTCAAGTTACGGCAGACGAGGATCGTGGCTCCCGACGACGGGGTCGTAGCCTCCAAGACCGCGACCCTTGGCGACGTGGTGAATATAGGCGACGAACTTTATCGGATCGTGCGGCAAAACCGCATCGAGTGGGGACCGGAGTTCGACTCGCGCCAGGTAGCCGCTATCAAGACCGGACAGTTGGCGCGCATCGCCTTGCCCAGCGGCGAACAAGTCCAAGGCACGGTTCGCATGGTCGGGCCTACCCTGAGTACCGACACGGGCCGGGCGATCGTCTACGTAAGTCTGCCGGTCGATAGTGCGGCGCGCTCCGGAATGTTCGGAAGCGGCGTAATCGAACTCGATTCGAAAGAGGCAATGACGCTGCCGCAGGCAGCAGTAGTCCTGCGGGATGGACGATCCTACGTCTATGTCGTGGGCAGCGACCAAAGCGCAGTCAGCCATGTAGTGACCACTGGGCGCGGCCGGGACGGTCGAATAGAGGTGCTGTCGGGTATCGACGCACGGCAACGGGTCGTGGCCAGCGGCGGCGCGTTCCTGTCCGAAGGCGCACGAGTCACAGTGATTGCGGCCAATCCGTCCAAATCCAATACCGGAAGCGCCAAGTGAACTTCTCCGCCTGGTCGATCCGCAACCCGGTACCCGCGTTGCTGCTGTTCTTCCTGCTTACCGTGCTGGGCCTGATCGGCTTCAAGCAACTGCAGATACAAGACTTCCCCGAGATGGATCTGCCTACGATCCTGGTTTCAGCGAGCCTGGAGGGCGCCGCGCCATCGCAGCTGGAAACCGAGGTGGCCCGCAAGATAGAGGACAAACTGGCCTCGCTGAACAAGTTGGACCATATCACGACGACCATCACCGACGGTTCGGTGAGCATCAACGTCAGTTTCGATATCGACAAAGACAGCGAAGCGGCGCTCAGTGAGGTGCGTAACGCCGTAGACAGTGCGCGTGCCGAGCTGCCCGCCAGCATGAACTCCCCGACCGTCTCCAAGCTGACATCCGCCGGGTCCGCACTGCTTACCTACTCCGTGCGATCCAGCCGCATGGACGAGCAGGATCTGTCGTGGTTCGTCGACAACGACATCACCAAAGCGCTGCTCGCAGTGAAAGGCGTGGCCTCGGTCGCTCGGGTAGGCGGCGTGGATCGTGAAGTCCATGTGGATCTGGACCCGACTTTGATGGCCGGGCTGGGCGTCACGGCCGGGGACGTCTCTACCCGGTTGAAAGCGGTGCAGAAGGAAAGCTCCGGCGGTGAAGGCCGAATCGGTGGACAGCGCCAGTCCACGCGCACGATCGCCACGGTCGGCACGATTGCAGAGGTTGCGGCGATTTCGATCCCACTGACCGATGGCCGCTACGTGCGGCTAGATCAGATTGCGCGGGTGTCCGACAACCACGCCGAGCCCAGCACCGTCGCTTTTCGCGACGGCCAGCCGGTGATCGGTTTCCAGGTAACCCGCTCGCGCGGCTACTCGGACGTCAGCGTGGCCGAAAACGTCGGAACGGCGATAGCCCGGTTCGCCGAAGCGCACCCGGAAGCGAGCATTTCCGAAGCGAGCGGCACGGTAGCCCCGATCCAGGACAACTACCATGGATCCATGCTGCTGCTGATAGAAGGCGCCTTGCTGGCCATCGTGGTGGTGTGGTGGTTCCTGCGCGACTGGCGTGCCACGGTGATTTCGGCCACTGCGCTTCCCCTGTCCATCATCCCGGCGTTCGGATTCATGGCGCTGGCAGACTATTCACTCAACACGCTCACACTGCTCTCGCTTTCGCTGGTGGTGGGAATCCTGGTTGACGATGCGATCGTGGAGGTCGAGAACATCGAGCGCCATCTCAAGATGGGAAAAAACCCCTATCAGGCGGCCATGGAAGCGGCCGACGAGATTGGACTGGCGGTCATAGCCACTACTTTCGCGTTGGTGGCGGTCTTTCTCCCCACGGCTTTCATGGGCGGGATACCGGGCAAGTTCTTCCGGCAATTCGGCATTACGGCTTCGGTGGCCATCCTGGCTTCGCTGCTCGTAGCGCGCCTGCTGACGCCGATGATGGCGGCGTATCTCCTTAAACCGGCCAAGCACGGTTCCGATGAGGCATCCGCCGATGGTGCGACGATGACTCGCTACCTGGGGTGGGTCCGCGGAGCTCTATCCAAGCGCAGGACAACGGTCGCACTCGCAGCGGCTTTCTTCGCGCTCTCGCTGATGGCGATTCCCTTCATACCAACTGGATTCATGCCGGCGCAGGACAAATCGCAAAGCAGCGTTTCGCTCAAATTGCAACCCGGCAGCACGATCGAAGATACCGCTGCGGCGAGCCAACAGGCGGCCCGGCTGCTACGGAGCCTGCCGGAGGTAAGCGGCGTATTCGTATCAGCGGGCACCGCGACGACGGGCGGCGGGATGAGCGCCGGTTCTTCGGCGGACCTGACCAGCGCAACGCTCACGGTCGATCTGGTACCGCGCGGCGACCGGAAATTTAAACAATCCGAAGTAGAGGCGAAGATGCGCGATCTGTTGCGCGATTTGCCGGGAGTCCGTGTCTCCATCGGCGGCGGAAACAGCGGCGAGTCTTTGGATATCACACTGGCGAGCGACGACGGCGATGCGCTTACCAATACCGCAGCGCAGGTACAGGACCAGCTGCGCACGCTCCGAGGAATCGGAAACGTGACTTCAGGGGCCGCCCTGCAACGACCCGAGATCCAGGTGCGGCCCGACGCAGCGCAGGCAGCCGCCCTGGGCGTAACGTCGGAGGCGTTGGCCGACGCGGTGAGGCTGGCCACCTATGGCGACTATTCGACCGCTCTGCCGAAGTTGAATTTACCGGAGCGCCAAATCCCCATCCGCGTTCGCATGGACCCTGAAGTCCGCGACGACCTGGACGCGGTCTCCCAATTGCGGGTCAAAGGCACCCAAGGGACAGTGAGCCTGGGATCGGTCGCGGATGTCGGCATGGGAAGCGGACCCTCCCAGATCTCCCGTCTGGATCGATCGCGCAACGTTACCCTCAGCGTCGAACTCAATGGCCGTCCGATAAGCGAGGTGCAACGCGAAGCGTTGGCGCTTCCCGCGTTGCGGCAACTTCCTGCGGGCGTGCATCGCGTGGAGCAGGGCGACCTGCAACGCATGTCCGAGTTGTTCCAGAGTTTCGGGGTCGCCATGGCAATCGGCATCTTCTGCATCTATGCAGTGCTGGTTCTGTTGTTCCACGATTTTTTACAGCCCGCCACCATCCTTTGCGCCCTGCCCTTGGCGCTCGGCGGCGCCTTGTTCGCCCTGCTGCTCACCAGCCAAGCGTTCACCATGCCGGTGGTGATCGGCGTCCTGATGCTGATGGGCATCGTGACCAAGAACTCGATCCTGCTGGTCGAATACGCGATCATGGCGCGACGCGAGCGCGGCATGAACCGGTTCGAAGCGCTGATCGACGCTTGCCACAAGCGCGCCCGCCCGATCGTCATGACCACGATCGCAATGGGTGCCGGCATGATGCCCAACGCGCTGGGCCTCGGCGCGGAACCGAGTTTCCGCCAACCCATGGCGATCGTCGTAATCGGCGGCCTCCTGACCTCGACGGTGCTCAGCCTCATCGTCGTGCCGGTGGTATTCACCTATGTCGACGACTTGCTCGAATGGGGCCGCGCCAGGATTGGCCGATGGCGCGGCCATGCCGCAGCCAGCCCCACCCGCGATTAATTTTTCGCACGTCCGTGCAAATCGTGCACGACGACTGTCCTCGCGATGGATCCGGTGGCAGCGGCAGTGTCGGCGAACTTTCCGTACTGCAAAAATCCGTGAGACCGTTTGGCTCCGTGGCTGACGAGAAGCGCCGCTTGCCTGCAAGCGCGCGCTGGCTGGGGAGAGTGGCGCCGTGCCCTGGAAACCCGGCCCTTTGCGGAACCACCCCGCTATTTCAAGTAGTCAGGCAGCGACTCATTGCCATCCGCATCGCCCTTGATCTGGAAATTCCGGCGCTGCGACCACGTATCGCGCACTAGCAGATAGTCGTCGCTGGCTTCTTCCCGCAGCGAATCGAAGGCCATCAGACGCGTTCTCACGTCCACCAGGTTCAATGCCGTCAAACCGATGCGCACCTTGTCCGCCTCCACATGGGACACCGGCTGCAAGGGCGAATCCCCCGCGATGCCGAAAGCGTCGCGCACCGTGCTGGGACCGAAAAAGGGAAGCTCCAGATAGCGGGAGCGCTTCCAGCCCCAAGCGGCCAAGGTCTGACCGAAATCTTCTTCCCGCTCGGGCATTTTCAAGCGGCTGGCCGGATCGAACAGGCCGGCGACCCCGATCGTGCTGTTGACCAGGAATCTACCCATCGCCTGGGCCGAGTGCTTGAACTTGCCTTGCAAGAGCGCATTCACCGCAGTGCCCGGCTGGCCCAGATTGTCGAAAAAATTGCCGACCTTCGAGCGCACGGGCGCGGGCACGGCTTTCACATAGGCCTTGGCCACGGGGCGCGCCACCGACCTGTCGAGCGCGTTGTTGAAACGGTGCATCCGCCGATTGAAGCGCTCCCAGGGATCAAAGACAGCCGGGGACTCTTCCGGAGACGCAGCGGCGCCAGCGGCGGGTTCGTCGCCGGCAGGACCCAGAAGCATGGCTGGCGACCCGATGTCGGCCGCCTCCGCCGAGGCAGCCTCAAGCGACAAAAGATCGATGGACTCAGGATAGGCCTCGATCTCCGCCGGCACCGCGCGCAGTTCCGACGGCAGCGTTTCATATGAAGCTGACGCAAGGGCGGCAGCGCTGTCGAAATGAATACCCTGGGCCTCTGGCCGCTTGTCGGGGACCGACGCGCAACCCACCAGGGCGGCTGCCAGAGCCAGGCACATCCCTGGTTTCCAAACACGAATGTTCATGGGCCGGCAACGCCCAGGCTCGCCCAGGCCGACCGGACGACCAAGGCCAGAGAGACCAACAAGAAACACATGGCCACGCGGCGCAGCCACACACTCTGCCCGCCACGTACGCGGCGGCTGCCCGGTGGGGGCAGATCCGGAAGGTTCTGCAATGCAAACAGGCTTTCGCTTTTTCTCGGCTCGCCCCGGTCTCTAAGATTGAAGGCATGCATGTCAAGTTCCTCGCATGTGGGAAGCACGCTTTGTTGGAGAGACCCGGCCACGGGCCGGATCGACAGCCGCTCAGAAACCGCGCGAGAAGCCGACGAAGATGGTGAAAGTGCCGTCCGTATCGCGCTCGATCAGTGGGCTATCGGTGATTTCATCGGGCAGCAGTTCGTATTTGGCGAACCCGAGCATCGACCATTTCTCACCGACAGGACGGAAGTAGGAAACGCCCACTCCGGGGATGACCACCGATCCAGGCTTGTAATCCACCACGCCTCGCGCCACTTCCTCATCGAGGGTGCCGTAGTAATAATTGGCCGCGTCTTTGGAAAGCCACTTCGCGCTCACATTCGGGCTCAGCTGGCCTTTGCCGACTTCAAAACCGTAGCTGTATTGCAGCGAGACCTCCTGGCCACCGCTAGTGTCCGTCGCATCGGCAAGGACTTCGGTTTCCAGCTCGCCGAAGTCGCCCTTCCACTTGGCGTTCAGGCCAAGATCCAGGCCCTTGTCCCGATCTTCCAAGAGGCGGTAGTCGATACCGTTGGCAGCCAACTCGCTACGACCCAGATCTTTCACTTCGAAACCGTCGAGCTTGCCCTTTGCCACCGCCGCCAACTCGAACGAATCGTTCTCGACGAATTGCCACCCGAACGACAGTCCGCGGAAGAAGAAATGATCGCCTTGGAAGCCAATCAGCGGGATTGGAATAATGCGCGTCCCTTCGCCAGCGTATGGACTGTCATTCATCACTGCGGCGATGCCCAGGCTCCAACGGGGCGGTCCTTGGTGCTGGCCTTCCTCCTCCGGAATACCCTCATCCGGATCAGCCACCTGGGCCATGGCGGTAAACGGAAGAGCCGACAACAACGCAGTCAAAAGGAGTTTTCTCATGGGACGCCAGACCTCTTCAGTGGTGGGGATCTCTTCTTCGCGAGCTTTCCCATGCTTGGCACGAGTAGCTGCGACCATCCCCGCAGGATGACGAGGCGATGTCGTCTAAATGTCGCGTACCCCCCACGAAGCGCTGAATGAAGGCTGTCCGGCTTTAAAAATCGATCACGCTCGCGCAGACGTCCAAAGCGGCCCGGGTGCCGCCGCCGGCAGCCTGCTCGATGGTGAGCTTCCAATTAAACCGGTCGCAGATCCGACCGATCAGGAACAGCCCCAAACCTTGTCCGCGGATGGGGGCGGACTGGCGCAAGTTCTCGCGATATCGGCGTGCCGCCTCGACGGGGTTGAATCCGCTCCCCGAATCGGTAACGCAGATCACGCACGCACGCAGCGACAGCTCTACCTCGCCATCCTCCGTACTCTCCACTGCATTGCGAATCAAGTTGCTGACCGCGATACGAACCATGGCCTCGGGCGCTGCGATAAAGGTAGGCTCCATATCGCCAATACGTAGCCGCGCCGGCTTATCGCCTAAAAGGTGCTCATGGTCTGCCAGCAAGCGAGGCAGCAGATCGTGCAGGACCGTGATCTCCATCGGCTCCGGTTTGGAAGAAGCCTCACGCGCCAGATACAGCAGTGCGACCATGGTTTCCGAAAGGTCCTGCACGGCATGCTCGATGCGACCGAGCACAGGCTTGGAGGCCTCGGGCAGGGATATCTGCTTGAGCACGTCCACTGCCCCGGCGATCACCGCGATCGGCGTGCGGAATTCATGGCTCGCCTGGTCCAGCAAGCTTCGTTCGCGCTCGATGAACTGCTCCACCCGCTCCAAATGCGCATTGCTGGCCTGGGCGATCATCTGGATCTCTTCGCGCTGATAGCCCGTGGGCAGACGGGCGCCCGGAGCACCCGGCACTATCGTTTGCATGCGCTGGGCCAGGTCCCTCACCGGCCTCACCAGATTGATATGCAGCCAGAGGATGACCACTCCGATAAAAACGATGAGGAACGCAGCCCACATGCCGCTTTGCAAGGAATCAAGGTTTTGCTGATCCTCAAGCTGGGCGATGTCGATCATCGTTATCAGCTTTCCGGGCGGCAGACTAACGACCAGTGCGTGGAAGCTGCCATGATTATCAAAGGCATCGCTGTCTTTGAAGGTCCAATATCCGCTCTCGGACGAATACAGCCCCGGCTCCAAATCCGCAAGGTAATCCGGGGCCTCCGAGGCACCGCGCCCGTTCTCCACATACCAAGAGCGAACAATCCCGCTCTTGGGAAGCGAGGACACCTCGCCCGCACGCACGCGAGCCGCGCGCTCGGCAGAAGTGGACTTCAACAGATCCACCCAGAATTTGTGTTCGATCAGGTATTGGCTACCGAAACTCTGCACGCTCAGCGCCGCCACCATCACCAGCCCGAACACCACTAAGGCCACGCTGATCCAAGAATGGACGCTGCGCGGCTTTCGAATGATCTTGGAAAGCTTATTCATTTTCGCAAATCCTGTATCCCGAACCAGGCACCGTATGCAGAAGCGGTTTCTCCGATTCGTTTTCGATCGCCCGGCGCAGCACATGCATATGCGAACGCAGCAGGTCGTTGCCCGGGACGATATCGCCCCACGCCGCCCGCTCCAAGCGCGCCCGGCTCACGACATTCGGACTTTCCCGCATCAGGAGTTCGAGCAGGCGGCGCCCAATGCGGGCAATGGGAACGCTTCTTTCTCCGCGGCGCACCTCCACCTTTCGAATATCGAAATACAGATCGCCGACAGCGAGCACATCGTCCGGCGCGGCCGATTGCTTGAGACGGTTGACCAAGGAGCGTAGCCGAACTTCGATCTCCGGCAAGGCCACCGGCTTGACCAGATAATCATCCAAGCCCCCTTCAAAGCCATCCATCTTGTCGGCCAACTGATCCCGGGCCGTCAGCATGATGATCGGCACTTTCTTCTTGGCATCTTTCCTCAGACGGCGCAGCACCGTCAGGCCGTCGAGCCTGGGGAGATTCCAATCCAGCAAGATCGCGTCATAGTCCCTCGTGGAAGCCAGATGCAGCCCCGACAGGCCATCGGGCGCCGCATCCAGGTTATGTCCGCAAGCGGCGAGATAGTCATATAAATTAGCAGCCAGCTGGGCATTGTCTTCGATGATCAGGATGGACAAAGGTTCGTTATTCATGTGCTTGCCTCCGTCATGCTTGGTAGACATGGAAGATGCTGGCCATCACATAGACAAGCATGGTCAGCGTCAACAGGCCGCTCGCAGGGATTCATGCCCATTTCTCCGAGGCGCCCAGCGCAGAAGACCTGTTCCCCTGCCTGAAGCGGGCTCTGATCGAACCAATGGCATCGTCGATATAGCTGTAAGCCACAGGTACCACCAGCAGGCATAGCACGGTCGATGTAATGAGACCGCCCATCACACCGATGGCCATTGGCGAGCGGAAGCTGGCATCGGCTCCCAGGCCAAGCGCGATGGGAAGCATGCCCGCGCCCATGGCGATGGTCGTCATGATGATGGGGCGTGCCCGCTTTCGGCAGGCGTCGATAATGGCTTCCAGTCGATCCATCCCGTGATCCCGGCGGGCGATGACGACGTAGTCCACCAGCAAGATGGCGTTCTTCGTGGTGATGCCCATAAGCATGATCAAGCCGATCATGGAAGGCATCGACAAGGAAGAGCCAGTGACGGACAACGCGAGGAAGGCACCGGGCACCGAGAGCATCAGAGCCACCAGCACAGTCAGTGGCTGGGCGAAGTCCTTGAGCAGAAGCACGAGCACCATGTAGACGCACAGCACGCCGGCAAGCATGGCCAAGGCAAAGCCGGTGGCCAGCTCGCTCATGTTTTCGGCATCGCCCGTCGAAGCGATCTTCACGCCATTCGGAAGGTTTTCGATGCTGGGCAACGCAGCGGCCGCCTTCTCCACTTCGCCCAATGGCTGTCCGTTGAGTTCCACATTGAGATCGATGTTGCGCATGCGGTCGTATCGCGTGAGCTCGGACGGGCCGCTCAGGATCTGCAGGTCGGCCACGCTTTCCAGGGGCACCGGGCCACGCGCGCCCGGAACCGGCAGGCGCCGCAGGGTTTCCAGATCGTCCCGGCCATGGTCGGCCAGCCTCACCACGATCGGGATCTGCCGTTCGCTGAGATTCAACTTGGCCAGCGCCTGGCTGTAATCGCCGGTGGTCGCCACCCGCAGCGTTTCGGCAATGGCGGCCGAGGTCACGCCCAAATCCGCGGCGCGCGCGAAATCGGGACGCACGATGAGTTCCGGCCTCACCAGACTGGCCGAAGAGGTAACCGCGCCAATTCCGGCGATGGTCCTCAGTTCGCGCTCCACGCGCACCGCATGCTGGGCGAGCAATTGGCTGTCCTCCGAGGCCAAGGCAAGCGAGTAGCCATCGCCCATTCCTCCCATGCCCACGCTGACGCGCGCGCCGGGCAAGACCGATAACGCCTTCCGGAGTTGGTCCTCGATCGCCTGCCGGCTCAATCCGTTCCGCTCGCTCCTGGGCACCAGGTTCAGGGTGAGCACCGCCGTTCCAATGCCCCCTGTCGATCCTGAAGACTCGTCCGGTTCCGATGAACTCGAACCGCCGATGGCGGTGTAGACCGATACCACATGAGGATTTCCACGTACGACGCCCCGCGCGGCCTCGGCCAATGCGCGGGTGTCGGCCAGCGTGCCGCCTGGCGGCAGCAAGAGCGTTGCTTGCGTCTGATCGCCATCGTCGGCGGGAATGAATTCGCCCGGCAGGGTAAAGGCGATAGCCACGCCGCCGAGGATGAGCAGACCGGCAGCGGCCACGGTCGGGCCCCTATGCTGCAAGCACCAACGCACGTATCGCAAATAGGTTTCGATCCAACGCGGATTCCCGGGCTTCTTCTTCGGCGCCTTCAACATGTACGCGGCCATCGTGGGCGTCAGCATCCGGGCGACGACCAGGGAGAAGAACACCGCCACCGCCGCGGTCCAGCCGAACTGGACGAAGTATTTGCCCACCATCCCGCCCATGAGCGAGGTGGGCAGGAAAACCGCAATCAGCGTGAAAGTGGTCGCTATCACCGCAAGACCGATCTCGTTGGCCGCCTCGATGGAGGCCTGCATGGGCGGTTTGCCCATGAGCAAATGCCGCTCGATATTCTCGATCTCGACGATCGCATCGTCCACCAGCACGCCGACCACCAGCGACAAGGACAGCAGCGAGACCGTATTGAGGGTGAAACCCATCAAGTACATCGCCGCGAAAGCCGGCATGGCCGAGAGCGGAAGCGCCACGGCCGCAATGAAAGTGGCCCGCCAATCGCGCAGGAAAAAGAACACCACAACGACGGCCAGGACGGCTCCTTCCAACAGAAGGGTCATCGAGCCGCGATAGTTGTCCACGATAGGATCGACCGAATCGACGGCTTCCGTGAACTCGACTTCCGGATGCGCGGCTTTCAGCTCCTCCATCGCCGCCCTGGCAGCCTCCGCCACATCGATCTCACCTGCGCCCCGTGCGCGAACGACATCGAAACCCACCGCGGCTTTGCCATTGAAGAGCGCCATCGATCTGGGCTCGGCAGCCGTATCCGAAACAGCGGCCACCTGATCCAGCCGGATCCTGCGTCCGTCGCCCAAGGAGATGTCCAGCGCGGCGATGTCCTGTGCCGTGGCCACCGTGGCGATCGTGCGAACCGATTGCTCTCCCCCGCCAACTTCGATGCGTCCACCCGCAGCCTCCTGCTGGATCTCGGCAAGTTGCCTTGAGATGTCCGCCGCAGTCGCATTGAGGGCCAGCAGCTGATCCGGATCCAGTTCAACGCGCACCTCCCGGTCCACGCCGCCCACGCGCGAAACCGCGCCTATCCCCGGCACCGCCAGCAAGCGCTTGCGCACTTCGTTGTCGACGAACCAGGAGAGCGCTTCCTCGTCCCGCCTCGCCGAGGCGACCGTATAGGTCATCACCGGCGTATCGGCCAAAGTGGCCTTGGTGACGACCGGGTCTCGCAGGTCCGCAGGCAAGTCCGAGCGCGTGCTGGACACCGCATCGCGCACGTCGTCCATGGCCTCTTGCACGGGCTTGTCCAGTTGGAACTCGGCCGTGATGGTCGCCGTCCCGTCCGTCAGCGTGCTGCTGATGTGCCGGATCTTCGGGATATTGGCCAGCGCATCTTCGATCTTCCGCGCGACATCGCTTTCGATCTGCGGTGACGAAGCCCCCGGCAGCTCGGCCTTCACCGTGATGATCGGAAAATCGATATCCGGAAAATTCTGCACCTTCATGGCGAAGAAGCCGCCGATGCCGGCGACGGTCAGCAGGATGAAAAGCAGGACGACCGCCACCGGATTGCGGATGGACCAGGCGGAGACGTTGAGATTCATGGAACGCCTCCAGCCCGCGCCGCAGCTTTCGCAGACGCGCCGGCCGCCGCGGCGCGCACCACCCTGACCGTGTCGCCTTCGCTCAGGAAGCCGAGACCCGAGGCGATGACCGGATCGGAGGGTTCGAGCCCGCCGGTGATCTCGACCCGATCGCCCATCCTCCGTCCCACCGAGACCTTGGTCATCAGCACCTTGGATCTTGGGTCAAGGCGCATGACATAGCTGAATCCGTCCCGCAACGTCACCGCCTGATGCGGCACCGTCAGGGCGCGTCCCTCGCCCACTTCGAAGAACCCACGCGCGAGCGCTCCCGCACGCGCTTGGCTGTCGGGCGGCAGATCCACATACACCAGCCCGTTATGGGTCCGGGTATCGATCGAGGGGGCAACGATGCGAAGCCGGCCCTGGATAGGCGTCTGGCCGTGAACGCGGACTTCGGCGACCTGCCCCGGTGCCAACTGGTCCATATCCGACATGGCTACGGTGGCGCGCCATTCCAGACGGCCACCCTTGATAAGACGAAAAAGTTCTTGCCCGCCCGGCATCACCGCGCCCACGGTAGCGGTGCGCGCGGTGATGACTCCATCACTGGGAGCGAGCACGCGCGTCTGCGCCAAACGCAGACGGTTTCGCTGTTCGATGGCCTTGGCCGCATCCAACCTGGCTCGTGCCGTTCGGGCCGCAACCAAATACCCATTGATCTGCTGGGCAGACATCGCGCCCGAGCCATCCAGGCCTCTCGCCCGCTGCGCATTGGCTTCCGCTTCCATCGACTGCGCCTGCGCTTGGGCCACCGACGCCTGGGCCTCCGCCAAATCGGCGGCCACCATGTCCGGCTTGAATACGGCCAAGATCTGGCCCCGCCGGACCCTGTCGCCTACATTGACCTTGACCTCGGTGAGCTGCAGGCCTTCCGCCTCGGTTCCCACGCTGGCTTCCTGCCAAGGGGCGATATTGCCGGTCGCAGGGATTCGCCTTGGAAGCGTCGATACCTGCGCACGCGTCATGACTACCGACAATACCGGTGTCGCCGTCACCTCATTCTCCGGTACGTCGCTCCCGCCACCGATAGCAAGAGCCACCAAGAGCGCTACGACAATCAGGATCGCCGCTCCAATCAGAGCGGTTCGGCGTTGTTTCTTGTCCACCTTTTCCCTTGGCCAGGTTGCCGCGCGCCATGCCGCGCCGGCTGCGATTTCGAGTCTTGGTCGATGATCGACCCTGGATGTCGCGGAAATGTCGTGTGCGGCCGATCTGGTCCTGCCTGGGACGACCATGGATCGACTCCGTCCGAGACGAGTTTCTTCTCGCGGCGGTTCCGCCAGACATCTAGCAGCTATCCAATGAACCCGAGCGTCCCGGGGAGCGCGTCTTGCGCAGATCTTCGTGAGACCTGGACCGGCGGATTCGCATGATCGCCGGGCTCCTTCATGGGTCCATCAGAGGGCATCGCCCCTGGTTTGGTCAGGATATCGATGATCTTGCCGACGCTTTCGGAGAAAGGAGGCAACGGTGTTCGCGTTGCGTTTCTCGAAGCGCTCTAAGCCACGATCGACTGGATCCGTGGAAAGTCGAAATGGCTCGTATTTTTCCTGCCGGACCAAACCTCCTTCGCAAGTTGGCGTATGCGAAGTCGCCAGCAATTACCGCCTTACGACGGACTTCTTCCCCGCCAGGCAACGCCCTGCTGAATACATGCCTATCGGCTGATCTGACTGACATAACCTTACAAATCTTGACCGAAGCTGATTGTTGCCTCCCTACGATAGACGCACCTTCCATCGTGTTAACCCGTCCGCATGCCTCAACTGTTGCGCCAAGCAAACGCACCACCGGATGCAAGCTTGGCCCAAGTCACGGCGCTGCTAGTCGAAATTCTTCAACCCTGGGCGTTAGAACACGTTGCCCTCGGCACAACGAGGTTATTTGTGCAGATCGCTGGTCGTGCGCTTCGTCTGGACGTCTCTCATGCTCCTGGTTCGATGGGAGTTCAAGTTATTTCCAGGCGCGTTCATCCCCATTGCCCGACATTTACAAGCAACAGCCTCCTGATAGCTGGTCCCCAATGCACCCTGCCCCGGCCTAACCGCCACCTTGATCGCTTCGATCGAATCCTCTGCATGACCCTCGTGGAAACGGCCCGCCTCAGTCAGCTTGGTTACCCCACCACCTACCTCGGCTTCACAAGCGGTGATGTGCTAAATCCTTGCGCGGACAGGAGGCGTGAGTTCTTCCACTTCTCCCAACGCAGCACCGCGCATGCGACCCAGATCATTGTCAGGGCGTGGAAGTCCAACCCCCGATGGCCTCGCTTGACGCTTGTGCAACGTCCCGACTTCGCCAGCGCGCCCATAAAGGCAGCAAACATCAATCACCGTCTTGCTTGGTTAGAGGATGCCGCGACCGCGGAACTACAGAACCTTCACCTCTTCCATCTATGTCCGAGCAACACCCGAGGATTTGATCCCCGGGTCATGGAAGCCATGAGTGTGGGAGCCATTGCTTTGACCAATCAAGCCGATCTCGTGAATGAGTGGGACGCTCAGGATTGTGCGATTCTGATGTCTTCGCCTCATCAGGAGCCGAATAACCAGCCGGGTATCGATGAGATAGACGAATGCGACATGGAGCATGCGGTGGAAAAGGCCATGGATTTATCAGATCCAGAGATAACGCGCATGTCCGAAGACGCGCGGGCCTCATTCCGGTTACACGATGAAGCCTTCCGAATGCGGCTTCGCCAGGTGATGCTCGAAATCAGTGCCCTCTAGCCATCGCGGCAGAAGCTTCGGAATCGGGCACCGGTGCATTTCCTATTAATTCGACAATCCAGCTTATCGTCTGCTTCCTGTAGTAATAAGCCGCATGTTCTCAGCGCTCGCCAAAAACAAAGAAATTCATTCGGGAGGTAATAGCGCGAAACTTCGCTGCGCCTACTCAGCACGTCTGGCCGATAACCGCCAGGACCGCGGCGGCCAGTCGGACGGATCCGCTTCGGAATAGCCCTTCAATATTCAGCCACTTACGGGCTAAAACGGCATCTTGGAGCGGGTGAAGGGAATCGAACCCTCGTCAGTAGCTTGGGAAGCTACAGCTCTACCATTGAGCTACACCCGCGAGGCCGCGAGTTTATGCTCCGGCGCCTCGCCCATGCAAACGGGCGCCCTATCCGGGCGCCCGTGGGATCGACAACCACCGGATGGAACTCAGAAGCTACCGCTGAGGGTCGCGAAAGCGCCCGCGTTGGTGCCGCCCTTCTGTCCCACCGTAGTAGTCAGGCCGATATCGGCGGCCAGGCCGAACACCGTGCTGCGCGCACCGAAGGTCAGTGTGGCGTAATCGCGATCCATGCTGAGGCCCGGCACCGCATAAGGCGCCAGACCCGGCATGGATTGCAGCGAAGCGAAGGCTTCTTCGTCGGGCGATTCGAATTCGCGGTCGTAGGTCAGGCGCGCGTACGGGCGCACGTTCTCGTTGATGGCGTAGCTGACCTGCCAGCCCGCGCTGCCGATCAGCGAATCGAAATCCTGGTCCGGGTAAGCCAATGCGGTGGAGCTGGCGTCGCTTTCGGCATAGCCATCGCGTTCGATGCGCTGCGCCAGCACGCTCAGCACAGGACCGTGGCGGAAAGCGTCCTGGCCGAATTCGTAACCGGCGTGCACGCCCAGGCTGAGGTTGGTGCCGTCGGGCGAACCGCTGTGCGTGCGCGTGGCCGGGCCCAGTTGCACGGTGCGGTCCACGTCGTAGGAGATCCAGGTATAGCTGAGCTGCGCATTGACCCAGGCCTGGTCGCCATACCAGCCGACGAAGCCGCCCAAAGTGGCGTCGGACTCGTCGAAGCTGCCAGCGCGGCTGCCGAAGTCGAAGTCGCTGCGGCCGTAACCGCCGAACGCGCCGTACACCATGGAACCGCGCGTCCAGTCCACGCCGAACAGGCCGGCCGGGCCGATACCGTCGTACAGATGGCCGTGGTCGTAACGCAACGAATCGCCGCGCAGATCGCCCCACCAGCTTACGCCGTCGGCTTCGGGCTTGCCGTTGACGTGCAGGCCGACGCGGTCGGCGCGGGCGCGGCCGATCACCGAAGCGGTGTAAGGCAGCAGCGCGATCTGGCGCGGACCCTCGAGTACGGACACTGCATAGTCGGCGAGGATTTCGTGCGCCCGCAAAGAAGGATGCACGCCATCGGCGAATGCATAGGTATAGGGCGCATCGGCACTGGCGTAGTTGGCCGGACCGCAGGTCAGCGAAGAGGCGGTGATCTGCGGATTGCACGCGGTGCCGGTGACGTTGGAAATGCCGTAGGGAGCCGGGTTGGCGACGATTTCCTGCAGCAGGTGGAAGGTGTCGAGTGGAATGATGCGCAGTCCCGCCGCCGACAGGCCACCGAACAAGGCTGTGTTGTAGGTCGTGGACAGCTGCGTGCCGGCTGCCTGTTGCGCAGCGCCGCCCGCACGGAACTGCGGAGTCACGCCCAGGTCCGGAATGGTGGGCACCAGGATGTAGCGGGCGCCGGCGGTCTGCAGCGATCCCACCACGCCCACCTGCGCGGTCACCGCGGCAGTGATGGTGGCCTGCGCCGGTGCGCCGCCCGCGACGGCGAACAGATCGTTGGCCCCGCCCCACACGGTGTAGAGGGCATTGGGGTCTGCGCGGCCGCCGGTGCTCGCCAGGTAATTGGCGGTCTGGGTGGCCAGCGAAGGAATGGGCCCGAGCGCGCCGCTGGTATTGGTGCCGGTACGGGCGCCGCCGACGGCGTAGTTGGTGCCGCCCTGGTTGTCGCTGACCGCACTGGTCCCGTAGAAGTCGGCCACGTACTCGGACCAGACCAGACCCGGATTGGTGGTGAAGCGCCCGATCAGCGCTCCGTTGGGTCCCACCGCCTGGATCAGCGCCGGGCGGAAATGGCCCGAATCGGTGAGGCTGTCGCCGATGAACACCGTCTGCGAATAAGGATGGTTCTGGGCGAGCGCCGGCAAGGCGGCGACGGCCAATGCCACGGCAAGGACGGAACGGACGGGACGGGCGAAGGGCTGCATCTAGTTTCTCCAGGAGGCCAAATTCATCCGTGATCCCAGTGGACACGGCGGAACGTACGGGGGCGTACAGGCGCGCATGGTTTCATTTCGCCCGCCGGCGCTCACGCTGCGTTGCGTCATAGACCGGCCGATACGGCAAAATGCGCTCATGGAAATCCAATTGAACGGCCAGCACAGGACCATCGAGGCAGGCAGCAGCCTGTCGGATCTGCTGCGCTCCGAAGGCCTGGCCGAACGCCGGGTAGCCGTGGAAGTGAACGGCGAAATCGTGCCCCGCGGACTGCACCCCTCGCAGCGTCTGCAGGCAGGCGACCGGATCGAGATCGTGCATGCGCTGGGAGGCGGATAGGGCGGCCAGAGCGTGGGAGCGGCGTCCCGCCGCGAGCTTCTGGCCTTTGGCAGAGTAGTCGAGCAAAGGCAGAAGCTCGCGGCGGGACGCCGCTCCCACGGATTCAACCGGAGTAGTCTCGTCGCAGGGGGTGCACGCAGCCGACGGCGCGCATCTGACGACAATCTCGCCCGGCACCCGCCAACATCGGCGATAATCTTTCGATGAATTCTCCCAGCCTTCACGACCCGCTCGTCATCGCGGGCAAGACCTACCGTTCGCGCCTGCTCACCGGCACCGGCAAGTTCAAGGATTTCGACGAAACCCGCCGCGCTACCGAAGCCGCGGGCGCCGAGATCGTCACCGTAGCGATCCGCCGCACCAACCTGGGCCAGTCGCCCAACGAGCCCAACCTGCTCGACGTGCTGCCGCCGGAACGCTACACCCTGCTGCCCAACACCGCTGGTTGCTACACCGCCGAAGATGCGGTGCGCACCTGCCGGCTGGCGCGCGAACTGCTCGACGGCCATACCCTGGTCAAACTGGAAGTGCTGGGCGACCAGCGCACCCTGTTTCCGGACGTGATCGGCACGCTGAAGGCGGCCGAGCAACTGGTGGCCGATGGTTTCCAGGTGATGGTCTACACCAGCGACGATCCGATCCTGGCCAAGCGCCTGGAGGAAATCGGCTGCGTGGCGGTGATGCCGCTGGCCGCGCCGATCGGCTCGGGCCTGGGTATCCAGAACAAGTACAACCTGCTGGAAATCATCGAGAACGCCAAGGTGCCGGTGCTGGTCGATGCCGGCGTGGGCACCGCGTCCGACGCGGCCATCGCGATGGAGCTGGGCTGCGACGGCGTGCTGATGAACACCGCCATCGCCGGCGCCAGGGATCCAATCCTGATGGCCGGCGCGATGAAAAAGGCGATCGAAGCCGGACGCGAAGCCTTCCTGGCCGGGCGCATCCCGCGCAAACGCTACGCCAGCGCTTCTTCGCCGGTCGACGGATTGATCGGCTGAGATGACCGGCACCGCGCCCAATCCCCCCAAACCCTATACGGTCACCACCGGACATCGCGCCGTACGCAGTTTCGTGCTGCGCCAGGGCCGCTTCACGCCGGCGCAGCAACGCGCGTTCGATGAACTGTGGCCGCGGTTCGGGTTGGACTACACGGGCGTTGCGCGCGATTTCGACCGGATCTTCGGCCGCCAGGCTCCACGCGTACTGGAGATCGGATTCGGCAATGGCGATGCGCTGCGCTTCGCCGCCGCCCGGGATCCGGAGCGGGACTACATCGGCATCGAAGTGCACGCGCCCGGCGTCGGCCGCCTGCTCAATGCGCTGGACACGGACGCGGCGACCCACGTGCGTCTGTACCACCACGATGCGGTGGAAGTGCTGCGCAACGAAGTCGCGGAAGCTTCGCTGGACGAAGTGCGCATCTATTTCCCCGATCCCTGGCACAAGAAGCGCCACAACAAGCGCCGCCTGATCCAGCCCGAATTCGCTGCCCTGCTGGTTTCGCGCTTGCGCGTGGGCGGCCGCTTGCATGCCGCCACCGACTGGCGGGACTATGCCGAACAGATGTGGGACGTGCTGGATGCCACCGAAGGACTGCAGAACCGCGCCGGCACGCGCGGGCACGTACCGCGCCCGGACTGGCGCCCGCAGACCCATTTCGAGACCCGGGGCCAGAAGCTCGGTCATGGGGTGTGGGATCTTGTGTACGACAAGACCAGGGAATCGGAAATGGGGAATAGGGAATCGTAAAAGCATGGCCACCTCGTTCTTCCTCCCGCGACTAGTCACCCGCTCGTTCAACCCCAGTAGCGGATTGCTTGCGGCGCCGGGGATACGCGTTGTCGATTCCCGATTCTCCATTCCCGATTCCCGCCCCTGATGGACACCGCCCTGACGCTGACCAACGACATGAAGCTCGTGCTCGGGCTGGTCGGCTTCACCATGGCGATGTTCCTGTTCGAACGCATCCGCGCCGATGTGGTCGCCCTGATCGTGCTGGTCATCCTGGGCCTGACCGGGCTGGTGGCGCCTGAAGAACTGTTCGGCGGTTTCTCCGGCAACGCGGTGATGAGCATCATCGCCACCACCATCCTGGGTGCGGGGCTGGACCGCACCGGCGCGCTCAACCGGCTCGCTTCATGGCTGTTGCGGCGCGGCCACGGCATCGAGCAGCGGTTGCTGCTGATGACCACCGGCATCGCCGGCCTCAACTCTTCCTTCATGCAGAACCCTTCGGTGATGGCGCTGTACCTGCCGGTCGCCTCGCGCCTGGCCTCGCGCAGCGGACTGTCGCTGCAGCGCCTGCTGCAGCCCATCGCCGCGGCCATCGTCATGGGCGGCGCGCTGACCATGGTCGGCAACTCGCCGCTGATCCTGCTCAACGACCTTCTGGTATCGGCCAACAACAATCTGCCTTCGGGCATGGCCACCCTGGAGCCGCTGCGCATGTTCGCGCCGCTGCCGGTCGGCGTGGCCCTGATCGCCGCTTCCCTGCTGTATTTCCGTTTCTACGGCGACAAAAAGCTGCGCGAAGAAACCGAAACCAACGTGGCGCCGGCGCGCACGGAAAGCTATTTCGCCAGCACCTACGGCATCGAGGGCGACGTGTTCGAAATGACCGTCACCGCCGAAAGCCCGCTGGTGGGCATGTCCCTGGGCGAAGCCGAAGCGATGCACGACGCACCGCTGATGCTGGCTTTGCAGACCGGCAGCGACACCCGCCTGTCGCCGCCGGCCGACATGCGGATCTGGGTGGGCAGCGTGCTGGGCGCGATGGGCGCGCGCCAGGCGGTGCACGATTTCGCGCAGAACCATTTCCTGCGCCTGTCCTCGCGGCTGCGCCACTTCGGCGATCTTTTCAATCCCAGCCGCGCCGGCATTTCCGAGGCGGTCATCCCGCCCACTTCCCGCTACATCGGCAAGACCGCCGCCGAGCTGCGTCTGCGCAAGCAGTCGGGCATCAGCCTGCTGGCCATCAACCGCGACAAGAAGGTCATGCGCGAGGATGTGCGCAAGGTCGCCCTGCGCGCCGGCGACCTGCTGGTCTTCCACAGCATCTGGCAGGACCTGGCGGTGGCCGCCGAAAGCCGCGACTTCGTGGTGGTGACCGACTACCCCAAGGGCGAGCAGCGTCCGCACAAGTTCAAGATCGCGATGACCATCTTCGCCATCACCATCCTGATCGCATTGACGTCGAAACTGCCGGTTTCCCTGACCCTGATGACCGGCGTGGCCGGCATGCTGGTCACCGGCGTGCTGCGCATGGACGAGGCCTACGCGTCGATCAACTGGAAGACCGTGTTCCTGATGGCCGGCCTGATTCCGCTGGGTTGGGCCATGGACAGCAGCGGCGCGGCGGCGTGGGTGGCCGGGCATACGGTGGAAAGACTGCCCGAAGGCATTCCGGTCTGGATGCTGGAAATCGCGATCGCGCTATTGACCACGGCGTTCTCGCTGGTGATCAGCCATGTCGGCGCCACCATCGTGATGGTGCCGCTGGCGATCAACCTGGCGCTGGCCGCGGGCGGCAACCCCACCGCGTTCGCGCTGATCGTGGCGCTGTCGGCTTCCAACAATCTGATGACGGCCTCCAACCCGGTGATCTCGATGATCACCGGACCGGCCAACTACACCAGCCGGCAGCTGTGGCGCGTCGGCGGTCCGCTGTCGCTGGTCTACACCTGCGTGGTGGTGTTGACGATCAACCTGATGTTCTGGTGGGGTGCGCGTGGAGGCTGATCGAGCATGCCGTTGAGTTTGAAACCGGTGGACGGATCGTTCGCGGTGTGCAGGCTGGCGGCCGGTTCGGCGCTGCCGGAATGGTTCCATCCAGGGCCGTTCGCCACGGTTTCCTGGACCGACGATGAGCTCTCGATTCTCTGCCACGATTCGCAGGTGCCCGAAACCGTGCAATGCGAGCGCGGCTGGCGCTGCCTGATGCTGCAGGGGCCGTTCGCGTTCGATCAGACCGGCATCCTGCTGCAGGTGTTGCAGCCGCTGGCCGAAGCGAAGATCGGCATCTTCGCGTTGTCGACGTTCGATACCGATTACGTACTGGTCAAGGACCACGCCTTCGAAGCGACGCTGCAGGCATTGGTCGCAAGCGGATTGACGGTGGAGCGGGACAACCCCGACACCAGTAGATCGTAGGTCGGGGCTACGCCCCCGACGCGCATGAGCCCCGACACCACGCGTGTCGGGGGTGTAACCCCGACCTACAAGGGCGGCGCGCTTAACACCACCTCACCGTCGCGCACTTCCACGGCGACGCTACGCAGGGAATCCCCACGGCAGGGGCCGGCGACGCAGTCGCCGCGCTCGAGTTCGAAGGAAGCGCCGTGCGCCGCGCAGACCAGATGTCCTTCCTTGCTTTTCAAGAACTTACCGGGCGCCCAATCCAGCCGCCGTCCCGCATGCGGGCAGACGTTGAGCCACGCGCGCGCGTTTGCACCAATACGATGCACGATCAGCGATTCGGCATCGCCGCCGACCAATGCTTCGACTTCGGCGAATCCGCCGTCCTCGATTGACTCCAATGCGATCAGGGACATGGGTTTAACGAAGTTCTCACACTGTCATGTTTCGGTCATCCGATACTGCGCCACCGGCTTGCGCCGCATTCTGTCACGACTACCGCCGATGTTCGCCAAGAGTTTCCGTTTCGACAGCTCCCGCCTGCGTTCCGCTTTCGCTCCGCGCAAGCCACGCCATCCCTTGCTGCGCCTGGCGTTCGGCATCGTCGGGCTGGGCCTGCTTTGCCTGTTGATCTTCTTCAGCGTGTTCGTGGGCGCGGCGATGATCGTGGCGGGCGTGGCCTGGAAGCTGCTGAGCCAGCGCGGCAAGCCCGTCGCCGTGCGCGACGCCAACGTGGTCGATGGCGAATTCCGCGTGGTCCGCAAACCGGTGCTGCCGCTGTCGCATTGAGGTACCGCGATCGGCGCGCTCCGCGCCCAACGCGCTCCGCTTAAACTGTCGCGTCCGAAAACCTTGGCGCGAACTTCATGACCGACCTCATCCCCACGCCCGCGCAGGCGCGCGTTCCCGTCCGCGGCGGCGGCACCTTTCCCGTGCGCCGCATCTACTGCGTGGGGCGGAATTTCGCCGATCACGCCCGTGAAATGGGCGCGGTGGCGCCGGCTTCCAAAGCCGAGCGTGGCCAGCCGGTATTTTTCCTCAAGCCTGCCGACGCCGTGGTGACCGGCGGCGCCGACGTGCCCTATCCGTCCGGCACCCAGGATCTGCATCACGAAGTGGAACTGGTGGTGGCGCTGGGCAAGGATGCGCCCGCGGGCGTACTGGCCGCCGAAGACGCCGATGCGCTGATCTTCGCCTACGGCGTGGGCCTGGATCTGACTCGCCGCGATCTGCAAGGCGCGGCCAAGGCCAAAGGCCTGCCCTGGGATATCGGCAAGGGCTTCGATCATTCGGCGCCGATCAGCGAACTGGTGCCGGCCGGCGAAGTCGCCGCTTTGGAAACCCGCGGCCTGAACCTGCAGGTCAATGGCCAAACGCGCCAGCACGGCGCCTTGGCCGACCTGATCTGGGACGTGCCAGACATCCTGCACGAGCTGTCGAAATTGTTCGCGCTGAAGGCAGGCGACCTGGTGTTCATGGGTACGCCGGCTGGCGTCGGCCCGATGGTGGCGGGCGACGCCTTCGTGGCCACGCTCGAGGGCGTCGCCGAACTGCGCGGACGCATCATCGCCGCGTGAAGGCGGCCGCGTTATAGTCGCCCGCACGGGCGTGTTGGCGCCTATATCCACAAGGAGAACCCATGGGCATGATCAGCGAATTCAAGGAATTCATTTCGCGTGGGAACGTCGTTGACCTTGCGACGGCCGTCGTGATCGGTGCGGCGTTCGGCAAGATCGTCACCGCGATGGTCGATGGCATCGTAATGCCTGTAATCGGCTTCCTGACCGGCGGCGTCAGCGTCAGCGACTGGAAATACGTACTCAGCCCGGCTACCGTGGACGCGGCGGGCAAAGAGGTGGCCGAAGTCGCGATCCGATACGGCGCCTTCATCCAGACCATGATCGATTTCCTGCTGATCGCGCTGGTGATCTTCCTGATCCTGAAGGCTTACAACCGCGTCCGCAAACCGGTGGAAGCGCCCGCTGCGACTCCCGAAGACGTGCTGTTGCTGCGCGAGATCCGCGATTCGCTGAAGAAGTAGCGATTTTCCTTCTCCCACCGGGAGAAGGATTACGACTAAGCCGCGGGCTGCTAAGCTCGCGGCTTCCTTGGTTTTCCGGACCACGATATGCGCTTGGTGCCTCTGCTGCTTGCCCTTTCCATTTCGACAAGCCTGTTTTCGACAACCTCATCCGCCGCAGAACGCGAAACGCGCATTCCCGAATCCGCACTGGCCACGGCCGCGACCTTGCGCGAGCAGGCGCTGGCCGACGGCACCGGCTGGAACACGGTCGAATCGCTGACCACCGAAGTGGGCCCGCGCCTGGCCGGCAGCGAAGCCGATGCGCGCGCGGTGGCCTGGGCGCAGGCCAAGTTCAAGGCCTTGGGTTTCGACAAGGTCTGGACCGAAGCGGTGACCTTCCCCAAATGGGAACGCCGCAGCGAAACCGCCGCGATTCTGGACGCGCACGCGCAACCGCTCACGGTCACCGCGCTGGGCGGCAGTCCGGGCGGGAAACTGCAAGCCGAGGTGGTGCGCTTCGCCGATCTGGCCGCGCTGGAAGCCGCTTCCGAAGGATCGTTGGCCGGCAAGATCGCTTTCGTCGATTACCAGATGCAGTCCGCGCGCGACGGCAGCGACTACCGCAATGGCGGGGCGATCCGTTCCAAGGGTCCTTCGGCGGCCATCCGCAAGGGCGCGATCGGCTTTCTGATGCGTTCGGCCGGTACCGACCACCACCGCGTCGCCCACACCGGCATCACCCGTTTCGATGAGGGGCTGACTCCGGTGCCATCGGCTGCGCTCGCCATTCCCGACGCCAACCAGCTGGCCCGGCTGCTGGCGCTGGGTCCGGTGCGCGTGTCCGTTGCGCTGGATTGCGGTTGGAACGGAGAAGCGACTTCGTACAACGTCATCGGCGAGATCACCGGGCGCGGCAAGCCGCAGGAAGTGGTGTTGATCGGTGGGCACCTGGATTCGTGGGACCTGGGCACCGGCGCGATCGACGACGGCGCGGGCGTGGCCATCACCATGGCGGCGGGGCACTTGATCGGCCAGCTGAAGCAGGCGCCCAAGCGCACCATCCGCGTGGTCGCTTTCGCCAACGAAGAACAAGGGCTGTATGGCGGCAAGGCCTACGCGGTCAAACATGCTGCGGATGCGGCCAAGCATCAGCTGGGCGCGGAAAGTGATTTCGGCGCAGGCCGCATCTATGCCTTCAACACCGGCGCGCCAGAGCACGCCAAGGCGGCAACCCGCCAGATCGCCGAGGCGCTGAAGCCGCTGGGCATCGAATACGCGCCGGACAAGGGCGGCGCGGGCCCTGATATCGGCCCCATCGCGGAGAAAGGCGCTACCTGGGCCTGGCTGGCGCAGGACGGCAGCGATTATTTCGACCTGCACCACAACGCCGACGACACTCTGGACAAGATCGACCCGAAGGCTTTGGCGCAGAACGTCGCGGCTTATGCGGTGTTCGCTTATCTGGCGGCGGAGGCGGACGGTGATTTCGGGAGTGCGGTGAAGGCGGCGGAGCCTTCCCACGAGTAAGGCATCACCGTTCTATCGTCATCCCAGCGAAAGCTGGGATCCATTTTGACTTTGCTTTTTGACTTTCAAGGAGCCAAAGCAAGATCAAGATGGATCCCAGCTTTCGCTGGGATGACGACGGACTTTTTTGGTTCCTGCAAGTTTTCGTTGCAATGTGCTTCGGACGGTAAAGCAGCCGAGCAAGCTCGGCTCTACAACGTCAACGATGCCATTGCGCCAGAAACACCGCGGTGGCCGCGGCGACATTGAGACTTTCCACAGCACCGGTGCCGGGAATGGACAGTTGCAAGTCGCAGGCCCTGGCGAGAGCGTCGTCCATGCCCTCGCCTTCCGCGCCCATTACATAGACCAGTCGCTGCGGCAATCGGGCGGCGAACAGATCGGCGCCGCCCCGCACGACCGTGGCCGCCAGCTTGAAGCCGGCCGCACGCAGCGCGGCCAACGCCTCATGGCGATCCTGCATGCGCACCAGGGGCACTCGCTCCGCACCTCCTTCGGCCACCCGCGCGGCGGCGCCGGAAACAGCGAGCGTCGAATCCTGCGATTGCAGGATCGCGCCCACGCCGAAATGCGCAGCCGAACGCAGGATCGCGCCGAAGTTGTGCGGGTTGCCCACGCCGTCCAGCCACAAGGCCAGCACCGGTCCTGGCGCCAGCGATTGCAGCCAGGCCGACAGAGCCAGCGGTTCGACGCGCAGCACATCGGCCACCACGCCTTCGTGATGCGAACTGGCGGCCAGCTTGCCCAGGTCCGCTTCCTCGACCACGCGATAGCCGATGCGGTTCTTGACGCACCAGGACAACAGCGGCTGCAGCTGCGGAATGCGCGCTTCGGAAAGATAGAGCTTGCGGATGGCTTCGGGACGTTGCGCGAACACCGCTTGCACGGCATTGAGCCCGTAGTAGCGCAGCTCCTGCTTGTTGCCGCCCTCGGGCCTGACCGCCGGACGTGGCTCGCGCGGCGGCGCCGCTTCCTGGCGCCTGCCGATGTTCTCGCGTTTGCGCGCATCGTCGGTACGGATGGCGGCCTTGTCCCAGGGGGATGGCGGTTTAGTGGTCATCGTCCAGATTCCTGCGCACTTTGGCGAACACGCGCAGATCATGCAGCACTCCGCGCTTGAATACAGCAGCGCGTTGCACGCCTTCCTCCAGGAACCCGTTCCTGCGCAGCACCTGCGCCGAGCCGATGTTGAACGCCAGCACGGTCGCGTACAGCCGGTACAGCCGCAATTCCCGCATCGCCCAGGGGGCGAATACGGAGACCACGCGGGTCATGGTGCCCTTGCCCCAGTGCGCGCGGCCCAGCCAGTAGCCGAATTCGGCCGAATGCACGCGTTCGCCCTTGCCGGGATGCGCGCCGATGCCGCCGCAGGCTTCGCCGTCGATCTCGATGGCGAATACCGGATCGTCCAGGTCGATCACGCGTCCGGACAGGAACGCCTCGCCATCCTCGCGCGTGTAAGGCGAAGGAAAACGATCGCTCACGCCGCGCGACACCTGCGCATCGTCGGCATGCCGCACCAGGCTGTCCAGATCGGAACCGCGCCAAGGACGCAGGAGGAAACCTTCGCCTCGCAACGTCGTCTCAGCCATGCCCGCCCACCGATGGAGTCTGGCCCTCGAGTTTCTCCAATTCGTGCGCCACGGCTTCGGGCGATTTGGTGAACGGCGCCAGCAGCGTGTAGGCCGCCGGCACCACCAGCAGCGACAGCACGGTGGAGAAGGCGACGCCGAAGATCACCACCACGCCGATGGTCGCGCGGCTGGCCGAGCCCGGCCCGCCGGCCAGCACCAGCGGCACGGCGCCCATGATGGTGGCGATGGAAGTCATCAGAATGGGCCGCAGGCGCACCGAGCACGACTCCAGGATCGCGTCGTGCACGCTGCGTCCTTCGTCGCGCAGCTGGTTGGCGAATTCCACGATCAGAATGCCGTTCTTGGCCGCCAACCCGACCAGCATGACGATGCCGATCTGGCTGAACAGGTTCATGGTGCCGCCGGTGATCCACAGGCCCAGCAACGCGCCCAGTACGCCCAAGGGCACCGTGAGCATGATGCCGAGCGGATGGATGAAACTCTCGAACTGCGCGGCCAGCGCCAGGTACACGATCAGCAGCGCCAGCGCGAAAGTGAACAGCACCGCGCCACCGGCCTCCTGGAATTCCCGCGACTCGCCCTTCCAGTCGATCTGCGCGTGCTCGGGCAGTTCTTCGGCCACGACCTGCTGGGTCCAGGCGATCGCCTCGCCCAGCGGATAGCCCGGCGACAGTCCGGCCGAAATGGTGATCGCACGCAGGCGGTTGAAGCGGTTGAGCGTGCCGGGTTCGGCCAGTTCGCTCAAGGTCACCAGATTGGACAGCGGCACCAGTTCGCCGCTGCTGGAACGCACCTGGATCGCCTGCAGATCGGCGGGACTGGCGCGGCCGGCGCGGTTGGCCTGCACCAGCACGTCGTATTCCTCGCCGCTGTCGACGAAGGTGGTGACCTGGCGCGAGCCCATCATGGTTTCCAGCGCACGGCCGATCTCGGTCACCGACACGCCCAGGTCGGCGGCGCGCGCGCGGTCGATGTTCACCCGCATCTGCGGACGCGTTTCCTTGTAATCCGAATCCGGACCGACGAAACCCGGATTGTCCTGCATGCGTTGCAGCAACAGATCTCGCCATTGCGCGATCTCCGCATAGTCGGGTCCGCCCAGCACGATGTTGAAAGGCTGGCCGCGCGAGCGCACCAGACCGCCGCTGACCTGGGTGCGCGCGCGCACGCCGGTCAGCACGGACAGCTTCTTCTGCACGTCGGCGGCGACTTCGGCGGTGCTTTCGCTGCGCTTGTCCCAATCCTGCAGGAAGATGGTGGCGCGACCGGTGTGCATTTCCTCGCTGGCGCCGAAGCTTCCCGGCACGCGCGGGTTGGCGCGCTGGATGGGCTGGTCGCCGCCGATCATCGGCGCCAGGATCTTCTCCACCTGCTGCATCTGCCCGACCGTGTAGTCGAAACCGGCACCTTCCGGCCCGTCGATCATCACCTGGAAGGAGCCGCGGTCTTCAGCGGGCGCCAGTTCCGAAGGAATGAAACGGAACAGGACCACGGCGCAGACCATCGCCACAACCATCAGGCCGCCGAACATCCAGCTGCGGTGCACGGTCTTCTGCAGCACGTGGCCGTAGCCGCGGCTGAGTTTGTCGAACTGGCGGTTGACCCAGCTGTGTACGCGATTTGGCCGTCCTTCAACAGCATTCCCCTTCGCATGCGGCTTGAGCAGCTTGGACGACATCATCGGCGTCAGCGACAGAGCCACGAAGGCGGAAATCGCCACCGCTGCGGCCAGCGCCACCGACAGTTCGCGGAACAGTCGGCCGGTATTGCCTTCCAGGAAACCGACCGGCAGGAACACCGCGATCAGCACGGCCGTAGTGGCCAGTACGGCGAACGCCACCTGCGCGGTGCCGCGCTTGGCCGCCACCAGCGGCGGTTCACCCAGGTCCACGCGGCGCTGGATGTTCTCCACCACCACGATGGCGTCGTCCACCACCAGGCCGATGCAGAGCACCAGGGCAAGCAATGTCAGCAGATTGATCGAGAAGCCGAAGGCGTACAGCGCGATGAAGGCGGCGATCAGACACACCGGCACCGTGACCGCCGGAATCAGCGCAGCGCGCACGCTGCCCAGGAACAGCCAGATGACCAGCAGCACCAACACGATGCCTTCCAGCAAGGTTTCGTAGACGCGATCGACCGCCGCATCGATGAAGGTGGTGGTGTCGAAGGCGACGAAGATCTGGGTGCCCTTGGGCAGGCTCGAACGGATCCGGTCGGCCTCTTCGCGCACCGCGTGGGCGACATCCAGACTGTTGGCGGTGGAAGTCTTGACCACGCCCAGGCCGACATTGGGCACGCCGTTGCTGCGGAAATAGGCGCGCCTTTCTTCCGAACCCAGCTCCACCTTGGCCACGTCGCCCAGCCGCACCACGTAACCGTCGGCGCCCTTGCCAAGCGGGATCTGGGCGAAATCCTCTGGCTTCTGGTAGTTGCGCGTCACCCGCAGGGTGAAGTCGCGGTCGGCCGATTCAATACGGCCGGCCGGCGGCTCCACGTTCTCGCGCGACAGCGCGTCTTCCACGTCGCTGACCGCCAGGCCGCGCGCGGCCAGCTGGTCGCGGTCCAGCCAGATCCGCATGGCGTAGCGCTGCTGGCCGCCGATGCGCACCTGCGCCACGCCGTCGATGCTGGAAAGACGGTCGGTGATGTAGCGCTCGGCGTAATCGCTCAGCTGCAGCGTGTCCATCGTGCTGGAGCTCATGTTGAGCCAGATGATGGGGTCGGCGTCGCTTTCCACCTTGGCGATCTCAGGCTGCTCGGCCTCCTCGGGCATGCGGCTGATAACGCGGCTGACCGCGTCGCGCACGTCGTTGGCGGCGGCCTCGATGTCGCGCGACAGGTTGAATTCGATGCTGATGTTGGAACGGCCGTTGGCGCTGCGCGATTCGATGGTGTTGACACCTTCGATGCCCGACAGCGCGTCCTCCAGCACCTGGGTGATGCGCGTTTCGACCACTGCCGCCGAAGCGCCGCGATAGTCCACCGACACCGACACGATGGGCGGATCGATCGCCGGCAGTTCGCGCAGGGTCAGGCGGGTGAAGGACATCACGCCCAGCACGATCAGCAACAGGCTCATCACCACGGCGAACACCGGGCGCTTGATCGAAAGATCGGAAAGCTTCATCGGCGTGTCAGCCTTGCGCGCGGGCCGGCGCTTCGGCTGCGGGGACGGCGCCGGCCTTGCCCTCCACCACCTTGCTGCCGGGCCGCAGCTTGCCCGTTCCGTCGATCACGATGCGGTCGCCCGCCTTGAGCCCCGACAGCACCTCGGCCTTGCCCGAACTGCGCGCGCCCACTTCAACCTTGGGTTGTTCGACGCTGCCATCCGCCTTGACCCGGAACACGAAAGTATCGCGCCCCACCTGCACCAGGGCGATTTCCGGCAGCACCAGCGCCTGGCGTTCCGGCCGCGACAGTCGCACCTGCATCAACATGCCCGGACGCAGCACGCGATCGGGATTGGGGAAGTCGCCGCGTACGGTCACCGCCCGGGTAGCGGCGTCGATGCGCGCATCGATGGTGCTCACCTTTCCTTCGAAGTCGCGGTCCGGATAGGAATCGCTGCGCGCACGGATCGACTGGCCGATGGCCAAAGTGGCCAGTTGCGCTTCGGGCACCGGGAAATCCACGTAGACGCGCGAGATGTCGTCGAGCGTGGCGATCACCGTGGTCGGAGTGATCAGGGCGCCGGGACTGACCTGGCGGATGCCCAGCACGCCGGAGAACGGCGCACGCACATTGCGGTCGCCGATGTCCGAGCGCATCTGCTGCACGCGGGCCAGCGCAGCGTCGCGGATGGATTTCTGCGTATCCAGCGAAGCGCGCGCCACCAGTTGCTGATCGGCCAGCGAAACCTGCCGTTTGTACAGCTGGTCGGCTTCGGCGAAAGTCGCCTGCGCCGCGACCAGCGCGGCCTGCTGCGAATCGCCGCGCAGAGTGATCAGCGGCGCGCCGGCTTTCACTTCCTGGCCGCTTTCGAAATGCACCGCCTGCACCGCTTCGCTGACTTTGGAAGTGAGGGTGACCGATTCGCGCGCCTTGGCCGTGCCGATGGCCTGCAGGGTGTCGGTCCAGGCCGAGGGCTGCAGCACCAGCGTGGTGACCGGGACCGGCGCGGAAGCTCCCGCGTCGCCGCGCGCGGCGGCTTTGTCCTTGCCGCAGGCAGCGAGCAGCGGAACCATCATGGCCAGCAGCAGCACAATGCGCGCGCCCGGTCGGATCGGCATGTCTTTTCCGTGATCGTGGTTATTTCCGGAGTTTACCGGTCCACGGTTAACGCTTGTGGCAATAACGGGTTGACGGGGGTATGACTAAAGACCCTTGCGGCCGGGCACGGCGCGGCCGCATCACTGCAGGCCCAGCTTCTCCAGCACCTGCGCAGCGAGCTTTTCGGGACTTTCGCTGCCCGCATCCAGACGCAGTTCGGCATGCTCGGGGACTTCGTAGGGCGAATCGATGCCGGTGAAGTTGGGAATCTGCCCCGCGCGCGCCTTGCGGTACAGGCCCTTCACGTCGCGCTGTTCGGCCAGCGCCAGCGGCACGTCGACGAAGATCTCGATGAACTCGCCGTCCTCGAAACGCGCGCGCGCCATCTGGCGTTCGGCGCGGAACGGAGAGATGAAACTGACCAGCACGATCAGGCCGGCTTCGGTCATCAGCTTGGCCACTTCCGCCACGCGGCGGATGTTTTCCACGCGGTCTTCGTCGGTGAATCCGAGGTCGCGGTTCAGGCCATGGCGCACGTTGTCGCCGTCCAGCAGAAACGTGTGGTAACCCAGCGCATGCAGGCGCTTGTCCACCAGGTTGGCGATGGTGGACTTGCCCGCGCCGGACAGACCGGTGAACCACAGCACGCGCGGCGACTGGCCCTTGATGCGCGCGCGCGCGGCCTTGTCCACGTCCACGTGCTGCCAGTGCACGTTGCCGGCGCGGCGCAAGGCGAAATCCAGCGTGCCGGCGGCGACGGTGTCGTTGCTGTGGCGGTCGATCAGGATGAAACCGCCCAGCGTGCGGTTTTCGGCGTACGGCGCGAAGGCAATCGGCTCGTCCAGGCTGAGGTTGACATAAGCCACCTCGTTCAATTCCAGCCGCTTGGCCGCCAGGTGTTCCTGCGTGTTGACGTCGATGCGGTGCTTGATCTCGCTGACCGTCGCTGCGACAGTGCGCGCGCCGATCTTCAACCAGTACGGACGGCCCGGCAGCAAGGCGGCATCGTCCATCCACAGCAGATGGGCGGCGAACTGGTCGGCCACTTGCGGCGGATCGCCGGCGGCGGCGATCACGTCGCCGCGGCTGATGTCGATCTCGTCGGTCAGCGTCAACGTCACCGCCTGTCCGGCGCGCGCGCTTGAAGTTTCGCGGTCGCCCACGAAAACCTTCGCTATCCGCGAGCGGCGGCCGGAAGGCAGCGCCACCACTTCGTCGCCGGTGTTGGCGACGCCCGCGGCGATGGTGCCGGCGAAACCGCGGAAGTTCTGGTGGGGGCGGCTGACGAACTGCACCGGCAGGCGCAGGCTTCCGTGGGCCTCGTGGGTCGGCACCTCGACGGTTTCCAGATGTTCGAGCAGGCTCGGCCCCTGGTACCACTGCATCGCATCGGAATGGGTGGACAGGTTGTCGCCATTCAAGGCCGACAACGGAATGAAAGTGACCCGTTCGATGCCCAGCTGCGCCGCCAGTGCGCGGTAACCGGCGACGATGTCATCGAACACGGCCTGGTCGTAACCCACCAGATCCATTTTGTTCACGGCCAGCACCACGTGGCGGATGCCCAGCAGCGACACGATGTAGCTGTGTCGGCGCGTTTGCGTCAGCAGGCCCTTGCGCGCGTCCACCAGCACCACCGCCAGATCGGCGGTGGAAGCGCCGGTGGCCATGTTGCGGGTGTACTGCTCGTGGCCCGGGCAGTCGGCGACGATGAACTTGCGGCGCTCGGTGTCGAAATAGCGGTAGGCCACGTCGATGGTGATGCCCTGCTCGCGTTCTGCGGCCAGGCCGTCGAGCAGCAGCGCATAGTCGATGTTCTCGCCCTGGGTGCCATGGCGCTTGCTGTCGGCGCTGAGCGCGGCCAGCTGATCGTCGAACAGGCGCTTGCTGTCGTACAGCAAGCGGCCGATCAGGGTGCTCTTGCCGTCGTCCACGCTGCCGCAGGTGATGAAACGCAGCAAGGGCTTTTCTTCGTGCTGCTTGAGGTAGCCGGCGATGTCAGACATTGGATTCCCCTCTTTGAAAAAGGGGGGCCAGGGGGGATTTGCTTTTGATCTTGATGTTGCTCTCCAGCAGGCTCCCCGCGAACAGCAAATCCCCCTCGATCTCCCTTTTGCAAAGGGAGAGGCAGAAGCGGGAGCCACCGCGCAATAAATCAGACATGGCATTCCCCCCTTTGAAAAAGGGGGGCCAGGGGGGATTTGCTTTTGATCTTAATGTTGCTCTCCAGCAGGCTCTCCGCGAAGAGCAAATCCCCCTCGATCCCCCTTTTGCAAAGGGGGAGGCCAAAGCAGGCACGCGCGCGAACTGCAGCCATCAGAAATATCCCTCCAGCTTCTTCTTCTCCATCGACGCGGTGGGATCCTGGTCGATCACCCGCCCCTGCCGCTCGGAACTGGTGGTCACCAGCATTTCCTGGATGATCGCCTCCAGCGTATCGGCTTCCGATTCGATGGCCCCGGTCAACGGATAGCAGCCCAGGGTGCGGAAACGCACCTTCTTCAGCTGCGGCGTTTCGCCGTCGCGCAGCGGCAGACGTTCGTCGTCCACCAGGATCAGCGCACCGTCGCGTTCCACCACCGGGCGCTCGGCGGCGAAATAGAGCGGCACCACCGGAATGCCCTCCCGATAGATGTAGAGCCAGATATCCAGCTCGGTCCAGTTGGACAGCGGAAAGGCGCGCACGCTCTCGCCCCTGTCGATGCGCGCGTTGTAGACGTTCCACAACTCCGGGCGCTGCCGCTTGGGATCCCAGCGGTGCTTGTCGTTGCGGAAGGAGAACACGCGCTCCTTGGCGCGCGATTTTTCCTCGTCGCGGCGCGCGCCACCGATGGCGGCATCGAAACCGTACTGGTCCAGAGCCTGCTTCAGACCCTGGGTCTTCATCACGTCGGTGTGCACGGTGGCGCCGTGGCTGATGGGACCGATGTCCTGGGCGATGCCGTCGGGATTGATGTGCACGCGCAGCTCGGTGCCGGTCTCGGCCACGCGGCGGTCGCGGAAGGCGATCATCTCGCGGAACTTCCAGCGTGTGTCCACGTGCAGCAGCGGGATCGGCGGCGGCGCGGGGGCGAAGGCTTTGAGCAGCAGGTGCAGCAGCACCGAGCTGTCCTTGCCCACCGAGTACAGCAGCACCGGATTGCGGAATTCGGCCGCGACCTCCCTGAGGATGTGGATGCTCTCCGCTTCCAGGCGGTCGAGGTGGGACAGGGAGGGAACGGAACTCATCAAGGATTTCGCGGACGTGGAAGGGGCGGGAACCGGTTCGGCAGAGTATCAGCTGCCCCGGAAGGCAGGCACGCCCCCGGGAGGCCGGCGAGTATTCGGCTTGCAGACGGCGCCGCAGAAATAAGCGCAGGGCATAACCCCATAACCAGATGTCGTTTCTGAATGGGTTAAGCCCTCCCTAACATCGGTCGTCCTAACAGCTATACCCGCGAGTCAAAGCATGACCGCTGCACCGCCCGCGTTGGCTCCCAGTCCCTTGCCCGAGGAGCGCAAGGCGCTGCTGGCGCGAGTCGTGGAAGGACTCGATCAACCCAGCCTGTGGTGGCTGTCCGGCTATGCCGCCGGCCTGGCCCAGGGTAATCCGGCCCCGCATCTGGCCGTGCTTCCCGGCGGTGCCGCCCAGGCCAGCCAGCGGCTGACCATCGTCTACGGCAGCCAGACCGGCAACGCCCGACGGGTGGCCGAGGCCTTGATGGGAGAAGCCGAGGCCGCCGGCCTCAACGTACGCCTGCTGCGCGCCGACGCCTACCCGCAGCGCGAACTGGCCAACGAACGCCTGCTCTACGTGGTCATCAGCACCCAGGGCGAAGGCGACCCGCCCGACGACGCGATCGGCCTGGTGGAATTCATCGCCGGCAAGCGCGCACCCAAATTGCCGGAGCTGAAATACGCCGTACTCGGCCTGGGCGATTCCAGCTACGCCGATTTCTGCGGCATCGGCCGCCGCCTGGACGCGCGCCTGGCCGAACTCGGCGCCAGCCGTCTGTTCCCCGCCGGCGAAGCCGACCTGGACATCGACACCGTCGCCCTGCCCTGGCGCGAACAGGCCCTGGGCCACGCCAAGACGTTGTTGAAGACCACGACCGCGCCTTCGGCCACTGTCACTCCCTTGCGTCCGGCACCCAGCGCACCGGCCTGGACCCACGACAAGCCTTTCGCCGCTGAGCTGCTGCTCAACCAGCGCATCAGCGGGCGCGAATTCAAGGGCGTCGGTTTCCTCAAGTACGGCGGCGTCGGCAAGGACGTGCGCCACCTGGAGCTTTCGCTGCAGGGCTCGGGACTTCATTACGAACCCGGCGATGCATTGGGCGTCCGCCACCGCAATCCGTCGCTATTGGTGGAGGGTGTGCTGCAGGCCCTGGAACTGGACGGCGACGCGCCGGTGCAGGACAAGGACGAATCGCTGCCGCTGCGCGAATGGCTGGCGGCACGCCGCGAACTGACCAAGCTCAGCCGTCCGTTCCTGGCCAGCCACGCCGCGCAGTCGCGTTCGGAAGAGCTCAACGATCTGCTCGCCCCCGCGCGCAACGCCGACTTCGCCGCGCTGCTCAATACCCACCAGTTGGCGGATGTGCTGCGCCGCTGGCCCGCGCATTGGGAACCACAGGAGCTGGTCGCCGCGCTGCGTCCACTGACCCCGCGCCTGTATTCCATCGCCTCCAGCCGCAAGCGCGTGGGCGAGGAAGTGCATCTCACCGTCGACGTGCTGGATTACCAGGCCTTCGGCCACGCGCATGTCGGCGCGGCGAGCGGTTTCCTCTCGTCATTGGGCGAAGGCGACCATGCGCCGGTCTACATCGAGGCCAACGAGCGCTTCCGCGTTCCCACCGATGCCAGCCGCGACATCATCATGGTCGGCCCCGGCACCGGCGTGGCGCCGTTCCGCGGCTTCGTGCAGGAACGGGCGGAAACCGGAGCCAGCGGCCGCAACTGGCTGCTGTTCGGCGCGCGCCACTTCAATACCGATTTCCTCTACCAGGCCGAGTGGCAGGACGCGCTGCGCACCGGCGAACTGCATCGCCTGGACGTGGCGTTCTCCCGCGACCAGGCCGAGAAGATCTATGTGCAGCAGCGGCTTCGCGAACGCGGACGCGAGGTCTACGACTGGCTGCAAAGCGGCGCGCATTTCTATGTCTGCGGCGCCATCGGCATGGGCAAGGACGTGCATGCGGCGCTGCTGCAGATCGTTTCCGAACAGGCGGGCGTCGATGCCGAGGCCGCCGCCGAATATCTGAGCAAACTGCAAGCGGAGGGCCGCTACAGCCGCGATGTCTATTAAGCCAGCACTGTAGGAGCTGCGTAAGCTGCGACCGGAAATTTTCCTTTGAAAGGAGATCCCCCAACTCGCAAGCAACAGTCGCAGCTTACGCAGCTCCTACGCATACACCGGCACCGCGCCAAGCACGTCATGACTACCCACTCCGTCGAAGACATCAAATCCGAAAGCAAGCGCCTGCGCGGCGCCTTGCTGGACAGTCTTGCCGATCCGTTGACCGGCGCGCTGCGCGAGGACGACACCACCGTCATCAAGTACCACGGCAGCTACCAGCAGGACGACCGCGACCTGCGCGACGAGCGCCGCCGGCAGAAGCTCGAACCCGCCTACCAGTTCATGATCCGCACGCGCACCCCGGGCGGCGTGGTCACCCCGCAGCAATGGCTGAAGCTGGATGCCATCGCCACCCGCTACTCCAACCATTCGCTGCGCATCACCACCCGCCAGGCCTTCCAGTTCCACGGCGTGATCAAGCGCGAACTGAAAGCGACCATGCAGGCGATCAATGCGACGTTGATCGACACCCTGGCCGCCTGCGGCGACGTCAACCGCAACGTGATGGTCGCGGCCAATCCGCTGGAATCGGCCGCGCACGCCGAAGTGCAGGACTGGGCGGCGAAGTTGTCCAGGCATTTCCTGCCCAACTCGCGCGCCTACTACGAGATCTGGCTGGACGAGGAGCTGGTAGCCGGCAGCGGCGAGGAGGAAGAACCGATCTACGGCAGCACCTACTTGCCACGCAAGTTCAAGGTCGCTTTCGCTGTGCCGCCGGTCAACGACGTGGACGTGTTCGCCAACGATCTTGGCTTCATCGCTGTGATCGAGGACGGAGCGCTGGCGGGCTTCAACGTCAGCATCGGCGGCGGCATGGGCGCCAGCCACGGCGATGCGGAAACCTATCCGCGCGTGGCCAACGTGGTCGGCTTCGTCACCCCCGACCAGGTGATCGCCGTCGCCACTGCCGTGGTCACGACACAACGCGACCGCGGCAATCGCGCCGTGCGCAAGCGTGCGCGTTTCAAATACACCATCGACGACCATGGCCTGGACGCCATCGTCGCCGAGATCGAAAGCCGCGCCGGATTCGCGCTGGCCCCGGCGCGCGCTTTCCGCTTCGAGCACAGCGGCGACCGCTACGGCTGGGTGCAGGGGGAGGACGGCCACTGGCACCTGACCCTGCATCTTTCCGCCGGCCGCATCGCCGACCGCCCCGGCGCGCCGCACCTGACCGGGCTGCGCGAGATCGCCAACGTGCACCGCGGCGAATTCCGGATGACGCCCAACCAGAATCTGGTCATCGCCGGCGTGCCCGACAGCGAACGCAAGCGCATCGACGCGCTGGTGCACTCCCACGCGCTGGATGCGGGCCTGCGCAACGGCACTGCCCTGGCCCGCGCGGCGCTGGCCTGCGTGGCATTGCCCACCTGCGGTCTGGCGATGGCCGAAGCCGAACGCTACCTGCCCGACTTCACCGGCAAGCTGGAACCGTTATTGGATAAACACGGCCTGCGTGACGCGCCGATCCTGTTGCGCATCTCCGGTTGCCCGAACGGTTGCTCGCGCCCGTACCTGGGCGAGATCGCGCTGGTGGGCAAAGCGCCCGGCCGCTACAACCTGATGCTGGGCGCCGACCATCGCGGCCAGCGCCTCAACACGCTGTATCGCGAAAACATCGCCGAAAGCGAAATCCTGGACGCCCTGGATCCACTGTTCGCGCGCTATGCCGGCGAGCGCGAAACGGACGAAGGCTTCGGCGATTTCCTGCACCGCAGCGGCGTGGTCGCCCTGCCCCCTTACCCCACACACCGACAGATTCCGCTGGAGCTGCATCCATGAGTGCCCTGAACATCGATATCGCCGCCAACGAACCCGAGTCGCTGGAAGAACTCAACGCCTCGTTGGAAACGCGCACCGCCGAACAGCGCGTGGCGTGGGCGCTGGAAAACGGGCCGGCCAATGCCGCGCTTTCCTCCAGCTTCGGCGCGCAGGCCTCGGTGATGCTGCACATGCTCAGCGTGCAGAAGCCGGATATCCCGGTGATCCTGATCGACACCGGCTACCTGTTCCCCGAGACCTACCGCTTCGCCGACGAATTGCAGGAACGGCTGAAGCTCAACCTGCAGGTATTCCGCCCGCTGGTCAGCCGCGCCTGGATGGAAGCGCGCCACGGCCGCTTGTGGGAACAAGGCGTGGTCGGCATCGACCAGTACAACGGCCTGCGCAAGGTGGAGCCGATGAAGCGCGCGCTGAAGGAGTTGGGGGTGGGCACCTGGTTCACCGGCCTGCGCCGCAGCCAGTCCAGCAGCCGCAGCCAGACCCCGGTGCTGCAGCAGCGCGATGGGCGCCTGAAGGTGAACCCCATCGTCGACTGGACGGACCGTGACATCTGGGTCTACATGAAGAAGCACGGCCTGCCGTACCACCCGCTGTGGGACGAAGGTTATGTGTCCATCGGCGACTTCCACACCACTTCGCGCTGGGAGCCGGGCATGAGCGCGGAAGACACGCGTTACTTCGGGTTGAAGCGGGAGTGCGGCATCCACGTAGAGGTCTAAGTAGGTCGGGGCTACGCCCCCGACGCACGGATCTGCACCACCTCTCCCCTTGCGGGAGAGGTCGACGCGCTTGCGCGGCGGGAGAGGGGGTGAGCGGAGTCGTTGCGTTGCCGATGAATGCACTCTTGAAAACATTCGTCATTCGCGCCTGATCGTTTTAACGTGAACCGATAGACCCTCACTCCGCTCTCCCCTCTTCCGCCCCTTCGGGGCACCTTCTCCCACAAGGGGAGAAGGGGTAAGCCCATCGCCTCTCTCTTTCTAGTTCCCGAGCTGCGCCATGCGACGCCTTCACGATTCGTGAGCGACAATAGCGTCCACCCGCCTGCCGGACCCGCTTCGCCTCCGTGAGAAAGGAACGTCTCCTCCCGCTCATCGTCGCGACCGCACTGTTCATCGAGAACATGGATTCCACCGCGATCACGACTTCGCTGCCGATGATCGCAGGCGACCTGGGCGTGGAACCGGTGGCGTTGAAGCTGGCCCTCACCACCTACATGCTGGCGCTGGCGGTGTTCATTCCCATCAGCGGCTGGGTCGCGGACCGTTTCGGCGCACGTCCCACTTTCATGGCCGCCATCGGCGTGTTCCTGCTGGGATCCATCGGCTGTGCCGCGTCCGATTCGCTGGGCACACTGGTGGCCGCGCGATTCCTGCAAGGGACGGGCGGGGCGATGATGGTGCCGGTCGGCCGCCTGGTACTGTTGCGCACCGTGCCCAAGGCGCAACTGGTGCAGGCGCTCAGCTGGCTGACCATTCCCGCCCTGCTGGGTCCGATGCTGGGGCCGCCGCTCGGCGGCCTGATCACCACCTACGGCAATTGGCGCCTGATCTTCCTGATCAACCTGCCGATGGGTTTGCTGGGCATCTATCTGGCGTGGCGGCATATTCCGATGCTGCGCGGCGGCGCGCGTCCGCTGGACTGGCGCGGATTCGCGCTGTCGGCCACGGGCCTGGCGCTGACCATGTTCGGATTCGCCAGCATGGGCCGGCACCTGGTCAGCACGCCGATCGCCGCCGCCTGCCTGTTCACCGGCGCGGGGCTGCTTGGGGTTTACGTGGTGCATTCGCACCGCCATCCGCACCCGCTGATCGATCTGGGATTGATGAAGCTGCCGACGTTCCGCATCGGCGTGCTGGGCGGTTCGCTGTTCCGCATCGGTATCGGCGCCACGCCGTTCCTGTTGCCGCTGATGCTGCAGCTGGGTTTCGGCCTCAATCCGCTGCAGTCGGGATTGATCACTTTCACTTCCGCGGCCGGTGCGATGTTCATGAAGACCCTGGCCGGGCGCATCCTGCGCCGCTGGGGATTCCGCAAAGTGATGATCGCCAACGCGATGATCGCCTCGTTGCTGCTTTGCTGCTTCGGCCTGTTCCGCGCGGACACGCCCTACCCGCTGATCATCGGCGTGCTGCTGGTCAGCGGTTGCTTCCGCTCGCTGCAGTTCACCAGCCTCAACGCCATCGTCTATGCCGAAGTGGAACCCGCGCGCATGGCCCAGGCCAGCAGTCTTGCGGCGATGGCCCAGCAGGTGTCGCTGGCCATGGGCATCACTATCGGCGGTTATGCGCTGAGCGTGGCCAGCATTGCCACCGGCGAACCAATGACGGCAGTGATCAATTTCAGCTTCGCCTTCCTCACCGTAGGACTGATCTCGGCCAGCTCGGTGTGGATGATGCTGCGGCTGGCGCCCGATGCGGGCGCGGAAATGTCGGGCAAGGCCGAACCCGGCAAGGAAGTGACCGAGCCCAAACCGGAGCAGCGGCCGGGCAATTGAGGTGCGCTTGGTGATCCATCACATGCGATGGACCTGCTCGAAGCCATCGCCCTGAACGGACCTTTTTATCCCTGGGCCGGGGGATTGACCGGCGAAGCGATAGGCCCAACAATCGTGACTACACTTGTAGTCAGACTGGATCACCATGAAATACCGCCTCGCCCTCCTGCTTCTCCTGCTCGCCCTGTGGACGACGGGCAAAGCCGCCGAGCCCGCGGGCCAATGGCTGGTCACGACCGACTTGTGGGGCAATGCCGTCTACCAGCTGCTCGAGCTTCCGGACGGCGACGGAGCGTTGGTCGGCGTATTCGACGGCGATCCGCTGAAAGGGAGCCGCAAAGGTCAGGCGCTCGAATTCGTGGTCACGGGCCAGGACGCCGCCGTGTACCGCTTCAGCGGCGTGCAAACGCAGGAGGAAATCACCGGCACCGCCGACTACCCCGACACCAACAACAAGGACCAGCGCGCGACGCATTCGTTCTCCGCGCGACGCCTTCCGCAACGCAAGGACGACTCGCCGCAGCGGCACGAGTTCGTTCCTAGCGACTATTCGAACGAATTTTCTCCCCACCGCGCTCCTGTGCTGACGATCTGGCCGGGCGATACCGTTCACACCACCACGCTCGACTCCGGCGGCGTGAATCAGCATGGCAAGACCCAGGCGCTTTTCGGCAACCCGCAGACGGGCCCGTTCTACGTCATGGGCGCCGGGCCCGGCGATGTGCTGGCTATCCGCATCAAACGGCTGCGCTTGAATCGCGACTATGCCGACAGTCTGGACAGCGTAGTGGGCCGTGCGCTTTCGCCCGCGCTTGCCGCAAAGGCGACGGAGCTGGGCAAACCGGTGCGGTGGAAACTGGATCGCGAGCGCGGCGTGGCGCGCCCGGAATCACCATCGCCGCAGCTGCGGGATTTGTCGGTGCCGCTACGCCCGATGTTGGGAGGTTTGGCGGTGGCGCCAGGATTCGGTTCGGCACCGATCTCGACCGGCGACACCGGCCGGTTCGGCGGCAACATGGATTTCAACGAGATCCGCGAAGGCGCCACGGTCTACCTGCCGGTATCGCAGCCCGGCGCGCTGCTGTACCTGGGCGACGCGCACGCTTTGCAGGGCGACGGGGAGACGTCGCAGTACGGGTTGGAAACGTCGATGGACGTGGAATTCAGTGTGGATGTGCTGCACAAGAAAAATATCTCCGCGCCGCGCGTGGAATCGGACACGCAAATCATGGTGTTGGGCCAGGCAGGTTCGCTGGACGATGCGTTGCGCTCGGCGACGACGGGCATGGTGCAGTGGCTGCAGCAGGATTACGGCCTCACCGTGTCCGAATGCGCGCAGGTGATGGGCAGCTCGGTGCATTACGTGGTGGCCAACCTGGCGGGGCGGAGCGTCGGCCTGGCGGCCAAGCTGGACAAATCCGTGTTGCGGACGCTGTCGCCGAAGTCTCCGTAGCTCGGGGGCCGCCGGAGCTTTCAGAGCGGCGGGCTAGAGCCCACCCTACGCCGGTTTCCTGCAACCTTCGGGTTTGAACACCCGTTCGGTCGATGCAGGATATTTCGCCAACAGGTGCGGCGCCCGTGTCGGCCGCGCGGTGAAATCTCCGCCGCAGTTCGGACACTTTCCGTGCAGCACCGAATCGACGCACGACGCGCAGAACGTGCATTCGAAGGAACAGATCCGCGCCTCGGTGGAATCGGGAGGCAGGTCCGCATTGCAGCATTCGCAGTTGGGGCGTAGTTGAAGCATGGCTTTCTCCTAAGTTGCGATGATCAAGACATCCCCAGATCAGCGACCGAGTCTACGCCTGCCGATTGGTCCGATCACAATGCAGTCACCGGAACTCCTCAGGAATAAAAACCAAGAGAGCGAAAGCATGATTTCGCAACGAAAAACACAAATGTGAGACCTCTCGCAAAATAATTCGCGCTTAAATTGCTTTCGAACATCAACTACGTTCCAGCTATTCCACCATAGACAAAAGATATGGCAGCGAAGGACAACGCGCAGCAATCTTGACGCGCTAAAAAAGCGTCCGCATACAACGTGCAGGCGCTATTGCACATCAGATCGAACCGGTTGAAAGTAGGTGTCCGTCCCTCCAAGCGGGCAAGATTATTCCATCTCCCGCGACATTGAGAAATGACTATGGCAAAGACAAGAAAATCGATGCTCTTGACCTTGGTGGTCTCCGTTCCAATTCTGCTCCTGCTGGCCTTTGGCTATCAGGCAGGCAAGTCCATGGCCAAATCGGACAATGCGAAAGTCGAGACACCTGAAGCACGGAAATAGCCGGGCTTACGGGAACTCTCCAATGTCCGCATAGCGTCGTGTGGATGCGGACACTGACTACTAAGAGATCGCGCACTCTAAAAAGCAGGCGATCAATCAGCTCGTAATCGTCTGCGTCAACGATTCCCACGTAGGCGGCACCGGCCAGTCCGCTGCCTGATTGCCGTCCAGCACGCGACGCAGATCGCGGCGATCCACTTGCGGCGCCAGCACATGCACCAATTCCAGTGCGTAGTCGCGGAGTACGCGTTCGCGTGGCAGTACCGCCCAGGCGATGCATTCGTTGATGGCCGAAGGCGCGGCCCAGGCGCGCAGATCGGTGTCGGCGGAAGTCACCGCCATTTCCGCCAGCAGGCCCACGCCCATGCCGGCGCGCACGTAGGTCTTGATGAGATCGGCGTCCAGCGCGGTCAGCGCGATGCTGGGCTGCAGGCCGGCGCCGGCGAAAGCGCGCTGCAAAGACGACTCCGGCCGCGTCGAGGATTCGTAGCTGATCAACGGCTGGGTGGCGAGGTCGGCCATGGTGGGAACGGCATCGCCTTTGTCCAGCGCGTGGCCGCGCGGCACCAGCACCAGCCGCCGCCAGCGGTACAGCGGCACGGCGATGCCGGCCTGCGGCTCGTCGCCGGCGGTGCTGATGATGGCGATGTCCGCATCGCCTTCGCTCAACAGATCCAGCGCGGCGCTTTCGCCGGCCTGCTGCAGATGCACGCTGACCTGCGGATAGGCGCGCTTGATCTGGCCGATGGCCGGCGGCAGCACGAAGCGCGCCTGGGTGTGGGTGGTGGCCAGGATCAGCTGACCCTGGCTTTCGCGGCGCTGGTTGGCCGAATAGGTGCGGATATTGTTGGCTTCGGCCAGCACTGCGCGCGCGCGCAGGATCACTTCGCTGCCAGCCGGAGTGACCGCTTCCAGGCTGCGGCCCTTGCGCACGAACAGCAGGAAGCCCAGCTCGTCCTCCAGCTGCTTGAGCTGCTTGGACAGCCCTGGCTGGGTGGCGTGCACGCGTGCGGCGGCCAAGGTGATGTTGAGGTCGGCGTCGGCGATGGCCACCAGGTAGCGGAGTTGGGTCAACGTCATCGGCGGTCTCGAAGCCTGGCGGCTCCCGGGGCAAAGGGGCGGAAGAGCGAATGTAGAGGATTTCCGGCCCACATCTTATAACCGCCCGTCATATGCAGCGGGCGGCAAGTCATTTCCTGCTGCATATAACCGGGCGTTAGGGTCATCAACCGTTCCTGATGCCACTGCCGTGACCGCTTCCCTGTTTCCCCTGTTCGCCGATCTGCGCAACCGGACTGTCCTGGTGGTGGGCGGTGGCGCGGTGGCCGAACGCAAGGTCGAGGCGTTACTGCAGGCCGGCGCCTTGCCTCAGGTGGGTTCGCCGGACTTGAGCGAGGGGCTTCGCCGCTGGCTCGAGGCAGGCCGCATCCGCTGGCGCGCCGGCACCTTCGACGAGGAATGGCTGGACGAAGCGTGGCTGGTGATCGCCGCGACCGACGACAGCGCGGTAAACAGGCAGGTCTACGACGCAGCCACTTCGCGCCGGATCCTGGCCAACGTGGTCGACGATGCCGAACTGTGCAGTTTCCACTCCCCGGCGGTGGTGCAGCGCGGCCTGCTGCAGGTGGCGATCTCCAGCGGTGGCGGCGCGCCGATGCTGGCGCGGCATGTCCGTCGCCAGCTCGAGACCCTGCTGGACGATTCGCTGGGCACGCTGGCCGAAGTGCTGACCCGTCAGCGCGACGCCATCCGCGCGCGCCTCCCCGACCTGGGTCTGCGCCGCCGTTTCTTCGAGAAGCTGCTGGCCGGTCCGTTGCCGCGACTGCTGCGCCGGCAACTGGACGCTACCCAGGCCGACGCTTATCTGCACGGGTTATTGGAAAAGGAAAACCCGGCATTGCCGGCAGGTTCGGTGGTGCTGGTCGGCGCGGGCCCCGGCGATCCCGGCCTGGTCACGCTGAATGCATTGCGCGCGATGAACGAGGCCGACGTGATCCTGCACGACCGTCTGGTCAGCGCCGAAGTGCTGCGCTTGGCGCGCCGCGACGCCATCCGCATCGAAGTGGGCAAGTCGGCCGGCCGCCACAGCACGAGCCAAGACGAAATCCATGCGCTGATGCTGGAGCACGCGCGCCAAGGCAAGCGCGTGGTGCGGTTGAAGGGCGGCGACCCGTTCGTATTCGGGCGCGGCGGCGAGGAGCTCGAATTCCTGCGCGCCCACGATGTCCCCTTCGAGGTGATCCCCGGCATCACCGCCGCCGTGGCCTGCGCGGCCTACGCGGGCATTCCGCTGACCCATCGCGACCACGCGCAGTCGCTGCGCCTGGTCACCGCCCATTGCAAGGATTCGCTGAGCGCACTGGATGAGGGCGGCGTGGACTGGAGCGCCATGGCCCAGGAAAAGCAGACCCTGGCGGTCTACATGGGCGTGGCGGGGCTGGAAAAAGTGCGTGAACAGCTGTTGTTGGCCGGTGCCGCCCCCCACCTTCCGTTCGCTTTGGTTGAGAACGGTTCGCGGCCGCAGCAGCGGGTGATCACCGGCACGCTGGCGTCGCTTCCGGAAAGCGCGCGCCATCATCGCGTGCAATCGCCTGCGCTGCTGATCCTCGGCGAAGTGGCCGCCCTCGCGGACTCGCTGCACTGGTTCGGCGCCGCCCCCTTGGCTGCGCCAGAGCTGTCCGCAAATCCGCAACATTCCGACAACCTGGGCGCGCCTACACTCCCGCAGGCCGCCTGACGCTTTCTTACGGAGAACCCCATGGCAATCTACGACAGTATCCTCGACACCATCGGCCGCACCCCGGTGGTCAAGCTGCACCGCGTCGCGCCCAAGCACGTGAGCCTTTACGCCAAGGTCGAATCGTTCAACCCCGGCGGCTCGGTCAAGGACCGTCTGGCGCTGGCCATCGTGCTGGATGCCGAAGCTAAGGGCCTGCTCAAGCCCGGCGATACCATTGTGGAAGCGACTTCCGGCAATACCGGCGTGGCGCTGGCGATGGTGGCCGCCGCGCGCGGCTACAAGTTCGTGGCGACCATGGCGGAAACCTTCTCCATCGAACGCCGCAAGCTGATGCGCGCCTACGGAGCCAAGGTGATCCTGACGCCCGCCGCCGAACGCGGCAGCGGCATGGTGCGGCGTGCCGAAGAGCTGGCCGCCAAGCACGGCTGGTTCCTGGCGCGGCAGTTCGCCAACCCCGCCAACCCTGCCTATCACCGCCAGACCACGGCGGCCGAAATCCTGCGCGATTTCGCCGGCTTGAGGTTGGACCATTTCGTCACCGGCTGGGGCACCGGCGGCACGCTGACCGGCGTGGGCGAGGTGCTGAAAGTCGCGCGTCCCGAAGTGAAGATCACCACCGCCGAACCCGCCGTCGCCTCGCTGCTGCGCGGCAACGAATGGTCGCCGCACAAGATCCAGGGCTGGACGCCGGACTTCGTGCCGGAAGTGCTGAACCGCGAGGTCGCCGACCAGATCCTGCCCATCGCCGACGTCGACGCCATCGCCACCTCGCGCCGCCTGGCTGCGGAGGAAGGCATCTTTGTCGGCATCTCCGCCGGCGCGACCGTGGCCGCGGCATTGCAGGTGGCCGAAACCGCGACCGAAGGCTCGGTGTTGCTGGCCGTGCTGCCCGATACCGGCGAGCGTTATTTCTCCACGCCGTTGTTCGAAGGCGTCAACGAAGGCTCCGACGACGAGTGGCTGGCCGGGCTGCCCTGACGTAGGGCGGGCATTGCCCGCCTTCCATACACATCGCGAAACGCCGGCGGGCAGTGCCCGCCCTACGACATTCGCGCGAACCAGAAATACCCGGCCGCGATAACGGCCAGCAAAGCCAGTGCCCACAACCAACCATACCGGTTGGTTTCCCGACTGACCGTATTCGCGCCACGCGCCGTGCCCACTGCATGCGGAGCCGACTCCTTGGCCTGCCGCACCAAATTCAGCGCGGTCTTCAGGTCGCCGCGTTCTATCGCGGTCAGGGCGGCTTCCGGCAGCTTCATGCCGTGCTTGCGGGCTACGCCTTCCAGTTTCGCCCGCATCGCATCGTCGCGCGCAGGCGACTGCGCGTCGCGATGGCGCTCCACCAGATCCTTGGCCTCCTTCAACCCGAGCCCGGTGGCTGCACGGGCGATCTTGATCGCCTCGATCAGCTGGCCGCGCGACAACGCCGCCAGCGCTTCCGGCGGTAAGCCTTCGAAAGACGCGGTGACGGGAGCTAAAGGCGGATCGACGGAGAAATGGTGCTTGCCCGATGCAAAGGCATCCACGGCTTCCATCGCTCCGCGCAGATCGACGCCATGATTGGCCTCGCGCACCCGCTTGATCGCCTCGATGCGCAGTCCTTTCGCCAGGGAGGCCACGGCTTCTGCAGGAATGCGTATTTCACGGGACATGGGCGGACATCGGCCGGAAGATGCCGACACCATAACGCATCGATGCGGCGGCTAGACCTCGTACAACTCCAGCGGCAGCCCGTCCGGGTCGGCGAAGAAAGTGAAACGCTTGCCGGTGTATTCGTCGGTGCGAACGGCTTCCGCCTCGATGGAGTTATCCCGCAAGCGGGCGATCGCCCGCTCGATGTCGGGCACCACGAAAGCCAGATGCCTGAGGCCGCAGGCTTCCGGGCGCGAGACGCGCGGCGGCGGCGAAGGAAACGAGAACAGCTCGATCTGCACGCCGTCGGAAACGCGCAGATCCAGCTTCCAGGAATCGCGTTCGCTGCGGTAGACCTCGGCGAGGATCTCCAGGTCCAGCACTTTGGTGTAGAAGCGTTTGGAGCGCTCGTAGTCGGAGGCGATGATGGCGATGTGGTGGATGCCTGAGATTTCCATCGTTACGTTCCTCAATGGAAACGCCGGCGCATGGCCGGCGTCTTTTAACCCTTCTCCCATCGGGAGAAGATGCCCCGAAGGGGCGGATGAGGGTACGGCAGAGTGGGGTCAATGGAACAATCAGAACGGTGAAAAAATGCGCAATCCGCATCTGTCACCGAACAGATCGTTCGCCTGCATTACTTCGCCGTACCCTCACCCCAACCCCTCTCCCGATGGGAGAGGGGCTCAAGCGCTTTGGCCGTCTCAACCTTCCCACTGACCCAGCGCAGCCAGGCCATTTTCTTTCGCACGCGCATGCACGATCGTCTGCGCCTTGCCGAAATTGCCGACCAGATCCTGCGACCACAGCTTCAATGCCGCCGACTGCATGGCGCGGCCGTAGGAGAACGACAGCGGCCACGGCAGATTGCCCAGGCGGTTCATCGCATCCAGGTGCGCGGTGGCGTCTTCGTCGCTCTGGCCGCCGGACAGGAACACGATGCCCGGCAGGATCGCCGGCACGGTGCTCTTCAGGCACATGACCGTGGCTTCGGCGACTTCATCGATGCTGGCCTGCTCCTCGCAGTCCTTGCCGGCCACGACCATCGAGGCCTTCAGGATGGTGCCTTCCAGCATCACGTTCTGCTCGTACAGCGCGCCGAACAGCGCACGCAGTGTGGCTTCGGTCACTTCGTAGCAGGTCTCGATGTCGTGGTCGCCGTCCATCAGCACTTCCGGCTCCACCATCGGCACCAGACCGGCTTCCTGGCACAGCGCCGCGTAGCGGGCCAGCGCATGCGCGTTGGCTTCGATGCAGGTGCCGGAGGGAATGTCGTCGCCGATATTGATCACCGCGCGCCATTTGGCGAAACGCGCGCCGAGGGCGTAGTACTCCTTGAGGCGGTCGCGCAGGCCGTCGAGGCCTTCGGTCACCACTTCGCCCTGGCAGCCGGCCAGCGGGTGGGTGCCCTTGTCGACCTTGATGCCGGGGATGATGCCGTTGGCGGCCATGTACTTGGCGAACGGCACGCCGTCCTTGGTGGACTGGCGCAGGGTTTCGTCGTAGAGGATGGCGCCGGAGATGTGGTCGCTCAGCTTGGGCGTGGTCAACAGCATCTCGCGGTAGGCGCGGCGGTTTTCCTCGGTGTTGGGAATGCCCACGCTTTCGAAGCGCTTGGCGATGGTGGCGGTGGATTCGTCGATCGCGATGATGCCCTTGCCCGCGGCGACCATGGCCTGGGCGGTTTCGGCAAGCTGTTCGATGCTCATGAGGTTCCTGGGGCGCGGCTGGGAAAGGGGCCGAATTATAGCCCGGGCGGCTGCGCCCTCCCTTCACCGGATGCTTGCAACCGGTTTCACCTCGCTATTCATCGCGGGAGCGGCGTCCCGCCGCGAGCTCTTGCCCCCAAGCCAAAAGAGCTCGCGGCGGGACGCCGCTCCCGCGAGAGTCCTACAGTTCGCCCAGCCCTTCTGCCTTCCCATCCGCACCGATCTGCAGCAGGCGCAGGGTGTTGGTGGCGCCGTGCTGTTCCATGTGGTCGCCGCTGGTGAAGATGACGCGGTCGCCCGGCATGAGACGGTTGAGGTCGCGCAGGATACGCAGCGAATCGCGCGCGGCCTCGCGCGGAGCCAGGCCGCGGCTGTCGAAGGCGATGGGGAACACGTCGCGGATCATCGCCATCCTGCGGCGCGCGCCGTCGTGGCGCGAGAACGCGTAGATGGGCGCATTGGAACGGAAACGCGACAGATAGCGTGCGGTGCCGCCCGATTCGGTCATGGCCACGATGGCGCGCACGCCGATGTGCTCGGACAGGAACATGGTGGCCATGGCGATGGCCTGGTCGGCGCGCTCCAGGTTGCGCGGCGCTTTCTCGAAATCGGTGTCCATCTGGAACTGCTTTTCGGCGCCAAGGCAGATGCGCGCCATGGCTTCCACCGCCTTGACCGGGTACGCGCCGGCGGCGGTTTCGGCCGACAGCATGACTGCGTCGGTGCCGTCGATGACCGAGTTGGCCACGTCCAGCACCTCGGCGCGCGTGGGGATGGGGCTTTCGACCATGGACTGCAGCATCTGCGTGGCGGTGATCACCACTTTGTTGCGCGCCAGCGATTCGCGGATGATCTTCTTCTGCAGGCCGGGCAGTTCGGCGTCGCCGATCTCCACGCCCAGATCTCCGCGCGCCACCATCACCACGTCGCTGGCGTCGATGATCTCGGCCAGGTTCTCGATGGCCTCGGTGCGTTCGATCTTGGAAACCAGCGCGGCGTCGCAGCCGTGGCTCAGCGCGATGCGGCGCGCTTCGTTCATGTCTTCGGCATTGCGGCAGAACGACACGGCGATGAAGTCCACGCCGATCTTGGCCACGATGCCGATCAATTCCTTGTCGCGTTCGGTCAACGCGCCCAGCGACAGACCGCCGCCCTGCTTGTTCAGCCCCTTGCGGTCGGAAAGCATGCCGTCGTTCAGCACGGTATTGACGATACGCTCGCCTTCCACCGATTCAACGCGCAGCTGCATCAGGCCGTCGTCCAGCAGCAGTACGTCGCCTGGCTGCACGTCGCCGGGCAGGCCCAGATAGCTCACGCCGACCTGATTGACATCGCCCAAAGGCGCATCGGCATTGGCGACCAGATCGAAGCGGTCGCCGGTCTTCAGCCTGACTTTGCCTTCGGCGAATTTTTCGATTCGGATCTTGGGACCTGGAAGGTCGGCCAGGATGCCGACCTCGGCACCGGCCCGCTGCGCGGCGGCGCGTACGGCGGCGGCGCGCTTGGCCTGGCCGGAAGGATCGCCATGGGAGAAGTTGAGACGCACCACGTTGACGCCCGCGCGGAACAGGTCATCCAGCACGCCCGGCGGGTCGGTGGCCGGCCCCAGGGTGGCGAGGATTTTGGTGCGGCGTTGGCGATCGGTCACGGCCTGGGGCTCCCTTACTCTAATGAGCTCCGGAAATTAGCATATCCACGAGACCACTACGATGCCATTCCAAAACGAAATCGGCAGCCGGCCAGATTGCCTCCAGTAAATCCGCTTTGCATCTCACATATTGGTATCCAACTGGTTACTTTGATGTGACTTTGCCGATGAGCGCGGCAACATGAATCCGGGCAGATCCGCTCAGGCCTCCGATTCCGAGAGCCGTTTGTCGATGTAAGGCTTGCCCTGCTGATAGAGCTTGAGCCGACTTGTGAAGCCGTCTTCTTCCTTGGCGTCGAAGTCTTCGGCTCCGGGACCCCAATAGGCGACGAATTCGGCGATCGCCCTGCGCTGCGTCTCCACTGCGTGCGGATAGTCCCCCGCAGCGGCCTGACAGGCGGCCACCGTATCCAGAAAGGCCGCCGAGATATCCGGCTTTTCCAGCATCGCCTTCGCCAGCTCAACGCCGCGCCCGGCATCGCGCCCGGCGGGCTCGGCCGCCGTGCAGAAGGCCCAGGCCATGTTGTTGACTGCCCAGGTATCGCCTGCCTTGTCCAGCTCTTGCCACATGCGCACGGCGCGCGCGCGGTCTTCTGTCTTGCCGCTGCGGTGATAGAGCCATTCGGCGTAGGACGATTTGGAATCGATGTCCTGCGACGCCATGACGCGATCGGCCCAGACCTGTCCCTTGTTGCGCTGATCGTCGCCGAAGTCGCCGTTGAAGTAGGCCAGCGCCAACTGGATCTGCGATGCCGCATCACCGGCTTCGGCGTCCTTGGTCAGCCATTGCAGCGCCTTGGCCGGATCCTTGTCCGTTCCCTTGCCCTTGATGGCAAGACGCGCCGCGCGGCGTCGCGCTTCGGGGATGTTGTCGGAATCGGCCATCAACACATACCAATCGAATGCCTGCTTGGCAGTCTGCCCGGCATCCTGATGGTCCTCTTCGTATAGACCCGCAAGCTGGAGCATGGCATCGCTATCGTTCGTCGTGACCGCCGCCATCAGCCAGCGTGCCGAGGATTTCCACTCATGCCGGATGAACTCCTGCTGGGACAAGTACCTCATGGCGGCCGCGTTGCCGCCCAAGGCCGCAGTCCGCATCAACCGTTGCGCCTGCTCGGCTTCTGCGGCCGAGGCGCCTTCATCCAGCAGATGGAATGCGTAAGTGCCCTGCGCGAATACATCGCCCTGCTCGGCGGCCAGCCCCAACGAGGCCAGGGCCAGGTTTTCGTTGCCCAACTGACGCCAGTACTCGGACAGCCACGCCTGGCCGGTACCCAGGCCATTGCTGCCCGGCGCCGCCAGCGCCTGCAGCTCGGAGGCGGAAAGTTCTTTTTCCTTGCCGGCGACGCGCTTGGCCGCCTTCACCGCCAGCACCGCCGGCTTGCGCATCGCCTCGGCCAGCACTTTTCGGTCGGCCGCCTTGGGGCGTTCGGTCATGTTGGCTAGGCTCAGGTATTCGATGGCCACGCCCTCCACGTTCCATAGCCGCATCGCTGCGGACAGCAGCTGATCGGCCAGCGCGGAGTCGCGCTTCACGCCGATTCCTTCGGCCTGCACGAACGCCAGCATGGCCATCGGCGCGGCCTGCTTTTGTTCCGCCAGCCCCAGCAGGGTGTCGGCCAGTCCGTCGGTACAACCTTCGAACGGCGAGGTGGCGCAAAGGGTGATCCACAACCGCAGCGACTGGATGCCGCCGTACCCGGCGCTGATGCGCACGGCCTTGACCTTGTCCTCTGCTCTGCTGGTTTGCGCAGCTGCCGCTAACGCGCGCGCATCGAACGCCCCCAGCTGTTTGGCGTCGGCCTGAGCGCCCAGGAAGAAATCCACCAGCAAATTCCGGTAGTACGGGTAACCGGCGAACTCGTTCGCGTTCTTGAGAGTGGCGACCGGGTCCACGTAATCGAACACCAGATGCACTTCTTTACCCTGCTCTTCGTCCAAGGCCGCTACCACCAAGGGGTAGTAGCGTTCCGGCTTGAGGAGTTCGAAATATTCGTAACTGACCTTCAGCCCCGACATCTGCACCAGGGCATAGACGTCGGACGGGCCCAGGACGCGGATCGGCTTGGGCCATGGCTGCTGGCGGCCGTTCTTCTTCAGAGCTTCGGTGGAAAGGGCTAGCAGCGCTTCTTCGATGTTCTGCGCTTTCTCCGCCTCGCCTGCCGCCTCGGCGCAGAGCATGGCTCCACGCAAGACCGCCACGCTCACCGGCGCGTTCCGTACCGCCTCGTCGAGCCCGTCGCGATGCTCGCGGCAGGCTTCGACCTTCACCCCCTCGGGGGAATAACCGACCTTGTCCAAGATCGCGTACGCCGAGTAAGCGCGATCGAATTCGCTGGCGCTCAGGAATTCCTCCCAGGCTTCCGCAGGCGCTTGCGCGACCCGGGCGAGGGTCACCGAGGGAACTTCGGCGGTCGCTGCCGACGGCAACGCCAGCGCCATGCACAGCAACCAGCGATAACCCGGCGTCGCGCTCATTTGGATTCCCCTTCGGTACCGATCGTGCGCAGCAACGCCTTGATCCGTTGTTCTCTTTCCTTCCCGCTGACGGGCGTGTCCATCGAGAAACCGAGACGCGCCGAAAGATCCTCGCGGACCATGCGCATCTGGTCGATATGCGCCGACGTCTCTCCGCTCGCGAGCTCGCGCCGCTTGACGTTCAACTCGTACTTGACGTCCACCTGGTCGGGCGCGATGGTGACTTTGCGTTCGTAGTCGAACGCACTGGACGAGTGCCTGGAAACGTCGCCTACGAACGTGGGTTTCCATCCCTTGGGATAGACCACTTTGATCTCGTGCGAATAGCTTCCGGGCATGGCGAAATCCAGCGGGCCCTTGCGTGCCATCGAAGACGGCAGGGCGGAAACGGCCTGCATGGATTCGGCATACAGGTCGATGGCTTTGGTCGCCCCCACGTCCTGGAACGGGGCCTTGAGCAAGTAGGTTTCGTTGAGCTTTATGCGGTTGGCCTTGCGGTCGTCTTCGACCATGGCGCCCGACAGTACCGACAATTCTCCAAAACGCTTGCGGTAATAATCGGAATAGCGGCGCGCCATTTCATCGGCCCGCTCCGAAGCGAACGAGTGCCGCACGTAGTTGGCCGAGGCGCCCTGGTACACGGTCTCGATGGAGAGTTTCACCTCGGTGCCGCTCTTGGGGATTTCATAGCGCTCCCGCACGGCCGTCGATTTCAACACGACCTGCGGCGGCTCCACCGCCTGCAGCGCTGTGCTGCCCGGCGCCAGCGGCAGCACCATACCGTAATTGCTGAGGTCCACCGTCGCCGGGTCGCCGCCTTGCTGGGTCAGGGTCGGGTCCACCCACACGGTGCTGCCTTCCTTGAGTTTGGCGCGCACGATCACATGGTCGAAATCCGAGGCCGAGGGAATGAAATCGGCCACGGCGCGGCCACGGTCGATCGATACCAGCGCGGGCGCCGCTTCGATGCCCATGCGCTGCAACAGCGTGGCCAGCAGATAAGCCTTGTCCTTGCAGTCGCCGTACCGCCTCTGCCACGTTTCCGATGGGGACGCGGGACGATGGGTGTTCTCGCCCATTTCCACGCCGAAATAGCGGATCTGGTCCTGCACCGTGCGCAAAGCGGCGTCGAGGCGTTCGTTGTCGTTGGGCAGGGCGCGCCATTGCTCGAGCTTGGATTCCAGCTCCGCCGGAATGTCCTCTACCGGCGGGTACAGCGGCAATCCCCACGCCACCACATCGGCCCAGCTTTGGTCCAAGGCCACCTGCGCCTGCGGATAGGGTTGGTACCAAACCGGATAGTTTTCTTCGTCGACGACCGTCCCGACACTTGCGGCACGCATCAGCACTTCCACCGAGGACGCGGTCTTGCGGATGACCGGTTCCGGAGATCCGCTGCTGCGGTAGATGCGTGGACGCGCATCCGGCCCCAGCAACACGCGCAAACTGGATTCCAGCATGGGATTGGTCCAGGCGAACCGCATCCAGTCCGAATCCTGGCCGGCCATCACCGGGTTGCTGCCTATCACCGAATAGGAAATCCGTACCACGTCGCCCACGCGCACGTCCTCCAGCACGACCAGGGCGGTGACCACGCCATCCGAAATATCCTTCTCGAAACCCGCTTCGCGGCGCGCCAACGACACTTTGTCGGCGGCCAGTCGATCGCTCCAGCGTCCGTCCCGGCGCAGGTCGGCGCGGTGGACGACCAGCCTCTGGTACTCGGGGTTGAACGAAATCTTGAAGCGCCCAGCATCGCCCAGGTGGGCGGCGGAAAGCGCCTCGTAGGCGTAGTCCACGTAGACTTCGTCGCGCCCGTCGCGCCGATCCGACTGCAGGTCGTAACGCCAGTAACGCCAGCGCTTCTCGTCGGCGCCCGGCGCCTTGGCGTCCCATCGGTCGGGAATGGGCTTGCTTACGACGAAATCGGGAGCCGGCCCCACTTCGAACTGGAAATCGCCCCGGCGATGGATCTCCGTCGCCTGCGCCGTCGCCGCTGCCCACAGCAGCATCGCCATAATGATCCGTTGCATTTTCCCCTGCCTTACCCGAAGCAATTCAAAAAAAACGCATCGCATCGCCGGCACGCTTGCCCCCAAGCGTCGGCGCGCCATAACGATGGCTTAGGCTAACGTTTCTCCTTCAACCGGCCGCCCGCTTCTGCAATGCGGCCACCGCCGGCAGTTCCTTGCCTTCCAGGAATTCCAGGAAGGCGCCGCCGCCGGTCGAGATGTAGCTAATGTCGCCCGCGATGCCGTACTTGTCCACTGCCGCCAGGGTGTCGCCGCCGCCGGCGATGGAGAAGGCCTTGGAGGCGGCGATGGCGCGGGCCAGGGTTTCGGTGCCTTTGCCGAAGGCGTCGAATTCGAATACGCCCACCGGGCCGTTCCAGACCACGGTGCCCGCATCGGCGATCATTGTGGCGTAGCGTGCGGCGGTGTCCGGACCGATGTCCAGGATCATGTCGTCGGCGCCGACTTCGGCGACCTGTTTGACCGTGGCTTTCGCGTCGGCCTTGAATTCGGGCGCCACCACCACGTCGGTCGGCACCGGGATGTCGGCGCCGCGCGCCTTGGCATCGGCGATGATCTTGCGTGCGGTCTCCAGCAGATCGTTCTCGACCAGCGACTTGCCTACGCCGTGGCCTTCGGCGGCGATGAAGGTGTTGGCGATGCCGCCGCCCACGATCAACTGATCGACCTTGCCGACCAGGTTGGACAGCAGCTCCAGCTTGGTCGACACCTTGCTGCCAGCTACGATGGCCAGCAACGGGCGCGCGGGTTTTTCCAGCGCCAACGCCAGCGCATCCAGCTCTGCCATCAACAGCGGACCGCCCGCGGCCTGCCTGGCGAAACGGATCACTCCGTGCGTCGACGCCTGCGCGCGGTGCGCGGTGCCGAAGGCGTCCATCACGAACACGTCGCATAGCGCCGCGTACTTCTTCGACAGGGCTTCATCGTCCTTGCCCTCGCCCACGTTCATGCGGCAGTTTTCCAGCAGCACGATGTTGCCGGGGGCCACTTCCACGCCGCCCACCCAGTCCTTGACCAGCGGTACGTCGACGCCCAGCAGCTCCGACAGGCGCGCAGCGACCGGCGCCAGCGAATCGGCTTCGCTCCACACGCCTTCCTTGGGCCGGCCCAGGTGCGAGGTGACCATGACCGCGGCACCTTTCTCCAACGCCAGCTTCAAGGTAGGCAGCGATGCGGTGATGCGCTGTTCCGAAGTGATGCGACCGTTCTCGATCGGAACGTTCAGATCCTGGCGGATCAACACGCGCTTGCCGGAAAGGTCGAGGTCGGTCATGCGGAGGATGGACATGGCTTGGTTCCGTGTGCGGGTCAGGCCACCATTGTCCGGGCTGGGGCGGTGCACGGCAACGCACAACCTCTCAAACACATGCACCGAAGCACGTGGGAGCGGCGTCCCGCCGCGAGCTTTTCGCTTATTTCCGCGAAGAGCAAAAGCTCGCGGCGGGACGCCGCTCCCACGTTTCTCCCGATTAATCGGGTTTGTTGCCAGCCGGCTTCTTCAACAGACTGAATGCGAATCCCGCGACGATCAGCGCGCCGGCGGCCAGAAGTCCCCACAGCAACCAGGCTTTCCAGTCGCGTTCCACCGGTGCGGGCGTCAACGCACTGGCGCCGGCGAGGGACTGCGCGGCTCCAAGCGCGGCGCTGGCCGGCTGCCAGTCCTGCCCGCGCTGCGCACGCAGGGCATCGACCAGTTGCGGCAGCGGCGACTCGGCGCGCTTCCCACGCGCACTGCCAGCAAGCAATGCATAAGGCGTCTTGCCCTGGGCCAGGAACACAAGCACTTCGGGGCGATAGCCCAGCCTCAGCGTCGGTGCGGCTTCATTGGGGTTGTTCCTGGGGATCAACCGCCAATAGTGGTCGCGGTTCAACTGCTGCAACGCTTGCGGCGGCGAGCGGTTGGAAACATTGCCCCCTTCCAATTGAAAAGCCATCCACGGCGCGGCGGCGAACCGCCACTCCGATTCCTCGCTGTCGCGCGATTTCAGGATCCATTCGTTGGAACTATTGCCTGGCAGCGCCACGTCGGCGCGCTCGAACGGAAAGCGCCCTTCGACCCGATACTCGAAGGAAACCGAACCGTCCTTGTCGACGATGCGCTTGCCGCTTATTTCCTCCCACTGCCAGTCCTGTACGACCTGCGCCGGCGCGAACTCGGCAGTCACCTTGGTCAAGTTCAGCGCTCGCTGGTCTTTGCGCAACGGCTCCAGGCGCAGGTATTTCGCCTTCACGCCATCCAATGCGATGCGGTTCTCGAAAATGCGCGCCCCGTTGTTCTGCAGTTCGACCAGATGGCCTTCTTCCTGCACGGTGCGCCAGCTCTTCAGATCGTCGGAAGCGGTGACCCGGTAAGGCCGGTCGAACGGCGCCTGCCCCGCGGCCCAGACGATCCGCAAAGCCCGCACGGGTTCGCGCAAGCGGCTGGTGTCGAGCAGGTATTCGTTGCTGGAAGCCTCCGTCGCAGTCCCGGCACCGCTCATCACTACCCGGCGCAGACTGCCGTCGGCGGCGATCTCGCTGATCGAGGCGATATCGCGCGATTGCGAGGCATTGCCGGAAGGCAGCGGGAACCACGGCACCTCCACACCATTGGCAGGTCTGGCCAGCGGCTGTTCGGCATCGAATAAAGAGGCCGCCATCTCCGAACCATCGGCATTCACCACCACCAGATCCTTCAACGTGGGCGACTGCAGCTGCCGATAGACCGTTCGGTCCAGCACTACGCGGTAGGCGCCGGCGTCCTGCTCGGCCAAAGTCAGCGGCCATTGCTGCGCATAGTCGTCGCGCGGGCCGGCGACAGCCGCCAGCGGCAACAGGGCAAGCGATGCGATCAGGGCGAAACGTTTCATGCGTTGGCTTCCTCGGTTGCGGTGCGCGGCGGTGCCGGCGCGAAATAGCCGACCAGCGTGCACAGCAGGCCGTAGGCGACGAAGGAACCGATGCCGAGCAGATCGCCCAGATTCTGGCGGTCGACGAATACCAGCTTGGCCAGCACCACGCCCATCAGTACCGCACCCGCCAGCCACAACCCGCGATGGCCGCGACGCGAACCGATCACCCAGCCCAGCACGCCCAGCACGCTCCACACCACAGTCAGGCTGGTCTGCGCCAGACTGGTGGAAAGCATGTCCGTCCCCCACTCCACGCCGCCCCAGTGATGCACGGCGCGCAGGGTGATGAAGGTGACCATCAAGAAGCCGGCGCTGGACGTCTTGAAGATGCGCAGGCTCTGCAATAGCCGCGGAGCCTGCTCCGACCACAGCCAGCGGGCAGCGAGCGCGAGCACCGCCAGTTGCGCCAGCTCCATCGGATTCAACACCGGCACCCATGCCAGCGGCGCGCTATCGCCCGCCTGGAACAAGGCGATCAGCCACCACAGCCCCAGCAAGGTGAAATACACCGTCTGCAAAGCGGTTCGATAGGGATCGAAACGCTCGCCCTGCGGTGCGGCCAGCCAGCTCCAACGGAACAGCGACAGCGTCGCCGCCGCCAACCACGGCAAGACCAGCAGCGCGATCCGCCAGCCTTGCGCCAGTTCGAAGCGATCGGCCGACCATGTGAACAGCAGCGCGATCACCGTGGGCCAGACCAGCCACCAGGCGAACTGTGCCCAACCGGCAAAGCGATCGGCATTGGTCCGCAGGCATAGCAGGCTGCGGATACCCAGCACGGCGAACAGCAGCCACGCCCACGCGCCGTAACCGGCGAACGGCTGCACATGCGCATCCATCTGCGCCAAAGCCAACGGAATGGCGGCGACGAAACCACCCAACGTAGTCAGCGCCAGCGCGGCCGCGGGTCGCCGGCGATGCACTTCCGCGGCCAGCCAGCCGGTCGCGGCAGCGAAGGCGAGCAATGCGTCGGCGCGCGTCGCCGGAGCGACGAAGGCTTCGATCTCGTTGACCGCATTGCCGCACCACCACAACAGTCCCCACAGGTAATACAGCAGCGCCACCTGCGATTTCCCTTCGCGGCGGTACGCCCATGCGCTGGCCAAACCCGCCAGTGCGATCAGCAGCGCGCCCATGAAGGTCGGATTGGCGATGGCCTGTTCGTTCGGCCAGTACTCCGATGCGCCGATGAAGAGCGCAGCAGCAGCGGCCAACTGCAATCCCGCCCCGGTGAGCTGCGGCAGCCAGCGTTGCTGGCGCAGGCCCAACCAGGCCAGCGCCGCACCTTCCAGCGCGAACACCGATGCGGTGGCGCGTGCCGACAACGCCAGGGGCACGGCAAGCGTGGCGAAGCCGACGGCGAGCAGCGCATATGAAGCGCCCAACGCGGCGTAACGCTCGCGATGGATGAACAATTTCGCCAGCACCGCGTACAGCGCACCCAGTCCCAGTGCGCACCAGGCCAGCGGCATGCGCGGGCTTTGATCGGTGGGCATCAGCAGTGCCGCCTGCAACGAGAACACGATCAGCGGCGTGCCGAACACCAGGCAGCCGTCGATGAAGTCGCCGCGGCTGGCCGGCTGCTTGCGCGCGTACAGGATCGGGATGATCAGGTAGAAGGCGAAGAACAGCAGCAGGAAGGGTTCGGTGCTGGCGAACTTGTCGGCGTTGTACTGCAGCACGCCCCAGACCGTGCCGATGCCGAAGGTGAAGACGAAGCCCAGCAGGTTGAGCACGCGCCACGGGCGCCACCAGGCGATAGCCAGGATCGCCGCGTTCAATACCGCGTAATAGGAGAACAGGGCGACATGGTTGCCGCTGCCCGTGGACAGCCAGATCGGCGCCATGAAGCCGGCCAGGATGCCGAGCACGGCCAGCGTCTTCGAGTTCTGCGCCACGGCCAGCACGCCGACGCCGGCGATCAGCACCACGCTGAGTCCGAAGGCCGGAGCAGCCTCGATCAGGCCGTACATCTTGAACGCCGCGAATACGGTCAGCAGCAGCACGCCGATGGCCCCGCCCTGCACCGCCAGCGCGAACGAACGCTTGCTCTCGCGCTGGCGCCAGCCGAACACCAGACCCGCGAGCGCGGCGGCGGAAATACCGGCCAGCCGCAATTCGATCGGCACGGTCAGCCAGCCCTGGTCGCTGGCGTATTTCAGCAGCGCGGCCACGCCGGCCAGCAGCACCAGCATGCCGATCTTCACCGGCACGTTGCCCACGGTGAACCAGCGTTTGATGGCGCGCGCGGCAACGGTGAACACGTCCGGCGTGGAGGGTGGCGGCGGTACCGCGCGACGCGGTGCGGCGGGAGGCGCTGGCGGCAACGGCGGCGGCAATGGCGCGGCCGTAGGATCGGGCACTCGCGCCTGCCTGATTGGGGCGACCGGTTCCTGCACGGTCGGCGTGCGGGTCAGCTCGGCAAGCGTGGGCTCGCGCTCGGTCTCTGGCGGTACGAAGGCTTCTTCGTCCGTCGTTGGCGCGTAAGGGGGACGATAGGCGGACTCGGGACGGGACGGCGCTGGTGCGATGCCTGGTTGCCGGCGGTAGACCGTTTCTTCCAGTTCGCCGACGCGCCGCTTCAGTCCGCTGATGGAAACCAGCGCCATGATCAGCAGGATCGGTACGGCCAATACCACCAGACCAAGCAGAATCAGAATGCCCGCCAGATCATCCATGTGTACTTCCCCTATGCGTGTGCTTGCGGAGCCTCAGTCAAACCCGGCGTATTTGCAACACGGCTCCCCCAGGTGCCGTGCCGCTCGACCCACAGTAGCGGATTGTTGTACCCAAACGACAGGAGCGCCACTCGGGCGCTCCTGTAAACATTCCGTTGGCCGTACCGCGGCTTACTTGCCCGCGACCACCCGCACCATTTCCAGGCACTTGTTGGAGTAACCCCACTCGTTGTCGTACCAGCTGACCAGCTTGACGAAGGTGCTGTCCAGCGCGATGCCGGCATCGGCGTCGAAGATGGAGGTGCGGGTATCGCCGCGGAAATCGGTGGCCACCACCTTGTCTTCGGTGTAGCCAAGGATGCCCTTCAGCGCGCCTTCGCTCTGCGCCTTCATCTCTGCCTTGATTTCTTCGTAGGTGGCGGGCTTCTCGAGTTCGGCGGTCAGATCCACCACCGACACGTCGCTGGTCGGCACGCGGAAGCTCATGCCGGTCAGTTTCTTGTTCAATTCCGGAATCACCACGCCCACCGCCTTGGCCGCGCCGGTGCTGGAGGGAATGATGTTCTCCAGGATGCCGCGCCCGCCGCGCCAGTCCTTGTTGCTGGGACCGTCCACGGTCTTCTGCGTGGCGGTGGCCGCGTGCACGGTGGTCATCAGGCCGCGCTTGATGCCCCACTTGTCGTGGATGACCTTGGCCAGGGGCGCCAGGCAGTTGGTGGTGCAGCTGGCGTTGCTGATGATCGCTTCGCCGGCGTATTTCTTGTCGTTGACGCCGAACACGAACATCGGCGTGTCGTCCTTCGACGGCGCCGACAGGATGACTTTCTTGGCGCCTGCATCCAGGTGCTTCTGCGCGGTGGCCTTGTCGAGGAACAGACCGGTGGATTCGATCACCACTTCGGCGCCCACGGCGTCCCATTTCAGGTTGGCCGGGTCGCGCTCCTGGGTCAGACGGATGCGGTTGCCGTTGATGACCAGGTGATCGCCATCGACCGAGACTTCCCCATCGAAACGCCCGTGCACCGAGTCGTACTTCAGCATGTAGGCCAGGTAGTCCGGCTCCAGCAGGTCGTTGATGGCCACGATCTGGATGTCGCTGCCGAAATTCTGCACGGCCGAACGCAGCACGTTGCGCCCGATGCGGCCGAAACCGTTGATGCCCACCTTGATCGTCATTGCTCGAAACTCCTGCGGCCGCATGCTGCGGCGGGTTGACGGGACGGCCATTCTAGCAGCCAGCGAAGTGCCGCCTGCAGCCGGAGCCGGCTCAGCGGCAAACAAGGCACCGGCGATTGATCGAGATCAAGGCGCTTGCGTTAAGAAATTGGAAAACTGCATGCACTCCCCAAAACGAAGAGAACGACATGCCCAAGATTTCCCCTCTTATCCTCGCCGGCCTTGCCGCCGCCATCGCGACGGCCGCCACGCCTGCCTTCGCCCAGTCCAAGGGCGACTGGACTCTTGGCGTGGGCGTGCACCAGGTCAACCCCAAATCGGACAACGGCGCCCTCGATGGCACGGCGCTGGGGCTGGGTCGCCTGCCCGTGGAAGTGGACAGCGACGTCTCGCCCACCGTCACTCTTGAATATTTCATCGCCGACGACATGGGCATCGAAGTGCTGGCCGCCCTGCCTTTCAAGCATGGGATCAGCATCGACGGCGTCGGCACCGTCGGCGAAACCAAGCAACTGCCGCCCGTGGTGTCGTTTCAGTACCACTTCAACAGCGCCGGCAAGGTCTCGCCGTTTCTGGGCGCGGGCATCAACTACACCGCGTTCTTCAGCGAGGAGAGCAAAGGCGCATTGGCCGGGACCCGGCTGAAGCTGGAGGACTCCTGGGGCCTGGCGGCGCATGCCGGCCTGGACTTCAAGGTCGGCGACCGCAGTGCGGTGCGGGTGGACGTGCGCTGGGCCGATATCGACGCGAAGGTCGAGGTGAACGGCGCCAAGCTGGGCAGCGTCAGCATAGACCCGCTGGTGTACGGCGCGGCCTACGTCTGGAAGTTCTGAGGCAGCGCATCGCATGATCCGTGGATCATGCCGGTTAGAATTTCCGGCCGGTCAGAATCTCCGACCAGTTAGAATCTCCGGCATGATCCGAATTTCCCTACTGCTGCTCGCCTGCATTCTCCTGTGCCCTCAGCGCGCCCTGGCTTGGTCCAACTCCGGCCATCGCATGATCGGCGATATCGCCCAACGCCATCTCACGCCCGTAGCCAGCGCCCAGGTCGCCTTGCTTTTACAGGGCGAAGCGGAGCCCAGCCTTGCCGGCGTGGCATCGTGGGCCGATACGCTGCGCAAGAGCAATCCGGAAAGCTACAAGAAGACCGAGCGCTGGCACTACATCAATTTCCCGGCCGGAACCTGCGCCTACCGTCCCCAGCGCGACTGTCCCGACGGCAACTGCGTGGTGGGCCAGATCGAACGCCAGCGCGCCATCCTGGGCGATCGCGCGCAACCGCTGCAGGCGCGGCGGGAAGCGCTGAAGTTCCTCGTGCATTTCGTCGGCGACGTGCACCAGCCCCTGCACGCCAGCAATCGCAAAGACAAGGGCGGCAATGATTTCCAGATCAGTCTGCGCACCGACCTGCAGCCGGAAGCCTATGCGCAGAAGAACTACGTCGACGGCGTGATGGGTACCAACCTGCACTCCATCTGGGACTATTACATTCTGGCTTCGGAAGGCCTGTCCACCCCGCGGTACGCCGACCGCCTGTCCGCATTGCCCTGGCCGCCCAAGCTGCCGGGCAAATCCGCCAACCCCGCCGATTGGGCCAGCGAATCCTGCAAGCTGATCGATTCGCAGCATCTTTATCCCAAGCCGCACAAGATGGACAGCCGCTATCTGGATGCGCAGCGGCCGCTGGCCGAACGCCAGCTGCGCATCGCTGCGAAACGGCTCGCCGACCTGCTAAACGCCACGCTTACCGACTGACGCACGCCATGCGACCCGCTGTCCATCCCCTGCACCATGCCGATACTGGCACCTGGAGCTACGCGGTCGCGGACCCGACCACGCGGATGGCGGCGATCATCGACCCGGTGCTGGACTTCGACGCCAAATCCGCACGCATCGCCCACGTTTCTGCGCAAAAGCTGCTCGACATCGTGCAGCAGCACGGTTACGACGTGCGCTGGCTGCTGGAAACCCATGCGCATGCCGACCATCTGTCGGCGGCGGACTGGCTCAAGCAGAGACTTCCCGCCGCCACGCTCGCCATCGGCGCAGGCATCCGCGAAGTGCAGAAGACCTTCGCCTCCAAGCTGGACCCGGCTGGCGCGCTGGATACCGACGGTTCGCAGTTCGACCGGCTTTTCGGCGACGACGACCGTTTCGAAGTGGGCACGCTGCAGGCCCGCGCGATTCCCGTGCCCGGCCATACGCGCGACAGCCTGGCTTATCTGATCGGCGATGCCCTGTTCACCGGCGACTCGCTGTTCATGCCGGACGCCGGCACCGCACGCTGCGATTTCCCGGGCGGCGACGCGGCGACGTTGTACCGCTCGATCCGCCGGCTTTACGATGGGTTGCCGGACGACACAAGGATGTTCGTCTGCCACGACTACGGCCCTGGCGGCCGCGAAGCCGCCTGCGAAACCACCATCGGCGAACAACGGCGCAGCAACATTCACGTTCGCGACGGCGTGGACGAAAACGCCTTCGTAACATTGCGCAAGGCGCGCGATGCGACACTCGCTATGCCGGCTTTGATCCTGCCTTCGCTGCAGGTCAACCTGCGCGGCGGCGCCTTGCCGGAGCCCGAAGGCAATGGCGTGCGGTACCTGCGGATTCCCCTCGATTCGTTGTGAGAAAGCCATGACCGTTTTTCCAGCGTATTGCAGAGTCGCGATAGCCCTCGTCCTGCTTGGCGCCGTTCCATCGTTGCGCGCCCAGGATCACAGTCACGCCTCCGACCCTACCTCTCCTTCACCGCTGTCGGTGCCGGTGGACGAAGCGACGCTGGCGACGCTTCCACGCACGGCCGTAGCCGTCACCACACAGGGTAAAACCGTCACCTGCACAGGCGTCAGGCTTTCGATCCTGCTGACCCGCGCCGGAGTGCTGTCGGCGGAGCATCTGCGCGGACCCGCGCTGGCCAGCTACGTACTGGTGACTGCCCGTGACGGCAATCGCGTGATCTATTCGCTGGCCGAACTGGAGCCTACGCTCGGCAACAACAATGTGGTGCTGGTGAATCAGTGCGACGGCAAACCCTTGCCCGGCGACAGCGGCCCCTTGCGCTTGATCGCGCCGGCGGAATCGCGGGCCGCGCGCTGGCTGCGCCAGGTGCAGTCGATCACCGTGGTGGCCGCGCCATGAGCGGCCGGATTCTCAAGGCATGGGGCTGCCTGCTCGCATTGGTCCTGTCCGGCGGCGACCTGCGGGCGGCGGAGAATGCCGAACCGCTCACCGTGTTCGCCGCCGCCAGCCTCAAGGAATCGCTGGACGAAGCCGCCGTTGCATACCGGAAAGCCAGCGGGCAGACGGTACGCGTGTCCTATGCGGCCAGTTCGGCGCTGGCGCGTCAGATAGAACAGGGGGCGCCGGCCGACGTGTTCCTTTCCGCCGATCTTGAGTGGATGGATTATCTGCAGCAGCGCCGCCTCATCGATCCCTCGACCCGGCGGAACCTGTTGGGCAACACGCTGGTGCTGGTGGCGCCGGCCACCGGCAATCTTGCGCCGGTGGATCTGAAACCCGGCGTCGACCTGCTTCCGCGGCTGGGCGAAAAAGGCCGCATCGCGCTCGGCCTGACCGCCAGCGTGCCTGCGGGCAAATACGCGAAGGCGGCTTTCGTTTCGCTGGGCGTCTGGAAATCGCTCGAACCCCGCGTGGCCGAAGCCGAAAGCGTGCGCGCGGCGCTGATGCTGGTCGCGCGCAGCGAAGCGCCGCTGGGCGTGGTCTACGGCAGCGATGCGCGGGCCGAACCGAAGGTCCGGGTGATTGCGGTATTCCCGGAAGACACGCACGCACCCATCGTCTATCCGGTTGCGCGTATCGCGGCGGGCAAGCACCCACGGGCCGCCGCGTTCGCGCGCTGGCTGTCCACGCCCGCGGCTTCGAAGATCTTCCGCGCGCACGGCTTCAAGGTGCTCTAGAGCCGCATGCCGCTCTTCACCGCCGACGAACTCACCGCGATCGCGCTTAGCCTCAAGGTCGCCAGCGTGGCCGCGCTGACCAGCCTACCGTTCGGCATCGCGCTCGGCTGGCTGCTGGCGCGCAAGCGCTTTCCCGGAAAATCCCTGCTCGATGCGCTGGTGCACTTGCCGCTGGTGCTGCCGCCGGTGGTCGTGGGCTACGTGCTGCTGGTGAATTTCGGCAACCAGGGTGCGATAGGCAAATTCCTGGCTTCCTTCGGCATCGACTTCGCTTTCCGCTGGACCGGCGCAGCGCTGGCCAGCGCGATCATGGGCTTTCCGCTGATGGTGCGCGCGATCCGGCTTTCCATCGAGGCCGCCGACCGTCGCCTGGAACAGGCGGCGGCCACCCTGGGCGCCAGTCCCTGGCGCGTTTTCCGCACGATCACTTTGCCGCTGGCCTGGCCGGGCATCGTCGCCGGCGCAGTGCTGGCCTTCGCCAAAGCACTGGGGGAATTCGGCGCCACCATCACCTTCGTTTCCAACATCCCGGGCGAGACGCAGACGCTTTCGTCGGCGATCTACGGGCTGCTGCAGGTTCCCGGCGGCGAGTCGGGAATCTGGCGCCTGGCGATGGTGGCCGTTGGCATCTCGCTGCTTGCGCTGTTGCTGTCGGAGTGGCTGACCCGCCGTCAGCGCGAGGACGAGGTGCACTGATGCTGTCGCTGGATCTGAAGCTTCGCCGCGGCTCCTTCGAGCGGCACGTGCGCATAGAAGATGCCGCCCGCGTGATCGCGCTCAGCGGCCATTCCGGCGCCGGCAAGACCAGCGTGCTGCATGCCATCGCAGGATTGGTGAGGCCGGTGTCCGGGCATATCGAAGTCGATGGCCGGCGCCTGTTCGACAGCGCACGCGGCATCGACGTCGCTCCGCATCGCCGCCGCGTGGGTTATGTCTTCCAGGACACCCGCTTGTTCCCGCACCTCGACGTAAGGCGCAATCTGCAGTACGGACGCCATCAGAACGGAGCCGCCGACGCGTTCGGTTTCGATGCGGTCGTGGCATTGCTCGGAATCGAACCGTTGCTGGATCGCCGCATCGCCAATCTTTCCGGCGGCGAAAGCCAGCGCATCGCGTTGGGCCGCGCCCTGCTCTCGCAACCGGCGCTGCTGCTGCTGGACGAGCCCCTTTCGATGCTGGATCAGGCGCGCCGCGAGGAACTGATTCCCTATCTGCAACGCGTGCGCGACGAAACCACTTTGCCCATCGTATACGTCAGCCACTCCGCCGACGAGGTGAAGCGGCTGACCGATGCGGTGCATGTGCTGGATTGAGCCGGCTGCCTGTTATCGGAGAATCCAACCCGCTATATAGTGTGGCGGTCGCCGGACGGCTAGGCTTTGCCCATGACCATACACCTGACAGACCTGGATGAGGCCGTCGCCCTGCTCCTTCGCCGTATTCCCGGCACGCTGCGCATCGCCGCCCCTCTTGCCATCGGCAAACCGCATCGTTTGCTCAACGCCCTGTATCGGCGGGTGGAGAAAGATCCCTCGCGTCCGATGCAGATCTACACCGCGCTATCGCTCGACCCGCCCGCTGCGGGCAGCGATCTGGAACGGCGCTTTCTGGCGCCCTTCGCCCAACGCCACTTCGGCGACGATTTCCCCGTGCTTCTCTATGCGCAGGCGATGAAACGCGACGCCCTTCCGGCGCACATCCAGGTGGAAGAGTTCTACATGCAATCCGGCGCGCTGCTGAAGTCCTCGCAGGCGCAGCGCGCCTACACCAGCCTCAACTACACCCAGGCCGCGGCCGGTGTGGCGCAACGCGGGGCCAACGCGATTCTGCAGAAGGTCGCGCGCGAACCCGATGGCACGCGGTTATCGCTCTCGTGCAACAACGACACCACCCAGGACACCATCGATGCGATCCGCGCGCTGGGCCTGCCGCGCCCGTTGATGGTCGCGGAAATCGATCCGCAGCTGCCGTGGATCGGCGGCACCGCGGCGGTGGAAGAAAGCTTCTTCGACATCGTGATAACGCCGCCCGGCCCATATCCGAAACTGTTCGCACTGCCGCGCCAGCCGGTGGGCGACGTGGACTACGCCATAGGCCTGTACGCCAGCACGCTGGTGCGCGATGGCGGTACATTGCAGATAGGCATCGGCGCGCTGGCCGATGCGCTGTCGCATGCGCTGGCGCTGCGCCATACCGACAACGAAAAATACCGCGAAGTGCTGCATGCGCTGGACCCGGAACTGGCGCACCACCCGGCAGTGATCGCCAGCGGCGGCATGGATCCGTTCGCCATAGGCCTGTACGGCTGCAGCGAGATGCTCAACGAAGGCTTCAAACGGCTGGTCGAGGCCGGCGTCATCCGCCGCAAGGTGGTGGACGACGAGGCGCTGATGACACGCATCGCCCAAGGCACCGCCAACATCGGCGACCAGGCGCGATTGGAACGCGACGGCGAATATCTGCACGGCGCCTTCTATCTGGGTTCGCCCGCGTTCTACGACTGGCTGCGCCATCTTCCCGACGACCAGCGCCGCAGCATCGGCATGCGCCGCATCAGCGAGATCAACCAGCTCTACGGCGGGCACGAGTCGCTCGAACGCCTGCAACGCAGCGGGTCGCGCTTCTTCAACACCTGCATGATGGCTACCGCCTTGGGCGATGCGGTGTCCGACGGGCTGGAGGACGGGCGCATCGTGTCCGGCGTGGGCGGGCAGTACAACTTCGTGGCCATGGCCCATGCGCTGGAAGACGCGCGCAGCGTGCTGATGTTCCGCTCGCAGCGCGGCGAAGGCGGCAAGGCCGAATCCAGCGTGCGCTGGAATTACGGCCACACCACCATCCCGCGCCATCTGCGCGACATCTACGTCAACGAGTACGGTATCGCCGATCTGCTGGGCCAGACCGACGAAGACTGCGTGATCGCCATGGCCGGCATCACCGGCGTGCAGTTCCAAGCCGGTTTGCTGGAGAAGGCAAAGCACTCGAAGAAACTGCGCACGGATTTCTCAGCCGAACCGGAATGGGCGCGGAACACGCCGCAACGGTTGCGCGACGCGCTGGCCCCGTTCCGCAGCGACGGTACGCTGCCGGACTATCCGCTGGGCAGCGACTTCACCGAAGTGGAGCAGAGGTTGGTGAAGGCCCTCGGCTGGTTGAAAACCGAGACGGACACGCTGCCGGGAAAACTGCGAACCCTCTGCAGTGCGCTGATCACCGGCGGGCATGCGGATACTGAAGCCTTGCAACGCATGGCGCTCGACCGACCCGCCAGTGCGGGCGAATGGCTGTACTCCAGGCTGGTTTTGCACGCCTTGTCGAAAACCCTATCCCGACCAGCAGATTAGTGCTGCTTGAGGCGACAAGGCACTGCAGATTGCAAGAACGGCCCAGGTTAGCGGTAGGTCGGGGCTACGCCCCCGACGCGCGTAATGGCCAGGTTTTCCGTACGTCGGGGGCGTAGCCCCGACCTACCTTACGGCTCTTGCCGCTTTTATGGTTTTGGCTGATTTTACGGCAGGCCCTGGGGCTCCGCGATGCGTTGCACGATGAGCTCGGCGAGTTTGTCGTAGGCGCCGTCGAAATGATGCCCGCCCGGCAGCGATTGCGCATGCACGTGTCCGGGCGGAATATCCGGGCATAGCGAATCGTCCTCGTCCTCGCCGTAAAGGCACAGCGTGTCCGCATCGCTCAACTTCAGCGTCTCCGGCAGGATCGGCAGGCCGTCGTCCTTGCCGATCCAGTTGGCCAGATGGAATTCGAAGGAAGCGTTCTGCCCCAGGCCCATGAGCACGGTCTGCGCCACTCGTGCACGGGAGGCGTCGGGCAGCCGGTTCACCGCGAAGGGCAATACGTCGGCGCCCTGCGAGTAGCCGATCAGCACGACCCGTTTCTTGCCCCAATGCTTGGTGTAATGACGCACGATCCGGTCGATATCGGCGGCCAGCTCATCGGGTTCGCGCGCCTTCCAGAAATAACGCAAGGAATCGAAACCGACCACGGCAATTCCCTTGGCGACGAGTGCGTTCGCCACTTCCTTGTCCAGTCCGGCCCAACCGCCGTCGCCGCTCAGCAGGATGGCGAAGGTGTCGTCGTCGCCAGCGGCCGGCACTTCTATCAAAGGCAGGTCGATCAGTTTCGCCGGTGGTGGTGGCAGCGCTATGCCGCGCCCCGCGGTCAATACGCGGTAACTGGCCAGGAGCGCTGGCAACGCGCCTTTGTCCGTCCACGGATCCCTACCGCGGCCGGGCAGCGCCGATAGCGCGGCGCCACGGGTGCGGCCGACGAAATCGCGCACGCTGGCGACTGCACAACGATCGTCATTGGTTTGCTGCAGCACGACCCAGGGTTGCGGCAGCTCCGATACGGGCGCGAGGATCGAAACAGCGCCCTTCGCGCCCTCGAGGAAGTGCTTGTCGGCGCGCTGGCACAGCGGCTTCCCCAGATCCAGCCGTGGACAGAACGACAACGAGATCGTCCCGGCGAAAGTGTCTTGGTCGGTGACCGCCTGCATCGCGTAAGCGAGCGCGGCGCCGGACCCGTAGCCGACCAGCAAGGGCGTGCGGTAAGTGGGCTGCTGCGCGTAGCCTTGCAGGTAGTGCGAAAGGTTTTCCAGGTCGCCGTCCGGCAGCACGCAATCGTCGCCGTCTTTGGCCAGGGCGGTGCGCAGCTTGGGCATGTCGATGCCCGCCACCATCGCGCCTTCCTTGACCAGGGCACGGGCGGCAGTATCCATTGTCCCGTCCCAACCCCTCTCGCCGGAAAGGAACAGCACGAACTGGTTGGCTTCCCCTTGCGGCCGATACAACGCGACGCGGTCGAAGGAACCGTGCGAGATGCGCTCCTGCGCATGCGCAGGCAGCATGGACAGAAACGCGACCGACAGCGAAACCACGAGACGTTTGATCATTTTGCGATGACACCCTTCAAACCGCCGCTGATCAACGCGGCGATATCGGCCAGCAGGAGCAACGGGACGACACCGCCCGGCGATGCCAGGTAGCGCGCTTCCCATTGCGGATCGAATTTTTCCTTGAACGCGCGCAATCCGCGGAAATTGTAGAAATTCTCGCCGTGCGCGAACAACAACCGGCCTCCGCGGTGCCAGAACGGGGCAAGCGAATGCTTGGCCATGCCCGACAGCGGCGCCATGCCCAGGCCGAACCGCTGGAATCCGAGTCCGCGCGAATGCAGCATCAGTTCGGCGAACAGGAAATCCATGGTGCCGTAAGGCATCTTCGGCAGGTGCCGCATCAGATCGACGGTGGCCTCGGCCTTGGTATCGGTGGTCAGCAGCGTGGCGAAGGCGACGATGCGGCCCTCGTGACGTACTACGGCTACCGGCTGTCTCAGCACATAGTCGTCGATGAAAGCGCCTACCGAGAAGCGTTTCTCCGCCGCCCGGTGTTCGGCCAGCCACGCATCGGAAACGGCGCGCAGCTCATCGAGGATCGCCGGCACTTCTTCCACCGGCACCATCCGGAATTCGGCGCCTTCGCGTTCGGCGCGCTTGATGCTGTAGCGCAGGTTGGAACGGCGCTTGCCTTCCAGGGAGAAATCGGTCAGCGGCACATAAGCGTATTCGCCCAGCTTGAACAGGCGCATGCCCGCGTCCAGATACATCGACAACGCTTGCGGACGCACCTGGTAGAAACAAGCGCGCCCTCCCGCCTCGCGTGCGCGCTCCACCAGGCGCCATACCAGCTCCGCCTGTTCGTTTTCCGGCCCCAGCGGATCGAACAGGCCGATCCACGAGCGCCGCTGGCGCCCGAACATCACCATGGCGTTGCCGGTTTCCGAGAACAGAAACTGCTTGTCGCCGGTCAGCGCCAGAAAACCGTCGGCGTTGTCCTGTCGGCGGACGATCGAATCCGCGCGCGCCAGTGCGGCCGCGTCCGGCGGCTCCGGCGCCGACGAGGCAGGGCGCAACAGCTGGCGCACCGCCAGCACCAGGGCCAACAGGGCGATACCCACCAGCGCACGCAACGAACGCGGCGCATGCCCGTTGAACTCGAACTGCCACCACAACTCATGGGTGTAGTCGATGTCCTGGTAGGCGAAGAACAGCAACGCGATCAACGCGGCGAAGATGGCCGCGACCGCCAGCAACCAGCCGCCGGTGAACGGCACCGACAGCAGTGAGGCCTTGCGCGTGAACTGTTTCCGCGACAAGGCCAGCGCGGTCACCAGCGAGACCAACAGCACCGCTTCCGATACGGCAATGCCCTTGGGCAGCGCCATCAACAAGGTCATCCCCGCCAACCCCAACCCCGCCCACCATGCCGCGTCCAGCCGCGACAACATGCCGCGCGCGACGAACAGCAGCGCCAATCCGGCGACGCTGCTGAGGAAATGCGACGCTTCCACCAGAGGCAGCGGCACATGCAAAGCCAGCAACTCGGTGGCTTCTTCGGTGGCGGGCGTGACCCCCGATACCAGCACCACCACCGCCACGACCAGCGTATAGGCGGCGAGCAGAAGGGGTGCCAAACTGCTGACCGCCCGGGTCAACGGCGCCGCGACTCCGCTGCGCAGTTCGTACAGCATCATCAGCAGCATGGCCAGCAGCAACGGCAGCACGTAGTAGACGAGGCGATAGAGCACCAGTGCTCCGGCCAGCGCTTCGGCGGGCACCCGTCCGCCGAGCGCCACCAGCATGACCGCCTCGAACACGCCCAGTCCGCCCGGCACATGACTGATCACGCCCAGCACCAGCGCCGCCGCATAGAAGCCGATGAAGACCGGGAAGCCGACCGCGCCGTCGGGCAGCAGCACCCACAGCACCGCGCCCGCAGCCAGGATATCCAGCACCGACCACAACAACTGCCGCAGCGCCAGCGAGGCCCGCGGCAAGCGCAGGGGCAAGCGCCCGAACAAACGGCGTTCGCGGCCGTCGCGGCACCACACCAGCAGGGCGCCGATAGCGGCCAGAACCAGCCAGGCACTGATCGACAACAGCCAGGCGGGTACATGCACCAGTGGGGCAAGTACTTGCACGTCCCACAGCAAGCCCAGCGCTCCCACCGTACCGACACCCAAGCCGAAGGCCACCGCATTGAAAGCGATGGCCCGCGAAATCAGCCCGGCTTCCACACCGGCGGCCCCGTACAGGCGCATGCGCACCGCACCGCCGGTGAACACGCCCAGGCCGATGGTGTTGGTCAACGCGTAGGCGATGAAGGAAGTCTGCGCGACCACCCGGTAGGGCACCGACGCACCCACGTAGCGAAGCGAGGAGTGGTCGTAACCGCTCAACGCCAGGTAGCTCACCGCCGTGGCCAGCAAGGCCAACGCCAGATCTCCGGTGTCGACGCCTCGTACCGCCGCCACGACCTGGTCGTAGCTGATTTCCTGCCACAGGCCCTTGAACGCGAACGCAAGCAATCCCGCCAGCGCGATCACGCCCGCCGCCAGCAACCAGGGCTTGCCCCGCTGCAGCAAGGGCAACCACGATGCCGCCTTGAAATCGATGGTCCGCTGCCTGCGCGACATGGCCCCTAACCGCCGTTGAACGCCTCTATGCGACAGGTTTCCATTCGCCGCAGTTCCCCGCCTTTATCGCGCAAGCGGCGAGGCGTCGCCGTGAAGGCGATGCGGACGCCGCTGCACTCCGTGCGCGCGGGCCTCAGCCCAGCGCTTTGGCCGCTTCCACCACTTTCTCGGCGGTGATGCCGAAGTACGGGTACAGCGCCTCGGCCGGAGCGGATGCGCCGAAGGTATCGATGCCGATCACCGCGCCGTCCAGGCCTACGTACTTGCGCCAGAAATCGGTGACCGCCGCTTCCACCGCCACGCGCTTGCGCACGGCCTTCGGCAGGACCGATTCACGGTACTCGGCCGGCTGGCGGTCGAACACGTCGGTCGAAGGCATGGACACGACGCGTGTCTTGATGCCCTGCGCATCCAGCGTCGCCTTCGCCTGCGTGGCCAGACCGACTTCGGAACCGGTAGCGATCAGGATCACGTCCGCGTTGCCGCCTTCGGCATCGGCCAGCACATAGCCGCCGCGCGCGATGTTGGCGACCTGTGCTTCGTCGCGCGGCTGATGCGGCAGATTCTGGCGGCTGAAGACCAGGCAGCTGGGACCGTCCTTGCGTTCGATGGCGGCGCGCCAGCACACCGCCGATTCCACCGCATCGCACGGACGCCAGACGTCGTTGTTGGGAATGTAGCGCAGCGAGGCCAGGTGCTCGACCGGCTGATGGGTCGGGCCGTCTTCGCCCAGGCCGATGGAGTCGTGCGTGTACACGTGGATCGCATGCGCCGGGTTGAGCGCGCTCATGCGCACCGCATTGCGCGCGTAATCGCTGAACACCAGGAAGGTGGCGTCGAACGGAATGAAGCCACCATGCAACGCCAGGCCGTTGCTGATCGCGGTCATGGCGAATTCGCGCACGCCGTAATAGACGTAGTTGGCGTTGGGGTCGTCGGTGGCCACCGACTTGCTGGCCTTCCACAGGGTCAGGTTGGAATGGGCCAGGTCGGCCGAGCCGCCGATCAATTCCGGCAGCAGCGGCGCGAAGGCTTCGATGGCCATCTGCGAGGCCTTGCGCGAGGCGATCACGGGACCCTCCGCCTGCAGTTTCGCGATGAAGGCATTGGCCGATTCGACAAAACCTTCCGGCAGGTCCCCGTGCGAACGACGCGACAGCTCGGCCGCTTCACTGCCGAAGTGGGCGGCGTACTGGTCGAACAGCGCGTTCCACTGGTCTTCGCGCACCGCACCGGTTTCGCCGGCGCGCCAGCCGGCATAGATTTCCTCGGGAATTTCGAACGGGCCGTACGGCCATTCCAGCTGCACGCGCGCGGCCGCCAGTTCGTCCTTGCCCAGCGGTGCGCCGTGCGAGGATTCCTTGCCCTGCTTGTTGGGCGCGCCAAAGCCAATCGTGGTGCGGCAGCAGATCAGGGTCGGCTTGTCGGTGGCCTTGATCGCGGTGTCGATGGCGCTCTTTATTTCCACCGCATCCTGGCCGTTGACGTTGCGGATCACCTGCCAACCGTAGGCCTCGAAGCGCGCGGGCGTGTCGTCGGTGAACCAGCCGTCGGTATTGCCGTCGATGGAGATCTTGTTGTCGTCCCAGAACGCGACCAGCTTGCCCAGGCCCCAGGTGCCGGCCAGCGACGCGGCTTCGTGCGAGATGCCTTCCATCAGGCAGCCGTCGCCCATGAACACCCAGGTGCGGTGGTCGACGATCTGGTATTCGGGGCGGTTGTAGCGTTGCGCCAGCAGTTTTTCGGCCAGCGCGAAGCCGACCGCATTGGCGAAGCCCTGGCCCAGCGGGCCGGTGGTGGTTTCCACGCCGGGAGTTTCGCTGTGCTCCGGATGGCCGGCGGTCTTGCTGTGCAATTGGCGGAAGTGCTTCAGTTCTTCCAACGGCAGGTCGTAGCCGCTGAGGTGAAGCAGGGCGTACTGCAGCATCGAGCCGTGGCCGTTGGACAGCACGAAGCGGTCGCGGTTGAACCACTTCGGATTCTTGGGGTTGTGGCTGAGGTAGTCGTTCCACAGCACTTCGGCGATGTCGGCCATGCCCATGGGCATGCCGGGATGGCCGGACTTGGCGGCTTCCACCGCATCGGCGGCGAGGAAACGGATGGCGTTGGCGAGCTGGCGGCGGCCAGGCTTGTTGGAGGCGGGCGTCGTCATGGGGGCGATTTTCAGTGAGGTCGCCCGTAGCTCGGGCGGCCTATTGTCCCATGGCGAACGGGGGAACGCATGCTCTTGCCCCCTTTGCAAAAGGGGGTATGGGGGATTTGCTCTTGGCGCGAAAAGCAAATCCCCCTCAATCCCCTTTTTCAAAGGGGGAAACCTTCGGAAGGCTTCAGTCGGTTTTCTCACCATGGGCCACCAGCGTGGCCAGGGTCAGGTCGCCGGTCACGTTCAGGGTGGTGCGGCACATGTCCAGGAAGTGGTTCACGCCCAGGATCATGCCGATGCCGACCGGGTCCACCCCGACCATGGCGCAGATCAGGGCGACCACGGGCAAGGACCCGGAAGGCACGCCGGCCGTGCCGATGCCGCCCAGGATGCAGACCAGCATCACCATCACCTGTTGCCAGATCGTCAGGTCCACTCCGAAGAACTGCGCCAGGAACAGTACGGTGACGCCCTCGAACAACGCGGTGCCGTTCTGGTTGGCGGTGGCTCCCACCGTCAGCACGAAGCGCGAGACCCGATTGGGCAGGCGCAGCTTTTCTTCGGCCACGCGCAGCGCGGTGGGCAAGGTGGCGTTGCTGGAGGCGGTGGAAAACGCCATTACGCTGGCTTCCTGGGTGGCGCGGAAGAACGCCAGCGGCGACTTGCCCACGGTCTTCAGGGCCAGCGAATAGACCACGAACATGTGGAAAGCGAGCGCCAACACCACCACGCCCACATACGCGCCCAGCCGCACCAGCAGGTCGAAACCGAAGATGGCGGCCAGATTGAACATGAAGCATGCCACCGCATACGGCGCCAGCCGGATCACCAGCCCGATCAGGGTCATGGAGATTTCGAACACGCCTTCGATGCCGCGCTTGAGGATGGAGGTGTTCTCGCTTTCGGTCAGCACCAGGCCCACGCCGAACATGACCGCGAAGAACATCAGCGCCAGGATGGAACCGTTGTTGCCGGCGGCGCTGACCACGTTGTCGGGCACGATCGACAGCAGCATGTCCAGGCCGCGCGGTTGCTTGTCGACGCTGGCCACGATTTCCTTGGCGCGCTCGGCGTTGTCGGTCAGCAGGCTCTGTGCGAGCGCCGGATCCACGCCGGCGCCGGGCTTGAGCAGGTTGACCAGCACCAGGCCGATGATCACCGCCACCGAGGACAGGATCACGGTATAGGCCAGCGTCTTCCAGCCGATGCGGCCCAGCGCGCGGATATCGCCCATCTCGGCGATGCCCACCACCAGCGCCGAAAACAGCAGCGGCACGATGAGCATGAAGATGAGATTGAGGAAAACCTTGGAGAATGGGGTGGTCACGTAAGCGGTGACCCACTTGACCCATTCCGCATCGCCGCCGCCGGTCGCATGCACCACCAGTCCCAACAGCAGGCCCAGGCCGAAGCCGATGGCCATCTTCCAGTGCAAGGGAAGCTTCTTCCTGCCGGAAACGGGCGTATCGCTCATGCGGTGGTTCCTCTACGGACAAGGCCGCAGCTTAGCAAACCTCCCAAGGGAGGCCGTAGGAACGACGTAGGAGCGACGTAAGTCGCGATGAACCGTCGGAGACAACATGCCTTCGCGACTCACGTCGCTCCTACATCGCTCCTGCACGCCCCCCCGAACCATCAGGTCGGATACAACGGCGGAAGGATTTCCTTGGCGGGCTTGGCCGTGGCCCTCCAAACAGGCCCGTCCCGGAACGCTTCGCGCAATGCCGTACGTGCGGCAGCGCCGTCGCCATCGGCCCATCGCGCCCGGCGCAACTGCTCCACCGCATCGCGTTGCCCAGGCGATTCCAGCCTTGCGATCAAGGCATCCAGGTCGGCGCTCGGCGGTGTGGACATGCCGCACAGCACATCGCCCACTTCCTCCAGATCGCCGCTATCCAGCGCACGCTTGAGGTCGGCCCGCGTCTGCGTGGGTGGCGACTCCGGAGATTCTTCATCCATGCGCGCAGGCGAACGCCGTGCAATGGGTGCGGCGCTGCGGCGCTGCAACGCCCAGATCAAGGTGACCAGCCACAATCCGGCGAACGCCACCGCCACCCAGACCCAGAGGCTGTCGGGCAGACGCCCGCGTTCGCCGGTGGCCTGCAGGGAGCTGTCGCCGGCGGCGGTTGCGTCGGCCGTCGCGGGAAGCGTCGAGCCTGCGAATCCGCCGGCGCCGGGTGCGACCTGCAGGGTCAGATCGGGCAGGCTGGCGGTCTTCGCCGCGCCTGCGCGCACGTCCCACCACGCCATCTTCGCTCCGGGTACGACCAGTTTGCCGGCGCCGTTGGGCACCAGCGAATAGCGCCGGGTCAGCTTCACCTGCGGGGATCCGGCGTTGAAGGTCTCATCGTATTGCGGCGGTTCGGCGAACACCTGCGCGCCGGCCACCGATGGCGCGGGCAGTTCGGGCATCTGCGCCTGCGTGGCGCCCTGCGCGATGATTTCCACCACCAGCGTCGCCGCTTCGCCCGCGCGCAACGATTGCGGGGCGCCGACGTAGCGCATGCGCAGGTCGCGCAACGGCAGCCAGGGCTGCGGCGCATTGGCCGGCTGCGCGCGCACCTCCAGCGTGCGGGGCGCGCCGTTGGCGCGCATCTCGCGGCTGTTGCCGCCCAGCAGGTCGTCCATCCAACCGCCCACGCCGCGACCGGCGAACCGGGGGCCGGGAAGCACCAGCTTGCCGCTGCGCTCGGGCACCATCATGAAACGCCGTTCCACCACGTTGTAGCGGCGGCCGTTGAGCTCGCGCACCGATTGCACGTCGTCGCCCACGCGCTGCAGGGAGGCGCCGTCGGGAGCGTCCAGGTCGAGTTGGCCCGAAGCCAGCGGCACTGCGTAGAACAAGCGCAGGGTGACGCCGACGGATTGCTGCACGTAGGGATTGGGATCGTCGACTTCGGTTTCCAGAAATGCGGTCGCGTTGCCGCGCGGCGATACGGGCGCGGAAGCTTCGACTACCAATGCCAGCGGTGGGCTGCTCTGGGCGCCGACGCGCAACGCGGGAATGGCCAGCGTACCGGCACGACGTGGAGAGAGGTTGACGACGTAAACGACCTTGGCCGTCACCGCGCCGTTGATCATCTGCACCTGGCGGCTGCTGGACTGGCCGCTGAGATCGAAATCGGCGCGCAGCGGAGAAAAGTCCGGAGTCGCGGCGGCCTGGTCGGTTTCGATGTTGAGCGTGGCCGATTCGCCCAGCGCTATCCGATTGCTATCCAGCCAGGCACGGGTCGCGGCCTGCGCCGCCTCCGCTCCCATGGCCGAAGCAAGCAGGCAAAGCAGCGCCAGGATCAGGTTGCGTTTCATTGTCCCTCCTTCTGCCGGCGTTCGTATTCCAACTGGAATTTCGTTTTCAGCAAGCCGCCCGGCTCATCGGGCACGCGCCGCAGCCAGGCTTCGACGGCTTGCCTGCGCTCGCGCTGCTCGGGGGTTTCCGTAGCCCGGGCCGCCTGCGCATCGTCCTTGCCTGCTTGCGCGGATTGCTTGCCTGCCTGGGCCATGGCCTGTCGCATGCGTTGGCGCTGCGCCGCATCGGCGGCCTGCTGCGCTTTGGCGTCGGCAGCCTGTTGTTGCGGGGTACGCGGTTGTTCGGGCGTTTGCCCCGCGCCGGTCTTCGGCGGAGTCTGCTGCGGATTGCCCGCCTTGTCCTGTGCGTCGGAAGACTGTTGCTTGGGCTCGGTTTTTCCGTCGCCCGTTTGCCCGCTCTTCTGTTGCTGGTCTTTCTGCTTGCCCTGGCCTTGGTTTCGATTCTGGTTCTGCCCGCCTTGCGGTTTGCGCTTGCGCGCCGCGTCCACCACTTTGCGGTTCTCGATCGCGTCTTCCATTTTCGGTTGCCGCTTCAGCGCCTGATCGTAGGCGGCGATCGCTTCGTCGTATTTGCCCTGCTTGGCCAGCGCATTGGCCTGGTTGTACCAGGCGTCGGCGCTGTCGATGCCCGTGAAAGCCTGCTCGGCGGCGGCATAGTCTCCTTTGCGGTAGGCATCGGCGCCGCGTTCGATGCGCGCATGCTCCTGTTGGTCCGTTCGCTGCCACCATTGTTTTTCCGCGGCCTGTGCCGTTGTCGGCATAGCCAATGGCAGGCACAGGCACAACGCGACCGCGGCGAACGCGCCACCGCGGCGGAACGCGAACAACGCCAGCAGCATCAACGGCGGCAGCAGCCAGTAGCCTTCGTCCTGCCACGCCAGGCCTTTCTTGCCGCGCGCAGCACTGGCATCGGTTTCGCGCGGCGCCAGAAGTTCCAATGCTCGGAGATCGGAGTCGTTGGTGGCGATAGTCTGGTAGCGGCCGCCGCCCGCAGCACTGAGCGCCCGCAGCGTTCCCGCCTGCAGGCGCGCCTGCGCGATGCGGCCTTCGGCGGTGCGGTATGGCGCGCCCGCCGCGGTACCAAGTCCCAGCGCCGATACGCGGTAACCCTGGCGCAACGCTTCGGCCGCGGCGCGGTTGGCGGCGGCATCGGCGTGGTCGGTGACCAGCACGATATCGCCGCGTTCGAAGCCGGCCTGCTGCAACAAACGCACCGACCAGGCGATGGCCTTGCCGGGCTGTTGCCCATCCACCGGCATCACGTCGGGCTCCAGCGCATCTAGGAACAACGCCACGTTGGCCGCATCGTCGGTGAGCGGCGCTACGGTGAAAGCCTCGCCCGCATAAGCCACCAGCGCTACTTGCCCGCCGGCGCGCTCGCGCAGCAAGGTGGCCAGCTTGGCGCGCGCCTGCAACAGGCGCGACGGCGGCAGATCCGAAGCGGCGATGCTGCTCGACAGATCCAGCGCGATCACCAGCGGCGAGTGCGATTGCCACAATGGCTGCTCGCCCTGGCGCCAGCTGGGCCCGGCGAGCGCAAGGATGGCGATGACATACCCCAGCGCGCCGATCCACAGTGCGCCGCGCACGGCCTTTCCGCCTTGTTCCAGCAGATGCGGCAGCAGATGCGCATCGACCACTCCCTTCCATACGTTGTCGTTGCGTCGGCGCATGCGCCACAGCGCCCACAAGGCAGGCAAGGCCAGCAATGCCCACAGCCAATGCGGGCGCAGCAGGTGCAGCGAGCCCATCCAGCCGCTCATTGCAACCGCCTCGGCAACAGGAACGCGAGCAGCGCGACCAGCAAGGCGGCCGCCAACGGCCACGCGTAGCGTTCGATGCGCGGACGCACACGCGCTCCTTCCTGCCGCACCGGTTCGATGCGGTCGAGTTCGGCGTAGATGCCGGCCAGCTGTTCGGTATCGCGCGCGCGGAACGATTGCCCGCCGGTTTCCTGCGCGATCCTCTTCAGCGTTTCCTCGTCTATCTCGTCCCCGCCGCCGGATATGGGCACGGTGAGGCCGAAAATGGAAAAACCTCCGCCCGATCCGCCGAAGGCGATGGTGTGGATGCGTACGCCCTCGGCCTTGGCCAGTTCGGCCGCCTTGAGCGGATCGAGTACGCCGGCGGTGTTGACGCCGTCGGTAAGCAGGATCAGTACCCGCTGGTCCTTGGGCTGATCGCGCAGGCGCTTGACCGCCAGGCCGATGGCATCGCCGATGGCGGTTTCGCGTCCGGCCAGGCCGGCGACGCTGTCGCGCAACTGGTCGCGCACCGAATCGCGATCCAGGGTCAGCGGCGTCAACGCGTAGGCGCGCTGGCCGAACACCAGCAGCCCCACCCGATCGCCCGTGCGGCGATCCAGAAAATCCGCCAGCACCGCCTTGGCTGCCGTGAGCCGGTCGACCACATTGCCGCCCAGCTCCATATCCGGTTCGCTCATGCTGCCGGACAAGTCCACCGCCAGCATCAGGTTGCGGCCGCTTTGCGGCGGCGCCACCGCTTCGCCAAGCTGCTGCGGGCGCGCCGCGGCGGCGCAAAGCAGGAACCACGCCAGCCACGCCAGCGCTGCGATATGCAGACGGCGCGGGCGTCCGCCGCGCGTGGCGATGGCATCCAGCCGCCTGCCGTAAGGCACTTTCAGCGAAGCCGAAATATTGCGATGGGGCGGCAACAGCCAGCCGGCCAGCCAGGGCAGCGGGAAAGCGAGCCACATCCACGGCCAGGCGAAGCCGCCGAACGCGATCTTCAGCGTCTCGAGCCAGGAATCGATCATCTCCGGCCCGCCATCAATTCGAGGAAGCGCGCACGCGCCAGCGTTTTGACTGCCGCGAACTCGCCCGCCGGCACTTCGCGGCGGTATCCTCCTTCCAGCAACAATCGTCCAACGCCTTCGCTGAAGGCCTTCTGCTTCTTCCCATCGAGCAGGCGCAACCAGTCTTCGTTCTGCAGACGGTCCGCCTGCTTGTCCACGCGCCGCGCCGCGCGACGCAGCAGTTCCGACATGGCCGCGATCTGCGCGGCCGGCGCGCTGTCGCCGCAAGCGTCATCGAACAGTTTCTGCCAGGCGAGCGTCCGATGCCGGCGCTGTCGCCCGACCCACCACAGAATCGCGAATACCAGCGCTATCGCACCGGCCACCAGCCACCAGCCCGGCGCCGGCGGCCACCACGAAGGCGCTGGCGGCACGTGCACGTCGCGGAGCACCAGTTCCTGCGCCTGCATCAGGCCACCTGCGATTGCGAGCGGCCGAGCAGCGGCAACCAGGATTCGCTGGGCGCATCGCCTTGCAGCGAATACGCGCGCACGCCGCGGCGCGGCAGGTTCTCCAGCGCGCTTTCGACCGGGCGGCCGAATTCCTGCTGCCAGCGTTGGCGTTGCGTAGCGTTGCCCAGGTCCAGTTCGACCCGATGGTCGCCGAGCGAGAACGGCAGCAATGCGTGGGGAGGCTCGGTTTCCAGCGCATCGGTCAACAGCAGCACCACCACTTCGTGGTGCATGGCCAGCGCGGGCCAGCGCGATTCCGGAACAGCCGCGATGCTGCGCGGATCGGCCAGTACGATCAGCCGCGAGCCGGGACGCAACAGGCGCGCGGCGCTATCCAGGGCCGAAGCCAGCCCCGAATCGTCGATGGGCGGCCGCGAGTACCAGCGCACCAGCGCGTCCAGCACGCGCAACGCGCCGCGCGGACCCGACGCAGGAGGCACCGGCGCCTCCTGCCGGCTGCCGCGCAAAATGGCGACACGGTCGCCGTCGCGCACTGCCGCCCACACCGCCACCGCCGCCGCCCGCGCGGCCTGCACCGATTTGTAGCGGACGCGCGTACCGAAATACAGGGCCGGAGAAGTATCGGCCACGATCAAGGTCAGCCGCTCGCGTTCGGCCTGGAACAGCTTGGTATGCGTGCGGCCGCTGCGCGCGGTAAGCCGCCAGTCGATATGGCGCACATCGTCGCCGGCCACGTATTCGCGCGATTCGGCGTACTCCATCCCGCGCCCGCGCGCGCTGGATTGCGCCGGGCCTGCGGCGTTGTACCGGCCCTTGCGCGCTGGTGGGCGGCGTTGCGCCGTGGCGCGCAGGGCCACCAGCTCGGCGAGCGTAGGCCTGATTCCGTCGCTGGCGAAGTCGGTCATGGCACCCGATTCCCGGCAATCAACGCGTGTGGCGGGCACTGCCCGCCACGCTTTCCGAGCAAGCGAGCGGAAGGGTGTCGCTCCCGACGGACAATGTCCGCCCGACAGGATTCGTCTCCATCACGGTAGCGGTACTTTCTCTATCAGAGCCGCGACCAGCCTGTCGCCGTCCCACCCTTCCGCGGTGGCTTCGTAACTTGGCAGCACGCGATGACGCAATACGTCCGGCGCAATGGCGCGCACATCGTCAGGGGTGACGTAATCCCGCCCCGCCAGCCAGGCGCGCGCGCGCGCGCAACGCTCGAGCGCGATCGAACCGCGCGGGCTCGCGCCCCATGCGATGCGCCGCCCCAACTGCGCGTCGTAGCGCTTGGCGTCGCGGGAAGCCAATACCAGTTCTATGAGGTAGCGTTCGAGTTGCGGCGCCACGTGCAGATCCAGCACGGCCGCACGCGCGGCGAAGACGTCTTCGATCGGCAACCGCGATACCGCTTCGGCGGTGTGCTGCAGGGTGTCGCGCGCACGTTCGCGTGCCAGCCGCAGGATTTCCGCTTCGGTCGCCGCTTCCGGGTAACCGATGCGCACATGCATCAGGAAGCGGTCCAGCTGCGCCTCCGGAAGCGGGAATGTGCCCTCCTGCTCGATGGGATTCTGCGTGGCCATCACCAGGAACAACTGCGGCAACGGATAGGTGTGGCGGCCGACCGTCACCTGGCGCTCGCCCATCGCCACCAGCAAGGCGGACTGCACCTTGGCCGGCGCGCGGTTGATCTCGTCCGCCAGCAGGATGGGATGGAAGATCGGACCGGGCTGGAACTCGAAGCGGCCGTCCTGCGGGCGCCAGACCTCGGTGCCGGTCAGATCGGCCGGCAGCAGGTCCGGGGTGAATTGCACGCGGGCGAAATCGGCCTGCAGGCGCGAGGCCAGCGCGCGGATCGCAGTGGTCTTGGCCAAGCCAGGCGCGCCTTCCACCAGCAGGTGGCCATCGGCCAGCAACGCGATCAGCAGGCGCTCCACCAGCGCGGACTGGCCGACGATGGTTTCGGACAGGCTTTCGCGCAACAGGCTGAAGGCTTGGTGCAGGCGGGGGCTGTCGCTGCCCACGGCTTTATCGGCGGAAATGCCGGCGGTCTGGCTATCCATTGTCGCGTCGTCGGAATCGGAGATCGATCGATTCTGACCGATCGGAGAACGGATGGTTCACTTGATCGCCGACCCTGTTCCGTGTCGTTCAGCCATGGCCAGCCAAACGGAAACGGGGCCCAAAGGCCCCGTTTCCGGTGTCGCAACGACACAGCGATCAGCGCTTGGCGACCGAGAGTATCTTCGGCGTTATGAAGATCAGCAGTTCCGCCTTTTCCTTCGACCGGCCCTTCTTCTTGAAGAGATTGCCCAGGAAGGGAATATCGCCGAGGAAAGGAACCTTGGCCAGGCTGCTGCGATCCGTGAATTCGTAGACGCCGCCGATCACTACGGTCTGCCCATCCTCGACCAGCACGGCAGTCGTGATCTCGCGCTTGTTGATCTGCGGGACTGCGCCGTAGTTGCCGATATTGATGAAGCTGTCGATCTCGTCTTTTTTGACATTGAGGTTCATGAACACGCGACCGTCATCGGTAATGGTCGGGGTCACCTTCAGCTCCAACAACGCTTCCTTGAATTGGACGCTGGGCGTCGATGCAGCGCCGGAAGTGCCGCCCGTAATGGTCACGTAGCCGATTTCCCTACCCTGGCGGATCACTGCTTCGCGCTGGTTGGCGGTAACCAGGCGCGGATTGGAGATCACTTCTCCGCGGCCTTCTTCCTGCAAGGCCGACAGCTCGAGATCGAGCGAGAAATTACGGCCCAGCAGCGTATAGGCCAGCGCGCCAGCGGCATTGTCGATGAAACCAGATGCAGGCAAATCGACGTTCAATCCACCCGGCACCGTGGTCTGTCCATCGTTGATGATGTCGGCGTTGTTCTCCAGCGATCCGCTGATCGCGCCTGTGTTGGTGCCCGTCCGGCGCCCGGCGATGCCGAAACGCGCGCCGAGATCGCGGGCGAAGGTGTCGGTCGCGATCACGATACGGCCTTCTATCAGGACCTGGTCGACCGGGCGGTCGATCACGTTGATCAGCTCGCGCATCTGCGCGACTTTCTTGGGAATGTCGCTGATCATCAGCGTGTTGGTCCGCTCGTCGGCGACCAGGCGGCCTCGCGGCGACAGGAAGCCGTTTTCCTGCTCACTGCCACTACCGCCACCGCCTTGGTTGCCGATGCCTTTGGCTTCCGTCAGTGCCTTGAAGATCGCGGTAGCGCTGTGATAGTTGATCTGGACGTAATCGGTCACCAGGTCCACGCGGTTGTCGATGGCGATGCGCGCGTCTTCCTTGTCCTGTTCGAACTTGGCCAGCTCCGGCTGCGGGGCGACCCAGACCACGCCGCCTTCGCGGCGCTGGTCCAGTCCTTTCGCGCGCAGAACGATGTCCAACGCCTGATCCCACGGCACGTTGACCAGGCGCAGGGTTACGTTGCCCTGGACGGTGTCGGAAGCCACGATGTTGAGGCTGGATTCCTCCGCTATCAGCTGCAGCACGGTCCGCACCGGAACGTCCTGGAAATTGAACGTGACCGGGCGGCCCTTGTAGGCGCGCGGGGCGGCGGCCACGCTCGCCGAACCTGCGGCGACCGAGGACGAGGCCGAAGCGCCCATCGCCGATTGGGCCGCGCGCGGCACGATTTCCACGATGTATTCGTTGCCGGTCTGGTAAGCGAGGGACTCGAACGCACCGTTGGTGCTCAGCACCACCTGGGTGCCGCTGCCCGAAGCGTGCGCGTCGACGCGTTGCACGGGCGTGGCGAAATCGACGACGTTCATCGGCCGCTGCAGGGCGGCGGGAAGGACGGCATTGCCGACGTCCACGACCACCGAAGATCCCTGGTTGCGCAAGTCGGGCATCGCCCCTTTGCCGTTGAAACGGACGATCAGCCTGCCCGCTCCTCCATCGCCCCGCTTGAAGTCGATGTTGGCGATCTCCAGCTTGCCGGTCGCTTGCCGGCCGGGATCGGCCTTGCCCGCCACTGCGACGGGGGCCGGCGCGGCGGCGGTGGCTACGCTGGCCACCGCCAGCAAGCCGATCGCGAGTCCGAGGCAGCAGACCCCATGGGTGGCCAAGCGCCGGAAGGGCAACGGGCTGTGAACGTTCGAAGCGGTCATCGTGTATCCCCTAATCATTGATCTTCAAGCGCAATCGACGCAGGCCTTTCCAGCCAGCCGCCCGCACCATCCGGCACAAGTTCGACAAGTTCAATGCGATCTTCATGGACGCCGGTGATGCGGCCATCGCTTTGCCCCAAATAAGCGCCCGGGCGCACCCTGTAGGTGACCTTGTCCGGCGCCATCACCAATGCAATCAGTCCCGCGCCCTTGCCGATCGTGCCGACCATGTCCAGGCTGTCCAGCGGATATTGCTCCAGCGTTTCCTTGCGGCGGTTCGGGTCGGGACGCAGGCCACCGCTATCGGCATTGCTCCAGGCATCGCTGAAGGGATCGCGAAGGGTCTGCGCGGCGTATTCGAAGGTCTCGAACTGCTGCATGACCGGCAAAGGCTCCAGCGCGGGCGCCGGGCGCGCCTGCACATCGGCGACCCATTTCTCAAGATTGGGCGCCTCGCCAGGCGTGCTGGTGACGCTGCGTGCGCAACCGGTCGCCGCTACCGCGATCAGCAGCACGCAGAGCCGGCGGGAAAAGCGATTCGGTTTCTCGAGAGCCATGCTCATGCTCCACCACCGGCGGCTGGCGCTGGCGTTGCAGGCGGGGCCGCACCGCCGGCGGCCTTGGCCGCTTCGGCAGCCTTCTTTTCCTGCGCAGCGGTTTCTTCTTCGTCCAGGTACCGGTAGGTCTTGACCGTGCCGGACAGCTCCAGAGCGCTGTTGTCGGTGATCCGGCCCTTCACGTCCCGGGGCTTGAGCGAAATGTCGTGCATGGTCAGGATCACCACGCGCGGCAGCGACGCCACGCCGCTCACGAACGCGCCGAACTGGTGGTAGCTGCCCACCATGCGCAGCGCGATCGGTTTCTCGGCGTAGAACTCCTTGGGAGTTTCGGGACCGGGCTGGAACAGTTCATTGGCCAGGCCGCTGGACAGGGCGGTCTGCGAAATGTCCACGATCAGGTCCGGCATTTCCGTCTTGCTGGGCAACTGGCGCAGCATCTGCTGCAGGACCTGCTCCATCTGGGCCAACTGCTGCTTCAACGGTTCCAGATTGGCGGCGCGGCCGGCCTTGTCCTCGAAATCGCGGCGAAGGTCGGACTCCTGGTTCTCGAGCGTCTGCAGTTCCTCGCGCTTGCCCTTGATCAGCAGGAAATAAGCGAGCAACAGGATCAGCAGGCCCACCAGCACGCAGAACCCGATCTTGTAGTTCCGCGGCCAGTTGCCGATGTTGTTGAAATCGAGGTCGCTGAGTTTGACTTTTTTCTGGCTCATGACGCCGGCCTCCCCTCGTTCGTCGGCGCTGGCTTTTCAACCGGTGTGTTGGATGGAGCGGCTGCGGGCGCGGCGGCGGGCGGCGTCGCGCCTGGCGCTGGCGCCGCATTGGCGGGCGCCGGAGCCGGGGCAGGCGGGGCGGTGACGTTGCCGGATACCGGGGGGGCGGGCGGAACCGCCACATTGCCTTCGGCATCGGGCGCGTTGGGATTGGCCAGCTTGACCTGCAAGGTGAAGGCGTACGGAAGCGCGCGCGCCGTAGGGGTCACGACTGCCGCTCCAGCCGCCTTTTCTTCCGCCTTGGCCTCGATGATCGACAGGTCGGGGTTGGTCATCCAGCCCGAACCTTCCAGGTTGCGCATGTAGTTGCTGACCCGCGCGTTGGACTGCGCGCGGCCTTCCAGGGTGAGGATTTCGCCTTCCTGCTTGATGCTGGACAGGGCCACGCCATCGGGAATGGTGCGCACCAGCGAATCGAACAGATGCACCATCTGCGAGCGGTTGGCCTGCAGTTGCTCGATCACTTTCTTGCGCGCCAGCAGGCGGTCTTTCTGCTTGTCCAGGGCCTCGATCTCCTTGATCTTGCCCTCCACTTTCTGGATCTCGGCCTGCAGGAACTGGTTGCGGGTGTTCTGGCCGCTGATCTGCTGGCTGTAGTGGAACCAGATCAGGAACGACAGCACCAGCCCGCCCGCGGCCGCCAGGCCCAGCATGCCGTAGAACTCTTTCTGTCGGTTGGCGCGCCGTTCGGCGCGCCAGGGGAGAAGGTTGATCCTCGCCATCAGTCGAAGCTCCTCAGGGCCAGGCCGGTGGCGATCATCAGCGCCGGGGCGTCCTGGGCCAGCGCATGCGCCTGCACGCGCGGGCCGAGTGTCATCTGCGCCAGCGGATTGGCTACCACCGTCGGCACGCCGAGCTGCTCTTCCACCATCTCAGGCAGGGCCGGCAGCGCGGCACAACCGCCGGCCAGCACGATCTGGTCGACGCGATTGAATTCGCTGCCTGCGTAGAAGAACTGGAGCAGACGGCTGATCTGCTGCACGGTGGCTTCCTTGAAGGGCTCCAGCACTTCCACCTCGTAGCTCTCGGGCAGGCCGCCCTGGCGCTTGGCCATGCCGGCTTCTTCGTAGGTCAGGCCATAGCGGCGCATCACTTCGTCGGTGAGCTGCTTGCCGCCGAATACCTGTTCGCGGCTGTAAAGGCTGCGGCCGGAGCGCAATACGTTCAACGTGGTCATGGTGGCGCCGATGTCGACCAGGGCCACTACGCCGTCGTGCGGAATCGGCAGTTCGCTGGACAACAGGGCGAAGGCGTTTTCGACCGCGAAAGCTTCCACGTCCATGATCCGGGCGGTCAGGCCTCCCAGCTCCAGCGCCGATTGCCGCAGCTCCACGTTCTCCGAGCGCGAGGCCGCCAGCAGCACCTGCACCATCTCGGGATTGTTGGGCATCGGACCCAGCACCTCGAAGTCGAGGTTCACTTCCTCGATCGGGTACGGGATGTAGTTGACCGCCTCGAGCTCCACCTGGGCTTCCAGGTCGTTCTCGTCCAGCTCGGCGGGCATGGGAATGATCTTGGTGATCACCGCCGACCCGGCCACCGCGGCAGCGGCGTACTTGGTCTTGGTCCCGGCGCGGGTCACGGCGCGGCGGATCGCTTCGCCTACCGCCTCGACCTCGACGATGTTCTTCTCGACCACCGCATTGGGCGGTAGCGGCTCCACGGCGTAGTGGTCTACGCGGAAGCGATTGCCGACCCGGGAAAGCTGCAGCAGCTTTACCGCGGTCGAACTTATGTCGACGCCAATGAGCGGCGACTGGCTTTTAGGTATAAGCCCCACGGTATCTCCCCTTCCGACAGGCACGACAAGCAGGTCAAGCCTCGCCTCACATTAATAACGAAGTTTTCACCACTTGCAATAGCCGTTAACCAGCCTGTGCGGCTTGTCACGGTTCACTAAAGATGTCGGGCAAGTCACTGTTTCCCCCCGGAACGTAACCGCCCTACCCCGAGTCATCTATACTCCCGCGCCACGTATTCTGCAATCGGAATCTGACCGGATGTCCCGTTTCCGCCGCCTGCTGCGCTGGGCATTTTTCACCTTCACAGCCCTGTTCCTGCTTGGCGCCATAGGTCTGGGAATCCTCTATTACGTGGTCTCCTCGAAGGTGCCGGACATCCAGTCCCTGCGCACGGTCGAACTCCAGGAACCCCTCTACGTCTATGCCAGCGACGGGCGTCTGATCGGGCTTTTCGGCGAGACCCGGCGCTACCCGGTCAACATCGAGAACGTCCCCAAGCAGGTCCAGGACGCGTTCATTGCCGCGGAAGACTCGAATTTCCGGTCCCACAACGGCATCGACCCGAAGGGCATCTCGCGCGCGCTATGGCAGACCGCCACCCTCAAGGAAGGTCGCGTGGCCGGCGGCAGCACCATCACCCAGCAGGTGGCCCGCCAGTTCTTCCTGAGCTCGGAATACAGCTATACCCGCAAGCTGGTCGAAATGATGCTGGCGATGAAGATCGAGGGCATGCTGACCAAGCCCCAGATCCTGGAGCTCTATCTCAACAAGAGCTTCTTCGGCAATCGCGCCTACGGCGTGGCCGCCGCGGCCGAGTACTACTACGGCAAGCCCCTGGACCAGCTGACCCTGGGCGAGACCGCCACCCTGGTCAGCGCGCTCAAGTTCCCCTCCAGCGGCAATCCCATCAGCAATCCCGAGCGCAACCACCAGCGCAGCGTCTATGTCATCGAGCGCATGCTGGAGGACAAATACATCACCCCGGCGCAGGCCGCCGAGGCCCAGGCCGAACCGATGCACGCCAAGCCGCATGAGCGTCCGGTCGAGGTCTATGCACCCTATGTGGCCGAAATGGTGCGCCAGGAAATGATCGCGCGCTTCGGCGGCGAGGTGCTGACCAAGGGCTACCACGTCACCACCACCATCGACCCGGTCATGCAGATCGCGGCCGATATTGCGGTACGCGACGGCCTGCGCCTGTACGACCACCGCCATGGCTGGAACGGCGTGGAAAGGCATTTCGAGGTCACCGCCGATGCCGATGCCTCCGCCCTGGCCAGCCATCTGGCCGGCATCCCGGTGCAGAACGGACTGATTCCCACCGTAGTGGCGCGCACCAACGCAGACGGGGGCATCACCGTCGTGCTGGCCGACGCCAGCGAAGTCGCCCTGCCGGCTTCGGCCAGCAAATGGACCGGCAAGAGCGCGGCGGCGCTGGTCAAACGCGGGGACCTGGTCCGCATCAAAGCCGACGCGCCGAAAGCGGTCCCGACCAAGCCCGGCGAAACCGCGCCGGCCGTAGCGGCGGGGCCAGTCACCTATCAGATCGACCAGATCCCGCGTGGCCAGGCCGCCCTGGTATCGCTGGACGCCAGCAACGGCGCAGTGAAGGCGATCATCGGCGGCTACAGCTTCGCCGGCAACAAGTTCAACCGCGCCACTCAGGCGCGGCGGCAGCCGGGCTCCAGCTTCAAACCGTTCCTGTATGCGGCGGCGTTCGAGCGCGGCTTCAATCCGGCCTCTATCGTTCTGGACGCACCGGTGGTGTTCCGCGACCGCCGCGGCCACATGTGGAGGCCGCAGAACGACGGCGGCGGCTTCCGCGGACCCATGCGCCTGCGCGAGGCGCTGGTGCAGTCGCGCAACCTGGTGTCGGTGCGCCTGCTGGACAGCATCGGCGTGGATTTCGCGCGCAAGTACATCAGCCAGTTCGGTTTCAACGAAGCCGAACTGCCGCCCAACCTGTCGATGTCGCTGGGTACCGCTTCGCTCACGCCGCTGTCGATGGCGCGCGGTTATGCGGTGTTCGCCAACGGCGGCTCGCGGGTGACGCCGTGGTTCATCGATGAGATCAAGGACCGCGAAGGCAACGTCGTCTTCAAGGAAAAGCCCGCCACCGCCTGCCGCACCTGCGGAGGCGGCGGTGTCGCCGGCGCTCCCGCGCAGCAGGCCAGCACCGTGGTGGATGGCTTCGATTTCGGTCCCGCCCAGGACGGCAAACCAAAAGCACCCGCCGAAACGACTCCGAAGAAGCCCGTCGCGGCACCCAAGCCCGTCGACCCCAACCTGGTGGTCGCCCCACGCGCCATCGACGAACGCACCGCCTATCAGCTGGTCTCGATGATGCGCGATGTCGTCCTGCGCGGTACCGCCACTGCGGCCAAGGTCCTCAACCGGGAGGATGTGGGCGGCAAGACCGGCTCCACCAACGACCACCGGGATGCGTGGTTCGGCGGCTTCGGCGGCCCCTACTCCACCGTAGTGTGGGTGGGCCGCGACGATTTCCGCAGCCTGGGCTACCGCGAGTACGGCGGCAAGGCCGCGTTGCCCATCTGGATCGACTTCATGCGCGAGGCGCTGAAGGACCAGCCGATCGCGCAGAACGATCCGCCGGAGGGCATGGTGCAGGTGACCAGCAACGGTGCGACCGAATGGGTCAAGGCCGAGGACCTGGATCGCATACAGAGCGAAGAGTTCTTCAATACCGACGACAACGCCGCCGCCGACGAAGCCGCCTTCGACATCTTCTGACCCTTGTAGGAGCGCCCCCTGGGCGCGAGCTTTTGCTCTGCGAGATCTCCGGCAAAAAAGCTCGCGCCCAGGGGGCGCTCCTACAACCGCAACACGGCATCGGGTACAGTTAGGGCTGGTCAGATGCGGAGGGAGCCCATGCACCACGCGCGCCAGCATGCCGAAACCCGCACCCGCGAACGCCGCCACCGGTTGGCCCACGAAGCGGCCCGGCTGATGGCCGAAGGCGGCTTCCGCGATTACCACCAGGCCAAGCTGAAAGCCGCCGAGCGCCTGGGCATCCACGACGACGCTTCGTTGCCGCGCAACCGCGAGATAGAGGACGCGCTGCGCGAGTACCAGCGTCTGTTCGTCGGCCAGCCGCAACAGCAGGCGCTGCGTCTGCGCCGCGATGCCGCTTTGCGGGCGCTGGAGTTCTTCGCCGGTTTTTCCCCGCGCCTGGCCGGTCCCGTGCTGGAGGGAACCGCCGACGCCAATTCATCGGTGCATCTGCAGCTGCACACCGACGACGCCGAAGCAGTGCCGCGCTTCCTGGAAGAACACCGCATTCCCGCCGACGCGCGCACGCGCCATCTGCGGTTGGACCGCGAACGCAGCGGTGATTTTCCGGTATGGGTGTTCAGCGCCGAGGATCTGACCTTCGACGTGACCGTGCTTCCGCACGATGCCTTGCGGCAAGCGCCGCTGTCGGGCGTGGACGAGCGGCCGATGAAAAGGGCGTCGTTGGCGCAGCTGCGGCAGTTGCTGGCCGATGAGGAGATTGCTGGGTACGAGCTAAGTGTTTCTCGCTAAGAAGCGATGAGACTAGAAGCCAACAATAGAGGCCCTTATATGCGTATGTGCGCTGGCGCCGCCGTCATGCTTGTCATCACTATCGCAGTTGGTAGCGCCTTCGACTTGCTTGTCACCGCGGCGGCATCAGCCGTCCATGCCTCATTGCAACCTGCTACGGCACTAGTCGGCATGCTCGCGGCTGCCTGCGGGGCATTCGTTGCCAAGCGCGGCTTCGTTCCAACCGCTATTGGTGTGTGCGCCGCTTTCTGGGCGCTTGCGCTTTACCATGTGCATAAATTCTCTTTCGGCCTGACCTACGCAGACCTTATTTCCAGCAATGCTGCGCCTATTGCGCTGTCTCTTGCTTGTGCTGCAGTCGGAGCGCTCCTCGGGCAGTATCTCGCACGTGCCGGAAAGGTCCATCGTGCGGTGGCGTAGCAGCTCATTAGCCGAACTTGCTTCGCGGATCGGATTTACTCAGGCGTTATACGGCTAGACACACACCATGTCGAAGAATATTAAGATCGTCTTTCTGATTTTTTTGCTAACCGCCTGTGGTCAGACAGAAGACAGAAACATGATTACGAAGGATCAGCTTATTGAAATGTTCGACAGCATGTCTCAGGACAGTTCTTGGGACTTTTCTAAGCCCATGGTTTGGGGCTATTTCTTCACAGACAACTCCAAAGAACGACTCCAAGCAGCCAAGCCGGCCTTGGAATCTCAGGGCTACAGGTTCGTGGACTTGTATCTCGCCGAGAAAGAAAGCCCTAAAGATCCCGATCTGTGGTGGCTCCATGTCGAAAAGGTCGATATTCATACCCCAGATTCTCTCGACCAAAGAAACAAGGTTTTGTACAAGTTTGCGGATGATCACGGCCTTGAGTCGTATGACGGCATGGATGTAGGACCCATCAATGCAAAGCACTAACCTGACATGATGAAACGAAGTTGCCCAGCGTGCGGGCGATCGACAGTGAGCGTGTGGCAACTGTTTCTGTTGGGCGGTCTTCGTGCCGTTGATTGTGCAAATTGCGGCGCAAGGATAGGTGTCTCGCGGCTCAGTTATCTTGTCGTGCTGACATTTGGCACATGGACTCCGGTTGCAGGGGCAGTTATCGGCGCCATAACGGCTTCCGGAATTACCGGAAACAATATTCTCATCGACGCCACTGTAGGAATCGTGCTGGGCGGGATACTTTCCGTCGCACTTTACTTCCGCGGCGCGAAGCTCGTTGTGATCTGAAGCATGCCTAACATCTTCGATTGAGAGGCCATCTCTTATAGCGTGGGCATGTACTTAGCAATTCATTCAAGCCGAACCCGCTTCGCGGGCCGACTCAACTCAGGTGCTGACCAATGGACGGTTTCTGGTTTCAATCCAGTATGTTCGATATCGAACCTGGAGAGGATCAGGAGATCAACCCCCGGATGTACGGTCGTCAGCTTGCCAATTGGCTGAAGGAACAGCTGGAGCTACGCGGCTACGACGTCGAGCCGGTGATCAATGAAGATTGGGGAAGATGCCTCATGTGTTCCAGAGATCCATTCATGCTTTGGGTGGGCTGCGGAAACGTGACGGATTATTCCACCGCCCAAGAGAGCGATCCGCCGCCGCCCAAGGAACATATCTTCTGGCACTGTTTCGCCGTAGCGGAGATTCCGCTCCTCAAAAGACTATTCAATAAGTCCGACACGGGCCCGGCACTCCTGAAGCTCAATGCCGACCTATCTGACATCCTTTCTAGCGACCCGCGCATTGTTATAACTGAAGAACCGTAGTCGAACGCATGTCTTTGTCCGAAAACATTAAGACAAAAAAAAGCCCCGCAATGCGGGGCTTTCTTGTTGCACGAAACGGAACCGATCAACGCTGATCGATGCCCTTGTAGTCGCGCTCGGCGTAGCCGGTGTAGATCTGCCGCGGGCGGCCGATCTTGGCTTCCGGGTCGACCTGCTGCTCCAGCCAGTGCGCCACCCAGCCTGCCGTGCGGGCGATGGCGAACATCACCGTGAACATCTCGGTGGGGATGTTGAGCGCCTTGTAGATGATGCCGCTGTAGAAGTCGACGTTGGGGTACAGCTTGCGCTGCACGAAATAGTCGTCCTTCAGCGCGGCCTCTTCCAGGCGCAGCGCCACTTCCAGCATCGGGTCGTTGACGCCCAGTTCGGCCAGCACTTCGTGGGTCATCTCGCGGATGATCTTGGCGCGCGGATCGAAATTCTTGTACACGCGGTGGCCGAAGCCCATCAGGCGGAAACCCGATTCCTTGTCCTTGGCCTTGTCGACCGCCGAGCTGACGTTCTCCGGCTTGCCGATCTCGGCCAGCATCTTCAGCACGGCCTCGTTGGCGCCGCCGTGCGCCGGACCCCACAGCGCCGCCACGCCGGCAGCGACGCAGGCGTACGGATTGGCGCCGGTGGAACCGACCATGCGCACAGTGGAGGTGGAAGCGTTCTGCTCATGGTCCGCGTGCAGGATGAACAACAGATCCAGCGCCTTGGCGGCGACCGGATTGAGATCCAGCGGCTCGCTGGGCACCTCGAACATCATGTGCAGGAAGCGGTCCACGTAGGCGTGGTTGTTGCGCGGGAAACGCACCGGCCAGCCGATCGAATAGCGGTAGCAGGCTGCCGCGATCGTCGGCACCTTGGCGATCAGGCGGATCGCGGCCAGGCGGCGCTGCTCGGGGTCTTCCAGATCCAGCGTGTTGTGGTAGAACGCGGCCATCGAGCCGACCATGCCCACCATCATCGCCATCGGATGCGCGTCGTGGCGGAAGCCGCCGAGGAAATTCTTGAAGGCCTCGTGCATCATCGTGTGATGCGCGACTTCATGGTCGAACTTGGCGAATTCGTCCGCCGTGGGCAGCTCGCCGCTCATAAGCAGATAGGCCACTTCCAGAAAGCTGGACTGCTTGGCCAATTGCTCGATCGGATAGCCGCGGTACAGCAGCACGCCGGCGTCGCCATCGATGTAGGTGACTGCGGACTTGCAGCTGGCCGTGGCGGTGAAGCCGGAATCGTAGGTGAAAAGACCCGTTTCCTTGGTCAGCTTGGAAATGTCGACACAACTATTGCCGAGCGTGGGTTTGAGTACCGGCATGACCACCGATTTTTCGCCGGCGGTCAATGTGGCCTGGTCGAGTTCTGACACAGTGCGCTCCTTCGTGGGGATGCGCCGGTCGGCGGTGCCGGCGGCGCGGGACGGGAGTCCAGGCCGTGTTGACGCTGGATGGCCGAATTATCGCACACGCGTTTTGGAGCCGTCGCTCAAAAGAACGCGGAGTTCAGACCAAAGGATAAGGAACGGACCGTTCGGCCACCGCAACGAAAACGGCCGCGCTGGGCGCGGCCGTCCGGTACAACCGAGCTGCAGGAATTACTTCGCCTGCTGGTAGCGCTTCTGGAACTTGTCGATGCGGCCGCCGGTGTCCATGACCTTGTGCTGGCCCGTGTAGAACGGGTGCGACGAGGAGGAGATTTCCACCTTGATCAGCGGATACTCGTTGCCGTCTTCCCACTTCACGGTCTCTTTGGAGGCCAGGGTGGAACGGGTCAGGATCTTGAAATCGGAGGTGACGTCCTGGAAGACGACGTCGCGGTATTCGGGATGGATGTCGGCCTTCATGGCGGCACCAGATATCTAGGGAAGTGAAGAGCGGCATTTTAGCCCGCCGCGCGCCTCCTGTGCAACCCGGTTCTCAGCCGGCCGCCAGGGCGGCCTGGACCAGGGCCTCGAAACGGGCCTGGTCGTAGCGCATCAGCAGGGTCGCGTTGTCCGGCCTGCCGTGCTGGCGGTTCCAGTCCACCACGGTGGCGCCGCGGGTCAGGGTGCCGGCCAGCTCCACCGCCACCGGGCGGTCCAGCAGCTCCTGCGCCCCTTGCGGCTGCAGGGCATAGGCCATGGCCAGGGCGTCGGCGGAATGCCAGTGGTCGCCGCGGCGGTCGGCCGACCAGTTGCGGGTCTGCAGGGAGATCCGGTCGTAGAAACGGGCCCGCGGAGAGTCCGCCTGCAGCCATTGCTCGGCCTTGCTGTGCAGGAAACCGTGCGCCATCACCGCCTCCCAGTCGGCCAGGTCGATATGCGGGAACCCCTGGAAAACGATATGCGCCGCTTCCGGATCGAAGGCGACGTTGAACTCGGCCGCGGCGGTGATGTTGCCGTGGGCGCTGACCGCCCCGCCCATGACCACGAAGCGCTTGATGCGCTGGGGCAGCGTGGGGTCCAGCTTCAGCGCCAGCGCGATATTGGTGAGCGGGCCGAGCGCGACCAGCAGCAATCGGCCGGCATGCTGGTGCGACAGGCGCAGGATCGCCAGCGCGGCGTGCTCGCCCTCGGCCTCGCGCGTGGCGGGCTCGAAGCCGATATCGCCGAAGCCGTCGCGCCCGTGCACATGCGCGGCATCGACCGAGGGATGCAGCAGCGGATCGGCGCAGCCGGCGTAGACCGGCACGTCCTGGCGCCCGGCGATCTCGCAGAGCTTGAGCGCGTTGCGCACGGTGTAGTCCAGGCCGACGTTGCCGGCGGCGATGGTCAGGCCGACCAGCTCATGATCGGGATCGTTGAACGCCATCAACAGGGCGAGAGCGTCGTCTACGCCGGGGTCGGTGTCGATCAACAGGGGAATCTTGTCGGTCATGTTTCGTCTTCCAATTCGATGACGGAGTTTCGCACGTAGGTCGGGGCTACGTCCCCGACGGGCGCAATGCGTCGGGGACGTAGCCCCGACCTACGCCGACGCGTATCTGGCGGCGCCGCCCACCCAGCGCGCGACGATCCGGTCGGCGACGTCCGGCGAATCGGCCAGCAACCGGTCCGCCAGTTCGCGCACCAGCGGCAGCATGCCGGCATCGCGCGCGAGGTCGGCCACGCGGAAGGCGGCCAGGCCGGTCTGGCGCGTCCCCAGCAACTCGCCGGGGCCGCGCAGCTCCAGATCCTTCTCGGCGATGACGAAGCCGTCGTTGGTTTCGCGCATCGTCGCCAGTCGCTGCTTGGCCATCAGCGACAGCGGTGCCTGGTACAACAGCACGCAGTTGGAAGCCGCGGCGCCGCGTCCTACCCGTCCGCGCAACTGGTGCAGTTGCGCCAGGCCCAGGCGCTCGGCGTTCTCGACGATCATCAGCGAGGCGTTGGGCACGTCCACGCCTACTTCGATGACCGTGGTCGCCACCAGCAGGTCGATGTCGCCGGCCTTGAAGGCGCGCATCGTGTCCTGCTTTTCCGCCTGCTTCATGCGGCCGTGGACCAGGCCCACGCGCAGGCCGGGAAGCTGCGCCGACAAGGCTTCGTAAGTACCCTGCGCCGCCTGCGCTACGACTTCGTCGCTGTCGTCGATCAGCGTGCACACCCAATACGCCTGTCGTCCCTCGGCGCAGGCCGCGCGGATGCGTTCCACCAGTTCGGGCCGCCGTTCGCCGCTCAAGGCGATGGTCTGTACCGGCGTGCGCCCGGGCGGAAGTTCATCGATGGCGGACACGTCCAGGTCGGCATACGCCGCCATCGCCAGCGTGCGCGGAATGGGCGTGGCGGTCATGATCAGCTGGTGCGGCACCGATCGGCCGGAAGCGCCTTTGTCGCGCAGCGCCAGGCGCTGGTGCACGCCGAAACGGTGTTGTTCGTCGACGATGGCCAGGGCCAGATCGTGGAAGACGACCGCTTCCTGCATCAACGCATGCGTACCGACCACCACTTGCGCCGCGCCGGAGGCGACTTCCGCCAACACGCCGGTACGCGCCTTGCCGGTGACCTTGCCGGCCAGCCACGCCACCCGGATGCCCAGCGGCTCCAGCCATTGGCGCAGGTTGGCCAGGTGCTGCTCGGCCAGCAATTCCGTCGGCGCCGCGAGCGCGGCCTGCTTGCCCGCTTCCACCGCGAGCATGGCCGCCATCGCCGCGACCACGGTCTTGCCGCTGCCCACGTCGCCCTGCACCAGCCGCATCATCGGCGAGGGTTGCGCCAGGTCGTGGCGGATCTGCGCGAACACGCGCTGTTGCGCGCCGGTCAGCGAAAACGGCAGTGCCGATTGCAGTTGCGAAGCGAGCTTGCCTTTGCCGGCCAGCGCCGGAGCGTGGTGACGCTGCAAGGCGATGCGCTGCCGGCGCAGGCTCAGGTTGTGCGCAAGCAGCTCTTCCAGCGCCAGGCGGCGCTGTGCGGGATGGGTGCCGGTCGCCAGCGCGGCGACGTCGGCATCGCGTGCGGGCCGGTGCATGCCCAGCAGGGCCTGGCGCAGCGAAGGCAATCGCAGGCCGCGCAACATTTCGGGCGGCAGCAGTTCCAATGAAGCTTCATCGGGCAGGCGATCCAGCGCCTGCCCGATCAACTTGCGCATCGAGGCCGGGCCGATGCCTTCGACCGCCGGATAGACCGGGTCCAATTCTTCGCCCAGCGATGCGGCGTCGCCTTCGCCCAGCACCCGGTAGCTGGGGTGGACGATTTCCAAACCGTTCTGCCCCGGCTTGGGCGTGCCGTAGCAGCGGACCAGCGCACCCGGTGCGAACTGCGCGACCTGTGCGGCGCGGAAATGGAAGAAGCGCAGCACCAGGGTGGCGTGCGATTCATCGCCGATCGCCACGCGCAGCAGCGGGCGATAGCGGAAGCCGCGCTCCACCGCTTCCACCCGGCCCTCCACCTGCGCCGGCACGCCCGGCTGCAGGGAGCGGATGGGCGTGAGCTGGGTGCGGTCTTCATAACGCAGCGGCAAGTGCAGCCACAGATCCTGCAGCGTCAGCAGCCCGCGCGCCGCCAGTTTTTCCGCCACACGCGGACCCACGCCGACGAGTTGTCCGGCGATGGGCTGGTTGAAGGCGGGTTCTTCGCTGCGTGGTGCGGACGGCATCTGACTAGGATGCCGACCGCACCGGATTAACGCCAGTCAGGATTCGCCGCGCCGGCGTGTCAGAAAGGCGCTCCAGGCTTTGGAAGCGCCGGGATCTCCGCAGGTCAGAACTTCACCCCTACTTCCATCCCGTAAGTGCGCGGCTCGCTGACCACCGCGCCTACGGTGCCGAAGGCCTCGCGACCGTACACGTTCAGCTGGCCGACGTACTGGTTGTCGAACACGTTGTTCGCGTACACCGCCCAGTTCCAGTGGCCGCGGGCCGAAGACCAGCCCAGACGGACGTCGGTACGGTTCTGCGATTCTCCGGTGGAGAAATTGGGCAGGCTGGTGCAGTCGCCCGAATCGCGGTTGTAGTCGTTGCTGCGGCAAGCGCCGCGATAGGCGTGGCGCAAGGCCAGGCGCAGGTCGCCGCCATCGCCGAGGTTCCAGGTGTAGTGGCCGCCCAGCGCCGCCGACCAGGACGGTTCGCCCGTGGGCTGCCCATTGAGGTCCAGCAGCCCGGCGGCCGTATTGACGCTGTAGTCCTTGTACTCGGAGTTGATGTACTCGGCGTTGAAATCGATGCCGAACGCATTGCTGACCTGCCAGCGCAGGTCGAAGTCCACGCCATAGGCCTCCACGTCACCGGTATCCACGACGAATCGCGGAATGGTGCTGGTGTTGTCCAGGCGGATCGACTGGCGGTTGTCGTAGCGGTAGAAGAACACCGAAGCGTTGTAGGCCAGGCGCGCCTCGGGCAGGGTGTGCTTGAATCCCACTTCGGCGTTCCACACGTCTTCGTTGTCGAACTCGCTGCCGATCTGCAAGGCGTTGTAGCCGCCGGCCTTGTAGCCCTTGGCCAGCGAGGCGAAGCCCATCAGGTTTTCGCTGAAATGGTAGTCGGCCACCAGGCGCGGGCTCCAGTCGCTCCACGATTTTCTGGCGCGGGTGGTCGCGCCCTTGTTCATCATCGCCGGCGGATCGACGAAGGCCAGGTCGAAGATGAAGGTTTCCTTCGGCACCCCGGCCAGGGCGAAGAATCCGGCCGCGTCCAGCGCATCGAGCGTGGCGTCCAGGGTCGGTGCGTTGCGGATGTCGTTGAACCAGCTGAAATCCTTCTCGTCGCGCGTGTAGCGCAGACCGAAGGTCAGATTGAGTTTGTCGTTGACGTGCCAGATCACGTCGCCGAAGCCCGCGTAGGATTTCGTCTTCAACGTGTTGTAGAACTGCTCGTTCCAGGCATGGTCCATGAGCGTCAACGGGATGCCGAAGGAGGCCAGCACCTGCGAGAAATATCCGAACAGCGTGCCGTCCGGCGTCGGCGCCAGACCCAGATTGGACACCGCCGTATCCACTGCGGTAGTAGTGGTGTTGATTTCGCTGGTCTGATTGGCTTCCTCTTCGTAGTAGCTCGCTCCCGCCACCCAGTCGAGCCGGTCGGTGGCGCCGCTGAACTTGAATTCCTGGTACCTGGTCTCGTTGGACTCGCTGTTGGTGGAATCCAGGTACAGGTTGGGCCGGTTGGTACCGTCCTCTTCCACGCGGTTGAGCGCGTCGAACTGGCGCCAGGCGGTGGTGGAAGTCAGGTGGCCCCATTCGAAGCCGTGATCGACGATCAAGGTGACGCCATCGAAGGTGCGCCACTCGGCGCTGGCGGCGGTATCGTTGAAAGTGTCGATGTCGCGCGGATCCAGGTAGGTCAGCGGGTCGGCGGGTGCGACCGGCAAACCCGGCGCCGCGGGCAGCGGCACGATGCCGGTGGTGGGCCGCCCGAGTTGATCCAGGCTTTCGTGATCCCAACTCAGCAGCGCCGTGGTGTTGTCGGTGATGCCCAGTTGCAAGGCCGCGCGCGTGGCCCAGACATTGTCGCCGCCCAGGTCCTTGCCGGTGGCGCCGTCCTGCAACCAGCCGTCGCTGGTGTTTAACAGGCCGTTGAGGCGCAGCGCGGCGCGGTCGCTGAGGGGGATGTTGGCCATCGCTTCCAGATACTGCTTGCCGTAGTTGCCGAGCCTGAGCTTGGCCGCGGCCTCGGTTTCGTTGCTGGGCCGTTTGGTGATCACCGATACCGCGCCCGCAGCCGTGTTGCGGCCGAACAAGGTGCCCTGCGGACCCTTCAATACTTCAATGCGCTCCACATCGGTCAGCGGCAGCAGGATGCCGCCGCTGCGCCCGGTGTAGACGCCGTCGATGAACACGCCCACCGCCGGGTCGGTGCCGATGCCGAAATCGTCGGTGCTGATGCCACGCAGCGCGATGGAGGGTTGGGTGGGCTGCACGCTGTTGATCTGCAGACCCGGCACGAAGCTGTCCAGGTCGCCCAGGTCTTCGGCCGCCACGTCCTGGATCATGCGGTCGTCCAGCACCTGCAGCGCGATCGGCACGTCCTGCAGTTCCTGGGTGCGGCTCTGCGCGGTGACCAGGATGCGGTCCAGCGTGGTCGCATCGGTTTCTGCCGGCGCCGCCTCGGCCTGCTGCGCCCAGGCCGTTCCCGTCGATGCCGCCAGCAGGCATCCGCCGAACAAGGCGCGCCGCATTCCCACTACCAGTCCACGTTGGATCAACTTCATCGCTCTCTCCCCGTTTGATTGCTATGCGGCGAATCGTCGTTGAGATATCGCCACGCCGATGGTCCTTCGCTACCTCATGTATCGCATGCGCCCTGCTGCGCGTTTATCCATTCCCGTATCAGCTCCACGCCTTCGCGGTGGACGACCGAGCGCCCCAGCTCCGGCATCATCACCGAAGGGTCGTCGCTGTCCATGCGGAACACCAGTACCGAAGCATCGGCCTGGCCGGGCGCGATGTCGTACAGGCGATTGCCGGTGCCCTTGCCCGCCGCCACCGGTTGTTTGCAGAAACCCAGCTTCAGTCGATCGTCGATGGCCGCGTCCAGCCACATGCCGGAAGTGATCGCCGGGCCGGTCTGGCTGTGGCAATGGCCGCAGTTGACGTCAAGGTAGGCGCGCGCGCGATCCTCGAGCTTGGCGTGAGCGGCGTCCTGCCAATTCGCATTACGCGGTGCCTGGGCGGGATCGGGCGCACCGGTCAGGTAGCCGACGCGTGCGAGATGCGCGATCTGGTTCTCGCTACCTGCCGCATAGGCGAAATCGCGATTGAGATTGCGCGCCTTCGGTCCGATGGGATGCAGTGCGCGGGTCTTGTTGTCGGTGGCATGGCAGCTGGCGCACTGGTTCTGGTCGGGCACTTGGTAGTCCACCGCTTCGCGGCCGCCATCGCCGTCCACCAGCTCGAGTGAGATCAAGTCGCCCGCGCGTTTAAGGGTGGCTTCGGTCTGCGCCTCGTTCCAGACATAGGGCATCGCTTCCCAACCCCCTTCGCGGCGAACCAGCAGCCGGGTTTCGATCAGGCGCACTTTCGAAAGATCCAGCGTCTCGTTCCGAAGATCGTCGTTGCCGACGGTGCGCGCCACCGATTTGCCGTCCCATTTTCCGTCGCCGGGCAACGGGTAATAGAACGTCTTGCTGATGATGGTGCCCACCGGAAAGGCGAAACTGTTCTGCGCCGCGTACGACGCGGACTTGCCCTTCGGCATCCAGACCGTGCGCAGCTTGTGCGCATAATCGCTGAACAGCGGCGTGTTGAGATCGTACGGCACTACGCCTTCGTTCAACGACAGACGTCCATCTTCGATCTTGAGCACGCGCCATTCGCTCAACGCCTTGGGCTGTCCCTCGGCGAAGAAACGCACGCCGGCATCCTCGCCTCCGCACGCCGATAGCAGCAGCACCAAGACAAGCAATACGAAACCACGCAACTGCATCATCCGACCTCAGCCGCGCCCCAGATCCACCGCCGGCAGCCGCGGCAGGTCGCACTCGAAAGGCTTGGCGTCCTTGCTCGGATTCTTGTAACCGCCCGGGCCGTCGGCATTGACCACACCGCTGACATCGCGCAGGCAGATTTCCGGCCCCGTAGCGGCCTTACCACCGACTTTGCGGTCCTTGTTGTAGTAACCATCCCACAGCACGTCGGGAAAGCTTCCGCCCAGTCCGAACATCGCCACCTTCAGCGCTTTCAGGTCCAGCCCGTCGGGCGAATCGCCGCCGCCGCTGACTTTGTTGCCGTGCACGTAGATGCGTTCCGGATACGGATCGAAATCCTTGGCCATGCTGGAATCTTTGTAACCGGTGGAATACACGCTGGAAATGATGAAGTTGGCGGTGGCGTTGTCGGAAATCTCGTTGTCGAAGATCTCCACGTCGTCGTTGGCGTTCACCACCATGCCAGAGCCGGCCGGCACGCTGGCCACCGGCGTGCCCTTGGCGCCGAAATTCCCGGTGTTGTTGGCGATCACCTTGTTGTTGAATACGCGGATGTTGCCGCCCTGCTGGGTCAGGTTGGGCATGTTGAAGACCAGGATGCCGCCGGTGTTCTGGGTCGCCACGTTTTCGTACACGTCGGCGTTGATGGTGTTCTCAATCTCGATACCGGCCACGTTGGATTCGGCGCGGCTGCGGCGCACGATCACGCCGTCGGACTGGCCCACGTAGATGCCGGCGTCGGAAGCGCCGATGGCCACCGAATCCTCGATCAGCACGTTTTTCGTCAGCACCGGATACAGGCCGTAGGCACCGTTCTTGGTGCTGGGGCCGCCGGTCCACTGCACCTTGACCTTGCGGATGGTGACGTTCCTGGATTCGCTGATCTTCAGGCCATCGCCCTTGGAATCTTCGATGGTCAGGTTTTCGATGGTGAAATCGTCGCCGTTGACCAGCAGCCCTTCGGCGCCGGCTTTCTGGCCCTTGAAGCTGAGCACGCTCTTGTCCATGCCGGCGCCGCGAATGGTCACTCCATTGGCACGCAAGGTGAGGCTGCGGTCGAAAGAGAACTTGCCGGCGGGTATCTCGATCACCTCGCCCGGTTTGGCGTCCAGCAGGCGCTCGTGCAGGGTGGCGGCGAAACCGGCATCGCCGGCGGCGACGGCCGCGCTTGCCGGCGCGGTTTCGTTTTTCTGGCAGGCGGCCAGCGCCAGCAACAAGGCGGCTACCACGACGTGTTGTCGCATCTGGAATCTCCAAGAGTATCGGCGGTGGCGGCGCATACGGCCGCGTATCCACACGGAGGTGGTGATGCAGTCTCGTTCGCCGTCCTTGACGGGAGTGAGGGCAGGAGCGGCATACTTGGGGGGGCAAAGCGGACAAGCTGGAGGGGGCTTCGATGCGCATTACCTCAGACCCGGCCAACGAAACGCGGCTGGCAGCGGCAGTCATTCCGACCAACATGCTGTGCCATCTGGTGCAGCTGGCGCGCGAGCAGGGAATGGACAGCACCCCCTGGTTCAAAGGCATGCGCCTGGACCCGCAGGAAATCGACGACCCCGCCACCCGGGTGTCCTATCGCCAGGCCAGCGAAATCGTGGCGCGCGCACTGGCGGCGTTGGCCCAGCCCGATCTGGGGCTGCAGGTGGGCTGCCGGCAGAACGTCGGCAATTTCGGCCTGCTGGGGTTGGCCATGAAGACCGCACCGACCTTCGGCGAAGCGGTGCTGCTGGGCATGACCTACCAACGCACCACCGGTGCCATGCTGGATATCGATACCGAGACCAGCACTGACGGCGAAGTGGCGATGACTGCGCGCGCGCCTGTCGTGGTGCCGGCGATCTTGCCATTCCTGTGCGAGGAGATGTTCGCCAGCTCGCTGATGGTGGCGCGGGAACTGATCGGCCCCCAATTCCGCCCCTTGCGGCTGGAGCTGGTCTACCCGGCGCCCACCTATGCCGACAAATACGCCGAGCTGTTCCAGTGCGAGTTGCATTTCGATCGCCCGCGCAACCTGATGGTGATCGACAGCCAGTGGATGGCGCTGGAATTTCCCACCTACAACGCGGTCAATGCGCGCCAGGTGCTGGAGCTGTGCCAGCGGCAACTGGCCGATATCGCCTCACCGCAAAGCGAACTGTCCGCGACGGTGGAACGCTTCCTGCGCCAGCACGTGCGCGAGAATCCGCCGCTTTCCGCCATCGCCGGGGTCATGCACCTGAGCGAACGCACGCTGCGCCGTCAGTTGGCCGCCGACGGCATCAGCTTCAGCCGGCTGCACGACCGCATCCGCACCGAGCGCGCGCTGGAACTGCTGCACGACCACAACCTGACCATCAGCCAGGTCGGCACCAGCATCGGCTTCGCCGACGCGCGCGAATTCCGGCGCGCGTTCAAGCGCTGGACGGGACACACGCCCAGCGAGGCGCGCGAGCAGATGGCGTGAACGGAAAGCAAGTAACCAAGCGTGGGAGCGGCGTCCCGCCGCGAGCTCTGCTCTTTTCTGTGCTCTTGCGACCAGCTTGTGAAGCAGGAGCAGAAGCTCGCGGCGGGACGCCGCTCCCACGTTGCCGTCGGGTCAGGCGCGTCGGGGGCGTAGCCCCGACCTACGTCAGAGCACCATCACCGCGTCGACTTCGAACACCGCACCCTTGGGCAGCGCCGATACTTCGACGGTGGAGCGCGCAGGAAACGGCGCATTGAAATATTCCTGCATCACCGCGTTCACCGCGGCGAACTGGCCCAGGTCGGTGAGGTACAGGCCCAGGCGGACGATCTGCGCCAACGAACCGCCGGCCGCTTCGGCCACCGCCTTGAGATTGTCGAACGCGCGACGGGCCTGCACCGCGATGTCGCCTTCCACCAGATTGCCGGTGGCCGGATCCAGCGGAATCTGCCCGGAGAAATAAACCGTGTTTCCGCTGCGCACCGCTTGCGAATAGGGGCCGATGGCGGCGGGAGCATGGTCGGTCTGGATGATCTGGCGGGTCATGGCGGTTCCAAGAGCGGGGTCGATTCCGATTCTAGCGTGCCCCGCGTTTTTGTAGAGCCGAGCTTGCTCGGCTGCTCTGGCGGTTGATCATGCGTTGGCCGGCAAAAAGCAGCCGAGCAAGCTCGGCTCTACAAAGAATGCGGGTTTATTGGCGGCGTACGCCGTGGACGACGCCAAGGCGGCGCAACCTGCGCATCACTTCGGCCAGATGGTTGCGGTCGCGCACCTGGATGGAGAAACGCAGCACGGCCGCGTTGATGTCGCGCTCCAGGTATTCCACCCGGTCGATGTTGGACTGGCTCTGCGCCACCGCGGCGGCGACCTGGGCCAACACGCCCGGACGGTTTTCCACATCGATCAGCAGCGAAGCGTCGTAATCGCCGGTGACGTTGGTATCCCAATCGATGGGAATCCAACGCTCGGGCGATTTGCGGAACTCGACCACGTTGGGGCAATCAAGACGATGCACCACGATACCCTTGCCGGCGGTGTGGTAGCCCATGATCTCGTCGCCAGGAATGGGCTGGCAGCAGTTGGCGAAACTGACCACGCCGCGCTCGGTGCCGTTGATCAGGATCTTTTCCTGCGAATGCTTGGAATGGCCGCCGCCGCGCAGCTCGGCATAGGCGGTCAGCGCCTGCGCGGCCTGGGTCGGCATCCAGTTGCCCAGGGCCACGTCGGCCAGGAACGCTTCCAGGCGCGGATAGCGGTGCTCGGCCAGGAACGCTTCCAGCCGCTGCTGCGGCAGACGCTCCAGCGAACTGTCCAGGTCTTCCAGCGCACGGTCCAGCATGCGGTGGCCCAGTTGCACCGCGTCCTCGTGCTCCAGTTGTTTGAGCTGGTGGCGGATGGCGGTGCGCGCCTTGCTGGTGACCACGAATTCAAGCCACTGCGGTTTGGGCAGTGCGGACTTGGCGGTGATGATCTCCACGCTCTGGCCGCTGGCCAGCTTGGTGCGCAACGGCACCAGCTTCTTGTCCACGCGCGAGGCCACCGCCTGGTTGCCCACATCGGTGTGCACGGCGTAGGCGAAATCCAGCGCGGTGGAACTGCGCGGCAGCGACAGGATCTTGCCCTTGGGCGTGAACAGGTAGACCTCGTCCGGGAACAGGTCGACCTTTACGTTGTCCAGGAATTCCAGCGACGAGCCGGCGGCCCGCTGGTTCTCGATCAGCTCCATGATCCAGGCGTGCGCGCGGCTCTGCGCGCTGTTGGGCGTTTGCGCGCCGTACTTGTAGGTCCAGTGCGCGGCGATGCCGCGTTCGGCGATCAGGTCCATTTCCATGGTGCGGATCTGCACTTCGATCGGCGACCCATAGGGCCCGAACAGCACCGTGTGCAGCGACTGGTAGCCGTTGGCCTTGGGAATGGCGATGAAATCGCGGAAGCGCGCGTCCAGCGGCTTGTACTGCGCGTGCACCGATCCCAGCGCCTGGTAACAGTGCGGCACGCTGTCCACCACCACGCGGAAACCGAACACGTCCATCACCTGGTCGAAGCTTTTGCCTTCGCCGTGCATCTTGTTGTAGATGCTCCAGGGCGTCTTGATGCGGCTGACCAGACGGTGTTCCAGCCCATCGCGGGTCAGGCGCTGCGACAGGTGCGCTTCGATCTGCGCCATCGACTCGCGCCGCACCACCGGCTGGCTGCGGATGTGCTTGTCGATGATGGCGTGGCGCCATGGATACATGGCGCGGAAACCGAGGTCCTGCAGTTCGGACTTGACCAGGTTCATGCCCAGCCGCTGGGCGATGGGCGCGTAGATGTCCAGGGTTTCCTTGGCGATGCGCTTGCGCGCCTCGGGATTCTGCGCGCCCAGCGTGCGCATGTTGTGCAGCCGGTCGGCCAGCTTGATCATGATCACGCGCAGGTCGCGCGACATGGCCAGCAGCATCTTGCGGAAACTCTCGGCCGCCGCTTCCTGACGGTCGCGGAAATGCAGCTTGTCCAGCTTGGTGACGCCGTCCACCAGCTCGGCGACCGATTCGCCGAAACCTTCGGCGATCTCCGCATGGGTGAGCGGCGTGTCCTCGATGGTGTCGTGCAGGATCGCAGCGATCAGGGTTTCGACATCCAGCCCCAGTTCGGCCAGCACTTGGGCTACGGCCACCGGATGGGTGATGTAAGGCTCGCCCGACTTGCGGGTCTGCCCCGCGTGCGCGGCGGCGCCCACTTCCCAGGCGCGGCGCAGCAGCGGCAGTTGCTCGGCAGGCAGGTAGCTGGCCGCACGTTCCAACTGGCGCAGATATTCCGGCACCCCGTCATCCGGGGAGGGGGAAGCAGAGACAGTCTTGGCGGTGCGGCTGGGGGACATGCTCCAAGCCTATGCCAGCGGGCATATAACGGCAAATTAATGTGAAACGGCGAAGCAAGAGCAGTTGGCCGTTGCCGTTGCTGTTGCTTTGATGCCCCGTGAGGCGCGCTTGCGGACCCGGCAGCTTCATCGCCGGGCGCGCCGTAGGGCGGCTTTCTTTTGGTTACTTTTCTTTGCCGTTCAAAGAAAAGTGACTCGCGCGTAGCGCGAAATGCTTTTGCTTCGGAGAAAAATTAAAAGCTAGAGCAAGATCAAGAGCACCCCTCCTCAATCCTCCCCTGCGCTGCGCGCAAGGGAGGAGGCAGAAGCAAACGCAGAGCAGGAGCAAAGGCAAGATCAAGATGGATCCCAGCTTTCGCTGGGATGACGACTGCATGGGTGCATCGCGATGAACCATCGTCGATGCGCGCAGTACCCCCGAAAAGCAAACGGCCCGCTTTCGCGGGCCGTTCGATAAGCAGCTGAAGATCGAAGAAACGATCAGTCGTCGCCCTTGGACAGGTCGTCGTCGGCGACCACTTCGGCAGCGGCCCATTCCAACGCCTCGCGCTCGGCGCGTTCGCGCTCGGCCTTTTCGACCCGGTCGATGAGCTCGTTGTCGATCTTGCGCGCGGCGATCTCGCGCAGCGCCAGCACGGTCGGCTTGTCGCCGCTCTCGTGGTTGTCGATGGTCGGCTCGACGCCGTTGGCCAACTGGCGGGCGCGCTTGGCGGCCATCATGACCAGCTCGAAACGGTTGTCGACGACTTCCAGGCAATCTTCTACGGTAATGCGGGCCATGCGGGCTCCCGGCGACCCGGGGGGCCGCGCGATTAATACAGAAAGGGGCGCGGATTGTAGGGCCGGAGCCGGACGGATGCAAGCATTCGGGTCTTTTCACCCTTTCTAATCAATAACTTGGCAAAGGAAGCGACCCCGACCTGGCCCCATGGCGCAAGTGGGACGGCCCTACCCTATCCCAGCAGGGTCTGGATCAGCCCGGCGTGCCGGGCCACCTGGGGCTCCTTGCGCAGACGGCTGGCGGTGAAGATGGCGCACATCTCCTCCACCGCGGTGTCGAAGACCTCATTGACGATGACGTAATCGAATTCGCCGTAGTGGGACATTTCCTCGCGTGCGGCAGCCAATCGCTGCGCGATCACCGCCTCGCTGTCCTGGCCCCGGTTGCGCATGCGCTGCTCCAGCGCCTCGCGCGAGGGCGGCAGGATGAACACGCTGACCGCATTGGGCACCTTGGCCCGTACCTGGCGCGCGCCCTGCCAGTCGATCTCCAGCAGCACATCCTTGCCGGCATTCAACTGCGGCTCCACCGACTGGCGAGCGGTGCCCTTCCAGTCGCCGTGCACTTTTGCGTACTCGAAGAAATCGCCGGCGTCGATCATCTGCTGGAAGTCGTCGGCCGAGACGAAATTGTAGTGCTGCGCATGGCGTTCGCCCGGGCGCGGCTGGCGCGAGGTGAACGAGATCGACAGCGCGATCTGCGCATCGCGCGCCAGCACCGCGTTGACGATGCTGCTCTTGCCGGCGCCCGAGGGTGCGGCGACTACGTAAAGAGTTCCGCGCATGGTCATGACGGGAATAGAGAATGGGGAATGGGGAATGGAAAAAGCATATATCCGAACTCCACCCGGACAGCGGCGAGCACGGAAAGCACGGGGCTTTTTCCATTCCCCATTCCCCATTCCCCATTCCCGGCCCTATTCAATGTTCTGCACCTGTTCGCGGATCTGGTCTATCAGCACCTTCAACTCCACCGCGATATTGGTGGTGCGCACGTCGACCGATTTGGAACCCAGCGTATTGGCCTCGCGATTGAACTCCTGCAACAGGAAATCCAGGCGGCGGCCCACCGGCTCGGTCTGCTTCAGCACCCGGCGGATTTCCTTGATGTGGCTGTCCAGGCGGTCCAGCTCTTCGTCCACGTCGAGTTTCTGCAGCCACAGCACCAGTTCCTGCTCCACCCGACCCGGATCGGCCGCCTGGGCCAGGTCCGCCAGGCGCGCGTCCAGTTTCTGGCGCTGGCCGGCGCGGATGACCGGAATCAGTTCGCGCACCTCGGCCGCGCGCGCGGCCAGCGCATCCACCCGCTCCCTGATCGCCGCCGCCAGTTTTTCGCCCTCGCGCTCGCGCGCGCCGACGAACTGGTCCAGCAGCGTGTCCAGCAGCGCCAACGCTTCGGCTTGCAGGAACTCGGCATCGGTCGAGCGCGCCTGCAGCACGCCCGGGTATTGCAGCAGGTCGATGAACTCGGTGCGCAGCGCCGGGAAGCGCGCGGTCATGTCCAACGCCAGTTCGGACAACTGCCTCACCAGCGTTGCGTTCAGCTGCAGCCCACCCTCGCCTTCCGGCGAACGCAGGCGCAGCGAGAAATCCAGCTTGCCGCGGGCGATGCGCGCGGAGATACGCTCGCGCAGCGCCGGTTCCAGCACGCGCAGCTCTTCGGGCAGGCGCAGGCCCAGCTCCAGGAAGCGGTGGTTCACCGCCCGCAATTCGCACGCCAGGGTGCCGCCCTCGGTGGCGCGCTCGGCGGTGGCGTAAGCGGTCATGCTGCGGATCATGGTTGAGGCCGGGCCGTGCTGCGGGAGGCGAATGGTAACCTAGCCCGCCCTTTTTACGGATTCGCGCATGACCGTCGTTCGCCCCAGTGGCCGCCTCCCCGAGCAGATGCGCGAAGTCCGCATCCAGCGCGGCTACACCCGCCACGCCGAGGGTTCGGTACTGGTGTCGTTCGGCGAGACCCGCGTGCTGTGCACGGCCAGCGTGGAGAACCGCGTGCCGGGCTTCCTGCGCGGCAAGGGCGAAGGCTGGGTCACCGCCGAATACGGCATGCTGCCCCGCTCCACCCATACCCGCAGCGACCGCGAAGCCTCGCGCGGCAAGCAGGGCGGGCGCACGCTGGAGATCCAGCGCCTGATCGGCCGCGCGCTGCGTGCCTGCGTGGACCGCAACGCCCTGGGCGAACGCACCATCACCCTGGACTGCGACGTGCTGCAGGCCGACGGCGGCACCCGCACCGCCGCCATCACCGGCGCGTACGTGGCGCTGGTCGATGCGGTCAACTGGCTGAAGGCGAAGAACGAAATCAAGCGCGACCCGATCCACGGCGCAGTCGCCGCGGTGTCGGTCGGCATCTATCGCGGCGTGCCGGTGCTGGACCTGGACTATCCGGAAGACAGCGACTGCGACACCGACATGAACCTGGTGATGAACGACGGCGGCGGTTTCATCGAGCTGCAGGGCACCGCCGAAGGCCACGCGTTCCGCCGCGACGAACTCAACGACCTGCTGGCACTGGGCGAGAAAGGCATCGGCGAATTGTTCGCCGCGCAGCGCACTGCGCTGGCCGGCCAATAATTCCTGTAGGAGCGGGCCCTGCCCGCGACCGCTCTTCGCAACGAACAGGAAAAGCGTCGCGGGCAGGGCCCGCTCCTACAAACCGCTAGGCATCGATACATGAAACAAACCCTCAGCCTCATCACCCTGGTCGTAGACGACTACGACACCGCCATCGCCCACTACACCGGCGCGCTCGGCTTCGCGCTGCTGGAAGACACCGACCTGGGCAACGGCAAGCGCTGGGTCCGCGTGGCGCCACCGGGCAGCAGCGAGACCGGCCTGTTGTTGGCCAAAGCCAGCGACGACGCCCAGCACGCACGCATCGGCGATCAGACCGGCGGACGCGTGGGATTCTTCCTGCAGACCGACGATTTCTGGCGCGATCACAAGGCGATGACGGCCAATGGCGTCGAATTCCTGGAAAACCCGCGCGAAGAGAAATACGCCACCGTCGCTGTGTTCCGCGACCGCTACGGCAACAAGTGGGATCTGCTGGAACCAAAAGCATGAAACTGGTGCTGGCCTCCTCCAACCAGGGCAAGCTGCAGGAGTTGCGCGAACTGCTGGCGGGCGACGACATAGAATTGCTGGCCCAACCCGACCTGGGCGTCGAGGACGCCGACGAAACCGGCAGCACTTTCGTGGAGAACGCGTTGATCAAGGCGCGCCACGCGGCGCGAATCACCGGTCTGCCGGCCCTGGCCGACGATTCCGGGATCTGCGTGGACGCGTTGAAGGGCGCGCCCGGCCTGTATTCGGCGCGCTACGCCGGCGAGCACGGCAACGCCTCGCGCAACATCGACAAGCTGCTGGAGGTGCTGCGGGGCACGCCCGACGACCGCCGTACCGCGCATTTCTATTGCGTACTGGTGCTGTTGCGCCATCCCGACGATCCGCAGCCGCTGATCGTGGAAGGCCAATGGAACGGCCGCATCCTGCACGGGCGTCATGGCAATGGCGGACATGGCTACGATCCGGTGTTCTTCGATCCGCGCCATGGCCAGTCCGCGGCCGAAATGGAGCCGGGACTGAAGAACCGGCTGAGCCATCGCGGCCAAGCCCTTGCGCTATTGCGCGAACGCCTGCGATCGGCGCTAGGGTAGGCCTTCTTGGGACAGGCATGATGTTCGTGGTGATTTGGAAATACGCGGTACGCCCGGGATCGGAATCCGCTTTCGAGGCCCTGTACGGCCCGCAAGGGGCGTGGGTCGCGTTGTTCCGCGAGTATTCCGGCTACCTGGACACCGAACTGCTGCGCAGCCACGAAGCCGGCGCCTACCTCAGCATCGACCGCTGGCTCAGCGAAGCGCACTACGATGCGTTCCAGCGCGCCGCCGCGCCGCGTTATGCGGAAATCGACGCGCTGGGCGATACGTTGACCTTCGACGAATGCCGCATCGGCCGTTACACCGTCCCATGATGATCCCGCCTCCGCTGTCGCTGTACGTGCACCTGCCCTGGTGCGTGCGCAAATGCCCGTACTGCGATTTCAATTCCCACGAAGGCAAGGGCGCGCTGCCGTTCGCAGGTTACGTGGATGCGCTGATCCGCGACCTGGACCAAGATCTGCCGCTGGCGTGGGGGCGCAGCATCCACTCGGTGTTCTTCGGCGGCGGCACGCCCAGCCTGTTCCCGCCCGAACAGATCGACCGTTTTCTGCAGGCCGCCAGCAGCCGTCTGCGGTTCGCGCCGAATGTGGAAATCACCCTGGAAACCAATCCGGGCACCGCCGAACACGGGCGCTTCGATAAATACCGCGAGGCCGGCGTCAACCGCATCAGCTTCGGCATCCAGAGCTTCGACGACGGCTGCCTCAAACGACTGGGCCGCATCCACGACAGCGCCGAAGCCGAGCGCGCGGTGAAGCTGGCGCAGGACGCGGGCTTCGACAATTTCAACCTGGACCTGATGTACGCCCTGCCCGGCCAGGATCTGGCGATGGCCGAATACGATCTGCAGCGCGCCTTCGCCCTGCAGCCTGCGCATATTTCGCATTACCAGTTGACCCTGGAGCCGAACACGATGTTCTTCGCCCGGCCGCCCAAGGGCCTGCCCGACGACGACAGCGCCTGGGACATGCAGGAACGCTGCCAGGCCCTGCTGGCCGACGCTGGCTACGCGCAATACGAAGTCAGCGCCTACGCGCGGCCCGGACGGCAGTGCGCGCACAACCTCAACTACTGGCGTTTCGGCGATTACCTGGGCATCGGCGCGGGCGCGCACGGAAAGCTCACGCTGGGCGCGGAACAGGACATCCTGCGGCGCTGGAAGACCAAGCATCCCACCGTTTACCTGGCCGAAGCCGGCACCCCGCAATCGCTGGGCGGCGACGAACGCATCGCGCCCGGGCGGCGTCCGTTCGAGTTCATGCTCAATGCGCTGCGGCTCAACGAAGGTTTCGCGCTGGGCGATTTCGAAGCCTGGACCGGTCTGGAGCGCGATCGCATCGCCGGCCCTCTGGCGCAGGCCGGTGCGCGCGGCTGGCTGGCGATCGCGGAGAACCGGGTGGTGCCCACCGAACTTGGCCGCCGCTTCACCAACGATGTGGTGGAGTTGTTCCTGGAGGCCTAGGGCCTGCGGCAGTAACCGGAGCTACAGACCCGTCCCGTCGCGCTGGCCGACAGGGAATGTGTTAAAACCGGCATCAGGGGAGTCAATCAACAATGTCCAGCGTACCGCCCGTCCTGCCTTCGTCCACGCCGGCAACGATCGCGCAAGCGTTGTCGCTGCCGCCGCGCGTGCGCAAGATCCTGGGCGTCTTTTTTGGCCGGGTCTCTCTGGATCTGAGCGAACGTATCGGCCAGATGCTGGTCGAATCCGAACAGCAGCTGTTCAAGCTGGCCGAACGCGCGCGCAGCAACGAAAAACAGGCCGAGCAGTTCGCCAACCTGCACGGGCTGCGCAAGAGCCGCGCCGATCTGCTGCCGATGTTCCTGGCCGGACTGGAAGGCGAGTTCGCCGCCATCCGCCTGCCGCGCGCCGCGCCGGCCAAGGACGCGCACGAGCGCATCGAATACCAGACCATGACTCTGGTCGAAGACGCGGAGATGGATCAGGACATCGTGCTGCGCGAAATCGCCCGGCGCCACGACGCGCGTGCGCGTACGCCGCTCTATCTCATGGGCCAGCGTTTCGGGGTGCTGGCCGGTTCGCCTGCATTCGACGCCGCGCAGCTGCCGGTCGGCCCGCAGACCTTGTGCAAGGTATTGCGCGCCTCGGTCGCCGCGGCTTTCAAGATCGATCTGGATTCGCAGTTGTTGCTGTACAAGGCCTTCGATCAGAAGGCCCTGGCCGATTACGCCGGCTGGATGGAGATACTCAACACCCTGCTGGCCCAACAAGGCGTATTGCCGGGTCTGGTCTATGCGCCGCAACGCGCGCGTAGCGACGAAGGAAGCCGCAGGCCAGGGATTGGCGGACCCCATCCATCGGAAGGCGCGCCGCGTCCCATGACCGATTGGTACGGGCATTCCTCGCCTTCGGCCTGGTCGGCGTTCGGTCAGCAGGCCATGGCCTCGGCCGTTGCGGCGCCGGTTTCCGGCCATGCCGACGCGGCGCAGGCCATCGCGGGTATCGGCAAAGCCGGCGCAGAGCAGGCGGGCAGCGATGCGTCTTCTTTCGCCACCTTGCAGCAGCTGCTGCAAGGGCGCCGTGCGGCGATGTCGCCTGGTTCGACGGGACCGGCATCGACGGGTCCTGCCGGACAGGCCGGCGCCAGACCGTCAGGCGCCGCAGTCGCTTCTTTCGCGACCGGGACACACGCAACCGGCACCCCGCTTCCCACCCACGACGTACTGAGCACGCTGCGCTCGCTGCAGGCCGCCGCCGTACCGGTTAACCCCGGACAGCCGCGCCGCACCATGCAGGATGTGCAGAAGGCCATGCTGGAGCAGGTCCGCGAACAGCACGGTCCGCAGGCCGCGCTGGTGCAGCAGGATGCCGACACCTTCGAACTGCTCGGCCTGCTGTACAACGAAATAGAACGCGAAGTGCAGCGCGACGCGCCGGCGGCGGACTTGCTGGTGCGCCTGCAGGTGCCGGTGGCGCAGGCGGCGCTGCACGACCGCGAATTCTTCCTGCGTCCCCAGCACCCCGCGCGCGAATTGCTGAACTCGGTGGCCGAATCCGGCGCCGCCTGGCTGGGCGAGGACGAGGCGGACCCGCAGCTGCTGCAGAAACTGCACCACGCCGTGGAACGGGTGGTCACCGACTACAACGGCGACGACGAAGTTTTCGAGAGCGTCAACAACGATGTGCAGGCGCACTTCCGCGCGATGGCGCGCAAGGCAGAAGTCACCGAGCGGCGGCACGTGGAAGCCGCGCGCGGCAAAGACCGCCTCGAGATCGCCAAGCAGCGCGCCGCCGAAACCATCGACACCGCTCTGCAGGGCCACGTGCCGCCGAAATTCGTCCAGGCTCTGTTGAACCAGGCCTGGGCCGACGTGCTCACGCTCACCCAGCTGCGCAACGGCCAGGATTCGGAAGAATGGCGCGAACAGGTGGAACTCACCCAGCGTATCGCCACGGTCACCGGCGGCGATAGCGAAGCGGAAGGCGCCACGCTGAGCGATGGCGAACTCACCCCGAAGATCGAAGCGGCTTTGTCGCAAGTGGGCTACCACCCCGACGAAGCGGCGGCCATCGCCCGCCGCTTGTCCAGCGCCGAGGACGACGAGACCACTTCGCGGACCGAGCTGACCGCGCGCCTCAAAGCCCGCGCGCGTTTGGGCGAGCAAGTGGAGATCCCGAAGAAAAAGCATATCGAGCGCACGCCCAGGGAGCAGGAGTGCCACGATTACCTGCGCACGCTGCCGTTCGGCACCTGGTTCGAGTTCGTCAAGAACCAGCAGGGCGACGTCACCCGCCAGCGCCTGTCCTGGTACAGCCCGGTCACCGACCACGCGCTGTTCGTCAACCAGCGCGGCCAGCGCATCGGCGAGCAGTCGATGGACAGCCTGGCGCGGCTGATGGCGCTCGAGCAGGTGCACGTGGTCACCCAGGACAAGGGCCGCCTGATCGATCGCGCCTGGCGCGCCACGATCAGCGCATTGCGCAGTTTCACCAGCGCCCCCGCGGCGGGTCAGGGAGCGAACGCATGAGCAACGATTCGCGCCGCACCCAGCGCCGCAACGTGCACGAGCCGGTGATGGTGGTCGACACCATGTCCGAGCAGATCATCGGCCGGCTGGGCAATCTTTCCGAATCGGGCATGCTGCTGGTGGCAAACGCGCCCCTGGTGGAGGATGCGCTGTACCAGCTGCGGTTCCAGATCGCCGACCCGGCCGGACGGGCGGTCGCGATCGACGTGGGCGCGCACCTGATCTGGGTGGGCAGCGCCAACACGCCCGGCCAGAGCTGGGCGGGCCTGCGTTTCCTGACCATCGACGAAGGTCAATTGTCGGCGCTGCGCCAGTGGATCACGCGCCCCGAAGCAAGGTCGTAGGTCGGGGCTACGCCCCCGACGCGCGTGAACCAGCCCCGACCTACAGCGCGGAAACGCCAATTACGGCAAAATTGCGGCATTCCAGACGAGTAGCCGCAATGACCCAGCCCGACTTCAACGCCCTGTACGCCGACCACCTGGCCACGATGAAACGGCGCGCGGACGAGGCTTTGTCGCGCGGCGGCTTCGACCATCTGGTCGTGCCCAGCGGCACCCAGCACTACCAGGTCTTCGACGACCGCGATTACCCGTATGCGGTCAACCCGCAATTCAAGGCCTGGCTGCCGCTGACCCGCGTGCCCTACAGCTGGCTGGTGCACACGCCGGGCCAGCGCCCCCAGGTGATCTTCTACCAACCTTTCGACTATTGGCATGTGGTGCCCGACGCGCCCAGCGGCTGGTGGGTGGAGCATTTCGACATCCACATCATCCGCAAGCCGGAAGAAGCGCTGGCGCTGCTGCCCAAACCCGCCGCGCGCTGCGCGACCCTGGGCGAGCCGCAGAGCGCGCTGGGCGACTACGCTCCCAACAACCCGGCCGCGGTGGTGGATTACCTGGAATACCAGCGCTCCTACAAGACCCCGTACGAAATCGCACTGATGCGCCAAGCCCAGCATTTGGCCGTGCGCGGCCATCGTGCCGCCGAAGCCGCCTTCCGCGAGGGCAAGAGCGAATTCGCCATCCACATGGCCTACTGCAGCGCCGTGGGACAGGACCTGGGCGAACTTCCCTACAACAACATCGTGGCTTTGAACGAACACGGCGCGGTGCTGCACTACACCGAGCTGGGCCGTACCGCGCCCACCCCGTCGCGCAGCTTCCTGATCGATGCTGGCGCCAGTTTCCACGGCTACGCCAGCGACATCACCCGCACCTACGCGGCCGACAAGTCGGGCGAGTTCCAGGCGATGATCGATGCGGTGGACCGCGCGCAGATCGAAATGGGCAAGGGCGTGCGGGCCGGCGTCGATTACAAGCAACTGCACATCGATGCGCACCTGGCCTTGATGGGCATCCTCAAGGATTTCGGGGTGATCAGGGTTTCTCCCGAAGCCGCCCTGGAAACCGGCGTCAGCGCCGCCTTCTTCCCGCATGGTCTGGGTCATCCCATCGGCCTGCAGGTGCACGACGTGGCCGGCTTCGCCGAAAGCGACCGCGGCGGCAAGATTCCGCGCCCGCCCGGACACCCCTACCTGCGCATGACCCGTGTACTGGAACCGGGCATGGTGGTGACCATCGAACCAGGTCTGTATTTCATCGACATGCTGCTGGACGAAGTGAAGAAGAACGGCCATGCCGACAGCGTGGATTGGGCACGCGTGGAGTCGTTCCGCCCCTATGGCGGCATCCGCATCGAGGATGAGGTGATGTGCACGCAGGGCGATGCGGACAACCTGACCCGGCCCGCGTTCGCGGCCGCGGCCTGAGCCGACGACGATCAGGAACGTTCTATTCGTATGCAGCCGCAACCGGTTGCGCAGTCCGACCGCCGAACAGGTGTTCGCGTCGTGGCCGGGCATCGAAACCGCTTCGGCGGGCACCAATCGCGATGCGGACAATCCGGTGACGCCGGAACTGTTGCAGTGGGCCGACCTGATCCTGGTCATGGAACGCATGCATCGCTCGAAACTGTCGGCGAAGTTCAGCGCGCAACTGGCCGGCAAGCGCGTGGTCTGCCTGGAAATCCCGGATGACTTCGACTACATGGAACCGGCGCTGGTGGCGCTGCTGAAAGACCGCGTTCCCAGGTATCTGCCTGCCTCGTAAAGCGGCTTCAGCGGCAGGGTGACCTTGTCCGAAAACGGCGAGCTTCGGGTCCAGGCAGGCCATAGTCTGGAGGCCTTCCAACAACCGGAATGCCTCGTGAAAATTCAACCGTCACGCATCGCCACGTTGCTCCTTGTGCTGGCCCCGTTCGCGGCACAGGCCTCGGAAAGCGACGACATCGCCGCCGTCGCCGCGCTCGATACGCAATACCAGGCCGCCGTGAAAGCCAACGATGCCGCCGGCATGGCGAAAATACTCGCCGACGATTTCATCCTGGTCATCGGCAACGGAACGGTGTCGACCAAGGCGGATCTGCTGAAAGAAGCCGAGGACCGCATCCGCGAATACACGCACCAGGAAGACAGCGAGCAGACCGTGCGCGTGTGGGGCGATACCGCGGTGGTCACCGCCAAGCTGTGGATGCAAGGCAAACGCAAGGACGGCACGCCGTTCGACTACCAACTGTGGTTCAGCGATACCTACGTGCGCACCAAGGACGGTTGGCGCTACGTGTTCGGACAGGCTTCGTTGCCGTTGCCCAAAGGCTCCTGATCACCATGCAGGGACCGGCGTTAGCCTCAGCCGGTAGCCAAAAATGACTTTGCCTCATCGGTGCTGTGCGCCGACTCACATAAATCATGTTGTCATCAACGGTTAACTCCTCGCAATTGCCGATGTGAGTGGAGTGTCGTATCGTCAATCAGGAACAACTCCACGGAATGGGGCTTATGTTGACGCAAGAGATCAACAATAGATTTCAGAAAGCATTTTTACTGACATTGGTCGGCCTGCTTAGCGTAACCAACGTCGCGTACTCCAGCCCCTCCGACCCTGATTCTATCCGGCAGGTGCGAGATTTTATGGCCAAGTCCGCAGCAGATTTGGATTTGGCTCAGGCCAAACTTACAATCGACCGATTGATAGATCCGAGTATCGACACTGCGGCAACGATGCGACAGTTGGACGAACTGGCAACCATCGTTCGCTCTGGTTTTCCGCCCAACGCCAGTAACCGCCAGAAGCTGGAAGCACTGCTGATCTTCCTATACCAGCCCGGCCCATGGAATGAGAGCCAGCCGTTTACCTACGACCTGACTGATCCGCTCGGGGAAAATATACGCAACAAGCTACTGCCTACCTACTTAACCACTCGCAAGGGAAACTGCGTTTCGATGCCCATTCTGGTCGCCATATTGGGTCAGAAGCTGGGGCTTCCTGTCACTTTGGCGACAGCACCCGAGCATGTACTGGTGAAATATAGAGACGACGGCGGGGAGTGGTTGAACGTCGAGGCCACGGCCGGGGGTTACGAAACCAATGCCGGCTACGAACGCAGAACTGGCATCTCGAAAAAAGCCATCGCCAACCAGATTTACTTGCGCCCGCTCGATCAACGTGAAGCAGTGGCGGTTATGCTCAGCATTGATGGAGTTCTATCGCAGGCATGGCCAAATCACACAAGAGATAGCCGTGGCTGATTTTGCTTTAGAAGCGAATCCGAAGGATGTGGTAGCTATGCTACATAAGGGCTCCGGCTATTACATGCTGCTGCAAGAGCGCTACGTTAGCCGCTATCCAACGCCGGCCGACATTCCAATCGACCAGCGCCAGGACCACATAATGTTGAGCCAAGAAAACTTACGGCTGTTTGCTCAGGCCGAAGCGCTGGGATGGACCGAGTCCACGCAGTTGAAGGACGAAAATTACCTTCAAACCATCGAACGCGAGAAAGCGCGCAGGGGGAAATGATGCGATACAACCACAAAACCGCGAGGGCAATAATGATGATGCTGGCGCTGCCTATTGCGCTAGCCAGTGGTTCAGCGGCGGCACGGTTCGTTTCGGTGGATCCCGTGCGGACCAATCCGAATAACGGCCAAAATTTCAATCGCTATAACTATGCGAACAACAACCCATATAAGTTCATTGACCCCGATGGGCGCGTTGCCATTATTACAAGAATGAAAGATGGTTCAATTCAAGTTGATTTCCCATCAAAATTCAGCGGCACCGGGGCGTCGGAACCAAATATTGCAGCGGTTAAGAGTCAAGTCGGGGCATTATCAGGAACCTACCAAGTTGACGGAAAATCCACACAAGTAAACTTCCGGGTAACCGAAATAACCAAAGACACGCCACGGGCTGCTCGAAACTCGATAAAGCTTACCGATGGACCAACGGCACGACGCGATGGACTTAGCAATGCCGATAAAGGTGGAAAGCGTGCAGAAATAGATATCAATGACCGATTTGTCAATGGCGGGACTCCTTCTCATGAATATCTGCATTTAGCCGACGCTGATGACAAATACGATGCAACTTCCAGAAAGTCAGACCCCGCACGGGGGAAGAACATTATGAATGTCGTGCCGGGGGTTCTTGAGGACACCAATGTTCAAGAAATTATGGACAGCAACAAAAACATCCAACGAGAAGAAGGAAAATAAAAATGATCTCGATGAGAATTTTTAGCTTGGCAGCTCTGTCACTTTTACTGCTAGCCGCCCCTTTTTGCTGGGCAAATGACTTATCGAAGTATTCATGCACCGTCTTTAGTTCAAATATTTGCTTCCGCCTACCTACCGGCACACAAGTTGCTTATTCAATCCCTGTCGATTTCCACTTGTTCGTTATTTCGAAGAGCTCAGAACCAGTTGCAACAGTCTATGTCGGAAATGCGCCTCAGAAAGAGATGGGCGGCGAACTTATCCTCCAGAGCAAGAGCAAAAGTGGAGTTTTAGAGGCATTTAGCAACAAATCATCGGAAGTTAATAAGCTCGACATCTATATCACCCCGAATGCGCGTAATGCTTCAGTTATACACATTCATGCCGAAGGCAGTTCGTCTACACACGATGAGCTACAAGAGCTTCTATCTAGCTTTCGCCCTTGTACGCCCATAAGGTCGGGAGGTCAGAAATGTCCAGTAAACGATGTATGGAGCCAGGAGCTAGCTAAGATTTTGGCACCCAGCCAATAAGATCAACTGCGTGCGCAGAGCGCCGTGTCGGGCACATCCATGGGCGTGCTATCGGGCGCAGCCTTAGGAAAAACATAGATCACGACCCCGCCATCAAGGCTTCTATCTCATCCGCACTACGCGCCAGCTTGTCGGTCAGCACCCGATTGCCGTCCGCAGTGATCAGCACATCGTCTTCGGTGCGGATGCCGATGCCGCGCCACTTCGCATCGACGGTGTTGTCGTCGGACGACACATAAAGGCCGGGCTCGATGGTGAACACCATGCCCGGCTCCAATAGGCGCGATTCGCCGGCCAGGCGGTATTCGCCCACGTCGTGCACGTCCAGGCCCAGCCAGTGGCCGGTCTTGTGCCGGTAGAAGCGGCGGTACTGGCCGCTGGCGATGTTCTTCTCCAGCTTTCCCTTCAGCAGACCGAGTTGCAGCAGACCTTCGGTCAAGGTTTCCACCGCTGCGTTGTGGCCGGCTTCGTAAGGCACGCCCGGCCTGGCCTGCGCCAACGCGGCTGCCTGCGCGGCGCCGACCAGATCGTGCAGCGCGCGTTGCGCTTTGCTGAAACGGCCGCCGACCGGGAAGGTGCGGGTGATGTCCGATGCATACCCGCGGAACTCGGCGCCCGCATCGATCAGCACCAGATCGCCTTCGGCGGCGCGCGCGTTGTTGGCGCGGTAATGCAGCACGCAGGCATTGGCGCCGGCGCCGACGATACTGCCGTAGGCCGGCCAGGCATCGTTGGCGCGGAACACGCGCTCCAGATCGGCCTGCAGTTCGTATTCGTGGATGCCTGGCCGGCACGCGCGCATCGCCGCTTCATGCGCCTGTACGCTGATGTCGGCCGCGCGCTGCATCAGCTTCAGTTCGTCCTTCGACTTGAACAGGCGCAGCTCGTGCAGCAGATGGCCGAGTTCCAGGAATTCGTGCGGCGGCTGCGCGCCGTGACGGACCTGCTCGCGCACACGGTTGACCCAGCCGATCAGCTTGAGGTCGAACTCGGCGTCGCGGCCGAAGTGGTAATAGACGCGCGACCGGCCTTCCAGCAATCCGGGCAGGATCTCGTCCAGATCCTCGATGGGATAGGCATCGTCCATGCCGAACTGTTCGACCGCCCCTTCCTGGCCCGCGCGCGGACCGTCCCAACCCTCGCGCTCAAGATTGCGTTCCCGGCAGAACAGCAGCGCCTCGCCGTGCTTGCGTCCCGGCACCAGCACCAGCACCGCTTCGGGCTCGTTGAATCCGCTGAGATACCAGAAGTCCGAATCCTGCCGATACGGGTAATGCGTGTCGTGGCTGCGCACGCGCTCGGGCGCGGCGGCCAGGATCAGGATCGCGTCGTCGGTGGACATCCGCATCAGCTGCTTGCGGCGCCGCGCGAACTCGGCGGCGGCGATGCCCGTCGACGCTTTCATCAGTTCAGGCTCTGGCGATGGCGCGGCGCCAGTACGCAGTCCCCATGCAGCAGCAGAACCGCGACGCGGACGAATTCCTCGATCTCGGCCAGCGCGTGCTCGTCCTCGTCGTCGTCGCTGCTCTCCGGCGCCGCCTGGGCCAGCCGCGCCAGATCGTGCAGGGCTTCCTCCGCTTCCTCGGACAACGGCGGACGCGCGCCCGCCGCCAGGCCGAAACCGCCGAGAAACCCGCGGCACCAGTCGAACAGCGCATCGGCGCGGGCGTTGAGCGAATCGTCTATTTCCGGAAGCAGCAGTTCGAAGCCGAAACCGCGGTCGTCCAGCTGGGCGACGCTGGCTTTGCGCAACTGATCCAGCGCGCTGTCCGCTTCCGGTGCGGGCAGACTTTCGTCGGCCAGCACCCGCGCCGGCCAGTTCGCCGCATTCTCGCCGCCGCCGGACAACCAGCCGCACAAGGCGCCATGCAACTCGGAAGGTTCCGCAGCCAGCCCGGCGCGCCGGGAAGCCTGGGCCACATCATCGATGAGGGGGAGCTCGGCCATTCAACGTATTCCGTAAAGCAATTCGGACAGCGACAGCCCGGGCGGAAAGTGTAGCAACGAAAACCCGTGCGGACCGCTTGTTGTCCGGTCCTCGGCGTGCCTACACTCGCCAATCCGCCGGCCGCATTCCGCGCGGCGAGGACCCGCAGACCCCGTCATGCCATTCGCATCCGCCGCCGTTACGGTCGCAACCGCCATGCCAGCAACCCTTCCGGGTTCGCGGATGGTCGCGATACTGGCGGCCTTGCTGGTGCTGGCGGTGGTGCTGGCCATCGCCGCGCGACGCCACTGGCAGTCCAGGTGGCAGCAGACCTTCGATCCGCCCAGAACCGAATCGCAACGCGAGCGCGACGAGCACCTGAAACTGGCGCTGTGGGCCTCCGGCGAACATTTCTGGGACTACGACCTGATCAGGCGCCGCCTGCACCACATGCGCGCGGACGAGAGCACCGCGCATTCGGCGGAAATCACCGTGCTGACCCGGCAGGGCGACGTCCCGCCGATCCACGAACTGGACCTGCCGCTGGTGATGGAGCAATTGCGCAGCCATCTGCAGGGCGAGACTCCCTTGTTCATGTCCGAACACCGCATGGACCTGGGCGGCAACGGCACCTGGGCCTGGGTGCGCGCGCGCGGCCGGGTGGTCGAACGCGACCTGCAGGGACGACCGCTGCGCATCGCCGGCACCGCGCGCGACATCACCGCCAGCCGCAACGCCGAATACGAACACCGCATCGCCAGCGAAGTCATGCGCAGCATGAGCGAAGCGGTGGCGGTGCTGGACTGGGACTACAACTTCATCGCCGTCAACCAGGCCTTCACCCGCATCACCGGCTACGCCGACGCCGAAGTCATCGGCAAACCCGTGGAGATGCTGGACAGCGGCCAGCAGGACGCCGTGCTGCACCAGCGCATGCGCGAAGACATCGGCCGCGACGGCCGCTGGTCCGGCGAAATGTGGCGGCTGCGCAAGGACGGCGAGGAAATCCTCTGCAAGGTCGAGACCAACGTGGTGCCCGACGCCAGCGGCCAGCGCAATCTGTACGTGCAGGTGCTCAACGACATCACCGAACAGAAACGCGCCGAGCAGGAACTGCGCTACCTGGCCAACTACGACACCCTCACCAGCCTTCCCAACCGCTCGCTGTTGTCCGAGCGCCTGTCGCGCGCCATCGTGCGTGCGCGCCGCGAGAACGGCAAAGTCGCCGTGCTGTTCATCGACCTGGACCGTTTCAAGGACATCAACGACTCCCTGGGCCACGCCACCGGCGACCGCATCCTGCGCGCCGCCGCCGCGCGCGTGCAGCAGACCGTGGGCGCGCAGCACACCGTGGCGCGGCTGAGCGGCGACGAATTCACCGTGGTACTGGAGGACGTGGGCTCGATGGAGGACGCGGAAACCATCGCCCAGCAGATCATCGACGCCTTCAAGCTGCCGCTCAGCTTCGGCGAGCGCCTGGAACTGTCGGTATCGCCTTCCATCGGCATCAGCCTGTATCCGGACCACGCCCAGGTGCCTACCGACCTGTTGAAGCACGCCGATACGGCCATGTACCAGGCCAAGGCCGCCGGGCGCCACACCTACCAGGTGTATTCGGAAGCGATGGACGAGAAGACCCGCCACCGCGCGATCCTGGCCAGCGCCCTGCGCAGGGCGCTGGAGCGCGACGAACTCACGCTGGTGTTCCAGCCGCGCCTTTCCCTCAGCAAGCACCGCATCACCGGAGTCGAGGCGCTGCTGCGCTGGGAAAGCAGGGACTTCGGCGAGGTTTCGCCCGGCCAGTTCATCCCGCTGGCCGAGGAGTCGGGCCTGATCCTGGAAATCGGCTCCTGGGCGCTGCGTCAGGCGCTGATGACCGTGCACGACTGGCACCAGCAAGGCCTGCCTGGCCTGACCGTGGCGGTCAACGTATCGGCATTGCAGCTGCAGCGCGGCGATCTGTCCGACGTGGTGGCGCGCATCCTGGCCGAGACCGGAGTATCCGCCCACTGCCTGGAGCTGGAATTGACCGAAAGCGTGATCATGGCCAACCCCGAAAAGAACGCCGACACCCTGCGCGCCTGCCGCCGGCTGGGCGTATCGCTGGCCATCGACGACTTCGGCACCGGCTATTCCTCGCTGGCCTACCTCAAGCGCCTGCCGCTGACCACGCTGAAGATCGACCAGGAATTCGTCGGCGACCTGACCCACGACACCGACGACGAAGCCATCACCAGCACCATCATCAACATGGGCCACTCGCTTTCGCTCAATGTCATCGCCGAAGGCGTGGAAACCGCGGCCCAGCTGCAGTTCCTGCGCGACCACGGCTGCGACGAGATCCAGGGCCACTGGATTTCCCACGCCCTGCCCCCGGACGCCTGCCTGCGCTTCATCCGCGAATACGGCATGGGCCACGAGATCGCGGTCGCTTCCTGAGCGCGGCTTGTGGGAGCGGCGTCCCGCCGCGAGCTTTTGCGGTCTTAAATCTGAAAGACGCCGGAAACCATCGGCAAAGCTCGCGGCGGGACGCCGCTCCCACAAGCTTTCACGACGTTCCAGCCGGCTCCTGCAGGCGCAGCTTGACCGCCTGCCCGGCGCACCCCTATCGTGGCCGCCATGGACAACGACGCCATCGAACAGCTCCGCACCCTGGCCGCGCGCGTGCAGGCGCTGGTCGAACGTTGCCAACGCCTGGCGGACGAAAACCGCAGCCTGCGCACCCAGCAGGAACAACTGGTCGGCGAGCGTTCGCAGCTGCTGGCCAAGAACGAACAGGCGCGCTCGCGCGTGGAAGCCATGATCACCCGCCTGAAGTCGCTGGAGCAGCACACATGAGCGCCGGCAGCGAACCGGTCAGCGTGCACATCCTGGACCGCGAATACACCGTGGGCGTGGAAGCGGGCGAGCGCAGCAGCCTGATGGCGGCGGCCAAACTGCTGGACAGCAAAATGCGCGAGGTGCGCGGCGGCAACAAGATGGCGGCGGTGGACCGCGTGGCGGTGCTGGCCGCGCTCAATCTGGCGCACGAATTGCAGCAGTTGCGCGACGAGCGCAGCGCGCGCGACCGCGAACTTTCCAACACGCTGGACGATCTGCACCGCAAGCTGGACAGCGTGCTGGAATCGCCGCGCTGATCCTGTTTCACGGTCGGCGGCGACCGCGTGGAACAAACGCGGATCACGGCGATGCACACTGCAGAATGAATTTCGACCGACGAACGGACTTTGCATTTCCGCCGGCGTCGCTATACTGATCCCCGCATCCTCTGCCGTGAACGACGGCGTGCAAAACATTCGCCTTGTCCCTTAAATACGACCACGGGAAGGGAACGGAAGCCGGGAGTGCATGTCCGCCTCGCAGCGGAAAGCCCGAAGGCCCCCAACTCTTCCCACTTGAACCCCGGGTTCAAGGTCGTTTCGCAAGCATCGTCATGGCGGAGGATGTATTTCTTCCTCGCGCGAGCAGTGGCCTCCCTGTTCATCGCGATTCGACGGGTCTCCGTCGAATTGGTAATCCGGTTAGTAATCCGGATTCCCGATCGCGCCATCCGTCCGGCACGGTGCACCTCTCTGGTTTTCCGCCACGGCATTCGGCCGTCAGGCCCGGCTTGGCTTAGAATTCCGCACATGAATTTTCCTGCGCGGCTTGCCCCATGATTCAAGACCGCGCCCGCCTGCGCAGCGAACTGCGCTCGCAACGCCGCGCCATTCCCGCCCCGCAGCGCATCGCCGCGGCCGACGCGCTGGCCAACCGCCTGCTTTCGCTCGCTTTCGCGCCCGCCTCCGGCTACGTCGCCGGGTACTGGGCCATGGACGGCGAGATCGCGCTGCACAGCTGGCAACTGCGCCTGCCACGCGAACTGGTCTACTGCCTGCCCGTGCTGCATCACGAAAACCAGCTGCGGTTCGCGCCGTGGCGGCCGGGCGATGCGCTGGTGACCAATCGCTTCGGCATTCCGGAACCGGACGTGGAGCCGGCCTCGGCGCTGCCGCCCGAAGCGATGTCGCTGGTGGCCATGCCCCTGGTCGGGTTCGATGGCGCCGGCCGCCGCCTGGGCATGGGAGGCGGCTGGTACGATCGCAGCTTCGCCTTCCGCAACGCCTCGATGCCGCCGCCCTGGCTGGTCGGCGTGGGCTTCGACGCGCAACGCGTCGACCGGCTCGCCGCCGAAGCCTGGGACGTGCTGCCCGACGCGATCTGCACCGAAACCGGAACCCTGCTGGCCGAGCCCCGCGAATACACGCCCAATGAGTGCACGCCCCATGAGTAGCCGCAAACGCTATTGGCTGATGAAGTCCGAACCGGACGCCTTCTCCATCGACGACCTGCAGAAAGTGGGCGTGGAACCCTGGAACGGCGTGCGCAACTACCAGGCGCGCAACCACATGCGCCAGATGCAGGTCGGCGACGGCGTGCTGTTCTACCACTCCAGCTGCGCGGTGCCCGCGGTCGTAGGCATCGCCAAGGTGGCGAGCGTGGCGTATCCGGACCCCACCCAGTTCGATCCCAAGTCGGACTACTTCGATGCCAAGAGCACGCGCGAGGAACCTCGCTGGTCGCTGGTCGATGTCGCTTTCGAGCGCAAGCTCAAGCGCGCGATCCCGCTGGAAGAGATCAAGCAGCACGCCGATGCGCTGGGCGAAGGCTTCGCGCTGACCCAGCGCGGCTCGCGCTTGTCGGTATCGCCGGTCAGCGCCGCGCAGTGGAAGCTGCTGCTGTCGCTGGAATGAATCACCCCCTGTAGGAGCGGGCCCTGCCCGCGACGAAGCTTTACCGGTAGAGCCTGTCGCGGGCAGGGCCCGCTCCTACAGTCGCAGATACGATCAACAGGAAATCCGACATGTCGCAGAACGAAGCAAAACGCCTGGCCGCCGAAAAAGCCATCGAATACGTGGAAGACGGCATGATCGTCGGCGTCGGCACCGGCTCCACCGTGGCCTTCTTCATCGACGCGCTGGCCCGGATCAAGCACCGCATCGCCGGCACCGTCTCCAGTTCCGACCAGAGCACCGAACGCCTGCGCGCGCACGGCATCGAGGTGATGGAACTCAACAACACCGGCGACCTGGCCCTGTACGTGGACGGCGCCGACGAATGCGACCCGCACAAGCGGCTTATCAAGGGCGGCGGCGCTGCGCTGACCCGCGAGAAGATCATCGCCGAGGCCAGCGCGAAGTTCGTCTGCATCATCGACCCGGTCAAGCAGGTGCCGGTGCTGGGCAAGTTCCCGCTGCCGGTGGAAGTGATCCCCATGGGGCGCAGCCTGGTCGCGCGGCGGATACTGGCGCTGACCGACGGCCAGCCGGTGTGGCGCGACGGCGTGGTCACCGACAACGGCAACGCGATCATCGACGTGCACGGGTTGGCCATCGTCGACCCGGTGGCGATGGAGCGCGAGTTGTCGCAGATTCCCGGCGTGGTCTCGGTGGGCCTGTTCGCGCGCCGCCCGGCCGACGTGGTGATCATCGGCGGCGAACCGCCCACAGTCCTGTAAGGCCTCCCCCTTTGCAGCGCTTTTCAACAGCCGAATGGCTGGTCAAAAGGGGGATTGAGGGGGATTTGCTTTTGACTTTTTTTTGCTCCCAAAGCAAGAGCAAAAGCAAATCCCCCGTAGTCCCCTTTTGACCAGCCATTCGGTTGTTGAAAAGCGCTGCAAAGGGGGCAAAGCGAAGCCGAGTAGGTCGGGGCTACGCCCCCGACGCCATGGGCTAAGCGACCAACGGCGCACTTGTCGACACTCTGGAGCGTCGGTCACGTAGGACCGACCTACCCGCTACCCAGAGCTTCAGGTCTTGGTCAACGCCTTGACCAGTTCGCCCACCAGCTCGCGCCGCTTCGGCGGCAATGCCAGGAACGCTTCGATCACCTGACGCTCGCGTGCCCCGGTCCCGCTTGGCCAGACCGCCTGCGTCTCGGCCACCCGGTGTTTGGACTCTTTGCCGAAACGCAGCACCTGCGGCTCGATGCCGAACAGCGCGGCCAGCACTTGCAGCTTGTCCTGCTCGGGCATGGAGCTGCCGCTCAACCAGCGCGAGGCGGTCTGGAAGCTCACCGAGCGGCCGCGGTACTTGGCATTGAACAGACGGAACAGCACCGCCGGGCGCGGCTCGTAGCCGAGCGTACGCATCGCCTCGGCCAGCCGTAAGGAAAACTGATAACGCTCGTCGCTCATGACCGGGGAAGTTACTGGCGCGCATGACCCCCTGATTCACACTTAATGTTCATTGACATGAACTTATGAGGTTAATACAGTGATTCCAAGGCGATACGACGGGACGCCAAGCATCGCATTCCCCGTAGGCGCTTCGCCATTGCCATGCCGGATCGGCCTGGTTCTTGATGACAGGGAGAGATTGCCGATGAGCCTGCCGTTGCCGGGCGAACCGGGCGGGGAACCTTCCACGGAAACCCCGCCCCAGCCCGTTGCTGCGCACACCAGCCTGGAAAGCCTGGTCCACCTGCTGCAGGGCAGTTCCCGGCCGAACCTGGCCGATGTCGGCATCACCACCCTGCCCCAGGCCCAGCTGGACCGGCTTCACAGCAGCGCCCGGCAGGAAGCGGAACTTTGCCAGGACCGTTCGGAACTGTTCCTGGAATTGCTGGAGCATTGCGTGGAACACAACGCCACCCCGGAACCGGAAACCCTGCTGCGCATGACCCGGCAACTATTGAGATTGGCGCGCGACCAGCGCCGCTGGCACGACCTGGCCGACAACGCGGCCTACTACCGCGACAACGTGCAGGTCGCCGCCCGCATTTCGAGCTATCTGTTTCCGCGCGATCGCTGCGACTGAACAGGCGTTGCGGCAAAAGTATCTCCCGCGCTGAGACGGCGCGGCGCGATACTTCTCCCTCAAGGGAAGCCTCGCCATGACCCTGCGCTGCCTGTTCGTCGATTTCAATTCGTTCTTCGCCTCGGTCGAGCAATACGACGACCCGTCGCTGCGCGGCCGTCCGGTGGGCGTGGTGCCGGTGATCGCGGCCACCACCTGCTGCATCGCCGCCAGCGTCGAAGCCAAACAGCACGGCATCGGCACCGGTACGCTGGTATGGGAGGCGATGGAGAAATACCCCGACGTGAAATTCGTGGAAGCGCGCCCGGCCCGCTACGTGGAACTGCACCACGAACTGATGGCCGTGATCGCGGACTGCATCCCGCACGGCAAGGCCGAATCGATCGACGAAGTGCCGTGCTACCTGATGGGCCGCGAACGCCAGCGCGGCAACGCCGAAGCCATCGCCCGCACCATCAAGGCCAAACTCGCCGACCGCTACGGCGCGGCCATCCGCTGTTCCATCGGCATCGCGCCCAACAAGTTCCTGGCCAAGACCGCTTCGGACATGGTCAAGCCCGACGGCCTGACCGTACTGGAAATGGACGACCTGCCGCACAAGCTGCACGCGCTGGAACTGCGCGATTTCTGCGGCATCGGCCCGTCCATGGAACAGCGCCTGCACAAGGCCGGCATCCGCACCGCACAGCAGCTGTGCGCGGCCACCCGCGAGCATCTGCGCGCGGCCTGGGGCAGCCGCGAAGGCGAACGCTTCTGGATGCAGCTGCGCGGCTTCGAGGTGCCCGACCGCATCACCCAGCGCGGCTCCATCGGCCACTCGCACGTGCTGGGCCCGGAACTGCGCAGCTTCGAAGGCGCACGCTCGGTGCTGTTCAAGCTGCTGGCCAAGGCCGCGATGCGCCTGCGCAAGGACCAGTTCCTGGCCAGCGGCCTGGCCATCCGCATCCGTTTCGTCGGCCAGGACCAGCGGTTCGAACGCGATCTTTCCTTCGCCCCGGTCGACGATACCCCCAGCTTCCTGCACCTGCTGGGCGAACAGCTGATGCAGCTGGAGGAAGCGGCCAAGCGCGGACGCTGGAATCCGCGCCGCCATCCGCCGCTGTCGGTGGCGGTCACCCTGGTGGGGCTGGAACAGGCCGGCAGCGTCACCGGCGAACTGATGGAACAACGCCAGCGCGGCCGCGACATGAGCCGCGTGGTGGACCGGATCAACCAGAAATATGGCAACAACTCCGTCTACTTCGGCGCCATGCAGCAGGCGTTGGCGCAGGATGCGGCGCCCATGCGCATTCCGTTCGGGCAGATCCCGGAAACCGCGCGCGAAGAAGACGTGCCCGGCAACCGCAGGGGCGCGGCCCGGCAAGCGGAAACCATGGACGAGCTGTTCCTCAAACGCGAGCGCCAGTTCAAGGTGATGGCCGAAAACGCGCACCGCGAATCGCAGAAACGCAAGGACCACCCTTCCGATGCCGGCGGCGAAGCCTTCAAGGCCGGCGCCGGCGGCTGGCGGTCCGGCAGGAAGCGCAGCACCGAACCCGAAATCGGGGAAACCCGGCCGCTGTTCTGAACAGCAGCGGCTTGCCGATACACTAGCGGCCCGTCCCGTCTTCCGGAAACCGGCATGTCTTCGATCCGTCCTTCCCTGCTTCTCGTGATGCTGATGCTCAGCGGCTGCGCCAGCGCCAGCAGTTGGGTGGAACTGGGCGGTCAGCGCTACGAAGTCGAAGTGGCCGACGACGACGCCGAACGCGCGCGCGGATTGATGTTCCGCGACCAGCTGGCGCCCGGCACCGGCATGATCTTCCTGCACGACCGCGAAGAACCGCAGGCGTACTGGATGAAGAACACCAAGATCGCGCTGGACATCCTGTACTTCGACAACGCGCGCAAACTGGTGGCGCAGCAGCGCGACGTGCCGCCCTGCTCGGCGGGCAACGCCTGCCCACCGTATCCCAGCAACGTACCGGCCCGCTACGTGCTGGAACTGAACGCCGGCGAAGCGGCGAAGCTGAAGCTGCAGAACGGCGCCGAGCTGAAATTCAGCAGCGATATCCCAAAGCTGCCGTAGGTCGGGGCTACGCCCCCGACGCGCTCGTGGTGAGCCTGTCCAAGATCCCGTTCGTGGTGAGCCTGTCGAACCACGCCTTTCGAGATGGTCCCAACATTACGAAAACTTATACAGGCCGGACCTAGATCGCCGACCCGCAGGCGGGTTCAGCTTCCTTGCGTCGGGGACGTAGCCCCGACCTACATGATCCCGTTCGTGGCGAGCCTGTCGAACCACGCTCTTGGCGGGATTTTCCAGATAGCGGCGCTTCAAATATCAGCGAAAAGCGTGGTTCGACAGGCTCGCCACGAACGGGTCAATGGCCGGTTCTCTGCGGCTATGGATCGAGCGATGAATCGACTACGCCCGAACCGCTTTTCAGGGCTTGATTGTGGCGGCGTTTGACGCCAATCTTGGGCCATGGGGGTAAGACTGACATTGCCGGAATGGAGTTCGCTGGCGGCGCAGGCCGACGAATCCGTGCCCTTGCTGGAAACCGCGCTGCTGATCGCGCGCGACGAATATCCCGACCTCGACGCCGATCTCTACGACACCCTGGCGCAAAGCCACGCCGAGCATCTGCGCCCGGAGATCGAGGCCATCGACGCCTGGCCGCTGAAGATGGCGGCCATCAACCGGCACCTGTTCGACGAACTGGGCTACACCGGCAACCACGACGAATATTACGACCCGCGCAACAGCTATCTGAACGAGGTGTTCGAGCGCCGCCTGGGCAACCCCATTTCTTTGGCGATGGTGCAGATGGAAGTCGCGCGCCGCCTGGGCGTGCCGCTGGACGGCGTGTCCTTCCCCGGACATTTCCTGGTGCGCCTGCCGGTGGACGACGGCATCCTGGTGATGGATCCCTTCAACGGCGGACGCCCGCTGGGCGCGGACGAACTGCGCGAACGCGCCAAACCGCATCTGGGCGGCGACATTCCCGACGACAACGCGCTGATGCATATCCTGGACCCGGCCTCGCACCGCGCCATCCTGATCCGCATGCTGCGCAACCTGCACGGCGTGTACGCCGAACGCGACGAATGGGACCGCGCCGCGCGCAGCGCCGACCGCGTACTCAAGCTTTCGCCGGAACAACCCGAAGCGTTACGCGACCGCGGCCTGGCGTACCTGAAAATGGACTACAAGCAAGGGGCGCGGCACGACCTGGCGCGTTACCTGCACGTGGCCCCGGAAGCGGCCGACGCGCATGCCCTGCGCGAGCGCCTGGTGGAATTGAACACCAGCAAATCGCGGATGCACTGACCGCTTGTAGAACCCGCCGTTGTAGGAGCGGGCCCTGCCCGCGACAGGCTCTACCGGTAAGGCTTCGTCGCGGGCAGGGCCCGCTCCTACAAGATCAATCGACTTCGACCATCTCGAAATCGTCCTTGGTCACGCCGCAGTCCGGGCAGGTCCAGGTGTCAGGGATGTCCTTCCAGCGCGTGCCGGGCGCCAAACCTTCTTCGGGCAGGCCCTTGGCTTCGTCGTAGATGAAGCCGCACACCACGCACATCCAGGTCTGGTAACGGCTGTCGTCGGCGTCGGTCATCGGGGGGATAATGGCGGGGAAGCGGGCGCCTATTGTCCCATTCCCCACCCCGCACCGGAAGTTTGCCGATGAATTCCCGCTGGCCGCAGCCCGGCTCCGCACCCCGCGGCCTGTACCTGATCACCCCGGACGAGCCCGATACCGCGCGGCTGCTGGCCCGCACCGCGCCGTTGCTGGCGCAGGGCGCGGCCTGGCTGCAATACCGCAACAAGAGCGCTGGCGGCGCGCTGCGGCACGAACAGGCTGTGGCGCTGCAAGCGCTGTGCGCAAACGCCGGCGTACCGTTGATCGTCAACGACGACGTGCGCCTGGCCAAGGCGGTCGGCGCGGCGGGGGTCCATCTGGGCGAAGACGACGGCGATATCGCCGCAGCGCGTGCGCTGCTAGGTACCGAGGCCATCATCGGCTCGTCCTGCTACAACCGATTGCAATTGGCCGAAGCCGCCGTCGCTGCGGGCGCGGATTACGTGGCTTTCGGCGCCTTCTTTCCCACCCGCAGCAAGACCGGGACTCGTCAGGCCACGGTGGATCTGTTGTCGCGGGCCGCCTCGCTGGGCGTGCCGCGGGTGGCGATAGGCGGCATTACCCCGGACAATGCGCATTCGCTGATCGAAGCCGGAGCGGACCTGGTCGCGGTGATTTCCGGCGTCTACGATGCACCGGACCCCGCAGCCGCCGTACAGGCCTATTGTCGATGTTTTTTGTAGGAACGAGCTCTGTGCTGCGACGCTCCACTGCTTTGTAGATCCGAGCTTGCTCGGATGCTTTTCTACACGACTCGATCTTGTAGGAGCGGACCCTGCCCGCGACAGGCTTTACCGTTAAAGCCTGTCGCGGGCAGGGCCCGCTCCTACAACCCCCCTCGCAATCACAGGCAAAATAGGCCATGAACCACGAAAAATCCCACGCCCTGTTCGCCCGCGCCCAGGAGCTGCTGCCTGGCGGCGTAAATTCGCCCGTGCGCGCCTTCAAGTCGGTGGGCGGCGAACCGTTCTTCGTGCAGCGCGCCGACGGCCCGTACCTGTTCGACGTGGACGGCAACCGCTACATCGACTACGTAGGCTCATGGGGCCCGATGATCGCCGGCCACAACCATCCGGCGGTGCGCGAAGCGGTGCAGCGCACGATCGGCGACGGCCTGTCGTTCGGCGCACCCTGCCCGGCCGAAGTGACCATGGCCGAAACTCTCACCCGGCTGGTGCCTTCGTGCGAAATGGTGCGCATGGTCAACTCCGGCACCGAGGCCACGCTGTCGGCGATCCGGCTGGCGCGCGGCGCGACCGGGCGCATGCGTATCGTCAAGTTCGAGGGCTGCTACCACGGCCATGGCGATTCGTTCCTGGTCAAAGCCGGCTCGGGAATGCTCACTCTCGGCGTGCCGACCTCGCCGGGCGTACCAGCAGGCTTGAGCGAGCTGACTTCCACGCTGAGCTACAACGATTTCGATGGCGCCACGGAATTGTTCGACTCGCTGGGCGGAGAAATCGCCTGCGTGATCGTGGAACCGGTGGTCGGCAACGCCAATTGCCTGCCGCCGCGCGAAGGCTACCTGCAACATCTGCGCGAACTGTGCACCAGACACGGTGCGCTGCTGATCTTCGACGAAGTGATGACCGGCTTCCGCGTCGCGCTCGGCGGCGCGCAGGCGCATTACGGCATCACTCCCGACCTCACCACTTTCGGCAAGATCATCGGCGGCGGCATGCCGGTGGGCGCTTACGGCGGCCGGCGCGAGCTGATGGCGCAGATCGCACCCAGCGGCCCGATCTACCAGGCCGGCACGCTCAGCGGCAATCCGGTGGCGATGGCGGCCGGCCTGGCCATGCTGGAACTGGTGCAGGCGCCGGGATTCCACGACAGGCTGACTGCGGCCACGCATGCCTTGTGCGACGGACTGGAAGCAGCCGCGCGGGAGGCCGGCGTCGCCGTCAGCACCAATCGTGTCGGCGGCATGTTCGGCCTGTTCTTCACTTCCGAAAAAGTCGACACCTACGCCCAGGCCATCGCCTGCGACACGGCCGCGTTCAACCGCTTCTTCCACGCCATGCTCGAACGCGGCGTGTACCTGGCGCCGTCCGCATACGAAGCCGGCTTCATGTCCAGCGCGCACGATGAGGCGATCATCGCGCAAACCCTCGCTGCGGCGCGCGAATCCTTCCAGGTCGTCGCCGCAGGATGAGCGCGCCGGCGCTGGTCCTGTTCGACCTGGACGGCGTACTGGCGCACTACGATCACGCGCCGCGGCTACGCGTGCTGGCCGAGCGCACCGGCGCCAGCGAGCGAGCGGTTTCCGCGGCGTTGTTCGAATCGGGCCTGGAACAGGAGGCCGATCTGGGTCTGCACGATGCCCAGGGCCACGCGAAGGAATTGGCGAGACGGTTGGGTGCGCCGGTTGCCATTGCCGACCTGGTCGCCTCGCGCGCGGCGGCGATGACCGCGAATGCAGGCATGCTGGCGATGGCCAAGCAGGTGGCGCGCAAAGCGCGCGTCGCCATCCTGACCAACAACAACCTGCTGCTGCGGGACAACCTGCCCGTCATTTGCCCGCCGTTGTTTCCGCTGTTCGAACAACGCGTGTTCTGCTCCGCGCAGTTCAGGCTGGGCAAGCCCGACCCCAAGGTGTTCCTGCTTTGCCTGGAGGCGCTGGGTACGCCACCGGAAGCCTGCTTCTTCATCGACGACAAGCCCGAAAACCCCGAAGGCGCGCGCGCCGCCGGACTTTCGGCGCACCACTATCTCAACGACACCCTGCTGCGCGCGGAATTGCTCCAGCGCGGCCTACTGGAGGAACGACCCGATGCGCCTTGAAACCCTCGCCATCCATGCCGGCGGCGAAAGCGATCGCGAAACCGGCGCGCTGGCGCCGCCCATCCATCTGGCCACCACCTTCAAGCACGGGCCCGCGGGCGAACGCATCGCCGACTACGAATACCAGCGCGAAAGCAATCCGACCAACGACCGTCTGCGCGAGGCGATCGCCGCGATGGAAGGCGCCGCCACGGCGCTGACCTTCGCATCGGGGATGGCCGCGGTCACCACCTTGCTGGAATCGTTGCCGTCCGGCACGCGCATCCTGGTCCCGGACGACTGCTATTCCGGCGTCCGCATGCTGGCGACGGAATTCCTGCCCGAACGCGGCATCGAGGTCCGGCGCCTGGACATGGCCGACCTGGCGGCCGTGCGCACCGCCTGCGCCGAAGGCGTGGGCCTGATCTGGGCGGAAACGCCTTCCAATCCATTGATGAAGGTCAGCGACATCGCCGCGCTGGCGGTGCTAGCGCACGAACACGGCGCGCTGCTGGTCTGCGACAACACCTTCGCCTCGCCGGTACTGCAGCAACCGCTGGCGCTGGGGGCGGACATCGTCATGCATTCCACCACCAAATACTTCGGCGGCCACAGCGACGTGCTGGGCGGGGCGCTGGCGTTCAAGCGCGACGACGATTTCTGCAAACGCGTCGCCCATCGCCTGCACATCACCGGCGCGGTACTGGCGCCGTTCAGCGCCTGGCTGACGTTGCGCGGCTGCCGTTCGCTGCCGGCGCGCATGGCGCTGCACTGCTCCAATGCGCGTCGCGTCGCCGAATTTCTGGAAGCGCAGCCGCAGGTGGAACGGGTGAACTATCCGGGCCTGCCTTCGCATCCGGGACACGCACTGGCCACGCGCCAGATGCGCGATTTCGGCGGCATGCTCAGCGTGCAGCTGCGCGGCGGCCGTGAGGCGGCGCTGGCGATGGCCGGCAGGCTGCAGCTGTTCACCAATGCGACTTCGCTGGGCGGCTGCGAATCGCTGGTGGAGCATCGCGGGTCGGTGGAAGGGCCGCATACCACTACTCCGCAGAATTTGCTGCGGCTGTCGGTGGGGTTGGAGCATGTGGACGATTTGATTGCGGATCTGCAGCAAGCCTTGCAAGAAGCTTGAGCGCGCTGTTCAACCCTTCTCCCGTCGGGAGAAGGTGGCGCGTAGCGCCGGATGAGGGTACGGCGGAGTCAGGATCGTTCACCATCATGGACTTCGCCGCACCCTCACCCCAACCCCTCTCCCGGTGGGAGAGGGGCTTTAAATCGCTGACATCTTCTTCGCGAAAACCGACAAAGCCGAGCGCAAGCGCGCCATACCATCAGCCACTTCCGCTTCGGTGATATTCAACGCCGGCACGAACCGCAACACATCAGGTCCCGCCTGCAGCAGCAACAGCCCTGCAGCAGCGGCGTGATCGAGAATCTCACCGGCACGCCCCGCGAGCTCTGGTTTCAGCACCGCGCCCAGCATCAAGCCACGGCCGCGAACTTCCGAGAAAATTCCGAATTCCGCGTTCAGCGAATCCAGGCCATCGCGCAATGCCTGCGACTGTCTCTGCACATTCGCTGCAATTTCTTCCGAACCCAGCTTGCGCAACGCCACCCGCGCCACCGCAGCGGCCAACGGATTGCCGCCAAAGGTGGTGCCATGCGCGCCGAACTGCATCACCTCGGCGACCTTGGGCCCTGCCAACATGGCGCCGATGGGAAAACCGCCACCCAGCGCCTTGGCCAGGGTGACGATGTCGGGCGTGATGCCTTCCTGCCAATGCGCGAACAAAGTGCCGGTACGGCCCATACCGCACTGGATTTCGTCCAGCGCCAGCAGCGCGCCATGGCGGTCGCAGAGCTCGCGCACGCCACGTAGGAAGCCTTCGGCCGCCGGCATCACTCCGCCTTCGCCTTGGATAGGCTCGACCAGCACTGCGGCGACATCGCCAGCAGCCATAGCCGTTTCGAGTTGCCCCAGATCGTTGAAATCTACGTAGCGGAAACCGCCCGGCAGCGGCTCGTAGCCTTCCTGGTATTTCGGCTGCGCGGTCGCGGTGACCGCCGCCAGCGTGCGCCCATGGAAGCTGCCGCGGAAGGTGACGATGACGCGGCGATCCGGCGCCCGCCCCTGTGCGGTGGCCCACTTGCGGATGAGCTTGATCGCCGCTTCATTTGCCTCGGTTCCCGAGTTGCACAGGAACACGCGCGAAGCGAAACACGAGGCGGTGACCAGTTCTTCGGCCAGGCGCAGCGGCGGTTCGCTGTAGAACACGTTGCTGGTATGCCACAGCTTGCCGGCCTGTTCGGTCAGCGCGGCGACCAGATCGGGATCGTTGTGGCCCAGTCCGCAAACGGCGATGCCGGCCGACAGATCCACGTATTCGTTGCCGTCGCGGTCCCAGACGCGCGCACCCTGGCCGCGCTCCAGGATCACTTCGCGCGGACGGTAGACGGAAAGGTAGTAGCGCTGGCCGGCGGCGAGCAGGTCGGTGGTGTCGGACATGGAATCAGGGAGAGCGGTCAGGAGCTGAAACGGATCTGTTCCGACGGCAGCGCTTCGATCACCGGCCCGAAGCTGCTGATTTCGGGCAGGGTCGCATTGTGGTGCGTGCGGATCTGGGCGGCGGTGGCGTGCGGCTTGTCCTGGGTGGTGTGCGCGTCGGCCGCCAGGATCACCGCATAGCCGTGGGCGGCGGCGCTGCGGGTGGTGGTGTCCACGCAGAATTCGGTGGCGTAGCCGCAGATCACCAGTTGTTCGACGCCGGAAAACGCCAGCACTTCGTCCAGGCCGGTGCGCAGGAAGGAATCGGGGGTGGTCTTGCGGATGCGGTGGTCGGCCGGCTGCGCCTGCAGGCGCGAATCCAGCTGCCAGCCCGGCGCGCCCTGCTGCAACTGGGTGCCCGGCACCTCATGCTGGACCAGGATCACCGGCACGTCGCTGGCGCGTGCTCGCCCGGCCAGGGCGTTGATGCGTTCTATCACGGCATCGGCCTCGGCCGGGGCGGGGGTTTCGTCGAACAGGCCTTGCTGGACGTCGATGATCAACAGCGCGTTCTTCATTGAGAGATTCCGGCAAAAGGAGCGCAGCACGCGATCGAATGGCTGTGTTGGTCATTGTACAGATGCGAACACCGGGTCGCAGCCGCATCGGCCTTCCATGCTCAATGCGTGCGGCGTATCACGAGCCGTGCGCCAGGAAACGAAAAAGCCCCGGCGCAAACCGGGGCTCAAGACGTGCCTGGGCGTGGAGAACCCGATCAGTTGAAGGTCATGCCCCAGCCGAGCATCGGGGCCGTGGTCGAGGACGTGTTGTTGACGAGCAGCTTCCAGATGCCTTCGCGCGCTTCGCCGGACAGGTTCAGCGTGAACGGCTGGGTGCCGAAGCCGCCCAGCGACGGCAAGGGGTAGATCGTTCCGTCGGGCGCGACCAGTTGCAGCTGCAAGCTGCCAGGACTAGCCGGGTTGGCGCTCACGAAGATCTGCGTGTTGCAGGACGCGTTGCCCGGTCCCGGAGCGAGCAACGTACGCACGCCCACCGTCTGGGCGGCAACGGCGCCGCCGTTGCCGCTAACGCTCAGCGGCACGCTCAAGGCGACGTTGACCGCGTTCTGGGCATTCACGATGCCTGTACCGATGGGTTGCGAAGGTGTCGATGGGAACGGGGTGGCCGTGCACTTGACCAGGGCTTCGACTTGCGCCGGAGTCTTGGGTATCGCCGCAACTGACTGGATCAGCGCCGCCACACCAGCCACGTGAGGGGTCGACATCGACGTTCCGCTTTTTGTCCCATATGACTCGGCCACCGGAACGGTGGTGCCTGAGTTTTGTGTTGAGAGGATGCCTGAACCGGGCGCGGCCAGGTCGACCGCCGGACCGTAATTCGAGTATTCAGCCCGTGCTCCAGTCTTGGTCGTCGCACCCACGGTGATGACGTTATTGCAGTTGGCCGGCGAGAAACCCGAGGCAGGTGCGTTGTCGTTGCCTGCAGCGACCACCAGCGTAGCCCCCAGCCCGACCGCACCATTGATGGCGCTCTGTGTGGTGGAGCCGCAGGCGCCTTGTCCGCCCAGGCTGAGGTTGATGACCTCCGCTGGATACGGGTTTGCCGGCACGCCCGGAACGCTGCCGCCGGCAGCCCAGATGATCGCATCGGCGATGTCCGAATCGTAGCCGCCACAGGTGCCCAAGGCACGCAATGGCACCACCTTGGCCGCCGGAGCGACACCAGCGACTCCCTGTCCATTGTTCATCACCGCCGCCACCGTGCCGGCGACATGAGTACCGTGCCAACTGGAATTTCGTGCCGGATGCGAACCACCGCACTGATTGGCGGCAATCCAATCGCCAGGGTCGTGCGCATCGCTATCGCGCCCGTCACCGTCATTCGACACGGCCACCTCATCGATGAAGTCGTAGCCAGGCAGGATGTTGGCGTTGAGATCGCTGTGGTCGGTGATACCAGTGTCGATCACCGCCACCACCACACCGGCGCCCTGAGTGACGTCCCAAGCGTTATTGGCGCGGATGCCGTAGGTGTCGTACATGTCCCATTGGCGTGGCAGGTAATAGGTATCGTTCGGAGTGAAGAACGCCTGCATGCGCCGATCTACTTCGACGTACTCCACATCCGGATCGGCGGCGATCTGGCGCATCAGCGATTCGGCTTCCACCCGGTCCAGCTTGCGGTCGATGCGCACCACGTCCGATCCGATGCCCATGCGGCGCAGATGCTTGAGCGCCAGCGCCTTGCCGCCTACCTGCGCCGATGCGGCGCGCGCCAGCGACTCTTTCGCCCTGGAAACGCTGCCGCGCTCCGGACTGCCGCTGCGATAGCCGACGATGAACTGGTCATAGGTCTGCCCGGAACCCAGACCCGCAAGGTCGACCTTGCCGGCCATGGCGGGCGCGGCGATCAGCGAGACCGCAACGGCGGTGGCGAATGACAATGCATGCATACGCATACGACGATTTGATACAAACGACATAGGTTTGCTCTTCCTTGTGAAGGGATGGAATCCGTCCTGAAGGATGACGGAACGACGCGCGTCGAAGACGCGTCACGAGCCTACTACGCCGCATGTGTGGTTTGAGCAGCGCGGTACGCGTTGCGATGCAAGTGTGCTGCGACTTACAGATACATCACGATTGTTAGATCGTCGTATCACGAATCTGATTGCCTATTTTTTGCCTTGTTTTCAGCTGTATTTAACGACATCAATTCAGCAGTCAGGCAGAGCGCTCACTGGAAAATTAAAATCGTGAGCTGCCTTACATTTGTTCGGCGCAGACGGATCGGGATAGACGCTCGCGCGATTTTCAATCGAACTGCTTTGTGGTCAACGCTGAAGCGATACCGACCATGCCAGCATCGCCAGCCACAACGGAAGAACGAAGACTGCATTGCGCACAAGCACGCGTGGCGCGGTGCCGCGTGCGACGGCCACCAGCAAGCCGAGCAGTGGAACCAGAATGCCAAGTTCAATGAGCAGATTGCGCCACAGGTAGTAGTTTCCCAACGCCAATCGGCCCGCACTTGGAAGCAGGCCGAAGGGCAACGCCACTTGCCGATCGGCGAAGGGCCACAGCAACGGCAGTCCGTGCGCTCCGACCAGCAAGTCCAGCAGCGGATGCGAAACGCTGGCGAGCAGCAGCGCTGGAAACGGGACGCTGGCAACCGCCTCGATGCGCAGCTCGAAGGATAGGAACCACATAAGCAGGCTTGCCGCCAGTGCGAACGCCAGCGTGTGCGTCAACCGCAACGTCGGCTGCGCATGCCACCACCAGATCGCCAGGTAGTCCAGGTCAGGACAAACGACGAGAAACACGAAAGCGGGCAGGGCCCAGAGCGCACGTTGGTCCCCTGCCCGATTGCAGGCCAGATAGACCGCGACTCCCGCCAATCCGTGGCCGACTATCGATGACATCTGCTTGGGCGATCGCTCGCTTTTCCTTGCGGTGTCACCAAACGCCGGTATTGGCCATCGACAGCCACGGCTCCTGCGGCGGCAGGCGTCCGCCTTTTTGCAACAATTCGATGGAAATCAGGTCGGGCGTGCGCACGAACGCCATGCGGCCGTCGCGCGGCGGACGGTTGATGACGACGCCTTGCGATTGCAGGTGCGCGCAGGTGGCGTAGATGTCGTCGACTTCGAAAGCCAGGTGGCCGAAGTTGCGCGCGCTGCCGTAGTCTTCGGTAGGCGAACCGTCGGCGGGCGGCCAGTTGTAGGTCAGTTCGATTTCGGCTTCGGGATTGGCGGGCGCGCCGAAATAGACCAGGGTGAAGCGTCCGCCTTCGTTTTCGATGCGGCGGGTTTCGGCAAGGCCCAGGCCTTCGGTGAAGAATTTGGCGGTGGCGTCCAGGTCGTGGACGCGGATCATGGCGTGCAGGTATTTCATCGTGACAGGGGCTCCGATGGCGTTGAGTCGTCTGCTCAATCGAGGAACAGATCGGGGTAAAGCGGTTTGGAAGGATCGACTGCGTAGTTCGAAAGATCGGTGACGCCGGCTTCGGCCAATACTTCGTCATCGATCAGGAAATTTCCGGAGAATCCTGCGGCCCCGCGCGTGAGTACGGCGTGCGCGGCGTCGGCCATTATTTCCGGCTTGCGGCCGTTGGCGGCGTCCACGCCGGGAATCATGTTCAGCGCTTCGGTGGCGATCAGCGTGCGCGGCCACAGCGCGTTGACCGCGACGCCTTGCGGCCCGAACTCCGCCGCCAGCCCCAGGGTGACGAAACTCATGCCCATCTTGGCCAGCGTATAGCCGGTGTGCGGTCCCCACCACTTCGGGTCCAGCGATGGCGGCGGCGCAAGCGTCAGGATATGCGGATTGGGCGCCGCCAGAAGATGCGGAAGGCAGGCCTGCGCGCACAGGAAACTGCCGCGCGAATTGACCTGGCTCATCAGATCGAAACGCTTCATCGGCGTATCCAGCGCGCCACGCAGCCAGATGGCGCTGGCGTTGTTGACCAGGATGTCGATGCCGCCGAACAGATCCACCGTGGCGGCGACCGCGGCTTTGACTTCGTCTTCTTCGCGTATGTCGCATTTGAGCGCCAAACCCTGGCCGCCTGCGGCGTTCACCGCTTCGGCGGCGGTGTGGATGGTGCCCGGCAGCTTGGGATTGGGCACCGACGACTTGGCCGCGATGGCCACGTTGGCGCCGTCGCGCGCGGCCCGCAGCGCGATGGCCAGGCCGATGCCGCGCGAGGCGCCGGTGATGAAGAGGGTCTTGCCTGCGAGGGTGGTCATGCGAGGTCCTGTGGCGCACTTGTGGTGGGGCGGCACGCCCAAACGGTTGCGCCGTTTGTCAACATTCTGTCGTCATCCCAGCGAACGCTGGGATCCATTTTGATTTTGCTCTTATTGGTTCTACTTTCAACCCAGCGAAGATCAAGATGGATCCCAGCGTTCGCTGGGATGACGATAACCGGGGTTCGGGCTCCAATTCCGACTCGAAGGAACCACCACCCACGCATCAATGTCCCATACCCGACGCCTGGTCACAGTCTAAACCCACACTCCAGGTTCGGCCTGGGCGCGCACCTTATAATCGGCGGCAATGAATCCTTCCTGGTTCGACAACCTGCTGGCCTGGATCACTGCGCATCCCGTGGCCGCGGGGGCCGTGATCTTCGCCATCGCGTTCTGCGATGCGTTGATCGTGCTGGGCGCGATCGTGCCGGCGCTGCCGCTGTTGTTCGCCGTGGGCATGCTGATAGGCCTGGGCGAACTATCCGGGCCTTATGCGGTGGTATCTGCGGCGGCAGGTGCGTTCGCCGGCGATGCGATCAGCTTCCAGATCGGCAGGCGCTGGGGACCGCAGCTGCGCAATCACTGGCCGTTCCGCAAGTATCCGCAGCTGCTGGACCGCGGCGAGACCATGTTCCGCCGCAATGCGCTCAAGAGCATCCTGATAGCGCGCTATGTGGGGCCGATCCGCCCTTTCGTGCCGGCGATCGCGGGGATGTTGGAAATGCCCTGGCGCCGCTACCTGCCGGCCAGCCTGATCGCCGCGCTCAGCTGGGCGGTGCTGTTCCTGGCCCCGGGATGGGTGCTGGGCGAGGCCTACGATGCGGTGGCGGCGGTCGCCGGACGGCTGGCACTGGTGTTGGCATTGGTGCTGGTAGTGATCGCCGTAGCCTGGGCGGGTGTGCTGTACACCTATCGCTGGTTCGCCGCGCATGCCGACTCGTTGCTGGCGCGCGCGCTGGCGTGGTCGCACGAGCACCCGGTGCTGGGGCGTTATTCGATGGCCGTATTCGACCCGCAACGGCGCGAATCGGTGCCGCTGGCCTTGCTGGGCGTGATGCTGCTGGCCATGGGCTGGATCTGGTTCGCATTCCTGGCGCTGGTGCTGGGGCATGGCGAGCCCCTGGGCGTGGACCTGGCCATCCACCAGGCGATGCAGGCCTTGCGCAATCCGCTGGCCGATTACCCGCTGGCCGCGCTCGCCTCGCTGGGCGATTGGGAAGTGCTGACCCCGGCTGCGGCGCTGGTGCTGCTGTATCTGGCCTGGCGCAAGCGCTGGATGGCGGCGGCGCACTGGCTGGCGGCGCTGGCCTTCGGCCTTGCCTTGACCGCCTGGTTGGGTGTGTCGGTGGATTTTCCGCGCCCGCCCGCGGTCGGCGGCGGTTTCAGTTTCCCTTCGATCACCATCACCATGGCCACGATCACCTTCGGCTTCTTCGCCGTGCTGATCGCGCGCGAGCTGCCGGGGCGCCGGCGCATCTGGCCTTATCTGGTGTCGGGCCTGGTGGTGGCGTTGATCGGCTTCGCTCGCATCTACCTGGGCGCGCACTGGCTGAGCGATGTCATCGGCGGAATGCTGTTCGGCATCGTCTGGCTGCTGGTGCTGGGCATCGCCTACCGGCGCCGCACCGTCCGCTCGCTGTGGATGAAGCCGCTGGCGTGGCTGTTCTACAGCGCCATCGCCGTGGCCGCGCTCTGGCACGCGCCGCGCAACATCGCGCCGCTGCTGGCGCAATTCGAAGTGGAGCAAACCATCGTTTCGCTACCGCTGGAACGCTGGTGGGAAAACGACTGGCAGCAGCAGCCGGCGCGGCGCAACGAGTTCGACGACGAACAGCGCTGGCCGCTGGATGTGCAGGTCGCCGGCCCGCTGGCTCCTCTGCGCGCGCAGCTGCAGGCGAAGGGCTGGCGGACGCAGGACCAAGCCGGTTGGGAACAGGCCCTCAACCTGCTGGACAGCGATCTTCCCGAACAACGGCAGCCGGTGCTTCCGGCCACGCTGGATACCCGCGCGGAAAGCCTGCTGATGCTGCGCGACGGACCGCAGCCCGGCGAGATGCTGGCGCTGCGGTTGTGGGCAACGCCTGTGGCGTTGTCGCCGGACGGCCCGGGCAAGAAGGCGCTACCGCTATGGATCGGCAGCGTGCAGACGCTACAGCACCAGCGCGCCTTCGAAGTGGTCGGCATGTGGCGGCCGTTGCGCGAGGCCGGCTCGTCGCTAGAAGCGTTGACCGAAGCGACCGAGGGGATGGAGCAGCGGGTCGCTTTGCATCCTGAGTCGCAGGTGCCTGTGTTGCGGATCCGGACGGATCGCACTGCGAAATAGAACCATCTGCGGACTTCCACGCAGTGTTTCGAACGACGGCATCTTTCAGAACGCCTTGCTTTGGCTTTGGCTTTGGCTGTTACCAACAGAACCCGTGAGGCGCGGCAAATGAGGCGGGATAAACCCCGAAGGGGCGGCGCACAGGGATGTGCGCCGTTTCCGGAGGCGCAGGATGCGCCTTCCGGAAATTCCCGCCTCATTTGCGAACCCAGCGGCTTCATCGCTGGGCGCGCCGCTAGGGCGGCTTTCTTTTGGTTACTTTTCTTTGCCGTTCAAAGAAAAGTGACTCGCGCAACGCGCGAAACGCTCTTGCTTTGATCGGATGGACTACGCCAAGAGCGCCCCCATCCGCCTTCGGCACCTTCCCCCGCAAGCAGGGGAAGGGTTCAACTGCCTGACCGAACCGACTTCCGAATTTTCAATATCCTGCACTCGATTTACGCAATCGTTCAAGGCATCATCCGCAACAGCATCGACAAGCGTTCGTGCGCATCGTCTTCCTGCAACACCGACAATCGCTGCGCATCCTCGAGCGGCAGGAATTCGGCCAGCCGCCATCCCACCCAGGCCGCATCGTCGAAACGCGCGTTGCTGACCTTGCTGTGTTCGCCGCCGATCTTTTCCAGGAAATGCTGCAGCACCGTGGCCAGCAGCGCGTGTTCCGGGCGCAGCGGATCGTCCAGATCGGCCTCGCGCCATTCCACCTCGCCCATGATCAATCCGTTATCGCGCACACGCGTGCGGTTGACATGGAAACGCCGCGCGCCGCGCACCTGCAGAGTGAGCAATCCATCGTCGCCGGTATCGAAATCCTCGATCAGCGCTTCGGTGCCGAAGGCGACGGGCGAGGCCGGTACCCCGGCCTCGTTGCCGGCCAGGATCATGCACACGCCGAAGCCGTGCCCATTGCGGCCGCAATCGCGCACCATGTCCAGATAGCGGCGCTCGAACAAGCGCAAGCCCAGCGACGCGCCCGGCAACAGCACGGCATGCAACGGAAACAACGGCAGCGATTCGGTCATGCATGTCATCGGTAGGGTGGGCCTTGGCCCACCATTGCCATGCATTGAATTGCGATGGCGTTGGAACGGAAAGGCGGTGGGCCAAGGCCCACCCTACGACCCACCATTACCATGCACAAGGTTGCGATGGCGTTGAAACGGAAAAGCGGTGGGCCAAGGCCCACCCTACGTGGATTTTTGCAACGCCGCCAGAAAACGCCGCGGCGCTCCATCGAAGCCGCCGTTGGACATGAACACCACGTGGTCTCCGTCGCGAACCAGCGAGCGCAACGCATCGATCAAAGCACCCACGTCGGCGACGGTGCGCGCGTCGCCGCGGATCGCGGCCACTACCTTGCCCGCGTCCCACGCCAATTCCGGACGATGCAGGAACACCACCGCATCGGCGCCGTCCAGCGAAGGCGCCAGCGCGTCCGAGTGCGCGCCCAGTCGCATGGAATTGCTGCGCGGCTCCATGGCTACGACAATCCGCGCATCGCCGACCTTCGCGCGCAAGCCCTGCAGCGTGGTCTGGATGGCGGTGGGGTGGTGGGCGAAATCGTCGTAGATGGTGACGCCCTCGGCCTGTCCGATGACTTCCAGGCGACGCTTGACGCTGCGGAAGTCGGCCAGGGCCGGGATCACGGCGGCGATATCGACGCCTACCGCATTCGCCGCGGCCAGCGCCGCCAGTCCGTTCAACACGTTGTGGCGGCCCAGCATGGGCCAACGCACCACGCCAATCTCGTTGCCGTTGTGGAGCACGGCGAATGCGCTGCCGTCTTCGTTGAGCAGGCGCGCACTCCATTCCAGCGACGCATCGGGCACATCGTTCTGAAGCCCGAAGCGCTCGACCGGCGTCCAGCAACCCATCGCCAGCACTTCGGCAAGGCGCTCGTCCTCGCCGTTGACGATCAGCCGCCCGCGTTGCGGCACGGTGCGCACCAGATGGTGGAACTGGCGCTGGATCGAGGCGATGTCGGGGAAGATGTCGGCGTGGTCGTATTCCAGGTTGTTGAGGATCGCCACCAGCGGCCGGTAGTGCACGAACTTGCTGCGCTTGTCGAAGAACGCGGTGTCGTATTCGTCGGCCTCCACCACGAATGGGGAATCCGTTGCCATAGGCAACGACGGGTTCCCTTCTCCTGCTTGCGGGAGAAGGTGCCCCGAAGGGGCGGATGAGGGAGAGCGCCGATGTCCCCCGACGCGCGCGGACACGCCGAAATCCTCGGCCACGCCGCCGATCAGGAAGCCCGGATTGCGGCCGGCCGCTTCCAGCAGATAGCTGAGGATGGTGGTGGTGGTGGTCTTGCCGTGGGTGCCGGCCACGGCGATGGTGTCGCGGCCGGGCAGTACGTGCTCGGCCAGCCATTGCGCGCCGGAGGTGTACTTGCGGCCCGCATCCAGCACCGCCTCGACCGCCGCGTTGCCGCGCGAGAGCGCGTTGCCGACCACGATTTCGTCGCAATCGGGGGAAATGTTCTGCGGCAGGTAGCCTTGCGAGAAGGCGATGCCCAGCGTTTCCAGCTGGGTGGACATGGGCGGATAGATGGCCTGGTCGCTACCTTCCACGGCATGGCCCAGCTCGCGCGCCAATGCGGCGACGCCGCCCATGAAAGTGCCGGCGATGCCGAGAATATGGAGTTTGCTCATGGCGCAATTGTCGCCGGTTTACCCGCGGCAACGAAAGCGCGATGTAGGAGCGGGCCCTGCCCGCGACCGCCTTTGGCGCGGTCTACGATGGCAAGTGCGGTCGCGGGCAGGGCCCGCTCCTACAGAAAAACGTGCGCTCAGCCGACCTCTTTGGCCGGCGATAGCGCTTCGACCAGGCGGCTGAACACTTCGTCCAGCGAGCCCACGCCGTTCACCACGGTCAGCTGGCCGTGTTGGCGGTAATAATCGATCACCGGCGCGGTCTGGCTGTCGTAGACCTTGAGCCGGGTGCGTACGGATTCGGGGGTATCGTCGGCGCGTCCCTCGGCGGCGGCGCGTCCGGCAATGCGTTCCACCAGCAGCTCGGTGGGCACTTCCAGCTGTACCGCATAGTCCATGGGCTTGCCCATCTTCTGCAGCAGCACGCCCAGCGCATCGGCCTGCGCCTGGTTGCGCGGGTATCCGTCCAGGATGAAGCCGTTGGCGGTGTCGGCCCGGCTGAAGCGCGACTCGAGCATTCCCAGCAGGATTTCGTCGCTGACCAGATCGCCACGGGCCATCACTTCCTTGGCCTGCATGCCCAGCGGGCTGCCGGCGGCGACCTCGGCCCGCAGCAGGTCCCCGGTGGAGATATGCGGAACCTGCAGATATTCCTTGAGGCGCGCGGCCTGCGTGCCCTTGCCCGACCCGGGCGGGCCCAGTAGAACCAATCGCATTACTGACTCCCAAAACCAAAAAATGACCGGATGGCGGACGGCGGCGCTAGACTTCGCTGCGCCAGCGCGGCCCCGCGCTATGGCCCAAGCTTACCGCATCCCACCAATCCGGAACGACCTAGACCATGGCCGCAGGCACCCTCCTCTATGCTCAATCCGGCGGCGTCACCGCCGTCATCAATGCCTCCGCTTCGGCCGTCATCACCGAGGCCAGGGCCCGAAAAATCAAGGTTCTGGCCGCCCGCAACGGCATCCTGGGCGCCCTGCGCGAGGACCTGATCGATACCTCGAAGGAATCGGCCGCCGCCATCCGCGCGCTGGCCCACACTCCCGGCGGGGCGTTCGGTTCCTGCCGCTACAAGCTCAAGTCGCTGGAAGCCGACAGCGCCAAGTACGAGCGCCTGCTGCAGGTGTTCAAGGCCCACGACGTGCGTTATTTCCTCTACAACGGCGGCAACGATTCGGCCGATACGGCGCTGAAGGTGTCGCAGCTGGCCAAGGCCTACGACTATCCGCTGACATGCATCGGCGTGCCCAAGACCGTGGACAACGACCTGGCCGTGACCGACACCTGCCCGGGCTTCGGTTCGGCCGCCAAATACACGGCGGTGTCGGTGCGCGAGGCCGCGCTGGACGTGGCCGCCATGGCCGAGACTTCCACCAAGGTGTTCGTCTACGAAGCCATGGGCCGGCACGCGGGCTGGCTGGCCGCGGCCGCGGGCCTGGCCGGCAAGAATCCGGACGACGCCCCGCAGATCATCCTGTTCCCCGAGCGCGCTTACGACGAGGCGGCGTTCCTGGCCCAGGTCAAGAAAGTGGTGGCCAAGGTCGGCTGGTGCGTGGTGGTGGCCAGCGAAGGCATCCAGTACGCCGATGGCCGCTTCGTGGCCGATGCCGGCGGCGGCAAGGATTCCTTCGGCCATACGCAGCTGGGCGGCGTGGCTTCGTATCTGGCCGGCCGGGTGAAGAACGAACTGGGCATGAAAGTGCACTGGACCCTGCCCGACTACCTGCAACGCTCCGCGCGCCATATCGCCAGCAAGAGCGACTGGGACCAGGCGCAGGCGGCGGGCAAGGCGGCGGTGCAGTTCGCGCTGAAGGGCCAGAACGCGGTGATGCCGGTGATCGTGCGCACTTCCGATTCGCCCTACAAATGGAAGATCGAAGCCGCGCCGCTGACCAAGGTGGCCAACCACGAAAAGAAGATGCCCAACAACTTCCTGCGCAAGGACGGCTACGGCATCACCGAAGCGGCGCGCAAGTATCTGGAACCGCTGATCCGCGGCGAAGCCTATCCGCCGTACGGGCGCGATGGTCTGCCCAACTACGTGTCGCTGAAGAACGTGGCGGTGAAGAAGAAGCTGCCGAAGTGGGAAGGTTGAGCGCGTAGGGTGGGCCCTGGCCCACCGCTCTTCGCTCCGAAGCCATCGCAATCGGATGCATGGCAATGGTGGGCCGGGGCCCACCCTATGATCCCGATCGCATCGGAACCCCGTAGGGGTCTCGGGATGACAGGCTTTCAGCAAAAAACGGCAATCAGCGGGGGCAACCCGCCGTTCCGGGGTTGCCTGCCGCTTTTCTCGGCAGGCGTCGTTGGACGGTCGGGCTGAAGGCGTCGCCGAGCGTTTCGATGCATAAAGCCGAACATTTACCAGGGCCCGTTAACGCTATTGGGATTGGTCCCGCCGTGCCTGGGCGCGTGCGGGGCAAGAATGCCGAAGCGGCACGAAATGGATTCGTAAAATCATGCGGCGTAAAACTACTGTAGACGCCGCGGATCCAGTCCACGCGGGTCGCTGCCCAGGCGCCGGTAGAGAGTACTGCGGCTGATGCCCAAGCGCTTGGCGGCCTGCGCGACGTTGCCGTGGCACATGACCAGAGCCTCGCGCATGACGGTCTGAGTGATGGCGTCAAGGTCGTTGATGGCCCCGCCTGCGGCCGACGCGGCTGCCGGCACCGGCACGGGCGCCGTAGTTCCAGCGCGCTCGGCACAGCGCAGATAGGCGGGCAATAGTTCCACGTCGATACGCTGATCGGGTTCGCTCAATGCCACCAAGGTGCGCAGGCACGCGGCCAGTTGACGCAGATTGCCGGGCCAGGGATAGGCCGCCAGCCGCGCCAGTGCGGCCTCATCGAGCTCGCGCCCAGCGGCAACGCGTTGCCACAGCGCTGCAACCAGTTCCGTACATTCGCCGGCCTCGCGCAGCGGCGCGATCCGCACGCCGTGGTGAGCAATGCGGTAAAACAAGTCGGGACGGAAGCGGCCCGCCTGGATCGCCTCTTCCAGGTCGCGGTGAGTGGCGCAGATCAGGGCGAAGTCGAGTTTGAGCGGCTTGCCGCCGCCCAACGGGGTCAACTCGCGTTCCTGCAGCACGCGCAGCAGGCGCGGTTGCAAGGCCAGCGGCATATCGCCTATTTCATCGAGAAACAAGACGCCGCCATCGGCCTGGCGCAGCAAGCCGGGGTTGCCCTGGCGGCGGGCGCCGGTGAAGGCGCCGTCTTCGTAGCCGAACAGTTCGGCTTCGATGAGGCCTTCGGGCAAGGCCGCGCAATTGACTGCGACGAAGGGCTTGCCGGCGCGAGCGCTGCGGCGGTGCAGTTCGCGGGCGAACACTTCCTTGCCGGTGCCGGTTTCGCCCTGCACCAGCACCGGCAGGCCGGCGTCGAGTACGCGGCAGGCGCGTTGCAGATCCGTTTCGAGCGCGGCATTGAACAGCGGCGCATCGGCGCCCAGGCCGCGCGCCGCCGCCGACACCGTGATCGGTGCGCGTGTGGGCGGGCGCTTGGGACGCTGGCTATCGTCGTCATCGACGCGGCCGTGCAAGGCGCGGCCTTGGCGGTCGAGCAGCATGCCGTCGTCGCGCAAACGGGTGAGGGCTTCGGCGAACAATTGCGGGTATTGGGTGCGGCCCAGGTCGCCGCGCTCCAGCCCGAACAGATGCAGGCCGACACGGTTGGCGGCAACGAGTCTGCCGCCGCGAAACGCCAGCAGACCTTCGCGTGCGGTTCCGAGCAGGGCCGGAGCATGGTGCAGGCGCAGCAGTTCGCAGCCCTTGATGCCATCGTCGAAATAACGGTGTTCGATATTGGCCACCGCCAGCCGCGCCAAGCCAAGCGCATGCAACTGGGGCACGCTGGCGTCGCCGGAAATATCGAGCACGCCGACCAACTGCCCAAAAGGATCGAAGATCGGCGCCGCCGAGCAGCTCAAGATGCCGTGCGGGTCGAAATAATGCTCGCCGCCGCGCACTTCCACGCCGCGGCCTTCCACGATGGCGGTGCCGATGGCATTGGTGCCAACGCGGTTTTCGCTCCAGCAGGCGCCGGGCATCAGCGCCACCCGTCCGGCCTTGTCGAGAAATCCGGTGCTGCCTTCGGCGTCGAGAATCCAGCCCTCATCGTCGGTGAGCAGGACAATGCTGCCCGTGGCCACGGCGTCGCCGCGCAGGCCGTCGAGTTCGGCGCGCGCCAGCCGCCACAGCTTTTCGTGACGTTCGCGCATTTCGCGCAGGCGCAAGTCGGGTACCGGTTCCATCGCCGGCTGGTTTTGCGCGGTCAATCCCAATTGCTGGCAGCGCCGCCAGGATTGCAGGATGGTGTCCGGCACCTGGCCGACGGGCGCGGCTCCGCGTTCGAAGAATGTGCGCCGTGCCTGGCCCAGCCGCTGCTTGGAAGTGAGTTGCGCCACCGATCGCCTCCTGTCGCGTTTTGCGACAGCTGTTGCGTGTGCTGTCCCGATTAACAGCACGATCCGTGCGACGATGCAAGCTGCATTTCATGCGGCATCGCAACAAGTTCCGGTCGGCTTCATTGCGGCGTCTGGCTGCAGTGTTGCCGCATTGCAGCACCCGTGGTTTGGCACAGCGCTTGCGCTTTGAATCGGTACCCGCAGGGATCACCCCGCAGGGCCTTCTAGCCAACCGGGAGCACACCATGAACGCCGTCGTTACCGCCAAGCCGCACGCCACCGACCCGCGATCCATCTTCAAGCCGCAGTACGAGAATTTCATCGGCGGTCGCTGGCTTGCCCCCAAGGGCGGCAAGTATTTCGATTGCATCACCCCAGTCACCGGCAAGCCGTTCACCCGCGTTCCGCGCTCGCAGGCCGAGGACGTGGAAGCCGCATTGGATGCCGCCCATGCCGCCAAGGACGCCTGGGCCAAGACCAGCGTCACCCAGCGCGCCAATCTCCTCAACCAGATCGCCGACCGCATCGATCAGAATCTCGAACTTCTGGCCTATGCCGAAACCTGGGACAACGGCAAACCGATCCGCGAAACCATGAACGCCGACATACCGTTGGCGGCCGATCATTTCCGCTACTTCGCTGGCGCGGTGCGCGCGCAGGAAGGTTCGATCAGCGAGATCGACGAGAACACCATCGCCTATCACTTCCACGAACCGCTGGGCGTGGTCGGGCAGATCATTCCGTGGAATTTCCCGATCCTGATGGCGGCCTGGAAACTGCCGCCGGCGCTGGCCGCCGGCAACTGCGTCGTGCTCAAGCCGGCAGAGCAGACCCCCGCCAGCCTGCTGGTGCTGATGGAGCTGATCGCCGACCTGCTGCCGCCGGGCGTGCTCAACATCGTCAACGGCTACGGCCGCGAAGCCGGCATGGCGTTGGCCGGCAGCACCCGTATCGCCAAGATCGCCTTTACCGGTTCCACCGCCACCGGCCGCCTGATCGCCCAGGCCGCGGCCGGCAACCTGATTCCGGCCACGCTGGAGCTGGGCGGCAAGTCTCCGAATATCTTCTTCGAAGACGTCATGGCGGCCGACGACGATTTCCTCGACAAGGCGGTGGAAGGTTTCGTGCTGTTCGCCTTCAACCAGGGCGAGGTTTGTACCTGCCCATCGCGGGCGCTGATCCAGGAGTCGATCTACGAGCGGTTCATGGAAAAGGCGCTGGCGCGTGTAGCGCTGATCAAGCAGGGTAATCCGCTCGACTCCAACACCATGCTCGGCGCGCAGGCCTCGCAGGCGCAACTCGACAAGATCCTTGCCTATATCGACATCGGCAAGGCGGAGGGCGCCGAAGTGTTGATCGGCGGCGAACAGAACAAGTTGGGTGGCGATTTGCAGGGCGGTTACTACGTCAAGCCGACGGTGTTCAGCGGCCACAACGGGATGCGCGTGTTCCAGGAGGAAATCTTCGGGCCGGTGGTCAGCGTGACCACCTTCAAGGACGAGGCCGACGCCATCGCGATCGCCAACGACACCGCCTACGGTCTGGGCGCCGGCGTGTGGAGCCGCGATGGCGCGCGCCTGTACCGCGTAGGCCGCGCCATCCAGGCCGGGCGAGTGTGGAGCAATTGCTACCACGCCTATCCGGCGGCGGCGGCTTTCGGTGGCTACAAGCAATCGGGCATCGGCCGCGAAAACCACAAGGCCATGCTAGACCACTACCAGCAAACCAAAAACCTGCTGGTGAGCTATTCGCCCAAAGCCTTGGGCTTCTTCTGAGCCTTGATGTCCATCCGGCCCGCACACCCTCGGCTTATCCAGGGAGTGGGCGGGCAGCGGCAATGGTGGGCCAAGGCCCACCCTACATGTCTGCGCTCCGGTTTCCTGGCAGGTCACCACGCGCGATGTAGGCATGCAGCGAGGAGTACGGCCATTCGCTCGCTTGCTTCACATAGCCATGCTTTACCGGATTGAAGTGAATGTAGTCCACGCGTCGCCGCAGATCGGTTCCGTCGCGTATGAGGTGTTCCCAGTACCGTCTTTGCCAAATACCACGTTCACGTTTGGCGATTCGCGAGGGTCTTCGGTGTTCGCCGACGGCGATACGCCTGGAGAATCCGGCCTTGATATGGCTCCAGCGAATCGAGAATGCGTCATCGCCCGGCGGCAGCGTCCATAGGCAATGCATGTGATCGGGAAGTACGACGATAGCGTCGATGCGGAAAGGGCGAACCTTGTGTGCAACGCGAAATGCATCGCGTAGTTCGTCAATACGGTCGGTCAGCAGGGTTCGCCGCCTTTCGGCAATGGCGACCGTGAAGAAATAGGTGCCACCCGGCACCCAGACGCGTCGATAGTCAGGCATATCGAAAGCATCCGGACGATGGCACGCCTCCGCTATCGTCCCGTCACCCAACAAACCATAAGGAAAACCCTACCGTAGGGTGGGCCTTGGCCCACCATTACAATTTTTCAGGTTGCGATGGCTTCGAATGGGGCCCACCATTGCAATTTTTCAGGTTGCGATGACTTCGAATGGAGAGGTGGGCTGAAGCCCACCCTACGGGGCCTTCGGATGGAGAGGTGGGCTGAAGCCCACCCTACGGAGCTCAACCCATCCTACGAGGCTACGCTGGCTCACCGCACTCTACGATCGCTTAGTTCTTATAGATCCCGATGTAAACCATAGAATTATCATCGTTGTGCATTACGTAGATGCTGCATTCCGTCGAGTCGCAGGAGCTACCTTCACCCAATCTGAGCTCGGCTCTATCCAAGACAAACTCGCCCTCTTTATTGTCCAGAAGCTTGTTGCGAACTAGCCGCTCCTTAAAGTAATCAAGGTCTTCCCGATCAGCCCTTTGAAACGAGCCGTTTGTAAGAGAGATGACTCCCTGGCTGCCCTTCAATCGAAGAACCCACTCCCCTCCGATGTCCGTAAGGGAGTCATTCTTCGCGTGCTTTAAGATTTCATGCTCAGGCAAATAGTCATTCGCAAATCGTTGAATTGAAACATTGAGTTGATCTTCCTTCTGTGAGCACGCGCATACTCCACACGCGATCAAGAGGAGCGCTGTTAGCCTAATCCGAGTATGCATTGTTATATTCCTTATTCTGCGATCAGCGGCCGCAACAGTGCCTGCCAGAAATTTTCCAAGAACCCATTCTTACATTTCTCTCTTTAAATCCTGGAATTCTATTGTCTCCCGTGTTCTCAGAAACGTACATGCTGGCCCCGTATGAGAAACAGGAAGAACACATGTTAGGCGGATTATCCCACCTAATAGAAACGTTCGATGTCTGGATCTGGAAGGCACCGATTTGAACGTTTCTCTCGTACCAGCTCTGCGGCCTGTCGCCAAATCTCGCCATGTCTGGCTGAACGTCTATGTCGTCCGCACCACTATTGAGGGCGGGCAGCTGAGAGGCGTTGTTTCCGAACTTATCGCATATTTTCTTCAGTATTCGATTCTTAAGTATCTGCGCAGCGCCAGCCATAGTCTTGGGGAATCTAGAATCGAAGTAATTCGTGTAATCCTTGACGCCGTCTCCTCGTATGCCACCCGGATTGATTTGATCACCAAAACCAGGTCTACCGTCTAGTCCGAAGTGATCGGCAATCCCCGTAGGATTTCCGAAGCCATAAAGATAGGTCGCTACCCCACCATCGAGGCCTAACGGATCTGACTCAATGTATCGGCCCAGTGCAGGGTCGTAGTTCCTGAAGTAGTTGTAATTCAGTCCGGTGTTCGCGTCGTACTGCTGCCCCGGGAACCGCATATCAAATACCAGCGGAGTGGCGTCCCCATCCGGATCCTGAGCCGGCACGCTGTTGCCGAACGCCTCGCTCTTCAGGTCCCACGTCCACACCGGCACATTGCGCGCCACTTCGATGACCACGCGCGGGGTGCCCAGATGATCGGGTTCGACGTAGTGCAGCTGGTTGCCGTTGGCGATCAGGCCGACCGGCAGATCGTCCAGCCAGATCGCTTGTTGTAGCGCCGCCCCGGTGTTGTCGTAGTCGCCCAGCCAGTGGCCGGCTTCATCGTAGAGCGTG